>CAUPQG010000048.1:0-6406 GCA_963513355.1 uncultured Rhodoferax sp. | reverse complement strand
TGCTAACCATCGCGTACTTTGATAACCTGAGACTACCCCGGCTGTCATGACCTCAAACTCTCGAACCGCCCGGTGCGGACCCGCATGCCGGGTGGTGTGGCAGGGGTGCAGCCTAGAATGGCTGTCCCCTATGCCGATTCCACCCCCTCAAGGTCTTTCCTCCATGAACAAACTCCTGCTCGGCACCGTGGCCGCATCTGTCCATCTGTTGTTTGCCACGGGCGCACTGGCGGCCAGTGCACCCAAGCCGGCCACGCAAAACCGGGCCGAGATTCCGGCGCAGTACAAGTGGGACTTTTCGCCCATTTACGCCAACTGGGCCGAGTGGGACGCAGCCATGACCAGCATCGAGGCCAAGATGGATGCCTTTGCCGCGCGCAAGGGCACTCTGAAGAACGGACCGGCCGCCGTGCTCAGCGCCTACCAGGCGTTTGATGAGATTGGCATGCTGCAATACAAGGTCTACCGCTATCCGCAGTTGCAGCGCGATGTGGAGACGCGCAACCAGGAGGTGGCGGGCAAGTTCCAGCGGGTGGGGGCGGTTTTTGCCAAGTTCGGCACCACCACGGCCTGGTTCACCCCCGAGCTGCTGAAGATTCCGCAGGCCACCATGGAACAGTGGATACGGGACACCCCCGCGCTGGCACCCTATAAGTTCACCATTTTGGACAACTACCGCCAGCAGGCCCACGTGCTGGACGAGCAGGGCGAAAAGCTGTTGTCCTATGCTGCGCGTTTCAGCCAGACCCCCACGGCCACCTTCCAGGAGCTGTCGACCTCGGACATCAAGTTCCCCAAGGTCACGTTGTCCGACGGTAAAGAGATCACCCTGTCACCGGGCACCTACCAGGGCGTGTTGCAGACCAACTATGTGCAGGCCGACCGCGCCAAGGCATTTCAGGCCTTCCTGGGTACCTACGCCGCCACATCCAATACCTATGCGGCCATTTACAACGGCGTCATGCAAAAGGGCTGGTTTACCGCTCAGGCCCGCAACTTCCCCACCGTGCTGGATGCCGCGCTGGACGACCATGCAGTGCCCATCGACGTGGTGAAGACCCTGGTGGACACCGTGCGCGCCGGCACCGCGCCGCTGCAGCGTTATGCCAAGTTGCGCAAGAAGCTGTTGGGGCTGGACAGCTACCACCTGTATGACGGCTCCATCCCTATCTACAAGACGACGGCCACCTACCCCTATGACGATGCCAAGGAGACGGTGTTGCAGTCCATGGCACCGCTGGGGGCGGACTATGTGGCCAAGTACAAGAAGTTCTTGTCGGGCAAGCAGATCGACGTGTATGAGAACGAGGGCAAACGCTCGGGTGCCTATGTGGGTGGTGTCTACGGGGTTGGCCCCTACATGCTGCTGAACCACAACGACACACAAAGCGCATTGTTCACGCTGGCCCATGAAGGCGGCCATGCCATGCACACCATCCTGTCGTATGAGAAGCAGCCTTATGTCACTTCCAGCTACACGATCTTTGTGGCCGAGGTAGCGTCCACCACCAATGAGCGTTTTCTGCTGAACAAGCTGCTGGAGAGTACCAAGGACCCCAAGGAGCGCTTCCTGCTGTTGCAGCACGCGGTGGATTCCATTGTGGGCACCTTCTACACGCAGGTTCTGTTTGCCGACTTTGAGCTGCAGGCGCACAAGTTGGTGGAGCAGGGCAAGCCAGTGACCGCAGCTGTTCTCAATGGAATTTACCTGGATCTGCTCAAGACCTACTACGGCGATGCGGTGACTATTGACGATGCCTACAAATACACCTGGTCGCGTATTCCGCATTTCTTCAATTCGCCGTATTACGTCTACCAGTACGCTACCTGTTTTGCGTCGTCAGCCAAGCTGTTCAAGGACATGACAACCGGGACACCTGCGTCGCGCGCGTCCGCTACCGCAAGGTACCTGGAGCTGTTGGGCAGCGGTGGCAATGACCACCCCATGGCGCAGCTGCAAAAGGCGGGTGTGGACTTGTCCAAGCGCGAGACCGTGCAGGCTGTGGTGGATCAGATGCAAGAGTTGGTGACGCAGATGGAGATCGAAGCGGCCAAGATCCGCTGATGCCTCCGATGAAGCTGATCGCCGCTCTGGCCACCTGCCTGATCCTATGGGTCGGTCAGGCGGTGGCCTCACCGCAGGCAGTGCAGGTGCCCACGGCGGGAGTGTCGTCCGCGCCCGCACCGCTGTCAGCCTTTGTCTTCAGCCCGCAGGGCACGGGCACACATGCGGCTGTGGTCATGGTGCATGGTTGCGGTGGGGCCTATGGCAAGGACGGGCAGCTCAACCCACGCCACGCGATGTGGGGTGAGTACCTGGCCAGCCAGGGTTACGTAACGCTGATGCTCGACAGCTTCAGTGCCCGCGGGGTCACGCAAATATGCACGATCAAGTTCAGTGAACGCACGATCAGGGAGGCAGACCGCGTGGGCGATGCCTACGCAGCGCTGGCCTACCTGCGCCAGTTGCCGAATGTGGATGCGAACCGCATTGCGTTACTGGGTTGGTCGCATGGCGGTGGAGTGGTGTTGGGTGCCATCACCCAGCGCCCGCAGGGTGCTGGTTTTAATGCAGCAGTCTCCTTCTACCCCGGCTGCACATCCCGGAACAAAAAAGCAGACAGTTTTCATCCCTATGCACCGCTGTTGCTGCTGATCGGTGAGGCCGATGACTGGACACCTGCTGAGCCGTGCAAGGCGTTGGCCACCACGGTAGCGGCGCGGGGTGAACCTATGCAGATCGTGACCTACCCCGACACTTACCATGACTTCGACAACCCGGCACTGAAGACCAAACGGGTGCGCAAAGATGTGCCCAATGGCGTGAACCCAGGTGCCGGGGTGACCACAGCGCCCAACCTGCAAGCTAGCGAAGACGCCAAACTGCGCGTCAAGTTTTTTTTTGCCGAGCACCTGCAATAGACTGTTACCCGACCCAGGAAGGAATAAACATGACCCAGAACCACAAGCCCGTATCCCCCGAACGCCTGCCAGCGCTGCTGCGCGCCATGCCCAAGGCTGAATTACACATGCACATCGAAGGCTCGCTAGAGCCTGAGCTGATGTTTGCACTGGCCAAACGCAATAACGTTGCGCTGCGTTTCCCCAGCGAACAGGCGTTGCGCGACGCCTATGTGTTCAACAATCTGCAGGAGTTTTTGGACATCTACCACGAGGGCACCATGGTGCTGAAGACTGAGCAGGACTTTTACGACATGACCTGCGCCTACCTGGCTCGCGCGCAGGCAGACAACGTGCTGCACACCGAGATCTTTTTTGATACCCAGACTCACACCGGGCATGGCCTGGATGCCGCCACCGTCATCAACGGCCTGCACCGTGCCTGCACCGATGCGCCCGCCAAGTACGGCATGACTGCCTCGCTGATCCTGTGTTTCCTGCGCCATTTGAGCGAAGAAGAGGCCTTTGAATGCCTGGAGCAGGCGCTACCGCTGCGCGACAAGATTGTGGGTATTGGTCTGGCTTCCAGCGAGGTGGGCCACCCCCCCGAGAAGTTTGCCAAGGTGTATGCCCGCTGCCGCGAGCTGGGCTTTCGCCTGGTGGCCCACGCTGGCGAAGAGGCGCCGCCGGCCTACATCTGGAGTGCACTGGATGTGTTGAAAGTGGAACGCATCGACCACGGCGTGCAAGCCATACACGATGCCGCGCTGATGCAGCGCCTGGCCAAGGATCGCATTCCGCTGACTGTGTGCCCACTAAGCAATCTGAAACTGCGCGTGTTTCCTACGCTGGCGCAGCACAACCTGCAACGTATGCTGGACGCCGGCATCATGGCAACTGTCAACTCTGACGACCCGGCTTATTTTGGCGGGTATATCAACGAAAACTTTACCCAGACTTTTGCTGCTCTGGGCATGATATCCGCCCATGCTTATCAACTGGCGCGCAACAGCTTTGACGCGAGTTTTATTGATCCGTCTCTGCGCAGCCAGTATGTGCAACGGTTGGATGCGGTGTTCGAGTCGTTTGTCTAAGTTGTTCCTCTGCGGTTAAAGTGCTGTGCGGCGCCAGATAAGGCGCCGCAGGGAGTCTTTTAACGATGCCCATAAGGCTAAAACAAAGAAAGAAATCACATAATGAAAATCTATCCTTTGCTTGCAATCGTGTTCAGCCTGGCGGCGTGTGCTTCCAGCGGCACAGGGACGCAAGAGACGGCTTCTGAAACCCGCTGTGTCAGGGAGGTTTCAACCGGATCCAACATGACGTTCAGGCGTTGCAGGACTGCTGAAGAAGCCGCACAAGAAAAAGAGGCGGGTCGTGCATTCGCCAGCGAGGCTGCGCGCGCCAAACAAGGTGTGAACACCGGAAAGTAGGCGAGTCGCTCAAGAGGCGTAAGTTGTATCGTTCTATAGTGCCGCTAGCCCCCGGGATTTCTGCATCTATTGCTACCAAAAAGATAGTAGTTTGAGCGTTTATATGGATCGGAATCCGCCATGCGACACGGTGAAAAACACAAAACCCATCGCACGGGCTGGTTGCGAGCAGCGGTGCTGGGTGCCAATGACGGCATTGTTTCTACTGCAAGCTTAGTCTTGGGCGTAGCGGCAACGGGCGCAAGTGCCAATGCTATTCTGGTCACCGGTGTGGCGAGCCTGGTCGCCGGTGCCATGTCGATGGCCGCGGGCGAATATGTGTCGGTCAGTTCCCAGGCGGATACCGAAAATGCGGACCTGGCCCGTGAGCGGTTGGAGCTGTCAGAGAATCCGGGACAGGAGCACGCCGAGTTGACCGCCATTTACGTGAGCCGAGGACTCGATGCTGCGCTGGCATCCCAAGTTGCAACGCAGCTGACCCAGCATGATGCCCTCTCAGCGCATGCGCGCGACGAGCTCGGAATTTCTGATACTTTGGCTGCAAAGCCTGTTCAGGCCGCGCTGGCTTCCGCCGCGACCTTTGCTGCCGGTGCTGGACTGCCTTTGCTGGTTGTGGTGGTGTTGCCAGCAACGGCCCTGATGTGGGGCCTTGCGTTGAGTTCACTGTTCTTTCTGGCGCTCTTGGGTGTCATCGCCGCACGTGCGGGTGGTGCGCCCGTTTTTATGTCTGCAGCCCGGGTCACGTTTTGGGGCGCGCTGGCAATGGGGGTGACAGCGGGTGTTGGATCGTTATTGGGCGTGTCGGTTTGATGTTCAAGCAGCTCACCAGGCGGGTTCCCATGAACTAGTCCACCTCCATGTGTCAGGCTAGTGATCCGGATCGTGGTCCTGCCAGGAAGTATTCATGCATTCTTTTGAACAATTGATTCTGCAAACCGAACGATTGGTGTTGCGCCCGCTGGGTGATGCTGATGCGCCTGCGCTGTTTGCCATCTTTTCTGACCCCCAGGTCATGCGCTACTGGAGCACCCCACCGTGGGCCAGCATTGATGAAGCCCACTCCTTGGTTGCCCGCGACCAGGCAGGCATGGCAACTGGAGACTATCTGCGCTGTGGCATCGTGCTGAAGGATACTAGCGCCTTGGTTGGCACTTGCACACTGTTCAGCATTCAGGCAACCTGCCGCCGTGCCGAAGTGGGGTATGGACTGGCGCATGCCGCCTGGGGTCATGGTTACATGCACGAGGCCCTGCGCGCCCTGCTGGCTTATGGTTTTTCAGAAATGAACCTCAACCGTATTGAGGCGGACATTGATCCCCGAAACACAGCCTCGGCCCAGAGCTTGGAGCGCCTTGGGTTCCTCCGCGAGGGGTTTTTGCGCGAGCGTTGGATTGTGAATGGCGAGGTGTCCGACACCGCTCTATACGGACTGTTGCAACGCGAGTGGGTAGCGGGGTAAAGAACCCGCCAAATTATGTTTGGGAGTTTGATGACTCAGGTCCACCCCAGCATGAAGCTGCACCTTGGGGTGGATGGTCAAAGTGGCCTTGCACACGGTGCGGTGGTGACAGCAGCAAACGTGCATGACAAGCTTCCACTGCCTGACCTGCTGCACAGTAACCAACAACGTGTCTATGGTGACTCGGCCTATGCCAGCCAGAAGGAACTGATTGCCAGCAAGGCGCCTTATGCCAAAAACTACTGGAACATGAGGCAAGAGGGCGGGGTGACCAGCCGATCAAACAACCCCCCGAAGGCCACAAATTGGTGTCAATTCGCTCTCGACTTCACAATAAGGCGTTGCACAGTACTCGTGCCCACGCGTTGTTCCTACTTATTCACAATCGCCTTAGTACCTCGTGAATTCTTGATGGGAGGAGACCATTATCTCTGCGGCGCGCCGCGAACCACCGGGAATACCGACCGTTCGCATGTGGTGGTCAAGTTTTTTCGGACACATCAATAGATTGTTGTTTTGCCGATTCCCGCTCGAAAGCGTTGGGTGACAAATTCCCCAGTGTTGAATGCAATCGCATGCAGTTGTAGAAGCCCACGATGTAGTCAGCCACATC
>CAUPQG010000047.1:0-6447 GCA_963513355.1 uncultured Rhodoferax sp. | reverse complement strand
TCCTTGGACTTTGACCATCTGGGCCACCTGGAGCTTGAAGCTCGCGTCAAAGACTCTTCGGGATTTTTGCTTGTTCACTTGTGTTGCCGTTTAGGTTTGAAATAACCTATCGTTGTGTCTATTTAAATTAGACCACCACAGCAGGCATAGACGCTAGAACTCGACAAGCTGAACGTCTCCCGCCTTGCAGCGTCCAGACAAGGAACGAGCGAACTCAATTGCCTCTTCAACGGTTGAGTCAGGATGAGCGGACGTAAGAATGTGGTGTCGCTCTCCATTGGCGTCTATGAGTAGTTCGTTAAGCTTTTTCTCGATGCGAACACAGTCTTTGCCGACCACGCCAACAAAGACTACTCCGTCGGCCAGGAATTGGGCCACCAACTTGTCGAGCTGCACTTCACAATCGTTGGGAAAATAGAGGACCACTTTGCGGGGGTACGCCTCGTGCGTGCCCGTGGGCGTCCTGATCCACTGCCGATACAGCGCAAACCAAAACGCGGCCGCAGATACGAGCACGATGAGCACAACAATTGCAATAGAAAAGCGTCCTCCACCCCCGCTGCCACGCAGACAGTTGTTGGTAGTGCAAACGAACAGAAAAACAGCGAAAAAACCAATAGCAGGCAAGATGTAAAGAGCAACATGCCGCGGTAGCAGGCGCAACTTTGCCCACTGTCTGTGCATAGAAAAATAGAGAAACTCCAGGCAGATACAAAGGCCGCCCCACATGAAATGTGCCTTCAGAAGCCCATAGAGTATTTCGTTCAAGTCTTGTTGTGTCATTCGCGTTCTCTGTGTGATTCATATCCTAGAAAGCCAGTCGGCGACTGTGTTTTGCGTCCAGCCATTAAGAAAGCACGCAAGCGCCGTTTGCCACAGCAATTGATGGCAATAGACCACAACACGATGCGCATTGGTGTCGTCGTCTTGGGTGACGACCAAGTCTGGTGCGTCGCAATAAGCTGCCCGGTTGGCCAGACCCAGTGGCGGCAACAGCGGATATTGGATGGATCGCCAGAAAGGGCTTTTAGCCTCGGTGAGGGAAGAATGATCATGGTGTGCATGGGCGATTGACGGTTTCGGCATGGCGAGTGATGGAAACGACAGCGTAGAGGCACAGTGTGAAGCGTTGATGCGTTCCATGTGAAGTCCAAGCGCGCGAATGCGAATCTGTTGGCGGCACGGCAAAGCAGGACGCGCTGCTGTATCGGTCGCCACTAGAACGCTTTATGCGTCGGCGTGCAGCGCAAGCTCAACCGCCGAAGCGCCCGCCGTACCCGCGCCGCGCAGCTTATGGTCCAATAGTCCCAATGCCGCCTGGCGCCGCGCAAACGCAGCCAATTGGTCGGCATAAGGCTCCAGCACGCTGGGCTGCGCCGCCACCGGCAAGTTCAACCACTGCGCCAGTGCATCCTTAGGTACCTCGCCATGATCAGACAGGGCTTGGGTGATGCGCATAAACACGGGCACGTGTTCTTGCAGCAACTGCATTGCCCGCGCGTACTGCGTTTGCAGCAAAGCCTCAATCGCCTCGTTGGTGGGCGTGATGTCCGTGTTGACATCGTCGTCCATCTCGTGGGTCACATCGGTGCGGCTCAGTCGCCCGGCAAAACCATAGTGGCGCACAAACTGTGCGGCGTCGGCCGTGGCCTGCTTGAGGTCGTGCTCGGCACCCGTGGTGCAGGCGTCTTCTCCAAACACCATGGCCTCCGCCGCTCGGCCACCCAGGCTGACGCAGATGGCATCCAGCAAGTTGCGCCGTGACTCGGCACGCAGGCTGGTGTAGCTGTTGTAGCCGCCGTCGAACGATGCCACGTTGATTTTGATTTCCTGCGGCGCATGGCCAAACAAAAGGCCATACAACAGACCATGCCCTGCCTCGTGCACTGCCAGCAATGCACGGAAGTCGGGGTTGGCGCGTTGCTTCAGCCGATTGAGCTCAAAGCTCACCGGATAGGCTTTGCTGTGGGGTCCAAACTGTGCCAGCAGGTGGCGCTTGTCAGCGCCCAGGCTCAGGCGCAGTTCGTCTGTGGGTGTGGCACCGTGCTCGATGGCCCACAGCGTGGCATTGACCAGTGGTGCGCTGACGATGGCGTGGATGGACGAGAAAAGCGGCCGTGTTCCCTGGGCTGGAAACACTGCGTTGGCGTAAATTTCATCCAGTAGGGCAGAATCGATCGCGAAGCGCAGTTTGGATGACTCCGCCAGGTCGCGCATATAACCTTCGCACATGTTGGCAATCAGCCGCTGGTAGGTTGCGCGGTTGAAGCTGGGGTAGATCACGTGGTTGTTGCCTAGGCGCGCAATCTGCTCAGGCTTGAAGCGTTTGCCCAGGGCCTTCTTCACGTCGATCAGCGACAGCTTTTGCGTCAGTGCATGGAAGATGTCGGCATCGGTGTCGCAGTCTTCCACGCGCGCGGCGGTCTGGCGGTACATCTCGTCCAGGTTGCCAGCCACAAAGATCAGCAGCTTGCTGTAGTCGGTCTCCCACGCTTCCGGCGAGTTCTGGAAGGCCTGCATGCGGGCCTGGATTTCGTCGGAGGTCCAGCGCATGATCTCTAGCAATGGCTCCTGCAGCTTGAGCGCCTGCTTGAGGTCGCGCGCCTCGTAGGGTGACAGATGCAGCTTGAATTTGCTGGCCTCATCGCCGTCGGTCTTTTCACGCTCCTGGTCGTACTGCGAGCGGCCCAGCGAATACTCCATGTCGGACATGAAGGACAGCGCAGGAGCCAAGCGGCCATCCGATAGAAGGGTCCAGACATCCTGGTAGCGCTCCACCTTGACGTCATCACCTTCCTTGTCCAGCGTGCGGTAGCGCTGGAACTCGTCCAGCACCAGAATGCCCGGCGCGCCTTCCAGCACGCCGGACTCCGCCAGCATGCCCGAGATGGTGTTGGGCCGGTAGCCGGTGCTGTTGCTGAAGCCGTCCATCTGCACTTCGACAAAGCGGTCGTACAGGCCCAGCTTCTGCGCGATCAGGCGCGTCAACTGGGTTTTGCCGGTACCGGTCAGTCCCCACAGGCAAATGATGACCGGGCGCTTGATGAGCTCGGGCATCACGTACCAGGCGCGTAGGGATTCGATGACGCGGTCGATGATGGTGTCTATGCCAAAGAGCTCGGCCTTGAGCTCGGTGGCAACTTCGCCCAAGCGCGCGCTGCGCTCGGCGATTTGCATATGCATTTCGTTGTTGTTCATACGGATGTTGTCCATTTCATTGCTCCAGCTGGCGCACCAGCTTTTGCAAGGTCACCTTCTCCGCGCGGCGCATCGCGCCCTGAGCGCGGATGTGCTTGCCCGCAGCAGACGACGCTGCACGGTGCGCCATGGCAAAAACCACGGGGTTGCGGGGTGGGGTAACCGTTATCTTGATGGCCAGGGGCTGCTTCATGCGTTGCAGCTTCTTGACCTTACCGAGCGCGTAGTCGCGCGAAAAAACCTTGGCACTCATGTGTGCACACTCCCAAATGCAAAAAGCCCCGGCTGTGGTAACCAGGGCTTGCGGCGGCAGAAGCGGCACGGGCACTGGCTGGACGGTATGGCACACATCCAGCCGGGGCGGCAGAGGTGCGGTTTAGGTAAAAGACATGAACAACATAGGTGTGGCCCTTTCAAGGGGTTGACTGCGCAAGGACATTCGTTGCGCAGCGGTCTCGAATCAGCGAAGCCGCGATTCTGTCAGAGCTTGGCGTAAGGGCTCAAGTGATTTCTGCGTTGGGTGTACTTGGGTGTTGCAAAAAAATAACGCCCCAATGTACGTCACTGGCAGCCTGCAGTCTGCTTCCAGGTGGTCATGCTTCCCAGGTCCAGCATCTGGTTGTTGCTGGCGCTGCCCATGTAGCGCAGCTTGTCATCTTGCGATGAAATGCCGACATAACTATTGGTGCCGGGGTAGTGCCGGTAGTAGTAGGGGGCCTGCGTTTGGGAGCGCGCAGGGGCGGGTGTCAACAGCTCGGGGTAGTTGTGCTCGCCCCAGTTGAAAACACAGTCGGCCGACGTGGTGGTATTGCCACGGTCCAGGGTGGACGCGCTGATTTGTGCGCTGCCGCTACCCAGGTAAAAGATGCCGGGCAGGCCCGCGGTCTCGAACTTTGCACTGGGGTTGGCGCTGAGCACGGAGCTGTTGATGGACAGTGTGCCGCTGCGGTCATTGCTGACGAAGAAGATCGCGCCGCCGCCTTCCTTGGCCGTGTTGTTGTTGATGTCGCTGCCACATACCTGCAGTTGGAAGGTATTGCCATCGTTGTAAATGGCACCACCGCTGCCACCGCCGGTGGTACCCGATTGTGCGGGGTTGGCACCCTGGCCAATCGCGCGGTTGTGCGTGAAGCGGCTGTTGAGAACCGAATAGGAAACGCCAATGCTGCTGAGCGCACCGCCGTTGGAACATACATTGGCCAGATCGCTGCGTCCACCAAATGTGGAGGCTACGACATACACCGGCAGATTCTGCGACTGGCTGAATGCGCGAATGGCGCCCCCACCGACGTCGGGTCCCGCTGCGTCGCACTGGTTGCGGAAGAATCGGCTGTTCACCACTTTGAGGCGGCCACCGCGTGCCCAGATCGCACCACCGCCGTCGGGGTTGGCACCGGTAGCGTTCGCGTCAATAAAGGTCAGGTTCTGCACCGTCAGCTGCGGGTGGTCCTGGTCCTGGCAGTGGGAGGTGGTCCAGACCTGGGCTGGGTCACAAGTGTTCATGTAAAGGATGCGCGAGGTGCCACCGCCGCTCAATGTGACCTTGCCTCCGCCGTCGATAACGATCTTGGGCCCGGTGTTGTTGAAAATCTTGGCGGGCTGCGTTAGGGTGATGGTTACCGGGGCCGCACCGCAGTTGAAGGTGATGATGCCGCCTTTGGCCACACCTTGTACAACCGCCGCGCCCGTGCAGCTGGCGGGTGTTCCGTTGCCGATCACGGTAGTGGGTGAGGACACATCTTCGGCCGCAGCGGCAGCGGGTACCGCGCAGCTGCCCAGCGGATTGCCGGCCGAGGGGAAGTGGTCATCGCCCCAGGCGCTGGTGCCCAAAAGTGCGGCGGTCACCAGTAGCAGCTGCAGTGTGTTTTGAGAGGTCCGTTGTGCCATTCAATCCCCCGCGGCGCTTGTTTGCAAAGTGGCATCCACTGTAGCGCGGCGCAGGCCCGGGCCGCGGTAGCGAATTGCAAGTTTTGGTAACGCCACGGGGGGGGGGCTCGATAGGGTTTATGCCGGACACCATATGCCCGCCGCGGTATTCCCGGTTTAAGCTTGCGCCCATGAATGCCTACCGCGCCTCCCTTCTTTGGTTTGCCCCGCACAGCGAGGGGCCCGTACGTGCCCTTTTTGAAGAAGACGGTCTGCTGGTCGTTGGCGCCAACGCTGCAGGCGCCCAGGTTGTGCAGGCGATTGGCGCGTACCGTGATCTGGTGGGCCAGTATCCCGGCGTGGCCATCGAGCATTTCCCTGGTCGCATCATTGCTCCCGGGTTTGTGGACATGCACATCCACTACCCCCAAACCCAGGTTATCGGCTCGCCCGCCGACGGCCTGTTGCCGTGGCTGGAGAATTACACCTTCCCTGAAGAAAAACGCTTTGCAGCCCCCGATTACAGTGCACAAGCCGCTACGTTTTTCGTAGCGGAGCTGCTGCGCAACGGGGTCACTACCGCGCTCACCTTTGCCACCTCGCATACCGAATCGGTTAATGCGCTGTTCACCGAAGCCCAGGCGCAACACATGCGCCTCATCACCGGTCTGTGCCTGATGGACCGCAATGCGCCGGCGGATTTGCTCAACCGCGCTTCACCCGATGGAAACTTTGACGCCACGGAGCAAAGCCTGCGCGATACCGAGGCGCTGATCCAGCGTTGGCACGGCAAGGACCGGCTGGGTTATGCCATCACCCCCCGCTTTGCGCCTACTTGCAGCGAAGCCCAGTTGCGTGGCGCGGGCGACCTGGCCCGACAATATCCGGATGTATGGATCCAGTCCCATGTGGCGGAGAACAAGGACGAAATCACGTGGGCACGTGAGTTGTTTCCCCAATCCCGCAGCTACCTGGCCACGTACGATGACTTTGGCCTGATGCGCAAGCGCGCCGTGTATGCCCATTGCATCCACTTTGATGATGCCGACCGTGCTCTGATGCGCGACACGGACACGGCCGCCGCGATCAGCCCGACCAGCAATCTGTTTCTGGGCAGCGGTTTTTTTGACTACGCAGGCGCGGACCGGGTGGGTTTCCCGTACGGTTTGGCCAGTGACGTGGGGGGCGGCACGTCGTTCAGCCCGTTCCACACCATGTTGGGCGCCTATTACGTGGGGCGCGAAGGGCAGACCAAGCAGGGCCTGTCGCTGCATCCCCAGCATTTGTGGTGGCAGCACACAGCAGGCGCGGCCCGGGCTTTGGGGCTGGAAGGTGTGGTCGGCAACCTGTTGCCGGGGTGTGAGGCGGATTTTGTGGTGCTGA
>CAUPQG010000046.1:0-7700 GCA_963513355.1 uncultured Rhodoferax sp. | reverse complement strand
TGCTAACCATCGCGTACTTTGATAACCTGAGACTACCCCGGCTGTCATGACCTCAAACTCTCGAACCGCCCGGTGCGGACCCGCATGCCGGGTGGTGTGGCAGGGGTGCAGCCTAGAATGGCTGTCCCCTATGCCGATGCCCCTCCATTTGTCGCACTACACTTCGTCCATGCTCTGGATCAAAGCTCTACACATTGTTTTCGTGGTCAGCTGGTTTGCTGGCCTCTTCAACCTCCCGCGCATATTTGTGAATCTCGCAATGGTGCCGCCCGACTCGCACGCGGAGCGCGCCCGGTTGCTGCTGATGGCGCGCAAACTGCTCCGCTTTACCACCTTGCTTGCAGTCCCCGCGCTGGGCTTTGGCCTGTGGATGTGGTTGGGGTATGGCATCGGCCGGGGGCCAGGCAACGGCTGGATGCACGCCAAATTGGGCGTAGTGGTGCTGGTCATCGGTTACCACCACGCGTGCAGTAGCATGCTCAAGAAGTTTGAAGCCAACACCATGCGGCGTAGCCATGTATGGTTCCGCTGGTTTAACGAGTCGGCGGTGCTGTTAATGATTGCTGCAGTCATTTTGGTGGTCGTCAAACCTTTTTAGGGAAATGCATGCACAAGACGGCAGCATGGCCCCTCGCCCTGATTTACATGGGGCTTATCGTCTATGCCAGCTTGTACCCCTTCGCCGAATGGCGCGACCAAGGCATTGCGCCTTGGGCATTTCTGGCGGCTCCACTTCCGAAGTTCTGGACCGGCTTTGACGTAGCGGTCAACGTCGCGGGTTATGCTCCTTTAGGTGGCTTGCTGGCACTGAGCGCGCTGCGCACGGGGCGGTTTCGGCACGCGGTATGGGTGTCCGCCATCGTTGGCGCCGTACTGTCACTCGCCATGGAAGTGCTGCAAAGCTACCTGTCGGTCCGAGTTCCTTCGCGCGAGGACTGGTTGCTCAATACCTTGGGTTCCACCTGCGGTGCCGTTGTTGCGGTGTTGCTCGCCCGGTTGGGAGCCATAGACCGCTGGAGCCAGATCCGGGCCCGCTGGTTTACTCCGGAGTCTCGCGGTGGCATTGTGCTGCTGGCTTTGTGGCCGATGGCGCTTTTGTTTCCGGCGGCTGTGCCCTTCGGGTTGGGTCAGGTGCTTGAGCGGGTAGAGGAAGCCTTGGGTGGGCAATTGGTCGACACGCCGTTTCTGGATTGGGTGCCCGTGCGGGAAACCGAACTGCAGCCCCTGGTGCCCGGCGCAGAAATGCTTTGTGTGATGCTGGGTTTGCTGATTCCCTGTTTGCTGGCCTTTTGTGTGGTCCGGACCCGCCCGCGTCGCGCCTTCTTTGCAGTGGGTATGGTGGCGGCTGGTGTTGCGGTCACGGCTTTGTCAGCGGCGCTGAGTTGGGGGCCCGTTCACGCGTGGGCGTGGCTGAGTTTGCCGGTGCAGGTTGGCATGGTGTTGTCTGTCGTCTTGGCAATGGGGCTTTCGCTGGTGCCGTGGCGGGCCAGCGCCTCTTTGTTACTGCTTTCCCTGGGTATGTACTTGAGTCTGCTGAACCATGCCCCCGAGAGCCCCTATTTCGCCCAAACCCTGCACGCCTGGGAACAGGGCCGGTTTATCCGCTTCCATGGTCTGGCCCAGTGGCTGGGCTGGTTGTGGCCCTACGCCACGCTGTTCTATGTACTGTCACTGGTCTGGCGGCGTGACGTAAAAAATTAGAATCGAGCCCTATGACTGAACCTACCGCTCCTGCTAAGCCCTATTACGCGCACCACATCTTCTTCTGCCTCAATGAGCGCACCAATGGTGAGGCCAGCTGTGCCCATCACAATGCGCAGGCGGGTTTTGACCGTTGCAAACAGCAGGTCCGTGCTGCCGGTTTGGCCGGTGTCGGCCAAGTGCGGGTCAACAAGGCGGGTTGCCTGGACCGTTGTGCCGGCGGACCGGTGGCCGTGGTTTACCCGGAAGGCGTCTGGTATTCCTATGTGGATGAGAACGACATCGACGAAATCGTCGAATCGCATCTGAAGAACGGTAAGGTGGTTGAGCGTCTGGTCACACCTGCCCATTTCGGGCGGTAGAGCCCTATGGGGCGGTGGTATATGAGAAATTCGTCCCTGGCCCCCGTCGAATATGCCTAACAGGCTACTAAAAATATAGCAAACTGTGAACAACCAGACGCGTAAATTTGTTGTGCAAGGCCCCATTGGGGCGATCGAGGTGCTGGAGGACTTGCCCGCCCTGTCCGGCGACGCTACGCCACGCGGCGTGGCGGTCATCGCCCATCCGCATCCGCTGTTTGGCGGCACTATGGACAACAAGGTCGTGCAAACCTTGGCTCGTGCGTTTGTGCAATGTGGCTGGCGCGCTCTGCGCTTCAATTTTCGGGGGGTAGGCGGCACAGAAGGGGTTTACGACGAAGGGCGTGGCGAATTGCAAGACCTGTTGGCCGTTATTGCCCACGGTACTGAGGGTGTGGCCTCGACGCCGTTGGCGCTGGCTGGCTTTTCGTTTGGCGCCTTTGTGACCAGCCATGCTGTAGCCGCACTGGATTCCCAGCGCCTACCAGAGCAATTGGTGCTCGTTGGTACGGCGGCCAGCCGATTTTCCGTAGCGCCTATCGCTTCCGAGCTGCATGCGCGCACGCTGGTACTGCATGGCGAGCAGGACGATACGGTGCCGTTGACCTCAGTAATGGATTGGGCTCGGCCCCAATCTCTGCCAATCACTGTGATTCCAGGGGTTGCACACTTCTTTCATGGACAATTGCCGCTTCTGCGCAGCGTCGTAGTGCGCCATCTTATGACCCCTACCGCTGCGTAGCTGCCTTTTTGCACATCCCGATTCTCATTGTTGTTGGCCCTTTTGGGGCCATTCCCAGACTCACTTTCCCATGAAACCATTTTTCGCTGCCCTTGTGGCTACCTTGTTAAGTTTCTCCGTGGCTGCCCAAACACCGCAGCCGCCCGAAGTCGCCGCCCGTGCCTACTTGCTCATGGATGTGACAGCCAACCAGATATTGGCCTCCAAAGACATTGATATGCCGGTGGAGCCCGCCTCGCTGACCAAGCTCATGTCTGCCTATCTGGTCTTTGATGCTCTGCGGACCAAAAAGCTGGACCTGCGGCAGACCCTTCCGGTTAGTGAGCGCGCCTGGAAGATGCCTGGATCGCGCATGTTTATCGACCCCAAGATGCAGGTTCCAGTAGAAGATCTGATCAAAGGCATGATTGTGCAGTCTGGCAACGATGCCACGATGGCGCTGGCCGAAGGGGTTGGTGGAACCGCCGAACGTTTTGTGCAAATGATGAACGACCAGGCCAAAGTGCTGGGAATGAAATCCACCGGCTACAAAAACCCGGAGGGATTGACCGAGGCTGGCCACACGACGACGGCCCGCGACTTGAGTATTCTGGCAACCCGCCTGATGGCCGACTTTCCGGACTATGTAGGCTTTTACGCCATCAAGAAATACCGTTATCCCGGCACACCAGCGGCCAATGACAGCAACCGCAACCTGTTGCTGTTTCGCGATCCCACGGTCGATGGTCTGAAAACTGGCTACACCGAGGCGGCTGGCTATTGCATGGTGGCTACGGCCCGTCGCGAGTTCACCAATCTGGCGAATCCTGGAGCCCCAGCTGGCGCGCCCGCAACGGCTGGCAGTCGCCGCCTGTTGTCAATCGTGTTGGGCACGGCCAACGAGAATGCCCGTGCCAACGAATCCCAAAAGCTGCTGAACTGGGGCTATACCGCGTACGAGGCCGTCAAATTGTTCGATGCGGACCAAACAGTAGTGAGTGCCAACATATGGAAGGGCGCTCAATCCACCGTGAAAGTGGGTCGCCCACAGGCGATTGTGGTGGCGGTTCCTCAGGGCAGCGGAGCGAAACTCCAAACGCAGGTGGTGCGAACCGATCCATTGGTCGCCCCCGTTACCAAGGGCCAACAGCTGGGCATGTTGAAAATTTTGGCGGGCGAGCAAGTCGTCGCTGAAGTGCCTTTGCTGGCTCTGGAGTCGGTGGAGCAATCGGGCGTTTTGGGTCGTGCCTGGGACTCAATTCGCCTCTGGATTCGCTAATCCCCTTGCGGGGAAACCCCTAACCTGATACATTAGAAGGCTTTTCGGAAATTCCGAAGGGATTCACGTTTTCAATTAGTTTCAAACGTTTAGGGACGTTTTTTAAATGCCAACAATCAATCAACTCGTGCGTCAAGGCCGTGAGGTCGAGACCATCAAGTCGAAGAGCCCTGCGATGCAGAACTCTCCGCAGCGTCGCGGTGTGTGCACCCGTGTGTACACCACAACGCCTAAAAAACCTAACTCCGCTCTGCGTAAAGTTGCCAAAGTGCGCTTGACCAACGGTTTTGAGGTTATCTCTTACATCGGCGGTGAAGGCCACAACCTGCAGGAACACAGCGTGGTGCTGGTTCGTGGTGGTCGTGTCAAGGACTTGCCTGGTGTGCGTTACCACATCGTCCGTGGTTCGCTCGATTTGCAAGGCGTGAAAGACCGCAAGCAGTCGCGCTCCAAGTACGGTGCAAAGAAGCCAAAGGCCAAGTAAATTGACCTGAGCCCAAGGCCTCAAAACCCTGGATTCGAAAAATAAAAGGTGTTTGTTTACTGCGTGGCGCGGTGAATGAACGAAGTGACCCGCTGTTTGGGTCGAGTAAGTGAGAGTCTTATTGAATAACTCTCGCGGTGTCCGTAAGGGCGCCAACTGAAGCAAAGAGGTGAAAAAATGCCACGTCGTCGCGAAGTCCCTAAACGTGAAATTCTGCCGGATCCTAAGTTCGGTAACGTAGAGCTGTCCAAATTCATGAACGTGATCATGGAAGGCGGCAAAAAAGCAATCGCTGAGCGCATCATTTATGGCGCGCTGGAGCTGATCGAGAAGAAGCATCCTGATAAAGACCCTGTCGAAGCCTTTACTGTTGCTATCAACAACGTGAAGCCTATGGTGGAAGTTAAGTCCCGCCGCGTGGGTGGTGCCAACTACCAGGTGCCCGTTGAAGTGCGTCCAGTCCGTCGTTTGGCTTTGTCCATGCGCTGGATCAAGGAAGCCGCTCGCAAGCGCGGTGAAAAGTCCATGGCTCAACGCCTGGCCAACGAGCTGCTGGAGGCTACAGAAGGCCGCGGCGGTGCCATGAAAAAGCGTGATGAAGTTCACCGCATGGCTGAAGCCAACAAGGCTTTCTCGCACTTCCGCTTCTAAACGCGGCAACCGCGGCATTCAAGTGACGCGGGTGTCGCGGGCAGCGCAATGGCGCTGTCATGCGGAACGTCCACACTTTGAAGGCCGCACGCCAGTTGCGCAGTGCAACTGGCGGTTCTCAGAATCTGATCAACCAAGGATCCATCATGGCTCGCCATACCCCCATTGAGCGTTATCGCAATATCGGTATCTCTGCTCACATTGACGCCGGTAAAACTACGACTACCGAGCGCGTACTTTTTTATACCGGCGTGAACCACAAAATTGGTGAAGTGCACGACGGCGCTGCCACCATGGACTGGATGGAGCAAGAGCAGGAGCGTGGCATCACGATCACGTCCGCTGCGACCACCTGCTTCTGGAAGGGTATGGACAAGTCCTTGCCTGAGCACCGTATCAACATCATTGATACCCCTGGACACGTTGACTTCACCATTGAAGTTGAGCGTTCCATGCGCGTGCTGGATGGCGCTTGCATGGTTTACTGCGCTGTGGGTGGCGTGCAACCCCAGTCCGAAACCGTTTGGCGCCAGGCCAACAAGTACAAAGTGCCACGTTTGGCCTTTGTGAACAAGATGGACCGTACCGGTGCCAACTTCTTCAAGGTCGTAGACCAGATGAAGTTGCGCCTGAAGGCTAGCCCTGTGCCCATGGTGATTCCAATCGGTGCTGAAGAACACTTCACCGGCGTTGTGGATTTGCTCAAGATGAAAGCCATCATCTGGGACGAAGCTTCGCAAGGCATGTTGTTCGACTACAAGGAAATCCCCGCCGAGCTGGTGGAGTTGGCCAAAGAGTGGCGCGAAAAGATGGTCGAAGCTGCTGCTGAAGCCACCGAAGAACTGATGAACAAATACCTTGAAGAAGGTGATTTGTCCGAAGAAGAGATCAAGTTCGGTATCCGCAAGCGCACGATCTCCAGCGAAATCCAGCCAATGTATTGCGGCTCCGCTTTCAAGAACAAGGGCGTGCAGCGTATGTTGGACGCCGTGATCGAGTTCATGCCTTCACCAGTGGACATCCCACCCGTGGGCGGCTTGGACGAAGACGACGCGCCTGTGGTGCGCCAGGCCAGCGACACTGAAAAGTTCTCCGCATTGGCATTCAAACTGATGACGGATCCGTTTGTCGGTCAGTTGACGTTTGTGCGCGTGTACTCCGGCGTTCTGAACAAAGGCGACACCGTCTACAACCCGATTCGTGGCAAAAAAGAACGTATCGGCCGTATCGTGCAAATGCACGCCAACAAGCGCGAAGAAGTTAGCGAAATTGTCGCTGGCGACATCGCAGCATGTATCGGTCTGAAAGATGTCACTACCGGCGAAACACTGTGTGATCCAACGGCCGTTCTGACACTGGAGCGCATGGTATTCCCTGAGCCAGTGATTACCCAGGCTGTGGAACCCAAGACCAAGGCCGACCAGGAAAAAATGGGTATCGCTTTGCAGCGTCTGGCCCAGGAAGATCCTTCGTTCCGCGTCAAGACCGACGAAGAGTCTGGTCAGACTCTGATCGCCGGTATGGGTGAGTTGCACTTGGAAATTATTGTCGACCGCATGAAGCGCGAATTCGGCGTGGATGCCAACGTGGGCAAGCCCCAGGTTGCCTACCGCGAAACCATCCGCAAGACCATCGAAGATGCCGAAGGCAAGTTCGTGCGTCAGTCCGGTGGTAAGGGTCAGTACGGTCACGTCGTGCTCAAGATTGAGCCCAACGAAGCCGGTAAGGGTATCGAGTTCGTCGACGCGATCAAGGGCGGTGTTGTTCCTCGCGAATTCATTCCTGCGGTGGAAAAAGGTATTCACGAAGCAGTCACGCAAGGTGTTTTGGCTGGCTACCCAGTGGTCGATGTCAAGGTGACCTTGCACTTTGGTTCCTACCACGACGTTGACTCCAACGAACTGGCGTTCAAGATGGCCGCCATCTTCGGTTTCAAGGAAGGCTGCCGCAAAGCTGGTCCCGTCATTCTGGAACCCATGATGGCTGTGGAAGTGGAGACACCTGAAGACTACGCAGGTAACGTGATGGGCGATTTGTCCTCACGCCGCGGCATGGTTCAAGGCATGGAAGACATGGTCGGTGGCGGCAAGGCGATTAAAGCCGAAGTGCCGTTGTCTGAAATGTTTGGCTACTCCACAACCCTGCGCTCGATGTCGCAAGGTCGTGCGTCCTACACGATGGAATTCAAGCACTACTCGGAAGCTCCGCGTAACGTGTCTGAAGCCATCATGGCTGCGCGCGCCAAGTAAGAAAACCCCTGTCTGCGACAGTGTGCCGCCTTGTCTTCCGTGCGAGGCGAATCAGCAACACCGTGCAGACATTAAACCAACACACGGAAATTAGCTCTTTGGAGAATTGAAAAATGGGAAAAGAAAAATTCACACGTACCAAGCCCCACGTAAACGTGGGCACCATTGGCCACGTTGACCACGGCAAGACCACGCTGACAGCCGCCATCACTACCGTGCTGGCAGCCAAGTTCGGCGGCCAGGCCAAGGCCTA
>CAUPQG010000045.1:0-10120 GCA_963513355.1 uncultured Rhodoferax sp. | reverse complement strand
GGCTCACAATTTATGCTCCACGCTTCCTTCCCACACTCGGTCGCCCGCATGCAGTTGCGCTTCACTTCGCTCACTGTGACCAGCTCGCGGGAGGACTTGCACCTCCAGGAGTGCGCCCATGCTGGGCGCACATGAAAAAGGCCGCTCGTAAGCGGCCCGGATCACGGATGGATTGCTTACTTGCTGCCGGGGATCTTACCTTCCACGCCCTTGACGTAGAAGCTCAAACCGCTCAGGAATTTGTCATCGGCCACAGTGTCCTTGGCAATCTGTTCCTTGCCGGTGTTGTCGACCATGGGGCCCTTCCAGATAGAGAAGGTGCCGTCGGCCAGACCCTTCTTCACTTCCTCAACCTTGGCCTTGGTTTCAGCAGGCACGTCTTCAGCGATGGACACGATGTCAATGGCGCCCTCTTTTACACCCCACCAGGAAGATGTACCGCCGGTCCACTTGCCTTCCAGCACTTCGCGGGTGGTCTTGATGTAGTACGGGCCCCAGTTGATGACGGCGGATGCCAGGTGGGCCTTGGGACCGTAGGCGGTCATGTCAGAGTCCCAACCGAAGGCGCGCTTGCCCTTGTCTTGTGCGGTCTTCAGCACGGCGGGGGAATCGGTGTTCTGGAACAAAACGTCCGCACCACCGTTGATCAGGCTGGTGGCGGCTTCGGTTTCCTTAGGTGGGTTGAACCACTCGTTCACCCAAACCACCTTGGTCTTGATCTTGGGGTTGCTGCTTTGTGCGCCCAATGTGAATGCGTTGATGTTGCGAACAACTTCGGGGATTGGGATGGACGCCACTACGCCCAGTGTGTTGGACTTGGTCATCTTGCCGGCGATGATGCCTGCCATGTACGCGCCTTCGTAGGTGCGGCTGTCGTAGGTGCGCATGTTGTCGGCTGTCTTGTAGCCGGTGGCGTGTTCAAACCTCACGTCCTTGAAATCGGGCGCAACCTTGAGCATGGGCTCCATGTAGCCAAAGGTGGTGCCAAACACCAGCTTGTTGCCGCTGCTGGCCATTTCGCGGATGACACGCTCGGCGTCTGCAGACTCGGGCACGTTCTCCACAATCGATGTCACCACCTTGTCGCCGAATTCTTTCTCCACGGCCTTCTTGCCGTTGTCGTGTGCGAAGGTCCAGCCGCCATCGCCAACAGGGCCCACATAGGCGAAAGCGATCTTCAGGGGCTCGGGCTTGGGTGCGGGTGCAGACGCCGCGGGCGCAGGCACTGGGGTGGCCGCTATGGGCTCCTCTTTCTTGCCACAACCAACCAGCGCGGCGCTGGCGACGGCCGTCAAGGCTGCCATTTTTAGTAACGCGCGTTTTTGAATATCTGTCATGTCAGTACTTTCTTAAAAAAACTGGGTTGCGAAACAATAAGCGAGAGAACGTCAAGAAACTAGGAGCCAGGGTAAAACGGTTTTCCAATGGCAGCAGGCATATTAATGCGAATCCAGCGCGGGTTGCGGGATATCAAAGCCAAAACCACAATGGTCGCCACATAGGGCAGCATGCTCAGGAACTGGCTGGGTATCTCCACCCCCACGCCCTGCAAATGGAACTGCAACATGGTCACCCCTCCAAACAGGTAGGCACCAAGCAACACCCGTGCCGGGCGCCAGGTCGCAAAAGTGGTCAGCGCCAGCGCAATCCAGCCCTTGCCCGCCACCATGCCTTCCACCCACAGTGGTGTGTAAATGATGGAGATATAAGCACCGGCCAGGCCGCACAGTGCGCCACCCACCACCACCGCACCCAGGCGTATCCAGCGTACCGGGTAACCCAAGGCATGGGCCGATTCGGGGCTTTCACCCACACTGCGCAGAATCAGGCCGGCGCGGGTGCGGTACAAAAACCAGATCAGCCCAAAAGCAAACAGCACCGCCAGATAGACCAGCGGGTGCTGGCGAAACAAGGCTGGCCCCACCAGCGGGATGTCGGTCAGGAAGGGGATGGCGAAGCTGGGCCGCTCCGGCATTTTTTCCTGCACATAGGAAATGCCCGCAAAAGCCGAGAAACCGCCGCCAAACAGGCTGAGCGCAAGCCCGGTGGCGTATTGGTTGGTATTGAGCCAGATGACCAGCACGCCAAAAACGGCAGCCATCAAGGCCCCTGCGCCCATGCCCGCGGCAAAACCCATGCTGTCGCTCCCGGTAGCCACCACCGTGGCAAAACCGGCAATGGCAGCGCACAACATCATGCCCTCTGCGCCCAGGTTAACGATGCCGGCCTTTTCGTTGATCAACAGGCCAAGCGAAGCGATGGCCAGTACGGTTCCCGCATTCAGCGTGGCGGCGATGAGCAGTGCGTAGGATTCCATTATTTCTTCCCCCAGCGCAGCCGGTAGTTCACCAAGGTGTCACAAGCCAACAGCGAAAACAACAGCAGCCCCTGGAACACCCCGGTCAGTGACTTGGGCAGGCCCAGGCGGGACTGCGCCAGCTCCCCGCCGATGTAGAACATGCTCATCAGCAATGCCGAGAACACCATGCCCACCGGGTGCAGACGCCCGACAAAGGCCACGATGATGGCGGCAAAACCATATCCCGCAGGTACATAAGGTGTGAGCTGGCCAATTGGTCCCGCCACTTCCAGCCCCCCGGCAAGGCCGGCCATGCCGCCCGAGATCAGCAAAGCCGTCCACAGTGCGCGGCGGGACGAAAAACCGGCATAGCGCGATGCCGCAGGCGCCAGCCCGCCCACCTGCTGCGCAAAACCAGCTCGGGTGCGGAACAAAAACACCCATACCCCGGCCACACCCACGAGCGCCAGAATGACGCCGATGCTGACCCGCGAGCCATCGAACAAGCGCGGGATACGCGTCACCGCTTCAAAACTCTTGGTTTGTGGAAAGTTGTAGCCATTGGGGTCTTTCCACGGCCCGAACACCAGGAAACCCAGCAACTGCACCGCCACATAGACCAGCATCAGGCTCACCAGGATTTCGTTGGCATTGAACTTGTCGCGCAGCAGCGCCGTCAGCCCCGCCCAGGCCATGCCGCCCAGCACGCCGGCCAACAGCACGACCAGCACAATCCAACTCCCGGTAGTCTTGTCGGCCATCAAGGCCACGCCGCCAGCGGTAATGGCGCCCAGAATGTATTGCCCTTCGGCTCCGATGTTCCACACGTTAGAGCGGAAGCACACGGCAAGACCCAGCGCAATCAGCAACAGCGGCGTGGCCTTGACCACCAGTTCACCCACCGCATAGCCGCTTTTGATAGGGTCCCAAAAGAACACCTGCAGGCCGCGCACCGGGTCTTTTCCCAGCAGCGCAAACAAGATGACGCCGATGACCACCGTGCATAACAAGGCCAACAGGGGCGAGCCGTAGCTCCACGCGGAGGACGGCTGGGGCCGCGCTTCTAGCTTAAGCATGGGCCACGTCCTTCTCCCACAAGCCACTCATCCATTCGCCAATTTTTTCCACCGTTGCCTCCGCAATGGGTACCGAGGGCGACAACCTGCCACGTGCAATCACGTGCATGCGGTCGCAGACCTCAAACAATTCGTCCAATTCTTCGCTGACCACCAGTACAGCGCAACCGGCGTCGCGCAGCGCCAGAATTTCGCCACGTATCTGGGCCGCTGCGCCCACGTCCACCCCCCAGGTGGGTTGCGACACGATCAGCAGCTTGGGGTTGGCATCGATCTCGCGCCCCACAATAAACTTCTGCAAGTTGCCACCCGAGAGCGAACGCGCCGCGGCCGTGGGCCCATTGGCCTTGACCTTGAACTGCGCAATGAGGCGCGCGGCATGGGCTTCGAGCTGGCGCACCCGAATCCAGCCACCCGCAAAGCGCGGCATGGAGATGGATTCGGTACGGGTCAGCAACAGGTTGTGCGCCAGGCTCAGCGTGGGCACGGCGCCGCGGCCCAGGCGCTCCTCGGGCACAAAATGCAGACCCAAGGCGCGGCGCTTACCCGCGTGCAGGTGCGACACATCGGCCTCACCCATATGGATGCTGCCGCGGGGCGCGCGGCAGTCTTCACCCGACAAGGCGTAGAGCAACTCCTTCTGGCCGTTGCCCGACACACCGGCAATGCCCACCACTTCACCAGCACGCACGTGCAGGTGGATGCCATCCAGGTCCACGCCAAACTGGTCTTCACGCTCCAGGCTCAGGCCCTTGACGTGCATCACCGCCGCACCGGCCGTGCGGGCAGCACGCTCCAGCAGCGGGGGCTCGGCACCAATCATCAGGCGCGACAGGGATGCATTGGATTCTTCCTGCGGATTGCAGATCCCGGTGACCCTGCCGCCGCGCAGCACCGTGCAGGCGGTGCATAGCTCGCGAATCTCGTGCAGCTTGTGGCTGATGTAGAGGATGCTGCAGCCCTCGCTGGACAGCTTTTTGAGCACCACAAACAGCTTCTCCACCGCCTGCGGTGTCAACACCGAGGTGGGCTCGTCCAGAATCAAGAGCTCAGGCCGGGTCAACAGGGCGCGGATGATTTCCACCCGCTGCATCTCGCCCACGCTCAGCGTGTGCACCGGACGGGCGGGGTCGATGTCCAACCCATATTCATTGGCCTTGGCGACGATGCTGGCGGTTACGTCTGCCAGCGAACTGCGGGTCAGGCCCAGCCAAACGTTCTCAGCCACAGTCATGGTGTCGAACAGGTTGAAATGCTGGAACACCATGCTGATGCCGTTGGCCCGCGCCTCTTTGGGGTTGCGGATGTGCATCTCCTGGCCGTTGAGCCGCACCTGCCCTGCATCGGGTTTGACCGAGCCGTAGATGATCTTCATCAGTGTGGACTTGCCGGCACCGTTTTCACCCAGCACGGCGTGGATCTCGCCGGGCATCACCGTCAGTGAAACATCGCTATTGGCAATGACGCCGGGGTAGGCCTTGGTGATGCCGCTGAGCTGAAGTCTGGGCTGGGGTCGGGGTTGGCTGGTCATAGGCTTGGGATGGGGCTCACTCTTTTTTCAACGCTGCGGCCACCGACTTTACACATTCACGCAGCCAGCGGCTGGATGCCGAGGTGTGGGTGCGTGCATGCCAGAGCTGGTAGTACATCAGCCGGGGAAACTCCACCGGGCACGGCAATATGGTGACCGGCAGGCTATCGGTAAACCGCTCGCAGTACTGCCGCCCGGTGGTCATCACCAGCAAGGTTGATGCCACCATGGCCGGAATCTGCCCGAAATAGGGGCAGCGCGCCGCAATGTGCCGGCGCAGGCCCAGACTGGCCAGATGGTCGTCAATAACACCCTTGGCACCTGGGTGGGTGGCGCCCGGCGCGATGTGGTCCGCCGCCAGCCACGAGGCCTGGTCCCAGCCACGGCGCACGGCGGGGTGCTTCTTGGACACCAGGCACACCACGTCATCACCAAACAGACGGCCCAGGTGCAGCTCGTCCGGTGGCGTGGGCCAGTTGCCAATGACCACATCCACATCGCCCTGGGCCAGCTGGGCACGGTAGTCCGCACTGCCGGACAGGGAAAGGATTTCGATCTCGGTCAGCGGCGCCTGCGCTTTGATCTGCGCCACCAGACGGGGCAAGAAAAACGGGTCCAGATAGTCACTGGCCGCTACGCGAAAGGTGGTGCGCGCAGTGGCGGGCTCAAAGCCCTTGGCGTCCGAGAACAGCATCTCGGCGGCACGCAAAATGCTGGCACTGGGCTCCAGCATGCGCAGCGCCACGTCGGTAGGCACCATGCCGGAGCCTGAGCGCACCAACAGCGGGTCTCCCGCAAAGTCACGCAGCCTTTTGAGTGCACCGCTCACCGCTGGCTGGTGCATGCCCAGGCGGATGGCGGCTTTGGAAACGCTGCGTTCAGTTAACACGGTATGGAGGACCCTGATCAAATGAAGGTCTATCTTGTCAAACAGGGAATGGTTTCTCATACGGCGATGTCAATTTGTGTCATATCCTAAGGAATATGGTCTAGCACTGCTACCCGATTTACCCTCACGGACCAGGAACCCCGCCCATGAAGCCCATGCAAACCCAACCTCTGCAATTTTTCCGGCGTGGAGAAATTGTCACGCTACCCGCCGTCGACCCCAACCGCACCCTGCTGGAAGTTTTGCGCGAAGACCTGCACAGCTGCGGCACCAAGGAAGGTTGCGGCGAAGGCGACTGCGGTGCCTGCACCGTTGTGATTGCCGAGCCCGATGCAAAGGCTGATGGTAAGGGACTGAAATACAGCGCCATCAATAGCTGCATCCGCCTGGCCCATTCCATAAATGGCATGGCGCTTTGGACCATAGAAGATATTGCCCCCACGCTTGCCACTGCGTGTGCTGCGCTGCCCCCCGAGGGGGCCGTGCCTTGCTTGGGGCGGCCCGGCGCTGCGGCGGTCTCGGCAACGCTACATCCCGTGCAGCAGGCCATGGTGGACTGCCACGGCTCGCAGTGCGGCTTTTGCACACCCGGTTTTGTGATGAGCCTGTTTGGCCAGTACCAGGGCAAAACCTGCAAGGGCCAGACCATCAGCCGTGCCGAGGCGCAAGCCGCGTTATCCGGCAACCTGTGCCGCTGCACCGGCTACCGGCCGATTCTGGACGCCGCAGAGGCCATGCAGGCACTGCCGCTGCAGCAAGTAGACGAAGCAATGGTGCTATCAAATCTAGAGCGCATGAATGAGCATTATCGGGGGCCAGAGGCCAATTTTGCTTATATGCGCCCTGAAACCCTGACCCAGCTGCTGGTAGACCGGGCGCACCACCCGGATGCGCAGCTGGTGGCAGGCTGCACCGACGTAGGCCTGTGGGTGACCAAGATGCACATGCAGTTTGCCAAAGTGCTGGACATCACCCAGGTGGCCGAGCTGCGCCGCGTGGAGCAGTACCCCCACCACATCGCCATTGGCGCCGCCGTGTCGTTGACCGACGCATTTGCGGCCCTGGTGGCCGACCGCCCGCAGCTGGCCGAGTTTGCCCACCGCTTTGCCGGCCTGCCGGTGCGCAACAGCGGCACGCTGGGCGGCAATGTGGCCAACGGCTCACCTATTGGCGACTCCATGCCCCTGCTGATCGCACTGGGCGCCCACGTGGTACTGATGCGCCAGCATGGCAAGAAACAAGCCCACCGCTCGCTGCCACTGGAAGACCTGTACACCGGCTACCGCAAGAATGTGATGGCGCCAGATGAAGTACTGGCGTGGATCACGGTGCCAAAAGCCACCGAAGGTGAATTCAGCCGCGTCTACAAGATTTCCAAGCGCTTTGAAGACGACATCTCTGCTGTCTGTCTGGCCATCAACCTACACATCAGCAACGGCCAGGTGCGTAGCGCGTCCATTGGCGCTGGCGGCGTGGCCGCCACGCCGGTGCGCGCCCGCAAGACCGAAGCAGCTCTGGTGGGCCAGCCCTGGACACAAGCCACCATCGCGAAAGCCCTGCGCGTTCTGAGTGACGAGTTCACCCCGATCTCTGATATGCGCGCCACGGCCGACTACCGCCGCACCGTGCTGGGCAACCTGCTGCAGCGGTTCTGGCTGGAGAGCCAGGGCGGTGTGCAGACCGATCTGCGCAGCCTGGAGGTGGAAGCATGAGCAGCACGCGCACATCATCCCCCACGGCTGCCGCTGGCGTGAGCCGTCCGCACGAGAGCGCGGTGGCGCAGGTCGCCGGTGGTGCGACCTACATTGACGACATGCCAGAGTTGCGCGGCACCCTGCACGCCGCCCCCATTCTGTCCACCGTGGCGCACGGCCGCCTGCTCGGTGTGGACGCGAGTGCAGCGCTGGCCATGCCAGGGGTGCGCAGTGTGGTCTTGTCGCGTGACATCCCTGGCGACCCCATGCTGGCCGCATTTGCCGGCGACGAGCCCGTGTTTGCCACCGATACCGTGCAGCACATCGGCCAGGTGGTGGGGCTGGTGGTGGCCGATACCGTCATGCAGGCCCGCCGCGCGGCGCGCAAGGTGGTGCTGAATGTCGAAGCCCTGCCCGCCATCCTGAGCATCCCCGACGCGTTGGCCGCGCAGAGTTTTGTGCTGCCTCCCGTGTTTGTGAAACGGGGCGATGCCACCGCTGCGCTGACCCGTGCACCACACACACTGACCGGTACGCTGGAAGTGGGTGGCCAGGAACACTTTTACCTGGAAGGCCAAGTGGCCTACGTGCTGCCGCTGGAGCAAAACCAGTGGCGCGTCTACAGCAGCACCCAGCATCCGGGTGAGGTGCAGCACTGGGTGTCGCACGCGCTGGGCATCGACAACCATGCGGTCACGGTGGAATGCCGCCGCATGGGTGGCGGTTTTGGCGGCAAGGAGACACAAGCCGGGCATCTGGCCGTGTGGGCTGCCATCGCCGCACACAAGCTGCAACGCCCCATCAAGCTGCGCCTGGACCGCGACGACGACTTCATGGTTACCGGCAAACGCCACCCCTTTGCCTACGAATACAGCGCCGGCTTTGACGACACGGGCCGCCTGACTGCGCTCAAACTCATGATGGCCGTGAACTGCGGCTTCAGCGCCTACCTGTCCGGCCCGGTTGCTGACCGCGCCATCTTCCACAGCGACAACGCCTACTACCTGCAGGATGTGGACATTGCGTCTTACCGCTGCAAGCTCAACACCCAAAGCCACACCGCGTTTCGCGGCTTTGGCGGTCCGCAGGGTGTGATCCTGATCGAGACCATCATGGGCGACATCGCCCGCCATCTGGGCCTGGACCCGCTGGATGTGCGCATGCGCAACCTGTACAGCGACGAGGCCATTGCGGGCACCGCACTGCGGCGCGACACCACCCACTACGGCATGCGTGTGGAAGACAACATCCTCGCACCACTACTATCAAAACTAGAGCAAACTGCGCAGTACCGACGAGGGCGAGAGGCCATTTTGGCTTGGAACGCTGCCAACCCCATCATCAAGAAGGGCCTGGCCATCACACCGGTCAAGTTCGGCATCAGCTTCACCGCCACGCTGTTCAACCAGGCTGGCGCACTGGTGCATGTCTACACCGACGGCAGCGTGCAGGTGAACCACGGTGGGGCCGAGATGGGCCAGGGCCTGAACACCAAGGTGGCACAGGTTGTGGCCGATGAACTGGGCGTGCCCTATGACCGCGTGGTCTGCACAGCTAGCGACACCAGCAAGATACCCAACGCGTCTGCCACGGCGGCATCCGCCGGCACCGACCTGAATGGCCGCGCCGCACAATTTGCCGCCCGCCATGTACGCGACAACCTGGCCGCCTTTGTCAGCGGGCTGGATGCTTGCGGTGCCGGAGCGGTGCGGTTTGAATACGGCCAGGTGATATCTCCCACCACCACCCGCAGCTTTGACGATGTGGTGAAGATGGCCTATGCCAACCGCATCCAGCTGTGGAGCGACGGCTTTTACCGCACACCCAAAATCCACTACGACAAGGCCACACTGAGCGGCCGGCCGTTCTACTACTTTGCCTACGGCGCCGCCTGCACCGAGGTAGCCATCGACACCCTGACCGGCGAGAGCCGCGTGCTGAAGGTGGACATCCTGCACGACGTGGGCCGTAGCATCAACCCCGCCATCGACATCGGCCAGATCGAGGGCGGCTTTGTGCAAGGCATGGGCTGGCTCACCACCGAGCAACTGGTGTGGAACGACAAGGGCTTGCTGACCACCCACGCCCCCAGCACCTACAAGATCCCTACTGCGGGTGATGTGCCCCAGCACTTCAAGGTCGACCTATGGCCCGAGCCCAATCGCGAGGACAACGTGTTCGGCAGCAAGGCCGTGGGAGAGCCGCCCTTCATGCTGGCCATCAGCGTCTATGAGGCGCTGCGTGATGCAATTGCATCGGTGACGGGGTCAGAGAAGCCGGTGCGGTTGACTGCGCCGGCTACTGCGGAGAATGTGCTCAGGGCGCTGGCTGGGTGAGGCTGGAATGCGAGTTGATATCACTGGGGATATGTTCTTCTGCCAGCACTACCCCATCGCTGGACGTTTTGGCGTTTTTGGCCAGCAGCCCCCGAAGAATATAGACGTATAGCTATTAAATAGGTAGCAAATATTCAACATCTAATGTCGGCTACAGTTTAGGTTTGTAGGATGCCCGCCCGCGCAGGCACGCCAATGGTGCCACGATCACCCATGAAGGGTGGGCGTCGTACAAACCTCGGGGGAGGAAACCGCGGCGAGTGCCAACGTTGGCTGAGGCCGCTACAAGACTATG
>CAUPQG010000044.1:0-11258 GCA_963513355.1 uncultured Rhodoferax sp. | reverse complement strand
CAGGTCGATGAGGCTGTGTACTTACTCAATCATCGGCCTCGTAAGTGCCTGGGCTATCGCACACCGCATGAGGTCTTCTACAACTTACCCGTCAGACCTCTTACACTGCATTCCGTTGCGCTTTGTACTTGAATCCGCCAATAAAAATGGCCTCTAGCCCTCGTGCAATAAGCACATAGTGCTATCAATGCGATAGCGCAACTGCCCCCAAGGCTTGAAGCGGCTTATTTACCGCGTCTTGTTGCTAGCAAACCCCTGCGCCGGACCCATGGCCTAGGCTTCTTGCGTCAGCTCTGATGGCCATACAGTGAATTTCCTAGGCACTCGCGAAGTGTTCCTGCAGCGTGAGGAACCCGACGACAGTGTTCTGTTCCTCGAGGGCGAAGGACAGCTTCGCATTCAGATTCGCGGTTGACGCCCGTGTTGTCCGGTTCTAGACCGGCTTCGCGTTTGTGTTGTTAGGGGTGTAGCAAGGCAGCAAGTGATCCAGTACTTGCCCTGCGGCACGTTAGTAACTACGCGAAATTCCACCAAGGAGATAATCACTATGAAACAAACGAAGATGCAACTGGCCCGACGCAGCGTGTTGGCCGTGGCCATCATGCAATTGGGCATCTGCGTGCCTGCTTGGGCCCAAGTGACGGGTGGCACTGGCGCTGGGACGGCCGGTGCCGAGGTGTGCCGGCAAAGTCTCGTCGCCGCGCCCGGAGCGGATTCACTGTCGGTAGCTTGCGGCACAGGTAGCTCTGCAACCGCCGAGTCCGCGACTGCGATTGGACTAAACAGCAGCGCCATTCGCCAGGCAACGGGTGTGGGTTCCACCGCGGCCGCGAGTGGTAATAGCAGCGTGGCAGTGGGCTTTACCGCAACTGCCAGTGGTGGCCAGGCTACCGCCGTTGGCCAAACCAGCACTGCAGGGGGTGCCGCTAGCGTTGCCGTCGGGACGAGTGCTACGTCCAATGGCATCTTCGCTATTGCAGTGGGCGACAGAAGCGTGAGTAGCAACAATTCGTCAGTCGCCGTGGGAGTGACTTCGAACGCAACCAATGTGGGTTCTACCGCCATTGGGGGCGTTGCGACATCAAGCGGCCTGGGCTCGGTTGCGCTGGGCTCCGGTGCAAATGATGGTGGCCAAGTCAATGTGGTCAGTGTGGGCGGCGGTGGTGGCGGACCCATGTCAGCTAACCCAGCCGTGCGGCGCATCATCAATGTCGCAACGGGCACGGGTAACACCGACGCCGTAAACGTTGCCCAGCTTAACGCGGCAATCGCCGCTATACCGGGCGGTGGCGGCGCTGGCCCTGCAGGGCCAGCGGGCCCCGCAGGGCCTGCAGGCCCTGCAGGTGGCGGTGACAGCGCAGAGGCAGCTGCCGCCAAAGCTCTTGCCACTACAGCGCTAGCCACGGCAAACACCGCCTCTACCGCCACGCAGCAAAACACCACCAAGATTCAAGCCGTGGTGGACGGGCAGATTGGCGTCTGCACTGGTTCTGGCGGTGCGTTGCAGTGTTCCGTGCCCGGCCAGGCACCCGCCAAGGCGCAGGGCATGGGCGCGGTGGCCATTGGTATCGCAGCCAATGCCAATGGCGCCGGCACGATTGCGCAAGGCCAGGGCGCGGTTGCCAAGTTTGCGGGCTCGGTGGCTATTGGCGCGGGCGCCCAGGCCAATGCAGACCCCACCACCGCGGTGGGCAATAACGCCATTGCCAATGGCAACAACAGTGTGGCGCTGGGTGCCAACACCACGGCCAATGGCACCAATTCCGTGGCGCTGGGCCAGGGTGCGGTGGCCAACCGCAACAACACGGTCAGCGTGGGCTCCAGCACCCAGCTGCGCCAAATCACCAATGTGGCCGCCGGCACCGAAGGCACAGATGCCGTCAACGTGAACCAGTTGCAACAGGCTACCCAAGGCCTGCTGGGCGACGCCAATAACTATGCAGCACGCGGCGTAGCAGCCGCCATGGCAACAGCGCCCCAGTTCTCTCTGGCACCCGGTGAGTCGGGCCTGGGGGTGGGCATGGGCAACTACGACGGGCAAAGCGCCATAGGTGTGGCGTTTGGTACGGTCACCAGCAGCGGCATGCAGGTAAATCTGGGTGCGGCCATTGCGTCTGGCGGCAAGCCGGCCGTGCGTGCTGGTGTGGGTTGGAAGTGGTAACACGCTGACCTTCGTCTTGGTGCCAGGGCACAGAAACTGAAGACAAGCGCAAATTGAGAAAGGCAAAACCATTATGAATCCGTTGGAATTCAAGCGTTGGGTGCTGCAAATGAGCGATGGCGCGCCCAAGCCCCCGGCAGAGGGGAGCGAGGGGCCAGAGCCAGCGCGCGGCCTGAAGAACTGGGTTGGTCTCGATTCCAAGGCGCAGTACATGGCCACGCGCGGCAAGCCAGCAGACCCAGTGCGCAGCGAACTGGACCGCCTGCAGGCGGTTTACGAGACCTGCACTGAAGGACTCGTGGTGCTGGAGGATTGGCAATGCATCTTTATGAACGCGCTAGCGGAAAAATTGCTGCGTATGACACGTAGAGAAATGTCTGTGGACGGCCTGATACGCAATCTACACCCCGATGACCGAGCCTGGTACATCACCCGGCAGAAGCTGCGCCGGGCCGGCAAAGTGGTTCCCAATCAGTTCGAATTGCGTGTAGTCGGTCCGAATGATGAGGAACGAAAACTCTTTATAGCGGAGACCAGCATCGACTGTGCCTATGGCAAAACAACCATGGTGTATCTTTCGGGCAGACGCTATCAAACGACGCCAAAGAGCGAAGAATTCGGCGTCACCAAGGGGGCTACGGACGCGTCCTGCGAATCGTGGTCTGGCATGGCCTATTCAATCAATGGCAAGTACATTTGGATCAACGCAGCTTTTGCCCGCACGGTGGGTTATGAGCGCGATGCGCTGATCGGTCAGCCCTTGACCATGCTGTATGCAGACCCTGAAGTGAGCGATCAGCTATGGCGCGCACAACGGCAGTCTTTGACAGCCGCTGGAACAAGCACCACCATGCAGCAGATTCGACGGCGCAATGGCGAGCTGGTGCACGTCCAGATAAAAGGCCAGTGCGCGCACCGCAATGACCCCGATGCCGGAGTTATCTGGACCCTATTGGACACTGCGGACGAATTGCGTCAAGTCCATCCACCCAGCCAATCCGTCAATCAGACCGCGAAACCGCAGGCAAGTGAAATCCACACGTTGCAGGCAAGCTTGGTGGAAGCCATCAACCACGAGCTAAGAACACCGTTGACAGCCATATTGTCATCGGCTGAATTGCTCAAAACGTATGGCGACCGCATTTCCCATGCGGAGACGATCCAGATGCTGGAAACCATTGAACAAAGTGTGCAAAGGATCACACAGGCAATCGATCAAACATTGAAAGTTACCAATGACCAGTTGCAACAGCTTATGAAAGAACAAGAACGCCATCATTACCCCCGACTCAATGGCTGATGCCACACACGCTTACTCGCGCTATCGCAGAGCACCCCTTTTCTCACACTGTACCAAGGTGCAGTTGCTCAAACAGACTTTTAAAAGGAGATCCATTTTGATACCACTTAGCGCTGAATCAAAAACAGCCGTCCGAAAGAACTTCGCCTTGCTTGGGCCACGTGCCGATGAGTTGGTAGAGACGTTTTACGGCAGGCTGTTTGAACTGGAACCCACATTCCGACCCATGTTTGCAACCGACATGTCAGAGCAACGCAAGAAATTGATCGCGATGCTGTCCGTTGTTGTCGCCAATTTGGACAAGCCTGACGTCCTGGCTGAAGCGGCTACGCGTCTCGGTAAAACCCACGCCGGACGCGGAATCGACCCAAAAGACTTTGAGCCGGTCGGACAATCGCTCATCCACGCCATCCAGACCGTGTCTGGCGCCGCCTTTACTTTCGAAGTTGAACAAGCCTGGCTGGAGCTATATAGCGGGATTTCATCGATCATGATCGCGCAACTCGATTGACGGTAAAGACCCGGAACAAAGTACAGTCCGCTGCTCGCTTGGGTCGCTACACCTGAGATAGAGGGCTACAACATCATGATGTACCAGTTCGAGTGCATATTCGGTGGCCTTGGCGTTCAGTGGAAAGTTTTTGCGGACAAGGCATCTGCGCTGCTTTGGGTCAAAGGTGAATTGGGGTTCTAGGCCGCTAGCAAGACATCACCTAATCTTTCATCAACAGCCTTGAACGAACGTCTGCACTACGTGTACAACTATGGTTCATCATCGTGTTCGGCGCATTACGACGCTGTTGGACTAATTAGGGCAAACGATTTATTGCAGCATTCGATCGCGTCGCCAGCCATCGGTGGCATAGGGCCGGTTGTAAAAGATGACTATTCGACGCCAGTTTATTTTCCATTGCCTGACATGAAGGGGTTCCTGGTGGTCTCCACAAAGACCAATCCGGGTGCGCGTATCAGCGGTGAAATGGTAATTGCCGACCCGGCCACAGGCACCCTTGCAACCTATGCTGGGATTTCCAACAACCACACCGATACAACTGGATTATTTGAAGGCGATTTTTCCAATATAGCGGATCAAAAATATGACTTGAGCTTCTTCAGTGACCAAACAACCAATACGTCATGGTATGCAGTGGTTGTTGGCGACATGAGTGCACATATTGCTACGGGGCGAGATTGGGATGGATCGCAGATCCTATCCAATAACGCCTTTGTATATAACAACGAAGGTTTTATGTTTTCAGGAACTAAGATGAAAACTATCACTTGTGCAGATACTGTCAACAAGTCTGATTTGATGACAGGTGCACAAGGTGCAATTGTGGCGCGAACAGGTGGATTGATTCACGCTAGCTCTTCTCAAAATCCGGCGTCTGCCAGCGCAAGTACGGGTCTCGTATTAATGAAGATGCAAACGGTGAGCAAACTCCGAGGTGATCCGTTCCTGGAAGGAAAGGGTACGCTCCATCGGGAACCGGCCTGGGACTGACCTGCCCCCTAACGGGGTGCCACTCATAAATCGTGGTCTAAATCCGTTGCAGTTCCACCCGCCTGTTGCATGCCCGGCCTTCCAGGTCGGCATGGTCGATGTGGGACCTTTTCCACGAACCACCTTTGCGCCGGGTGTAGGACTGACCATTCGCACGAATGGCTTCCATCTTGAAGTTGGTGGGAGTAAAACGGCCCAATGGGTGAGGCTTGTGAAAGTTCAGCCAAGGAGTAACTGACAAGCACGCTGCGTTGTCCGCTAACCCGTGAATTTTGCGTTTGTTAGGTAAGCGTACACCTTTTGTGTGTGTATTTATTGAACGGGAGATTCGGCATGAGAGCGAACTCGGCAACCAACCTCGTATCAACAATTGCCAAGGTATGGCGCTGAATTCCGCTCAGAGTTGTGTACAGAATTTCCGATGTCGTCCCACTTTTGAAGGACAGGCCAGGTCCCCAATAGCCTATTAACCCTTGGGTTATTCACACGCTCTCTCGCACGGTTTCCCCCTGTGCGGTTGAAAACATAGGGTCTTCTCCATTTTTTAGGTGAAACATGAACTTCTCGAATGCCATAAAAATTCCTCAACTTATTCTTGTAGTGTTGTCTTGTTCTATAGGGCACGCTAACCCGAACGTATGCGTTGGCGCGGCCACTGGGACACTAGACCAGAGCTATCAAGACTCTCGAATTCCCCTTACGTTTGATTGGCATCCCCGAAAAACAATCCGAGGTTTTGCTTTTGCCGAATTCGCCTGGTCGCCCGTACGTGTTTTTGACGATATCCCGACCTCCATATTGATGGAGCCACGGAAGAAATCGGTGATCGTAAGTCATTTAGGCTTTGCTAGCCGTCATACACCCATTGGAGACCTTGACTCTATCGATGATCCGTGGGATCGCATCCGTAGTTTTCTCGGGTTCACTTTTAGTGGCTCTCTTGGCAAGCTATCGAGCCTGCATGACACGGTTGATCCGATGAATAGTCCCGTGGGCGGTCCCGACGCCGGGTTTGATGAAAGCCAGTGCGATCCGAAATATGGATGCCGTGATGACGAGTCCTTTGCACCTGCCGACCCCACTACACCATGCGGGGCTCAAATGAATGGCGCGGATAGTTGTCCGCCTGATCGGCGAATAATGATTGGTGGAAGGGATTGGAAAGTTGTCCGATACCGGTTTCCGGCCTGGGGGTTTGCTGGCCGATTGGACTATAACTACGGTGACCCTTATCCCTTATGGGTTAACTATGCCTCCGTCGATATAAGGGCATTGGGCTTCAGCCCAGTAGCCCCTGAACGCACCCGTATGGTTGTCCAGAAAAAAGATGGCAAGGCAGTGTTGGTTGGAATGGCGCATGGTCCTGGAGTGGACAAAGGCTTACTCATCTTGCGGCTTAACGAGAACGGCAGAGGAATCGAAAGCTCCTTTACCAACTTTACGCGGACGGGCGGGGTTACAGAATCGATCGACGACGTAACCATAGACCAGGGGGGGCGAATTGTAGTAGTGGGTACCACCAACGAGGATGGTTCCTACTTCCCGTTCATCATCAGATTCAACAATGACGGTTCTCTGGATAAATCCTTCGGTTTAGATGGATTAGTCGTACTTAAGAATCTGCGCGACCATAGACCTACATCTGTTGCCGTACAAAATGATTCTAAGGTCATCGTGTCTGCGCACATGGGATTGATTCGCCTCGAAAAAGACGGCAGGTTCGATGCGAGTTTTGGCAACGCCGGCATTATTGAAACTAAACCCAGCTTCCGCTTGGTCAAAGTTGCGATTGACTCTTATGACAGATTAGTAGTCGCGGGAAATCTCAAAAGCGGAAATCCCGCCGTGCCCGACTTGGGAACATTGCTACTGCGCTTCAATGGAATGGACGGATCGCTCGATCTGAGCTTTGGGATTGATGGGATCGTTTATCCAAACGAAACACCTCGGCCCGATTGGAGTCATACTGTAACGACCATGGCTCTTGAGCCGGACTCAGGAAGGATTATCGTCAGCGGACGCGTTCAATCGCCGGCGGGTACCCCTCGCCCCGCTCCAGTTGACAGCTATTTCGTCAGTGCACATTGTCCCTAGAGTTTGGATTGGCCCATTGCGTTATGTGCGCTGGGGCCGTCCATTGCATTGTGGCTTGTGCCAGTGCGCGTGGATGGTGCCGGCCACGTCCGGCAGCGTAGCACCCAGCTCCAGCGAATGCGAGAAGGCCATGCGGGAACTGCGCCGTGATGCAGTCCGAACCGGCCTTGGCGGCCTCCTGCGGCGTTTGCCCGACCACCACTTGTCCCTGAATGTTGATTGCGTTTGAAAACTGAGCCACTAATGCGCTAATTTCGCTTCAAATTTGAGCCACGTTATCCACCTATGCTGCTTATTTTTTAAGCAGAGGTGGCAGGAGTGATTAACGTGGGAACCCTCAGCAAATTAAGGCGCATGGTTTTACGTGACAACGTATCCGTGCACGAAGCAGCCAAGCGGTTGCGCATCTCCAGAAACACTGCAAAGCGCTGGCTGGCCGAGCCAGAAATGGTCGAGCCCCATTACCCCAAGCGCGTGGCCGCCGAGCGGCTGATCGATGCCTATACGGAGCACCTGCAACTTTGGATTAGGGCCGACAGCCACCGTGGCAAGCGCGAGCGCCGGACCGTCAAAGCCTATTACGAGGCCATTCGGGCCATGGGCTACAGCGGTGCCCCAACGCAGGTTTACCTTTACTGCCGCGCCTTCAAACAGTCCCTGGACAACGCCCCCAGGCATGCCGGATTTGTACCGCTGAGCTTTGAGCTCGGCGAAGCCTTCCAGTTTGACTGGAGCTGCGAATACGTCGTCATTGGCGGCTTGCGCAGGCGTTTGGAAGTGGCCCACACCAAGCTCGCTGCCAGTCGGGCCTATGTACTGGTGGCTTACTTCACCCAGTCGCACGAAATGCTGTTTGATGCCCACACCCGGGCCTTTACGGTTCTGGGCGGCATCCCTAAGCGCGGTATCTACGACAACATGCGCACCGCCGTAGACAAAGTCGGCAAAGGCAAGGAGCGCAGCGTTAACGCCCGCTTTGAATCCATGACTGGGCACTACCTGTTTGAGGCCGAATTCTGCAACCGGGCTGCTGGCTGGGAGAAAGGCCGGGTGGAGAAGAACGTGCAGGACAGGCGGCGCCACATCTGGCGCGAAGCAGCTGAGAAACGCTGGGCCAGTTTGGCTGAACTCAACACCTGGCTGATCCAAGCCTGCCAGGACAGTTGGAGCGAATTGACCCATCCCGACTGGCCAGAATTGACGGTAGCCGACGTCTTGCAGGACGAGCGTACGCGCCTGATGCCTCTTCCCAAGCCGTTTGATGGCTATATAGAGCAACCCGCCAGGGTGACAGCCACATCGCTAATCCACTTCCAGCGCAACCGCTACAGCGTGTCGTGCGAATGGGTCAATTCTGTGGTCAGCCTGCGGGCCTACCCCGAGTTTCTGCGGGTCGTCAGTATGCATGGCGAGGTAGTAGATCTGCCGCGCAGCTTCGAGCGGGACCAGACCTTTTACGACTGGCAGCACTACATCAGCCTGATTGAACGCAAACCTGGAGCGCTGCGTAACGGTGCGCCGTTCAAGACCATGCCCGAGCCATTGCAAGAACTGCAACGTCAGTTGCTCAAGAACTCGGGCGGTGATCGGGTGATGGCGCAGGTCCTGAGTGCCGCACCACTGCATGGGTTGGATGCTGTGCTGGCAGCGATACAGATTGCCTTGCAGGCGGGGCGTGTCAGTGCCGAGCATGTTCTCAATACCCTGGCCCACCTCAAAGACCAGTCTAAGCCCATGACGGTGGGAGAAGTCGACACGCCATTGACGCTACAAACACCGCCGCTGGCCAACGTAACGCGTTACGACAGTCTGCGCAGCATTGAGATGGAGGCTGGCCATGTCCAATGACATCGTGACCGCCCTGAAGGGTTTGAGTTTGCATGGCATGGCCAGCGCGTGGCCGGAGGTACTGGGTACTGCGCGTATCAAGACGCTGGATCATGAAACTGTTTTGCACCAACTGCTCAAGGCAGAAGCCGCACAGCGTGAGGTGCGCTCCATGGCGTACCAGATGCGGGTGGCCCGATTCCAGTCGCACCGAGACTTAGCGGGGTTTGACTTCACCCAGGCCGGTGTCGATGAGGGCTTGATTCGGGATTTACATCAGATGAAGTTTCTGGAATCTGCGCACAACGTGGTGTTGATTGGCGGGCCAGGTACGGGCAAGACGCATCTGGCCACCAGCTTGGGCGTTGAAGCCATCCGCACCCACGGCAAGCGAGTGCGTTTCTTCTCGACGGTGGAGCTGGTGAATGCACTGGAGCTAGAGAAGGCACAAGGGAAATCAGGACAGATGGCCTACCGGCTGATGTACGTGGACATGGTGATTCTGGATGAGATGGGCTACCTGCCATTCACCCAGGCTGGTGGTGCTTTGCTGTTTCACCTGCTGTCCAAACTGTACGAGCGAACCAGTGTGGTGATCACTACCAACCTGAGCTTCTCGGAATGGGCCAATGTGTTTGGGGATCCGAAAATGACCACGGCTCTACTGGATCGGCTGACCCATCACTGCCACATTGTGGAGACTGGCAATGAGAGCTGGAGGTTTAAGAATTCCAGTGCACAGGTGCGTCCAGCACGCAAGACAAGTAAACCAAAATCAATGAAAGGAGAACCTCAAGAGCAAGCCAATGACATAGACTTATCCACAACCGAGTAGACAAATTTATCTTTAAACCAGTGGCTCAATATTGGTCCGAAATGCTGGCTCAGTTTGCACGCGAAATCAACAGGCAACGTCGACGCAATCGGTGTTGCTGCGTGTTTCACATACCCTTCAAGCGTCGCTGTGGACAATATCGGCAATGTGTATGTCGTGGACGGAGGTGCCATCCGCAAAGTATCTCCGGTCGGCGCGGTTACAACTCTGCTGGCAATCAATAGCCCGCGAGGCATCGCGGTGGACAGCACAGGAACCCTCTATATTTCTTCCGGCAATTCGGTACTCAAAGTAACGAACAACGGTGTGGTAACGACGCTGGCAGGCAATGACAGCGCGGGCTTTGCCGACGGTTTGGGCGGGGCAGCGCTGTTCAACATCCCCCTTGGAGTCGCGGTGGATTATTCGGGCAATGTCTATGTTGTAGACGCCGCCAACCAAGCCATCCGAAAAATATCGCCACAAGGCCAAGTCACAACTCTGGCGCGTGGTAATTTGGTTAATCCTCAGGATCTAACCGTTGATGGCTCTGGCAATGTCTACGTCACAGGGGATCGACCGACTTTGACCGGTGGTGCGCGTGCGACTCCGATTGGCGGTGGCTCCGTTCACAAGGTCAGCCGCGACGGTGTCGTCACGCTCGTGGCAGGCGATAGATGGGCCGGCTACGTTAACGGTGTTGGCACCACGGAGCATTTCTATTGGCCCATTGGGATTGCAGTAGACGGCGCAGGAAATCTGTATGTTGGGGACTTCTTCAGTAACGCCATTCGGAAAATTACGCCCTGAGTTGGTCAGTATTGGCGACTGACCGATCTTCCCTCCTCGGTTCAAGGTGTTTTTTAGGCAAAATTGACCCACATGCGCAGGCGTGACCCAGGCCCGCACAATGGTTTCAAGCTTGTTGACTTGGGAACCCCGCAGCGCGTCAAAGTTGCCGCGTTGCTCAGTCACCAATCGATGCGCTGATCGACCTCAAAGTCGGGTGCGGGTTGTGTGGCCAAATCCCAATCTGCTGGCTCGAATTGCGCCCCGTCATCGTTTTAGGGCAACGCTGAAAAAGGCCCACCACCAAGAGGCCTGATGCGTTGATGCTGCATGAAACAAACGACCCTAGCAATGGCCGCCGATCAAGGCTGTCTCTTGGGTCGAAGCGATAGTTGCTTTTTATAAAGTGATCGCAGTGTCGTCTGCTGGGGCTTAAACAACTCTGGTCAATTCGGTGACGGCATCCTGGTAAGCAAGTAGGTGCGCAACCCGGTGGGGTTTTAGAACCGTGACCTACATATTGCGCCGGTACTGCCTACACATTCTTGTTGTCCATGACCTAGTCGCCATTAGCTCCTAACATGATAGCGCGAAACGTATATTGCACGAGGGCTATAGGCTGATTTGGTTGGCGGATTCAAGTACAAAGCGCAACGGAATGCAGTGTAAGAGGTCTGACGGGTAAGTTGTAGAAGACCTCATGCGGTGTGCGATAGCCCAGGCACTTACGAGGCCGATGATTGAGTAAGTACACAGCCTCATCGACCTG
>CAUPQG010000043.1:0-14879 GCA_963513355.1 uncultured Rhodoferax sp. | reverse complement strand
TGGATTTGGTATCGTTCTTCTTGGGTCAAGTGTGTATAGGTCATGGTGCAACGTTTGGGACTGGCCGGTCACAAAAGTGCATCCTATTCACTCTTGGCCCAACCCGTTTCTAAAACGTTGCACTTCGTACTTGAATCCGCCATTCTGAAAAATGGGTTTAAGCGCCAAATAAACCCATATTGGGTTTTATTGATCGATGCAGGTCGACCTGGGGGCTAGGTCGGCGTGTTGTTGGGCAGCGGCAGCGGCCAAAACCTTAGCCATACAAGCTGACGGTACTGCCGTATGGGCCAAACCAAGCGGCAGTAAACAATTCATGTTGGCGCCCGACGTTAGGCGGCCGCCCATCGCCACGGGCCTACGCAACATCGGCGTCAACAGCAACTGTGAAGTGCCAGCTACACACTTGTGTTTGCGGGCTACTTACAAACCCGCACTAGTGTACAAATTCCCGGATAACACCCAACTCGTACACAAACCCTGGTAACCACAGATACAACTCCCTGCGGTCAACCCCGCATAAAGGCCCGCAGTGGTAGAGCGCATCGGTTTGCACCAGCAAGGGGGCAATGGCGGTGACAGTTAGCGGATAGGTTTTTTGCTCCCCGGCATGCGGCAGTGCTGCATCAGCAGCTTCACTGCTGGACGCATCAACGCCCATTTCCACCAGAGCAAGCTTGCGCACGCTCTCCACGCCCACCAGACCCGTCAGGCCCCACAGTGCGCCATACAGTGTGAAGCCAATTGCCAGCCATCGCAACCAGGGTTTCATGACGTTCACCGTATCGTGTTGCTGGTAAATCCCTGCGCCGCACCTACGTCAGAACCCCTGAAGAGGTAGTGGTTAGGCCCATCTTGGATCCACAGACCCATGCCTGTCCTGGCAGCGCTAGGCCGGGTCAGATCAGGCGTCAACACAATCTGCAGGTTGCTGCTGCCCGGGTTGGCTAGCACCGCAGTGCCGTCCACCTGGATCGTGGTGGCAAACCCTGCCCCCGTTGCCAGCGCCTGGGGTGCCTGGGCAGCCAATGCCGTTGTATCTTCGAATGCGGGACGTAACAACTGGGTGAAGCCCGCACTATCGGTAAATCGATACAGGCCATCCGGGCCCTGCTGCAAGCTGGGCAACCCTGGTGCACCCGGCGTGACATAGTAATCTGGCCGTGCCACATACACCGCGCTTCCGGTGTTGACCGTAATCACACCCTGCGCACTGATGTTGGCCACCAGTCCGAGCGCTTGGACCGCAGCACCAAACTCCGCAACGCTGTGCAGCGCGGGCGCCACGTCAAAACTGCCACAACTGGTGCCCAAATTGAGCAGGTTGGAGTCGCCCAGATTCACCCCAAGGGGCCGTAAGGTTGCGCTGGCGACGATGGGGTAGAACGAAATGATGTTTCCACGCTCGGAGATGCGTGCCGCACCACTGGGTGCCTGGCCCATGTAGACCGGATCGGGGCCCAAAAGGCCCCGCACCGCAGACACCAGGCAAGCCGTCATCGCGGGACCTGCGCCACGTGAAAGATCCACCACGGCGGGTTGGGTGCCAATGCCTAGAGCAGATGGAATGGACGACAGGGCAGGGACGATGGTGTTGATTGGGTTTGGCGGCGCTATGCCCGAGATGCCGGTACCAAACAAATTCATAGCGACATACTGGCCATTGACTATTACGAAGGTAGGGGCAACCTGAGGGCCGAATGTCGTTGGGCTGAAGCTGTAGGTAAAGGAACAACTGCCACCGGGTTCAAGCATGGTCCCGTCGCAGGTTCGGACAAGCGCCCACGGAGCTCGCAGAATATCGTGTACCGCAGTAAGAATGACGGTGGTGGCCGAGTTGTTATTGGTGATAGTGACGCGTTGCTCCGCGGTGGTGCCGGTTCTAACACTGCCAAAATCCACCATGATTGGGTCGATGCTGAGCCCACCGGGCAGCGGTAGACCAGCGTGCGCGTTACCGCCAATGAAAGCCAAAACGACGAGCAGCACTTTCAGACATTTGGAAGCGGTCATTAATAGAACTCCTGGGTTTCTACCCAAACGAACGCAGCCTGCACGCCAAAGCGGACAAACGCCGGACAAACGTCGGTCAAAGGGACTAAGGCTGCGGCCTGCATCCCACCTGCAGACAGGGTGGTGGGGCAGCCAGTCAGGGCCACTCTTGTATATAAAACAGGCCGATAGCGCTATGTGCTTATTGCACGGGGGCTAGAGGCCGAAACCTTAGCCATACAAGCTGACGGTATTGCCGTATGGGCCAAACCAAGCGGCAGTAGTCAATTCATGTTGGCGCCCGACGTTAGGCGGCCGCCCGCCGCCACGGGCCTACGCAACATCGGGGTCAACAGCAACTGTGTAGCGCGCCAGCCACACACTTGTGTTTGCAGGCTACTTACCAACCCCCATACCCGGCATGCCAATACCTAAGCAAGAAGTGTTCTGCGCCTTGGCCCGGTAGACACAGGCCTCGCCGCCGCCCACATCGGCGCGAAAGCCCGCGCTGAAGACGCCGTCGCCACTGGGGTTGCGGGCGGTTACGTTGCCGCCCTCTGACTTGTCGCTCTTGGAGATGGTTGCAATGGCCGCACCGCTGGCGTACCTCTGAGCGCACGTCATCGATCACTATGTCGCCTGCCATTGTTACCAACGATGTCGCACCCACAATGCCGGCCAAGATCGTCAACTGAAACTCTTGTTTCAAGCGATTCATTCCCTGCCTTCCTTCATCGTTTCTGTTCACTGCTTGCACCCACTAATGGACAATTTCTCTGATCACGGCCAGCTCGTACACAAGTCCGGGCAGCCAAAGAAACAATTCGCTGCGAGAGAAACCGCACAACGGCCCGCAGTGGTAGGCCGCATCAGTACGCACCAAGAATGGGGCAACGGCAGCCACCGTCAGCGAGCTGGCCGCAGCTTCGTCTTCAGGTGCTGGCCATAAGGCGTCCGAACCGCCGGACGGATCTGGCGCGATGGATGCATGCACCACCTTGCGCACTGCATCCTCACCCACCAGACCGGTCAACCCCCACAGCGCGCCATAGGCCACTACAGCCACCGCCAGCCACGCAGACCACCGGTTCATGGGCTTTACTTACCGCGTCTTGCTGCTACCAAACCCTTGCGCCGCACTTACCGCAGAACCCCGGAACAAAAAGTGGTTGGGCGCATCCTGGCGCCACAGGGCCATGCCGGCATCGGCCGCAGTCGAGCGGGTCAGGTCGGGCGTCAGCAGGAACTGCGTGGCACCCGTCACGCTGGTGAGCAGCGCCGTGCCATCCACCTGGACCATGGTGGTAGAGCCCCCACCGGTAGCCAGCGCCTGGGGTGCCTGGCTTGCCAATGCAGTGGTGTCTTCAAAGGCAGGGCGCAACAACTGGCTAAAGCCCGCGCTGTCGGTAAAGCGGTACAAGCCATCAGGCCCTTGCCTCAAGCTGGGTGCACCCGGTGTGCCCGGGGTGGCAAAGTACTCGGGCCGTGCCACATACACCGTGCTACCCGCAACAACCGTGATCACGCCATGGGGGTTGATATTGGCCGCAACACCCAGGGCATTGACCGCAGCCCCAAACTCGGCCACGTTGTACAGGGCCGGCGCCACATCAAAATTGCCACAGCTGGTGCCCACATTGAGCAGGTTGGTGCCACCCAGGTTCGCCCCGATGGGTGTAAGGCTGGCACTGGCGTTGATGGGGTAGAACGAAATGATCTTGCCACCTTGGGAGATACGTGCCGCACCACTGGATACCTGGCCGATGTAGGTTGCATCAGCACCCAGAATGCCACGCACTGCGGACTCCAGGCAACCCGTCATGGTGGGGCCTGCACCGCCAGCCAGATTGAGCACAGCGGGTTGGGAGCCTATGCCCAGGGCGGATGCCAGGGGCGACAGGGCGGGGATGAAACTTGGGGTGCTCGTCCCGGTGCCTGTGAAAGTCAAGTTCAGCAGGGCTGCGCCGTTCTTTATGATTAGCCTGACTGTGTTGGTGTTATTCTGCGGCCCAACGACATCGGGTCGAAATGCAAATAGAAAACTGCAACTGCCAAACGCAGGAATGTCTGGGCAACGTTGTCCGGGGTTTAAGATGGGAAACCGCGGATCATAGCCCATAAGAGAGGCATTATTGTTGCCGGCCAACAAATACCCGGTGGTGTTTGTTACGACAACGGTACGAATCTCTCCCTCAGTGCCAACAACCGCATTTCCGAAGTCCACTGACGTCGCACTAACCGACATTCCCGTAACTCCGTTGAAGCTGAAGTTTGGTGTAATTCTGACACCGTTAATTTTAATTGCTAGCGTTGTATTCGTTGCACCACCTAGGGCAATGGGGAACGCGTAGAAGGTCATCGAGCAATTCCCCCCCCCGGGAAGAACAATATTTGGAATGCAAGTTGTGCTTTCCAGGGAAAACGTTTGATTGAGAAACTCACTCGCATCAATTGTCATTGACGGGAGGGCCAAAACGTAAGGGTTGGACACGGTAACGACAAATCTGGGTGAAGTAACGGAGTTATTAACTACCACGTCTCCAAAGTCGAAGGTCGTGGAGGAAAGCACTACTCCATTGGGCAGCGCTGGTGGCACAATTATTACCTGCGCATACGCACCGCCCCCCATCAGTACCAGCAACGCCAGCAACACCCGCAAATATTTAAGAACGTTCATCATAAGAAACTCCTTGGTTCGTACCCAAGCAAACGCAGCCAGCAAGCCAAAGCGGACAAACGCCGGTCAAAGGGGCAAAAACTACGGCCTGCCCCCCACCTGCAGACTGGGTGGCGGGGCAGCCCGTCTCAGCCATTCGTGTATGTAAAAACAGCTTCTAGCCCCCGAGTAATAAGGGAATAGCGCTATCAATGCGATAGCGCAACCATCAGCAACGCCATGCACCGATTTTGTGCACGACCTGCCAGCGTCGTGTTATTTGCAACCAGACGTGTTGCGCCCTGTCTGCTGGCAGACAAGTGTTGGGCCAGGCGACGCTTTCCCGTGCTTCGCGAAGTCCTTGCCGCGTAAAAGCAAGTTGCGATCAATGTGTTTTTGCAGATCTTTGTCCGGCGCAGCGGGTTCAGCACCCCCCAGGTGCCGATGAAAGAGCGTCTCCATCAGGTAGTAATAGGCCTCGCGTGTACGCAGATCGTCGGTGCTGTGCCCGGCCTTGGCGTCAACAAACAAGCTGACGTTTTTGCCCAGGGATTTCAGTTCCGCCGCGTAGTGGTTCACCCCTCGAATGGGTACCCGTTCGTCCTCACCACCGGCAAGCATCAGCAGGGGTCGGTTCATCTGGCGTGCATGGGCCATTGCAGATTGCGCGGTGAGGCGCGAGGCTAGGTCAGCGTCATGGGGGTCCAGCCCGAGCTGTCGCAGGCTGACCGCCATCGGTATGCCGGGCAATAGTTCCTGTCCGGTGCCCAGATACTCGCGTACCGTCCAGCCAAAGTCGGCCGGAGGCACCGAGGCGACACCAACCTTTAATAACTCGGGCGCAAAGGTAAGGCCCTGCAAGCTTGCGTACCCCCCAAAAGATGCGCCGGTAATGCCCACACGCTGTGCGTCACCCACGCCCTGGGACAGCAGATAACGGATGCCATCGGTGACGTCTTGCTGGACCCTGCCATTGCCAAAATCCCCTTGGGCCGCAAACAGATAGCTGCGCCCATGGCCGGTGGAGCCACGAAAGTTGGGCTGAAAGACGATGTAGCCGCGATTTGCGAGAAACTGCGCATCGTTGCTGAATGTGGGGCGAACATGGTTAAACGGGCCACCATGGACGCTGGCCACTAGCGGTGCTGCCCGGATATCGGCGCCAGGTGGAACATGCAAGAACGCATGCAAGCGCATCCCATCAGCGACTCTAAAAAAGCGCGCTTGGCGACCACGTCCAGGCCCAGAGTAGGTTCATCCAGCACCAAAAGCTCAGGGACCTGCGCCAGCGCTATGGCCAGGTTGAGTCCGGCCCGCTCTCCACGCGAGAGTTGATTGATTTTTTGGTCTTGCAGCACGTGGTAATGGCCAATCACCTCGTCAAAAGCAGCTTGCTTCCAGCGTGGGTACTGCGCCCTTTGCATAGCGGTTACGGCTGACACGGTCATCCAGCCGGGCAAGCTGTGCTCTTCGTTCACAAAGCCAATGCGTCCACGGTCTTGCGGCGTGAGGCGCTGACTATCGCGGCCCAAGATGCTGGCCGAGCCACTGCTGGGTGGCAAGAACCCCAGCAGGACGCGAAACAGCGTGGATTTGCCAGCGCCATTGGCACCCACAATGGCATGCACCCGGCCCCGTGGAATGCGCAGGTTGAGGCTGTCCAGCGCCAGCTTGGTGCCGTATCGTTTGCTAAGGTTATGCGTCTCTATGACGAAGTCGGATTGGGCTGCTGCAGTCATGGTCTTGGCGGTTGTTTCACTCAACGCTACCCACAATCAGCTCCACGCGACGATTCTGGGCACGACCTGCCAGCGTCGTGTTGTCGGCAACCGGGCGTATTGCGCCCTGTCCGCTGGCAGACAAGCGTTGGGCCAGGCTGGCATCCAAACGCGCCAGCGCACTCTTGACAGCCTGTGCACGCGCCTGGGACAAGGCCTGGTTGGCAGGGGCACTGCCAATGTTGTCGGTATGGCCTTCCAATCGCAAATTTCCTGCGGTGGACTGGATCGCTTTGAGGATGACTTGCAAGGATTGCGCAGATTCGGGTCTCAGGTTTGACGAACCAAAATCGAAATACAGCCCCGGTAGTGCCACGCGGCGTTTCTTGGCCAATTCGGCGCCCATCTCGGAGACGGCCTTGGGCACGGGCCAGTCGATACGCACGACCGAGAGTGTGAGGGTGCCGATCTCCCACCGCAGTGCCAGGGGGTTCAACTCATCGTCCAGAAAATGGAATTTCGCGTTCACCCGTTGCCCCCCACTGGCCACCAATTCGCCTTGTGCCACCACAGCGGTCAGGGTCTTCAACCGACCATTGACCAACACCGGGACCGTATCCATCCCGACCCGGCGAAGGTCCCCACGAAACTCGGCCTCACCATCGCTAAACAGCTTGGCCAAGGCCAATACGTCATTGGACCTGGCAGAAAACAGGCTCGCATCCTCGACGATCCTGAACGGTGTTTTGCCGTTGGCACGCAATGACTTCAGCACTGCGCTGGACGCCCCCAGCGCTGTTGTGCCAGGGTAGTCCTCCTCGGTCCCGGCCTCGAATCGCTGGCGGTAGATAGAGGCTTTGGCAAGGTCAGCATCGCTTTGCAGCCGCACGCTCTGAACCAACCGTGCCGCCCCCTTGCCGGGCATGGCGGGAAAACTGGCGCTGTAGGCTATGCGCCAACCATCGGCAGTGCGGGACTCCAGCCATTTGGTGGATTCGTAGTCGCCCTGGCCCGGCTCGTGCAGCGCCGTGGTGACGGTTAGCCCTGCCACCAACGGGACCTCGGCGGGCTGGGCCCATGCCTGGGCAGATGCGGCCCAGAACCCCACCACCAACACCGCGCAAGCTGCGAAGAGCGGCCGCTTCAGCATTTTCCCTCCGGGTTGCACAGATTGAGTTTGAGCACATAGCGCCCCTTGGCGATAGCGTTTTCCTTCTTGTTCTCCACGCTTTCACTGACCTTCAGCGCATTGGCTGTTTTTTCGACTTTGAAGCGCATCGGACCTTCGCCCGAAACGCGGGTGAAGAAGAAGTTGGCGTCCTTGTACGGCAACTCATAACTCGAAGCGACCGGCACCAGCGCCAAGGGCGACATGATCACGTAAATCACCCGCGCGGATGCCGTGTAATCGTGGGTGGCAGGTTTCATGCGCAGGGTCAGTACCCCATTGGCAATTTCACCGACCACGGGCACGAAGAATGAATAGGGCTTCACCAGGGTGGATGCCGCCTTGCCTTCCGCGTCAACGATGTGCTCCTGGCTTCCGGCCTCCTTGCCGGTACCTTGCCCAGCCCCCATCAACGTGTTGGCGAGTCCCGGAACCGGCAGAATGCTGCGGCGCTGCAAGATTGCACTGGAAGCCAGTTTGGGCCACCCGACCCGAATGGCATCTTCCCACAGGGTAAATTTAGTAGCCTGACCAATGAATTCACCGTTTACCGCCACCGCACTCCCGGAGGCTGCCTTGGCGTAGCGCAAATCCAGGCGCCCCTCCAACGCGATGTCGTAGCTCCACCAGGGTTGCCCGCCGTTGCTGGCAAAAAAGTCCGCGTTCATCAAACCCTTGAACGACCCTGCAAGGCGTTCGCAATATTTGCCAAAGACCTGACTGGCGGCAAAACTCCCCAAATCGGACAACACGCCGCCCACCCCACTCAGTACGGCGCTTCTGCCATCCATAAGGGCGGAACTCTTCTCCGACGCGCCTTTCCAGAAATTGCGCGCGGCAGTGCTGATTTTTCCATCGGCCATGGCCATCAGCACCTTGGAGCTTTCCGCGGTTTGGAAACCGGCCAGTGCAGAGAGGTCCCCGACCTTGGAGCCCACCTTGGCTGCCAAGTAATCCACCAGCACCGCCTTGACCGCACTAACCGGCCCACCCATCAAATTGAAAAGGGCAGAGGCAAAGTTGAACCCCTCGGTGATCCGTTCCAAATTTTCGCAAAGCACGTTGTTGCGTCGGCTCTTCTCGATCTCGCGCAGAATGCGCTCGCGCTCTGGTTGTGCAGTGCGCGTCCAGTCTTGCAAACTGCGGGCAATGGGCACCATCAGCGGCTTGAGCTCCGGATGGCGCTGCACAGCATCGTTCAGCGGTGCCAGCATGGCATCAATGTCAGCCAGATCACGCGCCGTTTTTTCCAGTTGGGGTTTGGCCGCGTTCCACTTTTTGATCAATTCGTCACGCGCCGGATTGTCTGGCAGGTTTGGAATCTGGCGGTCCACATCTGCCTCGATATCCCGAATCACTTTCTGAAGTTCACGCGCTTCCCGAGCCGCACGCTGGGTCTCCGCTTCCGGGTTCACAATGGAAACCGTAAAGCTGGTCCGCCCCATGGTTCCACCAGGCGTGGAGATGTTCACGACGTAGGTGCCTGGGGCCGCTGTATCGTTGAACCGCAGGTGGTAGTCGCCATTGCTCACCGGATCGACCGTCAGGTTAACTGGCGGCTTGTTGCCCGGGGGCTGCACCAGAACCTTCAGAGGGCCCTTGCCATCCAGCGGTGCAATGCCCGTGATGGTTACGCCCTCACTGGGTTGAACTGCGGCGGGGGTCACTTTGACTTCCACGTTCGCTTTCTGACCATCGCCCTGTGCTAACACGGTGGTGGACACGGTAGCCAGAATCAGTGCCATTGGCCAAAACAGCTGCTTCAGCACCTTCATAACTGGGTAACCACTTTACGGGCCAAGGCTTCCAGCCGCTCGGCAATGGCAGGGTCCGTGCCCATGCCGGACACCGTGATGTTGAGTACGACCAGGCCCTTGCGCACCACCACCGACGCACTGCCCATCACATCCATATTGCCGCTCGATAGCCAGGCTTCATCTCCCACGCCGTCCAGCGCGCGCCCCGATTTCTTGGTCTTGCTGCCCACCTGGTCGTTGGTCATTTTGTTGAGCTTGCCAGGCAAGCCGGCAATACCGCGGTAGATTTGCGATGCCATGTCGTTGTCGTCCGCCCAGCTAAGGTTGACCAACATTGACGTGAAGTTGCCGGGTTGGTCGGCACTGGCATACATGCACAGCTTGTCGTCGTTGCTCATTTCGGTCATGGTTTGTGCAATAACAGTCTTGGCATCAGTGGCCGACACCAAACTGCAAGGCGTGGGCAAGTTGGCCTTTTTCTGGGGTTGTGACGGTAACGCTGGCTGGGCGGGGGGCGGGGTAGCCCCAGACACCCCAGGGGAGTCCTTACAACCCGTCGCACCCATCAGTACCAGCGCAGAAAGCGCAATTCCAACAAAACGTTTCATGGTGATCTTTCTGAATACTCAGAGCTTGGGTGCAGAAAGGCCGGTGTAGCGGTAGCGCGACTGGGTCTTGTCCGAGCTTTGCGCGTAGGGAAGCCCGTCTGCTTTTCCAATGAACAGTTTGGCTGCGGTGGCCGGCGCCCCAGGCATTTCCATCACGTAGGCGACCACGCGGGTCGCCACGCCATCAATCACATCGCTGCCCGAATCCTTGCACCGCGAGAGTTTGATTTGGCCACTGGTAATCTGCGCCAGCATCTGCCGCTCGTTTTCGGAGTGATCGATGGGGGATTTTTTCCACCCCCCATCGCCAACCTGGGTGTAGGACTGGCCGTTGATCTTCATGGCCTGCATCTTGAATTCCGGCGATACGGTGGTGCTAGAAGCCCAAGCGGAGGCAGCGGCCCGCGCTTCGCTGGCCTTGATGATCGGCATGCAGGCCGCATCGGTAGCGGCATACACACTGGGCGCCAGAATCAATGCACTGATGACCAGAGCTATTTTTTTCATCATCATCATGTTTCTCAGAGTACGTTTTAGTGAATCAGGAATGCAACGCGATAATAAAGATTTCGCTGTTACGGAGCCAAAAAAGAGAAGCCATTTACCGTGTCTTGTTGCTACCAAACCCCTGCGCAGCACTCACCGCAGAGCCCCGGAACATAAAGTGGTTGGGCGCATCCTGGCGCCACAGGGCCATGCCCGCATCGGCCGCAGTGGAGCGGGTCAGGTCGGGCGTCAGCAGGAACTGCGTGGCACCCGTCACGCTGGTGAGCAGCGCCGTGCCATCCACCTGGACCAAGGTGGACGAACCGCCCCCCGTAGCCAGCGCCTGGGGTGCCTGGCCAGCCAATGCAGTGGTGTCTTCAAAAGCAGGGCGCAACACCTGGGTAAAGCCCGCGCTGTCGGTAAACCGGTACAAGCCATCGGGGCCCTGCACCAAGCTGGGTGTACCCGGCTTGCCCGGGGTGACAAAGTAGTCTGGGCGACCCATAAAAACGGTGTTGCCCGCAACAACCGTGATCACGCCATGGGGGTTGATATTGGCCTTCACACCCAGCGCATCAACAACAGCCCCAAACTCGGCCACGTTGTACAGGGCTGGTGCCACATCAACATTGCCACAGCTGGTGCCTACATTGAGCATATTGGTGCTACCCAGGTTCACCCCGATGGGTGTCATCACGCAGGCGTCGGCGTTGACGGGGTAGAACGAGATGATCTTGCCACCTTGGGAGATGCGTGCCGCACCACTGGGTGCCTGGCCGACGTAGGCTGCATCGGCACCCAATGCACTGCGCACAACCGATACCAGGCAACCGGTCAACGCAGGTGCACGCCCAGCAGTAAGGTCACGCACGGGGGGTTGTGTGCCTATGCCCAGGGCCGCTGGAATGCTGGACAGGGCGGGGACGGTGCCGTTGCAGCCTGTGGGTGGAGGTGGCGGGGTGCCTGATGCCGTTGCGGTTCCATTCAGAGTAATCGGAATAATTAAAGGTTCTCCTGCCCCTTCATTGGAGGGGGCGGTAAGCGTAAGACTAACTATGTTAGAGCTCGCTCCCTGAGTTGTTGGCTGAAATCGAAAACCGATTTGACACGCGGCGCCACCACTAGACAGTGTGAAGCCTACGCAAGTGTTGGAGCTATTGAGCCAGGGTGAAGGAGGAGGGGTTACGGCCACAGTCAGTGGGCCAATTGACGGCGATGCGCCTGCGTATGAAAAAGTTACGTATTGCTCAGCAGAGACATCGCCCACTGGGGTCGAGAAGTTCAGGGTGACTGTTGAAATGGTAAAGCCGCCGCCTAAATCTGTCTGGGCATGGGCGCTGCCACCCGCAAATAGAAATATTGCAAGCAGCACGCGTAAATAGTTGGAGGCGATTTTCATAGGATGGGCCTTTTTGAATCGAGTAGTGTTGATCTCTACCCATGCCAACGCAGCCTTGGAGAAAATGCGGACATGCACCATGGTGACCATCGCCGATGCGGTGCGGCACTTCTAAGACTGAGCGTCGCAGTTGCAAACTACCAGGGCATAGGTTTTTGATGTGGGCCAAAGACGTTGAATGTGCGGTTGGGACCGTCGACGTGACGCGGGCCAAACAAGTCCGGCTCAAGCACACCTTCCTTGACGTCGACAAAGGCGCTCCCGACCACATGCAGCAGGTAGCCGCACGCGGTGGCGGCGCTGGTGCTATCGGCCTTGACGGTGAAGCGGTGCAGCTCATCGGGCCGGGCGCGGTACAGGGCATAGGGCTGCAGTTGGCCGCTGGGTATTTTGTAGTGGAAGACGGGCAAGCCACTTGCGACTTTCCGTTGGACCTCCGAGTCATGCACTTCTCTAATGCTGGTTCGACCGCGGCCATCCGGGCCAAACGGCACGGCATCACCCTCGCCGCCAAATCCTGCGCTTTCAACCGCCGGGACAATCAGCACAGATACCCACTGTTCGCGCTCGGAATAGAAGTAGTACGTGTGGTCTGAGCCGTCTGGCTTGTACTGGACATCACATGCGGCAGGGTCGGCCGCCAATGCGTTTACCGTAAACGACGTGTCGTTCAAGAATCGCGAAGGGTTGGCTTGCTGGGCCAGCAAGCTGCGGCGGGCATAGAACTCCATCAAGTCGAACGTCCGCACGCGGCTCGTGGTGTCGAACCGCACTTCTACTTTGCGCAGCAAGTTGGTGTACACGGGGGTGGCGGGCATGCCGGGTATGTAGTAGTTGCCGGTGCTAGGTTCCAGCGCCGGGTTGCCCTTGCCAAACCCTAGTACACCCAGCGGTCCCAGCGGCCCCAGGGCGCCCAGCGGCCCGACAGGCCCCAGTATTCCCCACACGCCGGAAGGGTCCAGCTGGTGCTGGAAGTCGTTGAAGTCAAAGACGGACTCATCGCCTAAATAGCCGCTTTCACCCAGATGGTACTGTTGGGTGTACAACGCCGTCGAGGTCAGTGGGCCTAGACCACCCAATGGTCCTACGGACGATAGGTCCGCCAACACAGGCCGATAGTTGTAGCTGCCCGGCAGGGTTGACGGATTCCAACCCATGGCGCCCGTGCCCAGCGGACCCTGCGCACCCAAGGGCCCCAAAGCGCCAATGGGGCCTTTGGAGCCCAACGCGCTGCTGGGTAGCAGGTAGGCACGCCATTCCTGGTTCCAGAGGTTTTCGCGGCGGGCCAAAGGATTGAAGAAACTGTCCAAGGTCTGGTCACTGGCGTCGTAAAACATGCGGACGGGGGTGCGCGTGCCGCCAAAGCCGCCGGACACAGCTGCAGGGGCCAAGGTGGCAACGGTCTCGTTGGTAATGAGCGTGCGGCTACCGGCCAGTGTTGCGTCAAAGGAAGCCCCGTGGGCCGTCAACACTGTTGCGAAAAATAGTCCCGGAATACCGGTCGAGAACGATCTCATGGCGCGTCTCCAGCGTGTGAATGGTGGTGAGCATCCGTTAGAGCTCTACCTGCTGCAAACGTGTTCTGGTGGAAAAAGCGGACAACGTGTGGTGGTGTCCGATTTCGCGTTGCCAGTGCGTTGGTCTCAGTAGGTCTCTCACGCAATCGGCGTGGCGAGCTTTCTCAAGAACGCAGAGGACACACCATGGCACAACACGCAATGACAACCCATCCAGGCGAAGTCGTCTTTGGTTTTGGTGGTGGCGCGTCGCCCCACTACGAGCTACCAAAGGTCAAAAGGGCAAAGAAGACCGCGCGCCTGACGCCGCTGCCCAAGGCGGACCCATTGGTCATGATTGACGAGCCGCTGGACCTGGCCAGCAAGAAATTTGAAGACTACCGGGCCTTCACCGCAATCATGTTTGGTCTGTCAGCATTTCTTGGGGTGGGACTCTGGGTGTGGGACTTTGTGACCGACCCCGTGGGCGCAGAGCAGACCATAGGCTTGCGAACCCTGTTCTTTGCGATGCTGGTGGTTGCATTTGCCTTTCGCTATGTGCGCAGCCGGGACGCACTGGCGTTTATTGCGGTTGCAGCCTTCCTGGTGGGCGAGGTGCTGTTTATATTTATCCTCAATCGCCTGAATACGGGAATGGTGTATGGCATTGCTGGCTTCATGTTTTTCATGTTCATGCCGTTGATGCTGTTTCGGTGCTTTTCTTGGGAAGTCAACGCCCTTTACACGGTGCTCGCGGCGGTGCTGCCACATGGCATGGCGGTGCTGGGGTTTGCCCCCGGCTTTCAACACAACCATTACGCGGTTCTGATTTGGCCAACTGCGGCCCTCATGATCGTGGTCCACTATGTGTTTTCCAACGGATATGCGCAACGCTTTGCTCTGGAGACAGCGTTGCAACTTGCCTCTAACACGGACGCTCTGACCGGCGTCAGCAACCGGCGCCATTTCATGCCGCGCTTGCGGCAAGAAGTGCTGCGACGCAAGCGCATGCCGCAAAACGTGGCACTTATGATGCTGGACATTGACTTCTTTAAGAAGGTTAACGATTCCTATGGCCACGCAACAGGTGATGACGTGATCTGCAAGTTGGCAGAAATATGCCAGCAGGCATCGCGTGAAACCGATTTGGTGGCGCGCTTGGGGGGCGAAGAATTTGCCATATTGATGCCGGGCACTGATGTGGAGCAGGCGTCGATCCTAGCGGAGCGCATTCGCACGGCATTTGAGGCCATAAACTTTCGTGCGCCCGGGGGTGTGGTGTTTCGGGCAACGGTCAGCATTGGCGTTGCCGAACAACATGCCCTATGCCGTGCGCAAGTCGATCTGCTGGCCGTATCCGACCGGGCGCTGTACCAGGCCAAGCAGACCGGCCGCAATCAGGTGGTGTGGATCAAGAATTCGTAACGCATGGCACAGGCACTGAACGTGACCGAGCGCACGTGAAAAAACTACCCTGCCCGATTGAACGCTGGCCGACCTACACCCGCCTGGTCGATGAGGCCCTGACACAACCGCAAGAGACAAGACTGCAGTGGCTCGATGCCTTGCCAGCCGATGTTGATGATCTCAAGCCGATAC
>CAUPQG010000042.1:0-15704 GCA_963513355.1 uncultured Rhodoferax sp. | reverse complement strand
GTGCTAACCATCGCGTACTTTGATAACCTGAGACTACCCCGGCTGTCATGACCTCAAACTCTCGAACCGCCCGGTGCGGACCCGCATGCCGGGTGGTGTGGCAGGGGTGCAGCCTAGAATGGCTGTCCCCTATGCCGATGGCCCAACAACCCTTCAAAATTCCCCAATCCGTACTTGTGGTGATCTACACCCCGGCGTTGGACGTCTTGGTGCTGCGGCGCACGGACGGGGATGGGCTGGGCGCAGAGTATTGGCAATCGGTGACTGGCAGCAAGGACAGCATGACGGAAGACTGGCGCCATACTGCCGAGCGCGAGGTGTTTGAAGAAACCGGCATTGACTGCACACCACCGGCGGCCGGTCGCGCGCAATTGAGCGATTGGCAACTGGAGAACATCTACGACATTTATCCGCAATGGCGGCATCGCTATGCGCCGGGCGTTACACGCAACACCGAACACCTGTTTGGTCTGCGGTTAACAGAGCCTTGCGCTGTGCGCTTGAGTCCGCGCGAGCACACGGCCTACCAGTGGCTGCCCTACCAACAGGCGGCCGAGAAATGTTTTTCGCCGTCGAATGCAGAAGCCATCCTGCAGCTTCCGCGGTTTGTGCGCCCGGTCGGGTTGAACAATGAGGATGCCGCATGACACGGGTTCGGATCGCTACCTACAACATCCACAAGGGCGTGCAGGGCATAGGCCCGGTGCGCCGCCTGGAGATTCACAACTTGGCACACGCGGTCGAACAGCTCGATGCCGACATTGTTTGCCTGCAAGAGGTGCGCAAGATGCACCGGCGCGAAGCGGAGTACTTTCCCCATTGGCCCGAGGTACCACAGGCGGACTATCTGGCTCCCGAAGGGTATACGGCGGTCTACCGTACCAACGCCCATACCCGCCACGGCGAACATGGTAATGCCATGCTGTCGCGCTGGCCGGTGGTTGCGCATCAACACGAAGACATGTCGGACCACCGGTTTGAGCAACGTGGCCTTTTGCATTCCGAGGTGTTGGTGCATGGAGTCGCGCTGCATGTGGTGGTGGTGCACCTGGGTCTGATCAAGGCCAGTCGTGTGCGTCAATTGGCGCAATTGCACCAATTCATAAACCGCGAGATACCCGACCATGCACCGCTTGTGGTGGCGGGTGACTTTAACGACTGGGGCACCACCGTCCAAAGCGCATTGGGCAAGGCGGGTATGTCGGCGTATGCGCAACAAAAGTCGGCCACTTTTCCATCGCGGCTGCCGGTCGTACAACTCGACCACGTGTATGCCAGGGGAATGACACCGGTGGGTGTGCATGTGCCACGCGGGCGCATCTGGGGCCAAATGTCGGACCACTTGCCGCTGATCGCCGAGTTTGACCTGGCGGTGGATCCACTTTGAGCACGGCGCAGCTCCAGGACGGGCACCAGGTTCACCTGTTGCAGGGTGGTCTAGAGTTTTTCCCGGCACTGGTTGCGGCCATTGATGCCAGCATTCAGGAAGTGCGGCTGGAAACCTATATCTTCAATTTTGATGCCGCTGGTCAACAGGTCGCCGCCGCACTGGAGCGCGCTGCAAGCCGGGGCGTCAATGTCTACTTGGTGGTCGATGGCTTTGGCACGCCCGAGGTTCCAGGCGATTGGGCGCTGCGTTTTGCGACAGCTGGTGTGAACTGGAGACAGTTTTCTCCGTTGGGGCGTTGGGGCCTGCTGCTGCCGGTTGGCTGGCGGCGCCTGCACCGTAAATTGTGTGTGGTCGATGCCGACCTGGCGTTTTGTGGTGGCATCAATATTCTGGACGACTATTTCGATCCAACTTACGGAGTGCAGGAGTCGGCGCGGTTTGATTTTTCCCTGTCAGTGCGTGGGCCTTTGGTACAGGACGCGCACCGGGCCATGGTCCAGTTCTGGAGTCGCATGCAGATTGCACGCCAGTTGGAACACATGGATTTCCGCCATGCCCGCCAGACCTGGAAAGAATCGGGTTTATCGCAGCGTGCCTGGCACCTGTCGCACGCCCGGCGTGAAGGTGTCGCAACTGCCGGCAGCAGGGCCATGCTGCTTCTGCGGGACAACTTGCGCAACCGCAACAGCATCGAGCGTGCCTACCGCAAAGCCATCGCGGGCGCACAAAGCGAAGTCTTGATCGCCAACGCTTACTTCCTACCGGGCGGTAAATTGCGGCGGGCATTGGTGCATGCAGCCAGGCGCGGCGTGAAGGTGCGCTTGCTGCTGCAGGGACGCTATGAGTATTTCATGCAGTACCACGGAGCACGACCGGTTTTTGGCATGTTGCTGGCGGCCGGCGTGGAGATCCATGAGTATTCCGTAGGATTTCTGCATGCCAAGGTGGCGGTGGTGGACGGGCGCTGGGCGACCGTAGGCTCATCCAATCTGGACCCATTGAGCTTGCTATTGGCACGCGAGGCCAATGTCGTGGTGGACGATGCGCCGTTCGCACAATCCCTGCGCGCCTGTTTGCTGACCGCGATGGAGGCCCACGGCACGCCATTGGACGCCCAAGCCTACGCCCAAAGACCCTGGCGCCAGCGACTGCTGGACCGCATTGCCTTCGGGGGAATGCGGCTATTACTGTTTTTGGCAGGGCGACGCTATTAAAATGATAGCACTTCGATCAATAAATACGGGGGCTAGGGGCTAAAAACCCTACTTGCCAAAGGCTGGTAGTATTCCAGCAATGTTAATGAAATCACCGACTACCATGAACCCATCCGACACCGATGCGGGAACCCCGGTTTCCGTCAAGATCCGGGAGCGCCTGGTGGCCGCCCGTAAACGATTCCATGCTAACGACAACATTGCGGATTTTGTAACGCCCGCTGAGCTGGAGAAGCTGCTCGATGAGGTCGAAGGCAAGATGCAAGGCGTTTTGGACAGCCTGGTGATCGACACGGTCAACGACCACAACACCGACAACACCGCCCGCCGCGTTGCCAAGATGTACCTGAATGAAGTGTTTCGCGGCCGGTATGTTGCTTGCCCCAGCATCACGGAGTTTCCAAACGTAGGCCACCTCAATGAGCTGATGATCGTCGGGCCCATTACCGTACGCAGCGCATGCAGCCACCACTTCTGTCCGGTTATCGGCAAGATTTGGATCGGCATCATGCCGAACGAGCACACCAACGTCATTGGTCTTTCCAAGTACGCGCGCCTGGCCGAGTGGATCATGGGGCGGCCCCAGATCCAGGAAGAGGCGGTAGTGCAATTGGCGGACCTGATCCAGGAAAAGACCCAGCCTGATGGCTTGGCCATCGTCATGGAAGCCAGCCATTACTGCATGGCCTGGCGCGGCGTCAAGGACATGGACAGCAAAATGATCAACTCGGTCATGCGCGGCGTGTTCCTGAAGGACCCCAATTTGCGTCGCGAGTTTTTGTCTTTGATTCCTCGGAAGGGCTAACCCATGTTGGTACGTTTGTTATACGCGAGCCGCGCGGTCGACCCCAGCGCAGAGGCAATCGATGCGATTTTGAGCCAGTCCCGCAACTACAACCCGACCTGCGGCATCACGGGCATTTTGTGTTACGGCGGCGGTATTTTTCTGCAAGCCATTGAGGGTGGGCGCATGCCCGTCAGCGAACTATTTGGTCATATCCAGCGCGACGTGCGCCACAAAGATGTTGTGTTGCTCCACTACGAGGAAATCTCGGAGCGGCGCTTTGGTGGTTGGACCATGGGTCAGGTCAATATGTCCAAGATCAATACCAACATCCTGTTGAAATACGCTGAAAAACCGGAGCTGGACCCGTATTCGGTATCCGGCAAGGTTTCGTTGGCATTGCTCGAAGAATTGATGGCTACCGCTTCCATCATCGGTCGAGCGTGATCCCTTAAGGCATGCCGCCGGGTGCGCTGGCGCTGGTCATTCTGGCCGGCCTGATCCATGCCAGCTGGAACATCGCCGCCAAAAAGGCGGGTGGCGATGTGCGATTTTCCTGCTTCAGCTCCCTGGTCATGATGGTGTTCTGGGCTCCCGTGGGCCTTTGGCTGGGATGGCAACAAGTGCCATCGTGGGGAGCACTGGAATGGTCTTTGATTGCCGCCAGCGGGCTGTTGCACACCATTTATTTCGTCATCCTGCTGCGCGGTTACCGCAAGGCTGACCTGACCGTCGTCTACCCCTTGGCACGGGGTTCGGGTCCATTGCTTTCGTCCATGGTGGCTATCCTGTTTTTGGGAGAACACATCTCTGCCATGGGGTTTGGCGGCATCGTCGCCGTGGTTCTGGGCGTCTTTCTGATCGCGGGTGGTCCTGGCCTGTTTCGCAATACCCACGGCGCAGAGCACCGTACACGCGTACGCAAAGGCATGTTGTACGGCCTGCTGACAGGCGTGTTTATTGCCAGCTACACCGTGGTGGATGGGTATGCGGTCAAGATCGTGTTCATGTCTCCTATCCTGGTGGACTACTTCGGAAACTTTGTGCGCTTGGCCTTTTTGCTGCCCACCGTGCTGCGCAAACCACAGGAGGCGCGTGTGTTGTGGCGCGACCAGTGGAAATATGCCACTGTGGTGGGAGTCATCAGTCCCATCTCCTATGTGTTGGTTTTGTATGCCATGCAGGTTGCACCACTCAGCCATGTGGCGCCTGCACGTGAGGTGTCCATGTTGTTTGCAGCCCTGTTGGGTGGACAGTTGCTGGGAGAGGGCGACCGCTTGGCGCGGCTCCTGGGTGCAGCCTGCATCGGAGCGGGTGTCATGGCGCTGGCTTTGGGCTAATGGGGCTTGCCATGCTGATCGGTTGTGACTTTTCCAGTGCGCCCACACGCAGCAAACCCATTGTGATGGCACAAGGCCATCTACGCGGGGCTGTCGTGGTGCTGGACAGACTGGAATTTTTGCCGTCGCTCACGGACTTCGAAAACTGGCTGCAGCAGCCCCGTGCCTGGGTGGGAGGTTTTGACTTGCCGTTCGGCCTGCCGCGGGAATTGCTGGAAAAACTGGGTTGGCCTCTGGACTGGCAGGCTTGCATGCAACACTATGTCAGCCTCAGCCGCGCGGAGATTCGTGATGCCTTCGCCGGCTTTTGCAATGCCCGTCCAGTGGGTGGCAAGTTTGCACACCGGGCATGCGATCGACCAGCGGGCTCCAGTCCGTCGATGAAGTGGGTCAACCCTCCGGTGGCGTTCATGCTGCATGCCGGTGTTCCCCGGTTGTTGGATGCCGGAGTAGCAATGCCTGGGCTCCACATGCCACCACCTGATGACATTCAAACGCTACACCCGCGCGTGGCGCTGGAGGCCTATCCCGGACTCCTGGCGCGCGAACTTCTCGGTAGCCGCAGCTACAAAAGTGATGATCGGTCCAAACAAACACCTGAACGCCTGATCGCCCGCAAGGACTTGCTGACTGCGCTGGAGGCTGGCCAAACCAGGTTGGGATTGCGCCTCAAGCTGACACACGCGCAGCGCGACGCCCTGGTGGACGATGCCAAGGGTGACGTACTGGATGCTGTGTTGTGTCTGGTGCAGGCGGCCTGGGGTAGCCGAAAGCACTCGGAGGGTGCTCTGCTCTATGGCCTGCCTGCGGACATGGACCCATTGGAAGGCTGGATTGTGACGGCCTAATTCACCCGGCGTTGTTTGCGCTTACTTGTTGCGCGAAATCACAGTTTCTTCCAGCTTCAGCGCCAGCTGCGAAATGGCCATGGCGGCCGGGCAACTGGGGGTGGTCTGCATCAGCAACTGGCGGCGCATGATGGCTTGGCGAACGGCGGGGTCCGCAGGAATGTCGCCCATATGTACCAGCTTGATGGGGCGTCCTGGCTCAGTCGTTACAAACCGGTCCAGCACCTGTTGTAACTGCACGGTGATGGCGCGACCATCACCCAGCCTGGCGGTCTGGTTGATGACCATGCGTATGGTTTGGCGTTTTTGCTGACCTACCAGTACCTTGACCGTGGCATAGGCATCGGTCAACGATGTTGGTTCTGGTGTGGCGACAACAATGACCTCGGACGCCAGCGAAACAGCGAAAAGCACCACATCCGAGATGCCCGCACCTGTGTCCAGCAGCACGACATCGTAGTGGGGTACCAGTCCACCCATGATGCGCAAAAAGTCATTGCGAACCTCAGGTGTCAGGCGCGAGTATTCGACCATGCCAGAGCCGGCCAACAAGACCGAAAAGCCGCCAGGTGCACGCACAATGGCTTCCTCGAGCTTGGCTTTGCCGGTGAATACATCATGCAGCGTGAGCTTGGGGTACAGATTGAGCACCACATCGAGGTTGGCCAAGCCCAGGTCGGCATCCAGTACCAGCACACGCAGGCCAAGCTTGGCCAGTGCAGCGGCCAGGTTGGCCGACACGAAGGTCTTGCCTACGCCACCTTTGCCGCTGGTCACGGCAATCACTTTACCCATAGGGGTCAAGGGCACCGGCGCAGGCGCGTCACTGGGAATTGGGGGGGGTAATACGTCAGCCATCAATTCACCCTTTGCATGGCACCGTTGGCAGAACTACCCGGTGCATCGCTGGAAACACTTTCAATCCACGCCGGGTCACCCAGCGCGAGATGGCCAAAGAGCAGATTTTTTTCCTCTGCGCTGACAAAAATTTCTTGCTGGTGGTCCAGGCACACGCGGTTGCGTCCCTCGCGTTTGGCCCGGTACAGCTGCACATCAGCGCGTTCGGTCCACAACGCTGCGGTCGATCGCACCCACTCCGGCGCGTAGGCGCCCCCCACGCTGACGGTTACCCTGAGGGTGAGCGTGGGTGAAATGGTGATGACCAGGGCCTCAATCGTGGCGCGGATGCGCTCAGCAACGGTCTCGCCAAAAGACGTGTGGCAATTGGGAAGAACAACAGAAAACTCTTCACCACCGTAACGAGCCACTGTATCCATGGGGCGCACACAACTGGCAATGCATTTGGCAATGGCCTGCAAAACCTGGTCGCCGGCCTGGTGTCCGTGTGTGTCATTGACCTTCTTGAAGTGGTCAATATCCAGCATCAACAAGAGGGCCGAATCGCCCGATCGGGCCACACCGTCAATGGTCCTTTCTTGCACTGCGCGAAAGTGTCGGCGGTTGCCTAGACCCGTCAATGGGTCTTTGAGCGACAACTCACACAAACCGTTGATGACACCCTGCAGGTAGTCCAGGGGCGACTCCTGCAACGAAGGCAGTGCAGTCAACATGCCATGGTCCAGCAAGGCGCGTGCATCATCCAATTGCAGCTGCTGCAAGTCAATGGGTTGAGGGGACTTTTGAGTGGCCACTGTAAAGGATGAAGCTGTGCCGATAAAGCATAACAGGAACTGCTTTCATCTTGTCACACAATGTGGTCGGCACTTGGGTGCATTTGCGGCGCCTTTGCCCTGCAATTCCTGCGCTACCAGTGAACTGGGTACGAAGCCTCAGTGCGGCTTTCCGCACACTGTGCAGTTGGGGTTGCGGGGCAGGCGGATGTCGTTCCAACCCATGTTGCGCCCGTCCAGCATCAGCAAACGTCCCACTGCCGGTTGCCCCGATCCACTGAGCAGCTTGAGTGCTTCAGCAGCTTGCATGCTCCCGATAATGCCGACCAGCGGCGCGAATACACCCATGGTTGCGCAGCGGGTTTCTTCAAAGTCAGCATCTGGCGGAAACACGCAGGCGTAGCAGGGTGAACTGGAGTCCGTCGGGTTGTACACGGCCAATTGCCCGTCGAACCGGATGGCGGCGCCAGAGACCAGTGGTACACCGTGGTGCACACATGCTGCATTGATGGCTTGGCGGGTAGTGAAGTTGTCGCTGCAGTCCAGTACAACATCGGCATCGGCCACCAGGGCTGCCAAGCTTGCGGTATCTGCGCGCTCGGCTAAGGCGGTAACCCGGAGTTGTGGGTTGATGGCCAGCAAGGCTTGGCGAGCCGATTCCACCTTGGGTTGCCCCACTCTGGCTTCAGTATGGGCAATCTGCCGTTGCAAATTGGTCAGATCCACCGTGTCGTGGTCTACCAGGGTGAGATGGCCGACACCCGCTGTGGCCAAGTACAAGGCAACCGGTGAACCCAGGCCGCCAACACCTATGACCAGCGCCCGTGCCTGGAGGATGCGTTCTTGACCTTCGATCCCAATTTCGTCCAGCAAAATATGCCGCGAATAGCGCAGCAGTTGAGAGTCATCCATGGGCTGTCAAGAGCGACCGGTTCATGGTATCAATTGTCCTTGGGCTCTTCCTTGCGTTCCACCTGGGTCTTGCTGACCAGGACGGGGCGTCCCTTCAGCTGGTTCAGGGCTTGCTGCAGCTGGAAGTCCTTTTCGGAACCAAATTCGGGAGGGCGGCGCTCGGACGCAGGCTTACGGGATTCTTCCTCCAGCCGCTTGAGAGCCTCGTCGCGCGCTTTTTCACGCGACGCATCTTTCACCTCTTCACCTTGGCCACTGCCCAGGTGTTTGCCCAGGTCTGCCTCGCGGGTGCGCAGCGCCGCAAAGGGGCTGCCTTCCTCGGTCTCGTCAATCATCACATCGGGCACGATGCCCTTGGCTTGTATGGATTTGCCACTGGGGGTGTAATAGCGTGATGTAGTGATTTTCAGGCCGGTATCGGGGCCCAGCGGGCGGAAGGTTTGCACCGAGCCTTTGCCAAAGGTTTGGCTACCCATCAAAACAGCGCGTTTATGGTCTTGCAGGGCGCCCGCCACAATTTCACTTGCCGATGCGGAGCCTTCGTTGACCAATACGACCAGCGGGACTTTCTTCAGACCTGCGGGCAACTTCTTGAGTGGGTCTGAACCGTCGCGCCCCAGGTAGTCCCGTACAGTGGCTTTCAGGATTTGTTTGCTGTCCGCGGTCTGGCCGTTGGTGGAGACCACCGTCACATTCTCCGGCAGGAACGCCGCAGAAACCGCCACAGCCGCATTCAACAGGCCTCCGGGGTCGTTGCGCAGATCCAGCACCAAGCCTTTGATATGGGGATCCTGTTTGTACATTTCGTCAATCTTCTTGGCGAAATCTTCAACAGTCTGCTCCTGGAACTGGCTGACCCGAATCCAGCCGTAGCCTGGTTCAACAATTTTGCCGCGCACCGATTGCTGCTTGATTTCTTCCCGGATGATGTTCACGGGGAAGGTGCGGTTTTCGTCTTTGCGAAAGATAGTCAGCACTACCTGCGTATTGGGCTCGCCGCGCATGCGCTTGACGGCTTCGTTCAGGGTCAAACCCTTGACTGCGGTATCGTCCACGCGGGTGATCAAGTCATTGGTCTTGATACCAGCCCGAAAGGCGGGAGAACCTTCAATCGGGGATACCACCTTGACCAGGCCGTCTTCCTGGGTGATCTCAATGCCTACGCCGACAAATCGCCCCGAGGTGCCCTCGCGGAATTCCTTGAACGATTTTTTGTCAAAGTACTGGGAGTGGGGGTCCAGGCTGGCCACCATGCCGGCAATGGCTTCGGTGATAAGTTTTTTCTCGTCCACCGGTTCGACATAGTCGCTTTTGACCATTCCGAATACAGCTGCAAGTTGTTGCAATTCTTCGAGCGGGAGTGGCGCCAGCGTGCTGCGGGCTACGGTCTGCAGCGAGACCGTGGTCAACGCGCCCGCCATGACGCCCAAACCAATCCAGCCCGCAATTTTCAGTTTTTGACCCATATATGTTCCAGTGCCACTTCAATATACACCTTGGAGGTGGTGGCTTGTGGCGAGTTCCTGTTGTTGCCGCGCGGTTAACGCGGGAAATGCGGCGAAAGTGCCGCATTTCCCGGCCCTTTTCAGGCCTTGCCTTGTGATGCCACTGCGGCGGCTGCCTTGGCAGCTGCTTCGGCATCGCCCAGGTAGTAATGGCGGATGGGTTTGAGCGCAGCGTCCAGTTCGTATACCAACGGAATGCCGTTAGGGATGTTCACGCCCACGATATCGTCGTCGCCAATATTGTCCAGGTACTTGACCAAGGCGCGGATCGAATTGCCGTGTGCAGCCACCAGCACACGCTGGCCACCCAAAATGGCCGGGGCAATGGCTTCATTCCAGAACGGCATCACACGGGCAACGGTGTCTTTCAGGCACTCGGTCAGCGGTACTTGCGTGGGGTCCAGCTTGGCATACCTCAGGTCACCACGCTCGCTGCGGCTATCGGTGGGCTCAAGTGCGGGGGGCGGTGTGTCATAGCTGCGGCGCCACTGCAGGACCTGGGCATCGCCGTATTGTTTGGCCATGTCGATCTTGTTCAGGCCCTGCAAAGCACCGTAATGGCGCTCGTTCAGGCGCCAAGAGTGCACCACCGGAAGCCAGGTGCGGTCCATTTCATCCAGGCAATGCCATAACGTGCGGGTAGCGCGCTTGAGCACACTGGTATAGGCCACGTCAAATTCGTAGCCTTCGGTCTTGAGCAGGCGACCGGCGCTCTTTGCCTGTTCGATGCCAGTGGGTGTCAGATCTACGTCGGTCCAGCCGGTGAAGCGGTTTTCGAGATTCCAGGTGGATTCGCCGTGGCGAACGAGAACTAGTTTGTACATGGTGTAACGGTAATTGCAGGGATAACGAGCGGGGTCGGGCGGATAAGCAGCCAGCATTCTAAAATGGCGGGTTGATCGCTCGCTAACTTACAAGGAATAAAGTGAAATTCATTCTCGATAACTGGATGCTGATTGCAGTTGCCATAGCATCCGGCGCAATGCTTTTTTGGCCGCTGATCCAGGGTGCTGCCGCTGCTGGCCTTGAACCGGCTGCTGCGGTTCAACTCATTAACCGCGAAAAAGCCGTGGTTGTGGACGTTTGCGAACCCGCGGAGTTTGCCGCCGGTCATGTGGGCGGAGCCAAAAATATTCCCTTGGCGGATTTGGAGAGCAAACTCGGCAACGCCGTCAAAAACAAGGCACTGCCTCTGATACTGGTGTGTCAGTCAGGGGCCCGGTCTGGTCGTGCCGTGGCTGTTGCCAAAAAGCTGGGATATGAGAAAGCTCAAAACCTGGCTGGTGGCTTGGTGGGCTGGAAAGCAGCCAATCTGCCAGTTGAAAAGGGGTGATGCTGTGCAAACTGTAAAGATGTACACCACGGCGGTCTGCCCCTATTGCGTGCAGGCCAAACGCATTCTGCTGTCCAAAGGGGTGGAAAGCATCGATGAAATCCGGGTCGACAGCCTACCCCAGGAGCGGGTGAAAATGATGGAGATCACCGGGCGGCGCACCGTGCCGCAAATTTTTATTGGCGACACACACGTTGGTGGCTGTGATGACCTGATGGCACTGGATAGCCAAGGTGGTTTGTTGCCTCTGCTCCAAGCTACCTAGGGATGACCCCTACGCAAGCTGCCCTTGAAGAACTGTCTTGGCGGCCTGAGATAATCTTTAGTTGACGAAATTTCCGTTAATAACCGTTACTGGCCTGCCCGGAGTGTTTTTGGGCGGGCATTGTTTTACTTTGAAAGACTGTTTTTTATGTCCGACCAGACTCCTGCAAACCCCGTGTTCCAGATCCAACGTGTTTACCTCAAAGAGGCTTCACTGGAGCAACCCAATTCCCCTGCCATCCTGCTGGAGCAAGAGCAGCCTTCCGTAGACATCCAACTGGGTGTGGAAGCCTCGCCCGTGGCCGATGGCATTTTTGAAGTTGCTGTGACGGCCACCGTGCACACCAAAATCAAGGACAAGACCGTCTTCCTGGTCGAAGCCAAACAAGCTGGAATTTTCGAAATTCGCGACGTGCCCCAAGACCAAATGGGTCCCCTGATGGGCATCGCTTGCCCCCAGATCGTCTACCCCTACCTGCGTGGCAATGTGGCTGACCTGATTCAACGCGGCGGTTTCCCACCCGTGCACCTGACCGAAATCAACTTCCAGGCCATGTACGAGCAGCAGCAACAAGCCCAGGCAGCCGCCTCGGCCAACGCACCTGCCAGCGCGCTGACACAGTAAGCCATTGGGCGAAATCGCCCTCTAGCCCCCGTACTTATTGCTTCTTGTGCTATGAAAATAATAGTAATTGGGGGTGGTGCCTGGGGCACGGCGTTGGCCGTCAACGCCAGTCGCAATGCCGCAACGCCGCACGCCGTGACCCTTTGGGTGCGCGATGCGGCCCAGGCGCTGGCCTTGCAGCAGAGCCGCGAAAACCAGCGTTATTTGCCTGACATTCCCCTGCCGGCCGGCTTGCAGATCAGCAACCAGATCTTGCGAACACTGCTGCCTGACCTAAACGCCAATGATTTGGTGATTCTTGCTTCCCCCATGGCGGGCCTGCGGGGTCTGCTCGCTGAGGTGAAAGACTGCAATGCCGCCGTGGCATGGTTGTGCAAGGGTTTTGAAGCCGGAATCGGCGCTGCACCCGGGCTGATGGGCCATGAAATCCAGGCTCAGGTCGCCCGCGGCCTGCGTGCTGGCGTGTTGAGTGGCCCCAGTTTTGCGCAAGAAGTGGCATTGGGCAAACCGACGGCCCTGGTGGCAGCCAGTGGCGACGCTACCGTGCGTGAAGCCTTGGTCTCAGCCTTTCATAGTTCCACACTGCGCGTGTATGCCAATGACGATGTGGTGGGTGTAGAGGTCGGTGGCGCGGTCAAAAACGTGCTGGCCATTGCAACTGGTCTGTGTGACGGCCTTCAGCTGGGACTCAATGCCCGTGCGGCGCTGGTAACGCGTGGGCTGGCCGAGATGACCCGCCTGGGCCTGGCGTTAGGTGCCAAGGCCGAGACGTTTATGGGCCTGAGCGGGCTGGGTGATCTGGTATTGACCGCAACCGGGGACTTGTCGCGCAACCGCCGCGTTGGCCAGGCGTTGGCCCAAGGCCAGACCCTGGAGCAGGCCATTGATTCGCTGGGTCATGTGGCCGAAGGTGTGTACAGCGCCCGCACCGTGGTACAGCGCGCAGCTAGCTTGGGCGTTGACATGCCAATCGCCCGGTGTGTCGTGGACTTGCTGGATGGACACCTGCAACCCGCGCAAGCGGTGGCCGCCCTGATGGGGCGCGGCCCCACCGCAGAGGGCGTTTAGGTTTCACTGCCGGGCCGCCCCAAGGTGTGGACTTGGGGTTTTGCCAAACACTGCCCTTTTGGGGGCAGGAAGCCACACCAAGTGAGCGACCGTGGGAGGGGCTTTTACTAGCCCTTGTTAACCTTGGCGGCGATATGCGCGAGGGCTTCTTCCACCTGGTCCACCAGAATCAGGCACAGTTCACCAGCCGCCAGCTTGTCCATGGCGGTGTCTATGGCCAGAAACTCACCCTTGATTTCCGAAGTCTGTGTGGTGCGACGTGCGTGTGCCAGGCCCTGGCGCAGCAGGGCGATGACTTCGCCGTCCCGTCGTCCGCGCTGGCATTGGTCTTCGTAGAGGATGACTTCGTCAAAGGCATCGCCCAGAATTTCGGTTTGCTGCCGGATGTCCTGGTCGCGCCGGTCCCCCGCACCGCTGATGACGACTGACCGGCGGGTTGCCGGCATGGTCTGTACAGCCTGTACCAGGGCAATCATGGCATCAGGGTTGTGGCCGTAGTCGGCGATGACCGTTGCACCGCGGTACTTGAAGAAATTAAACCGGCCTTGGGCGTTGTGCGTGTCATTGGAAAAGCTGGACAGCCCCTTGCGGATGGTGTCCCAGTCCAGCCCCAAGGCCCACGCGGCAGCCACAGAGGCCATTACATTTTCAACCTGGAATGGAATCAGGCCACCCATGGTGATGGGAATGGCGGCCAGTGCGATGGTCTGTTGTGTGTCGCCCTTGCTCGCCACAATGTGGCCGTTCTCGACATATACAACGGCCTGCCCCTGGGCACGGTGTGTCGCCATCACCGGGTGGAACTTGTCGACGGCAAAGAAAGTGACTGAACCCCTGCACTTGCTGGCCATGGCTGCCACGGTTGGGTCGGTTGCATTGAGCACGGCCACGCCATTCGGTGAAACGTTTTGCACGATCACGCGCTTGAGCACGGCCAGATCTTGCACGGTGGTGATGTAATTGAGGCCCAGGTGGTCACCGCTGCCGACGTTGGTGACCACTGCCACGTCACAACGGTCAAAGGCCAGACCTTCGCGCAGTACTCCGCCGCGCGCTGTTTCGAGTACGGCTGCGTCCACATCAGGGTGGAGTAGCACACTGCGTGCACTCTTGGGGCCGCTGCAGTCACCCGTGTCGATGACATTGCCGCCCACGTAGACACCGTCGGTATTGGTCATGCCCACACACAGGCCGTTTTGCGTGAGCAGGTGCGAGATCAGGCGCACCGTGGTTGTCTTTCCATTGGTGCCGGTTACCGCCACGATGGGAATGCGGCCGTTTTGCCCGTTTTTGAACAAGCTGGAAATGATGGCCTCTCCCACCGCCCGGCCTTTGCCGAAAGACGGGCTCAAATGCATGCGCAGGCCGGGGGCCGCGTTGACTTCCACAATGCCGCCACCCAGTTCTTCGATGGGCCGCAGGATGCTGTCGCACACCAGGTCCACGCCACAAATATCCAGACCCACCATATGGGCCGCTGCCACTGCGCGGGCTGCCACCTCGGGGTGAACGTCATCGGTCACATCGGTGGCGGAGCCGCCGGTGGACAGGTTGGCGTTGTTGCGCAGGTTGACGCGCTGGCCTTTGGCGGGGATGGCGTCGGCCGTAAAGCCCTGGCTGGCCAGGCAGGCATGGGCGATATCGTCAATGCGAATCTTGGTGAGCGAGGTTGAGTGGCCGGAGCCACGGCGGGGGTCCTGGTTTACCTGGTGAACCAGTTCGGTGATGGTGTGAACCCCATCCCCCACCACTTTGGGAGGGTCACGACGTGCGGCGGCCACCAGCTTGTCACCAACGACTAGCAGGCGAAAATCGTTGCCCGGCATGTAGCGTTCGACCAGAATGTCGTCTCGGAACTCTGTGGCCGTCGCATAGGCCTTGACCAGTTGTTCCTTGGTTGTGATGTTGACCGTGACGCCCTTGCCCTGGTTGCCGTCTTTGGGCTTGACCACGACGGGCAGGCCAATCTCACAGGCAGCCACCCAGGCATCTTCGGAATCGCTCACCTCACGCCCGGCTGGAACAGGCACACCGGCGGCAGCCAGCAACTTTTTGGTCAGGTCTTTGTCTTGCGCAATGGCTTCCGCGATCGCACTGGTTGCGTCTATCTCAGCGGCCTGAATGCGTCTTTGTTTGCTGCCCCAGCCAAAACGCACCATGCTGCCTTCGGTCATACGGCTGAAGGGAATGCCGCGGGCCACGGCGGCATCGACGATGCAACCGGTGCTGGGCCCCAGGCGTACGTCTTCATCGAGATCGCGCAACTGGGTCAGGGCATCGGTCAGATCGAAAGGTGTGTCATCCAGTGCTGACTGGCAAAGTGCCTGGGCCAGGTCCATGGCCAGACGTCCTACGGGTTCTTCGCTGTACTCGACGACCAGTTGGTAGACGTCTGCATCTACCGTAGGCGTGCAGCAACTGAAAGTGACCGGGCAACCTGCTTGGGCTTGCAGTCCCAGGGCCGCCAACTCCAGCACATGGACCATGGGTATGGAGTCGTCATGGCCGGTAGGTTGGAACGGGCTGATCTCGGGAAACCGTGCGCGCAGACGCTCCTCAAACCCGGATATTTTTCCAATATCGCGCTCCTGCGAATCGCAAGACACGATGGACTGTATGGCAGTATGGTGGCTCCACAAATTGGGGCCACGCAAAGCTCGGACGCGGGTTACTTCCATGGTGTATCAATCAGTAAGGTTTTTTTTGGGGTTGGACTCGAAGGTCCGCAGGCCAGCGCCAATCAGTTCGGGCGGGATATTCAAAGCCCATGCCGCCGCCACGGCAGCCATC
>CAUPQG010000041.1:0-16848 GCA_963513355.1 uncultured Rhodoferax sp. | reverse complement strand
TTTTTTTGGGGTTGGACTCGAAGGTCCGCAGGCCAGCGCCAATCCGTTCGGGCGGGATATTCAAAGCCCATGCCGCCGCCACGGCAGCCATCACCATTTCGGGTTGGGAAGCCTTGGCGGGTTTGAGGGACGCCAACGGCAGCAGCGCAATATCTTGCGTACCCTGGGCCAGCACGATTTGGTCATCGCGCACAAAGACCACACGTTCACCGCCAGAGCGGTGTTGGGCCAGGACGGTGCTGTTTCCATCCATGCCGTAGAAAATGACTTTGCCGTCGCACAATTCGGCCATTTCCACCACCTGGGGGTCGGCCGCATTCAGTACCGCGGTGCCCGTGGGCAGGATCACATCGACCTGTGTGCGGGCGACCTTGTAGGCCTGTTCGGCATCCAGAATATCAAACGGCACCAGGGATTCGTTCCAGCTCACATCGGTAACCACGCCCACCGAGCACTTGTCATAGGCCAAGCCTTCGGCCAGGATGGTTTGGCTGCCGTTCTCGAATACCGCGGCTTGCACCGAACGGTTGATCAGCAGGCGCTGGCCAGCCTCCCAGTGGGCGCAGTCCCTGGCATCCACCTGCCGGCCATCCAGGTAGAGGCCTTCGCTGCAGGCCAGGCCCACATGTTTGCCGCTGATGTGGGCTAACCAGGCCACCATGCGGGCGATACGCCCTGTCTTCTGTGTGCCGGTTATGCCCACAATGGGAATGCGGCCGTCACGGTCCATGCCAAACAGGTGTTCAATAATGGCCTTGCCCACAGGGCGGCCTTGGCCTTCAGCGGGTTTGATGTGGGCCAGCAGGCCTGGGCTGGCATTTACCTCGATGACAGCCGCACGCTGTGCGTGCAGGGGTTTGGATGCGTCTTCCAGCACCATGTCCACGCCAGCAATGTCCAGACCCACCACTCGTGCGGCCAAGGCAGCGGCAGCTGCCACACTGGGGTGCACCTGGTCGGTGATGTCGAAGGCCACATTGCCGTTGGACTGGATCAGCACCCGCTGGTCCTTGGCGGGAACGGATTGCGGGGTCAGGCCCGCGCGTTCCAGCTCCAGAATGACCTCGCCCGTTTCGCTGGGAACGATGACGTTGAGCGGGAACTCCTCGCCGGTTCCGCGGCGCGGGTCGGTGTTGATCTGGGCATTGGCCAGTTGGTCGATGGTGGAGACGCCATCGCCCACCACCCACAGTGTTTCACCGCGGGCCACGGCCACAACCTGGCGGCCCACCACCAGGGCGCGATGCTCGGTTCCGGGAATGTATTTTTCAACGATCACGCTGCTGCCGCCACCCTTGCGATGGGCCAGGGCATAGGCCGCCTCGACATCACTTTGTGTGACCAGGTTGAGCGAAACACCGCGCCCGTGGTTCCCGTCGTAGGGCTTGAGCACCACGGGCACACCAATATCTTGTGCGGCTTCCCATGCTGCCTGCGCACTGCGCACCAATTGGCCTTCGGGTACCGGAACACCGCAGGAGTTGAGCAGAGCCTTGGTCAAGTCCTTGTCGCTGGCAATTTCTTCGGCAATGGCCGAGGTCTGGTCGGTCTCAGCCGTCCAGATGCGGCGCTGGTTGATGCCATAGCCCAGTTGCACCAGGTTTCCTTCAGTCAGGCGGATGGACGGAATGCGGCGCTCGGTGGCGGCGTCCACAATGTGCGCAGTGCTGGGGCCCAGGCACAAATCGTCGACTTTTTCGCGCAACTGGGCAACGATGGCGTCTACGTCGTAGGGTGTGTTGTTGATGGCAGCTTCCACCAGGTCGCGACCGGCAATCAACGCTTCCCGGCCTACCTGCTCCTGGCGGGTGCGAAATGCCACCTTGTAGACGCCACGCTTGGAAGTCTGCCGCGCCTTGCCAAAGCCGGTGCGCATGCCGGCCAGGTTTTGCAGTTCCAGCGTCACGTGTTCCACGATATGTGCCGCGTATGTGCCTTCCTTCACGCGCTGCAGGAAACCGCCGCGCACACCCGGGCTGCAGTGGTGTTCGACCAGACTGGGCAGGAAACCGGTCAAGCGTTCATAGAAGCCTTCGATGGTGTTGGAGGGGTAATCTTCCAACTGCCCAATGTCCAACCAGGCCTCGATGACCGGGCGGTAGGTCCAGATGTTGGGGCCGCGCAGGTGTGTTACCTGCAGAATTGCTATCTTTTTCTGGTCCGTCATGGCTGCTTTTCAGTGGGCCAGTCCACCAATGTGGTGCTGACCGCGTTGTGTATTCTCATCTGACCCTATCCACCGTGAATTTGGGTCAAAGTGTTCCAAACCGAGTATCGTAAAGTATGCAGCTTGCTGCAATCGCATTGCACCCGGTTTCTGGTTCTAAGTAATCGACCATTCTGCGACCATTCTGCTGTACCCATGACCCTTGTTGTTCCATCCGAGAGTGCCCAGACGGGTGATATCTCTGTCCGTTGGCGCGAAGCCGCGGAATCACAGCTTCGACCCCAAGAGAACGTTTTGGCGGCACTGGAGGTTGACCTTGATGACAGGCTGCACTTTGTGCCCAGTCTGTTGGTCATCACCAACCAGCGCCTGCTCAGCCGTGCGGCCGGAGCCAGCGTCTGGCAGGAATGGGCCTACCGTGAAGGCTTGGAACTGCGCCACCATGACCATGCTGGCGTAGGCCACCTGAACCTGGTGGACGCCAAGGGTCTGCTGGCGACCTGGCGCTTCACACTCACGCAAAACCTGTACGCCATCCGCCTGACCAAGCAATTTCAGGCCCAGCTGGACAGTTATGTCTCGGGCAAACCCCTGGCCCAAGTCCTGCAAAACGTGTGCCCCAGCTGCAAGGCCCCGCTGGAAGCCGACCAGGAAGAGTGTCCCATTTGCACCAAGGTGGTCCATACGCCGCCCTCGACCTGGACGTTGTTTCGCCTGTGGCGCTTTGCCAAACCGTACAAGGCCCAACTGATTCTGGGCTTTGTGCTGATGCTGCTGGGTACGGCAGCCCACCAGGTGCCACCCTATCTGACCGCGCCATTGGTGGACAAGGTGCTGATCCCCTTGCAGAGTGGCCAGACGGTTCCCCCAAGCACCATTTTCTTTTACCTGGCGGCTTTGCTGGGCGCTGGCCTCATGGCATGGGTGCTCAGCTGGGGCAAGACCTATGTGCTGGCCCTGGTGTCTGAGCGCATTGCAGCTGATTTGCGCACCACCACCTACGAACACCTACTGAAGCTCTCTCTGGAATACTTCGGCGGCAAACGCACCGGCGATTTGTTGTCCCGCGTGGGCAGTGAGAGTGACCGCATCGCCGTCTACCTGTCGCTGCACCTGACCGACTTTGCCAGTGATGTGGTCATGATCGTGATGACGGCGGTCATCCTGTTCACGATGGACCCGTATTTGGCCCTGATCACACTCGTGCCGTTGCCCTTTATCGGCTGGATGATCCACTTCGTGCGTTACCGCCTGCGAACAGGCTTTGAAAAAATCGATCGCGTGTGGGGCGAAGTGACCAATGTGCTGGCCGATACCATTCCCGGCATCCGGGTGGTCAAGGCCTTTGCGCAAGAGCAGCGTGAAGCCAAGCGCTTTCGCGAGGCCAACCAGCACAACCTGGTTGTCAACGACCGTATCAACAAGATCTGGTCGCTGTTTTCGCCCAGCGTGTCGCTGCTAACCGAAATCGGCTTACTGGTCGTTTGGGCCTTTGGTATCTGGCAGGTGTCCAACGGAAAGATTACGGTGGGTATGCTGTTGATGGCCATTGCCTACATCAGCCGCTTTTATGGGCGACTGGATTCAATGAGCCGCATTGTGTCCGTCACGCAAAAATCCGCCTCGGCCGCGAAGCGCATCTTTGACATTCTGGACCATGTCTCCAGTGTGCCCGAGCCCGCACAACCTGTGGCCATGGGCAAGGTGCAGGGGCGCATCGAGGTGCGCGATGTGGGCTTTCGGTATGGCAACCGCGAGGTGAACCGTGGTATCAGCCTGACCATTGAGCCCGGAGAAATGATTGGCCTGGTCGGCCACAGCGGCTCGGGCAAGAGCACGCTGGTCAATCTGATCTGCCGCTTTTACGACGTATCCGAAGGTGCGATCCTGGTGGACGGCGTGGACATACGGGCCTATGCCATTTCAAACTATCGCCAGAACATCGGTCTGGTCCTGCAGGAGCCGTTTTTGTTCTTTGGCACGATTGCTGAAAACATCGCCTATGGAAAGCCCGATGCCACGCGCGCCGAGATCATTGCCGCGGCACGCGCGGCCCATGCACACGAATTCATCTTGCGCCTGCCCCAGGGGTATGACTCCATGGTGGGTGAGCGGGGCCAGGGCCTGTCGGGTGGTGAGCGCCAGCGCATCTCCATCGCACGCGCCTTGTTGATCGACCCGCGCATTCTGATTTTGGACGAGGCCACATCGTCTGTGGACTCCGAGACCGAGAAAGAAATCCAGAAGGCGCTGGAGAACTTGGTGAAGGGCCGCACCACCATCGCCATTGCCCACCGCCTGTCCACCTTGCACCGGGCCGACCGATTGGTGGTGCTGGACCGTGGCCGTGTGGTGGAAGAGGGGTCGCATGATGTGTTGATGGCAGCCGAAGGTGCCTACTTCAACCTGTACCAGGCCCAGGCCCGCAATATGGACGTTGACATGGACGCTTCCGAGAAATGAACGAGCAAAGCATTGTGATTACCAGCGGCTGGACGCTCCAGCGCGATACCTTTGGCAAGCTAATCCTGACCAATGCACAGGGCGAGGATTTTGCAGGTGTCGTTCCGGTGCGGGCCTTTCCTATCCAGTCGCCCGAAGTCGGCATTTCCATGGTGGATACCGATGGCCACGAGGTGGCATGGATTGAGGCCTTGAGCGCAGTGGCCGAGCCGGCCCAGACGCTGATCCGCACCGAGCTGGCCAGTCGCGAATTCATGCCAGTGATCAGTACGATTGTGTCGGTGACCAGTTTCTCTACACCTTGCACCTGGACGGTGGAAACCGACCGTGGTGACACCGATTTCGTGTTGAAGGGTGATGAAGACATCCGCCGCATTGGCACCGATGGCACCTTGCTGATCTCGGACTCGCATGGCATTCAATACCTGGTGCGTGACCAGTTTGCGCTGGATGCCAGAAGCAAGAAGATATTGGACCGGTTCATGTAAACAGGTCAAGGCGTGCCGATAAACAGGTAGGCGTTGACCGGCCCGCTACTAGACTGTCCCAGCCCGATATAGGCAGGGCCAAACGGTGTTTCACCACGCATGTAGATGACTGTTGAGTTGAGCAGGCCCGTGCGGCGCGGTTCAGACACCGGGTCGGCGACCTTGCCCAACTCAAAGGCTATGCCCACCCGCAGATCACCGGTCAGGCCCGTTGGCATGCGCCCCACAATGCGCTCTGCACGGATGTGGCCGTAGCTGACCCTGTCGCCCAGTAACTGGTCGCTGGCAAAACCGGACAGGTTTAGAAAACCGCCCAGCCGCCCCATTTGTTGTACCGGAAGCTTGCCATAGGTTGATCCCGCATAGTTGCCACGCACCCCCAGCACCCAGTCTGCAAGTTGGTAGGAGCCCTCCATGTTCAGGTTCAGCAGGTTGTAGTTGCCGTTGAGTGATTCAAACAGGCTGCCCTTGCCAGACCAGCCGGTGGTGGCGATGTGCAACTGGTTTTTCTGGTCGGTTTCCCAGCTGGCCAGCCAGCCGCGAATTTGCAACGGCTCGTCGGACAGAATGGGAAGCCCGGTCTCTATTTCCACGGTTTGGCGCTCATTGCGCCAACCGAGGCGGGTTTGCCCAGTCATGCCCAGGTTGATGCCGGCAGTCAGGTCCAGTCGCGCGATGCTGTTGCGGTAGTCCGAAATGCGAAGGTCGTTGCCAAAGAGTGCAAGGCTTTCGCGCCGGATGGATGCGGCTGCATCCACAAAATAGCGCTGAGCAGGATCCAGTGGCTGGTAAAACTCGCCGCTGATTCCCGTGTTGGAACCCAGCTCTGCCGACGCCAACCATTCGCCACCCAGCGCGTTGAGCCAGGTCTTTTGGTAGGCAGCCCGCAGGCTGTAGGTGGACCGCCCCGTGAGGGTGCTGTTCAGGTTGATTCCTAGACGCAAGTAGTCAGGCCCCCAAGACTTCTCTACCGGCATGATGCGCAGCACCTCTTGGTCGCCCTTTCGCACCAAGGTGTAGTCCACGCGCTCGTAGTAGCCATCGCCATAGGCGCGCAGCAGGTTGCGGTTGAGTTGGGGGACGTCCAGGCGCTGGCCGGGGAGCTGCTCCAGATAGCGGTCAATGGCAGCAGGATTCACGGTCTGGAGACCGACGATTTCTATCGCATCCACGGTGGGCAGCGGCTGGTTGAGGGGCGTCCAACGCTGGCGCCAGCCTGCATAAGTTTGTGGGTCTACAGAGAGTGCCTGCAAGGCAGTGGTGGTCTGGGCTGCGGCCAAGCCACGGTCCGCAGCTTCTGCGCTGCGTTCGAACTGCGCGGCGGTAAGCCCGGTCAAGTCTGGTTTGATGTAAATGTCGTCTTCCCGAAGCAATGACAAGGATCGCGTCACGTTTTGCTCGGTCAGGATGGACACCATCTGGGTCGAAATGCTCACCAGACCACTGATCTCGTTAGGCGCCAGCAAGGGCGATCCAACGTTGACCGCAATCACAATGTCGGCACCGCAGAGGTTGCGCACCTCCTGGATCGGCAAGTTGTCCACCAGGCCACCGTCCACCAGCTTGCGCCCCTCATACTCTAGAGGCGCCATCAAGCCAGGTACCGACATGCTGGCCCGCATCGCCAGCGATAGGCTGCCCTGGCGGAATGCCACACGCGCGCCGGTACCTATGTCGGTTGCAATAATCGACACGGGCAAAGCCAACTCTTCGATAAGGCGCTCGCTGCGATCCGATTGCACGAGCTGGTTAAAGAACAGTTTGATTTTTTGGCCTGACACCACACCCGGTGGCGTGACCAGCCCGCCGGACTTGACGCCGGCCTCGCTGCCGGGCAAGTAGCGTTTGGCTATCCGCTTGCTGCGGTAAGTCACGTCGTTGTAGCCGGGGTTGTCCTGAAAAAGGTCGTTCCAGTCGGCCTTGGCCATTTCTTTGCGCAGTGTGGCGGCATCCAGTCCGGAAGCCCAGGCCCCTGCCACCAGGGCGCCCATGCTGGTGCCGGCCACGCAGTCCACCGGGATCCGCAGGCGCTCCATTTCTTCCAGTACGCCAATGTGGGCGGCACCGCGGGCTCCACCGCCGCCCAACACCAGGCCGACCTTGGGGCGATCTGCCGCCCAAGCAGTGGACGACAGAAAACAAAGGACAAGTGCCAGCGAGCGCAGAATCGGCTGGTGCAAGACGGTCATAGAAGTGCCTGGGATAGGAAGAAAACTCCACGGGTTATATCAGCTTGCCGCAAGAGTACGGCTGTTGGTTTTGATTGGGTAACAATGGTGGCATGCGCCACTTCTTCTTCGCTCTTTTCCTCAGCCTGTTGGGTTTCACTGCCTGTGCACAGGCCGTCGCCGAGCCTGCGGCTGCCAAGATTTCTGAATCATCAACCGTTGCCCCGGCAAGCAAGTTGGTTCTTTTCAGTCGGCCGATCTTTGTTTTTCGGGGATCTTTGCTGGGTGTATCGGCGCTGGATCGTTCCAAACGCGCACATACCCGTATCAATGCCCAGCTGGAGCTACCCGGTCCCCATGCGGTCAGCGTGAAGTCTGGCGCAGCCGGAATGGAGGTCCAGATCAATGGAGCCACCAGTTTTGTTGTGACGCCGGGCGATATGGACCCCGCACGCGAAGAGACGCTGGATCAAGCCGCGCAGCGCGCCGCAGCGGCACTGACGGTTGCCATCCGCGAAAGTTCGGAAAGCCGCAATCTGGAGACACTGTCGCGCGCATTGGCACTTGCAATGGCCGGTACCGCTTTGTATGGCCTGCTGCTGTGGATGGCAGCGCGTGCCCGACAGGCGCTGTTGGGCCAACTGGTAGCACTGGCCGACCGGCACACCGCCAAAGTGCATGTGGGTGGTGTTCCCCTGTTGCAGCGCGACCGAATGACCCGTTTCGTGCAACTGGCGCTCACACTGGTGTACCGTGCACTGGTGCTGTTGATGACGGTGGAATGGCTGAGCTTCGTGCTGCGGAGCTTCCCGTTCACGCGTGCCTGGGGAGAATCGCTCAACAGCTACTTGTTGAGCCTGGTCATGCCGATCTTTTCTGCGGCTGTTGAATCCATACCCGAGCTGTTGACCGCACTGTTGATTTTTTACCTCGCTTACCTCATCACCCAGGCATTGGGGCGCTTTTTTGCCAGGGTGCAAAGTGGCGTGGTCCGCCTGCAATGGTTGGATGCAGACGTGGTGCTCCCCACCCAACGCATTGCCAAAGTGGTTGTGTGGCTGTTTGCGGTGGCCATGGCCTATCCGTACCTGCCAGGCTCGCAGACTGAAGCTTTCAAAGGGCTTTCCGTGCTGCTGGGCCTGATGCTGTCGCTTGGCGCATCCAACCTGGTGGGCCAGGCGGCCAGCGGTTTGATCCTCACCTATGGCCGGGTCTTTCGCAAGGGCGAGTATGTGCGTCTGGCTGAGCATGAAGGCACCGTTACCGAAATGGGCATTTTCACCACCCGCATCCGCACCGGGCTGGGCGAAGAGCTCACCATCTCCAATGCCAGCATTTTGGGGGCCACTACCAAGAATTACTCCCGCACCGTGCCTGGCGCAGGGTTTGTGCTGGACACCACGGTCACCATTGGCTATGACACCCCGTGGCGCCAAGTGCACGCCATGCTGATCGAGGCGGCCAGCCGCACCGAGGGTATCTCCACCGACACTGCGCCACAGGTGTTTCAGACTGCACTCAACGACTGGTACCCGGTCTACCGCCTGGTGTGCCACGCCACACCCACAGAGCCGCGCCCGCGTGCCTTGCTGCTCAGCGCGCTGCATGCCAGCATCCAGGACGTGTTCAACACCTACGGGGTGCAGATCATGTCGCCACAGTACTTCGAAGATCCCAAAGAGGCCAAACTGGTGCCGCCTGCACAGTGGTACCCGGCGCCTGCGGTCAAGCCCGGGGAATGAGCCGGTTTAACTAGACTTCCAGGTTGTCGATCAACCGCGTTGCACCCAAGCGCGCAGCGGCCAGTACCACCATCGCATCGCCAGCCTGGGCTGGCTGCAGGTCAGCCTGGCGGCGCACGGCCACATAGTCCGGGCGCCAGCCCAGGTTGCTCAGGCTTTGCATGGCCTGTGACTCCAGGCGGCTGATGCCCGCCGCGTCGAGTGTGGTGTTGCTGCGCAGTGCTTCGGCCACGGTTTTCAAGGCGGCAGACAGCTGTACGGCTTGCTGGCGTTCGGCCGGGCTTAGATATCCGTTGCGCGATGACAGTGCCAGGCCATCTTCACTGCGCTGGGTCTCGCCGCCGACGACATTCACCGGCATGGCGAACTGCTTGACCATGTTGCGGATCACCATCAGCTGCTGGTAGTCCTTCTTGCCAAACAGCGCAGTGCGCGCCTGTGTGCACGACAGCAGCTTCAGCACCACGGTACACACACCAATAAAAAAGCCGGGGCGGAAGTGGCCTTCCAGAATGTCGGCCAGCTCGGTGGGTGGGTGCACCTTGAAGGTCTGTGGCTGCGGGTACATCTCCGCCTCTCTGGGGGCAAAGACCAGGTCACAACCGGCGGCCTCCAGCTGTTGGCAATCGGCGTCCAGCGTTCGGGGGTAGGTGTCGAAATCTTCGTGCGGTGCAAACTGCAGCCGGTTTACAAAGATGGTGGACACCGTGATGTCACCCAGCGGTTTGGCCTGGCGCACCAGGGCCAGGTGGCCTGCGTGCAAATTGCCCATGGTGGGCACCACAGCCGGGTGGCGAAACGCGCTCAGGTGGTCGCGCAGGTCGGACAGGGTATGGACAAGTTTCATGGCCACTGCTTTACCAGGCGTGCAGGCTGTCGTCAGGGAAGCTGCCGTTTTTAACGGCGGCTACATACGCCTCAAACGCACCACGGATGGTGTTGGCGTCGTCCATGAAGTTGCGTACAAATTTCGGGTTCTTGCCCAGGTTCAGGCCCAGCATGTCGTGCATCACCAGCACCTGACCTGCCGTGCCTTTTCCGGCACCAATGCCGATGGTGGCGCAATGCACCAGTTCGTCGGTGAGCTCTTTGGACAGCGGTGCAGGCACCATTTCCAGCACCAGCATGCTGGCACCGGCGTCTTGCAGTTCATGGGCCTGGCGCTTAAGCAGATCGGCGCTGACCTGGGTCTTGCCCTGCACGCGGTAGCCGCCCAGCGAGTGCACGGTCTGGGGTGTGAGTCCCAGGTGGGCGCAAACCGGAATGCCGCGCTCGACCAAAAAGTGCACGGTCTCGGTGGTCCAGCCACCGCCTTCGAGTTTGACCATGTGGGCACCAGCTTGCATCAGCACGCCCGCGCTGCGAATGGCTTGCTCTTTGGATTCCTGGTAGGAGCCAAACGGCAGGTCACCGATGAGCCAGGCCGTGGCCTGGGCGCGGCGCAGGCCGCGTGAAACCATTTCGGTGTGGTAGCGCATGTGCTCCAGGGACACGCCCACCGTGGTGTGCAGACCCTGGCAGACCATGCCCAGCGAATCGCCGACCAGGATGCTGTCAATGCCTGCGGCATCTGCAACAGCCGCAAAGGTGGCGTCGTAGGCGGTGATCATGGTGATTTTTTCGCCACGGGTGCGCATCTCGGCCAGGCGCGGCAGGCTGATAGGCTTGCGGCTGGGCATGGGCGATGCCGGGGGCAGGGTGCCGTAGGGCGTGGCGTGCAGCGCAGCTGCGTTGCTGTCGGTAGGTTGTGTCATGGGGGAGAAAGGTTCCGGTGACGGTTTTTGGTGCGTGATCGGGCGAATACTAACCGCATTGCCGCGGTTCTGTTCCCTGACTTAGGTAGGGGAATAGGCCAGGCGCACGTAGATGGGCGCAAAGGCCTCGGCCTGGGTGATTTCGATCAGGGTTTCCTTGGCCAATTCCAGCAGGGCAATAAAGGTGACCACCAGAACAGGCGCGCCACTTTCGGGGTCGAACAGGTCTTCAAACCCCACAAAGCGGCGGCCCTGCAGGCGTTTGAGCACCATGCCCATATGCTCCCGCACTGACAGCTCCTCGCGGGTGATTTTGTGGTGCTGGACCAGCTTGGCGCGTTTGAGGATGTCGCGCCAGGCTTCTTGCAGATCCACCACGTGTACATCGGGGAAACGCGGCACCAGGGATTGCTCGATGGTGATCTCGGCCTTCAGAAAATCGCGGCCGAACTGGGGAATGGCGTTCAACCGGGCTGCGGCCAGCTTCATTTGCTCGTATTCGATCAAGCGGCGCACCAGCTCGGCGCGCGGGTCTTCGGCCTCTTGCCCCTCGGCCACCTTTTTTGGGGGCAGCAACATGCGCGACTTGATCTCGATCAGCATGGCCGCCATCAGCAGGTATTCGGCCGCCAGCTCGAGGTTGCGCTTGCGGATCTGGTCCACGTAGACCAGATACTGCTTGGTCACGCTGAGCATGGGGATGTCCAGAATATTGAAATTCTGCTTGCGGATCAGGTAAAGCAGCAAGTCCAGCGGGCCTTCAAAGGCCTCCAGAAAGACCTCCAGCGCGTCTGGCGGGATGTACAAATCCTGCGGCATCGCAAACAGCGGCTCGCCATACAGGCGCGCCACGGCGATGTGGTCTACCACCTGCGGCATGGCCGGCAGAATGGTCAGATCCGCAGCGTGGTCGCCGACAGTGGGTGTGACTTGCGTCATGGGTTTGCTATCAAAGCAATAGCTAACCGGCCATATTTTACCGGGGCTAGAGCACGATTTTGCTTGTGGACTTTGGTCTACAGCTTGTTGTTGGTCTGGTAGACGTAGGGCTTTTGAGCCACTTTGGCTTTGCGGTAACCGGCCCATGCGTCGCGGTCGACCAGCTTGTTCCACAGCAGGGCCAGACCCTTACGCTGATCGCCCACCAGCTTGGGTTTTTCTTGCTTGAGTTGCTCAAGAAACAGCGTGGTGTCGGACTTGTAGTCGGGGCGGCGGAAAATGTTCATGGAATGACCTCTTGCAGCTGTTGGCAGCGTATTGTCTGCATTTTACCGGGCTAAAGGGTCATCCGTCGGGCGAACGTGGGCTCTGCAACAGGTCAGCGGCGACTGCCAGGCCATGGGCCAGGTCGGTCACCAGGGAATCCTCGCCCAGTTGGGCCACCAAACCGCTGCGCCGGGCGATGTCCAGCGGCTGGTGCACCAGACCGCAGACCAGCAAGCGCACCCCGTGTTTTTTGCAACTCCGGGCCAGGTCGTGCAGGGCATCGGCACCGGATGAGTCGACGTAGATCACATTCTTCAGGTCCATCACCAGCACACGCGAGGGCAGAGCGTCCTGCACATCCTCGACCAGCTTGACTGCGCCGAAAAACAACGCGCCATACAACCGGTAGGCCGCCATCTGCGGAGCCACGGCTGATTGATTGGCCAAGCCTGGAACGTTGTTCAGCACCACCGGCTCGCAGCGCGACAGGCTGGAGATGCGGTAAATGAAGGTGATGCAGGCCGCCACCAGGCCAACCTCGACCGCCACCGTCAGATCAAACACGACCGTGAGGAAGAAGACCGCCAGCAACGTGACCCGGTAGGGCAGGCGGTATTGGCGCAGGTTCCAGAACTCACGCCACTCGCCCATGTTCCAGGCCACAAACATCAGAATTGCCGCCATGGCGGCCAGCGGAATATTGCGGGCCAAGGGTGCGGCTATCAGAACCACCAGCAACAGCGTGATCGCATGCACCACACCGGCGATGGGGCTGTTGGCGCCACTTTTGACATTGGTCACGGTGCGGGCAATGGTGCCGGTGGCCGGCATGCCGCCAAAAAACGGCACCACGAAATTGGCCACACCCTGGGCCATCAGCTCCTGGTTGGGGTTGTGGCGGTCGTCAACCATGCCGTCGGCCACGCGGGCGCACAGCAGAGATTCAATGGCACCCAGCAGCGCCAACGTCATGGCAGGAATGAAGAGAAAACGGGCCGATGCCCATGAAAAATCGGGCCACTGCAAGGCGGGCAGCGCCGATGGTATGCCGCCAAAGCGGCTACCGATCGTCTCTACCGGTAGATTAAGTGCCGCCACGCACAGCGTGGCCAGCACCAGGGCCACCACCGCACCGGGCACCAGTGCCAGCCGCCGGGCCCACACCCATCGCGTGCCCAGCCGTGGCATACCGAATTGCCACAGCACAATCAGGCCCAGGCTGGCGATGGCCAACAACGTAGCCACTCCGTTGAGGGTGGGCAGGCCGGCGCGCAAGCTGGACAGGATGCCAAAAAAATCCCCTGGCATGCTGGTTATGCGCAGGCCTAAAAAGTCCTTGATCTGCGACACGGCCACCAGCACCGCAATGCCGTTGGTGAACCCAATCACCACCGAAACCGGAATAAACCGAATGAGTGTGCCCAGGCGGAAGAAGCCCATGGCAAACAGGATGACGCCCGACATGGCCGTGGCAATGATCAGATTGGCCAGGCCATACCGCTCCACAATGCCGTACACAATGACGATGAAGGCGCCTGCCGGCCCGGCAATCTGCACGCGGCTGCCGCCCAGGAGCGAGACGATCACCCCGGCAATGATGGCGGTAAATAGGCCCGCCTCGGGCTTGAGACCGCTGGCGATGGCAAAGGCCATGGCCAGCGGCAGCGCCACCACACCCACGGTCAACCCAGCCCCCACATCCCGCGAAAAGCGCTGCCGGTTGTAGCCCTGCAGTGCGTCCACAACGCGGGGCCTGAACCAATGCGGGGTTGGTCTGTGCGCCGAGCCAGTCTGTTGCGTAGTCATCAGAGCTATATGGTAGACGCCGGGAAGCTTACGGGGGTGGGGAAAACTGCTCGGGCATGTCGACTGGGCCAGAGGCAATCTTGCCATTCTTCACGTCGTCGGCGATGGGCCCCCAGGTCAGGATCAGCAGCAGGAGTGCCAACGGCACCGTTGCGATGTACCCCGCGTGTTTAAAGCCAAAAGCACCCAGCAGCGCACCACCGAAAAAGCTGGCAACCAGTTGGGTGAGGATGCGCAGTTTGCCGCGGTTGGCGACCACCTTTTTAGGAAAGCCCGCGCCGTTGAGGTAGAACAACTTGCCCAACTCGATACCCAGGTCGGTCAATAAACCCGTGACGTGGGTGGTGCGGATTTCGGCATGGGACACCTTGGTGATGACCGCATTTTGCAGACCCATGATGTAGCACAGCAGCAGCACGGTAACCGGTACAAACAAAGCCGAGAAGTGGTTGATGGCAGCGCCAAAAATGCCAAACACCAACAGTAGCCCTGCTTCCACCACCAGGGGGCGGGCGAAGGCGCTGCGCATGTTACGGCGCAGGCTCCAGTTCACCATCCAGGCCGTGGTCATGGACCCGCTGATGAAGGCCGCCACCAGCGCCACGCCCACCAGCGCGAGCTGCAGTTGTCCCAGAACCAGGTTGTCCGCCACCGACGACAGAATGCCCGACATGTGGGATGTGTATTGCCCCACAGCCAAAAAGCCGCCCGCATTGGTGGCGCCGGCAACACCAGCCAGGACGCAGCCCAGCCGCAGGTTGGTCGTTGCGTTGCGGTGAACGTCGGCCCACCAGTGCATGCGGTGGCTCAAAGCGGTCTTTAGTGGATGCGCATGCCGGGCTGGGCGCCCGGCCAGGGGTTGAGGATGTAGATACCGGGGTTGGCTTTTTCATCGCCATGGCTGGCGGCCATGACCATGCCTTCGCTGATGCCAAACTTCATCTTGCGCGGTGCCAGGTTGGCTACCAGCACGGTGAGCTGGCCCACCAGTTCTTCAGGCTTGTACATGCTGGCAATGCCGCTGAACACATTGCGCATGCGGCCTTCACCGGCGTCCAGCGTCAGGCGCAGCAGCTTGGTCGAGCCCTCCACGGCTTCGCAGTTCACGATCTTGGCAATGCGCAGGTCGATCTTGGCAAAGTCATCGATGCTGATGACCGGGGCGATTTCTTCGCCGCCGGGTACAGTTGCTACGGTTTCAGTAGCGGGTTGGGTAGATTCCACGGGGGCTGGAGGCTCAAACAACGCATCGAGTTGCTCGGGAGTAACCCGTTGCATCAGGTGTTGGTAGGGCGTAATGGCCTGTACGTCACCGGCAACCGTCCAGCGCGTCATGTCGCTGCCCACAAATCCCTGCACGGCCGTGGCCAGGCCTGGCAGCACTGGCGCCAGGTAACGGGTCAACACGGCAAACGTATTGATAAGCACCGAGCACACCTGGTGCAGCGCCTGGTTGTTGGCCACGTCCTTGGCGAGGTCCCAGGGCTTGTTCTGGTCCACATAGGCATTCACCTTGTCGGCCAGCAGCATGATCTCGCGCGTGGCCTTGCCGAACTCGCGGGTTTCGTACATCTGGGCAATCGCGTCACCCGCACCGCGCACATCGGCCAGCAGGGCGGCGCCAGTGGCACCAAAGTCGCTGGTCAGTTTGCCGTCAAAACGCTTGGTCAAAAAGCCCGCAGCGCGGCTGGCGATGTTGACGTATTTGCCAATCAGGTCGCTGTTGACCCGCGCCATGAAGTCATCGGCATTGAAGTCAATGTCTTCATTGCGGGCAGACAACTTGGCGGCCAGGTAGTAGCGCAACCACTCGGGGTTCATGCCCAGACTCAGGTATTTGAGCGGGTTCAGGCCGGTGCCGCGGCTTTTGCTCATCTTCTCGCCGTTGTTGACGGTCAAAAAGCCGTGCACAAAAACGTTGTCCGGTGTCTTGCGGCCGCTGAAGTGCAGCATGGAGGGCCAGAACAGGGTGTGGAAGGTGACGATGTCTTTGCCGATGAAGTGGTACTGCTCCAGATCGGGGTTGGCCATGTAGGCGTCGAAGTCCACCCCACGCTTGGTCAGCAGGTTTTTCAGCGAGGCCAGGTAGCCCACCGGCGCGTCCAGCCAAACATAGAAATACTTGCCCGGCGCATCAGGGATCTCGATGCCGAAGTAGGGTGCGTCACGGCTGATGTCCCAGTCGCCCAGGCCTTCGCTCTTGCTGCCGTCCGGGTTGGTACGTACGCTGAACCATTCCTTGATCTTGTTCGCCACCTCGGGCTGCAGCTTGCCATCCTGCGTCCACTTTTCCAGAAACTCGACACAGCGCGGGTCTGACAGCTTGAAGAAGAAGTGTTCGGAGCATTTAAGCTCCGGCTTGGCACCGGACAGCACTGAAAAGGGGTTGATCAGGTCGGTAGGAGCGTAGACCGAGCCGCAGACCTCGCAGTTGTCGCCGTACTGGTCCTTGGCGTGGCACTTGGGGCACTCGCCCTTGATGTAGCGGTCTGGCAGGAACATGTTCTTCTCGGGGTCGAAAAACTGCTCCACAGAGCGCACTTCAATCAGCGAACCGTCGGCTCGGTCGCGCAGGTCACGGTAGATCTGGCGGGCCAGTTCGTGGTTCTCGGGGGCGTCGGTGCTGTGCCAGTTGTCAAAGCTGATCTGGAAACCGTCCAGGTACTGCTTGCGGCCGGCGGCGATGTCGGCCACAAACTGCTGGGGTGTCTTGCCGGCCTTCTCAGCCGCAATCATGATGGGTGCCCCATGGGTGTCGTCCGCACACACAAAGTCCACGTTCACGCCCTGCATCCGCTGGAACCGCACCCAGGTATCGGCCTGGATGTACTCCATCATGTGGCCAATGTGGAATCCGGCGTTGGCGTAGGGGAGGGCGGTGGTGACGAAGAGTTGGCGTGGCATGGAAAAGAGACTTTCACAGAGGAACCGGTGATTTTAGTCGCGCGAAGGTCCATAGCTGGAGCCGGCGCGGGGGGGGGGGGGGGTTGTGGAAGGTGAAAGAGTGGACCCCAAGGCGGGGGGCACCGAGGACAACCGCCAACCACACCCCCC
>CAUPQG010000040.1:0-19491 GCA_963513355.1 uncultured Rhodoferax sp. | reverse complement strand
TAGGCCTTGGCCTGGCCGCCGAACTTGGCTGCCAGCACGGTAGTGATGGCGGCTGTCAGCGTGGTCTTGCCGTGGTCAACGTGGCCAATGGTGCCCACGTTTACGTGGGGCTTGGTACGTGTGAATTTTTCTTTTCCCATTGTCAGACTCCGAAAAGTAATGGTTCAAATCAACAACATTCTTAGCACCACCAACACAATGTCAGCAATGCACACAACTGGTGCCCTTTGCGGGAATCGGACCCGCGACCTCTCCCTTACCAAGGGAGTGCTCTACCACTGAGCCAAAAGGGCAAATTCTTTACAAACCTATAGCAACAAGCCGACTGTGGAGCGGGGTAGGAGAATCGAACTCCTCGCTTTAGCTTGGAAGGCTAAGGTATTACCACTATACGAACCCCGCAGAGGCTCATCCAAAACAATCAAGCTCATCACTTGGTGGAGAGGGCTGGATTCGAACCAGCGTACTCGTAAGAGGGCAGATTTACAGTCTGCTGCCATTAACCACTCGGCCACCTCTCCTAAGGTGAACCCCGGATTATGCCATTAGTTTTTGACCTTGTCATATCTGGGATCGAAGTTTTTTTCACGCCCGGTTGCAAACCCCTGTTTTTCAGCCAACGTTGCCTGCAGCGGGATGGGCAGCACGCCAATCGCGTGCCTGCGAAAAGTGGCCGCAGCCGATGAAGGGCAGTGGCGGGCGCAGTGCCGACAGAGGCGAAGGATGGTTAGCGGTCAGCACCAGGTGGCGACTGGCGTCGATCAGGCCCCGTTTGCTCTGGGCATGCGCACCCCACAACATGAAAACAACTGGCTGTGCCTGCTGCGAAACCTGGTGGATGATGGCGTCGGTCAACATTTCCCAGCCCTTACCCGCATGGCTGGCAGGTTGCCCCTCCTCCACTGTCAAGCAGGTGTTTAGCAGCAAAACGCCTTCTTGCGCCCATTTCACGAGACTGCCCCCGGGTTGCGGCAGGCTCGGAATGGGTGTTCCCAGGTCGCGCTGCAGCTCCTTGAAGATATTGCGCAACGAGGGCGGAAACGGCACGCCCGGTGCGACTGAGAACGCCAAACCTTCTGCCTGCCCGCGCCCGTGGTACGGGTCCTGCCCCAATATGACGACCCGCACCGCCTCGGGTGGTGTCAACTGCAAGGCACGCAGTGGCAGAGGCGGAAAAACAACCGCGCCCGCTCGAAGACGCTGGTCCAGAAAGCTGAGTAAGCCCTGCCCCGGTACCGACTGGAAAAACCGGTCCACCAGATGCTGCCATCCCTGGGCTATCGGCCACGCGGCCGGGTCGGCGGACAACAACTGGTCCACCCCGTCATTGGGCTGCATGCTGTCAGCCAAACAGCGCCGCCAGGGCCTCACCCGGCTCCGGCGCCCGCATGAAGGCTTCACCCACCAGAAATGCGTTGACACCGGCGGCACCCATCCGCAACACGTCGTCGCGATTCAGGATGCCGCTTTCCGTGACAAGCAGGCGATCGGCGGGTACCAGCGCCTTGAGCGCCAATGTAGTGTCGAGGGTCACCTCAAACGTCTTCAGATTGCGGTTGTTGATGCCAATCAGAGGCGTCTTGAGCTTGAGTGCGCGCTCCAACTCGGCGCCATCGTGCACCTCGACCAGAACGGCCATGTCCAGGCTGCGGGCGATGGCTTCGAGGTCCTTCATCTGCGCGTCATCCAGGCAGGCGGCAATCAGCAAAATGCAGTCAGCCCCCATGGCGCGGGACTCGTATATCTGGTACGGATCGACCATGAAGTCCTTGCGCAGCACCGGCAACTGGCAGCTGGCGCGTGCCTGCTTCAAATAGTCCACCTGGCCCTGAAAAAACTGCACGTCGGTCAGCACTGACAGGCAGGCCGCGCCGTATTCGGCATACGACTGCGCAATGTCAGCAGGAATGAAGTCTGCGCGCAGCACACCCTTGCTGGGGCTGGCTTTCTTGATCTCGGCGATCACCGCCGGTTTGCCCGCCGCGATCTTGGCCTTGAGCGCACCCACAAAATCGCGCGTCAGTACCCGGGATTCGGCATCGGCGCGCATGGTCTCCAGCGACATGCGTTTGCGGGCGGCGGCAACCTCCTGGTGTTTAACCGCAACAATCTTGTCCAGAATATCGCTCATGCAGCCCCCTTGGCAACGAGTTCACCCGATAACTTGATCAGGGCATCGAGCTTGGCCTTGGCCGCGCCCGATTCGATTGCCTGGCGCGCCAAGACAATGCCCTCGGCCATGGTGGGCGCTACATTGGCGGCATACAAAGCCACACCGGCATTCAGCACCACGATGTCCTTTGCTGCACCGGGCTGGTTGTTCAACACACCCAACAACATGGCCCGCGAATCGTCCGGTGTCTCGACCTTGAGCGCGCGGTTGCTGGCCATGACCATGCCAAAGTCTTCCGGGTGGATTTCGTATTCGGTGATAACGCCGTCCTTGAGCTCCCCCACCAACGTGGCAGCGCCCAGGCTCACTTCATCCATGCCGTCGCGGCCGTAGACAACCACGGCATGTTCGGCGCCCAGGCGCTGCATCACACGCACCTGGATACCCACCAAATCGGCATGGAACACGCCCATCAGAATGTTCGGGGCACCGGCCGGATTGGTGAGGGGCCCCAGCAGGTTGAAGATGGTCTTGATGCCCATCTCACGACGCACCGGTGCCACGTTTTTCATGGCGGGATGGTGGTTGGGTGCGAACATGAAGCCAATGCCGGTCTCGGCCACACACTGTGCGATCTGTGCGGGGGACAAATTGATGTTGAGTCCCAGCGACTCCAGCACATCAGCGCTACCGCTTTTGCTGCTGACGCCACGCCCACCGTGCTTGCTGACCTTGGCGCCCGCTGCGGCGGCTACAAACATGGAGCAGGTAGAGATATTGAAAGTGTGTGACCCATCGCCACCCGTGCCCACAATGTCCAGCAGATTGGTTTTGTCGGCCACATCCACCTTGGTGGAGAACTCCCGCATTACCTGGGCCGCAGCGGTGATTTCACCGATGGTTTCTTTCTTGACGCGCAGGCCCGTGGTGATGGCGGCCATCATGACGGGCGACATCTCGCCCGACATGATCTGTCGCATCAGATGCAGCATTTCGTCGTGGAAAATTTCCCGGTGTTCGATGGTGCGCTGCAGGGCCTCCTGCGGCGTGATGTTTCCAATGGGGGTTGGCATGCTGAACTCCTCTTTCTTTAAGCGTTGGGCGACTCGGTGAGCGCCAATTTGATTCCGAAGCTGACAAACAAGACACCGGCAATCCGGTCCAGCCACTGCATGCTCTTTTGCACCAGAGATGCGCGGGCCGCCAACCATGCCGCAGCCAATGCCCAGCCGATGTTTACCCACAGGCCGTTGAAACTGAACAATAAGCCGAGCAGTAAAAAGGCCAAGGGCTTGTGTTCAACGGTGGGCGCAATGAACTGCGGCAAAAACGCCAGGAAGAACAGCGCCACCTTGGGGTTCAGTGCATTCGTCCAGAACCCTGTCAAGAAGACCGTCATATAGCGTTTTTGCGAGGCAGCCCCCGTAAAACCTACTTTGCTTGCTTCTATTCTTATAGCACCACCTGCTTGGGCACCCAACAACCTCAGCCCCACAAACACGAGGTAACCGGCGCCCAGCCACTTCAGCACACCAAATGCCGTCGCCGACGTGGCCATCAGTGCGCTGACGCCTACGGCAGCTGCAAAAATGTGGACAAAACAACCCGCAGTGATACCCAGCGCCGCCACCATGCCGACCCGCGCGCCTTCACGCAAGGCGCTGGACACGATGTACAGCACGTCAGGCCCAGGGGTCAGGTTCAGCAGCAGGCCGGCAGCCACAAACAACAACAATTGGTCGATGGGCATGGTCCGGCCTCCTTACCGTTTGGAGGCAAAGAACTGACGGATAGCCGCAACGGCGCGGTCCACGCCCTGGGCATCCACATCCAGATGGGTCACAAATCGCAGGCGGTACAGGCCGGTGGCTCGAATGCCCTGCTGCTCCAAGAACGCCAAGAGCGCGGCAGATTGGCTGCGCGCTGCGCCTGCCAGGTCGACAAACACGATATTGCTTTGGGGTGCCTCCACGACCAGCCCCTCCATGCCGGCCAAGCCATCGGCCAAGCGCCGCGCGAGTGCATGGTCGTCCGCCAGGCGCAACACATGATGTTCCAGCGCGTAGTTAGCCGCTGCAGCCAGCAAGCCCGCCTGACGCATGCCGCCACCAGCCATTTTGCGTACGCGGTGGGCGCGGGCAATCAGCTCCCGGCTGCCACACAGCGCCGAGCCCACGGGCGCGCCCAGACCTTTGCTGAAACATACGGACACGCTGTCAAAACACTGGGCGATGCGCGCGGCTTCCTTGAATACGTCGCCACCCGCTTGCGCCGCCTGAACCGTCGCAGCATTGAACAAGCGCGCCCCATCGAGATGGCGACTCAGGCCGCGTTCCTTGGCCAGCGTCGTAGCCGCCTGCACATACTCAAACGGCAACAACTTGCCACCAATGGTGTTCTCCAGCGTCAGCAAGCGGCTGCGGGCGAAGTGGGCATCGTCAGGCTTGATGGCGGCTTCGATGTCCACCAGCGCCAGCGTACCGTCCGCTTGGGGCGCTATCGGCTGTGGTTGCACGCTACCCAGCACAGCAGCGCCGCCGCCTTCCCAGCGGTAGGTGTGGGCCATCTGGCCCACGATGTACTCGTCACCGCGCTGGCAGTGGGCCATGATGGCGCACAGGTTGCTCTGCGTGCCGGTGGGCATGAACAAGGCCGCCTCAAAGCCCAGCATTGCTGCGATTTTTTCCTGCAGTGCGTTGACGCTGGGGTCGTCGGCAAACACGTCATCACCCAAAGGCGCGGCCAGCATGGCCGCACGCATAGCAGCCGTGGGCTGTGTCACGGTATCACTGCGCAGATCAACCGTCTTGGCAGGAAGTGCATTAGCCATTTGACCCCCTAGCCCCTGTCATACCTAGGTATGTAGCTATATTTTTCATAGCAAAAAATTCTTGAGCATGGCATGGCCGTGCTCGGTGAGTATGGACTCGGGGTGGAACTGCACCCCTTCCATACGCACTGCATGGTCCATGCCGGTGTGCCGTACACCCATGATCTCGCCGTCATCCGTCCACGCGGTCACTGCCAGCTCCTTGGGACAGGTAGACCGCTCGATCGCCAGCGAGTGGTAGCGGTTGACCGTGAACTGTTTGGGCAGGCCGGCAAACACACCTTCCTGCGTGGTTGTGATCACCGATGTCTTGCCATGCATCAGTTGCTGCGCCCGGATGATGGTGCCGCCCAACGCCGCGCCAATACTCTGGTGGCCCAGGCAGACGCCCAAAATCGGCAGCTTGCCCATGAAGTGTTGGATGGCGGCGACCGAGATACCTGCTTCGGCGGGTGAGCATGGGCCTGGCGAGACCACCAGACGGTCCGGGCGGCGTTCGGCTATGCCCTCAAGGGTGATTTCGTCATTGCGGAACACCTCCACTTCGGCTCCCAGTTCACCGAAATACTGGACGATGTTGTAGGTAAAGCTGTCATAGTTGTCGATCATCAGGAGCTTCATGGTGTTGTGACTCCCTCGCTGATCTCTGCGCGCAGCGCGTGGGCACTGCCCTGCCGCAGCCGTGCAAACTCGCGGTGTTCAAAGGAAATGCAGACTTCCATCATGCTGCGGTAGATAGCCTCAATGACTGCGGGCTCGCCGCCCTCGGCCAATGCCTGTTTGCGCACCCGGTCCACAATGGCCTGGATCCGCTCCTCGTCGCGCACCTGGTTGTAATCCTGCTTGATGCGGGCAGCCTGGGTCATGTAGCCACTGCGCTGCACCAGGAGCGGCACCAGCACATCATCTAGCGCATCCACACAACGGCGCACGTCGGTCATCGTGTTGCAGTGCTGTACTTGGTCAATCGCCAGGATGGCGTTTTCGTTGTTGTATTTCATGATCATTCCAATCCCTCTTCGACCAGCTCGGCCGCCCGCAACAGTGCACGCGCCTTGGCCTCCGTTTCTTTCCATTCCAGTTCCGGCACGCTGTCGGCCACCACACCTGCGGCGGCCTGCACGTACAAAGTCTGGTTCTTGATGATGCCGGTGCGGATGGCAATGGCTACATCCATGTCACCGGCGTAGCTCAGGTAGCCGCATGCGCCACCGTAGAGGCCGCGCTTGGTGGGCTCCAGCTGGTCGATCAGCTCCATGGCGTGCACCTTGGGTGCGCCAGTCAATGTGCCGGCCGGGAAGGTGGCCTTGAGCACGTCCATACTGGTCATGCCGGGCAACAGCGTGCCCTCCACATTGCTGACAATGTGCATGACGTGGCTGTAGCGCTCCACGCAGAAGGCATCCGACACCTTGACGCTGCCCGTCTGGGCGATGCGGCCGATGTCGTTGCGGGCCAGGTCGATCAGCATCACGTGTTCAGCGCGCTCCTTGGGGTCGTTGATCAACTCGGCTTCTGCGGCTTTGTCGGCTTCGACAGTGGCACCGCGCGGGCGTGTGCCGGCCAGCGGGCGGATAGTGACCTTGGTGGACACGGTATCACCAACAGTGACCTGCTCCTGGCGCACCAGAATTTCCGGCGACGCCCCCACCACATGGAAATCCCCAAAGTGGTAGTAATACATATAGGGGCTCGGATTCAGCGAACGAAGCGCACGGTACAGAGAGAGCGGCGACTCGGTATAACGCTTCTTGATCCGCTGGCCCACCTGCACCTGCATGAAGTCACCACCGGCGATCAATTCCTTGGCGCGCTCCACGGCGGCAATGTAGTCGGCCTTGGCAAAGTCGCGCTGCGCGGGGTGGCCGGCGGTGGGTTTGACGGCAGGGATGCTCACGGCCTGCGAGAGACGATCCTTGAGTGCCCGCAGGCGCTGTCCACCACGTGCATACGCATCGGGCTGCCCAGGGTCGGCATACACAATCAGGTGCAGCTTGCCCGACAGGTTGTCAATGACGGCCAGCTCCTCACACTGCAGCAACAGGATATCGGGGCAACCCAGCTCATCGGGTGGGCAGCTGTCTTGCAACTTCTTCTCGATGTAGCGTACGGCGTCGTAGCCAAAATAACCGGCCAGACCGCCGCAAAACCGTGGCAGGCCGGGGCGCAGCGCTACCTTGAAACGCTGCTGGTAGCTGGCGATGAAGTCCAACGGGTTGGCGGTCGACGTTTCCACCACCACGCCGTCGGTCACCACCTCGGTACGGGCGTTGGCGCCAAAGCCACTTGCACGCAACAGCGTGCGGGCGGGCAGTCCTATGAAGCTGTAGCGCCCAAAACGCTCTCCGCCCACGACGGACTCAAGCAGGAAACTGTGCTTGCCGCTGTCGGGGTCGGCAAGATCGCCGGGGGCATGGGCCAGCTTGAGGTACAGGGATAAGGGCGTCTCCAGGTCGGCAAAGGCCTGGGCCATTAACGGGATGCGGTTATAGCCTTGGTTGGCCAGGGCCTGGAATTCGGATTCGGAAATCACGGGAAGTGGTCCTCTCATTGCAGGGCAACACCGGGGTGCCGCCAACGCAGCGCGGCTTTGGCCGGGCGCGTTTCATTCAAACCGATTCCCCAACAAGGACAAATGTTCGCCGGGGAAGACTGGTGCGCGCAAGGTGTCGGATTGGGAGTCCGTGCCGCTTGGTCGCGCAAGACCCGTGGAGACCTGCGCAGGGTTCGCCGGAAAAAAACTCTCAGGCGTGTGGCGCAGCCACGGGTCCGGGCATGGCGGTGCAGGTACGCCAGGGCCAGGCTCCCCGGTCGCTACAACCCGTCAAAAAGATATGGTGAACGAACATGGGTCGAGTGTATCAAACCGCTGGTCGCACCTTTTTTGCACCATCCGGGGGCGGCTCTCATCGAAAACCCTAGGGTGTTGCCAGTTGTAAACGGCGCAGAATCCCCTCGCTGGACAAAAAAGAACGACTGTTCACTTTTTACAAAAATAGGGGATGCCATGAACCTGCACAAACGCTTGCTGATTGCCGCCACAGGGCTGGTGCTCGCAACAGCTGCCTACGCCCAGACCATTGATGTGGGAGGCGTAAAGGTTGAAGACAGCGTCACGGTCGCCGGGGCAAAACTCACGCTCAACGGTGCCGGTATACGGTACAAGGGGCCGTTCAAGGTTTACGTGGCCGAGTTGTATGTGCCCAAAAAGGTGAAGACGCTGGACGAACTGGTGTCCACACCTGGCCCCAAACGGATGACCCTGGTCATGACCCGCGACATCGAGGCCGGCCCCTTTGGCAAGTTGTTGACCCGCGGCATGGAAGACAACAACCCCAAGTCCGAAATGTCCAAGTTGATCCCGGGTCTGATGAAAATGAGCGAGCTCTTCTCGGCCAACAAAAACTTTGTGCCCGGAGACACCATCATCATGGACTGGATACCTGGCACAGGGCTGGTCATCAACGTCAAGGGCAAGATACAGGGCGAGCCCTTCAAGGAACCTGAATTCTTCAAGGCCCTGATGGGCATCTGGCTGGGGCCCCAGCCCGCCTATTGGAAGCTGAAAGACAACCTGCTGGGTGACATGTCTTGACCCCAAGTGGCTTTACACGTCATAACCCAGAAATGGGCTGAACCAAAGCACCAACACTGACTCCAAACATACCTCGACCATAACGGGAAAACCCATGCGACTGATAAAACCAACATTGCTCATAGCAGCAGCCCTCGTCTTCAGCCTCCAGGCAGGTGCCGCGCCCACCGTCATCCACGGTATCAAAGTACAAGAGACCGCCGTGGTAGGCGGTGCAACGCTGCAACTCAATGGTGCAGGCACCCGCTACAGAGGCCCATTCAAGGTCTATGTGGGTGAGTTGCACACCAGCAAAAAAGTCAGCTCGCTGGAAGAGCTGATGGCCGCACCCGGCCCCAAACGGCTATCCATGACCTTTTTGCGTGAATTGGAGGCAGGGGCTTTTGGCAAGCTGCTGACCCGCGGCGTGGAGGACAACACCCCCAAAGGCGAAATGTCCAAATTGGTTCCCGGCCTGATACGCATGGGGGACATCTTCACCGTCAACAAAGTGCTGCTGGTGGGAGATGTGATCACGCTGGACTGGATACCGGGCACTGGCTTGGTGGTCACGGCCAAAGGCAAGGTGCAGGGCGAGCCCTTCAAGGAGCCCGAGTTCTTCAAGGCCATGATGTCCATCTGGTTTGGCAACTCACCAGCCGACTATGGCCTCAAGGATGCCATGTTGGGAGCCAACTAAACCGACTCACCCTTTCACTGCAAGCCCGCACGCCTAGCGCCTGCGGGCTTTTCGCTTTTTGGAGGCGCGAGAAAACGCTACACATTCTTACAAATTGCCGCTAGAGTGAGCGGGTCTGCAAGTGCCAGTTGTCACCTCCACATTGCAAGGATGTCCTTATGAAGCTCAGTTTGAAACTCCCGTTGGCCTTCGCATTGGCGATAGGTCTGCTCTTTCTGGGTGGCATGTTTGGCATCGCCAAGCTCAATGCCGCACTGGACGTTTATGAAGAACGTGTGCTGTCCACCGTTGCGGCACACAAAAAAGTAGCTGTCGTCGACTCCAAATTCTCCACCGCCATCCAGGAATGGAAAAACGTGCTGCTGCGGGGACAAGACCCCAAAGACCTGGACCGCTATTGGACCGCCCACCTGAAAGAAATGAAGGCGGTGCAAGACGGCCTGCGCGAACTGGAGACCATGAGCCTGGACAGCAACGCCAAGGAAACACTTTCCAAGCTGCAGAAGGCAATCCCCGTGGTGGGGGAGGCTTACCAAAAGGCCTTTGACGAGTTCAAGTCTATGAACTTCGACCCAACTGTTGGCGACAAAGCCGCTCGGGGCAAGGACCGAGAGTCCGGCAAACTGATGGGGGAATTGAAAGATCAATTGTCTAAAGCCGAGGCTGAAACCTCGGCTGCTGCCAGCAAAGATGCCTCCAAGGCCACGCTGTTGGCCTTGCTGGTCATGGTGGCAGGCGCCGCCATTGGCATGGCCGGTGGCATATGGCTCAGCCGCCAAATTGTGCTGCCGCTGGCGGGCGCGGTGGAACTGGCCGACAAGGTGGCCCATGGCCAACTGAACAACACCATCGACATCCAGGGCAAAGACGAAATTGCAGCCCTACTGCGGTCGCTCAACGAGATGCAAGGCAGCCTGGCAAAGCTCGTGCGCAATGTGCGCCAAGGCTCTGAAAGTGTGGCCACCGCCAGCGCCGAAATCGCCCAAGGCAATAACGACCTCAGTGCCCGCACCGAACAACAGGCCAGTTCGCTGGAAGAAACCGCCGCCTCGATGGAAGAGCTGGGCTCCACCGTACGGCAAAACGCCGACAGCGCCCGCCAGGCCAATCAATTGGCCCAAAGCGCCTCCAGTGTGGCCGTGCAAGGCGGTGTGGTGGTAGACCAGGTGGTCGAAACCATGAAGGGCATCAACGAATCCAGCCGCAAGATAGCCGACATCATCAGCGTCATTGATGGCATTGCCTTCCAGACCAACATCTTGGCGCTCAACGCTGCGGTTGAGGCGGCTCGGGCTGGCGAGCAGGGCCGCGGCTTTGCGGTCGTGGCCAGTGAAGTGCGGTCGCTGGCCGGACGCAGCGCGGAGGCTGCCAAAGAGATCAAGTCATTGATTGGTGCCAGTGTGGAACGTGTAGAACACGGCACATCCTTGGTTGATCAGGCCGGCAGCACCATGAAAGAGGTTGTGGATAGCATCAAACGCGTGACCGACATCATGGGCGAGATCAGTGCCGCCAGTGGCGAACAAAGCGCTGGCGTGCAGCAGGTCGGTGAAGCCGTGACTCAGATGGACCAGGCCACCCAGCAAAACGCGGCCCTGGTGGAAGAAATGGCCGCTGCAGCCAGCAGCCTGAAGAGCCAGGCCCAGGACCTGGTGCAGGTGGTCGCCGCCTTCAAGATCGATGAAAGTTCGCTGGGCTCCATGGCCCGCGCAGCACCGGCCCCCACCCGCGCTCCCACGGCAACCCCCAAGCGTGCGCCGGCCAAAGCAGCACCCAAACTGGCGGCGGTGGCAACGGCATTGCCAAAGCCGGCGGCAACCACCCGCGCCAAACCGACACCGGCCGGTGGTGACGACGATTGGGAGACTTTTTAAGCCCGATCCTGTACCCAGGCCACCAGTGCCTGGGCTTCCAGCGGTTTGCCGTACAGGTAGCCTTGGCCCTTGTCGCAACCCAGCTCCGCCATCAGGCGGGCTTGGCCCTCGGTCTCAATGCCTTCAGCAACCGTGCCCAGCCCTAGTGTTTGGGCCATGCGGATGGTGGCCTCAATCAGTACACGGTGGTACGCGCTGCCTTGGGCCTGGCTGACAAACGAGCGGTCCACCTTGACAAAGTTAACCGGCAGCTCGTGCAGGCAGGACAAAGAAGAATAACCGGTACCAAAGTCGTCCAGCGACAGGGCCACACCGAGTGCACGTATGCCGTGCAGGGTGGTCAACACCTCTTCATCCTGCGCGGCCAGGCTTTCGGTCACCTCCAGCACCAATTGCTGGGGTGCAAGGCCATTGGTCCGCAGGGCATCCTGCACATCGGCCACCAGGCCTGGTTGGCGCAATTGCGCGCGGGACAGGTTCACGGCCAGCGTGGGCTGCACACCATCGGCCACCGCCAAGGGCATGGCGGCAAAGGTGCTGCACGCGGTTTGCAGCACAAACTGCCCCAGTGATGCAATCAGACCGCTGGCTTCGGCCACCGGAATGAACTCGACCGGCGACACCAATCCCCGCACCGGATGGCGCCAGCGCAGCAATGCCTCCATGCCGGTGAAGTTCCCCGTGGCCAGATTGACCAGTGGCTGGTAGACCACAAACAGTTCCTGCTTCTCCAGCGCCTGGCGCAAATCGTTTTCCAGCGCCACCGAAGCGCTGACCTGCTGGCGCATGGATGGCTCAAACATCACATAGCGGGCACGCCCGGTGCGCTTGGCCTCATACATCGCGATATCTGCATCGCGCAACGCACCATCGGCATCGTCGGCTGCATGGGTGCTGGTCACGATGCCAATGCTGACCGAGGAGTTGACCTTGTTGGTGCCCACGCTGTAGGGCAGCGACAACACGTCTATCAGGCGACCGGCCACAATTTCAGCATCCAGGTCACCGCGTATGTCGTCCAGCAGCACCACGAACTCATCACCGCCGATGCGGGCCGCCATGTGCGCAAAGTCGCTGGTGCGCAGCAGGCTGTCACCCGGGCGCAAGCTGTGCTGCAGGCGCGCAGCAATCTGGCGCAACAGGTCATCGCCCACGCCATGGCCCAGTGTGTCGTTGACCTGTTTGAATCGGTCAAAGTCCATGAACAGCACCGCGAAGTGGTAGCCGTGCTGGGCCTTGCGGCGTTGGATCGCCAGCTCTATGGTCTGCAAGACGGCACTGCGGTTGGGTAGCTGGGTCAGCACATCGGTATGGGCAGCGGTGCGCAGCTCTTGCTCCAGCGTTTTTTGCGCCTGCACGTCCATCGCCACCCCGGCCATGCGCAAGGCTTTGCCTTGCAGGGATCGGTCCACTACCGCCCCCACCAACAAAATCCACACCCAACGCCCTGCACCATGGCGTATACGCATGGACATGCGCAGGGGCACCGACGCATCGCGCAACTGCGCCGTGACGGCTGCCGTCCAGAGCTTGAGGTCGTCCGGGTGGGTGATGGCGTGCCAGGCACTGAAGTGCATGGCAATGTCTGCCCGCTGGTAGCCCATCAACTCCAGCAAGCGGTCATTGCACTGCATGGCTCCCGTGGAGACCTCCCACTGCCAGGTGCCCAACCCTGCACCATCCAAAGCCAGGGTCAACAAGCGTTGTTGGGCCCGCAAATCGGTCAGGTCGGTCGCCACCGTCACCCAGCCCGTCAGTGCGCCGTCGTCACCCCGAATCGGCTGCATGTCCATCAGGGCCCAGCGCGCCTCACCGTTGGTAGAGCGCAGACTGATCTCCCGTTTGAACGCATGGCCGTTGTCCATCGCATCCCTGAACTGGGCAAAGGCTGCGGGGTCGGCATTGCCACGCTCCAACAGTACGGCCAGGCGCTGACCGACACAGACCTGCGCCACCAGCCCCATCATGGTCGTAAAGGCCTGATTGACCCAGACTACGGTGCGGTCGGCATCGGCCAACAGCACTGCATTGGAACTGCGCTCAGCCACCACCGCCAGACGCTTGAGACGCTCAAGCAGCGCCGCCTGGGTTTCAGCAGCGGGATGGGAGGGTTTGGGGTCAGGCATGGAGACAGTGCAAGGAGTGGCGCTTGACTGGTCCCTGGGCCGACCTAGGCCGCCAGCGCCGCGCGCATGGCGTCAACCACGCCCTTGTAATCAGGTTTACCAAAAATGGCGCTGCCCGCCACGAAGGTATCGGCACCGGCATCGGCCACGCGGCGGATGTTGTCCACCTTGATGCCGCCATCGACTTCCAGGCGAATGTCCTTGCCGCTGGCATCGATGCGCTTGCGCACAGCCTCGATCTTGCGCAGGGCCGAATCGATAAAACTCTGACCGCCAAAACCAGGGTTGACGCTCATGATGAGGATCAGGTCAATATCGTCGATCACCCAGTCCAGCACATCCAGCGGCTCGGCCGGGTTGAACACCAGACCGGCCTTGACGCCCTTGGACTTGATGGCCTGAATGCTGCGGTGCACGTGACCCGAAGCGTCGGGATGGAAGCTGATGTAATCGGCGCCCGCGTCGGCAAACGCCGCAGCCAAAGCGTCCACCGGCGAGATCATCAGGTGTACGTCAATTGGCACGGCCACACCCGCGGCGGTCTTGGAATGTGGCTTCAAAGCCTGACAAATCATGGGGCCAAACGTCAGGTTGGGCACGTAGTGGTTGTCCATGACGTCAAAGTGGATCCAGTCAGAGCCAGCGGCAATGACGTTTTTCACTTCCTCACCCAGGCGGGCGAAGTCGGCGGAGAGAATGGAGGGAGCGATGCGGAAGGTCATGTCCGGAGTTTAATCAGATAGCGAATCAGATAGGATCGGCGGCTATGGCCAAGTATCAATTTTCTGTCGAAGTTTTACCGCAATTCCTGCCCGACCAGTCGGCTCCGGACGAGGACCAGTATGTGTTTGCGTACACCATCACCATCACCAATACGGGGGATGTGACGGCCCAGCTGATATCGCGCAGCTGGAACGTCAACGACGCCAATGGCCATACCGAGAAGGTAAAAGGCCTGGGTGTGGTCGGCCAGCAACCCCTGCTCAAGCCAGGTCAGGCCTTTGAGTACACCAGCGGCACGCGCCTGCGCACGCCCACCGGAACCATGCACGGAAGCTTTTTCTGCGTGGCCGAAGACGGTGAAAAGTTCGATGCCGATGTGCCCATGTTTGTACTGGACGCCCTGAGCGGCGACACCGGTGTGGGCGGATCGCGTACCCTGCACTGATGACCCCTTTCCCCGAGCGCGCTTCCCCTCCCCCTGCCGAGCAGCAGGCGCTGCAGTACCTGCTGCAGACCATGGACGCGGATGCCGACCCGGTACACCGCCACCTGTGGCTGATTGCCCTGATGGACTGGATACGCGGCGATGGCAGCTCTGCCGATGCGGCGGTGGCCCGGGTTGGCCAGCTGATCACCGCAGTAGAGGCGGACGCAAACACCACCATACGCCTGCAGGTCTGGTGGCGCACGCTGCTCGACACCGTGGATGGAACCACCCTGCTGTCCGACTACGGCTTTGCCTCGCGCAATGCCTTTGTCAGCGAATTTGTGGAACGCCTGCACTACAAGCTGCTGCCGGTGTCACCGGAAACCACAGATGCCTCGGAACTGTTTGCACTGGTCATGCCCAGCGCGCTGGACGCCCCCTGGTTGGCCGCCCTGCCAGGCGGGCACCTGGAGCGACTGGCCGAATTGCTCACGGCCCCGGCAACCGGTTCCCTCGGCGCGGCCCACCCCAAACTGAGCTACTGGCAAGCCACCCTGCTGGAAGCCATGACCTTCTGCACCAGCCAGATCCGCGCCGCCGGCTTTTCGCCCGAAATCCGCCTGCGCATGAGTGCGCGGGCGCGCGACGCCAGCCCCTTCCATGCCCTGGCGTCCGACTTTGACACCCTGCGCGAGGCCTGGCTGGCGCAACTGGATGGCACTGGCTCGGCGGTCGAGGTGGCGCAGGCCGTGCAGCAATTTCGGACCCGGCTGGATGCCTGCCGCAACGCGGCCGCCACCGTCTACACCCACCTGGACGCCCACGGCATTTCGGTGGACCTGGTGTTTCGCCTGCGCCAACTGCGCGAGCGTGTGATGCGGATCCGTGCCCTGCTGGACTGCCTGCTGGTCGATCCACCCCATGTCCACACCGCACTGCTGATGTCGCACCTGGCCAGCGTGGGCCAGGACCAGCGCAGCCTGCGCGCCCTGTTTGCCAACAGCACCTCCCTGCTGGCAGCCAAAGTTGCCGAACGCAGCTCCGAAGTGGGCGAGCATTACATCACCCGCACCCGCAGCGAATACCGCGGCATGTTGCGCAGTGCGGCCGGTGGCGGTGCGCTGACAGCACTCACCACCGCCCTGAAGTTCGCCATCATGGCCGTGGGGCTGACCGCCTTCTGGTACGGCTTCTGGTCGGGCCTGATGTATGCCGTCAGTTTTGTGGTGATCCAGCTGCTGCACTTCACACTGGCCACCAAACAACCGGCCATGACCGCGCCCGCCATGGCGGCCAAGCTGCGCGACTTCTCTGACGCGGGCGCCATGCACGCCTTTGTGGACGAGGTCACCCACCTGGTGCGCTCACAAGTGGCTGCGGTGCTGGGCAATGTGGTGGTGGTGTTTCCTGCAGTGCTGTTGATTTCAGGTGCCATGCTGTTGGCGCTGGGCCGACCCATGATCGGTGCCAAGGAAGCGGCTTACGTCTTCCAGTCGCTGACACTGCTGGGCCCATCCCTGCTGTTTGCAGCCTTTACGGGCGTACTGCTCTTTGCCTCCAGCATCGTGGCCGGCTGGGTGGAGAACTGGTTTGTGCTGCACCGGCTGGATTCGGCCCTGCGCTACAACCCCCACATCACCCGGCGCTTGGGCGTGGAGCGGGCCGAGCGCTGGGCAGGCTTCATGCGGCACAACATCTCGGGCTTTGCGTCCAATATTTCACTGGGATTCATGCTGGGCCTGTTACCCGCCATCTTCGGGTTTCTGGGCCTGGGCCTGGACGTGCGCCACGTCACGCTGTCTACCGGCCAGCTGGCGGCCGCCTGCGCTGCACTGGGTTGGGATGTGGTGCGCAACCCCGCGCTGTGGTGGGCACTGGCCAGCATACCGTTCATCGGTGCGCTCAACCTGGGCGTGAGTTTTTACCTGGCCTTCCGCGTGGCCCTGCAAGCGCATAGCGTGAGCGGCCTCAACCGCGTGCGCATACGCCGTGCGGTGCTGGAACGCCTGCGCACCGAGCCCCTGAGCTTTTTGCGCCCTGCCCGCGAAGAAGGCTGACACGGGGACCGCATGGGTGAGTTCGAACTGATACGCCACTTCTTCACCCGGCCCACGCCCCGTGCGGTGCTGGGCGTGGGCGATGACTGCGCCCTGCTGCAACCAGCCCCCGGTATGCAATTGGCCATCTCGACCGACATGCTGGTGGCCGGGCGTCACTTTTTTGCCGACACCGACCCGCGCCGCCTGGGCCACAAGGCACTGGCGGTCAACCTCAGCGACCTGGCCGCCTGCGGTGCCAAGCCGCTGGCGTTTACGCTGGCGCTGTCATTGCCCACGGCCGATGCGGCCTGGCTGCAACCGTTTGCCCAAGGGCTGCTCGCCTTGGCCGACGAGCATGGCTGTGAACTGGTTGGCGGCGACACCACCCAAGGGCCTCTGAACATTTGCATCACCGTGTTTGGCGAAGTGCCAGCCGGGCCATCACTGCGGGCCGGCTTGCCCGCCACCCAGGCCCTGCTGCGCGGCGGGGCCCGGGCCGGCGACGACATCTATGTGAGCGGCACACTGGGCGATGCGCGGCTGGCGTTGGAGGCACTGCAGGGCCATATCGAGCTGCCCGAAGACCTGCTGGCCACCGCCCGTTTGCGCCTGGAGCAGCCCACTCCCCGCATCGCACTCGGCCTTGCATTGCGTGGCGTGGCCACTGCGGCAGCCGACATCAGCGACGGGCTGCTGGGCGACCTGGGCCATATCCTGCAACGCTCCGGTGTGGGCGCCACGCTGGACACATCAATTGCTACTACTTTGATAGCATCTTCGTCTTATTTAACCGGGGCTAGAGGCCAGTTTGGCCAAAATCCTTCCGGTATCACCGTCTTGCAGTGTGTACTGGGTGGAGGCGACGATTACGAGCTGGTGTTCTGCGCTCCACCCGAACAACGCGCCGCGGTCTTGGCCGCAGCCCAGGCCAGCGCCACACCGGTCACCCGCATCGGACACATAGACGCCCAGCCGGGCCTGCGGCTGGTGGATGGACAGGGCGCGCCGGTGAGCCACCACTTTGCGTCGTTTGACCATTTCCGGTCCAACCCGACCACCAACACAGCGACCCCATGAGCCGACTGGGACATACCCGCGACAAGATCTACAAAACCGTAGCCCGCCAGCTGCATGGCGTGGTGCCCTGCTGGGTCTGTGGCCAGCCTGTGGCCCGGGAAGACGCCACGCTGGAGCACATCAAACCGCTGAGAGAGGGTGGCAACAGCCACCTGGAAAACCTGGCCATCAGCCACGCCGTGTGCAACCACCAGCGCAGCCGGCCACAGATAATCCCCACGGACCCACCGGAGCCCACACCATGACAGCACCCAAGACCCACGGACCCGACGCCGTCTTCCACATCAGCCGCACCGTCAACGGCCCGCTGGACGCCGTGTGGAAGGCCTACACCGAGCAGGAGCCGCTGATGCAGTGGTTTGGCCCCAGCGGGTTTTCCATGCCGGTCAGCCATTTCGACCTGCGCCCCGGCGGCATCTTCCACTACTGCCTGCGCACACCCACCGGTTTTGAGATGTGGGGCAAGTGGACGTTTGTAGACATCGCCGCACCCCACACCCTGTCCATGGTGGTGGCGTTTTCCGATGCCAAGGGCGGCCTCACCCGCCACCCCATGTCCCCCGCCTGGCCGCTGCAGACCCTGTCCACCACCACGTTTGAGGCGGTGGAAGGCAACAAGACCCGCATCAGCATCGCCTGGGAGCCCTACCAGTCCAACGCGGACGAGGTTGCAGTCTTCACCGCTGGCCATGCCTCCATGGCCCAGGGCTGCAATGCCAGCTTTGAGCAACTGGACGCCTACCTGGCGCAGCTTCCTCGCCCATGACCACACGACCCGACCTGTTGGCCGAGCCGGTAACCGTTTTCACCGCAGACGTTGGCCGACCGCCACCCGTGGCCCGGCCCAGCGTGCGATTCATGCTGGCCCATCCGGCGCATTGGCTGGCATTGGGCTTTGGCTCGGGACTGTCCCGCATTGCACCTGGCACCGCCGGCACCCTGTGGGCCTGGGTGTCGTTTTTGGCGCTGGCCCCCTGGATGAACGACGCCCGCTGGGCGCTGCTGATCGGCATTTCCCTGCCACTGGGCTGGTGGGCCAGCACGGTCACTGCCCGTGACATGGGTGTGCTGGACCCGGGCAGCATTGTGTGGGACGAGGTGGTGGCCTTCTGGCTGGTGCTGTGGCTGGTCATGCCCACCGGCCTGGTAGGCCAGGTCATGGCCTTTGGCCTGTTCCGTTTTTTTGACGCAGTCAAACCCGGCCCCGTGGGGTGGGCCGACGCGCTGTACCACCACCTAGACCCCACCACCGACCCTGGAGCCTGGCGCAAAGCGGGCTTTGGCATCATGCTGGACGACCTCGTGGCGGCGGGCTGCACGGTGCTGGTGATTGCGATATGGCGGTTTGCCACATGAGCCCTCCCTCCACCCATTCACTATCAAATGCAGAGCATCTGAGCCATATTTCTCGGGGGCTAGTGGCCGATTTCCTCAAAACACAGGGCTGGAAGCTAGCCACCGCCGAGAGCTGCACCGGCGGCCTGATTGCCGCCTGCTGCACCGATGTAGCCGGCTCCAGCGACTGGTTTGACCGTGGCTTTGTGACCTACTCCAACGCCGCCAAGACCGAGATGCTGGGTGTGGACGCGGCGCTCATTGCCGAACACGGTGCCGTCAGCGAGCCGGTGGCACGCGCCATGGTGCAAGGCGCCCTGCATCACTCCGCCGCCCAGGTGGCCGTGTCAGTGACTGGCGTTGCAGGCCCCGGCGGCGGCAGCCCCGCCAAACCTGTAGGCACCGTCTGGATGGGCTGCGCCACACCCGCCGGTGTGGTGACCGAACTGCACCACTTTGCCGGCGACCGCGCCCAGGTGCGCGCCGCCACCGTGCAGCACGCCTTGGCGCGGCTAGTGGACTTGCTGCAGGCGAAAGAAATTTAGCCCCGACGCGTCTGGGCGCCAGGGCGTTCTGCGCAGGGAAATGGGGAGCCCGCACAGCGGGCGGAGTACACGGAGCAGAACGCCCAGGCGCCCAGACGCCGCCCCCCTCACCAAGCCCCCCATCAGCC
>CAUPQG010000039.1:0-20233 GCA_963513355.1 uncultured Rhodoferax sp. | reverse complement strand
TTACCGGGGCTGGAGGCCTAAATGGCTTCCAATGCCCTTGGCAAAGGGCAGCCGAATCAGAAGAGTTCGACGTCGCCGACTTTGAGATCGACCTTGAGCAAGCCGCGGCGGACCAAATCAGCCTCACTGCAGACCTGGTTGCGGCCATGGTGCTTGGCGTAATAAACGGCCTGGTCGGCACGCTCGCAGGCGGCCGCCGGTGAGTCTCCTGCAACAATTTCAGTCACACCGACGCTGGCCGTGATGTGGCCTGCCTGCGGGAATACATACGCCGCCATATTGCTGCGAAAACGTTCCACGGCTGCCACGGCGGCATCGTGGTCGGCACTGCGCAGCACCACCAGAAACTCCTCACCGCCGAATCGGTAGACCCGGTCGTAGGCTCTGAACGAGGTCTTGAGCAGGCGCGCCACCAGAATCAGTACTTCATCCCCAATCAAGTGACCATAGGTGTCGTTGACCTGTTTGAAGTGGTCAATGTCCACCATAGCGAGCCAGAAGTTGGACGGCGTGTTCGGCGAGCGGTGTTCCACACCGTCGGGCGGTGGATCGGTTTCCAGCGGTTCTGTCGGTTTGAGTGTCTTGTAGAACAGGTCGTCAAAGGGTTTGCGGTTCCACAGTCCCGTCAGGGCATCCCGTTCGCTGTAGTCCAGCATGTCCAGAATGTTGCCGTACATGGTGATCAGCCGTGTTGCGTCCTGCCAGTCGGCGTCGGTCAATGGCTGCGGCGAGCTGATTTCGGCCACCCCCCACACCGTTGCGCCCTCGGCAACCGTCATGGGAAACCGGGTGAGATACATACCGTCGGCCATCGAAGGTGCGGACACCACCACTTCGATGCGGTTGAGGCATTCGTGGCGTTCCGGGTCGCTGTCCACGGGGGCCATCATGTCGGGGTCGCCCCGCATGGGGTCGGTGACAAACCGTACTTTCTCCCCAGGAAGGGCCTGGGTCAAAGGCAGCCAAAACTGGTGATTTTCATCATGCACCAGGCCAAAAATCTCTACCTTGGGCGCGCCTATCGTTTCCAGCAGGGCGCGTGTGATGCCGCTCAACAGATCGTCGCGCTTGCGCAAGCCACTGAGCTGCACCAGATGGGCAATCAGGCTGTCAGAGCGGTTCAAGGCACTATTTTTCATGTCTGGGTAGTAGACAACAGTGTCGCAGGTTTTGCCTCATTCGGGCACAGAAGTGCCTAGCACGGCGGCACAGACCCGACCGCGCCCTGCTTGTTTGGCCTGGTACAGCTGGGCATCGGCCAAGCCAACCAGGGCCGCCGAGCTGCTGCCGGGCTGTACGATGCTGGTGGCAAGCCCCAGACTTGCTGTCACCACACCGTCAAATTGTGAAAACTCGTGCGGGATCTTCTGCGCCCGGACCTGGCGCTCCATCTCCTGTGTGATCGCCAGGGCATCCTCATAACCCGTGTCAGGCAATATGCAGGCGAATTCTTCACCGCCATATCGCGCTACCAGGTCAGTGGGACGGCGCAAGCTGGATTTGAGGGTCAGCGCAATTTGGCGCAGGCAGTCGTCGCCTGCCTGGTGGCCATAACGATCATTGAAGAGCTTGAAATGGTCTACATCCACCATGATGAGCGACAGCGCCGTATGGTTGCGGGCGGCCCGGGCCCACTCCACAGCCAGTTGCTGGTCGAAATAGCGACGGTTGAAAACACCCGACAGGCCATCCAGAAACACCAGGTTGCGCAGCAGGTCCGACTGGAACTTGAGGGTCAGGTGGGTTTTGACCCGCGCCCGCACCACTGCTGGATTGACCGGTTTTGAAATGAAATCCACCGCCCCCACGCTCAGTCCATGGGTTTCCTGCGCGGCGTCGCTGTGGGCGGTTACAAAAATGACGGGGATATTGCGGGTGGCAGGGTTGTTCTTGAGTTGGGTGCAGACTTCAAAACCATCCATGCCCGGCATCACAACATCCAGAAGCACCAGATCGGGCGGATTGGACTGGCAAATGGACAAGGCCTGTTCACCATTGGTCGCCATGAACACCTGGTAGTCGGCGCCAAAAATCTGGTGCATTACCTGAATGTTGATGGGCTGGTCGTCGACCACGAGCAGCTTGGGCTTGCCGTGTGAGCTGTCCAGCAGCGCATCCATCGGTGTGTCAAGAGCGATCATGGGGGGAAGGATGCGTCACGGTGGCGGATAGTAGTAGCACATTGAACCACAGCTTGCGGGGATCGAACATCCGTGAATGCCCTCTGAAGCCCGCCCAAATGCGGCTTACACGCCAGGACGTGGTGACCTGGCAACGTTCCGGGCTCTTTGGAGCGTCTGTCTGCATATCGGCAAGTTGACGATGCCCTGTAACGCCAGCACGGTGCATCCGTGTGAGAATGCTTGGCATTACAAGAGGAGACAGATTCATGCCACGTCGCGCCACCAAGATTGTTGCCACCCTGGGACCCGCTTCCAGCGATCCTGCACTGCTGGAGCAGATGATTCGCGCCGGGGTCAACGTGGTGCGGCTCAATTTCAGCCACGGCAAGGCGCAGGACCACATCGACCGCGCCCGCCTGGTGCGCGAGGCCGCCCACCGCGCCGGGCGTGAGGTCGCCATCATGGCCGACCTGCAGGGCCCCAAGATCCGGGTCGGCAAGTTTGCTGAAGGCAAGGTTTTCCTCGAGCCTGGTCAAAAATTTGTGCTGGACGCTGCCCGTACTGAGCTGGGCGATATCGACGCCGTGGGCCTGGACTACAAGTCACTGCCGCGTGAAGTCAAGGCCGGTGACATCCTGTTGCTGAACGATGGCCTGATTGTCATCACCGTGGACGCCGTCAAGGGCGAGGCCATCCACACCACGGTCAAACTGGGCGGTGAGTTGTCCAATAACAAGGGTATCAACAAGCAGGGCGGTGGCCTGTCAGCCCCGGCGCTGACCGCCAAGGACATGGAAGACATCCGCACGGCGATGAGCTTCCAGGCCGACTACGTGGCCGTCAGCTTCCCCAAGAACGCCACCGACATGGAAATGGCGCGCCAGCTGTGCAATGTGGCAGCGGCCGAGTTCAACCACAAGCCGGGCCTGATCGCCAAGATCGAACGCGCCGAGGCCATTCCCAAGCTGCTGGAGATTTTGCTGGCCAGCGACGGCATCATGGTCGCCCGGGGCGACCTGGCGGTGGAAGTGGGCAATGCCATCGTGCCAGGTCTGCAAAAGCGCATGATCAAGCTGGCCCGTGAGCATGACCGCGTGGTCATTACTGCAACGCAGATGATGGAGTCCATGATCACCAACCCGGTTCCGACCCGTGCCGAGGTGAGCGACGTGGCCAATGCCGTGCTGGACGGTACCGACGCGGTGATGTTGTCCGCCGAAACCGCCGCCGGCAAGTACCCGCTGGAAACCATTGTGGAAATGGCCAAGATCTGCCACGCCGCAGAGGGACACGAAGACTTTGAGCTGGAGGCCGACTTCACCGGCAAGACCTTCCAGCGCATCGACCAGACCATTGCCATGGGCGCACTCTTCACGGCTCACCACCTGGGCGCCAAGGCCATTGTGGCTATGACCGACAGCGGCTCCACCGCATTGTGGATGAGCCGCCACTTGATCCGCGTGCCGATTTATGCGCTGACCTCCAAGGTGGCGACGCAGCGCAAGATGGCGCTGTACCGCAATGTGCGGCCGTTGTTTGTGGACACCAGCGCGGACCGCGATACGGCCTTGGTGCAGGCTGAAAACCATTTGAAATCCCGAGGCATTGTGCAGACGGGAGATGTGTATGCCATCACCTGTGGGGAACCCATGGGGTCGCCAGGCGGCACCAATATGCTGAAGATTTGCAAGGTGGGCTAAACGGTCACCGGGTACCGCTGCGGCCTGTGTGGTACTGCTTCAGCGCGCAATGTTTTGACGCACCAAACGCGCTGTGACCGGGTTGAAGTAGGCCTCCACGATTTGGCCGCTTCGGTCAAAGCCGTAGACCTCGTAGCAACTGTTATTGGCGATCTTGAATGTCTTGATGCGGTATCCCCGGTGTTGGGCCAACAGGCGCATTTCATCTTCGGGCAGCCAGTCCGCGCGGGGCGCGGTTGTGCAAACGGTGCCGTTCCCATCCCGGACGTAGGGCGCAGGCTCGGCTGGTTGTGCGCTTGCCGGTCGGGCGGCTGGGGTGGTGCCGGGTTGCGCTTGGCCATGAATAGGCAGTATTGCTAAGCAACTGGCAAATAGGATGAACTTGTGTTTCATGGGTGACCTGTAGCGGAGTGGCCGCCGTATTGTGGCGCCCAATCATTAAGGGCGGCTTACTTGCGGAGTAGGGGTGTTGCAGTCGTATGGCGGCCAGGGCGCTAAAATTCCACAGAGTTACCAACTAGTTACCGATCAGTCACCCACTTCCCGAGGAATTCTCATGGCACTCGTCTCAATGCGCGAACTGTTGGACCACGCAGCCGCCAACGGCTACGGCATTCCAGCCTTCAATGTCAACAACCTGGAGCAGGTGCAGGCCATCATGTCGGCCGCTGACGAGGTGGGCGCACCGGTCATTCTGCAAGCCAGCGCCGGTGCCCGCAAATACGCGGGTGAGCCCTTCATCAAGCACCTGATCCAGGCGGCGGCGGAGATGTATCCGCACATCCCGCTGGTCATGCACCAGGACCACGGCACCAGCCCCAAGGTCTGCGAAGGCGCCATTGGCCTGGGCTTTGGCTCGGTGATGATGGACGGCTCGCTGATGGAAGACGGCAAGACACCCGCCAGCTTTGAATACAACATGGAAGTAACCCGCAAGGTTGTGGAAATGGCGCACCGCACTGGCGTGACGGTCGAAGGCGAGCTGGGTTGCCTGGGCAACCTGGAAACCGGTGAAGCCGGCGAGGAAGACGGTATCGGTGCCGAAGGCAAGCTGGACCACAGCCAGATGCTGACCGACCCCGAAGAGGCAGCAACTTTTGTCAAAGGCACCCAGCTTGACGCCCTGGCCATTGCCATCGGCACCAGCCACGGCGCCTACAAGTTCAGCCGCAAGCCTACAGGCGACATTCTGGCCATCAGCCGGGTCAAGGAGATCCATGCGCGCATTCCCAACACCCACCTGGTGATGCACGGATCGTCATCTGTTCCGCAAGACCTGCTGGCCATCATCAACCAGTATGGCGGCAAGATGAAAGAGACCTACGGCGTGCCGATCGAAGAGATTCAGGAAGCCATCAAGCACGGCGTGCGCAAGATCAACATCGACACCGACATCCGCCTGGCCATGACCGGCGCGGTGCGCAAGTTCCTGTTTGAGAACCCCGACAAGTTCGACGCCCGGGAATGGCTCAAGCCCGCCCGCGAAGCCGCCAAGGCCATCGCCAAGCAGCGTTACATGGAGTTCGGTTGCGAAGGCCAGGGCCCCAAGGTCAAGGGCGACAGCCTGTCGGTCATGGCTACCCGCTACGCCAAGGGTGAGCTGGCCCAAGTGGTGCAGTGAAAAAGGCCCCCACGCTCCGCCGCTGCGCGGGTCGCTGCCCCCCGCGGGGGTGAGTTTGGCAAAACCCCAAGTCCACGCCTTGGGGCGGCCCGACGGCGAAAGCGGCGATAATTGACCGGAATAGTTTGAGAGGCCCGTTGACTGTTCAGCGGGCCTTTTTCGTTTGTGCAACGCTGTTTTTGCCCGATTCTGATCACCATGACCGCCTCCACCGTACACACCTCCGCCCTGCACTCCCTGCCCCTGCTTGCCCGTGGCAAGGTGCGCGACAACTACGCCGTGGGCGACAACCGCATCCTGATGGTGGCCAGCGATCGCCTCTCGGCCTTTGACGTCATCATGGGTGAGCCCATCCCCGGCAAGGGCAAGCTGCTGACGCAGATGGCTCTGTTCTGGTTCGACAAACTGGGCCCCAAGGGCCTGAACATCTGTCCCATCCACCTGACCGGCGAGGCGCCCGAGAGTGCGGTGCAGCCCGATGAAGTGGCCCAGGTCGAAGGCCGCTCCATGCTGGTCAAGCGCCTCAAACCCCTGCCGATTGAGGCGGTGGTGCGTGGCTATCTGGCGGGCAGCGGCTGGAAGGAATACCAGGAGAACGGTGCGGTGTGCGGCGTCAAGTTGCCTGCCGGTTTGCAAAACGCCTCCAAGCTGCCAGAACCCATCTACACCCCCGCGGCCAAGGCGGCAGTGGGCGACCACGACGAGAACATCACGTTCGAGAAGACCGTGGAAACCATTGGCCTGGACCTGGCCACCCGTGTGCGTGACATCAGCATCGCCATCTACAAGGCTGCGGCTGAGTTTGCGCTGACCAAGGGCATCATCATTGCAGACACCAAGTTTGAATTTGGTTTGGACGCGGATGGCACGCTGACGCTGATGGACGAGGTGCTGACGCCCGATTCATCCCGCTACTGGCCGGTGGAGAGTTACCAGGTTGGCACCAACCCGCCCAGCTACGACAAACAGTTCGTGCGCGACTGGTTGGAGCAGGCGGTGGTGGACGGCAAGCCCTGGAGCAAGACACCGCCTGCACCCCGCGTGCCCAATGATGTGATTGCCAAGACAGCTGCCAAGTACCAGGAAGCGCTGGAGCGCCTGACTACTTAAGCGAAATTAGCCGCTAGCCCTCGTGAAATAAGGCTATTGCGCTATAAAGTTTGTAGTGTTTTGGGGTGGGCGGACACCACTAGGCTTCGTCGGGCATGTCCGGGTACAGGGGCTTGTCGGTATCTTCAGCCCTCAGCTGTACCCGCAGCAGAAAGCTGAAGGTGCTGCCTTGCCCTTGTGTGCTGCTGACCGAAATGGAACTGCCCATCAGCCGCACCAAGCGGTCGGCCACCGCCAGACCCACCCCTGCGCCACCGTGGCGTCGCACCTCTGGCGTGTCGGCCTGGAAGAAGCCGGAGAACACCCGGTGCCGGTCTCGGGGGGCGATGCCCATGCCGGTGTCGCGCACGCTGAACTCCAGCAGCACCGAATCCACATCCGATTCCCTCAGTTGCACCTCCACTGCCACCGAGCCGGAGGATGTGAACTTGACTGCGTTATCGCCCAGATTGCCCAGCACCTGCAGCAACCGGGCGTCATCGGCATACAGGCTCATGGGGATTTGCGGGTCGCAGACGACGCTGACAGCCACGGGCTTGTCGCCAATCTGGTCCAGCAGGCGCTGTTGCAGCTCGGCCAGAACCAGGTCGATGTTGAACAGCCGAGGTACCAGCACCAGCTTGCCCGATGCGCTCTCGGAATAGTCCAGCACATCATTCACCGTGGCAAGCAGGTTGCGGGACACGGCGTCCATGCGTGTCACGTATTCCTGCTGGCGCTCGCTGAGTCCGCTTTGGCGCAGTAGCTGCAACAAGCCCAGCTGGGTGTCTATCGGTGTGCGCATTTCGCGGCTCATATGGGCCAGCAGTTGGCCTTTGGCGCGGCTGGCGGAATCAGCCCGCTCACGGCTGCGCTGCAAATCGATCTCGGCGCGCTTGCGCTCGGTGATGTCTTCAAAAGTGCCCACGCTGTACACCAGCGCATCGTCAGTGTTGCGCACCGGGCGCCCGGTTACCCGAAAGCGGCGGGGTTCACCATGCACCATGATCTCCAGGTCTTCAACACTGCTCTCTTCGCCGTGCATGGCGCGAAACAGCGGATGCAAGCCCGCTGGAAAGCGTTTGCCAGTGCCGGCCACCATGCCACCCACTGTGTCAAACACGTTGATGGGTGCATGCACAGAGAGCTTTTTGCCCATGGAAACCAGATCAACGCCCAGCACCTCCGCCAGTCGCTGGTTGCCATAGTGCACTTTGCCTTCTCCATCCAGTACCAGTACACCCAGCGGCAAGCCGTCCACCCACTGCAACATGGCGTGCTCAACGGCAAGTGAAACCGATCGGTTGTAAACCGCCACCGCCTGAAACACCACCACGACAAATCCGCCGGTTCCCAGCAACAGCGTTGCCCAGGCCGTAGGTTGGCGTATGTAATCGTTCAGATCCACGCTGAGATCCAGCCAGCCAGTAATGAATCCAATGGCCGCACCTGCCATGGCGGCCATGGCGGCCACCAGCAGGGCTTGTGCGCCACGTGCAGGCAGCAACACATTGGCCACGACGATGCTGCCCATCAACCACCACAACGAAGGGGCGGCCATACCGAGACTCAACACACCGGCTACACCGACCGTGTACAACGTGGCAACCACCGTGCCCGCCTTGAGCCAGGTCGGCAGCCGCTGGCGGAAGAGTACGAGCGCCAGGTAAAGCGACCCAACGACCAGGTGCAGGGTGTAGATGGGCAACCAGCCGGTGGCAGTCGTCCGTGACAACGACAGCGGCACCACCAACAACAGGCCGATCCAGAAAACGCCACGCACCAGGCGATCGGCGAGCTCACCGCGCAGGCCGCGAATCTGGCGCTTGAGCTCGTGGGTTAGCTGAGAGGTATCTGGATCCATGGCGTCGAACTGCCCGCTGCAGCGGGGGCAAATAGTTGTAAACAAATGTAAAGCGAATATCGCTAAGTCAAGCGGCGGCAGTTTATTCCCTAGGTGTTTGCCCGATGTCACATCCGGGTACCACCACAGGCTGGCCCGCTCGACCAAGAATCCCGCTGTATGAACCAACCCCCGAGGAGCGACACATGGCAGCCAAAAAGATTCTGATGATTTGTGGTGATTATTGTGAAGACTACGAAACCATGGTGCCCTTCCAGGCGCTGCTGGCCGTGGGCCACACGGTACATGCAGTGTGCCCGGACAAAAAGGCGGGTGACACCATCAAGACGGCTATCCATGACTTCGAAGGCGCGCAGACCTATAGCGAAAAGCCGGGGCATAACTTTGTACTGAACGCGACGTTTGCCGAAGTGCAGGTGGCTTCTTTTGACGCCCTGCTGCTGCCCGGGGGCCGTGGCCCGGAGTACCTGCGCACCTACCCCGCTGTGGTGGCCATGGTCAAACACTTCTTTGACACCAACAAGCCGGTTGCCGCCATCTGTCACGCTGCGCAGCTCTTGGCCGGAGCCAACGTGTTGGCGGGCCGCACCTGCTCGGCTTATCCAGCCTGCCGTGTGGAAGTAGAGCGTGCTGGCGGTACCTATGCCGACATCGCGATTGATGCGGCGTACACCGATGGCAACCTGGTTACGGCCCCGGCTTGGCCTGCACACCCGGCGTGGATTGCACAGTTTTTGACCGCGCTGGGCACCAAAATTTCACATTGACGGGCAGGACTGACGCTGTGCGTTGACTCCAGCTGCCATGCACCGCATGATGGCGGGCCCCGTGAACGCATTGCAGGAAAGAACCCCCCACCATGTGCCAGGTCTTCATCAGCGCCGATCCACATTTGTACGACTGCCGCGTGCGCTCCGTGCGCCTGCACGGAGTGGCCACCAGCATTCGGCTGGAAAACCTGTTCTGGAATGTGCTGGCCGACATTGCGTCGCGTGACGGCATGCGGGTCCCGCAGCTCTGCACCAAGTTGTACGACGAGCTGGTGCAGGAGCGCGGTGAGGTGGACAACTTCGCGTCCTTTTTGCGGGTGTGCTGCGGGCGCTACTTGGCACTGCAGCTGTCAGGTGGCATTCCACAGGATGCCAGCATCCCCATCAGCAGCCTGAACGCTCAGCGGGTGCTAGCCACCGAGCGCACCCCAGCAAGCCCTACGACCGGGTTTGTGCCTTATGCCATGGTGCCTGCCAGCCAACAGGTCCACAGCCGCGTGGCCTAAACACCGGTTTCGGCTACCAGGGTAATTGCTTCATTTGGCCTGCAAGAACTGCGGTACGCGCAACAAGACAAACTCATTGTCATCCGCTTGATTGGGTTCGCGGCTGGATGAGAAAGGCAGGTTGTTGTCGTTACCCACGATGATGTGCTCGGCGTCGACGATGTCGACGTTCTCAATCGTGAAGAAGGGGAAGCGCAGTTTGCCATCCTGTTTGGGCTTGCGGGCGAGGTTGCGTGGATCCTGGATCGCAAGCAGGTCGATGTAGCCGATTTTGCGAACAGGGCTGTTGACATTGGCTTCGGACATCTCGACTTTGTAGACCCGCTTGATCTTGGGCAGGTCGTGGAAGCAGTTTTCTGCCCGCTGCATCGCGCCGTTCACCGTCGGGCAGGCTTTGTCGGGTGTACCTTCGCCGTTGTCGCGTTCGATCACCAGGGCAGTGGTGGCGTCGATCATGTTGAAGTCACCAATTGCCAAGCCGTTGGCTTCCAACACGTATTTCCAGTGGCGGCCCGTCCATTTCTCGGAGGCTACATCAAATTCGAGCACACGCAGGTATTCGCGGCCGTTGAGCTTCTCGGTGTCTTTGGTTGCTGCATCCCACAGCGCGCCTTCGAGCAAGGCATAGAGCTTCGAGCCATCTGGCGAAGAAGCCATGCCTTCGAAGCCCTTGGAGCGGCGAACCGTGAAATCCACGGCCACATTGGGCGCGGCGGGTGTGGTGATAGCGGGGTGATCGGGCGAGCGTGCGGGCTTGCCGTCTACCAGGGTTTCAAATACGGCAAGCACCTTGCCGGTCATGTCGGCCTTGATCAACCACGGGCCGAGTTCATCGCCGATCCACAACGCTCCGCCTGCGATCTGGAAACTTTCGGTGTCAAAGTCGCTGCCGGTGAGGTAGCGCTTTGGCGTGCCTTCGTGCACGATGCGAAACGGCACGTTCTTATCGGGATCGTGCAAGAAGATGGTTTGCTGCCGATTGAGCGTGCCAGCCGTCCAGTCGATCGCGTAGCGATTCAGGAACAGCATGCTGTCGGGCGAATTGGCCTTGGAGCCAAAGCCGTTGTCGGTCAGCACCCAGTAGCTGCCATCGCCCATGCGTTTGATGCCGGAATGACCTTGCAACGGCTGGCCCGCGAAGGGCAGTGAGATGCCCGTCGGGCGGTTGGCTGAACGGCCTTCCAGGCTATCCAGGCGCTCCAGGCGTGCGCCGGTGGTGAATTTGCCACTCACACGCAAATCAGCAGGCGCATCGGACGGTGCGGCGATGAAGCTCGGCGCTGGCAAGAAGGCATGGCCTGCGAGCTGTGCCGCGAATTCGGTTTGCGCATGGACCTGCGGCAGGCACAAAACAGCGGCGGCCCAGACGGCCACCGAGGGAGCGAAGAAGGGCTTGTTCATGTTTGGATTCTCTTGGTTGATACGAGACGCCCAGCGGTGATGGTTCTGGCTGGCGTGTTGAGCAAAACTGGCCCATAGCCCCCGAGAGCTATGGGTAAATAGCTATCAAAGTGATAGCAATCCTGTTCAACGACCCAACTCTTTCAAGTAAGTGGCGCGCGCCGCTACAGCGGTGTCGGTGAAGTCAGTGAACAAACCGTCCACACCCAGGCGGTAGAACTGCAGGTACTCGGCCTTGGGGTCGCCCTTGTAGTCAAACGCGAGGCGCTTGGCTTCGTTGCGGAAGGTGTAGGGGTGCACCAACAGGCCTGCTTTGTGGGCGTCTGCCACCACGCTGGTGGCGGGCTGGGAGATGGTGTCGTTGTAGTTCACCGCGCCGTCACCGTTCAGGTCCAGCATCTTGCCGTTGGTATCGAAGCTCCCTTTCACGGGCACGATGTATGGCTTCCACGGACCAATACCATCGGCATAGGTCTTGATGGCGGCCAGCCCAGCCGGTGTCAGCATGGTGGCAAAGGTGCCGGTCTTGCCAGTGCGAGCCCAGTCATAGGGGCGGTCGTAGGGTGGGGCCAGTGTGACGGCACCGGTCTTGAAATCATAGTCATCACCATCAATCAATTGCACCAGACGGACTTGGGTCTTGGTGCGCAGGTATTGCAGGTTGGACACTTCAAACGACTGCACGATAACGGGCGAGTCCTTGCGGGTGTAGCCGTACTCACCGAGGATGGCCAGCAGGCGGTCTTCGAGCTTCAGGTTGGCGTCCACATGGTAGGTGGGGTGTTTGGTTTCGGGGTAGACACCGATTACGCGGCCCGCCTTGGTGCCCTCGGTCTTGGCCAGGTCCAGCACTTCGCGCAACGTAGGAATCTGGTACTTGCCATTGGACGACTGGCTGCGATCACTCAGCGGCTGTATGGCCCTCAGGGTCTTGATCTCTGCCAGGGTGAAGTCGCCTGCAAACCAGCCGGTCTCGGAGACGCCGTCGACCATGCGGGTGGTCTTGCGGGAGGCGAACTCCGCGCGCGTGGCCACATCGGTGGTGCCGGTGATATTGGGTTCGTGGCGGGTGATCAGCTCACCGTCCTTGGTGGCCACCAGATCGGGTTCGATGAAGTCTGCACCGTTCTGAATGGCCAGGCGGTAGCCCTCCAGTGTGTGGTCGGGCAGATAACCGGCAGAGCCTCGATGGCCCAAGACCAGCGGTTGCGTGCCGTCCAGTGTCAAAAACGGTGCGGGGCCGCTGCCACCGCAGGCCACCAGGGTGGCCGCTGCTGCGCAGGTCAATGCAAAGAGAAGTTTCATGGGTCCGATTCCAATACACAAAAGGGTCCTACTGTGCAGGCCTTGTGTGAAACTTTGAAGTCAAACCGTGCGGCAGTGTCCCAGTTCTGTGAGCATGCGCTGGCGCGCCGCCTGTTGTGGCGCACGCCAGTTGGCATGTGTACCGGAGAGCGGTGGCTTGCACAACGCCGTGCCGGGGCGGGACATTTTTGACAGGGCCTCCGCAATGCCACTCTTGGCCTTGTTGAGCAGGCGTTCATCGTTCAACGCCTGCGCCACCAGTGCGCGGTCCACCTCGTGGAACAGCAGCTTGCGGTCGCCGCCAAAGCCAGCGCTGCGTGCGTTGTCATAGGTTTTCCAGGCTGTTGCCAGCGGTGTTGCCGGTTGTGGTGACAACAACAGGGACCACACCTGCGCCTCCAACGCCTGTTGCTGGGGTTGCAGCCAGCTCACCGTAACGGTGGCGGGTAGGTCGACCAGAGCCAGTGTCGCCGTTTGCTGCGCCTGCTGCGTGTGACCATGCGCCATCAAAAACCATGCAAGGTCCACACGGGCCATCACACGCTGCAGCCGCTGGTCCAGCGCGCGGCGCGAGCGGTCCTGCACCTCGGGGAGTGGCAGGTTGTCTATGCGGGTCTGAAGCTGCGCCTGCGCGCCGGTGCTGTCGCCGTGGGCGTCCAGCGCGCGGGCCAGGGCCAAGCGTGTGGAGGCCACGGTGAAGTTGGGATCGTCGGGGCTTGTACCTACCCGCAGGTCCAGGGCGTCGCGCAGCAGGGCCACGCGTTCCGCGCTGGTGATGTCTCCAAAGGCAAGGTACTCCTTGGCCTGCGCCACCTGCTCACGCTCCGGGCCTGTGGGCTGTGCCAGCTCCGCAACGACCTGGTTCAGGTATCCACGGCGCTCGGTTTCGTCATCCACCACCGATGCCAGGCCGTGCAATACGCTGATGCGGCGCGGGTCCCGAGGTGGCAGTGCCTGTGCAAGTGTCCACGCGTCCTGGTAGTGGCGGTATGCGTTGTCGGTGTCCTCGCTGTCGTGGGCTTGCTGCGCTGCACCGGTGTAGGCTGCCAAACGTTGGTCGGGCGGCAGGGCTTCGGCCTGGGCCAGTTTGGCACTCCAGTCGGGCGGCTCGGTCAGGGGCGCCCGGGCAGGGTCGGCCTCCACATCGTCTGGCGGAACCCGCAGGCCGGGAGTCAAGATTGCAAGCGCGCTACCCAGGTGCGGTATGGCGACAAAAGCCGCGCCCAGGGGTGCGAACAAACACGCGGCATAAATGACCACCCCAACGAATGCTTCCCAGTGGCTGGCGCGCCGCCCCAGCATCTCGGGCAACAGGGCCGTGGCTGCCGCTGTGCGTTTGGCAAACGACCAGCTTTGGAACTTGGCCTGCTGCAGCGCGCCGAATATGCGTTGCAGGGCCTGGGGTTCGTCCAGCGCCGCGTTGCTGTCGCGTGGAACTGCCTGGTCCAGCTGCATGCGTCGCCACTGGTAGGGCAGGCCAAAGGCAATCAACACGGCCACCACCCGCAGCACCATATCGTCGAATAGCTGGCCCAGGCCAAACAGCGCGGCGCAGCAGATGGCGGCAAACGCAAAACGCAGGCGGGGGTGGCGTGCAAATACCAGGGTCTCCAGTACGCGGCCGCCGTCCAGCGGCATCAACGGCAGCAGGTTCAGGTAGTTGATCACCAGTGAGGCGATCAGGAACTCATTCAGCCAGTCGGGTCCCGTCCAGTAGCCCGATGCGCTGGCCCAAAAGGCGGCGCCCGCCAGTGTGATGCCGGGCACGGGACCGGCCAGGTAGACAAACAGTTTTTCAAACGGGGTGGCGGTCGCCTTTTCACCCGTGGCCAGCCCACCCAACCCCGGCACAAAAAAGACCGACACATTGCGAAACCCGGTGAGCTTCATCGCCAGGTAGTGGCCGCCTTCGTGCAAGGCAACCACCGCCAGTACGATGGGCACAAAGGTCCAAGATAACCAGAGTCCGCCCACCAGCAGGAACAGCACGGCGGTGACGATGAAGGTCATCCATTTGCTCTTGGCGCTGGACGTGGCGGCGCGGCTGTTGGCCAACTGGTCCTGGAAGGCGCGCAAGTCTGCATCCAGACTGTTATGTTGCGGTGTGGGTGGCGTGGCACCCACTTCAGGTGTCGGCCCGGGTTTCGGCGGTGCGCTCCAGCCCGCCCGCAGTTGCCCGACCAGCACCTTCAGGGCCATGTGTGTCGCCGCCAGCAGCGTCAGGCGGAAGTGGCCGCTGTCGCCCGCCACTGGTACCAGCTGACCTTGCTTGCGCATATGGGGCAGCAAATCCTCAAACGTCTGGCGCAGCCGTTTGTGCACTTCAACGCCATCGGAGCAGACCGGCACGGTGGCGGTCTGCACGCGCTCCTGGTGCCGGTGCCAGGCCTGCACCCACTGCGGCAGGTAGTCGTCCGTGGTTTGCCAGCGCGGTAAATCAATGGGAGACAGATGGCGGCAGCGGTTCAGCGTGAGCCAGTTGCTGCCGTCGTCAAAACAGGTGATGAGCTGCAGCATGCAGGGCTGCTGCGGCTCGGGTGCGTGAGACGGCGACACCATGGCGTGGGTGTGCCCATCGCCGTGCTGGTACATATCAAAAAAAGTGGGCGCATTTTGGGGTGTCACCAGCATTGGCTGCACAGCGCCGCTGTAACGGTAGACAAAACCCAGTTGCACCAATTCCGCGGCGGGCCGGTCCAGTATGTCGCGAACAGTGGCGGGAATTTCCTCCCGCACCACCGAGTGGCTGTGTGCCGGGCGCCACCGCAGCAGGCCCAGCCGGCGCACAGCCACTACCAATACCGTGGTCACCAGCGCGGCCAGCGCCAGCAATACGATCAGACCAACCTGCAAAACCATCGCCATTGTTCTACTCCCTGCTTCTATTCTGCGGGGTGGATGATGCCACGGGCGTGAGTCCTGCATGTAGCGCGTTAGACTTGGCGGCTCCATTGTTTGCCCGCCACAAGGCGCACTGCCCACCATGCCAAATTTTGATCCCCAACCGGCGCTACGCCACGCCCTGCAGGCCGCACAGTGGGCAGGACTGCGCTACTCGCGCGAAAGCACCCAGACACGCGCCGTGCGCAACGATGCACCCGAGAAGAACGACACCACGCTGGAAGAAGGCGCCATGTGCGAGGTGCTGATTGACGGGCACTTTGGTTATGCGGCCACAGCCGACCTCAGCAACGCCGGCCTGCAGCGCGCGTTTGACCAGGCCATAACCACCACCCGGGCAACCGCGGGCCACAAGGTGCACCCATTCACGGATGCGCACCGTGCCGCCGTGCAGGGCGTCTACCAGAGCCCTGCGCAAAAGCCATTGGCCACCACCCCGCTGACGCTGATCACCGACTGTCTGTTGGCCGCATCCAAAGCCATGGCCATTGACGCCAAAGTAGTGAACCGCAGTGCCCATGCCGCGGTGATCCAGACCCACATCGACTACTACTCGTCCAACGGCACGCACACCACCCAGCGGTTTGACATGGTGGACATCACTGTGGCGGCCACTGCCGCAGAGGGCATGCAAAGCCAAACCCGCACGTGGACACACACCGGGCAGTTTGGTGGTGAGGTTTTTGATGTGGCCGCTTTTGCACAACAGGGTTTGCGCGTTGCCACTGAGGCGCTGGAGTTGCTGGCGGCACCCAACTGCCCGTCCGGCACGATGGACCTGATCCTGATGCCCGACCAGATGATGCTGCAGATCCATGAGTCCATCGGCCACCCGCTGGAGCTGGACCGCATTTTGGGCGATGAACGCAACTACGCGGGCTGGAGCTTTGTGCAGCCCAGCGACTTTGGCAGCCTGCGCTATGGCTCGCCGCTGATGCATGTCACCTTTGACCCCACCAAGCAAAACGCCATGGCCAGTTACGCGTTTGACGACGGTGGCAGCCCCGCCCGCCGCGAATTTTTGATCGAAGGCGGTGTGCTCAAGCGCGGCCTGGGCTCGGTGGAATCGCAAGAGCGCACGGGCTTGCCGGGCGTGGCCAACTTCCGCTCATCTTCCTGGAACCGCGCACCCATTGACCGCATGGCCAATGTGAACCTGGAGCCTGGCACCTCTGCGCTGGACGACATGATTGCCTCGGTAGAGGACGGTATTCTGATGTCCACCAACCGGTCATGGTCCATTGATGACTACCGCAACAAATTCCAGTTTGGTTGCGAACACGGTCGCCTGATCAAGAACGGCAAGCTGGCCGGCGTGGTGCGCAACCCCAACTACCGCGGCGTCACCGTCGATTTCTGGAATCGCCTGGGCGCGGTCGGCAAAGACGAAGCCACCTACGGCACGCTGTTCTGTGGCAAAGGAGAACCCAGCCAGGTCATTCGAGTTGGGCATTCGTCACCGGCCTGTTTGTTCCGTGGCGTGGAAGTGTTTGGAGGCCAATCATGAGCCAAAGCCCATTTGTGACCACCGTGCGCCAACACTTCGATGCCGTGGCCGACTGCGTGTTGCAGAGCTTGCTTCCCCGTGAGGTCGCCACGCTGAACCTCAACGCCGAAGAAACCCTGTTTGTCCGCTTCAACAACAACCGGGTACGCCAGAACACCAATGTGGAGCAGATTGCCATGGGCCTGCAATTGCAAGGTGCAGGCCGCACCGCTGCGATGAGCCGCACCCTCTCGGGCAATGTGGAGGCTGACTGCGCCGCGATGCTGCAGATGCTGACCCAATGCCGCGAAGAACTGACCGTGCTGCCGCCAGACCCGCACCAGGTACCCGTAGAAAACCATGGCAGCAGCGACGAAACCTTCAGTGGCCAATTGCTGGAACCTGATGCAGTGGTAGACGCCGTGGTGGGTCCTGCCCAGGGCTGCGACATGGCCGGGCTGTATGCCGCGGGCTCCATCGTGCGCGCCAACCGCAACTCCAAGGGCCAACGCCACTGGTTTGCCACGCAAACCTTCTTCATGGATTACTCGCTGTACAACGGCTCCCGTGCGGTCAAGGGCAGCTATGCCGGCACCCACTGGGATCCCACGCAGTGGGCAGCCAACCTGGCGCATAGCAAGCACCTGTTGGCATTGATGGACAAGCCTTTGCAGACCGTTAAGCCCGGCCAGTACCGCACCTATTTGGCGCCACGCGCAGTGTCAGACCTGGTCGGCATGATGGGCTGGAACGCCTTGTCGGCCTCGGCCTGGAAGCAAGGGCGCAGCCCCTTCAAAAAGCTGGCCGACAAAGAGTCGCGCTTGTCCACCCAACTGCACATCACCGAGAACTTTGGCCTGGGCCTGACGCCGCGCTTCAATACGCTGGGCGAAGTGTCCGCACCCGCGGTGCCACTGATAACAGCGGGTGAACTGTCTACGCTGCTGATCAGCTCGCGCACCAGCAAAGAGTTTGGTCTGGTCGCCAACGGCGCCAATGAATCCGAAGGACCACGCGCGCTGGACATGGCGCCCGGCTCTCTGGAAGAGAAAGATGTTTTGCAGCAACTGGGCACCGGCTTGTATTTGTCCAACCTGCACTACCTGAACTGGAGCGACCCTGTATCGGCCCGCGTGACCGGCATGACACGGTATGCCTGCTTCTGGGTAGAAAACGGCGAGATCGTTGGCCCCATCAAAGACATGCGGTGGGACGAGAGCCTGTATGACGCCCTGGGCGACAAGCTGCTGGCCCTGACCACCCACACCGCCATTGACCCGGCAGTGGACACCTATTACCACCGCGCCTTGGGCGGTTCGCGCACGCCAGGGGCACTGATCGATAACTTTACGTTTACGTTGTAGGCCGCGCGCTCCAGCGCTGCGATGCGCTGGAGCCTTGTGCCGCAGCATGTGACTTGAGGCCTGCTTGCGACCCAAAGGCGGAGTACGCGTACAGCCGGTTCCGACCCAAAGCGGTCTTGGATGGCCTTAGACTCAGCGCCCAACAGCCGACATCTCCTCGGCATTCTGCCTATGTCTCCGAGTAGTCATAGTCGTCAAAGTTAAGGCCAGACGCCGAGCCAATTACTGAACCACTAAAGCCACATGTTGGGTTTGGGCAAACAGCAGATACTCCGCTTTGCCATGTCTTGACGAGTTCAGATGGAAAGCGCAAGTAGCAAGCGGTACACATGCAAAGCTCGCTTGCTTCGACTTCAACACGGTTGCGCCATGTGTGCCTTTCAAGCGCCTCGCTCAGTTCTTGTAACTTCTTCTCAGTGAAACCTTTTGAATTTCTCATCTGACTTGGTGGCGAAAAATTTGGTTTGCGGCGTTTGAGAATCCCCAATCTCTGGGGCCCACCAAAGGAAGTCTAGAAATCTCCCACTGACGGTCCTCGTTCAACGTCTCTAGGTGGTCCGCACTAGCGGTCGCTTCCGTGCGCATTGCTAACAGAAACGTTGCTCAATGCTCACTGAAAGTCCCCGTGCAATGTCATGCCATCGACAATCATGAGTATTCAACTGTACCTAGTGGAAGCTTTATACCGCAGAGATGCCGGTAGCAGACGCCGTTGCCATAAACCACGCATTTGCGTTGTGCCATGGCAATTTGAACCAATGTCCGAAGACCAGCTAGAAGTGCGATAGCACGGCTTCTAAATAGCCGCGGTTCAATGCGGGTCGGTTCTTCTTTTCCACGCTGACTGGTGCCTAAAAACTCTCTCCAATGCTGAGGCTTGGCGGACACTGTGATCTCTAGCTGAGTGAGAATTTTCGCCGCCTCAGCAAGATCATGGCCATCAAGGCAGAACATGACGTTAATGAATGAAATTGCCGCGCCTGCGTCTCTCTGTGCATAGTGATCAAAAGCAGGCGACAGGAGCTGAAAATAGCCTAAAGAATGAACACTATCTGAGTCAAACCTCATACGATGTTCAACATCAAGGGGCCAGCGTTGCTCATTTCCTTGAGCACTCGATAGTCCTACAACATGCCGCATGACCTTGATCCCAAAGAAGATTGATACCGAAAAGTGCCCGATTCTGACATTCAAAACCCGGCACTCTATTGCAGCTGATGAAACTTGGATGGTTGGGTTCCGCGGTCAGCCTGGCGTATGCATACTGGTTCCCCAATACCGGTCACTAGGGACCGGCCGCAAATGGCCCCAAGCCGAAAGAGCTTTGGCAATTGAAGGGTGCTTACTTGATAGAACGCATTGCGCCCCGATGTCGGGCCGCAGCAAAGAAGATCGAAGCAAGAAACAATACAAAGAAGACGCCCGGGGCGTTCCCTAGCTTGCGATTGACGAACGCTTCGTACGTCAAGAACGCCGCAAAGGCTAACAATGCAAATCCACCGACTCGAAAAGCGAAGGGCGACATGATGCCGCCGCCTTGGCGAACTCCTCGTCCGAAAAAGATTCGATAAGAGATCGTTAGGCCGAGGAGACCAACAAGCAGCGCTACTGTTGCAGCTGCAGCAACTGCGAAGGTCGCATTAGTCCTAAGGATGCAAAGCCCGACAGCCCAGGCGCCAAAAGCAGCAAAGGGCAGCGATACAACCGCAAGCCCGATACCTGCCAATCGCTGCGATAGCCTAGAAGTTGCTTGACCTTCCCACATATTAGTAAGCCTAACGGATATCCAACATTTAGTATTATTGGCTGAAAGTACGCTACGACCAGCGGTATTGAGCGAAGACCGCTATCGCTCAGCGGACTAAACCGCTCCCGCGGTAGTCCCCACGCCAGCGCATGTAGTTTGCGCTAAGCACCTGTGTATGCCTATGTTGTGCAATGAGGCAATTGGCCTCGTTTCACACAGGAGCACAGCCATGCAATCCCCCAACCATCCGGTCTCGCCCTTGCGCCTACGCATGCTCGAAGACATGCGCATGCGCCAGCTCGCGCCCAAGACCCAGGCCGCCTATATCCGCGCCGTCTCCAAGCTTGCAGCATTCA
>CAUPQG010000038.1:0-22690 GCA_963513355.1 uncultured Rhodoferax sp. | reverse complement strand
ATAGTCTTGTAGCGGCCTCAGCCAACGTTGGCACTCGCCGCGGTTTCCTCCCCCGAGGTTTGTACGACGCCCACCCTTCATGGGTGATCGTGGCACCATTGGCGTGCCTGCGCGGGCGGGCATCCTACAAACCTAAACTGAAGCCGAATTTAACCCTAACAAAAAGAACACCCCAAGCTAGGTGAATGCAGACAGTCAAAGCATCACTATCCACTAAAGTCACGCAGCCCTCAACGCTATCAAGATGATAGCGAAGACTCCAATTCGCACGGGGGCTAGGACCCGATTTGCAACTCAACCAGCTCCTCAGCCGTAAACACCCGCGACCGGGTGTGAAAGGCCTTGCCCTCCGGCCCTTCCAGTGAGAACGTGCCGCCGTGCCCGTCGATCACATCAATGATGAGTTGGGTGTGTTTCCAGGTTTCGTACTGGCCCTTGCCGATGTAAAACGGGCAGCCGCCAATCTCGCCCAGGTACACATCCCCCGCCCCCATGGTGATCTCGCCCGGCAGGTAGCAGTTGGCGGCGCTGTTGTCGCAGCAGCCGCCACTTTGGTGGAACATCAGCTCAGGGCCATGCTTGGCCTTGAGCTGTGCCACCAGTTCCAGCGCCACGGCTGTGGCGATGACTTTGTCGACCATGTTGTCTGTCGATCAGCGTGTGTTTTAGAAGAAGCCCAGCTTTGCTTCGCTGTAGCTCACCAGCAGGTTCTTGGTTTGCTGGTAGTGGTCCAGCATGACCTTGTGGGTCTCGCGGCCAATGCCTGATTCCTTGTAGCCGCCAAACGCTGCGTGCGCAGGGTAGGCGTGGTAGCAGTTGGTCCACACACGCCCCGCCTTGATGGCGCGGCCCATGCGGTAGGCCACGTTGCCATTGCGGCTCCACACACCGGCACCCAGCCCGTAGAGCGTGTCGTTGGCAATCTCCAGCGCTTCGGCTTCGTCCATGAACGTGGTCACGGCCAGCACGGGGCCAAAGATTTCTTCCTGGAAGATGCGCATCTTGTTGTGGCCCTTGAACAGCGTGGGCTGCACGTAGTAGCCACCGGCCAGGTCGCCACCCAGATGGGCCTGCGCACCGCCTATCAGCACCTCGGCACCCTCTTGTTTGCCCAGGTCCAGGTACGACAGAATTTTGGTCATCTGCTCTTTGGAGGCCTGCGCACCGAGCATGGTGTCGGTGTCCAGCGGGCTGCCTTGCACGATGGCGGCCACGCGCTTGAGCACACGTTCCATGAACTTGTCGTAAATGCTCTCCTGGATCAGCGCGCGGCTGGGGCAGGTGCAGACCTCGCCTTGGTTAAAGGCAAACAGCACCATGCCTTCAATGGCCTTGTCCAGAAAGCCATCGTCCTTGTCCATCACATCGGCAAAGAAGATGTTGGGCGACTTGCCGCCCAGCTCCAGCGTGGCAGGGATCAGATTGTTGGCAGCAGCCTGTGCAATCACACGGCCGGTAGAGGTGGAGCCGGTGAACGCAATCTTGGCAATGCGTTTGCTCTGGGCCAGCGGCATGCCGGCCTCGCGGCCATAACCGTTGACGATGTTGAGCACACCGGGAGGCAGCAGGTCGGCAATCAGCTCGGCCACAATCAAAATGCTGATGGGGGTGGACTCAGCGGGCTTGAGCACCACACAGTTGCCTGCTCCCAGCGCGGGTGCCAGTTTCCACGCCGCCATCAGGATGGGGAAGTTCCACGGAATGATCTGCCCCACCACACCCAGTGGCTCCTGAAAGTGGTAGGCCACGGTGTTCTCGTCAATATTGCTTAGCGCGCCTTCTTGTGAACGCAGGCAACCCGCAAAGTAGCGGAAGTGGTCCACGGTGAGGGGGATGTCGGCATTCAGCGTTTCACGGATCGGCTTGCCGTTGTCCACGGTTTCGGCATAGGCCAGCAGTTCCAGGTTGGCTTCAATCCGGTCAGCAATCTTGAGCAGAATGTTGGAGCGGGTGGCTGCATCGGTCTTGCCCCAGGCGTCGGCGGCTGCGTGGGCTGCGTCCAGCGCCAGCTCAATGTCGGCCGCGGTGGAGCGGGCCGCGCGGGTGTAGGGCTTGCCGGTCACCGGGGTGATGACTTCAAAGTATTCACCCTTGGCCGGTGGCACAAACTTGCCGCCAATGAAGTTGTCGTATTGCGCCTTGAATTGCAGGGGTGCATCGGCAGCGCCGGGTTTTGCGTACAGCATGTTCGTTGTCTCCAGATTGTTTTGAAATGTTGGTCACGAAGCCGCGGGCTTGTGGGCGCCGCGGTTGCGTGCACACTGCTTTGCAGACTGCGTGCCAGCACAGCGTTTGCGCGCAAAACGGCGGCAAATGCGAAATTTGAGTGCGTGCGATGCCCATGCTGCTGCCCTGGCGCTGTCTCACCTGCGCCGCTGCGGCGCACCCACTGTGTCAAAACGGAACAGGTGTTGCACCAAACAGGTTGAAGTGGCGTTTGGCACTGGCGCACAATGCCAGAAAAACAGGAGACAAGGCCCATGCCCGCACCCGCATTGCAGGAACGCTCGGTACCCAGCCAGTTGCGCGAAGCCCGCCGCCAGTTGGTCAGCCAGGGCCGTCTGCCCACCGACCTGATTCAGAGCGACCTGGCGCGCTCCTGGCTGCGCTGCTGGCAAGCCGGTTTGCAGCCCGTGGGGCGCATGCCGGGTGCACCCAATGCTTCGGGCGCGCAAGTGACACGCGCACTGGAGCGACAGCGCGAACTGATCGCCCACGCCCACCCGGTGATGGAATTCCTGCACGAGCAAACCCGTGGCACGGACAGCATGAGCATTCTGGCCGGGCCCGATGGCATGTTGCTGCACACGCTGGGCGACCCGCAGTTCATAGGCCGCGCCGAACGTGTGGCACTGCGCCTGGGTGCCACCTGGCACGAGCAGTTTCGCGGCACCAACGCCATTGGTACGGCGTTGGCCGAAGAACATGCGGTAGTGGTGCACGCTGCCGAACACTATCTGGAACGCAACGGATTTTTGACCTGCGCCGCCGTGCCCATACGCGACCCCAAGGGCCGCATTCTAGGTGCGCTGGATGTTTCGGGCGACCACCGCGGCTACCACCGCCACACTTTGGGCCTGGTGCGGTCAGCCGCCCGCATGATCGAACACCGGCTGTTTGACACGCGCCACGACACCCGCCAGTGGAGTGGCTTGCGCCTGCGTCTGCACAACCAGCCCGAAGGCATTGGCACGGTAGCCGAGGGCCTGCTGGCCGTGTCGGAAGACGGCATGCTGGTGGGTGCGAATGCGGCTGCGCTGGAGATGCTGGGACTGAACTGGAAGAGCCTGGCGGCAACTCCCCTGCACACCGTGCTGGCGGAATCCATGGACCAGTTGATGGATTGGGGGCAACGGTCAGCCGCCACACCCCACGTCGTGCACACTGCCAACGGGCACGCCGCCTGGGTGCGCGTAGAGACGGGCCGCCTGTCGCACCCAGTGCGCCACCTGCGCGCAACCGATGTCCACCCGGTGCAAGACAAGCATGCGACCACGACCGATGCGCTAGCCGCGTTGGACACGGGTGATACGGTCTACCAGGCCGCCATCAGCCGCGCCCGCAAGCTCTTGGGCAAACCCATTGCCATCCTGCTGCAAGGTGAGTCTGGTGTGGGCAAGGAAGTGTTTGCCCGTGCCGCCCACCAAAGCGGTCCACGGCGCGACCAGCCTTTTGTGGCCGTCAACTGCGCGGCCCTGCCGGAACATTTGATCGAGGCCGAACTGTTCGGCTACCAGAGCGGCGCCTTCACCGGCGCGCGCCGTGAAGGTGCACCGGGCCGCATCCGTGAGGCCCATGGCGGCACGTTGTTTCTGGATGAGATTGGCGACATGCCCTTGGCCCTGCAAGCGCGGCTGCTGCGCGTGCTGCAAGAGCGCATGGTGGTGCCGCTGGGCGGGGGCAAACCGGTGGCGGTGGACTTTTGCCTGGTGTGCGCCACCCACCGCGACCTGCCTGCCGAGATGCTGGCCGGGCGCTTTCGCGAAGACCTGTACTACCGCCTCAACGGCCTGACCCTGCGCCTGCCACCGCTTCGCGAACGCAGCGACCTGCCCCACCTGCTGGAGCGCGAACTGCGAGCACTGGCGCCCGAGCGCAGCATCTGCATTGCACCCGATTTGCTGCGGGCCCTGCAAGCCTACCGATGGCCGGGTAATCTGCGCCAGTTGATCAATGCCCTGCGCACGGCCTGCGCGCTGCTGGACGCCGATGAAGACACCATCAGCTGGGAGCATTTGCCAGACGACTTGCTTCAGGCCCTGCGCCACCCCCATGCGGATGCAGAGAATGCAGCACCCGGCACCGCACCAGAGGCCGCACTATCGGCCGACCTGCGCACGCAGTCACGCCAGGCTATAGAACGCACCGTAGCCCAGTGCGCAGGCAACCTGTCAGAGGCGGCGCGGCTACTTGGCATCAGCCGCAACACGCTGTACCGCAGGTTGCGTAGCAAAGAAAACTAGTCGCGCTTTAACGCGTCAATACCCAGCACACAGGCGTCCTTGGCCCCGTGGCCTGCGGCAATCAGCTGGTCCATGCGGGCGGCAATGGACGGCAACACCGCCAGCGGGCGGCTGCCTGCGGTTTCCAGCATCAGGCGTACATCCTTGCGCGCCATGTCCAGCTCGAAGCTGGCCTCGAAATTGCCCTTGGCCATGTTGACACCGCGCCCAGCCACCATGCCGTTCAGGTCCAGCAGGCCCAGCAACTTGACCGCATCTTGCGGGGGCACATCACTGGCCTGGGCGATGGCCAGTATGTCGGCCATGGCGGCGGACACACCGATGATCATGGCATTGCCAAACAGTTTGTTGATGGCTGCCAGGTCGCTGCGCTCACCCATGAACTCCAGCCGCGTGGTCATGGCCGCCAGCGCGGTCTGCACCCGCTCAAACAAGGCCCTGGGTCCCGCCACCATGATGGTGCCCTGGGCATTGCGCGCAGCGGCGGGGCCCATGAACACCGGGCAATGCAAATAGTTGACACCCTGAGCCGCCAGGCGTGCGGCGCGTGCCGCTGTGAGTGCGGGCAAGGTGGTGGTGTGGTCCAGCACGATGGCGTCAGGCGCCAGCCCGGGCAATGCAGTGGCGATGACCGCATCCACCACGGCGTCATCCTTCAACACAATGTGCACGCGGGCTGCGCCGCGCACGGCATCCGCCGCAGTGGCGGCTGCCTGCACCCCAAACGGTGCCAGAGCAGCCACCTTGTCCGCGGAGCGGTTCCACGCAGTGACCGTGTCACCGCGTTTGGCTGCGGCTTCGGCAAACGCGCCGCCCAAAAGTCCTGTACCTAAAAATGCGATGTTTGCCATGGTGTTGTGGTTTTCGAAAAAATGGAGACCGTATTGTGGGCTTGAAGCGAAGCGACAGCACACTTCAGGGTTGAGCCGAAGCGTTAACCCCAAGATCGCGTCAGCAGTTCATCCAAATTGGTCTAGCGCGACAGAAACCATGATTAAACCTGACCAATGCTCTCTGCACGGAACGCGTCGACATGGTAGGTTTCGCACCAAGTGCTCACTGCAAGCGAACCACCTCAAAGCGCAATATACCTCCAGCCCTCGTCAAATAAGCTTATACAGCTATTAAAAAAATAGCAATCCGGACGTGCCTTACGTCGCCGCCTGGCGTAATGACTCCACCACGGGTCGGTTCAGCACCTCGCGAAGGGCGCACCAGCTAGTCCTTTTTGAGAACAGCCACGTAGGCCGAGAAACCCAAGAAAAGCCTGCCCTGCGCTTCGTAGGCCCGGTACCACGTTGTCGCGGCTTCAATGATCTCAGCGGCCTCATGCGCTGGTAGTGACTTTGCATACTCCAGCTTGCCTTCAAAAAGGCCCGTTTCGTAACTGCGCCATGCGTCCGCCGATGCAACGATGTTCAGCTCAACATGCAGGCCAGCCTCTGCAAATGCCCTCACCCCATCCTCGACGGCCCAATAATCTTCTTCTGAAGCCTGCAAAAAATCGAGAAAGTCGGTAGACGGTTTTGTCGCCCAATTCAAATCTGCAAATACTAGAACACCACTAGGCTTGAGCAGGCTGCGGAGCTTCTGCAATGCTTGGCGCGGCGATCCAAAGGCATGCGAAGCGCCAATACACACCAGCAGATCCACAGGTTCACCCATAAACTCAGTCGCAGGGCTCTGGCGAAACTCGACGCTTCCCAGCAAGGGCGTGGCAGAAGCCGCTGCAGCTGCCCTTTCAAGCGCATAGGGATTGGTATCCAGAGCGAGGACGTGCACACTTTGGTTTTTTGCCAGCGCAATCGCGAACTCTCCTGCACCACACCCCACCTCCAGTGCGGTCTGCGGCTGCCGCGCCAGAGCTGCCTCCAGCAAGTGGCGCATCTGTTCTACCGTCAATGGATTGGCATGCGGAAGGTTCTTGTGTGCTTCCGAAGATAGTTTTTGGCGTGACATAGATTGCTGCCTTGCTAGAGTTTAAGAACGTTGTGCTGGGTTGCTGAGCCGTTGCCAAGCCAAGACGGATCCAGCCGTTGCCGCAGCCACCCCAAGCCACAAAACAGACCGGGTGCCGAATGTATCGCCAATCAGTCCACCGGCGAGTGCACCCGCCAGCGTTGCGACCTGACCGATACCACGTATGCCTGCGTCAGCGCGTGCCAACAGCTCAAAGGGAACGGCGGTTTGGCGCACGGTACGGTCATGCACGGAATAGACCGTTTGGCCAGCATCACCCACAATTTGGTGAGCCACCAGCCAGCCGATCGCCAACCAGCCCACGCCACTCGCCATGGGAATGCAAGCTGACCCCAGGGCCATTGCAGCCAGGCCCACCGCCATCGTGCGACCGGGACCAAACCGCTGCCCCAGCCATGGGGCCAAACTTGCACCCAGCAGTGCACCCAAGCCACCCAAAGCAAAGATCATCCCCAACTCACCGGTGGGCAGGCCCAGATCCCTGCTGACGAAGATCATGTAGCTGGTACCAAACAAGGCCATGCAGAACGCCAACAGGGCCTCAATGGATGCCAACACGCTCAGCGCTGCATGATCGCGAACGGTCCGCAAGCCCTGCAGGGCTTCACCCACAGAATCCCGCCAGCCCGTGCGGGCCGGTGCGTCACCCGGCACCGCTTGGGTTTCAGACACGCCACGTAAACACAGTGCTGAGAGCGCGTAGCTCTGGCCATCCACGGCCAATGCAAGCGCCGCCCCCAGCCACTGAAAGAGCCAGCCTCCGAGCGCAAAGGCCGCAGTCTCTGACACGCTGGCGACCGCGGACAACTGCGAGTTGCGGCGCGTGAGCTCATCCAAGGGCACGCGCTGCGCCATCCAGGCGGAGCGCGCCAGCTCAAAGCCCATGGTCAACACACCACTGGCAGCAGCCACCACCACCAGCAACGCAAATGACACCAACTCGAACCACACCACCGCTGCGAGAAACGCCAGAAGCACAAAGCGTGCTGCGTCGGTGATCAGCATGACTTTGCGCTTGCCACTGCGATCTACCCACGCGCCCAACCACAGCGATGCAAAGGCCGCCGACACCACATCGGCAACGAGCAGGGCCGCCATCTGAAGCGGCGTGGCTTGAAGTGTGAGCGCCGCCAACCACGGAATGGCCAAGCGGCTGAGCATGGACCCAAAGTTGGAGATACCCTCCGCGGCCAGTACGCGCGGAACATCGAATCGTCGCATGCAAAATTTACTCAAAGGAAAGAATGAAACGCAACTGTTTTTGCTTCGACCTGAGTGTGCCAGCCCCTCAGCACGAGCGCACTAACAATTGTTAATGCGCCGATACTTGTGGCCCCGCAAACTATGGCTCCTGCGAGGCCTTAGCGGCTGACCCATCAAACGACTCCATGCACACCCATTCCTTTCTTCGGCGCAGAGGCATCAACCCCAAAGGTGTGTGGCTTGCCGCGCTGGTGGCACTACTGGCATGCCTGGTCGCCCTTGCGCTGTGGCAGCAGCGCATGCCCGAGCTTCCCCCTCCTGTTGCGCCAGTTGCAACGCCATCCCCTGACCTGGACTCAGAAGTGATTGGCGTTGACGGGGGCAGCGTCCGAAGTTACGAGTCCTTTCCGATGATGCCGGTGCCTAGTGACCACGCTTTTGCCATACGCGAACTGGCCAGTTTGGCGGATCTCGCTTCTGAGATGCCCGCCGTGCTGCGCGCTAATCTGGCCGAGAAGGTCGCGGCTTTACCCTGCGGGTCTCAGCGCATGAAGCTGTTCGAACGTCCGGGCAGTGCCACTCTACTGAACCTGACGGAGTGCCGCCGCCCGTGGATCGAGCCCGGGACAGAGTCGCGGGTTGTTGACAACTACAACTTCGGAGCCCTTTGGATCTGGGATGCAAATGGCCTGCACGACGTGCCAGCCCTGGCACGGTACTTTGGCTTCATGTACGAATCCGGAGCTGTAATCGGCGTCACCGATAGGAATGGCAACGGTCGGTTGGAGCTCTGGCTCAGTGGCACTACCTGCGAGCCTGGGGAAGACGATGAGCCGGGTGACTACTGCCAAGGCCTCTGGATTGTTGAGGTGAGTGGTCGACGGCTACAGGTGCTGGACCCGCAGAAGCTTGTTGCACTACCAACCAACCCGATGAAGAAGTCCACAGGCGACTGAGGGACGTCGGTGTCGATTGCGGCTGGTGCGATCGCAGGCGATTCAGTGGCCAAACCGAAGGTGTTGGCCCATACGAATCAGATGCTCCCCAACCTCAATAGTTGATGGTTGACCGGAATCGTTGTTGCTGAGCACACAAACAAAAACGCCACTGTCCAAAGTGCGGGCACTGTAGGAGTTGAAACCATTGATACCCCCGTCGTGATCGATCACCTGTATCCCGTGTACACACCGTTGTTCAAAGCCGTAACCGTAGCCACTCATTTCTCCATCCGTTAAGCGTGTTGGGCTCCACATACGCTGCCAGCTCTCGGGTGCCAGCAGTGTCGCTCGTGTCATTGCTTGCTCCCATGTAAACATGTCGTCCAGGGTGGAGACAATGGCGCCCGATGCAAAGGGTATGGTCATACTGATGGCAGGAGCCAGCTGCAAGTCCGGCTCCTCGGTGAAGCCTTGAATAGGCCAAATACCACCATGGCCCTCCAGCGCCGTTGACAACATGCCCAGGGGCTTGAAGATCTCCTGATTGAAGAACGTAGCCAACGAAGTGCCAGACAATCTCTCAATCACCATGCCCAGCAAGAAGTAGCCAGAGTTGCTGTAAGAGAACACTGCGCCAGGCTTAGACAGTGGTGGTTCATGCTGAAAAATCTCCAACACCTCTTGTTGGGATAGGTCAAGTCCCTCCAGCTCTTCGAAATCATCGCGGTCCGTGTAGCACGGTATTCCAGAGGTATGGTTCAGCAGATGCTCCAAGGTAATGGAGCCCGTCAAATCCGGGTAGCTGGGTAAATGCGTTTGCAAGCGGTCCTGCACCTTCAGCAGTCCACGCGCTTCCAGTAACAAAATGGCCGCCGCGGTGAACTGCTTGGTCAATGAAGCAATGCGAAACACGTGGTGGACAGAAAGCGGCGAGTTGTGAAGTAATTCGGCAAGGCCGTAGGCAGCCCGGAGAACAACCTTCCCATCTACTGCCAACAGTACGACGGCGCCAGGTCTGTCATTGGGATAGGCATTTCGAAGATAGGCCTCAGCTTCAAGTAAAAAAGGCATCCAGCCCCCGTCGAATATGCTCAATGCACTATCAAAATAGTAGCATTCTTAAAAATCCTCACGTTGCCGCCCGGCGCAGCGTCTCCACCACGGGCCGGTTCAGCACCTCGCGCAGCCACCACCAGCCAGCCGCAAAAGCCAACAAACGCGCATGCAGCGTGAGACTAGCCGCAAGTTTGCACGCAACCACAGGAGTGGGCAAAACCGCCCAAGACCCTAATTCAAAGCGGAGGGTAAACACTTAGATAAATAGTAGTCTAGGTTGCGAGTATTCGCACCAGAATGGGGCCTTGCAAACCTTTGCAACGCATTGCAAACCATTGCAATGGGAGCCTTACGGGCTCCAAACTTAGTCTGACCTGCGTCAAAAGCGTGGGGACCAGCGGTGCCTTGATCTGGCGCACCGAATAACGCAGGGCATATGTTCGTTCTGGTTGAAATCGTACAACTCATGTTCAGCAGTGAACCAGGGTTAGGCCTAAATGAACTTCATTGAAAGAGTCTCTGTGAATACTTTAAAAGTAGCTACTCGCCTCCTCCTCCTTACGGGTGTTATGTCCTTTTTGCTGCTTGCAATTGGCATTACTGGCTTGTACGGCATTGGCAATTCAAATGAGTCACTAAAGACTGTGTACGAAGATCGAGTTGTTGCCTTGGACCAACTGGGGCAAGTGAATTACCTGGTGCAACGCAACCGTGTGTTGATCATGGACATGATGCTCCAACCGCAGCCTGAGCATGTACAAAAGCGCAACAAGGAGTTGCGAAGCAACATCGAGACGGTTGCCAAAGTCTGGGCGGCTTACATGGCAACTTTTCTAACCCCAGAGGAAAAGACTCTGGCCGCAGCCTTTGAGCAAGCGCGCAAGGTTTATGAGCAGGAGGGATTGCTTCCGGCGGCTGAATCCATGCTTGCCAATGATGTCACGACCGCCCTTGAAATATACAAAACCAAGATTAGTCCATTGGCGCCAGCAACGCAGGTAAGTATGAACAAGCTGAACCAGTTGCAACTAGACGTCGCCAAGAATGAATACGACGATGCGGTGAGCCGCTATGAAACACTGCGCATGCTCTCGTGGGCGGGAATCCTGGCTGGATTATTGTTTGGGTCTGTCTTTGGCATGACTTTGGTGCGTGGTATTGGTCGCCAACTTGGTGGCGAACCTGGTGAAGCAGCCGACTTGGCACGCAGCGTAGCCGCAGGAGACCTCACGTCGCAGATCGTTTTGAAGGCTGGCGATACGACCAGCATGATGGCCCAACTGGTGAGAATGCAGACCAGCTTGGCAGGTGTAGTAGGGAACGTTCGCCAAGGCGCCGAAAGCGTATCGACCGCCAGTTCCGAAATTTCTCAAGGCAACCATGATCTGTCAGCACGCACCGAATCTCAAGCAAGTGCGCTTGAGCAAACGGCAGCTTCGATGGAGCAACTCAGTGCCACCGTTAAGCAAAATGCCGATAGTGCTCGCCAAGCGAATCGATTGGCTGCTGGCGCATCAACTGTTGCCGTCAAAGGTGGAGAAGTAGTTGCCCAGGTCGTAGACACTATGAAAGGCATCAACGAAGCTTCGAGAAAAATATCAGACATCATCAGCGTCATTGATGGCATAGCCTTTCAGACCAATATTCTGGCTTTGAATGCCGCTGTGGAAGCGGCACGCGCCGGAGAGCAAGGTCGTGGCTTCGCAGTAGTGGCAAGCGAAGTGCGCAGCTTGGCTGGGCGCAGTGCCGAAGCTGCCAAAGAGATCAAGACCCTGATCAACACCAGTGTTGAGCGCGTTGAGCAAGGTACAGCCCTTGTCGATGAGGCAGGCAACACCATGACCGAAGTTGTCAGCAGCATCAAGCGCGTCACAGACTTGATGGGTGAGATAAGTGCAGCCAGCAATGAGCAAGCCGCAGGGGTGTCACAAGTCGGCGAGGCAGTCACCCAAATGGATCAGGTAACACAACAAAATGCGGCGCTGGTGGAGGAAATGGCTGCTGCTGCCAGCAGCCTCAAATCACAAGCACAGGACTTGGTGAAAGTTGTGGCGGTTTTCAAACTGGGCGAAGGTCATGGTCGAAACGCTCATCAATCAATCAATGTTCGTCCAAGCCCGCGTGCACTCCCCATGGCAAAGTTACCCATGACTTAGTTGATGTCCGCGGGCGGAGCACTCGGCACCAATCTGGAGAAACTTCAAATGATTCGGTGGATGCAGTCCCGCAAACGCGGATTCAGCGCAACCGATCGGCTTCAATCGAAACACGCCGCGAGCCCCGGTCGAATATGCTCAATACACTATCAAAACAGTAGCATTCTCAAAAATCCTCACGTTGCCGCACGGCGCAGCGTCTCCACCACGGGCCGGTTCAGCACCTCGCGCAGCCCCCACCAGCCTGCTGCCAGTGCCAGCACAGCGCCAGCCAGGCCGCCCAAGACTGGCACCCAAAGCGACACGGTCCATTCAAACTCGAATACAAAGCGCGCCAGTGCCCAGCCCACACCGCCTGCCACCACGGAGGCCAGCACACCGGCCAGCAGCCCCACGCCCGCCAGCTCGGCCCGCTGCACCTGGCGCAGCAGGCTGCCCTTGGCACCCACGGCGCGCATGATGGCGTATTCACGGGCGCGCTCTTCGCGGGTCGCGGTCACTGCAGCAAACAGCACCACAAGACCGGCGGCCAGCGTAAAGCCAAACAAGAACTCCACCGCGCGTATCACCTGGTCCAGCACGCGCTGCACCTGGGCAATGGTGCTGGTCATGTCCACATTGGTCACGTTGGGGAATTGGCGCACCAGGGCGTTGTCGAACCCCTTGGTGGGTGGGGCCTTGAACGCGCCCATGTAGGTGATGGGCACGTTCTCCAGGTTGCTTACCGGGTACATCACAAAGAAGTTGGCCCGCATGGAGCCCCAGTCCACCTTGCGCAGGGATGTGACTTTGGATTCTGTCTGTTGCCCACCGATATCAAAGCGCAACACATCCCCCAGCTTGAGTTTGAGGGTGGCGGCAATACCGTCTTCCACGCTGATGGCACCGGCTTCTTCGGTGGTCCACCGGCCGCCCACCACCTCGTTTTGCGGAGGCAAGGTGGCATTAAACGAGACGTTGAACTCGCGGTCCACCAGGCGCTTGGCGCGGTCTTCGGTGTAGTCGTCGGGCGTTACCGCACGGCCATTCACCGCCACCAGGCGGCCACGGATCATGGGGTACCAGTCGTAGCGCTGCACACCCGCTTCTTTGAGCATGCCCTGGAAGGCGTCCGACTGGTCGGGCATCACGTTGATGACAAAGCGGTTGGGCGCATCGGGCGGTGAGGCCTTGCGCCAGCTGCCAATCAGGTCGGTGCGCAGCAACACCAACAGCACCAGAGCCAGCAGGCCCACGGCCAGCGCACTGACCTGCACCACCGTGTAGGCCGGGCGGGCCGATACCTGGCGCGTGGCCAGCACCAGCCAGCGCGGGGCCGTGGTCTCATTCACACTGCGGCGCAATACCTTGACGGCCACCCAGCTCAGCGCAGCGAACACCAGCACCGCCCCACCAAACCCGCCCACCGCAATCAGGCCCAGCTTCAGGTCACTGCTGGCGGCCAACAACAGCGCTGCAAAACCCAGCACCCCCACGGCCAACACGCCAAGAGATGCCGGTCGCAGATTGCCCACATCACGGCGGATTACGCGCAGCGGCGGCACTTGGGCCAGTTGCAGCACCGGTGGCAGGCCAAAGGCAAACAGCAGGGTCAAGCCCATGCCCATGCCCAGCAACACGGGCCACAGCGTAGCGGCAGGCAATGCGGCGTCCACCAGACCGGCCAGCAGCGCCACGAACAGGTAGTGCACGCAATAACCCACCAACACACCCAGCGCGCTGGCGAAGATGCCTACCAACGCAAACTCAAACGCATAGGCCGCAGCAATGGTGCGCTGGCGCAAGCCCAGCACGCGCAGCATGGCGCAGTCATCCAGATGGTTTGCGGCAAAGGCGCGGGCCGACAGGGCCACGGCCACGGCGCTCAGCAAGGCGGCCAGCAAGGCCACCAGGCTTAAAAACTTATCGGCACGGTCCAGCGTCTGGCTCATCTCAGGCCGGCCCGCCTGCAGCGATTCGACCCTGATACCGCGCAGGCCACTGGCGTTGGAAGGTTTGACCTGCTCATCGGCCCAGGTCACAAAGGTCTGCACCGGTTTCTCGCCCCCGGCCACCGCCATGCGGTAGGTCAGGCGGCTGGCGGGTTGCACCAGCTTGGTGGCGGCAATGTCCTGGGTGTTGATCATCACCCGGGGGGCGAAGTTCATGAAGCCACCGCCCCGATCGGGCTCTATGGCGATGATGGTGTGCACCGTCAGGCGGGCATCACCCAGCAGCAGGGGGTCGCCCATCTTCAGGCCCAGGGCATCCATCAGCGCGGCATCGACCCAGGCTTGCCCGGGCGCGGGTATGGCACGCGTGGCGGCGGCGGGCGCATCGGGTGCACTGGCCACCTGCAGGCGACCACGCAACGGGTAGCCCGGCTCCACCACCTTGAGCGCGACCAGCTTGGCTGCCCCACCCTGTTCATCGGCCGCACGGGCCATGGTGGGAAAACCCAGGCTGGTCACCACATCCAGGCCCAGGCTGCGGGCCTTCTCCACAAAAACCGCAGGGGTGGGGTTATCGCTGGAGATGACGGCATCGCCGCCGAGCAGTTGGCGCGCATCGCGCTGCAAGCCGCCCTTGAGCCGGTCGGCAAAGAAGCCCACCGCAGTCAGTGCAGCCACCGCCAGCGTGACCGCCACGATCAACAGACGCAAATCGCCAGAGCGCAAATCACGCCACAGGGTGCGCCAACCCATTGTCCAAAATGAAATAGTCATGCCGCTACCTTAGCAGTTTGGCAAAGGCCATAGCTTGCTAAGGCTTGCTAAACCATGTTTTCTCCAGCCGACGCAATTCGTCCAGGGTATTGGCGTTGGCAAACGCGTAGGGGTCGTCGCCTACCAGGTTAAAGGGCACATGCACCACGCGGTGCTGCGCGGTCCAAGCGTCTACCTTGCGGCCACCGCCAGCCAGGAATTCGGTCAGGCTGCCCAGCAGGCTTGCCCGCATGAGGCAAAACACCGGCTGGCTGCGCAGGGTGATCTGGCCATCGCGCCCGGCCTCGGGGGCCTGCACCATGGCGATGTCGGCCTGCTCTGCGTTGAGCGCGTCCAGCAATCGCTGGGCCAAGTCCCGCGGGAGCAAGGGGCTGTCACACGGCACGGTCAGCAGCAAAGGGCTGGTACACAGGTCCAACCCGGCCTGAAAGCCGGCCAACGGGCCGGAGAAATCCGGCACCCGGTCGGCAAACACACGCACCCGTCCAGCGCCCCAAGCAGCTTCGCCCAGCACCTGGTAATCGTCCGCGTTGCGGTTGGCATTAATTAGCACGCTGTGCAGACCGTGTAGTGGACCGCCGTACTGGTTGGCCAAGCGCTGCAATGCGTGCAGAGCCATGGGTTGACCGCGAAAGGGCTGCAAGCCCTTGTCTACACCGCCCATGCGCAGGCCGCGCCCGCCAGCCAACACCAGGGCGGTGATGTCACTCAAGACAAACGGGGATTCAGGCGTGTGCATTGGAGGAGAGCAATGGCTCATCATCCCGCCGTATACCGTACGGCGCGCGGGTCACGGCACAGGCCCCAGAGTTGCAGACCTGCCGAGTCGGCGATGCGGATGGCCAAAGTCGTAGGCGCTGAAATGGTCGCCAACGCCGCCACATTCAACCGCGCACATTTGCGCACCAGCTCGTAGCTGGCGCGGCTGGACATCACCACAAAACCCGGCTCACCCAGGCGTCCGGTCTGCGCCAACTGGCCCAGCAGCTTGTCCAGCGCGTTGTGCCGGCCCACGTCTTCCAGCACGTCGGTTAGCACGCCATCGGGCGTGGCCCATCCGGCAGCGTGCAAAGAGCCGCAAGCAGCGTTGAGCACCTGCAGGGGCGGCATAGCTTGTAGCGCCTGCAGCACGGTCGTGGCGGTTAGCTGGGCGGCCCAGGCCTGCGGTGCCATGGGCGTGGGCTCCAAGTCCAGCGCGGCCAGGCTGTCGATACCGCAAACTCCGCAACCGGTGCGCCCATCCAGGTTGCGGCGGCGCTCCTTGAGCCGCTGGAAGCAGCGCGAGGACACGTCGAGCTGCACCTCGCAGGCAGCGCCACTGGATTGCACTTGCATGCCATAACAGTCCGCCGCAGTGTCCAGAATGCCTTCACTCAGCGCAAAGCCAAGGGCGAAGGCTTCCAGGTCTTTGGGCGTGGCCATCATCACCGCATGCGAGATGCCGTTGAAGACCAGGGCCACCGGCACCTCGGCAGCGATCTGGTCGGTTTCCACCTCGTCTGCAGGGAATCTGCGCACCGTGTGTGGCACCACGGTTGGCGGCAGCTCTGCCATGGCCTGCTCGGCGCAAAAGCGCCGGCCGGCATCGGTCAAGCTGACCGTCCACCGCTCGTCTTTCAAGACCACATGGACCCAGCCGGGGCCGGGCTGACCGCCCAGGCTGGCGTCGCCCATCAGGGTCAGGGCGCGCATCAACACGCTGGCGCCCAGGCCCAGGCGCTTGCCCAGGCGCGGCAGCGACATGGGTTCGGGCTCTTGCTGCAATACCGCCAGAATCGCGAGGTTCAACGTCTCAGCCATGCTCACACCATGGCTTGGCTGGCACCGGTCCGCTGGGTTGCCACAGTCTCGGGCTTTTTGTGCGGCAGCATCAGCACCGGTATGCATTTGGAGGTGGGCGTACCCGCATTGGCAGCCACCGACGACAGCGGCACCAGCGGATTGGTCTCGGGGTAATAGGCCGCGACACAGCCGCGCGGGATGTTGTAAGCCACCAGCTTGAAACCGTCGGCACGGCGCTCTTCGCCGTCGTCCCATACGGTATGGAAGTCGATCCAGTCGCCGTCCTTCATGCCCAGATCGCGGATATCGTCGGCGTGCGCAAACACCACGCGGCGCTGGCCGTAGACGCCTCGGTAGCGGTCGTCGGCACCATAAATAGTGGTGTTGTACTGGTCGTGCGAGCGGGTGGTCATGAGCGCGAAGACGATAGCGTCGCCCTTGCGCTCGCGGGCCCGTTGCAGCGGCGTGCCAGTGGGCACCTGGTGCGTTTTGAAGACAGCTTTTTTGCTGGCGGTGTTCCACACCCGCTCGCTGGCCGTATTGCGCAGGCGAAAGCCACCGGGCACTTTGACGCGCGTGTTGAATTCCTTGAAGTCCGGGAACACAGCCTCGATCTTGTCGCGGATGCGGCTGTAGTCTTCCAGCAGCCAAAGCCAGGGGGTTTGGCTGCGCCCCTCCAAGGTGGTGGCGGCCAGGCGAGCCACGATGGCCGGCTCGGACAACAGTTGCTCAGAGGCCGGCGGGTTGATGCCAACCGACATATGGACCATGCTCATCGAGTCCTCCACGGTCACGCCCTGCACGCCACCGGCCTGCATGTCGATCTCGGTTCGGCCCAGGCACGGCAGGATCAGCGCGGCCTTGCCGTGCACGATGTGGCTGCGGTTGAGCTTGGTGGTGACGTGTACGGTCAGATCGCAGTTACGCAGCGCCTTCCAAGTCTGCACGGTGTCGGGGGTGGCGGCGGCGAAGTTGCCGCCGAGTGCAAAAAACACCTTGCCACGACCGTCGAGCATGGCCTGGATGGATTCCACAGTATCGAAACCATGCGCTTGCGGTGGCTTGAAGCCGAAGACTTTTTCCAGGTTCTGCAGCAGCGCCAAGGGCGGCTTTTCCCAAATGCCCATGGTGCGATCGCCCTGCACATTGCTGTGGCCCCGCACCGGACAGGGCCCGGCACCGGGCCGGCCGATGTTGCCGCGCATCAGCAACAGGTTGGTGATCATCTGTATGGTGGCCACCGAATTTTGGTGCTGGGTAATACCCATGCCCCAGCAGGCGATCACACTCTTGGCTTGGCGGTACACCTCTGCCGCGGCGCGGATGTGCTCAGCGCTGAGGCCACTCTCGGACTCTAGTAGGGCCCAGGACTCGGTGCGCAGGTCGGTCAGCATGGCCTCGAAACCTAGGGTGTGTTCTGCGATAAAGGTGTGGTCCAGCACGTCTTCACCCGCATCTTGCAATTCGATCAAGTGCTTCATCATGCCTTTGACGAAGGCGAAGTCGCCGCCAATGCGCAGCTGGAAGTAGTGGGTGCTGATGGGCGAATCGCAGCCGGTGGCCATTTGCAGCTTGTCTTGTGGGTCGGCAAATCGCTCGAGGCCGCGCTCGCGCAGCGGGTTGATGCTGACGATGCGGGCACCGCGCTTGGCCGCCTGGCGCAACTCGCCCAGCATGCGCGGGTGGTTCGTGCCAGGGTTCTGCCCAAAGATAAAGATGGCCTCGGCCTGCTCAAAGTCCTCCAGCGTCACTGTGCCCTTGCCTATACCCACGCTTTCGCGCATGCCGCTACCGCTGGGCTCATGGCACATGTTCGAGCAGTCGGGGAAATTATTGGTGCCGTATTCGCGCACGAACAGCTGGTACAGAAACGCGGCTTCATTGCTGGCCCGGCCCGAGGTATAGAAGATGGCCTGGTTCGGATCGGGCAAGGCGTTGAGGTGCTGGGCAATCAGCGCAAACGCGTCATCCCAGGCGATGGGCTGGTAAGTGTCAGTGGCAGCGTCATAAACCATGGGCTCAGTCAGGCGCCCCTGGTCTTCCAGGTAAAAGTCACTCTGCGTGGCCAGCTCCGTCACGGTGTGCTGCGCAAAGAACTCCGCGGTCGTGCGGCGCGCTGTCGCTTCCGCAGCCACCGCCTTGGCACCGTTCTCGCAAAACTCAAACGAGGAGGCATGGTTGCGGTCGGGCCAGGCGCAGCCCGGGCAGTCAAAGCCATCGGGCTGATTTGCCGACAAAAGGGTCATGGCACCTTTGAGGGGAATATCCTGCTTGAGCAGCGCTTTACCCACACCGCGCAGGGCACCCCAACCACCGGCGGGTCCTTTGTACTCAACTACTTTATGCTCACCCATTTCACCCCCCAAATCGTTGTTGCCCGTGAGAACAGGTTTCTCCGCCTCCACCAGTTCTCGGTTGATCATGAACCACCCATTGTCCAACGGACGCACCATCAGGTTGCAGACCAAACCCATCACCACATGCATCTGCATGCTGGGTGATCATGATGCTGTTGACTTGCCTTATGCAATGCAAGACTTTGGTGTGCGCCTGAATACCACCAAGAAAAATCAAGGAGTAACACGGCATGATTGAAGCCCTGCGCTCAGTGCGCTATACGGTGGAGGACCTCGCAGTGGCCGAGAGATGGTACAGCCAGTGGCTGGATGTACAACCCTACCCCGCTGAAGGTGGGGTGCTGCGATATGGCTTGCAAGACTCGTGGCTGGAACTGGTGGAAGGGCACAACCTGGCGCCGGGCAGTGTGCAGGCCTGCTGGCGCGTGGACAGCCTGGAGCTTGAGCTGCAGCGTCTGCACGCCCTGGGCATAAGCCCCCAGACGCCACCCGTATTGCCAGGCACAGAGAGCCCATCCAGCGCGACCTTTGTGGACCCCTTTGGCAATGTCGTAGGTTTGGTCGAAGTGCATGACCCCCACACCCAACGTGCCCGTGACCACCGGGCCGCCGAAAAGATTGCGCTGCGCAGGGTGCGCGAGACGCTGGACAGCCTCGGCGAACAAGACCGCCAGCAGCGTCTGGCGAACCGCTTGGTGCTAGCTTTGGTTGTGGTGGGCCTGCTGGTGGGAGGATTTACCATTTTCAAAATGCTGCCAGGCAAGCCGCAGCAAGAAAAGCTCATCCTCCCGATGCAGGGGAAAAAATAGGCGCCACAACACCATCTTTGGGCTTCAATAAAGTGGGCCTATCCGCTACAGTGGAGGAAACAAGGTCAAGGAGGAAGGTGGATGTTCAATTTTTTTCGGCAAAGCGTCCCTACAGACGCGTCCGATTCCAGGCCGGCTCCCCACCCTGCGCCACCATCCGTATCCCCCAGTACCAAGCCCCATTCCGACATCCAGCGAGAACTGGTCCGAGTGGTACTGAAAGACACCCTGCGCCGCCACGGCATCCCGTCGGAGTTGCTGACCTGCGAGGTCAACACCATCCCCAGCGGCCCGCGGGGTGAAGAACTGCATATCCAACTGGTCGTGATGCAATGGCATGAACTGCTGCTGCGCTACGCCCGCGCACTGGAGCTTCAGCTGCTGCGGGGTCTGGACCGGTTCGAGCCCATGGTGGACCACACCCAGAAGTGCACCATCAGTTGGCGCTTTTCACCCGAGTGCGGCTCCCCTTTCACCGTCCTGCCCCCACCGGTGGTCTGGGCCCACAGCGCTGAAGCCGAAGCCGCGGCTGAAGAACCGCCCTCCATTCTGGACCGCCGCCAAAAAGCGCGGCCGCCCAAAACCAGCACCCAGGCCGCATCCGCGACGGCACCCGAGGCGGCACCGCGCCCTACGAACGACCCCGACGACTACGAACGCACCGAACTGTCGCCGTTTCGCTAAGCATCACGTCGCCTTGCTGATGGTGATAGACGGGAATTTGCTGGAGAAATCCTTGTTGCGCGCCGCAATCGACACTGCCACTTGGCGTGCTACGGCCTTGTAGATACCGGCGATCTCACCATCGGGGTCGGCCACCACGGTGGGCTGGCCACTGTCGGCCTGCACCCGGATCTGCAGGGCCAGAGGCAGCGCGCCCAGGTAGTCCATTGCGTAGTCGGCGGCCATTTTCTTGCCGCCATCCGCGCCAAAAATGTGTTCTACATGGCCGCAGTTGCTGCACACGTGCACAGCCATGTTTTCCACAATGCCCAGAATCGGCACGCCCACCTTCTCAAACATCTTGATGCCCTTCTTGGCATCCAGGAGCGCAATGTCCTGTGGCGTGGTGACTATGACGGCACCGGTCATGGGCACGCGCTGGCTCAGGGTGAGCTGGATGTCGCCCGTGCCGGGTGGCAGGTCCACGATCAGGTAGTCCAGGTCTTTCCAGTTGGTCTGGCGCAACAGCTGGTCCAGCGCCTGGGTGGCCATGGGTCCCCGCCAGATCATGGCCTGGTCGCCATCCACCAGGAAGCCAATGGACATCACCTGCACGCCGTGGTTTTCCATGGGCTCCATGGTTTTGCCGTCGGCCGACTCGGGGCGGCCTTGCAGGCCCATCATCATGGGCAGGCTGGGGCCATAGATGTCGGCATCCAGCAGGCCCACGCGCGCGCCTTCGGCAGCCAGCGCCAGGGCGATGTTGACGGCCGTGGTGCTCTTGCCCACGCCGCCCTTGCCAGAGGCAACCGCCACAATATTCTTGACGCCGGGCAAGAGCTGGATACCGCGTTGTACGGCATGCGCCACGATGTTGGTCGTGACGTTGACTGACACGTTGTTTACGCCAGCCACGCATTTGGCGGCACTCACCAGCGCGGCCCGCAGGCTGGCAACCTGGCTCTTGGCGGGGTAGCCCAGCTCCACTTCAAAGGCCACATCGCCACCCGACACCGTGAGGTTTTTCACCGCCTTGGTGGACACAAAATCTTTGCCGGTGTTGGGGTCGATCACGCCCTTTATGGCTTCCTGCAGGGCTTGCACTGTCACGGTCATTCAAATTCTCCAAAAGATGGGGCTAGTCTAGCGATTCGGGTTAACCCGCGTCGCGTCCATGCCTACCAGGCATTTACAAGTACCTACCACCTCCCATAATGGTTGGCATATGCCAGAGCCAATCACCCACGCGCGCCCAGCAGGGCTTTTATTGACCGGTGGCGGGGCACGCGCGGCCTACCAGGTTGGGGTGCTGGAAGCCGTCGCCGACATACGCTTGGCCTGTGGTGCGGGAGCAGAGCCCAACCCGTTTCCCATCATCACCGGCACATCGGCCGGTGCCATCAATGCATCAGCGCTAGCCTGCGGTTCGGACAATTTCGACGCTACGGTGCGCCTGATTGCCGAAACCTGGCGCGGCTTCCACGCCGACCAGGTCTACCGCACCGGCCACCTGGACATGCTGCGCTCTGGTGCCACCTGGATGACGCTGTTGTCCATGGGCTGGATTTTGGCCAAGTGGCGCCGCATCAAACCCCGTTCGTTGTTGGACAACGCCCCGCTGGCTGAGCTGCTGACCCGTCTGGTGCCGCTGGAGCGCTTGCCCGGCCTCATTCGCCAAGGCCATATGCAAGCGCTGGCGGTGACCGCGTCAAGCTACAGCTCAGGCGAACACGTTACCTTTTACGAGGGCGACAAACGCCTGCGGCCCTGGATACGCAGCCAGCGCCTGGCCGTGCCGGACAAGATCACCCATGCCCACCTGCTGGCGTCCAGCGCGATCCCGTTTGTGTTTCCTGCGACCGAGCTGCACATCAACGGCCACACGGAGTACTTTGGCGACGGCTCCATGCGCCAGTCCGCGCCCTGCTCACCAGCCATCCATCTGGGAGCAGACCGCATTCTGGTGGTGGGTGCTGGGCGCATGCACGAGCCCAAGAACCAACAAATGCCGGCCGCCGCCAGCGCCTACCCCTCCATCGCGCAGATTGCAGGTCACGCCCTGTCCAATATCTTTCTGGATGCGTTGGCCGTGGATGTGGAGCGAGCCCAGCGCATCAACCAGACCATCCGGCTGGTCCCCGAAGCGGCCCGCCAGGCCAGCGCGCTGCGGCCACTGGAGTTGTTGGTGATTTCGCCGAGCGAACGCATTGACATGATCGCCTCCAAACACATTGACGATCTGCCCCATGCTGTGCGCACCATGCTGGGGGGTGTGGGAGTGTCTTCGCGCCAGGCAGACGTCAAGGGCTCGGCGCTGGCCAGTTACCTGCTGTTTGAGACGGGCTACACCAGCGAGCTGATGGCCTTGGGATATGCCGATGCACAGCGACAACGGGCAGAAATTTGTGCGTTTTTCAAGTGGACAGACCCCGAGGCCGTGTGCTTGCTGGACGATCAGGCCAGCCGCCTGCCAGCGGGTATTGAACGGCGCCAAGACCCGCTACGGCTGCGATAGGGTTTCGTGGTTCGCCCCGCCGGCGCGGGCTGTGTGGACGTTTTGCTCCGTGTCCCCCGCCCT
>CAUPQG010000037.1:0-25915 GCA_963513355.1 uncultured Rhodoferax sp. | reverse complement strand
TTGGGCGCAGCTGAGTTTGGGCTCTGGGCCCGCGCCTCTTGGTGTCAAATGCCCACAAATCGGCGCGGGCCCAGAGCCCAAACTCTACCAGTCGCGATACGGGTAAGTGATACAGGTTGTGGAGACCATGAAACGCAAACCGACGCATGTGTAATTCTGCAGCGGGGCGGAAGCGGTCGGCCACGAAAGGCAGCTAAATGGCAACCCTTTCTTCCAATATGACTTCGCTTCACTTATCTGTTGGGGCCTGCAACCGTCGACCATTGGATTTCAAGCGATTCGCGAGTTTTCTGGGGTGCGATACTCAAACACCAGTGGTTGAAATGCGTACCCGTATTTGCTGACTGCAGTTATTCGCCACAGGAGAGCAATCAATGGGCACACCCGCAAAGGTCGCAATAGCCGTTCTCACAGTCGCGGTTCTCGGATTATTCGGCTGCGTCCCGGGTCCAGGGTATTTCATTACGAGGGCATCGTGTGCTAGTGGGACTTTGTCCTTCGGTCATCAATCTCTCGACGGTGTTGACGGTTTCACAGACTATTCAGCTTCCATCTCTGAAGAAACCGCGATCAAAATGTTGGCCGAAAGGAGAGTTAAGTTCATTGAGCAGAAAAAACTCGACAAATACTCGCCGCTTCCCCTCGGGCTGCTTGTAAATGTTGAAAAGGATTCATTCGCCAAACTTTGGATCGACAAAGTAGGTTCCAGGTCGTGCATAACGAACAACCAACACATGCATTTTGGCGTTACCTACGATCTATATTCACAAGGCATGAAACCTTCAGAGTGTTTGGCTGGAGCCGTTGTCACGCAGCCAGCCGGTCGATATCTCTTAGAGGCGCACCACAAGAAATTGCTGGGCTCGTCAAGCGTTGAGTATGAAATGCGCGACGGACTGAACGGATCAAAAGTTGCGTCGATTCAGTCGGCACAAGTTTGGACGTCGGCCGGCGAGGACAAGACGTGGTTCATGGCTCGAACGTTTGTCATTGGTTGCTATGCAAACCAACAATCCGTTGCAAACATCTTTCAAGCAAGAAGTGGTCACGAGAGTCCCTTGCCAACGGTGCGAGATGTCGATACGACACGTCCTCTATCCGGGACGATCAGGTTCGTCCGCACTCAGATGTCAAAAGATGAATTCCTGAAGATCAGCTCAAACACAACACATCACGACATCAAGCTGGCTTCAAAATGGCAAAGCAAAAGGACCGTCGCGGTTGCAGACGGTCGTTTCATCAGCAACTTTGAATTTTCCAATGAAACGCCTCCTCCTCTATCGGCGGCGGATGGCGTTGTGTTGCCAAGATCAAATCAAGTGTCATTTGTTTGGCTAACTGGAGAAGTCCAAAATCTTGACGTCAATGTTGATGAAGGAAAATTCATCAGCACGGATGGTTTTAAAGTTGTAGGTAATAGGTTGCTTTTCTTTGCCGTCACAGACTGGGCCAAAGGATGGGCGGTTTTTGAAGCAAGTCTGGGCGATTTTGATATCAATGTTGCTAAACGCGTCATGGCAGAGAATGCCAAGGCTGACGAGAGTACCAAGACTCGTTTTGTGGTTCAAGATGACGGTTTAGTGCTCGATATGCAAACCGGATTGATTTGGGCACAAGCGGATAGCGGTGTACACACTGCTGTTGACTACGCGTTCAGCATGTGCAAAAGGAGGGGGGCCAATTGGTCACTTCCTTCGGCCGCGCAATTGAGTGGTCTTTTTCTTACTTCCGGCTCAATTCGCGCGAAATGTGGTGCGCAGCCCTGTTACGTCTCTCCAGCTTTTAAATTGAGCTCAAGCCATCACTGGAGCCGCAACGTTGACGACGCCGGAATACCAGTAATGATGAATTTTGGCAGTGGTTCGCTGGAGGCAAATAAGTACCCAAAAACACCTGATATTGCGCCAGCGCTTTGTGTGCGTTCGAACTAACACGGCCAAAACAGTACATCGTTGCTTTAGAGATCTGTCAATCTCGTGAGATGGGAACTGGTTGATCTGCTCAAGTTGAATGGCAGGTTTGGAGGAGGTAGCGCGGCGAGTGCTATGACTCCTATGTGTCTGAAGCCGCCGAAACACCTCCCCTCACCCACCCCGCAACGGCTTCAACAAATCACTCAACCCGTTGTGGTCAATCTCATGCATCAGCGCCAATAAGCGCCCAATTTCACCTTTGGGGAACCCTGTGCGGGCAAACCAGTTCAAATAGTCACCGGGTAGATCGGCAATCAGACGGCCCTGGTATTTGCCGAAAGGCATTTGGCGGGTTACCAGCAGTTGGAGGTCTTGGGCTTGCATAGGGCACAAGCATAACGCCAGGCCTACCTCATAATGCTATTATTTTGATAGCTATTCAGGCAGCGGTTACGGGGGCTATGTGCCACAATGGAACATAGCGGTTGCCCCGCAGAGAACGAGTAGAAAAGGAATCCACCATGTCGCGTCCCCATGTTTGGGCCAGCAAGATCGTCACGCTGATTCAGGGTGGCAACACCCAGGCGGCGCTGGCGCAGATCAAAGTCGCCCCGTCTGTTACCGATGTCGAGCAGTTGCGCACGTTGCTGACCAATGCCAAGCTGCTGGCCCGCAACCCGGTGCTGGACGCTGCCACGCAAGACCAGATCAACGCGCTCAAAGGCTCGCGCCTGCACCGTGCGCCGTAGGCGCCAGTGCCCTACAACCCCTATGACCCGAGAAGCGCTTTGAACAAAACCTACACCCTGCCACTTGGTGCGATGGCCCTTGGCCTTTTGCTGACCGCCTGCGCCAGCAGCCCGCAAAACCTGCCACCGTTTCCGGCCGATGCGCTGCCGCCACCCAACCTGCAGGCAGACGCTGGCAAGGCAGGCATGGCCCTGGTGCGGGTAGTGCTGCAGTTCAGACCCGGCACGCAACAGGCCTTTGACGACGAGAAATTTGTAACAAGTCTGCAGGTGCAGGCCCAGGTGCCAATGCAGTACACAACATCGGTGTCGGCCGATACCCATGTCTACGGGCTGGAGCTGCCCGCAAACCAGAGCGCAGTGCCCGCCCTGCAGCGGCTGCAAACCCTCCCCGCAGTTCTGCGGGCAGAGACAGATACCAAAGCCAAATAACCCAAGAGGGGCGTCATGTCCAAATATCGATTTCTTGCAGCAGTGGCGTCTGGTACGGCATTGGCCGGTGCGTCGTGGTACGCATTGGCCCAGGTGAACGCGCCTGTGGGCCCCGTGGTTTCTTCTTCTGCCCAGGCAGAGTGGCGCATGGCCCAGTCGGGCGCAGGGCAGCGCATGAACCGGCTGATCGTGCAGTTCAAGACCTCTGTGGACGGCAGCAAAAATGGTGCAATGCAGTCTGCATCAGTACATGAGCGTGTGCAGGCATTAAACACGTTCGCCCTGTCCGCCAAAGCGGGAGGCACAACCCTGTCGTATTTGAAGTCGGTGGCGGCCAACACCCACGTGGCACAAACCAGCGCACCCATGGATCACGCCGCATTGCGCGCCCTGGCCCAAACCCTGGCCCAGGACCCGCGTGTGGAATATGCCGAGGTGGATGAGCGGGTGTTCTCCCACTTCGTACCCAATGACACGTTCTATGCCGCACAACAGGGCAATCTGCAATCGCCCTTTGTGCAGGCTGGCGCCATCAACGCCCCCAATGCCTGGGGGCGATCCGTGGGGGGAGTGCCCGTCAGCGGCGCCGGTGTCACCGTGGCGGTGCTTGACTCGGGCTACCGCCCGCATGCCGATCTGGCGGCCAATGTTGTGGCAGGCTATGACTTTGTGAGCCAGGACGGTTTCAACGACTTCACCACCGCCAACGATGGCGATGGCCGAGACGCGGATGCGCAGGACCCTGGCGACTGGAACACCCAAGCCAGCCTGTGCGATGTAAGCAACTCATCGTGGCATGGCACCCACGCGGCAGGCATCATCGGTGCGGTGGGCAACAACAATGCAGGGATGATGGGCATTGCCTACCGGGCCAAGATTCTGCCGGTGCGGGTGCTGGGTGTGTGTGGTGGCTACACCTCTGACACCGCAGCGGCTCTGCAATGGGCAGCGGGCCTGGCGGTGCCGGGTGTGCCGGCCAATGCCAACCCGGCCAAGGTCATCAACATGAGTTTCGGCCGCAGCGGCGCGTGTTCCGCAACCTACCAGAACGCTGTGCGGGCGGCCACAGCGGCCGGCGCACTGGTGGTGGTCTCAACCGGCAATGATGCGTCCACAACCACCATCACCCAGCCCAGCAATTGCCAGGGCGTAATGGCAGTGACTGCGCACACCAGCACAGGTGCCAACACAGACTACGCCAACGTGGGAGCCGGCACCCTGATCAGCGCGCCGGGCAACAGCGTCTACTCGCTGAGCAACACGGGCACCACCGGTCCGGCGGCAGATAGTTTTACCGCACGCTCGGGCACCAGCTTCTCTGCCCCACAGGTGGCGGGCGTGGCAGCACTGCTGGCGCAGATCAAGCCCGGCATCAGCCCGGCTGAAATCATCACCCACATCACCAGTTCAGCCAGGCCCTATGCAGCAGGTACTTATTGTGCGAGCCGGGCTGAGTGCGGTGCAGGCCTGTTGGATGCATTCAAGGCGGTGTATTCGCTCTTGCAATCACAAGGTATTGCCAATGCCGCGCCGTTGATGGGTGCCCTCCCCCAGCAGTATGTGCTGCCGGGTGGTGCGCTGCAATTCACCGCCACTGCGACTGATGCTGACGGTGACGAAGTGGCGTTTATTGGCAGCGGGATGCCTAGCGGTGCCTCGTTCAATGCGGTGACTGGCCTCTTTAGCTGGCCCAAAGCGCAGCCTGCAGGAGACTACAGCTTTGTGATCCAGCCCACCGACGGCGCCACGTTTGGGGCCAGCATCACGGTCAAGATTTCGGTGACGACGGCCATACCGGCTGCGCCGGTGGCACCCGTGGCGCCAACACCACCGGTCACAACACCGGTTGCGCCCATTACCGTGACACCGATACCCAACAGCGGTGGCGGCGGTGGTGCGTTGGGTTGGATGGATATGGCGGCGGGTCTGCTGCTGTTAGCGGCCAGCGCCTGGGCCCGCGCGTCCAGGCCGCTGCAAGGCACGCGCAGCCTGCGGTAACAGCATCGCAACACCCGCCACGGCCAGCAGACCACCCAAAGCCCCGGCCTCGTGGGCCGGGTAATAGGTCGCAAAACCCAACCAGGCAGTCGCCGTGGGGGAGGCGTCAAAGTGTTGTACCAGCAACTTGGCCGCCAGGCCCAGCAACACGCAGCAGGCCAAAATGTGCATGCGCTGGCGTGTCATGGGTAGCGGCGGGGGCGAGACAAACAGCGCGGCTGCGCTACCGGCCAATAGTCCATGCAAGGCACCCGATGCGCCCGCATACACCGCGCAATGGGGGTCCAGGGCCAGCACCACCGCCACGCCAGCATATCCACCCAGCAGCGCCAGCAACTGCAGGCGCCCGCTGACCAGCCCCTGAAAGGCCCGCAGCAAGACCACCATGCCTAGCACATTGGCCACTGCGTGTAAGGATCCCATGTGGACCCATTGGGCGGTGAACAGTTGCCACCAGGCACCGGCGGCATAGGTGGGGCGAACAAACTGCAACTGCTCTGCAGCGCCGGGCAGCCATTGCAGGCCCAGCGTCAGCGCCACAAAAACCAGCGACCACAGCCCTGCTCCGCTTCGCAGCGTGTGGCGCTCAGCCATATCAGGCAATCCAGTCCAGCGCGTGCATGTAGGCCGGTTGCACCATCAGTGCGTCCCACTCTACGGCCGGGGTGACTGGCAGCAGCGCACGGCGGCGCAGCTCGCTGGCGTCGCTGGCCTGCCATTGGCCCTTGACCTGGGCTTCGGTCAGCCCGTCAACGAGTTCGTCGATGGCGCTGCCTCCACCTTCGCTGCTCGCCAGCGACTGGTTGCACAGCAGGACCATGTCGCACCCTGCCTGCAATGCAGCCAGTGCTGCCTGTGTGTAGCTGACCGGTTTGCCGTCGATGACTCGGGCGCCCGCCATGGACAAGTCATCGCTAAAAATGGCGCCGCCAAATCCCAGTTGCCCGCGCAGGATGTCGTTGAGCCACGTGCTGGAGAACCCCGCCGGCCGTGCATCAACCTTGGGGTAGATCACATGAGCCGGCATCACGCTGCGGGTCACGGTATTGAGCCAGCGGTAAGGCGCAGCGTCGTCCGCCAGAATGGTCTTGAGGCTGCGCTTGTCCACCGGAATGGCCGTGTGGGAATCGGCGGCCACAAAGCCGTGGCCAGGGAAGTGTTTGCCGCAATTGGCCATGCCGCTTTGCAGCAGGCCCTGCATCAGGCTCTTGGCCAGCAGACTGACTACACGCGGGTCACGGGCAAAGGCGCGGTCGCCGATGACACTGCTACCGCCATAGTCCAGGTCCAGTACCGGCGTAAAGCTTAAGTCCACACCACAGGCGCGCAACTCTGCCCCCAGGACGTAGCCGCAGGCGGTGGCGGCATTGGTGGCATCCATCGGGCCGGCGTGGCCTTTGCCTTTTGCCGTTACGGATGGCTCCTGCATCCACATATCACCCAAGGCGCGCATGGGTGGCAGGTGGGTGAAGCCATCGGTCTTGAAGCGCTGCACGCGACCACCTTCGTGGTCCACACAGATCAGCAGGTCAGCGCGAGTCTTTTTGATGTCCGCACACAGTGCAGTCAACTGGGCACGGTTTTGCCAGTTGCGCGCGAACAGAATCAGCCCGCCCACCAGCGGGTGCTTCAGCCGCTTGCGGTCCGTGGGGGTCAGCGTCAGGCCGGCAATGTCGATGATGAGGGGAGCGTGGAAGGTCATGGTAATCGTCCCAGAATAAACTGCTATCAATTAGATAGCTATAGGTTTATATTGTACGGGGGCTACGGCCATTTTTTATCAATAGGCTTGTGAGATGGGTCTAGCGACACAGGGGGGGTGCAAATCGTCACAAGTTGATGCAAACTATTGGCATCGATCGACACCATGCGCGCACCCCAGACAGGACACAACCCGTGCACATAGACCCGCAGCGTCGCAGTTTCCTGCTTTGCCTTGCACTGGCAACTGGGTGCACGCTGGCTCTATCTGCCCCGCAGCAGCAACTGGACCCTTCGCCGGACATCCTGAGAAACCAGCTGCTGGCCATGGACCAACAGGCCCAAGGGCAGTGGCTGGCTCAGGCGTACGCCACACAACAACTTGAACGGGCGAGCGACGGGCAACTGCGCGCGATCTTGGCCGCCATGCATTGGAGTGTGCTGCTGGTACCTGCGCAGCAGTGGCTGCAAGCCAACCCCGACTACGAATTCTCGATGTTTCGGCGAGAGCGCCTGCAGACCGCCGAGCAATTGCCGGCCAACCCAGAACGCATGTGGGTCCGTTACCGGCACGTTCCGCGCGCGGTCTATGCCCGGTGGCAAAGCGGTGGCCCGCGAAGCGGGCAGGAGATCCTGTACGACGCCAAGGTAGACGCGCGGACGATGCGTGCGCATCTGGGGGGACTATTGGGCAAGTTTTCTTTCAATGTGGACATTGACGGTGCACTGGCCCGCTCGCAATCGCGCCACACCGTCCGAAACATGGGTTTTCAGTACATTTTTGAGCAAGTCGAAATGGACCGAAACAAGCTCAAAGCGCGAGGATTGCCTGAGCAGGCAGAGAGCTCACTGGTGTATGAAGGCACCCGCCGATATGTGGAGGTAACACTGCGCACGCCCGGCGCGCCGGAGTTCTACGCACCATTGACTCGACTGCGTCTGGATCTGTCCCGCCCGTTGCTTCGCATGATCGAGTGCCATGACAGTGAAGGCCAGGTCTTTGAGCACATCATGTTTGACAGTGTGCGGCCCTTTGCGCCAGAGGCAGATGCATTTGCCCCCAGCAACCCGCAGTTTCATTTTTAGGGACAACCCGGGTGAACGTCTTCCACCGCATAGGCCAGCTGCCCTGGGTAGCACGTGTATTGGTCATTGGTGTCGTTGACGGAGACAGTGAGGCGCTGCGCATTCAGAAAGCCATCGTCAACATGGGCGTGTTGTGGGGCATTCTTCCCATCCACGTGCTGTTTCTGGCATCCAACCTCTGGTTCAAGGAGATGTGGCTGGTGGCAGTGGACATGGGTGTGCTGGTCTGCTCACTGGTCTCCTTCCTGGTGTTTGCGCATACCAAGCGTCACTTTGAACGCTACAAGCGGGTGCAACTGGCCATTGCCTTTTTGAGCCCTTTTTTGGTGACGCTGATCATGGGTGGCCTAAGCCACAACGCCAATGTGTTGCTGTACGGCTTGGTGGGGCCCATCTTCGCGCTGTTGCTATACGAGCCACGCAAGGCCTTTTATGGCTTCCTGCTGAGTTGCGGCCTCACAGTCATTTGTTGGGTGGCGCAGCCATGGTTGCGTACACAGAACAATTTTCCGCCGGACGCCTTGCTGATGGGCAGCGTGGTGAACATCATGATTGTCTCGGGCCTCGTGTTTATCGCCCTGCTGTACTTCATGGAGCAGCGCAACACTGCCTACCGGATGCTCAATCTGGAGAAGGAAAAGTCCGAAGCCCTTCTGCTGAATATTTTGCCCAAGGACATTGCAGACTATCTCAAAGTGGAGCAGCGGGTGATTGCAGACCACTTTGATTCGGCCAGCATTCTCTTTGCCGATGTCGTGGGGTTCACAAAAATCTCCGCAAACATGAACCCTATGCAATTGGTTGAAATGCTCAACAGCGTCTTCACCCATTTCGACGCCATGGTGGAGAAATACGGGGTTGAAAAAATCAAAACCATTGGCGACTGCTACATGGCAGCCTCCGGTATACCCCGTGAGCGCCATGACCACGCACACGCATTGGCCCGGCTTGCACTGGACATTCAACAATACGTAGCGCAAAACCCCTTTGGTGGACTGCCGCTGCGATTTCGAATCGGCATTAACTCGGGACCAGTCGTTGCCGGTGTCATCGGCAGCAAGAAGTTCATCTACGACCTGTGGGGCGACGCGGTCAACGTCGCAAGCCGTATGGAATCGCACGGCAATGCCGGCGAGATTCAGATCACTCGGGAAACCTACGAACTGATCAAGGGAGATTTCATCTGCGAACCACGCGGAAGCGTCTACATCAAGGGCAAAGGTAACATGGATGTCTGGTGCCTGGTGGGTGCAAAAAACCCCGCCAATGAGCCATCCTTTGCACTTTAGGCCAACCCATGACACTGCGACAGCTACTGGGCATAGAGCTCCCCATCATCCAGGCCCCCATGGCCGGCATACAGGCCAGCGCCATGGCGATTGCCGTCTCCAATACTGGCGCACTGGGCTCACTGCCCGCGGCCATGCTGACGCTGGACGTGTTGCGCAACGAGCTGGCGGCCATCCGCGCGCAGACCGACAAGCCGTTCAACGTCAACTTTTTCTGCCACACACCAACGGTACCCGATGCCGCGCGTGAGGCCGCTTGGCGCGCCCTGCTTGCGCCCTACTACCGCGAACACGGCATAGACGCGGGCTCCATTGCGCAGGGCTTGGGCCGCATGCCCTTCAACACCGAAGTGTGCGACGTGGTAGCGCCGTTTGCACCGCCGGTGGTCAGCTTCCATTTCGGCTTGCCCAGCGCGGACCTGTTGGCGCGGGTGCGCAGCTGGGGGGCCAAGGTCTTGTGCTCCGCAACCACCGTAGAAGAAGGCTTGTGGCTGCAGGCACAGGGGGTGGATGCCGTCATCGCCCAGGGGCTGGAGGCCGGTGGCCACCGGGGGCATTTTTTGAGCGAGGACCTGAGCCAGCAAATGGGCACCTATGCCCTGCTGCCACAACTGGTGCGCGCTTTGCAGGTGCCGGTAATTGCCGCCGGCGGCATTGCAGACGCCACGGGCGTGGCCGCAGCATTGGCCATGGGTGCCGTGGCCGCCCAAGCGGGCACGGCGTACATGTTGTGCCCCGAAGCCACCACCAGCGCCGTGCACCGTGCTGCATTGCAAAGTGAAGCAGCCCGCCACACGGCGCTAACCAATCTGTTCACCGGCCGCCCGGCGCGCGGCATCATGAACCGGGTGATGCAGGAGCTGGGTGCTGTGAATCCTGCGGCACCCCATTTCCCGCTAGCCACCACGGGCATAGCGCCCCTGCGCGCCAAGGCCGAAGCCCTAGGGCTGGGGGACTTTTCTCCACTGTGGTCGGGGCAAAATGCGACCGGCTGCAGGGCAGTGCCCGCCGCTCAGTTGACGCGGGAGCTGGCGGGCGTCTAGCATCGCAAGCGTGAGTGACACTCACACGCAAAGGAGTGGCGCATGCAGCATGGTGGGGAACTAGGCAATAACACCAACGCGGACCAGACGGCGTCGGCCAACAGTTGGAGCCGGCTCCTGCAGGCCAATGGGCTGCGCTTCGCCGATCCCACCGAAGAACAGCGCTTCGCCAAGGAATATGTAGAGGACTACCGGCAATTCCACCAGCTCTCGATGTTTCTGGGCGTGATGCTGTACTACATCTTCTTCCTGTGGGACCGCATCATCGACCCCGTCAACTACGGCTACACCCAGGCCATACGTGGTGTGGTCTTTGCACCCATGGGATTGATCTGTATTGGCCTGCTGCAGATGGAGCGTTTTCGCAAAGTCCACGAAGGGCTGGTGATCGGTACGCTGACACTTGCCAATATAGGTCTGACCGTCATCTATTGCATCCTGACCGACGGCATGAACTACGGCAGCGTGGGCATCGTGCTGGTCACACTGTTCACCTTTACGCTCTTGCGGGTGCGCTTTAGCTTCTACCTGATCTACGGCGCAGCCGTGTTGCTCAGTTTCAACCTGGGCCAGTGGTACACCCAGACCAAAGCCGGCATGTTTGGCATCAACAACCTGTGTGTGGTGTCCGCCATCCTGATGGGGCTGTTTGCAGCTTTCCACCGCGAGCGTGACATGCGGCACAAGTTTGTGGTTGAAGACGAGCTGCGCGCCGCCAAGCTTAAGGTGGAAGACCTGCTCTACTCCATGCTGCCGGACGATATCGTGCGGCGTATCAACCGGGGCGAGAAGGTGATCGCAGACTCCTATGGCGAGGTGAGTATCGTATTTGCCGACCTGGTGGGCTTTACCCACCTGGCGCGCAAGTTGTCTCCCAACCACCTGGTCGAGACCCTGAACCAGCTGTTCTCGGAGTTCGACCAATTGGCGGCCAAATTCCAAGTTGAAAAGATCAAGACGATTGGTGATGCCTATATGGCCATCTCCGGCGTGGGCAAGGATAAGGAAGGCCAGGCCGAACGGGCCGCAGACTTTGCCATCGGCATCCGGGAGATCGTGGCCCGCATGTCGGACCGCAACGACTTTGACCTGCACGTGCGCATTGGCCTGCACATCGGTCCGGTGGTAGCGGGCGTCATCGGCAGCGCCCGCCCCGCATACGATTGCTGGGGCGATGCCGTCAATCTGGCCAGCCGCCTGGAGTCCAGCGCCCGCAGCGGTTCCATACACATCTCGGAGCAGGCCTATTGGCGCCTGCGTGACGCCTTTGTCATCGAACAGGGTGAGGACGTGGAACTCAAGGGCATGGGCAAGACGCCGTCGTTTGCGCTGCTGCGGCGCCGTCGACCTAACGCTGCAACAGCCTACTGAAGGGCGTCTCGGGTGCGATTTCAGGGCCGGCGCGTGGCAAAATCACACCCTATCCAGCCGATCTGGCCGGGCATGCACCATTTTCCCCCTTGCGGCTACAGCCCACCTGGCAGACTGACAGCCTAACTGCACCTATCCACCACCATGTCTACATTTGAAATTGAAGGCGGCGTTCCGCTGCGCGGCACCGTGCGTGCATCGGGCAACAAAAACGCCATATTGCCGATGATCGCGGCCTGCATACTGACCGACCAGGAGATGGTGCTGGACAACGTGCCCGACATCATCGACGTGCGCCATATGCTGGACGTCCTGGTGGCTCTGGGTGGCAAGGTTGAGCGCAGCGGCCAGCGCGTCAGCATCCACATGGCGACTGTCAACGGCAGTGAAATCAGCCGTGAGCTGTGCAACAAGGTGCGCACGTCCATCCTGTGTGTGGCACCGCTCTTGCACCGCACGGGCAAGGCCAAACTGTACCCACCCGGTGGCGACGTCATCGGCCGCCGCCGCCTGGACACGCATTTTTATGGCCTACAAAAGCTCGGCGCTGTGCTGGCCTCCAATGGCAGCTACGACTTCACGGTGCCCAACCGTCTGCGCGGTGCAGAGCTGTTTTTTGACGAACCCTCGGTCACCGGAACCGAACACATCATGATGGCCGCGGCGGTGAGCGAAGGCCACACCCTGATCCGCAACGCCGCCTGCGAGCCCCATGTGCAGGACCTGGCAGTGATGCTCAACGCCATGGGCGCAAAGATCAGCGGCATTGGCACCAACCAGCTCAACATCGAGGGGGTTCCATCGCTATACGGCACCACACACCAGGTCTGCCACGACCATATCGAGGCGGCGTCGTACCTGGCACTGGCTGCCGCAACCGGCGGCGAGATCCGGGTTGAAGGCACAGACCTGCATGCGTACTGGATGTGCCACCGCGTCTTTGAGACGCTGGGTGTCAAGATCGAGCTGTACAAGGACCACATCTACCTCCCCGCCAACCAGGAGTTGCGCATCCTGCGAGACAACGATGGCACCATGCCGGTGATTGGTGACGGGCCCTGGCCGCAGTTTGCCAGCGACCAAATGAGCTGCATGATCACGCTGGCCACACAGGTGGAGGGCAATGTGCTGTTCTTCGAGAAGATGTTCGAGTCGCGCCTGTACTTTGTGGACCGCCTGATCGGCATGGGTGCCAACGCCATCGTCTGCGACCCGCACCGCGTGGTGATCAGCGGGCGCTCCAAGTTGCGCGGCACAACCATGGTGTCGCCAGACATCCGTGCGGGCATGGCCCTGGTGGGTGCGGCCCTGTGTGCCACCGGCAAGTCCACCGTGCAGAACGCCAATATGGTGGAGCGGGGTTATGAGCGTATTGAAGAAAAGCTGACCGCGCTGGGTGCGCGCATCACACGCAAGGCCTGATACTGCCGGTAGCGTCGCCCCTCCACGCACCTTGAAAACAACCGAACGCTCACAAACCCGCACCCGGGCCGGAAAGGGCGCGGAGTTTCTGACCGTGTTCGCCATCGTGTGGGATGGCATCGTGCTCAAGCTGATGGTCCCCGCGAACCATATTCCGTTTTGGTTCAAGGCCTTGTTTGTGTTGGCAGGCGTGGCCGTGACCTTGTCCACGCTGTACCTGTGGCGCCAGCGGCTCCATGGCGGCGGCGTCAGCCTGAAGCTTTCCCAGGACCCGGTGCCGCATGGTGTACCGGTGGGCGTAGAGTTTCAGATCGACAGGCCCATCACCGCCAATCAATGGCTGGTTGAAGCAAAAATGGAGTCATCTGCGCGCAATCAGAGTGGGTTTGGGCTGATCTGGAGTCAGGACTATCCAGCCAGCCCCGTAGACGCCCACCGCATCCGCGCGCAAGTGACCTTCCCCAGTGACATGCCCAGCACCGCAGCGTCGGACCGCGACATGACGTACTCAGCGACGCTGACCTTGCGTGCAGACGGGTTGGAGTGGGCCTTCAACTTGAAAACGCGCACGGCCCAAGCCAGAGAAGTGCTGTTTGCGCAGCGCGACACCAGGAGCATTGGCAACAAGCAACCCACCTACACGCCAGAGCAGGTGGCGGCCATCCGCAAGCGGTGGACACCGTGGTTTTACGGCTTGATTGCGTTGGTACTGGTGGCGCAATTTTCGTTCTTTCTGGATCTGAAACTGTGGACGCGTGCCAAAGCTGTGGTCGGTGCGGGCGCCCAGACCACGGGCGCCGACACCGAGCCGTTTGACATCCGTATCACCAATTTCCTGGTCAACGATTGGGCATTGCGTGGCCGACTGGTTGGCAAGGCGCGCGTGACCAAGGGCGTGCTCATCGTGCGGGTCGAATCGCTTGACGTGCAACCCGTGGGCGCCTGCGAGGCGGACAGCCGCGTATGCGAGGTGGAGTCGGTGAGTCTCTTGTTATCCCAAGACGGGGAGACGAATTTTTCCACGCTCGCACAGAGCGGGTCGATTGCCGTAAACGCGAATCTGCGGGAGGTCACGCGCTGGGGTCTGCCGCAGGCGCAAAGGGGTGTTGAGATGCACATGCCACTGCCCGCGGCTATGGAGACCGATGGTGTTCGGCTCAAGCTGCAAATCCGCTCAGCGGGCGGCTCTACGGTCTACCCGGAGCACGGCCCCTACCTCAACCTGCACCGTGCCCTGGCCCAGGCGCGCGGAGCTAGAGACCCCTGTGACAGGGTGAAGGGTGAGCTGGAACTGGTACGTGCGGGTTGCGGTGAACGCCTGCGCGGCGCAGTGCGAGACAAAGATGGCCTGCTGCTGGAAGCACTCAAGACCGAAAACTTCGACACGGCGTCTCTGCTGCTGGCAGCCGGTGCCCGTGCCGACGCCCATAGCGCGCAAGACGTGGGCCGCACGGCCTTGGGTTATGCGGCCGCCAGCAATGACGTGGCCATGGTCGAGCGGCTATTGGCCGCCGGCGCAGACGTGAATGCCCGCAGAACCAATGAACAGGGGCAAATCGTTACTGCACTGACTCAGGCATTGCGCACGGACGCCGTAGCCGCTGTCCGACGCTTGATTCAGGCTGGCGCAAATACATCGACCAATGATCCGACGGGCTGGACCCCGATGCACATTGCGGCGTATGAAAGCGCCACAGAGTCGCTTGCAGAACTCGTACGCGCGGGCGCGGACATCAACGAGCGCACGCCAGCCTACCGGCAACAGACCGCCCTGCAGACGGCCATACAGTTCGGCAGCGCTGCCACGGTGCAGGCCTTTTTGCGGCTGGGTGCCGACCGTGGTTTGAAAGACAACGAAGGCAAAGATGCATGTGCATGGGCACAGTTCTTCAAGCGCAATCAAGCGATTCAAGCCGCGGTTTGTCCAGAATAAGTGCGCTGGGTTGAACGGCCCGCGGGACACTGCCTGGTCTGGCTACGCCTTTGGCTTGACTTCAACCACGCAGAAACTGGCCGCGTAATCGGTCTCGTCCGTCACGCTGACATGGGCGCTGAGGTTTTGGGCTTCGAACCATTCCTTGAGCACACCGTGCAACACGATGGTCGGCGCGCCGCTGGGCAGCTTGGCCACTTCACACAGTCGCCACGTCATGGGCATGCGCATGCCCAGGCCTATGGCCTTGCTGAAGGCCTCCTTGGCGGAAAAGCGAGTCGCCAAGTAGCGTACACCACGCTCGGGCCAGCGGGCGCTGCGGGCTTTCCAGGTTTTGAACTCCCCTTCGCTGAGAATCTTCAAGGCGAAGCGGTCACCATGCTTGTCCAGACTGGCCTTGATGCGGCGCACATCGCAGATGTCGGTACCGATTCCGTAGATCATTTGGCCAAACAGTCCAGGTAGGCCTTGACGGTGGCGGTGTAGCCCAGCTCCAGTGCATCGGCAATCAATGCGTGGCCAATGGACACCTCGTCCAAGCCGGGCACGGTGCGTGCGAATGCGGGCAGGTTGTCGCGGTTCAGATCATGGCCGGCGTTGACGCCCAGGCCCGCATCCAGCGCCGCCTGCGCCGCGCGCGCGAAGCGCTGCAGTTGCGCATCCTGCTCGGGCGTGCCCCAGGCTGCGGCATAGGGCTCGGTGTACAGCTCAATACGGTCCGCTCCCACGGCCTTGGCGGCGGGCATGGCGGTGGCGTCTGCGTCCATGAACAGGCTGACGCGCAGGCCCAGGGCGTGGGCCTGGTCAATCAGGGGCTTGAGGCGCGCGGCATCCTGCGGAAAGCTCCAGCCGTGGTCGCTGGTGAATTGCCCTTCGGAGTCGGGCACAAAGGTGACCTGGTGCACCGGCAGTTTGCGCGCCACCAGATCGGCCACACAGTCCATCAGATTGTGGAATGGGTTGCCTTCGACGTTGTATTCGCGGTCCGGCCAGTCCTGCATCAGCGTGGCCAGTTCCACGACGTCGTCCGCACGGATATGGCGCGCATCGGGCCGTGGGTGTACGGTGATGCCCGCCGCACCGGCTTGTAAGCACAGCGTGGCGGCCTTGGTCACGCTGGGGATGCCCAGGTGGCGCGTGTTGCGCAGGTGGGCTACCTTGTTGACGTTGACGGAGAGGTTGATAAGGTGTGTGGAGATCATGTTTTACAGACTTTGGATGTCCATCATCATCTGGCGGGTGCGCAGGGTTTTGACACCGCAATGGTAGTGCAGCAAGGCACGCAACTGGGGCTTGAGTTCGCTAGTGACTGCTGCGCATGCGCGTAAGGTTGTGGTGAACGGTGCACCATCTTCCAGCGCAGCCTGCAATGCAATCCACTGCTCACCACGCATGCTGGTGCGGTCATCACTGTGCGCCTGGCGCAGCCCCCCCTCTGGAACCAGACAGTAGTGGCCGTCAATGTCCAGCGCTGCGAGTGTCATGGTCTGGGCATTTAACTGCGGCAAGAGCCCGATTTCGCGGAGCAGCAGCAATTCATAGGTGCGAAGCGCCGCCTGCAACGCTTCGCCGTGTTCGCTGGCCAACACCCTCACCACGTTGGCATACACGTCGAACAACCGTGGGTGCGGGTCATCCCGCGCCAACAGTGTCAGCAGCAATTCGTTGAGGTAGTAGCCCGACAGCAAGGCATCGCCCGTGGGCATGACGTGCCCGCCCTGCCATTCGGCGCTTTTGAGCGTTCGGATTTCAGCATCACCACCGTAGGCCACATGCAACATTTGCAAGGGCAGCAGCACAGGCCGGAAGCTGGAGCTGGGTCGTTTGGCGCCCTTGGCCACCAGCGCGATGCGGCCGTGGTGCCGGGTGAAGACTTCCAGTATCAGGCTGGACTCGCTCCAGTCGTAGCGGTGCAGCACGTACGCGGGCTCATCAGAAATTCGCTTATTCGTAGCCAAAGCTGCGCACCCGCGCTTCGTCGTCTGCCCAGCCGGAGCGCACCTTGACCCACAGCTCTATGAAAACCTTGGCATCGGCCAGCTTTTCCAGTTCGACACGTGTCTCCATGCCGATGCGCTTGATACGCTCGCCCTTGTCACCAATGACCATGGCCTTGTGGGTGTCACGCTCAACCACGATGGTGGCGGCAATACGCAGCAGGCGTTTCTGACCTTTCTTTTGTGGCGGCTCTTCTTCGAATTTGTCGATGACCACAGTGGACGTGTAAGGCAATTCGTCGCCGGTCAGGCGGAACAACTTTTCACGCACCAGCTCGCTGGCGAGGAATTTCTCGCTGCGATCGGTGAGTTCGTCCTCGGCGTACCACCAAGCCTGCTCGGGCAGGTATTTCTCGCAGATGCCCAACAAGCGGTCCACGTCCTTCGCGTTCTTGGCCGACATGGGCACGAATTCAGCAAACTGGTGCTTGTCCTGCATGGTCTGAAGCCAGGGCGCTATGTCGCCTCGGCGGTGGATGTTGTCCAGCTTGTTGGCGATCAGCAGCGTGGGGATGTTCTTGCCCAGCAGCGACAACACGCGTGCGTCTGCCGGCGTGAAGCTGCCTGCCTCGACCACAAACAGAATCAGGTCCACATCGGCCACGGCACCCTGCACGGTTTTGTTGAGCGACTTGTTCAGCGCGTTGGCATGCAGGGTCTGGAAGCCGGGTGTGTCCACAAACACAAACTGTGTGGCACCCCGCGTGTGCATGCCGGTAATGCGGTGGCGCGTGGTCTGCGCCTTGCGCGAGGTGATGCTGATTTTTTGACCCACCAGAGCGTTGAGCAAGGTGGACTTGCCAACGTTGGGCTTGCCGACGATGGCAACCAGGCCACAGCGCTGATCACCCTCGGCCGCAGCGCCAGGCTGCGCCAGTTTAGGCGTACTCTTGAGCAGGCCTTCTAGCATGCTGTCCAGATCGGGCTGTACACCATTTGCATCGCCAGCCCCGGTTGAATCTGGCGAAGATGCTATTGTTTTTGTAGTTTTCTTGGATGTCATGGTTTGACTTTTGCCTTGATGGTGAGCAGCATCGCGGCAGCTGCAGCCTGTTCGCCGGATCGGCGGGAACCACCTATGCCCCGTTCGGACAGGCGCAGTTCGGGAATTTCACACTCCACGTCGAAGCTTTGTTTGTGGGCCGCGCCTATGGTGGCAACCACTTTGTACAGCGGGAGTTTCATTTTGCGGCCCTGCAGCCACTCTTGCAACTCCGTTTTGGCGTCTTTGCCAATGGCGTCCATGCCGGCATTGATCTCCACGTCCTTATACAGCCGCTGGACGAGTGCCTGCGCAGCCGTAAATCCACCGTCCAGGTAGACCGCACCGATAATGGCCTCCAGCGTGTCTGCCAGGATTGACGGGCGCTTGTGCCCGCCAGAGCGCACTTCACCTTCACCCAGGCGCATGACGTCAGGCAAGCCTAAACCCACCGCCAGTTGGTGTAGGGTGTCCTGCTTGACAAGATTTGCCCGCACACGGGACAAATCACCCTCAGGCAAATTGCCCAGCCGGGTGTACAAAAGGTCGGAAACTGCCAGATTGAGCACCGAATCGCCCAGGAATTCCAGACGCTCATAGTGGTCGGCGGAGAAGCTGCGGTGGGTCAGTGCCTGGGTTAGCAGCGCCGCATTGGAAAAATCATGTTGCAGACGCCGCTGCAACTCCTGTAAACCAGACGCCACGCTATTTGGAGTTGCCGGAATACTTCAACGTCAACCAGGCGGGTCCGGTCAGGTGGATTTCGCGCTCATAGGCGAAGCTGACCACCACTTTGTCGCCCTCTTTGGTGATCTCCAGGTCCTTGCCACTGATGGCCTTGAAGTCGTCAATGGCTTGTGCACGGTCGAACGCTGCACGTATCTCCAGCACTGAGCTGCCGTCAGCCGACTTCTTTGCAGCCTTCTTGATCGCCTGGTATTCCACAAAGGTCGGGAAGACCTGTGCCGCGACCACGCCGGTCACCGCCAGGACCACGCCCACAAAGACCAGTCCAAAAAAAGTAATACCACGCTGCTTGGATTTGCTTTGCACTTTCATATGTAAGTTCCTTTCAATCAAACGAACCGATACGCTTGGGACTGCTGAAATTCATCCAGACAAAAAAAGCTTTGCCCACGATATTCTTCTCCGGCACAAAGCCCCAGTATCGGGAATCCTGCGAATTATCGCGATTGTCACCCATCATGAAATAGTGGCCTTCCGGTACCTTGCAGCGCACCCCTTCTACGGAGTACTGGCAGCCATCACGGCCGAAAAAGTTTTCCACGCCGGGCAGTACAAAGGCTGGCCGTTCAGCGTCGTTGAGTATCTTGTGCTTTTTGTCCCCCAATGTTTCTTCAAACTGCTTGAAGTAGCGCATGACATCTTCGTCAAAAAACTCGGGAAGACTTGCGGTAGGTACCTCTTGACCATTAACCGTCAGCCGCTTGTTGAAATACTGCACCGTATCGCCGGGTACGCCCACTACACGTTTGATGTAGTCCAAGCTGGGCTTGGGTGGGTAGCGGAACACCATCACGTCACCGCGCTTGGGGGGCGTGCCTTCGGTGATTTTGGTGTTGAGTACCGGCAGGCGCAACCCATAGGTGAACTTGTTCACCAAGATGAGGTCGCCGACCAGCAGTGTGGGGATCATGGAGCCAGACGGAATCTTGAAGGGCTCGACCAGAAACGACCGCAGGAAGAAAACCGTAATGATTACCGGAAACAAACCAGCGGTCCAATCCAGCCACCAGGGCTGCATCAACAAGCGTTCTTTGGCTTCGGCGATGTCGCCATCCACTTGTGCGATGCCCATTTTGCCCAGGTCCTCGCGCCGCTTGACGTCGGAGGCCTCCAGCACCGCGGCGGCTTTTTGCCGCTGCGGTAAAAAGTAGAACCGCTCTGCCAGCCAATAGACGCCAGTCACAATCGTTGCCACGAACAGCAGCAGCGCAAAGTTACCCTCTACATAGCCGAAATACCAGGAACCCGCGTACAAAACAAAAGCCGCCAAGACGGCAGAGGTGAGGCCCTGCATCAGTCTTCCACCTGCAAAATGGCCAGAAAAGCTTCTTGTGGCACTTCCACCGATCCGACTTGTTTCATACGTTTCTTGCCTGCTTTCTGTTTTTCCAAGAGCTTCTTCTTGCGTGAAATATCGCCGCCGTAGCACTTGGCGAGCACATTCTTGCGAAGGGCTTTGATTGTCTCACGGGCAATGATGTTGGCCCCAATGGCTGCCTGGATTGCCACGTCGTACATCTGCCGGGAAATGATCTCGCGCATTTTCGCGACAACAGCGCGGCCGCGGTATTGGCTTTGGGCCCTGTGCAACATGATGGACAAGGCATCCACCTTTTCACCGTTCAACAAGATGTCGACCTTGACGACATCGGCCGCGCGGTATTCCTTGAATTCGTAATCCATGGAGGCATAACCGCGGCTGACGCTCTTGAGCTTGTCAAAGAAGTCCAGCACGATTTCGGCGAGCGGCATTTCATAGGTCAGTACAACCTGGCGTCCTTTGTAGGCCATGTTCATCTGTACGCCGCGCTTTTGGTTCGCCAAGGTCATGACCACACCCACATACTCCTGGGGCATGTAGAGATGCATGGTGACAATGGGTTCGCGGATCTCGGCCATCTTGCCAATGTCGGGCATCTTGGAGGGGTTCTCCACCATGACGACTTCACCGTCGTTTTTCATCACCTGGTAGATCACACTGGGCGCGGTAGTTATCAGGTCCTGATCGAACTCGCGTTCCAGGCGCTCCTGCACGATTTCCATATGCAGCAAACCCAGGAAGCCGCAGCGGAAGCCAAAACCCAGCGCTTGCGACACTTCGGGCTCGTAGTGCAGAGACGCATCGTTGAGCTTGAGCTTTTCGAGCGCGTCACGCAGCGAGTCGTACTCACTGGCTTCAGTGGGGTACAGGCCCGCAAACACTTGCGGCTGAATTTCCTTGAAGCCTGGAAGTGCCTCGGTAGCGGTCAGTCCCGCACCACCTGTTCCAGGCTTGATCAAGGTGACTGTGTCGCCAACCTTGGCGGCCTGCAGTTCCTTGATACCAGCAATGATGTAGCCCACCTCACCCGCTTCCAATGACTGGCGTGGCTGATTGGCCGGCGTGAACACGCCCAGGTTATCTGCGTTGTACGTGGCACCTGAGGCCATCATCTTAATACGCTCACCTTTGGCCAAGCGCCCATCCACTACCCGCACCAGCATCACAACACCTACATACGGGTCAAACCAGCTGTCAATGATCATGGCACGCAAGGGCCCGTTCGGATTGCCCTTTGGTGCCGGGATCTTGGCGACGATGGCCTCCAGAATGTCATCGATACCCAGACCGGTTTTGGCGGAACAGACGATTGCATCGGTCGCATCAATGCCAATCACGTCTTCGATTTCGCTGCGTGCGTTATCGGGGTCGGCGTTGGGCAGGTCAATCTTGTTGAGCACCGGCAGCACTTCAACATGCAAATCCAACGCGGTATAGCAGTTGGCCACTGTCTGTGCTTCAACACCTTGACTGGCATCGACAACGAGCAGCGCGCCTTCACAAGCAGACAGTGAACGACTCACTTCATAGGAGAAGTCCACATGGCCGGGCGTATCGATGAGATTGAGGTTGTAGACATGCCCGTCTTTTGCTTTGTATTGCAGCGCAGCGGTCTGAGCCTTGATGGTTATCCCACGCTCTTTTTCGATATCCATCGAGTCAAGAACTTGTGCTTCCATCTCACGTGCTTCGAGCCCTCCGCAGCGCTGGATCAGTCGATCTGCGAGAGTGGATTTGCCGTGATCAATGTGCGCAATGATCGAAAAGTTTCTGATGTGATTCATCAACGAGAACGCTTAAGTGGTTGAATTAAAAAGGACGCGCAAGAAAAAAGGGCGCGTCGGATAGTGACGCGCCCTGAAACCAACAATCATTGGCAACTGCGAAGGTTGGAGCTTCATTGTAGGCAAAAAGCCCCGAAAGCAAAGCCCCAAAAACACCGATCGGGTGTCGTTGCAACTCAACAACAGTTATCTTATTCACAGCTTATCAACAATTCAAATGGGGAGGTTCTGTACAACTTGTGGGTGATCTGTGGATCAGCTGTGGGGGACTTGCCATCATCCCATATGATGGATTTTTGCCCATCTATATACCCAAAAAGTGCTTTGCAAGGTCAGTATTCTAACCAGTTTTAGAACGACGCCCATAAGTTAGTAACCGCAAACATACAGAGCGGTTTTTTAGCTGATTTAAAAAATCTATGGTTCAACCCCCCAATCCCCCCAAAACCCCACCGTGATGAGGGGTTGTTGGGTGGCTGATCGCTTTAGCGTGCTGGCTTGATGATGACGAACTGGGCCAATTCCCCGCGGCGAATCAGCACTGGCAGGGGCTTGGTCTTGTCGTGTTTAGCCAAAGCCGCTTCAAACTCTTTCACCGACAGAACATCCACATTGGCCAAGGCCAGGATCACATCACCCTCTCGCAAACCTGCGCGAGCCGCCGCGTCTGCGGCGCTATCAACCTTAACACCGCCTTTGACTTTGAGATCTTTCTTTTGAGCGTCTGTCAGTTCGCTGACCGCAAGCCCCACCGCCTGACCGGCAGCGGAGGCTTTGGGCTTGTCGTCACGCAACGATGACGTCTTTGTCGACGACTTGTCCGCTTCAACTTCGGCGATGGTGACACTCAGATCCTTGGAAGCACCACGGCGGAACACGGTGATGGTGCTCTTGGTACCAGGCTTGGTTCCACCCACCAGACGGGGCAGGTCACTGGACTTCTCAATGGCCTTGCCATCAAACCGGGTGATGATGTCGCCAGCTTCAATGCCAGCTTTCTCCGCAGGCGATCCAGCTTCCACACCACGCACCATGGCGCCCACTGACTTGCCCAGACCGATAGACTCTGCGACGTCTTTGTTGACCGGTTCAATCTGAACGCCAATGCGACCACGGGACACGCGACCCGAGCTGCGCAATTGGTCGCTCACGCGAACCGCTTCATCCATGGGAATAGCAAAGGAAATTCCCATAAACCCACCGGAACGTGAGTAGATCTGGCTGTTAATGCCCACGACTTCACCACGCATGTTGATCAAAGGGCCCCCAGAATTGCCAGGGTTGATGGCCACATCCGTTTGGATGAACGGCAAGAACTCGCCCGTGTCGCGCTGTTTTGCGCTCACGATACCTGCAGTGACTGTACTCTCGAGGCCAAAGGGTGAGCCGATCGCCATGACCCATTCGCCAACACGCAGCCGACTGACATCACCGACCTTAACCGCAGGCAAGCCCATTGCCTCGATCTTCACAACAGCTACATCGGTACGCTTGTCGGTGCCGATGATCTTCGCTTTGAACTCGCGCTTATCCGTCAGCGTTACCAAGACTTCATCCGCACCATCCACTACGTGGGCGTTGGTCATGATAAATCCGTCTGCAGTCAAGATGAAGCCGGAGCCCACGCCACGCGGTTGCTCTTCTTCCTGCTGGGGTTTATTCTGGCGCGGTGCTTGGCGTGGATTTCCGGGCACATTGGGCATAGGAATGCCAAACCGACGGAAGAACTCCATCATGTCTTCGTCACCCAGACCGCCGGGCTGCCGGACTGCTACCTTCTCCATGGTGCGGATATTGACAACAGACGGCCCCACCTGATCCACAAGATCCGTGAAGTCCGGCAAAGCACGGGCTTGCGCCATAGCTGCTTGTATTGGAGCAGTTGCTACCAAAGCACCAGCAGACAGGCTCAGCACGACCAAGAAAGTACGGATCGTCTTATGCATGAAAATTTTCATTGAATACCCTCCATTCAAAATACAGGTACTGCCATAGAGCGTTTAACGCTGGCCGCGTTCCCCCGATGCCCTATTTTTTTCGCTCCAAGGCCAATGCAAAAGCACTTAGCGTGGCGAGTGGCACTTCACCGACCGCAGTTACCCACCAGGCATCGATTCGGCGGGTCAACGTATGGGTAGCGCCCCCCATGTCGGTAGCTCCTTCGCGGATGTGGCGTCGCGGATCGAAGGCCTCCACAAACAACGACAGTGTGGCAACGCCGTCAGAGAAGACCCATTGCATCGTAGGTTGCGCTTTGGCTTGTTGAACGGGCTGAGGCTGTACTAAGGCGCCTCGCTGGTAACAGGCCAAAGATTTAAAGCCATCTACGGACTTTTGAAGCGACCAACCCTGGGCTTCCGCAGTGGTCTTCTGTAAATCAGGGCGCACCACGCGATAGCCTTCCGTGTTGCCCGATCGCGCCAATTTGGCTACGTTTACTGTGGCACCCAATTGCAACTCAGAAAATGCAGACTGCTCCAACACCTTTCCGTTCAGATCCAAGGTTTGCAACTGGATAATGAGCCCGGACTTCTTTTCACTCCACACGCGGTAACCAAATCGCATTGCATCTTTGGGTTGGAGCAAGAATATTTCTGTATCAAAGCCCGCGATCCGTTCACTTCCCAAATTCTTAAGCTGGTAGAACTCGCCGATAGAAGAGTCGCTGGACTTGAGCAAGTCAGGAAACAATCCCAATGACTCACGCACCTCGGCAACAGCAATTCTGGACTGGGGAAAAAAGGTGACGACCTGGTCGTTGTGCCTGAAAATGGCCCTGGGAATACCGCTGAGAGATTCCACCCGTTCCAACTGTTGTGTGCCTTCACACACATGCCAGATACGGGCACTGGCCATGCCCGCACTAGAAGACACAACAAAGGTTCCTGTGTAGACACTTTGCCGCGCTGCCTGGTGCACACGCAATAACCAAGCGCTTAATGCCGACGCATCGGCGCCAGAAGCTTGCGCATAAGCTCCGTTTGGCGCCAAAAAGCCAAACAGGGCGAGCACTACACCAACCCAAAAGAAGCGTGGGCGCTTCACCGAGCGGGGCCTTCAAAGGTGGCGTTGCGCACAAACCCTGCAGGAACTTGCAGCGCTGAATGGCCGCCCAACTGGCGGTGTGCGGCCATCAGTTCGTCCAGATGTGGGTCACGCAGCATGGCACCTTCGCCGGAGCCAGTGGTTACCAGATTCGTTGCAACTGGTGCCACAACACTGGCTTGCACGGCCATCTGCACATCACCGCGCGATTCCTTTGGGGCCCACATATTTACGCCCAAAACACCAACCAGTGCGACACACGCCACACCAGACAACATCTTCCACCGGAAGATGGAAGCATTTGCACTGGGCAAGTCAGTGACCTGTTGTACAGAGTTCAGCGCGGTAACCGCCGGGCGAACCGGCTCTTGTGCAAGCCTGCGCTCGAGGCGTTCAAGAAAGGCCCGATCGCTGCTGGACGGGGCCAATTCGGCGCTGCGCAGAACATCACCGATCACATGGTAGGTATGCCAGGTCTGAATAGCCTCGGGGTCCGCCAGCAAGTCTTCGAAGGCTTGCACGTGCATACCGTCGGCGTCGTGTCCATCCATCAAATCACAAACACGTTCATTGGATACTGTATTCATCTTTTCCATGTGAGCCCCTCAGCCAGCATTACCAGCGTTTACCCGTTTGTTTGTCCAATAGCGGTCGCACGCGCGCAGAAATGGCCTCACGTGCACGGAAGATGCGCGAGCGCACGGTTCCGACGGGGCAATCCATGGCGGCAGCAATTTCTTCGTAACTCAGACCTTCAATCTCTCTCAACACCACGGCCTGGCGCAAGTCGGCCGGCAAATCATCCATAGCGGCATTAACCACAGAAGCTATTTCCTTGGCAGCCAGAATCGATTCCGGCCCTTCATCTGCTGTTGGTTCGTTTTTCTTCCAGGAAGTTTCATCGTCGTCCTGATTGACCAGAAAACTCTCCGAAACAGTCGGATCGTTCTTGAGTTCCAGGAGGAATTTCTTTGCTGTGTTGACAGCAATTCGGTACAACCAGGTGTAGAACTGGGCATCGCCTCGGAATTGGTGCAGGGCACGGTAGGCGCGAATAAAGGTTTCCTGGCAAATGTCCTCGACCATGTCAACATCGCGAACC
>CAUPQG010000036.1:0-27362 GCA_963513355.1 uncultured Rhodoferax sp. | reverse complement strand
TGGTTTTGGCAGCGAAACAATTGGCGTCTACAGCACGCAAGTAACAACCCCATCGGGGGTAGCTACTTCCAGCGAAAGACGGTTTTCCATTCAAGGAATCGAAGCCGAAAAGTTGTGCGTCACACCAGTCGATTTGCAAATAGCCTTTGAAAACCAGCCGGGCTACTTACTGCGGCCCATGAGTGTGCGCACCTGGCGAAACCGCCCCAACAAAGAAGAACTCACTAAATTGGGTGGGCAATGGTTCGGTTATGAAATACACGTCTTTAGTGGTCTGGACCCTGCGCAACGCGCCGGGTTGATACGGGTTGCATTTGCTTTTAAACCGTGTGCGACGGGTATTCAAGTTGAAATCAGAAACACCCCATGAACGGGTGGTGTACAAACGGTATAAACCAAACACAAACCCCCGGTCCCTTGAAGTCGCGTGTAACAGCATCAATTCACAATCGCGATGGCCCTCCCTTGGAAACACGCAGCTTGAACACTAGCAATATTTACCAATTTGCCCGGCTCCTCGGCACCATTTTCGTTGCAACTCTTCTGTTTTTGTGCGGCTGCGTTAGTGGGTCGCGATTGGTGCATCACCAATTCACCTTTGATGGCCGCAATGACGGTTGGGCCGCGAAGATTGATTTGCTGGAGTACAGCTATGGGGATAAATATCGACAGGTGCGCGATAGCCTAGAGCATCGCGACGACTCGCTGTACAAAGGCAGTAGTTCCTTATCGCCTTCAAAGGGGGTAGGGGGTCCCATGCCTGTTGGTGAGTTCATGTATGTGAAGTGGCGCATCAAAGCAACAGGCGAGGTTTTTGAGGATCGTGTGGACTTGCGAAACCGACTGCCTCGTGACATGAAAAATCAGGGCCTGACTTTTGTAATTGACGGTAGGCAACTCTATTTGTACGTGGTGACCACCGAACCCAAAAGACCGTTCGACTCGCCGCCGATATTAAAGACGGTGGAGTCAAGAACGTACGTCACGTACGAAATCTATCCCTCGCTCACCAAACGCTAAGAACGGAAACTTGAATTCTGGGAACTTCAGTTGTAGAGAAAATACAGGCACACAACAACACACCGGAGAACGTATGACCAGCACGCCAAGTCCTTTCACAACCAGTCCAGAACTCTCCGCAGAAGCCCGCGGCCCGGTGCTGTGGCTGACCATTACCCGCGAGGAGCGCCGCAACGCCATGAGCCACGCGGTGCTGGCCGGCATGGCCCAAGCCATCACAGCGGCTCAGACCCAGCGCAGCATTCGCGCCATCGTCATCACCGGTGCAGGCACCAAGGCATTTTGCGCGGGTGCCGATCTGCAATCCGCCAACGCCTTCACCACCGACTACTCCGAGCCCCACGGTCACCTGGCCCAACTGCTGCGCGTGGCCAAGGCCAGCACCATCCCCTTGATAGCCCGCGTGAACGGCGCCTGCATGGCCGGCGGCATGGGCCTGATGAGCATGTGCGACATGGCCGTAGCCGCCAGCCACGCGGTGTTTGGCCTGCCTGAGGTGAAGGTGGGTGTGTTCCCGGCCCAGGTGCTCAGTGTGCTGCAGCACCTGATACCCCGGCGCAAGCTGGCCGAGATGTGCCTGACCGGTGAACCCATCACCTCGGCGCAGGCGCTGGAGTACAACTTAGTCAACTATGTGGATGACGATGTGGACGCCAAACTGCAATGGCTGCTGGACCGCCTGCTGGACAAATCCCCCGCCGCCATCCGCCGCGGGCTGTACACCATGAAGAAGGTGGAAGCGATGGCGTTTGAAGAAAGCATGTCATTCACCGAGAGCCAGATCGCGCTGTTCACGCTGACCGAGGATGCCAAGGAAGGGCAAAAAGCGTTTCAGGAGAAGAGGAAGCCGGTGTGGGCTGGGCAGTAGAGGCGGGTCAGGTGCGATGGCATGCTGACAGGCTTTGGCTGCAATCCGGACTAGTCGACAACCATTGATATGGAAGCATTAGTACCCTTCGAAATTCGCATCGGCTGGCGCTACATGCGAGCCCGGCGTAGCACCCAACGCAACGGCTTTGTTTCATTCATTTCTGGCGTGTCCATGTTGGGCATTGCTTTGGGCGTTGCAGCCCTCATTGTCGTACTCAGCGTGATGAATGGCTTTCAAAAGGAAGTGCGTGACCGCATGCTTGGCGTTGTATCCCATGTGGAGGTTTATGCCGCCAACAGAAAGGCAATCCCGAATCTGGCCCTTGCGCTGCATCAAGCGCGCGCCAACCCTGAAGTAACTGGTGTTGCGCCATTTGTATCCGTTGAAGCCCTTATGGGGCGAGGTGAGGACATGAAGGGCATCATGCTGCGGGGTATTGACCCGGCCCAGGAGTCAACGGTGACTGACCTCGCCTATAGCACCCCACTGGCGCTGTTAGCCCCCGGAAGTTTAGGCGTAGTGTTGGGTGTAGAACTGGCCCGATCGCTAGGCGTTCGGGTTGACGATCGTGTGACCCTGGTCCTACCCGGGGACCAAGTCTCGTCGGCAAGCACGGCACCGCGCCTGGTGCACTTGACGGTCGTTGGCACCTTTGACTCAGGACACTTTGAGTACGACTCGGCGCTGGCCATGGTGCATGTGAATGACGCGGCCAAGATTTTCCAACTGAGCGGGCCCACAGGCGTGCGCCTCAAACTGCGCGACCTGCACCAAGCGCCCGAAGTGGCGAATGCGCTCAGCCGTACGCTGGTCGGCGACTTCTTCATTCGCGACTGGACCCGCCAAAACCGCAACTGGTTTGCGTCAGTGCAGGTGCAAAAACGCATGATGTTCATCATCCTGACCCTGATCGTGGCCGTGGCCGCCTTCAACCTGGTCAGCACCCTGGTGATGACGGTGACTGACAAACGCGCCGATATTGCCATCCTGCGCACCCTGGGCGCCAGCCCGGGCAGCATCATGGGCGTCTTTGTGGTCCAGGGGGCCATGGTGGGCGTGATTGGTACCCTGGCCGGACTGTTGTTGGGGCTGGGCGTGGCCTTCAATATTGATGTCATCGTGCCCACCCTGGAGCAGCTGCTGGGGACCACCTTTTTGCCCAAAGACATTTACTTGATCAGCCGAATGCCCAGCGAGCCGCAGCAGGCCGACATTTTGCCCATCGCCATCATCGCCCTGATCATGGCCTTTGTGGCCACCTTGTACCCCAGCTGGCGCGCCAGCCGCGTCAACCCCGCCGAGGCCCTTCGTTATGAGTGAGACCGTTCTTGGCCAGGGGGCTATCAGTGCGTACCACCGTTGGATGGCGGCAGGCCCAGCCCCGTGAAGGCAGCCACGACTGTAAAGATTGGCGTCTTGTTGCCGCGCGCTTTGCACCATGAAAAAAGTTGAGGCGATGGCGTTCGACGAAAGCATGTCCTTCACCGCAAGCCAGATCGCGCTGTTCACGCTGACCGAGGATGCCAATGAAGGACAGAAGGCGGTTCAGGAGAAGCGGAAGCCGGTCTGGGCGGGGCAGTAGCCCCTCACATGAACCATGTGGAGTGACTCACCATCTGAAAGACTTGCGATGACGCATGGTGGGGTTCATGTTTTGATATGCAAGAACGAATATCAGATATGAACGTATCTCCAATTGCGCAAAACATCTGACACCTCCACAATTTGTACTAGGGAAGACTGTCGTACACAAGCCGCTCGCGCCGCACACAGTTATCGGATCGATTGCTGGCAAAACCTGGAAAAAAAACATGACCCCGTGGAAGATTCAGAAACTGCAATGGCTTGTGGCCGCGTTGAGTTTGGGCGTGGCGGGCTATGCGTTGGTTGCCTACAGTTTGGTGCCGCTGGGCAATCTGGTTCATCCGCAAATGAAAGTGGCTTTTGAAGCCCACCGTGTGGCCATTTATGTGCACATCTTCTGCTCCGTGTTGGCCATGGGGTTAGGGCCTTGGCAGTTCTTCAGCGGTCTGCGCGCCCGCCACCCAGCTTTGCATCGTTGGATCGGGCGCGTCTATCTGCTGGGCGGAGTCCTGCCGGGAGGCATAACCGGTTTGTATGTAGCTGGTTTTGCCTTTGGTGGCTCCTTCAACCAAATCGGTTTTGCCGTGTTGGCTATGTTGTGGCTGACCACAGGGTACCTAGCGTATCGCGCCATTCGGCGCAGAGACATTGCCGCCCACCAGCAATGGATGATGCGCAACTTTGCACTCACTTTCGCAGCGGTCACGCTGCGCCTTTATCTGGGGTCGTTTTCCGCCGCGGGCATCGCCTTTGAGACTTTTTATGCCTGGCTGGGGTGGCTCTGCTGGGTTCCCAATCTATTGTTCATCGAGTGGCTGATTCGCCGCAAGGAGCAAGACCACTTCCTCGCCGCCCACTGACCGGGACTGAAGCACGCTAGCACACGCTCTCGATCCGCAGACGATTCTCGCAACTACCTAGGGGCAATGCCCATATCGTCCAACCGCACCAGAATTTCCGTACGCCGGTCGCGTTTTACGTCTTGCCAATGCTGGCCCTCAATCGCACCGATCAGCGCATACAAGGCAACCAGGGACGTACCTGGGACCGTTTTCTTGAGCCGTGCATAGACATCAAAGGGATCCGCATTCAGGAGTTGTTCGGGCGTAGAGATGCCGACAAGGGCCAGCATTTCCTCGGTCTTGATACCCAAATTCTTCAGGTCTCGCAGGCGCTGTTGTGAAGGGTTCATGAAATTACGGGCGCATGGTTCAGCCGCTGATGTACGGCCCGTAGCCCGGCAAAACCTTTGTCAGACCCCGCACCACTAGCGCGGTGTAGACGGTGAAGTGATCCTCACCCTGCACTACTTCGCCGCCAAGCTCGAGTCCCGGGTATCGACGGCGCGCCAGCGCTTCCTTGAAGCGTTTCAAGTCACCGACCAAATCAGTGTTCTTGTAATGGCGTGGTCCAGAGCCTGGGGTCTCGAAACTTCCGGCAAAGAGCAGGACTTTGGCTTTCAGGTCTTTGTGATTTGTGGCGTATTGCTGCTCCAACTGGAAGATCACTTTGTCATCAAACCAGAACGATGGGCTGCCCAAAATGTAGGCTTGGAACATGCCAGGCTTGGCAAGCAGTGTGGCCGCACCCCACAACGCGCCATACGAATGCCCAATAAACACTTTGCGAGACATGTCTGCACGGTACTGGCTTGCAATCAAGGGAAAAACCTCGGACTCCACATAGTTCCGATAGGTTTGCGCCTCGCCATAGGCCTTGGCACTGTACTGAGTCGCACGACGCTTGGGGTTGGCCAAAGCGTTGGTGGGCGTGTAATCGCGGCTGCGGCTTTCTGCTGCATCTTCATTCGCAGGTAGAGCCAGACCTACCACAATGAAATCTTCAATGTTTTGCCCCCGCCTTCCCACAAGACGACGTATGCCGTGGACCAGAGGGAATGCGTACTGTGGGTCGGTAATGAAAACCACGGGATACTGCTTGTCTCCACTCCCATAAGACGCCGGCAGATCCACCCACACCTGGTACGCGCGGTTAGTGTTTTTGCTCGGGACCTCATGTACAAATGTGTTGGGAATTTGGTATGGCGGGGGCGCCGCCGAGACGGTTCGGCCAGAAACCAGCGCCAGTACCAATATCAACAATGGGGGCAAGAACGCCGCCGCCCGCTTGAGTGCAATTGAAAAACTCATACAAAGATTTACTCTAGTCAACGTGCTGGTTCTTTGGCATAAACCCAGCGTTCAAAAAAGACGGAAAGGTCCTGGTGACTGGCATCTTCCATCGCCCGCACAAAATCCCCCGTTTCCACAGACGTCCCCCAATGCCTTTGCGTATAAGTCTTGATGCCAGTCCAAAAAGCTTCTTCGCCGAGCAAGCTGCGTAACTCATGCAAGACCAAGGCACCTTTGTCGTACACCAAGGACCGGTCCGCGGCAGTGGGATTGTCCCAATTCGGAAAAACCAGCGATTTGTCCTGCCCCGCGTCGCGCACCGCGTGGTATTTGACGCGGGCCGCATCCATATGGCGCCGGTACACATCGGTTCCAAAGCGATGCTCCATGTAGGCGGCGGTCATGAATGTTGCAATGCCCTCGTTGAGCCAAAAATGGCGCCACGAACGGTTGGTCAAGCCATTGCCCCACCACTGGTGCGCCATCTCGTGGGCCCCCAGCCAGATAGCCTGGTGATCGGCCAACACCCGCGTGCCATATCGTGCACCCATGACCGAAAAACCCGCCATTTCCTGCGCAGCCGGGCCCATCAACAACACTTGACTGTAGGTTGGCAGGGGATAGTCAACTCCCGAGCGCTGGGTGAAAAAAGCCAGCATGTCAGCACTGTCTGCGAACACTTGCTGCAGCTTTGACGCATCGAACAAAACCGAGGGGCCGAAGTACTTCAGCGTGGTGCGACCTGCGACCTGTTGTGTTGTCGCAAAATTTCCAGCCGCAAATCCATACAGATAACTTGGCATCGCCTGCGCCATGCGCCACACATGGAGCGTCTTGCCATCCGGCTGTGCTTGCGGCACCTGCTGCGCACCGTTGGCAACCGATACAAGGCCAGTTGGCAAGAGCAGGGTCAAATGCAATGGCGCGCGAACCGCGGGGACATCCAGACACGGCATCCATTGGCTGGTGCTGAATGCGGTTGATACCTGCACGCTTTCTTTGTCAAAGCGCAACCCGCTGCTAGGCTTGCCGGTGTACCGAATTGCAATCCGATGGTTCTGGTTGGCGGGCAACCCGTCGGGAAGCGCTATGTGCAAGGCAGCGCCGTTTTGGGTATACGCGAGCTCTTTTGCTCCCATGCTTACCGAACTGATGCGCAAGTCGCCACTGTCCAGGGTTATCGCGGAAACACCCCGCTGCTGTAGCGAAAAGTCCATCTGCAGACTGCCAACGATGGTCTCACTCGCGAACAGCGGCTCCAGTTGAACTGCAAAGAGCATAGGGTACCAAGCACTCTGGGCCGCAGCGGCAAGGCTGGAAAACGCCAGCAGGTAGCCAAGACTGTGGCGAGCCATGGCACAAACACGAAAGATGACTTCACCCATTGACGGTCGCCTGCTAAATTAACGAGACCGGACTGTACCTATTTTTTTGGGGATAGCCGTTGCTCTTTCAGCCCACAGGTACAGAATGTCCACTTCCACGCAAACAAGCGAGTACATCAGTTCAAGTGAAGGCTATCTGGACATGTTTAAGACCTGGCCAGGGGACTGGAAAGCCAGCGTCCAGAGTGAGCCGCTTTCTAAAGCGCCACCCGGGTACAAACTGACGAATTGAGACTCCCAGGCAGCACTGGTTGGAACCGGCCGCTTCATATCAACAGCCCTGCGCCCACTGCCCCAGTGCCCAGTAACAAGACGGCAATCGGCCAGATGATGCGCCGCAACTCGGCCGAGCCCAGGCCTATGGCCATGCCGCATTTGGTCAGTGTGTTGGCCATCACCGCAATCACGACAGCGCGTGCAGCAACTTGCAGACTGGAGGTATCACCGCTGGCCAGGTTGACCATGGCCAGGGTGATGGCGTCTACATCGGTCAGACCCGCAACCGCCGCAGCCAGGTAGAGGCCGGCGTCGCCCAGGTATACCTGCGCCGCTTTGGACACCAGCAGAATGACACCAAACAGCAGGCCAAACTGGATGGCGGCATCCAGTTCAAACGGGTTGCTGCCGGGCTTAACCTCGCCGCGCTCGCGGCGCCGGTTGCGCTGCCACAACCAGTAACACGCAGCCAGGCTGGCCACACACAGGAGCCCCATGGCCCAAGCGATTTCGCGGCCCAGCTTCCAATAGAGGAGCGATGTCATGATGGCCACACGGAAAAACATCACGGTCCACGCCAGCACAATGCCCAGGGCCAGCGCTGACGCATCTTCACCCTCTTGTCGGCTGCGCTGCGAGAAGCCCAGTGTGACCGCCGTGCTGGAGGCCAACCCTCCCAACAGGCCGGCAAGACCAATGCCGTGTTCTGCCCCAACGACCTTGATCAACAGGTAGCTGCTGAAGTTCAGTGCAGAAATCAGCACCACCATCAGCCAGATTTTGTAGGGGTTGATGACGTCCAGAGGTGGCGGTCCATAGTTGACATCTGGCACCAGCGGCAGAACGATGAGCGTGACGATGCTGAACTTGAGAGTGGCCTCCACGTCCGTGCTGTTGATGCGGCGGGCCAGTTGGTGCAGCCAATCCTTCAGGGCCAGCAACAGGGCCATGGCCACCGCGATCCAGCTGGCCAGTTGCAACTGGCCATAACTGCACAGCAGGCCCAGCACAAAGGCCAGCAGCGCGGACACTTCAGTGGTGACGCCTATGTCGCCCCGGCGCGCTGTGACCACGTACATGGCCACCACCAGGGCGGCCACCGCGGCAAACAAGCCCATTGCCATCCACACCAGGTCCAGCTGCGAACCCAGAAACCCTGCGATGGCACCGCTGAGCGCAATCAGTGCGAAGGTGCGCACGCCGGCTCCACCGTCGCCACCTTTGGTGCGCTCGCGCTCCAGACCCAGCAGAATGCCCAGCCCGATTGCCACAGCAAAACGAAGCGCCAGATTGGTGGGGTCCATAACGTGGTGTGTGATCAGAAAGGTGCTTACATTGTCACCCATGCGTTGACGACACGCTGTCAGCTTTGCGAGGGCATGCGTGGTTTAGGATGGGGCATGAGCGAAACCACGTTTGACTACATCATCATTGGCGCAGGCACCGCAGGCTGTCTGCTGGCCAACCGGCTCAGTTCCGACGCTTCCAAACGCGTGCTGCTGATCGAGGCCGGCCGCAAGGACGACTACCACTGGATCCACATCCCCGTGGGTTACCTGTATTGCATTGGCAACCCGCGCACCGACTGGCTGTACAACACCGAACCGGATGCCGGGCTCAACGGTCGTTCCCTGCGCTACCCGCGCGGCAAGACACTGGGCGGCTGCAGCAGCATCAACGGCATGATCTACATGCGCGGCCAGGCGCGAGACTACGACAACTGGGGCCAGCTGGTGGGTGACCCCACATGGGGCTGGGAACACAACCTGCCCTATTTCATGCTGCATGAAGACCACCACAAGGGTGCCAGCGCGATGCATGGAGCACGCGGCGTGGCCCCAAAGCTGATGCAGAAAGACGGCAGCCTGTACCGCAACCTCCTGCGCCACCACAACGCCGGCGGCGAATGGCGGGTAGAGAAGCAACGCCTGCGCTGGGATGTGCTGGACGCCTTTGCCCAGGCCGCCGTGCAGGCCGGCATACCCGCCACCGACGACTTCAACCGTGGCGACAACGAAGGTGTGGGTTATTTCGAGGTCAACCAGAAAGCCGGCTGGCGCTGGAACACGGCCAAGGCATTTTTGCGGCCGACCTGTTACGCGCGACCCAATTTTGAGTTGTGGACCAGTGCCCAGGTCGCCAAGCTGCTGGTGGAACCCGCCAACGCCACGAGCCCCCTGCGCTGCACCGGGGTGCAGGTGTGGGATGGGCACAGCATGGTGGAGGCCACGGCAAGGGCGGAGGTCATTTTGTGTGCGGGGGCCATCGGCTCGCCGCAGATCCTGCAGCTGTCGGGCCTGGGGCCAGCTGAGCGGCTGCGGGGCCTGGGCATTGCAGTACAGAAAGACCTGCCCGGCGTGGGTGAAAACCTGCAAGACCATTTGCAAATCCGCGCCGTGTTCAAGGTGCAAAACGCCACCACACTCAACACCCAGGTGCAGTCGCTGTTTGGCAAGGCCCGCATCGGCTTGGAATACGCTTTCAAACGCACCGGCCCCATGAGCATGGCGCCCAGCCAGTTGGGTGCTTTCACCCGCAGCGACCCCGAACAGCCCTACCCCAACCTGGAGTACCACGTGCAGCCGCTGAGCCTGGACGCATTTGGCCAACCGCTGCATGGCTTCAACGCCATCACGGCCAGCGTCTGCAACTTGAACCCCACCAGCCGGGGCACGGTGCATATCAAATCCGCCAAGTTTGAAGACTCGCCCGCCATTGCACCCAACTACCTGAGCACCGAGCAAGACCGCAAGATCGCCGCCGACTCGCTGCGCATCACGCGCAACATCGTGGCCCAACCGGCGCTCAAGAAGTACCTACCCGAAGAGTTCAAACCCGGCGTGCAGTTCCAGACTGATGCAGAACTGGCCAAACTGGCTGGTGACATTGCTACCACCATCTTCCACCCGGTTGGCACGACCAAGATGGGCCGTGCGGACGACGCCATGGCCGTGGTGGACGCACGTCTCAAGGTGCACGGCGTGGCCGGCCTGCGCGTGGTCGACGCCGGCATCATGCCGCTGATCACCAGTGGCAACACCAACTCCCCCACGCTGATGATTGCCGAAAAGGCCGCGCAGTGGATCATGGAAGACGCGGCACAGGCCGCGCAATGAAGGGTTAATCCCAATGCACACATGTGCAGCCGTTGGTACAGTTGCGGCACTCAAAGGTTAGACGGCAACTGCAAAGGGCCAGATGGAAGAAGCGAACCGAGGAGACGGTAAGCAACAAGCAACAATTTCTGCATCCACCTTGAGATGCAGCTCACAAAAGCACTGACCCTGTCAGTGCTTTTTTTTCGCCCTCTGCAGGCACGGGGCTTCGCGGCCAGAATGGTACGGTTATCCACCAGGAGCGCACGATCATGTCCAGATTCCTTTTGCACCCCTTACTGGCCGCTGTTGTAGCCCTGGCGCTTGGCGCCTGCGCTTCGACTTCCGTGCAGCCCGGCATGTCACGCGGCGAGGTTGTCACGCGCATGGGCCAGCCCAGCAGTGTGCTGCCACTGGAGGCGGGTACGCGGCTGCAGTACTCGCGCCAGCCTGCGGGCCAGCAGGTCTTCAACGTCGACCTGGATGCCAGCGGCCGCGTGGTCCAGTTTCGCCAGATGCTGGTCGCTGAGGAGTTCCAGCGTATAGGCCTGGGGCAGTGGACCCGTGCGGACGTGGAGCGCAGCTTCGGCCCACCGGCCTTCGTAGAGCATGCGGCCCACTGGCCGGGCGACATACTGACCTACCGCTGGTCCAATGGGCAAGACATGTTTTACTGGATTTACCTGGACGCAAACAACGTGGTGCGCCGCGCCGAGCCAGGTGTGCAGTATTACCATGACGACTGAGTAGTTTTGGCAGTTTAGGCCGTTAGCCCCCGATAATGCTTGTTATGCCGCTATCACATTCATAGCGAGTCGCAGCAGGATGGGGATGCGAGAATCAACGCATGGAAATGCTTGTTGTCGCGTTGGCCTCGCTCCTGGCCGGTTTTGTGGACTCTATCGTCGGCGGTGGCGGCCTAGTGCTGGTGCCTGCACTCTTTGCCACATTTCCCAATGCCCACCCAGCCACGCTGTTTGGCACCAACAAGGGCGCCTCGGTCTGGGGCACAGCCATTGCCACTGTGCAGTACAGCAAACGTGTGCAAATGCGCTGGCACGCTTTGGTGCCCGCAGCCCTGGTGTGTTTTGCCGCGTCTATGGGCGGTGCCTGGCTGGTGACCGTCGTGTCCCCCGAATATTTGCGCAAGGCATTGCCGCTGGTGTTGGTGTTGGTGCTGGGCTACACACTCGCCAAGAAGCAACTGGGGCGCGACCACACGCCGCGCTTTGTGGGCCAGCGCGAGGCGCTGGTGGCCAGCGGCATTGGCGGGGTCATCGGCTTTTACGACGGATTCTTTGGGCCGGGCACGGGCAGTTTTTTTGTTTTCCTGCTGGTGCGTTTGCTGGGCTATGACTTTCTGAACGCATCGGCCAGCGCCAAGCTGCTGAACACCGCATCCAATCTGGCCGCCATCCTGCTGTTTGCCTACAAAGGCCATGTGTGGTGGCACTTTGTTCTGGTGATGGCGATTGCCAATGTGCTGGGCAGTTTGGCAGGAACCCATCTCGCGCTGAAACACGGCACGGGGTTTGTGCGGGGTGTCTTCATCGCCGTGGTGTCGGCGCTGATTCTCAAGACCAGCTACGACGCCTTCCTGCGCTAGACGCGGGGCATTATCGGGGGGTGCTGGCTGGGGTCCGGGCTGGAGCGCTGACGGGTGCACTGGCGGGTTCTGCAGCCATGACGCTAACCGCCAAGGGCACTGCGGCCGCGCTGGCACCGGCGCGCGGCAATGGCACCTGGGCGGCTACCAACGGCTTGCCAATGGGCGCCATGGCCTGACCCTTGCGCACAGCTGCCATGTCCTCTTCGTTGGGGTACTGCCCCATCAGCCAGTAGTCAAAGACGCGACGGGCAATGGGCGCTGCAGACCCTGAGCCCCACCCCGCGTTCTCCACAATCAAGGCCAGCGCAATGGTCGGGTTTTCAACCGGCGCAAACGCTACATACAGGGAGTGGTCACGCTTGCTCTCATCGGCCTTGACGCTGCTGTATTTTTCGCCCGCGCGCAATCCCACGGCCTGTGCTGTGCCGGTCTTGCCGCCACTGGTGTAGCCTGCGCCGGCAAACACCCTGGCCGATGTGCCTTCCACCGTCACGCCGTGCATTGCATTGCGGATCACGTCCACATGCTCAGGCTTGAGCGGTAACGGTTCGAGCGCATCGCTGGCAACCCGTTGGGTCGTGTGCTGCACGCTGTCCTTGATCTCGCGCACCAAACGGGGCTTGAAGCGCAATCCACCGGAGGCGATGGTTGCGTACGCGGTGGCCATTTGCAGCATGGTGAAGTTGTTATAGCCCTGGCCAATACCCAACGAAATCGTCTCGCCGGCGTACCATTTTTGTTGCTCGGCTTTCCTGAACTTTTTGCGCTTCCACTCCTGTGAAGGCAGGTCGCCGCTGACCTCGCCCATCAAGTCGATGCCGGTGTGGCGTCCCAGGCCAAAGGGCTCCAGCTGGTCGTGGATCAAATCCACACCCATTTCGTTGGCAAGACTGTAGAAGTAGACGTTGGAAGAACCCACAATGGCCAGGCGCATGTCCTTGGGGCCGGGCCGGTCTGCCTCGGGGCTGCCGAAGGTTCTGCCACCAAAGCTGTAGGTCAGGTTGTCCTGGATGACCACATTGGCGGCGCGTTTGCCGCTGTTCAGGGCCGCCATGGCCATCAGCGGTTTGTAGGTCGAACCAGGAGGATAAGTACCGCGCAGCGCTCGGTTCAGCAGCGGCTTGTCGGGGTCTTCGTTTAGCGCGGCCCAGCTTTCGGTGTCGATGCCGTCGACAAATAGGTTGGGGTCAAAGGTGGGCTTGGAAACGAAGGCCAGCACCTCGCCATTGCGCGGGTCGATCGCCACCAAGGCACCCCGACGGTCGCCATACATGTCTTCCACCAGCTTTTGCAGTTTGACGTCCAGTGACAGCACCAGCATGTTGCCGGGTGTAGAGGGTGTGCTGGCAAGCTTGCGCACGGCGCGCCCGCCGGCAGATGTTTCGACCCGCTCCACCCCGGTAGTGCCGTGCAGCTGCTGCTCGAAGTTCTGCTCAACCCCGAGCTTGCCGATGTATTCGGTACCCCGGTAGTTGGCCTGGTTGTCGTCGTCCTCGATCTTGGCTTTCTCCGCCTGGTTGATCCGCCCTATGTAACCCACCACGTGGCTGGCCAGCTCCCCATAGGGGTAGTTGCGGAACAGGCGCGCCTTGATCTCGACGCCAGGAAAGCGAAAGCGCTGCGCCGCAAACCGCGCCACCTCGGTGTCGGTCAGGCGTGTACGGATGGGCAGGGATTCGAAACTCTTGGACTCGTCCATCAGCTTCTTGAAGCGCCTGCGGTCACGCGCCGTAACCTCCATCACCTTGCTCAGCTCGTCAATGGTTTGCTCCAGCCCCTTGGTCTTGCTGGGCGTAATTTCCAGTGTGTAAGCCGAGTAGTTGCTGGCCAGCACCACGCCATTGCGGTCCACAATCAGGCCGCGGTTGGGCACGATGGGTACGATGGAAGTACGGTTGCTTTCGGCCTGCGCCCGCAGGTCATCGTGGCGCACCACCTGCAGATAGACCAGGCGCATTGCCAGCAGCAAGAAGCAGATCAGCACCATCACACTGACCGCAAACACGCGGGTGCGAAAACGGGCCAGGTCCGCTTCGACGTTGCGGATTTCGGTCATAACGGTCGATTGGCGTCGGGATCGGGGGCGCGCAGTTGAGGAGCCAAGAGAACCAGATTGGCCACCGGCCACATCACCGCCTCAGCCACCGGGGCCAACAGCATCAGCCAGCCCGGAAAAGTGCCGCCATTGAACATGCGCACGGCCAGTTCCACTGCATGGGCCAATGCGAACAGCGGAAAGACCTGCACCGCTTGCGAAGGCACCGAAAACCACAACAAACGCCGGTGCACGGTAATGGCAAAAAAACTCAGCACGGTGTAGGCCATGGCATGCTGGCCCAACAGACCGCCCTGGTGGACGTCCATCAACAAACCAAACACGAAGGCGCCGCCAATGCTGACGCGCAAGGGCTGGTGCACAGTCCAGAACACCAGCACCACAGCCAGCACATCTGGCATCCATGCGGCGCGGCCCCACAGGCCCATGTTTTGCAGCATGTTGACCAGCATGGCGGCAATCAGGCTTGCCCAGATAAAGAGTGGATTGGCAGGCAGCAGCAATTGCTGGCCGGGGCGCATGATCATCGGGAAGCTCCACGTCGGGGTGCAAACGCGGGCACGTCGGGTGTCGGACGCGCTGGAATTTGCGCGTTGGTAGGCTCCAGTACCAGCACATGCCCTGCCCCCGCCACCATGGCCAGGGGCACACAGTAGATGCGGGCAAACACGGCGTCCACACGGCGTTCAATCTTGTCGATGCGCGCAACCGGGAGTCCCGGAGGGTACACACCGTCGACGCCACTGGTGGTCAGCAAATCACCCTCGGATACATCTGCATTGGCGGCCATGAAACGCAGCTCCATCGCATCCACATGCAGCGACACATCGCCAAAGGCAACGCCCCGTGCGCCCGTGCGGGTGTTGAGCACGGGAATGGCATGGTCGCGGTCGGTGATCAGGGTTACCTCACTCACCAAGGGGTAGACCCGGGTCACCTGGCCCAACACGCCGGACTCGTCCAGCACAGGCGAGCCCAGGGCAATCTTGTCTGCCATGCCCTTGTCGATGATGACCTTGCGGCTGTAGGGATCTGCAGCGTCATAAATCACCTGGGCGGCAACGGACGGGGACTGCAAGCGTTCACGCAGCCCCAAGGCCTTGCGCAGGCGCTCGTTCTCCAGCGACAACTGCTCTACCTGGTTGGCCCGCTGCGACTGCAGGCTGTGCTTGCGCATGACCTCTTGTTGGGCGGCCTGAGCGGTGGTCAAGGACGAGAAATACTGGCTGGCGTGCTGGAAGACCAGCACCGGGCGCATGGCCAGCCACTGTGCGGGATAGAGCACGGTAGCCAACACGACCCGCAGAGGCTGCATCACCTTGAAGCGGGCATCTGCCACCATGAGAAAAAAGGCCAGCGCGCTGAACACGGCCAGTTTCGACAGGGCCGATGGGCCCTGTCGAAAGAATGGAGGAGGATCTCTGTCCAGCGTACCTAATGGCATGGTACGGGCATCGCTGAATGCCTGTTACTTATTCGCTGGTGAAAATGGAGCCCAGACGCTCCATCTGCTCCAGCGCAATGCCGCAACCGCGCACCACACAGGTCAGTGGGTCTTCGGCCACCAGCACCGGCAGGCCGGTTTCTTCGGCCAGCAGGCGGTCCAGGTCACGCAACAGTGCGCCACCACCGGTCAGCATCATGCCGCGGTCGGCAATGTCGGCACCCAGTTCGGGAGGGGTCTGTTCCAGCGCGTTCTTGACGGCGGAAACAATGTTGTTGAGCGGGTCGGTCAGGGCTTCCAGGATTTCATTGGAAGAGATGGTGAAGCTGCGGGGCACGCCTTCGGACAGGTTGCGTCCGCGCACTTCCATTTCCTTGACTTCGGAGCCGGGGAAGGCCGAGCCGATTTGCTTCTTGATGGATTCTGCGGTGGGCTCACCAATCAGCATGCCGTAGTTGCGGCGGATGTAGTTGATGATGGCCTCGTCAAACTTGTCACCACCCACGCGGACCGAGCCCTTGTAGACCATGCCGCCCAGCGAGATGACGCCCACTTCGGTGGTACCACCACCAATGTCGACCACCATGGAGCCACTGGCTTCACTGACGGGCAGACCAGCACCGATGGCCGCAGCCATGGGTTCTTCAATCAAATACACATCGCTGGCACCGGCACCCAGGGCCGATTCGCGGATAGCACGGCGCTCAACCTGGGTGGAGCCGCAAGGCACACAAATGATGATGCGCGGGCTGGGGCGGAAAATGCCACGCGGATGCACCATTTTGATGAACTGCTTGAGCATCTGCTCGGTGACCGTGAAGTCGGCAATCACGCCGTCCTTCATGGGGCGAATGGCTTCGATGTTGCCGGGAACCTTGCCCAGCATGGCCTTGGCTTCCTTGCCAACGGCCTGAATGGTTTTCTTGCCTTGGGGGCCACCTTCGTGGCGGATGGCGACGACCGAGGGTTCGTCCAGAACGATGCCCTGACCGCGTACAAAAATCAGGGTATTGGCCGTGCCCAAGTCAATGGCCAAGTCGGTAGAAAAGTACCGACGGAAAGATCCAAACATTACATATCCTCTCGGGCACGGGAAGCGCCTCGGCCCCCATCACCACGGTTTTATCGTTAAAAAGTCGTAAGTTTGGCGTCAACTTGGGCGACTTTGCAGCACCCACGCCAAAGACGGGATAATAACCGATTGCCTTTGTACACCCCTCTCTAAACTGAGCCATTGGCACCGAATTACCTTTGGTTTCAACCCAACACGCACCATGTCACTGACATCTACTGATATTGCCCGTATCGCCAATCTGGCGCGCCTGGAGCTGGCACCCTCCGAAAGTGAGCGCATGCTGACACAAATGAATGGCTTTTTTGACATCGTGGAGCAAATGCGCGCCGTGGACACGGCAGGTATTGAGCCCCTGGCCCACCCGGTGGTGGCCCTGTCCGACTTTGCCTTGCGTTTGCGCGAAGACGTGGCCAACGAACCCAACCAGCGCGAAGCCAACCAGCGCAGCGCCCCCGCAGTCGAAAACGGCTTGTTTTTGGTGCCCAAGGTGATTGAGTAATTTTGCAGTACACACGATGACGACGACACCCCCCACCCCATCTTCTTCAGACCTGCACGACCAAAGCGTGCACGCACTGACCCAGGCTCTGCGCGACAAGAAAGTGTCCGCCGTGGAACTGGCCCAGCATTTCCTGGACCGCAGCGCCGCCCATGCCAACCTCGGCGCCTATGTTGCCGTGGATGCAGACACCACCCTGGCCCAGGCCCGCGCCGCCGATGCCCGCATTGCCAATGGCACGGCTGGCACGCTGGAAGGCCTGCCCATCGCACACAAGGATATTTTTGTCACCAAAGATTTCGTCACGACCGCTGGTTCGCGCATGCTCAAGACCTACCGCTCGCCGTTTGACGCGACCGTGGTGGCCAAGCTGGCCGCGCAGGGCGTGGTCACGCTGGGCAAGCTCAATTGCGACGAGTTCGCCATGGGTTCCAGCAATGAGAACTCGGCCATTGCCGCAGTAGCCCAAGAGAAGGTCGAGCCGGTTCGCAACCCGTGGGACATCACACGTATCCCCGGCGGCTCCTCGGGTGGCAGCGCCACCGCCGTGGCAGCGCGCTTGGCCCCTGCGGCCACCGGTACCGACACCGGCGGGTCGATCCGCCAGCCTGCATCGTTTTGCGGCATCACCGGCATCAAACCCACCTATGGCCGCGCTTCGCGGTATGGCATGGTGGCCTTTGCGTCCAGCCTGGACCAAGCGGGCCCGATGGCGCGCTCCGCGCAAGACTGCGCCTTGCTACTGTCGGCCATGTGCGGCCCCGATGCGGACCGCGACTCCACATCGCTGGACGTGCCGGCCGAAGACTATTCGTTGAAGTTGAATGACTCGATCGAAGGTTTGCGCATTGGTATTCCGAAAGAGTTTTTTGGCGAAGGCCTTTCTGCCGATGTGCGCACGGCCATTGACGCGGCGCTGAAGGAATACGAGAAGTTGGGTGCCAAGCTGGTACCCATTACGCTACCGCGTACCGAGCTGTCCATCCCGGTGTACTACATCATCGCGCCGGCCGAAGCCAGCTCGAATCTCTCCCGCTTTGACGGTGTGAAGTTCGGCCACCGTGCCGAGAAGTTCACCGACCTGGCCGACATGTACAAGAAGACCCGTGCCGAAGGATTTGGCGACGAGGTCAAACGCCGCATCATGATCGGCACCTATGTGCTGTCCCACGGTTATTACGACGCCTACTACCTGCAGGCGCAAAAAATCCGCCGCATGATTGCCGACGACTTCCAGAACGCGTTCAAAGATTGCGACGTCATTGCCGGCCCGGTGGCTCCCACGGTGGCGTGGAAGATAGGCGAAAAGTCGGATGACCCGGTAGCCAACTACCTGGCCGACATCTTCACGCTGCCTGGCTCCCTGGCCGGTCTGCCCGGCATGAGTATTCCCGTGGGCTTTGGCGCCGGTGGCATGCCGGTGGGCATGCAGTTGTTGGGCAATTACTTCCAGGAGTCGCGCCTGCTGAACGCCGCGCACCGCTTCCAACAGGCTACGGATTTCCACTCCGCCCGCCCCGCAGGATTTTGATATGAGCAGTGAAACCGTGAACACATTTGAAGCACAACAACAGGGCCGCCCGACCGGCCCGCTGGTGCATGGGTATGAAGTCATCATCGGCTTTGAAACACACGCCCAGCTGTCCACCACCAGCAAGATTTTCAGCCGCGCCGCCACCGCCTTTGGTGCCGAACCCAATACCCAGGCCTGCGCCGTGGACCTGGCCCTGCCCGGTACGCTGCCGGTCATGAACAAGGGCGCCGTGCAACGCGCCATTGAATTCGGTCTGGCCATTGGCTCACACATCGCGCCCAAGAGCATTTTTGCGCGCAAAAACTACTTCTACCCGGACCTGCCCAAGGGCTACCAAATCAGCCAGTTTGAGATACCGGTGGTGCAAGGCGGTGCAGTCGAATTCTTCATGCCCGAAGTCAAGGGTGTGGCCGAGAAAAAAACCGTGCGCCTGGTGCGTGCCCACCTGGAGGAAGACGCTGGCAAATCGCTGCACGAAGACTTCATTGGCCAGACCGGCATCGACCTGAACCGCGCGGGCACGCCACTCTTGGAGATCGTCACCGAGCCCGACATGCGCTCCAGCGCGGAAGCTGTGGCCTATGCCAAGGAACTGCACAAGATCGTGACCTGGATCGGTATTTGCGACGGCAATATGCAAGAAGGCTCGTTTCGCTGCGACGCCAATGTGTCGGTGCGCAAGCCCGGCCAACCGCTGGGCACACGGCGCGAGATCAAGAACCTGAATAGCTTCAAGTTCATGCAGCAGGCCATCGACTACGAAGTGCGCTGGCAGATCGAGCAAATCGAAGACGGCAAAGCAATTGAACAGGCCACCGTGCTCTTCAACCCTGACACCGGCGAGACCCGCGCCATGCGCACCAAGGAAGACGCTGCGGACTACCGCTACTTCCCAGACCCGGATTTGCCACCGCTATACATTTCAGAGCAATGGATCGAGCAAATACGGGGGCTGATGGCCGAATTGCCTCGTGTCATGTCCGAACGCTTTGTGCGCGACTATGGTCTGCCCGAATACGATGCCACGCAGCTGACGCAGAGCAAGGCGATTGCGGGCTACTTTGAGGCAACCGCCAAAGCCTGTGGTCAGCCCAAGTTGGCCAGCAACTGGATCATGGGTGAAGTCTCACGCCGCCTGAACACCGAAGACCTGGCCATTGAGGCTGCCCCGGTAAAGGCCCCCCAGCTGGCCGCCCTGATTGGCCGCATCGCCGACAGTACGGTATCCAACAATGCCGCCAAGCAGGTGTTTGAAGCGATGTGGTCGGGTGAGGGCACAGACGTGGACGCCATCATCGAAGCCAAGGGCCTCAAACAGATGAACGACACCGGTGCGCTGGAAGCCATCGTCGATGAAGTGATCGCGGCCAATGCCAAGAACGTGACCGAATTCAAGGCTGGCAATGAGAAGGCGCTTAACGCCCTGGTCGGTCAGATCATGAAGGCCAGCAAGGGCAAGGCCAATCCACAGCAGGTGAACGACTTGCTGCGCAGCAAGCTCGCCTAACGCCCTGTGGGCGCTGGCGCGTTCAGCGCCCAGAGCTGGCGCAGACGCACCAGCTCGTCGTCAAAACGGGAATTCACCCGGTTGATCTCGCCGTCCTGTTCGCCGATAAAGCGGCGCTGGACAGCCTGGCTCTGGATGTTTTCGTCCAGCTGGCGGCGCAAATAGGCTGGCGCTGTCGCGGGGTCCTTTTTGTAGAACTCCATCTCCTGGTCGATGACCACGCGCTGCTTGACCAATTCATCCAGCCGGGTTTTGGCTGCCTGTATCACCACCCCGATTTGGGCCAGGGCCTGCGCGCGCTCCTGGTCATGGACACCCTTATTGGGGTATCGCGTCAGCAATGCGCGGTCGCGGCGTTTTTCGTCGATGGCACGGTTGCGCTCCTCGATTTCGCGGCGCTCCTTTTGCTCCAGCTCCGCACGCTCGGCCGCTGTTAGGTTGGGCCCCACCCGGGCCTTTACCGTGCCACTGGGATTCAATACCTTTTGCTCTCGGTCCGTGCATTCGGGGATGGGACGGTCGGCGGTCAGTTTGCGACCTTTGGCATCCACGCAGGTATAGACCCCTGGAATAACGGCCTGCGCATAGGCCGCGGTGCCAATCAACGCAGCCATGCCGGTACCCATGCCGACCCCAATCCACTTACGCAAAGTCATGTTTATCCTTCGTCAACACCGTACCGCTCCCGGTAGGCCTGCACCTGTTGGTGCGCCAGTGCCAAACCTGCGCCGCTGTGACCCGCCAGATACTGCATCAAATCGCTAAGCTTCGCAATCGAACTTACCTTTAGCCCCAATTGGCGTTGCACAAATTGCACTGCGCTGTAGGGCACATCGTTCCCGTTTTCGGTCGCCTTCTCCTGGCGGTCCAGCGCAATCAACACGCCGTGTGGTGTGGCACCGGCAGCCTGGATGATGGCAATGGATTCTCGGGTGGCAGTTCCGGCGGACATGACATCGTCCACGATCAGCACACGGCCCTTGAGCGGCGCGCCAACCAGGGTTCCACCCTCGCCGTGGTCTTTGGCTTCCTTGCGGTTATAGGCAAAGGGAACATTGCGCCCCAAACGGGCCAGTTCGACCGACAAAGCCGCGCCCAGCGGGATGCCTTTGTAGGCGGGGCCAAAAACCATGTCGAACTCCATGCCGCTGGCCAGCAGACGCCGCGCATAGAATCCTGCCAAACGTCCCAGTTTGGCGCCATCGTCAAACAGGCCCGCGTTGAAGAAGTAGGGGCTCATGCGACCCGCCTTGGTTTTGAACTCGCCAAAGCGCAACACCCCGCACTCCACTGCAAACTGCACAAACTCTTGGGCCAATGGGTCGTGATTTGCCATGAAAAATTCCTTGTTTAAATTAACCAGTCTCAACCTCAATGGCATCCGCTCGGCCACCAGCAAGGGGCTTGAGGCCTGGCTGCACCAAGCCGCGCCCGATTGTATTTGCGTGCAGGAGGTCAAAGCCCAGGCAGCCGATGTGGCGGGCAAGTTTGAGTCTTTGGCCGGGCTCAAGGGTTACTTTCACTTTGCCGAGAAAAAAGGCTACTCGGGCGTGGCCGCCTACACGCGGCTGGAGCCCAGCGATGTGGTCGTCGGTTTTGACGGCGGCGAGTTTGATGGCGAGGGCCGTTATGTGGAACTGCGTTTTGACACGCCCACGCGCAAACATTCGGTCATCAGTTCCTACTTCCCCAGTGGTTCGTCGGGCGAAGACCGCCAGCAGGCCAAGTTCCGCTTTCTGGACAAAATGTATACGCATCTGCAGGTGCTCAAGCACCAGCGCGACTTCATCCTGTGTGGTGACATCAACATCGCCCACCGCGAGGCCGACCTGAAAAATTGGCGCAGCAATCAGAAGAACAGCGGCTTTACCCCCGAAGAACGAGCCTGGATGACCAAACTGACCACGGAAGGCGGCATTGTTGATGTGTACCGCCAACTGGAGCCCGACACCACCGACACCTGCTACACGTGGTGGAGCAACCGGGGCCAGGCCTATGCCAACAATGTGGGGTGGCGGCTGGATTACCACCTGGCCACACCGGCCATGGCAGCCGGTGCCCGCTCGGTGGACATCTACAAGGCTGAAAAATTCTCGGACCATGCACCCATCACCATTGGGTACGACTGGGCTTAGCGCTGGCGCGCCCGTTCGGCCGGATGGGCGATGCTGCGCTCGACCCAGGTTCTAAAGCGCAGGGCTGTTGAGTCGTTTTGCTTGCCCAGATGGGCAATCAAGGCATCGTCCCGCATGTGCATGAGTGCAGGACGGCCCATCATCTCCACCCGTTCGGGGTAGGTTACAGACAATATGCGGGTGTTCATGGGCTTGTCCAACACACTCTGCACATCGGCAAGGCGCACCCAGCGCCAGCCCTCTTCGTCCTCCAGCACATGGACAGTCGTACCTTTGAACACGTAGTGCTGGCCATGCACCGGCAGCCACACGCTGGACCGCAGGGCCTGTCGCACAATGGCCACCAGATTGATGAGCGGGCGCGACACCAGAGCCCCATACAGGGGCGAGACGAACAACACGGTCCATTTATCGGTCCAATAGCCCAGGGCCATATAGGCACCCGTGCACAGCAATAGCTGTACTGCGGGGTGGCTGAGCCAAGGCGGCATGGCTAGCGGGCGCGGGCGCGTTCGAACAAGGGCAAGACCTTGGGCAAATTGGCTTCAATGTCTGCGATGCGACGGGTACCCGCTGGATGTGTGGACAGCCACTGTGGTGGCGCGTTTTTGTTGGCCGCGCCCATTTTTTGCCACAGGGTTACACCAGCGCGAGGGTTGAAACCCGCGCGCGCCGCGAGCTCCATACCCACCAGGTCAGCCTCGGATTCGTCGTCGCGGCTGAACTCCAGCGTCAACAAGTTGGCGCCGCCACTGGCAATGCCGTCGGTAATGCGGGGGTCAATTCCAAAGTAACTGGAGGCCAGTGCCCCTGCCAGCCGGGCAATGCCATGTGTAGCCGCACTTTTGCCCATGCGTTCACGCGCATGCTCGCGCAGTGCGTGGGCAATTTCGTGGCCCATCACCATGGCGACCTCGTCATCGGTGAGCTGGAGTTTTTCCAATATGCCGGTGTAGAAAACAATCTTGCCGCCAGGCATGCAAAAGGCGTTGATTTGGCTGGAGCCGATCAGGTTGACCTCCCACTGCCAATTGCGGGCGCGTGGGTTCCAGTCCAGCGCGAAGGGAATGATTTTTTGGGCAATCGCACGCAGGCGCACCAGTTGCGCGTTGTCTTTGGGAGCCAGGGCGCGTTTTTCATCGGCCTGCTTGAGCAACTGAAGGTATTGCTGCGAGGCCGAGCGCTCCACCTCTTCGGCAGGCACCAGTTTGGTAAAGGCGGAGTTGCCCCCGACCTCCACCCCGTCGCGGGCCATCGCGGGCGGTGCCGCTGCGGCAAGTGCCATGCCCAGGACAAGCGCCGCGCGGCAAAAGAATGGCAGAGTCAAACTGCCGGGGTGTTTGCGTTCAGATCCGATTTTCATAGCGGTATTATTCCTCCATGACCACACCAACGCCCAGCACTACCCTATCGGCCGACAAGCCAACCTGGCTTGCCACCCTCAAGGTGTACCTGGAACCGGCCTCGCTGCGCATGCTGTCGCTGGGTTTTTCGGCGGGTTTGCCACTATTGCTGGTTTTTGGCACGCTGAGTTTCTGGCTGCGCGAAGCCGGTATCGACCGTACCACGATTGGCTATCTGAGCTGGGTCGGTCTGGCCTATGGCTTCAAATGGGTGTGGTCTCCGCTGGTGGACCGCATGCCACTGCCGGTATTGACCCGCCTGCTGGGCCGTCGGCGCAGTTGGCTGCTGTTTGCGCAGGCCTTGATCATGACGGGCTTGGTATGCATGGCGTTTACAGACCCGCGGCTGGCCTTGCTGCCGGTGGTGTGGTGCGCTATTGCTGTGGCCTTTGGGTCTGCCACACAGGACATTGCGCTGGATGCCTTTCGCATTGAATCGGCGGACGTCGAACGCCAGGCCGCCCTCTCCGCCACTTACCAGACCGGCTACCGCCTGGCCATGATCTGGGCTGGCGCAGGCGCGCTGTGGATTGCGGCGCGGGCCGAAGTGCCTGCCGAAGTTGTGGGTGCAGTGGCTGGGTACCAACATGGCGCCTGGCGAACCGCGTATTTGGTTATGGCGGCGAGCATGTTGCCTGGTGTGGCGACCGTGCTGTTTTCTCCGGAACCAGCCCACAAGCCCATACCACCGGCCAAGAACGCGGCAGAGTGGCTTCGCAGTGCAGTTGTGGAGCCATTCACTGAGTTTCTGGGGCGCTATGGCCTGCACGCGTTGTTGATTTTGGCGCTGATAGCCACCTACCGCATCAGCGATGTGGTGATGGGCATCATGGCCAACCCGTTTTACGTCGACATGGGGTTCACCAAGGACGAGGTGGCCGCAGTCACCAAGATTTATGGCGTGGTCATGACACTGGTAGGCGCCTTTGTGGGTGGCGCGCTGGCCATGCGTGTGGGGGTCATGCGGGTGCTGATGTTGGGTGCGGTGCTGAGTGCGGCGACCAACCTGATGTTCGCCTGGCTGGCCGGACGTGGCCATGACGTGCAGGCGCTAATATTTGTCATCTCTGCGGACAACCTGGCCAGTGGTATTGCTTCGGCTGCATTCATTGCCTACCTGTCGTCGCTGACCAACGTGAACTACTCCGCCACGCAATACGCCATGTTCAGTTCGATGATGCTGCTGTTGCCCAAGTTTGTAGCCGGTTATTCCGGCGCTTTTGTGGACCACTTTGGCTATGCCAGCTTTTTTACCGCAACGTCGATGTTGGGTCTGCCGGTGCTGGGGTTGGTGTGGCTAGCCTCCAGAGCAAAATGGGCCTCCAGCCCCCGAGAAATAAGCGCCTATAGCTCCTGATTTGATAGCACTGCTATTGGCGGTTTACCAAACTTTACAGCCGCTTCAGGTGCCGCGCACACACGGGTGGGCGGGCGGCGATAGACTCGCCCCATGAGCCAACACCTGCTGATGATTGAAGACGACACCCGCCTGGCGGCCATGGTGGCACAGTATCTGGAACAGTCCGGCTTTGCGGTTAGTTGCGCGGGTGACGGTGCAGCCGGACTGGCAGCCCTCAATAGCCCCACCAAGGCGTCCTCCACCGATCTGGTCATTCTGGATTTGATGTTGCCTGACATGGATGGCCTGGAGGTTTGCCGGCGTATCCGCGCACTGCCGTCCAGTCTGGCCCAGGTGCCGGTACTGATGCTGACCGCCAAGGGTGACGCGATGGACCGCATCATTGGCCTGGAGATTGGTGCGGACGACTATCTCCCCAAGCCGTTTGAGCCCCGCGAGCTGCTGGCCCGCATTCGTGCTGTGCTGCGCCGCCGGGTCGACGGCCCGGCAGTGGACCATCTCGCATTGCGCTTTGGATCGCTGGAAATCGACCGCGATGCCCGCCGGGTCTCTGTGGACGGGACTGTGAGCGAGCTGACCTCTTACCAGTTTGACCTGCTGGTGGCCCTTGCCGAACGGGCGGGCCGGGTGCTGACGCGTGACCAAATTATGGAAGCCGTCCGCGGGCGTGAACTGGACGCCTTTGACCGTTCCATTGACGTGCACATGGGCCGCATAAGGGCGGCTATCGAAGCAGACCCCAAAAACCCGAAGAGAATTCTCACGGTGCGTGGTGTGGGCTACGTATTCGCCCGCCAGCAAGACTGATGAACCGTCTCTACATTCGCATTTGGCTCGCCGTTGTTTTGGCCGTGGCCGTGCTGACACTGCTGGTCGGATGGGCGTGGCGTATGGCGTCTGACCCGCCGTTGCGCGATGTCGTTGCCCGCAACCAGGCCGGTGAAGTGATCGGCCACGGGCGTGCACGCTTGGGTCGCCCGCCCAACTCTCCGGGTTGGGTGATGCCAGCCAAACCGCCGCCCGGTGCAGGTGCAGATGCCGACCACTCACCAGATGCCGCCCGTAGCGCCGACGAAGACGCTCCGCGTGAGCCCCGTGGCCGTTATGGGCCGGGCCCGGAATTTGACGTCCGCATGCAGGACGGCCAAACCATATCCATCCACATGCCCCGTTCGCCCCAGTCCCAGTGGCGTGCGCCATTTGGGTTTTTTTGGACTCTGGGGCTGGTTGGTGTTGCCGTGGCCCTTGCGACCTACCCTATCGTGCGGCGCCTGACCCGTAGGCTCGAGGTACTTCAGCGCAGTGTGCAGCAGTGGGGCGACGGTGACCTGAGCGTGCGTGTGCCGGTGGCTGGCAACGACGAAGTTGGCTTCTTGGCCACCCGTTTCAACCATGCTGCGCAACAGGTCGAAACCCTGGTCAAAACCCGCGACGCGTTGCTGGCCTCTCAAAAGTCACTGCTGGCCAACGCATCACATGAGCTGCGCTCCCCTTTGACGCGCATCCGCATGGGGTTGGAGTTCATGGGTGGCGCTACCGACGCATCCTCCAACCGGGCGAAAGACGAAATTGCGCGCAACATCTCGGAACTCGACTTGTTGATCGATGAAATCTTGCTGGCCAGTCGGCTTGACGCCAAAGAAGTTGACCTGGGCACCATTGAGCCTGTTGACTTGCTGGGTTTGGTTGCAGAAGAGTGCGCACGTACGGGTGCCACGCTGCATGCAGATCCGGAGCATGGGGACTTGCTGGTACCGGGGGTCAACAAGCTGCTGCGCCGGGCAGTGCGCAACTTGCTCGAAAACGCGGGACGGCACGCCAACGGCGAGACCACCCTGACATTGAGCCGAGAGGGGGGCTTTGCGGTTATTCGTGTCTGCGATAACGGTCCTGGTGTGCCTGAAGCCTTTAGAGAGCGCATCTTTGAGCCTTTTTACCGCCTGCCGGGCGCGTCGGAGCGGGACGGAGGCGTGGGGCTGGGGTTGGCACTGGTCAAGTCCATCACCCAGCGCCATGGCGGCACAGTGCTGTGCAAAGACAGCCCCACCGGCGGCGCGTGTTTTGAAATTCGGCTGCCAAAGGGCACCGCAAGCGCCTAGAAATCTTGTCTTTCCGAAAAAACCCCACAAACAGGGGATACCGGAACCCCTCGCGCTGCCCTACAGTTAACCCCACTGCTGTCACAGTTAAGCGAACAAAGCACGGTAACGGCCCAAGAAGGCCACCTGCCAAGAATCCAACGACGTCCCTCTCGGGGGACTTTTACAAAGCCACCCTTGGGTGGCTTTTTTTTCGCCCATCGGCATAGGGGACAGCCATTCTAGGCTGCACCCCTGCCACACCACCCGGCATGCGGGTCCGCACCGGGCGGTTCGAGAGTTTGAGGTCATGACAGCCGGGGTAGTCTCAGGTTATCAAAGTACGCGATGGTTAGCAC
>CAUPQG010000035.1:0-32899 GCA_963513355.1 uncultured Rhodoferax sp. | reverse complement strand
GGCAGAGCCCACCGACAGCATGGCCTTCAGCCAGTACGGCAACACGTCCTTCAACGTGCAGACCTGGGACGGCTCTGCCTGGGTGACCCAGGCAACGGTGACGGGCAACAACCTGGTCAAGCGCACGGTGCCGTTCACGGCCGTGACGACGGACAGGATCCGTGTGAACGTCACAGGCAGCAAGGACGGCTCGACCTACATCTCTGAGGTTGAGGCATGGACATCCGTTGGGGCCCTGAATTCCGCTTCGGCTGGATTTGGCAGAGTAGTGTCAAACACAGCCTCTACTGCAAAAACGATGGCTGCCAGCAACATTTCGTCAACCGCGGCACAACTAAACGGATTGGCATTAACAAATGGAGACGCGACTACCGTTGTGTTTAGTTTTGGATTGAGTAGCCGCTATGGGGAAGAGTCTACTGCGGTGCAGAGCCCATTGGCCGCCAATATTGCCGGATCGACAGTATCAACATCCATTGCAGGTTTGTCTTGTGGCACGAATTACCACTTTCGAGTAAACGTAAGCAATGGGACAAATCCAACAGTCAGCGGCAATGATTTGACATTCTCGACTGCACCTTGCATGGTTGAGAAGAACGACACGGCTCTGCCATTGATGTACATGGCTATCGACGGTGTCAGCAAGCTTCCAGCCGTTGTAGATTTGCAGCGCCATGGCGGTCCGGCGTTCCTCGCCAAGATGGTCAAACTGCTGTCAAGCAAATTTGAAACACGGCTGGCTTTTTCGAAACAAACTGCCACTGGTGCAGTTGTTCTGGATGGATTCAAGGGTGGAAAATTAGTCTTTATGCCACACACGCCGCAGTCGGGTGACAGTCGGGAAAACGGTGTTTATGAGAAGGATGGAAATCTGTACCAGGTGGTCATTGATGGGCTGTCTTTGATGATTGCCCCGGCCCTGGTTCATCTGGATCAACTGACAACCATGTTTCCGGGCTCGATGGTCAAAATTGATGACAACGGAGTGATCACAGCGACCTTCCAAGGTACTACATACGTGGTTCAGCCGGGAATTGCCGTTCAGCAGGATGTCATAAACGGGCGTGCGCGACTGGTGGGTGGCATGGATGGTGTTTTTCGCTTCATTGATGCCGAAGGAAATAGCCAGATCATGTACCCGGCGTTTGGCGAACAGACCACACTGCGGGATGTTCTTCAGCAACTGGATCCGTCTACCAAAATGATCATGCAGGCAAATGGCATTGCCAAAGTGACCTTAAAAGGGGAAGCTTTGAACTTGGTGCCTGACTTGACTTTGGGAGTGATTCCCCCAGAGCGTATTGGGCAAAAATATTGGCAGGATGGGCCAAATCGGTATCGTTTCGTGCACCGTCAGGCGCCCGACACATCACATGGATTTACTGCGATTCAAACGCAGTAGGTACCGTTGGGCTAGGCGCGATACTGCGCCTATACCCTTGATGAGTGTGGGCATTCTTCCCACGCGTGAACAGGGCAATCACACGATAGCGCCTTCACTGTGGATGTAGTGATGACTCCAACAGATCGTTTGACAAGGACCGTTTCAGGCTGCATGTTTAGCAAGGACTTGCCCTGAGTTGCCTCGACCGTCGCTGCACCCAAATCGGGGATCCAGCGCAAAAACGGTGTCAGGTCGACCACATCGACGATGTACCACAGTTTCTTTGTGGCGTCCCAACGGGCTCCCAGTGCCTTTACGGCGTCTTTCTCTGCGAAGGGCGTTACCAAGTTGATTCTCATGTGGGCATTATCCTCGTGAGGGTTTTGCCCAACCGGCAGGCGACAATCGAACCATTGCAATAGTAGGACACCTTATCCGGTCCCGCTTGTCGTCTCACCCAAACCCCGAATCTATCCAGATGATAACTATTGTCAGACTATTCTTTAAAACGCTGAGGCTACTGCTGGGTCCCGTTATGCGGGTGTGGGAGGTCGTCAGTCGCCCAAAAGCTGTCGTGCGTTCGCCAGCGCAACAGGCGGGAGTTGATGCAGAGTGCCGCAAGCTTGTTTTTTACCAGTTCATAACCTGCCCTTTTTGTATCAAAGTACGGAAAGAAATGCACAGGTTGTCCCTCAGCATTGAACGCCGTGATGCACAAAAGGAAGGTGCGCATCGTGCGGAATTGGTAGCGGGCCTGGGCCAGCCCAAAGTGCCGAGCCTGAAGATCACCGACGCCGCAGGAAATAACCAATGGCTGGTCGAGTCCGCTGCAATCAACGCTTACTTAAGAGGGCGCTTTGACGGGACCGCATGAGTGACCGCTATGAAAGCTTGCAAACAGCTTCGCTCTACGTTGAAGCCTTCCATGTAGCAGCACCTGACTCGCCGGTGGGGCGCGAAATATGGCAGCGCCAACCGGGTGTCTTTATTCGCGCAGGCCAACCCCACGCCGCGGAGGCAACAGGAGGGGACGAGCCCGCGCGTGCCATTCTTCCCCGCGAGCTGGTTGTTGGGCAATTTGGCTTGGTGCCCAACTGGGTCAAGTCGGCGTCAGAGGCCAAGCTGCGTTCCGCCAAGTTGGTCAATGCCCGTTCAGAAACCGTGACCACGTCCAACAATTTCCGTGATACATGGATGAACGCTCAGCGCTGCATTGTGCCGGTGATGGCGTTTCACGAAGACGATTGGCGCAGCGGTAAGGCCGTGCCCACCCGTATCGCCAGAGTGGATGGCAAACCCATGGGCGTGGCGGGTTTGTGGGAACGCTGGATGGGACCCGAGGGGGAGGCCGTCATCAGTTACACCTTGCTCACTGTGAGCGCCAATAGCCACGCTTTGATGCACCGCTACCAACAACCTGGCAACGAAAAACGCATGGTGGTGATACTGAATGAAGGTGCCGTGGATGCGTGGCTAAGTGCCCGTCCCGAGAAGGCAAAGGAGTTCATGCGGGCCTATCCCGCCAACTGGCTGACTGCCAATCCGATCGAGAAGAAGCGCTGATCAGCAGGCCGTTGCGTGGTTCTGTTTTAGACCGCCTGTTCCCGCCAGCACCCAGGGGCCAGCCCGTCCAGCGTGTAAGGTCCTATGGCGGCGCGAATCAGGCGCAGGGTGGGTAAACCCACGGATGCCGTCATGCGCCGCACCTGACGGTTGCGTCCTTCGCGGATAACCAGTTCCAGCCAGGTAGTGGGCTTGGTCTGGCGCACACGGATCGGTGGCACGCGTTCCCACAGGCCTGGCGGCGATTCCATCACCCGTGCTCGTGCGGGGAGGGTGGGGCCGTCATTGAGCTGCACACCGTTGCGCAAGGCCACCAGCGCGGCCTCGTCGGGAATACCCTCAACTTGCACCCAGTAGGTCTTCTCCATTTTGAAGCGCGGGTCGGCAACCCGGGCCTGAAGTCGGCCATCGTCCGTCAGTAACAGCAGCCCTTCGCTGTCAGCATCCAGGCGGCCCGCTACGTACACGTTGGGTATGGTAATGAAGTCTTTGAGCCCGCGCCACTGCCCATCAGGCGTGAACTGGCTGAGCACCCCGTAGGGCTTGTTGAAACAGATCAAGCTGCGACTCTACTGGCTAGGGTCTCAGCCAAGTTTCAACACTTCTTCAAATTCAGCCAGCTCTTGCGCAATGGCGGCATACTTTTTGGATTTGGCTTTGTTGCCTTCCCATTGCAGGCTTGCTGCTTCCAGGTCTTCTTTGAAGTGCGCAAATGCCGAGTCTTTCACGGCCTGGGTTGCCGACTCTGCGGTGCTGGACCACAGTTCAATCAGGTCGGAAAGGCCGTTGTCAAAGTCGTCATAGGTTTCAAGGCGTATCCACTGGCCGTTTTTGTCAAACATGTGTTTTGTCTCCTGTTACGCGTCGATCAAATTCCGTCGGCCACACCCAGTGCCCAACCTTGCCATTGTTCCGCATTCTTCAGCGCGGCGTCGGACACGTCGCTGGCCAGGTGGCCCATCGTCGCAGCAACCATGCCGCGGATGTGATCTGCGATGTGGGCCTCACTGGCGTCTTCCCGCAGTATTGCAAGTTGTTGCACACCCTCTTGAATGAGCGAGGTGACGGCGGTGGATGTTTCGATGTGCATGTGTGACCCGGAAAATAAAAAACCCACCATCTTGCGATGGTGGGTTCTTAAATTTGGCTCCTCAACCTGGGCTCGAACCAGGGACCTACGGATTAACAGTCCGGCGCTCTACCAACTGAGCTATTGAGGAATGAAGCCTCAAATTATAGCGTGGAATTTTTAGGTTTCTGAAAATGGACGCTAAATTTTGAAAAAACTGCAAATTTCTTAATCGCCTACTGCGCCGGAAGCCTGTGACGCCACGCCCAGCAGCTTGTGCAACCTGGGGCTTGTTGTTGTGTACTGCAGCATCACCTTTTTGTCCGGCGCAATCAAAGGCATGGCGCCAAAGGCCGCCAGCGTGGCTTCGTGGAAGCCACACAGGATCAGCTTCTTCTTGCCGGGGTAGGTGTTGATGTCGCCCACTGCAAAAATGCCGGGCATGCTGGTTGAAAACTTCTCGGTGTCCACCTGCAATTGCTTGCGCTCCATGTCCAGACCCCACTGGGCTACGGGCCCGAGCTTGGGGGACAGGCCTTGTATCACCAGCAGCATTTCCAGCGGGAGCGTGCGCGTCTGGCCTTCGGAGTCCAGTATCTGGATGCCGGTCAGGCGGTTCTGCACGGTTTCCAGGCCTTGGGCCTGGCCAGCCACGAAGTGCACATGGCCTTGATGCACCAGTGCACGCAAGCGTTCAACGGTCTGCGGCGCCGCACTAAAAACATCGCGGCGGTGGACCAGGGTTACGCGTTTGGCTTTATGGGGATTCCCGTCTGGGTGGTCGGCGCACAGCTTGAGTGCGCATTCGAGCGCCGCATCGCCATCGCCAAAGATCACGACGTTTCTATTGGCACACACCGAAGCATCAGGGAGGTCGTGCAGCAACTGCGTTCCCGCAAAAGCGGACAGCCCATCGACGTGCAGCGTGCGCGGTTGAAAAGCACCGACACCCGCAGCAATAAAGACGGTTTTACACAGAAATCCTTGCGCCTGGGATGTCTCTACCAGAAAACGGCCATCCGGTTGCTTTTGCAAGCTGGTTACAACCTGTCCCCAGTGGAATCGCGCACCAAAAGGCGCGATCTGGGCCATCAGTTTGTCGGCCAATTCACGGCCGGTGCAGACTGCCAAGGCTGGAATATCGTAGATCGGTTTGTCGGCGTACAGCTCCACGCACTGACCACCGGGGCCGGGCAATGCGTCCACAACATCCACTTGGACTTCATGCAGGCCGAGCTGAAATACCTGAAAAAGACCCACCGGGCCCGCACCGATGATGAGCGCGTCGGTTTCGATAACGGGGGCAGGCGGCGGTGCCATGGGCACGGCGAATCAGCGGATCAAATGCACCAACTTGCCGGTCTTGTCTTTCCACTCTTCAGCTTCTGGCAAAGGAGCTTTGCGCTTGGTGATGCTCTTCCAGGAAGACAGCTTGGCCAATTCGGCGTTCAAGGCGGTCATGTGGCGCTGGTCAGAGGGCACATCCTCTTCGGCATAAATGGCATTTACTGGGCATTCTGGGATGCAGACCGCGCAGTCGATGCATTCATCGGGATCGATGGTCAAAAAGTTGGGGCCTTCGCGGAAGCAGTCCACGGGGCAGACGTCGACGCAATCGGTGTACTTGCATTTGATGCAGGCTTCGGTGACGGTATGGGTCATTTTGTTTTCTAGGGCGGGGATGTATTTACTAACAACCCGTTGATTTTATTGGCAATTGCAACCCCACTCTGTCGCAGGGGTGCAGCGTGGTCAATTCAGCAGCAGCGCGCCGGAGGTTTTGTGGCTGGCGGTGTCCACCAGGATCAGCGCACCCAGGATGCGCGACTGGCTGTAGGGCAGAGCCGCAATGGGCTCCTGCAGGGCCAGCTCGATGTGGCCAATGGCGTTGGGCTCGATTTGCGTCGCATCATGTTCTTCCAGCGTATTGATGTCCAGGCTATGGACGATGCGCTTGACCTTGGCCTTGATCCAGCGGTGGCCATGCAGCGCCCAGTAGACGCGGCCGGCAACCAGAGGTTCGTCGTCCATCCAGGCGACGGTCGCCTTGATTTCGCGTGTGGTCTCAAAGTGGCTGGGCGCATCGTTGGAGGCCAGCAACCAGTCGCCGCGCGACACATCTACCTCGCGGTCCAGCACGATGCCAGCGCCATGGCCCGCGCCCACGTTCTTGGGCCTGCGGGCATGGTCCAACACCTGGGCAATCTTGGCAGTCTGGCCACTGGGCAAGACCGAAATGGTGTCGCCAGGTTGCACGGTGCCGGTGGCTACGCGGCCCCAGAACACGCGTCGGCCCTGGGTGGTGTCTGCGGAGTCGTGGAATTTTTCGACCCACTGCACCGGAAAGGCGAAGGGCACATCCGTTTCAGCGGCAGTTACAGGAAGGGTTTCCAACAGTTCTAGCAGGCTGGGGCCGGTATAGCCGCACCAGCCTTCAGAAGCGGTGACCACGTTGTGGCCCTTGAGCGCTGACATCGGGATGCTGGCGGTGACGGTGATACCCGCCTGCGCGGCAAATGCCTGCAGGGCCTCGGTGATCTTGGCAAATGCCTTGGCAGCGTCGTCGCCCAGAGCATCCAGCTTGTTCACCGCAAAGATGATGCTGGGCACACGCAACAGGTTCACCAGCAGGCTGTGGCGGCGGGTCTGGGGCAGCAGATCCACCAGGCCTTCCACATCCCACTTCAGCTTGGTGGCATCCACCAGCACCACGGCGGCGTGGGCGCTGCTGGCGGCGGTGACCATGTTGCGGGTGTATTGCACGTGGCCGGGCGCATCACCAATGATGAACTTGCGGGTGGGGGTGGCGAAATAGCGGTAGGCCACGTCGATGGTGATGCCTTGCTCGCGCTCGGCGCTCAAGCCGTCGGTGAACAGGGCCAGGTCGGCCTCGCCACTCTTGGAGACGTTGGCCAACTGGTCTTGCAGTACCGAGCGGCTATCCACCAGCAGGCGGCCGATCAGGGTGCTCTTGCCATCGTCCACGCTGCCACAGGTAATGAAGCGCAGGGCGCTTTGTGTATCACCTTCCAAGCCATTCAGGCTGTTAGCCCCGGTTGAACCTGAGGGTGAAGCTATTGTTTTTGTAGCGGTTGTCATATCAGAAGTACCCGTCTTTCTTGCGCTTTTCCATGGAGGCTTCGGACGTTTTGTCGTCCATGCGGGTGGCACCGCGTTCACTGACGTCAGCTGCCAGCGTCTCAACCACGATATCGGCTGCCGTCGCGGCCAGGCTTTCTACCGGGCACGTGCAGGTGATATCGCCCACGGTACGGAAACGCACGTCGCGACTCTCAATCTTTTCACCGTCCTTGGCAGGGGTCAGATCAGTCACAGGCACCAGCAGGCCCTTGCGCTCGACCACATCGCGTTTGTGGGTGTAGTACAGGCTTGGCAGCGCGATTTTTTCACGCTCGATGTATTGCCACACGTCCAGCTCCGTCCAGTTACTGATGGGGAACACGCGGAAGTGTTCTCCCGGTTGCAAGCGGGTGTTGAACAGGGTCCACAGCTCGGGCCGCTGGGCCTTGGGCTGCCATTGGCCAAAGCTGTCGCGGTGGCTGAAGATGCGTTCCTTGGCACGGGCCTTTTCTTCGTCGCGGCGGGCGCCACCGATCAGCGCGTCAAAACGGAATTCGTCGATGGCTTCGAGCAGCGTGACCGACTGGTGCACATTGCGCGATTCGCCGGGGTGGGCCAGGCGCACAGTGCCACGCTGCATGGAGTCCTCGACGCTACGCACGATCAGTTCTGCACCCAGTTCCTTGGCACGGAAATCGCGGAAGTCGGTCACCTCATGGAAGTTGTGGCCGGTGTCGATCATCAAGAGCGGGTAGGGGATGCGACCCACGCCAAAAGCCTTCTCGGCGCACTTGAGCATGACCAGCGAATCCTTGCCGCCGGAGAACAGCAGCGTGGGGCGCTCAAAGGCGGCGGCCACTTCGCGCAGGATGAAGATGGTTTCTTCCTCCAGCGCGTCCAGGTGGCGGTTGGAGAGTAAATTGAAATGCGAGGTGTCGGTCATAGCGTTCATGCGGGGGCTCGGCTGGAAAGCAGGGAGGATACAGGGGCAGCGTCTTGCGCGGCATCGTCGTGTTTGACGTGCAGGCCGCATTCCTTGGCGGCTTCGTCTTCCCACCACCAGCGGCCAGAGCGGAAGTCTTCACCCAGGCTGATGGCTCGGGTGCAGGGCTCGCAGCCTATGCTGGGGAAAAACGCGTCGTGCAGCGGGTTGTAGGCCACGTTGTTTTCAGCAATGTAGTGCCAGACATCGCCCCAGGTCCAGTTGGCCAGTGGGTTTAGCTTGGTACGGGGCTCTGAGGTGTCGACCAGCGGCACATCAGCGCGGGCACCGCTTTGTTCGCGGCGCAGGCCGCTGATCCACGCCTTTTTGCCGTCCAGAGCGCGGCCCAGTGGCTCCATCTTGCGAATGCCGCAGCAGGCCTTGCGCCGCTCAATGCTCTTGTACATCGCGTCTTTGCCTTCGCGGGCAACAAACTGCACCACCGATGAATGGACCGGCGTGTAGACGGTGACGGGCGCACGCGATGTGGCCTTGAACTGGTCCAGCAGCGCAAGCGTCTCCTTGTGCAGTGCGCCAGTTTCCAGCACAAAGATGCCGATGTCGAGCTGGAGGCTGTTGAGGATGTGGCTGATGACCACGTCTTCGGCGCCCAGACTGGAGGCTTGGGTGATTTCGCCCGGCGCATAGTCGGCCGCAGCCTTGACCAGCAGGGCCGTGGTTTCGGCCAGCTTGGCGGCGTAGTCTTTGGAAGGGCGGGCGTGCAGGTCTATGGCGCTCATGCTGTTGCTTCCCGGGCAAAGATGGGCTGCAAGGTGACAGCATCGCCCTGGTAGAAGGCTTTGTAACGGTCCAACTGCTTCTGGGCGACGGCCATGTCCTGATCCTGGCGCAACACGGCGCTGGTGAAACCACTGCGCTGCATCTGCACCAGTTGGTCTACCAGCACGTCACCCGTGGCGCGGATCTCACCCTTGAAACCCAGGCGGCGGTGCAGCAAAAAGGCCTGGCTGAAGGCACGGCCATCGGTGAACTTGGGGAAGACCAGGTCAATGCGGTCGACACCGTCCAGTGACAGCGTGCGGGGATCCACATCGTTGGCAAGCTCTACGGCATTTTGGCCCGTAGCCCCGGTGGAATTTGATTGAGCAGCTATTAATTTCATAGTATTCATCCTCGCTCAGGCTTCCTGAGCATCTTTGGCATACCCTGCCGATTTGGGCAGTGCGTGCAGGTCTTCGTGCTTTTCCGCCAAGCGGGCGCTGTTGGCGGCGGCTTTGAATGCATCAAAGCCGACACGCTTGACGCAGTCGATAAAGGTCTCGCGGCCATTGCGGTTTGTGCGGAAGGTGTCGAGCAAGGCTTCGATGACGCCGGGTACTTCCAATGCGCCGAAGGAGGGGCCGACCACCTTGCCGGGCACGGCGGTGCCAGAGAGGGCTGAGCCGTCAGAGCCGCCCAGCGAAATCTGGTACCACTCCTTGCCGTCCTTGTCCACGCCCAGCACGCCGATATGGCCGCTGTGGTGGTGGCCGCAGGAGTTGATGCAGCCGCTGATGTGCAGGTCGATTTCGCCCAGGTCATGCAGTTCGTCCATGTCCTGGTACCGCTCGGTGATGCTGGCAGCAATCGGTATCGAGCGCGCATTGGCCAGCGCGCAGAAATCACCACCCGGGCAGGCAATCATGTCGGTCAGCAGGCGCACATTGGAGCGTGCCAGTCCGGCATGGCTGGCCGCCACCCACAGGGCTGGCAGTTCTTCTGCACGCACCCAGGGCAGGAGCAGGTTCTGGTCATGGGTCACCCGCACTTCGCCGGCTGAGAATTCGTCGGCCAGGGCGGCGGCTGTGTCGAGCTGGTCTGCATCGGCATCACCAGGAGCCTGACCCAGGCGCTTGAAGGACAGCGTCACAGCGCGCAGCGCCGGGTTCTGGTGCGCAGCCACGTTCTGCTTCAACCAGCGTTCGTAGTCTTTGCGGCGGTCTTCAGGAACTGCTACAGCTCTTGTAGCAGTCTGGGCAGCATTGGCGAGGGCTGGCGGCACAAAAGACGCAGAGACACGGTCCAGCTCAGCCTGGGTGATGGTGTGCGGCGCACCGTCCACGGTGATGATCTGCTGGTACTCAGCTTCCACCTCGTCGATATAGCGCTGGCCTTCGGCCTTGACCAAAATCTTGATGCGTGCCTTGTACATGTTGTCGCGGCGGCCCCAGCGGTTGTACACACGGACCACGGCTTCCAGGTAATTCATGATCTGCAGTGCAGGCAGGAACTCGCGGATGGTTGTGCCAATGACCGGCGTGCGGCCCATGCCCCCGCCGACCAGCACCTTGAAGCCCAGTTCGCCTGCTTCGTTCTTGATCAGGTGCAGGCCCACGTCATGCCAGTGGGTGGCGGCGCGGTCTTCGGTTGCGCCGGTGATGGCGATCTTGAACTTGCGCGGCAGGAAGGCGAACTCGGGGTGCAGCGTGGTCCACTGGCGCATGATTTCGGCAAAGGGGCGCGGGTCGGCAATCTCGTCGGGCGCAATACCGGCCAGTTCGTCGCTGGTGATGTTGCGGATGCAGTTGCCGCTGGTCTGGATGCCGTGCATGTCCACGCTGGCCAGCAGGTCCATGACGTCGGCACTTTTCTCCAGCGGAATCCAGTTGAATTGCACGTTCTGGCGGGTCGTGAAATGGCCGTAGCCCACCGGCAAGTGGGTCGTGCCCCACGTGGCTTGGGTGCCAATGGCTTTGTCAAACACTTCCTTGCTGGGGTGATCGTATTCGCGGGCAATTTTGGCCAGCGCGCGCAGCTGTTTGCTCGACAGTTCACCGTAGGGTACGGCGACGCGCAGCATGGGGGCATAGCGCTGGATGTACCAGCCGTTTTGCAGGCGCAGGGGGCGAAACTCATCGTCGCTCAGGGTGCCGGCCAGGTTGCGCTCCAGCTGGTCACGGTGTTGAGCGGCACGGCTTTTGATGAACTGGCGGTCGAAGTCGGTGTATTGGTACATATCAGAGGGCAATGAGCTTGAGGCCGGCATAGGCCAGCAATACGGAAAGCAGGGATCGGATCACACGTTCAGGGGTCTTGTGCATAAGGTGAGAGCCCACCCAGATGCCAGGCAGGGAACCGGCCAGCAGGCTGACCAGCATGGGCCAGTCTACCGAGCCCAGGGAGGCGTGGCCAAAGCCCGCGACCAAGGTTAGCGGCACAGCATAGGCTATGTCGGCTGCCACAATGCGCGGCAGCGGCAACATGGGGTACAAAATCATCAAAACGGTAACGCCAATCGCACCCGCGCCCACGGATGTCAGCGTGACCAACGTGCCAATGATCGCGCCAAACAGTACGGGCAGACTCCAGTGGCGGGGGCGGGCAGCGGCGGCTTCTTGGCCTTTGGCTATGGTGGACGGGGAAGCCTTGCCACGCAACACCTTGTAAAGGGTGGCCGCTGCGGTTAGCAACAAAGCCAACCCCAGGGCGGTGGTCATGACTTTTTGAACCGTCTGGCTAGCCGCGCCCATGTTATGCAAGACATACAGCGTAATCAGAGCCGCGGGGATGCTGCCAGCCGACAGGTTCAGCACCACGGGCCAATCAATGTGTTTGGAGCGCGCCAGCTTGATGGTTCCGCCCATCTTGGTAAAGGCCGCAAACAACAGGTCAGTCCCTACGGCGAGATAGGGTTTGACACCAAAGAAAAAGATCAGAATCGGCGTCATGAGCGAGCCACCGCCGACACCCGTCAGGCCAACAATGACGCCGACAAAGAAGCCTGCGAAAACAAACGCTAATTCATGCATGGACCGACTGTAGGTGGGTCTGCTTATATTGAAAAATATTTTTTAGCTATTTTCTTATTCTCATTTCGCATATGAGTGCTTGTGTGATCGGTTACCGTATCCCTTTCAATAGCTTTGCCGAGGATGAGAACCATGACAGCGATACAAGCACTTCTGGGTTTTGCCGCGTGGACCGCACTGCTGGTCCTGGGCGTATTCTTATACCGTGGCCTGCGCTTTGTGACCGGGACCCCCATCAACAGTTGGCCACGTGGCACCAAGACAGCCGGTGACGCGGCCTTTGTCAACCGCCTGCAAGATGCACACGCCAACTGCCTGGAAAACCTGCCGGTCTTTGCCGTGATTGTGTTGGGCGCCGCTGCCGCAGGGCGGCTGGACACGATTGCCGCGTTGGCGCCTTGGGTGCTGTACGCGCGCGTCGGCCAATCATTGGCCCATTTGAGTGGGGTAGGCCAGCTGCAGGTGCTGGTGCGCGCGAGCTTCTGGGGCGTTCAGTTGGGCTTGATGCTGTGGATGCTTTTCAACCTCTTGGCCTGAACGGCAGCTATTAAGGCTTCGATTCCCCGCGCAGCTCGCGCATGCGTTCGTCGAAATAGCTGCCCACGGTGTAGCGTTCCGACAGCACCACATCGCGATGGGGGTGCAGGAACAGCGGCAGTGAAATACGCGGCTTGAAGCGCGCATCACCCACCGGGTTGAGGACTCGGTGCACCGTGGAAGGGTAATAGCCGCCAGAAGCTTCCTCCAGCATGTCGCCGATGTTGACAATCAAGAGTCCAAAGTCGCAGGGCACGTCATGCCAGGCCTCGTCTTTGCCCAGGACCTGCAAGCCAGGCTCTGTGGCTGCAGGCAGTATGGTCAGTAAGTTGATATCGCCGTGGGCCGCTGCACGCACGGCACCGGGCTCCTCGTCGCCACGCAGCGGTGGGTAGTGCAGTACGCGCAGCAAGGTGTTGTCGCTGCCTTCGAGCATCTGGGGCAGTGGCATCGAGTAGCGGGCTTTTACTTCGGCGGGCGAATTTTCTTCGACCCAGTTCAACAAGGTGGCGGCCAGAGACTTGCCCAAGTCGTAGTAGCTTCTTGCGGCACCAGAAACTTCAATCGGATATTGGCCCCAAGGGTAAATGTGAAAAAACTCCTTGAGGTCGCGTCGTGTGTGGTTTTTGGCAATCTCCGAAACCGACGGGGGGAAGTAACCATCGTGCTTGGCCGGGTCGGTCAGGTATTTGTGTTTGGCCTCCGTTTGGAAGAATCCCAACCATTCAGCATAGATGCCTTCCACCATGGACTGCTCCAGCGGGTGGTTGCGAAGCACACCAAAGCCGGTTTCGTGCAGGCTCCGGCAAAAATCTTGAGCAGCGGTGGGGCTGCGGAAGTCAACAACGGGTAAGTGCATGGCTTGCCTCTTTCACTTTCTCAATCAGTTATGTTTCAGCCAGTTGGACAGCAGGGTCTGTTCGAACAGTGCAAGGCAACCGGGCGCGTCGACTTGCATGCAGACGTCGGTCACGGGCAGGTTATTGCCCCAACCCTCTTGTGGGTAATTGATGTAGCCGCGACGGTTCAGCATGGTCTGCCCCTGGGCAATGCCTTCAGTCACCACGCGTACACCACCAGTTTCCAGCTGGAACAGCTCGGGATTGGTCAGGTAGATGAACGCCAGCAGGTCGTGCGCAAAACAGCCGGGTTTGGCTGCCAGGTGGGGGTGCAGGCCGCTGTAGAAATTCGAATAGAAAGCGACCGCGTGGTGCAATACATCGGTTGCAATGTGCTTGTGGTGGTCTGCAATCTTCTTGAAGAGCTCCAGGTGGGTCACCACGCCGTGGGTCACGTCCAGGCCGACCATGGTCAGCTTCCAGCCTGCGGTGAACACACGGTCGGCGGCATGGGGGTCGTTCCAGATATTGGCCTCTGCCACGGGCGACACGTTTCCAGGCTCGTTTACCGTGCCCCCCATGATGATGACTTCGCGCAGCAGTTTGGGTAGCGTGGGCTCCAATTTGAGGGCAAGAGCCAGATTGCCCAGCGGACCCACGGCAACCAGTGTGATCTCGCCGGGTTGGGCGCGGGCCATGTCCACAATCATCTGGGCTGACGAACGTGGGTCCAATACATTGTTGGTTGCTACGCGGCTATGCAGGTTGCCCAGGCCATCGGCGCCGTGTATGAAGTCCGGTGGTGGCTCCCCGGGTTTGACCCAAGGAGATTTCACACCCTTGGTTACCGGCACGTTCTGGTTGGCGATGGTGGTCAGGTACAGGGCATTGGTGGCGGCCTGGTCGACCGACACGTTGCCAAAGGTGGTGGTAATGCCGACCAGTTCGATGCCGGGGTGCGCCATGGCGAAATACAGGGCCATGGCGTCGTCCACGCCGGGGTCGGTGTCATAGATGACTTTGCGGGGTGCTTGTTTGTTGTTCATGTTGTTCGGGGTCCATCAAGAATAGGTGCCGCTTGGCAAACCGCAGTACGCAACCAGTGCATCCGTAACTGCGGCAGTTTTTGCAGGCTGTTGTGCCAGGAATTCGGTGACCTCTGTGTGTTGTGGAATGCTGGATTGCGCGCCCAATCGCGTGCAAGCCAGGGCGCCCGCTGCACCAGCGCGTGCCAAAGCCTGGGGCATGCTCGCGCCATTGCTCAATGCTGCGACCAAAGTGCCGCAAAAGGTATCGCCTGCAGCGGTAGTGTCCACCGGTGTTACATCGCAGGCTGGCTGCACCAAAAAAGTGCCATTGACACGCGCACAGCTACCGCGGTGCCCCAAGGTGACGACTACCGTTGGCACGGCAATGCGTTCCAGGCACTCGGCAATGCTTCCGCTGTGTCCGGACAGGCTGGCCAACTCGCCTTCATTAACCACCAAAACGTCTATCCATTGCAGCAGTTCAGCGGAGAGATCTTGTATGGGGGCCGCATTGAGCACCGTCGTCACGCCCTGTAGCCGTGCCGCTTTGGCGTAGGCGATGACGGTGTCAAGCGGGATTTCCAATTGCATAAGCAGGTGGCTCACATCTTGCAGTGTTGGCAAATGCTGCTCCAACAAGCAAAGATTGGCACCGGGGGCCACGGTGATGGCGTTTTCTGCATCGTCCGAGACGCAAATGAAAGCAGTTCCTGTTGGCTGATCGTCAACGCGAACGACCTTTAAAGTGACTGATGCATCTCTGAGTGACGCTTCAATCGGGGCTGCAAAGCTGTCACTACCCATCGCAGTGAGCAGCGTTGTAGGAGCGCCGCCTGCGCGTGCACAGGCCACAGCCTGATTGGCACCTTTGCCGCCAGGAAATGTTTTGAAATCCCGCCCCAAAACGGTTTCTCCGGGTGCGGGAATGTGGTGGGCCCGGACCACAAAGTCCAGGTTGGAGGAGCCTGCTACCAGTATCATGAAGTCTTGGGCGGTTGCAATGGGGTGTCCATTGTGTAGGGGAAAATAGAGAGCTTAGTTTTTTCACGCTAGGGAAACACCCTGATTGCGTGTGGTGTGCGTAGACTATAACCTTACGCCATTTTTTTCCTGATCATTTAGTCAACAAAAAGGGTCGATATGAGTTTTACAAATGTGGCACGCGTTGGTTTGTTGGGCCTTGCGCTGGCCGCGGCTTTTCCGGCCTTGGCTGAGCCGGCTATCGTGTATGACATGGGCGGCAAGTTCGACAAGTCGTTCAATGAAGCGGCTTACCGTGGCATGGAACAGTGGAAGAAGGAAACCGGCAAGTCCTATCTGGACTTCGAAGTGTCCAATGAATCGCAGCGGGAGCAGGCCATCCGCCGCATGGCAGAGCGCGGCGCGAGTCCCATCATTGGCATTGGGTTTGGCCAAGCCTCCAGCATAGAAAAAGTCGCCAAAGAGTTTCCCAAATTGCAATTTGCCATCATCGACATGGTGGTGAAACAGCCCAACGTGCAGTCTGTGGTGTTCAAGGAAAATGAAGGCAGTTTCCTGGTGGGTGCCATGGCAGCCATGGCCAGCAAGACCGGTAAGGTGGGCTTTGTAGGCGGAATGGATATTCCACTGATCCGCAAGTTCCAGTGTGGTTATGAGCAGGGCGCCAAGTACGCCAACCCCAAGGCTGAAGTGTTTGCCAACATGACCGGCACTACCGGCGCCGCCTGGAGTGATCCCGCCCGTGGCGGTGAACTCACCAAGGCCCAGTTTGCCAAGGGTGCGGACGTTGTGTTTGCGGCCGCAGGCGGTACGGGCATGGGTGTTTACCAAGCGGCCAAAGACAGCGGCAAGTTGGCCATTGGTGTGGACAGTAACCAGAACCACATTCAACCCGGCACCATGTTGACTTCCATGATCAAAAAGGTGGACGTGGCCGTGTACAACGTGGCCAAAGGCCACAAGCCTGGTCTGTCGGTATTGGGTTTGAAAGAAGGCGGCGTGGATTACGCTATGGATGAACACAACGCCAAGCTGGTCAGCGCTGACATGAAGAAAAAGGTCGATGCCATCAAGGCCGACATCATCAGCGGCAAGATCAAGGCCGCCGACTACATGGCCGACAACGCCTGCAAATACTGATGTCGGGACCTGCCGCGCATGCGGCCACCGCGGTCCGCATGACCGGCATCCACAAGCGCTTTGGCGCTGTGGCGGCCAATGCCGATGTGACTCTGGCGGTGCCCGCAGGCACCGTCCATGGTCTTGTCGGTGAAAACGGTGCTGGCAAAAGCACCTTGATGTCCGTTCTGTATGGCTTTTACCAGGCCGACAGCGGCAGTATTGAGGTGTTTGGCAAGCCTGCCACGATTCGCCATGCTGATGATGCCATTGCTTTGGGCATTGGCATGGTCCACCAGCACTTCATGCTGGTGGATACCCTGACCGCTTTGGAGAACGTCATGCTCGGCGCCGAGCCGCACTGGCTGCTCAAGCGTGCGGACGCGCAGGTGCGCGCCAAACTCGATGCGCTGATGCTGTCCACCGGTTTGCATGTTGCATTGGATGTCCAAGTGGCCGACCTTCCGGTGGGGGATCGCCAGCGATTGGAGATACTCAAAGCACTGTACCGCGGGGCCAGGATTCTGATTCTGGACGAGCCCACTGCAGTATTGACCCCGCAGGAGACCGAGCAACTGTTCGATGTGCTGCGCGTGTTGCGCCAGCAGGGCACGACCATTTTGCTGATCACCCACAAGCTGAAGGAAGTCATGCGCTTGTGTGACCAGGTGACCGTGATGCGAGCCGGCCGTGTAGTGCAGGAGCTGCCCATTGCCCAGGCATCGTGCGAAGGCTTGGCTGAAGCCATGGTAGGTCGCAAGGTGCAAATGGGTCGCCTGGACGAAGAAACCAAACCTTTGGGTGAGGTTCTGTTGCAAGCCACCAATGTGGTGGTTCGCGATGCGCTGAATGTGGTGCGACTCCGTGGACTGAATCTGACACTGCGCGGTGGTGAAATCGTGGGTGTGGCCGGTGTATCGGGCAACGGCCAGAGCGAGTTGCTGGATGTGCTCTCCGGCATGTTGAGCCCTTCTGAGGGGCAATTGCAACTTGGTGCCAGAACCTTTGAGCCGAGCAGCTGGCTGGACCCGCACAGCGCCCGTGCATTGGGCTTGGCACATGTGCCCGAAGATCGGCACGCCAGGGCCATGGTCATGGATTTTGTGGCCTGGGAGTCGGCGGTGCTGGGTTATGACGACCTGGCTGAATACGCCAACGGCGTTTGGATGAACCACGCCCGCATGCGCAAGGCGACCGCCAACATGATGGAGCACTTTGATGTGCGTCCTCGGGACCCTGAGTTGTTGAGCCGCAGTTTTTCGGGTGGCAACCAGCAAAAGCTGGTGCTGGCCCGGGAGATCGGTCAGAGGCCCAAGGTATTGCTCGTTGGCCAACCCACGCGGGGCGTGGATATTGGGGCCATCGAATTCACTTATGCGCAGTTGCGGGCCATGCGGGATGCGGGCTGTGCGGTGCTGGTCGTGTCCAGTGAGCTGGACGAAATACTGGCTTTATCGAATCGGGTGATCGTAATGAACCAAGGGCGCGTCACCGGTGAGCTGGCGATTGAAGACTGCACCGAGGCCAGCCTTGGCCTGCTGATGGTGGCGGATGCGGAGTTGGCAGCATGAGCGGCAGTAGTACACAAAGCTTGCCCCGTTGGGCAGATCTGGTGTTGTTGCCTGCGGTGTGTCTGGCCGTGGCATTGTTGGTAGCGGGTGGCGTGGTCGCTATGGTGGGGCAGAGTCCGACCGAAGTCATCGCAGTACTGGTGCACGGTGCCTTTGGTACGGCGCGCGGATTCAGCTACACCTTGTACTACGCCACCACCTTCGTATTCACGGGCCTTGCCGTCGCAGTGGCCTTCCATGGCGGATTGTTCAACATTGGCGGAGAGGGGCAGGCCATTTTGGGTGGGCTGGGTGCCGGCTTGGTGGCGCTGTGGTGGTCTGCCTTTTTGCCGGTTTGGATTATGTTGCCGCTGATGCTGGTCGCTGGTGCCATGTTCGGCATGGTCTGGGCCGCAGTTCCCGGCTATCTGCAGGCTTACCGCGGCAGCCATGTGGTGATCACCACCATCATGTTCAATTTCATTGCCAGCAGCCTGCTGGTCTATCTGCTGGTCAACCACCTGCGCCCGGTCGGATCCATGTCGGTGGAGAGTGAAGCCTTTGCAGATTCCGCAAAATTGCCAGCCGTGCACGATGCCTTGGCGTGGTTGGGTGTGGAGTGGCCCAGCTCGCCACTCAACCTCAGCGTGTTGCTGGCGGTGCTGGCGGCAGTCGGCGTCTATTTGTTCCTGTGGCGCACCCGTGCGGGCTACCACCTGCGGGCGGTTGGCTCCAGCCCTGGCGCTGCGGAATACGCGGGCATTCGCCCCAAGCGGCAAATCATGGTTGCCATGGCCGTTTCGGGGGCCTTGGCTGGCCTGGTGGGCATGAACGAGATTGCCGGAGTGAATGGCAAGCTGCTGCTGGAGTTTGTCAGCGGCGCCGGCTTTACCGGCATTGCCGTGGCCCTAATGGGGCGCAACCACCCAGTGGGCATCGTGCTGGCCAGCCTATTGTTTGGTGCCCTGTTCCAGGGCGGCGCCGAGGTGGCGTTTGAAGTGCGGGGCTTCAGTCGCGAGATGGTGATCATGCTGCAGGGTTTTATCGTTTTGTTTTCAGGCGCCATGGTGTATGTCATTGCGCCCATGGTGGGATGGGTACTGGCACGCACGTTGCGCCTCCTGTCGTCGGGAGCCAAGCATGGATGAGTCTTTGCTGGCAACCATGGTTGCTTCAACGCTGCGCTTGGCGACACCGCTGATTTTTTGCGCCCTTGCGGGCTTGTTCTCGGAGCGTTCGGGCGTTGTGGATATCGGCCTGGAAGGCAAGATGCTGTTTGCGGCCTTTGCCGCTGGCGCAACTGGTGCCGTTTGGGGCTCCACTTCACTGGCTTTGCTGGCTGCGGTTGGCGTTGCAATTGCGTTGTCGTGGATGCACGGTTTTGCCTGCGTCAGCCACCGGGGAGACCAGGTCGTCTCTGGGGTAGCCATCAACATCATCGCTGCAGGCTTGACGGTGGTATTGGGCATTGCATGGTTTGCCCAGGGCGGCCAGACCCCTGCCGTGAGCAATGCAGTGCGCATTCAGGCTGTGTTTCCCCAGGCTGCGGCCGGCCTATCCGGCATTCCTTGGATTGGGCCCCTGGTGGGCCAGGGCCTGCTGAGCCACAACCCCTTGGTCTACCTGGCCCTTGCACTAGTGCCTGCCTCGTGGTGGTTGCTCTTCAGAACGCGCTTTGGTTTACGACTGCGAGCGGTTGGCGAAAATCCGCAAATGGTGGATGCTGCAGGTGTATCTGTGATGCGACTTCGTTACGGTGCGCTCACTTTGAATGGTGTTCTGTGTGGCCTGGCCGGAAGTTACCTGGTGCTCGCGCAAAGCGCGAATTTTTCGCCCAACATGACCGCTGGCCGTGGCTTCATGGCTTTGGCGGCTCTGATCTTTGGCCGCTGGTACCCGGTGGGTGCCCTGTGGGCCTGCCTGTTGTTCGGGTTTCTGGATGCCGCAGCCATTTTGTTGCAGGGAGTGTCACTACCGTTGATTGGCGAGGTGCCCGTGCAGATCATCCAGGCATTGCCCTATGTACTGACTGTGGTGTTGCTGGCGGGCTTCATTGGTAAAGCCATAGCGCCAAAAGCCTTAGGGCGACCTTACAGCAAGGACCGCTAGTCAGTAAAACCGGTGCAAACACTGCTAGAGTCGACGCAGTTCCACCCTCGCAGTCAGCACCAGCATGTCTTCCAGTATTTGGGTCAAAGTAGTCGGATTCAGTGCCGTAGAGCGGCATTCGCTCAATACCCTGTTCCGTCTTTCGGTGCGCCAGACGCCTGCGTATTGCCTGTGGACGCTCGATGCACCGGCGCCGCCCCATGTGATTTTGATTGACATGGATTGCCACGAAGCCGAGGTCGAACTGGCTTCACCCACGTTTAACCCCAATCTGAAGATCATTTGTGTGGGCTCCAAGGCGCACAGCAAAGCGTGGCGATCTTTCCAGCGACCGGTGGACTGGAACACCATGGTGCAGGTGTTGGACCATTTGTTTGCCTCCCACGCCTACGTGGATGTGGTGACCGGCTTTGATGAATTGGACGATGAAACTGCGCCACCCGGTATGCGGGTCACATTCGTTGTGGGTCTCAAGCCGGCAGAACGCATGTACCTGCGTGCCCGGTTGTCACTAGCGGGGTTGACTGATGTGGATGAGTTTGAAACTGCAGAGCAGGCTGGTTCCAGCCTGGCGCATCGTCACTATGATGTGATGATTGTGGGCCTGGAGTTGTCGGATGCAGATCCATGGGCTCTGGTTCAGAGCTTCAAGGCCATGCCAAAACCGCCCCAGGCGGTCATTGTCGCAACGGAAAAGCCGTCCTGGTCTGCAATGGAAAAGGCGGAGCAAATGGGATGCGCCGGTTTGCTGGAGATACCGTTTAACCCTCCCCAGGTAATGGGTCTGCTGCAAAAGGTCTGAGGTCCGCTTCAGGACTTTTCCAGGGCGGCCGGGCGACGCCGTACACGATTGGTATCCAGGCAACGTGACAGACTGAACTCCAGGGGAAGTGGCTCGCCACCCATGCGTGCAACCAATAGTTCTGCACAAAGCGCCGAAAAACTCAGCCCCCTGGATCCCATTGCCGCACACAGCCAAAGGCCAGGGCCTGCTGAGGCATCCACAGGTCCCACCAAGGGCATACGGTCGTGTGAGACACAGCGCGTAGACGACCACAGCGACACGGGAGCGCGGTTGAGCGCCGCGATCAGATCCAATCCTGGCATCGGAATCAAGTGCCGCAGGCGTTCCATGTTGGTAGCATGTTGCATGGCGCCGTCGGCGGCCAATGCCGCATCGGTCTCGAACGTAGACCCGGCAAACCATTGCGCGCCCGCTACATCGTCAATGCGGGGAATAAAGCATCCGTCGCCGTTGACCGGTTGCTTGGGCAGACCGGCAATATCCTGCGCATAACGTCCCATGCTCAAGGTGCCATGCATGGGTTGCAAGGCCTGCAGCTTGTCACGTAGCACGACACCGACTGCATCGCCGCCATGGAGTTCAGACAGCAGGTCCACACAGCCCATGGCGTTTGCCACGACTACGGTTTCGAAGTGCCCCAGAAGCTGCCCCTGCACGTCAAATAGTTGCCACAAACCTTCGGTGAGATGAAGTTTGGCAACGTTGCCTGACCCAACAAAATGCACTCCGGGCTGTTCCAACCAGGCCTTTACCAACTGTGCGGGTTTGATCCAGCACGCTTGGGCATGCCAACGGGAACCGCCCTCCGGCAGGCACTCGGTTACGCCTGTGGGTTCCCAATCCCGGCCACTGTGCAACAGGCGTTCTGCGTGTTGCCGCAGCAAATGGGTGCCGCTCCGTGATAGGCGTGAGCGCGGATTGTCGTCTGCCGAAACATGGGGCACGGCCAGACCTGCAGGCAATCCCGACGCACCGCCAGCGGGGCTTTCTTGCCGGTCAAACACCGTGACCTGCCAGCCACGCACTGCCAACGCATGGGCCACACTGGCGCCTGCAATCCCGGCTCCCACCACAGCGCAGCGGGCAACTGCAGGCAGCACATGGCGTGACGGAGTGCGACTGGTCGGAATACTCCAACGTGGGTCAAATCGCCCAGAGATTGCGCTGCAGTGCAATTCAACGGGGTCTGTATGGAAGCCCACCGCACCCAAGCGCGCGCAAAGCTCCGAGTGCCGTTCGATCGACCGAGGCTGGGCCGTGGATGCTGGTATCCACAATTGGGTTCCACGCTTGCAGCGGCGAGCCAGAGCCTGAACCTCCCACTTGTCGACGGGTTCTCTTGCAATCAGGGTGTCGCTTTGGAACACATGTTCGGCCAAGACGGAATGCACATCACCGATACACAGCGTCAGTGAGACATGGGCGCTATCCAGCAATATCCTGTGGAAGCCAGGGCCAGCGTCCGAGATTTGGCTGGCCAGTTCCACTGGCAAGGCCTTAGTGTGGGCGCGCTCGGGCACCGTATCGGTGACCACCACATAGTGCAGCATGCGTGGCCGGTGCGGATCGCATTGCCAGGCCTGCCAGATGTTCAAAAAGTGGTCGTAACCCTGGTAGTCGGTGTCCAGCACCGTCCAAGCAGTGCAACTGGCCCAAGCGCCGGGCAGCCCGCAAGCAGCCAGAACCGGTGGTTGCATGGCTGCGGCTGATTCGCTGTCCTATCCAGAGGGGGGGAATCAGGCCGCGGGCGGCACGTAACCTTGGGCCGCGTCGGCACCATCGCCAAAGAAATGGTTTTCCATCTGGCGGGCAAGGTACTGGCGGGCACGGGCATCGGCCAGATTCAGACGGTTTTCATTGACCAGCATCGTCTGGTGCTTGAGCCAGGCCGCCCAAGCTTCCTTGCTGACGCTCTCCCAAATGCGCTTGCCCAAATCGCCAGGGTAGGGTGGAAAATCCATGCCCTCGGCTTCTTTACCCAGCTTGATACAGTTGACAGTGCGTGCCATGGAATAAACCTCGTGTAAAAAAATCGGGCTCATCGGGAGCCCATAGGCTCGATCTTATTCGGTTTGCAACACGGCTGCGGCCCAGGAGCTGGATGGCCCGGGGAACTTCGCGGGCAAAATGGATACCAACAACCGCAACGCGCCGACGCAGGGCGCGCTTTTTTTGACAGGACCCCAGATTTTGAACTCCGTTTTGGCTCTTTTTGACACTGCGCCCCGGCGCATATTTGCCTCCATTTTCCTGGCCTGCCTGGGTTTGTTGGCGTTTGGCATGTACCTGCAGCATGTGGTGGGCCTGAACCCGTGCCCGATGTGTATCGTGCAGCGATATGCTCTTGTTTTGGTAGCAGTATTTGCAGGTTTAGCGGGGGCTAGCGGCCGAAAAGGCCTACAGATATCAGGCGGCGTACTGATGGTGTTGCTGTCTGTGGCCGGAGCCTATGTCGCCGCCAACCAGAGCTGGTTGCAGTGGTACCCGCCCGAGGTAGTGTCCTGCGGGCGCGACCTGTACGGCATGATTGAAACTTTCCCCCTGCAACGCGCCATACCCATGATTTTCAAGGGCGGCGGTGATTGCACCAAGGTGGACTGGACCTTTCTGGGCGGATCCATCGCCAACTGGTCTTTCCTGTGCTTCAGTGGCATCGCAGTGGTGGGTAGCGTGCTCGTCTGGAGGCGCATCCGCACGCGTTAAAACCCTCACGGACCTGAGTCATTTTTCACCAGAGAAAAGTCCCTTACAAGCGGTAACACCGCCACCCAACCCCTCCTGCGGGGCATTCACATCCCTGTGGTATGGTGAAAAAAACACAAGGGAAGGGACGGAATGACAAATAGAAGAGAAAAGCTGCTGGCGGGTATTGACCTGGCCAACAGCATTGGTGCCGAAATTGGGCCACTGCACAACCCCGTCGTCAGCAAAAAGCTGGGGCAGGTGATCTACGTGGACCACTGCGATGCTGAACAATTGCGACAGCACTACGCCAACGACAAAGACGTCGACCCCAATGCGATTTGCGTAGACGCGGTTTGGGGGGCACAAACATTGCTGCAGGGTGTACAGGCCTACTTTGCCCGGATGGATACCCCAACGCAGGCTTTGGACTATGTTGTTGCATCGCATGTCATTGAACACGTACCAGACCTGGTGACATGGCTGCAGGAAATCCGGTCCGTGTTGAAGGCGGAAGGCAAAGTCCGGCTTGCCGTGCCCGACAAGCGTTACACCTTTGACTATTTGCGGCGTACTACGAACCTGACTGACGTGGTGGCTGCATTTGCCTCCAAGGCGCGCATACCTACTACCCACTGCCTGCTCGACTTTTGCCTTAACGAAGTGCCTGTCGATTGCGTTGCCGCCTGGCAGGGGACTCTGGATATTGCATCCCTGAAGAAGGCCCATACCGTAGAGGGTGCTTTGCATGTTGCGCGTGATGCGCTGCAAAACGGCACCTACCATGATGTGCATTGCTGGGTATTCACCCCCGCCTCATTTGCAGCGCTGTTTGCAGAAATGTCCCGTCAGGGCCTGGTCGATTTTGCCTGTACTGACTTTTACGACACCCAGGTCAATGAGATCGAGTTCATTGTGAATATGGCGGTGTGTGACAACGCTTTTGAGCGCACACAAAGCTGGCAACACATGGCCGATCTGGCGCAACGCAAAGCCCCGAACGGCCCAACTGGTGCTGATCTCGAGCCCCAGGAAGAAATGGCTTTAGGCTAGCTTCTTCACCAGTACCTGGCTCTTGCGGTCCCAGTTGTACTTGCGCTTGCGGGCTTCGGGTAGCCACTCGGGGTCTACCTGCACAAAGCCGCGTTTGATGAACCAGTGCATGGTGCGGGTGGTCAGTACAAAAATGCTGTCCAGGCCTGCCGCCTTGGCACGCTGTTCCACACGCTTAAGCACCCGCTCACCATCGCCCTGACCCTGCACATCGGGTGACACAGTCAGCGCAGCCATTTCTGCAGTACGGGCTTCGGGGTAAGGGTAGAGGGCTGCACAGGCGAAGATCACGCCATCATGTTCGATGATGGTGTAGTTGCCCACGTCACGTTCTATTTCGGTACGGCTTCGCTTGACCAGGGTGCCGTCTTTCTCAAACGGCTCAATCAGCTGCAGGATGCCGCCTACGTCTTCTTCCGTGGCTTCGCGCAGGCTCTCCAGCTTTTCGTCCACCACCATGGTGCCAATGCCGTCGTGCACATAAACCTCCAGCAGGATGGAGCCATCCACTGAAAAGGGAATGATGTGGCTGCGTTCCACACCGTTCTTGCAGGCCTTGACGCAGTGCTGCAGGTAAAAGGCGGTGTCGGTCGGCTGGTTGGCTGCGGGCAATTGGCGCAGCAATTGTTCGGCCGCCGCCAGGGGCAGTTCGGTGTCGATAGGGTTGTCGTCCGACGCGGCTTCAAGGGGCCGCATGCGCACACCCGGCACCTCGGTCACAAAAATCAGCTTGTCGGCCTGCAGCGCCATGGCCACGGATGTGGCAACTTCTTCCATGGTCAGGTTAAAGGCTTCGCCGGTGGGTGAGAAGCCAAAGGGGGACAACAGCACCATGGCGCCCATGTCCAGGGTGCGCGCGATGGCAGCCGTGTCCACCTTGCGCACCAGGCCACTGTGCTGGAAATCCACACCATCCACAATGCCCACAGGCCGTGCGGTGATGAAGTTGCCCGATATCACACGAACGGTGGAATCCGCCATGGGGGTGTTGGGCAGGCCTTGGCTAAAAGCGGCTTCGATCTCGTAGCGCAATTGCCCTGCGGCCTCTTGTGCGCAGTCCAGCGCAACCTCATCGGTAATACGGATGCCATGGCTGTATTTGGGCTCGTGGCCCTTGGCCTTGAGCTGTTCGTTCACCTGGGGGCGAAAACCGTGCACCAGCACAATCTTGACACCCATGCTCTGGATCATGGCCAGGTCTTGCGCCAGATGCGGCAGCTTGCCCGCAGCGATGGCCTCACCCGCAATGCCGACCACAAACGTCTGGTTGCGAAACTTGTGGATGTACGGTGCTACCGAGCGAAACCAGGGCACGAAGGTGAAATTGAAAACAGTGGTCATGGCACTCGGGTTGGGGCGGCGGTGGGCAGCAGGGCTGGGATAATCCCTGATTCTCTACGAAGTTTGTACCTTGACCACCAGTTCCCTGATCATCGAGTTCCCCGAATCGCTACCCGTCTCCGGCAAACGCGAAGAAATCATGGCCGCCATGGCCGACCACCAGGTCATCATCGTCTGCGGCGAGACGGGGTCGGGCAAAACCACGCAACTGCCCAAGATCGCATTGGCCATGGGCCGCGGCAAGCTCAATTACCCCGCTGGCCAGCGCGCGAAACTGATTGGCCACACCCAGCCGCGGCGTATTGCCGCAAGCAGCGTTGCCAAACGCATTGCCGAAGAGCTGAAGACACCGCTGGGCGAAGTCGTGGGCTTCAAGGTGCGTTTTCAGGACCGCCTGTCGCGCGATGCATCTGTCAAGCTGATGACCGACGGTATTCTGCTGGCCGAGACGCAAACCGACCCGCTGCTCAACGCCTACGACACCATCATCATCGACGAGGCACACGAGCGCAGCCTGAACATAGACTTCCTGCTGGGCTACCTGCGCCAGATATTGCCGCGCAGGCCGGATCTGAAGATTGTCGTCACGTCGGCCACCATCGACGCCCAGCGCTTTGCCGATCACTTCAAATCCAGCAAGGGCCCGGCCCCGGTCATCATGGTGTCGGGCCGCATGTTTCCGGTGGAGCAGCGCTACCGGCCGTTTGAAGAATCACGCGAATACGACCTCAACAACGCGATTGCCGATGGGGTGGATGAACTCTGGCGCGACCCACACAACCAGGGCGACATTCTGGTGTTTCTGCCGGGCGAGCGCGAGATCCGTGAGGCCGCGGACCATCTGCGCAAGCACCTCAGCCACCAGCCCGTCATGCGCAGCGCCGAAGTGCTGCCACTGTTTGCCCGCCTGAGCCCCGCCGAGCAGGATCGCATTTTTGACGGCCACACCGGCCGGCGTGTGGTGCTGGCCACCAATGTGGCCGAAACCTCTCTGACCGTGCCGGGTATCCGGTATGTGATTGATGCGGGCACCGCGCGCGTCAAGCGCTACAGCTTCCGCAGCAAGGTGGAGCAATTGCTGGTGGAACCCATCAGCCAGGCTGCAGCCAACCAGCGCTCGGGGCGCTGCGGGCGGGTGGCCAACGGCATCTGCATACGCCTGTACGACGAAAAAGACTTCAACGGGCGCGAACGGTTTACTGACCCTGAGATCTTGCGGTCGTCATTGGCCGGTGTCATTCTGCGCATGAAATCGCTGCACCTGGGCATCGTCGAAGACTTCCCCTTCCTGGAGCGCCCATCGGGACGCGCCATTGCCGACGGCTACCAGTTGCTCAATGAACTGGGCGCTGTGGACGATGCCAACGAATTGACGCCGCTGGGTACCGAGCTGTCCCGCCTGCCGTTGGACCCCCGCGTTGGCCGCATGTTGCTCGAAGCGCGATCGCGTGAAGCACTGGACGAAGCCCTGGTGATCGCCTCGGCCCTGAGCGTGCAGGATGCGCGGGACCGGCCCATGGAGGCGCAGCAGCAAGCCGATACCGCGCACAAGAAATTTGACGACGAGAAGAGCGAATTTGTTGGTTACCTGAAGTTATGGAAGTGGATCCACGACGCACGCGGCGGGGAAGGGCAGCACAAACTGAGCAACCGCCAATACGAACAACTGCTACGCCAGAACTTCGTCAACATCCGTCGCGTGCGCGAGTGGAAAGACATCTACAGCCAGCTCCACACCGTGGTGGCCGAGCACAAATGGCGGCTCAACACCAAACCCGCCAGCTACGAGCAACTGCACATGTCCATGCTTTCCGGCCTGTTGGGCAATATCGGTTGCAAGCTCGAAGAAGGACAAAGCGGCGAGTACCTGGGTGCGCGTGGTATCAAGTTTTTTGCCCACCCCGGCGCGCACCTGTCCAAGAAGCCGGGCCGCTGGATCGTCGCGTCAGAACTGGTGGAAACCACCCGCCTGTTTGGCCGTGGCATTGCAAACATTGAACCCCAATGGTTGGAGCAGGTCGGTGGCCATCTGCTGCGCAAGCAGCTGCTGGACCCCCATTGGGAGAAGAAAGCCGCTGAAGTGGTGGCACTGGAGCGCGCCACGTTGTATGGCATCGTCGTTTACAACGGACGACGCACCAATTACAGCCGGGTTGATATGCCCGGTGCACGCGAGATATTCATCCGCCAGGCCCTGGTGGGTGGTGAGTGGGAGACGCCGTTACCTTTCTTGGCCGCTAACCAGAAGATGGTGCGCCAGGTCGAAGAGCTGGAGCACAAGGCGCGCCGCCAGGATGTGCTGGTCGACGACGAGCTGATCTACGCCTACTACGACCAGCAATTGCCCGCCGAGGTATGCAGTGGCCATAGTTTTGAGCGCTGGTACCGCGAAGAGTCCAAGAAGCCGCAGTACGCACTGCCCGGGCCGCGCGGCGCGGCATCGGGTGCCAGTTCGCTGTTGCTGCTCACCCGTGAAGAGCTGATGCGGCATGAAGCGGCGGGTATTACCACCGCATCTTTCCCCAAGACCATTCGTCTGGGTGGTGTGGACTGTGCCGCCACCTATCTGCACGAGCCCGGCGACCCGCGTGACGGCCTGACCGTGACCGTGCCCCTGTTTGTGCTCAACCAGGTCAACGACGAACGTTGTGAATGGCTGGTGCCCGGCATGCTCAAGGACAAGGTGCAGGCGCTGCTGAAAACCCTGCACCAGCGGCCTCGTTCGCGCCTGGTGCCACTGCCCGACACCGCCAGCAAGTTTGCCGAGGTACTGAATGCCCCCGAACGTTTTGGCAGCGGCGCGCTGATCGACGCGGTGCTGAAGCTGGTTCGCGAAGCCACGTCGGTGGATGTGGCGCGGGCCGATATCAAGGCCGATATGCTCACGCCGCACTTCTTCATGAACTTCCGTGTCGTGGACGAACATGGCCGCCAATTGGGCCATGGCCGCAACCTCGGTGCCTTGAAGGCCGAGCTGGGCGCACAGGCGCGCGGTGCTTTCCAGGCGCTGGCAGGTCTCAAGCTGGCACAAACAGACGGTGGTGGACAAGCCTCCAAGCAAAATGTGCCTCCAGCCCCGGTAAAATCTACGCAGAGTGCTATCAAATCAGGAGTAAGTGCACCGGCAGCTACACCTGCAAAGTCCAACGCATCCACCGTCACTGAGCAGCGCCACACTGCCTGGACGTTTGGCGAACTGCCCGAGCTGCTGGAAATCCGCAAAGGCGGCCAGACGCTGATTGGCTTCCCTGCACTCATCGACCAGGGTGACGCCGTCACCATCGAAGTGTTTGACGAGCCCGAAGTCTCCGCCGCAAAGCACCGTGCTGGCCTGCGCCGCCTGTTTGCGCTGCAGATCAAGGACGCGTTGAAGTATCTGGAGAAGAACATCCCCGATCTGCAAAAGATGGCCGTGGCCTACATGAACGTAGGCAAGGCCGACAACGGCAGTGGTGGGGGCACGGTCGAAGAGCTGCGCGAACAGATCATCGCCGTGGCGCTGGACCGCGCCTTCCTGCTGGACCCGCTGCCCACCGACGAGTTCGCCTTCAAGCGCCGGGTGGAGGAGGGCCGTGGCCGACTGACGTTGATTGCAACTGAAGTAGCACGCATGGCAGGCACCATTCTGCTGGAACATGCCGCAGCGGCCCGCAAGATCAAGGACACCAAAAACGCTCCCGAGGCGGTGGCCGATTGCGCCCAACAGATCAACCGTCTGGTGCCCAAGCGCTTTTTGCAGGCCGCCCCCTGGCCGCGCCTGCAGCACCTGGCCCGCTACCTGAAGGCCATCACGCTGCGGCTGGACAAATACCGCGCCGACCCGGTCCGCGACGCGGCCCGTCTGGCCGAGTTGCGCCCGTTGGAGCAGCGCTACTGGCGCCTGGTTGCTGAACGCAAGGGTGCGGTGGACGAGCGGATGCAAGAGTTCCGCTGGTTGATGGAGGAACTGCGTGTGAGCTTTTTTGCCCAAGAGCTGCGCACCCCACAGCCTGTGAGTGTGAAGCGCCTGGACAAGGCCTGGGCCCAACTCAGTGCATAACCACTGCCATACGCTGCAAAATTGTGCATGGATTGGCCTAGTCTTCTATTAGAAAGTCTAAACTGCCATTAGTACAGCAACTGTTTTGAACTAAATGTCATGGCAGTGTGGTAAGGCGGAAACAAGGCCCCCCAAGCTGGGGCGCCCACCCCTAGAATTTCCAGCTTGTCCCCATCCACACAATATGAAAACGGTGAGCTATGACAGTTTTGCGCAAAGCATTTACCCTTGGACTTTATGGCGCGGCGGCAGTTGCCACACTAACTCCCGTCTCCATGGCGGTCGCACAGACCACGGGCTCCGGGGCTACAGCCGGCCTGGAGAGCGTGACCGTCATTGGTTCGCGCAAGGCCAATGCGTCAGCTACGGACACACCGGTGCCCATCGACTTCATCCCCTTGTCCAAGACATCCGAGCAGGGTGGCCAGTTTGACCTGTCACAGTCACTGCAGTACCTGTCACCGTCTTTCAACTCCACCCGCCAAACCGGTGCCGACGGCGCTGACTTGATTGACTCCGCAGCCCTGCGCGGCCTGGGCTCAGACCAAACCCTGGTGCTGGTGAATGGCAAGCGCCGCCACACCACCGCCCTGGTCAACCTGTTTGGTGCCCGCAACCGCGGCAACACCGGCACCGACCTGAACGCCATCCCCACACTGGCCATCGACAACGTGCAGATCCTGCGCGACGGCGCTGCCGCCCAATATGGCTCTGACGCCATTGCCGGTGTTATGAACATCACGCTGAAAAAGAGCAAGGGCTGCGAAGCCATTCTGGGTTACAGCCAGTATTCGGTGGGTGACGGCAAGAACTACCTGCCATCGGCCTACTGCGGCTTTGGTATTGGTGAGAACGGCGTCTTGGGCATCACCGCCGAGTATTCGGACCGCGGCCGCTCCAACCGGGCCGAGCCGGACAACCCACGCATCATTGGCGACACCCAATCCAAGAATTCCACGCTGTTCCTCAATGGCGAGCTGCCCACCAGCGGCACCGGCAAGTTGTATTTCACACTGGGCGCGCAAAACCGCGACGCATCGTCTGCCGCCTTTGCGCGCGGCGGTGTGGGCTCTGACGATATCCCGTCGCGCAATTCTGAAGCCATGTACCCTGGCGGTTTTGTGCCTTTCATCAATGGCGACATCATCGACCGCACGGCCATCATTGGCCACAAATGGCAGATCGGTGAGTGGACGGCCGACCTGTCCCAAACCTTTGGCTCCAACGAGATGCGCTACCGTATCTCCAACACCGTCAACGCATCCATAGCCAACAAAGATCTGTTGGCGGGTGGCGCAGGCCGCAGCTCCAGCGTGTTCCAGGCGGGTGGCTTCATGTTCTCGCAGGCCACCACCAACATCGACTTCAGCAAGTTTTTTGAAGGCTTTCTGGGCGGCTCCAACGTGGCCTTTGGTGCCGAATACCGCCGGGAAAACTACCAGATCTACGCCGGTGAAGCCGGCTCCTATGTTGATGCGGATGGCGTAGGTTTTGGCGGCAATGCCGGCAGCCAGGGCTTCCCCGGCTTCCAGCCTGCGGATGCCACCAACCGCAACCGCGACAGCACGGCCCTGTATGCCGACATCGAAACCGACGTGACCGACCGTTTCAAAGTGCAAACCGCCGTGCGTGCCGAGCAGTACAGCGACTTCGGTAGCACGACCACTGGCAAGCTGGCGGCCAGCTTCAAGGCATCGGACCAGTTGCTGTTCCGCAGCTCGGTCAGCTCGGGCTTCCGCGCACCTTCGCTGCAGCAGGTCTACTTCTCGTCCACCTTCACCGACTTCATCAGCGGCCAGGCGCAAGACGTCGTGCTGGCCCCCAACGGTGGCACCATTGCCAACGCGGCGGGCATCCCCAAGCTCAAGGAAGAAAACTCCAAGAACTTCACGCTGGGCTTTACGCTGACACCGAGCAAGACCACATCGGTCACGGCAGACGTGTACCAGATCGACATCACCGACCGCATCGGCCTGTCGGGCCGGTTTGATGCCGACAACTTCCCCGCGCTGGGCGCCACGCTGGCGGCATTGGGCGTTGGCCAGGCACAGTTCTTCGTCAACTCCATTGACACCAAGACCAAAGGCTTGGACCTGACCGTGTCCAACAAGTCAGACCTGGGTAGCGGCAAGCTGAACACCTTCTTTGCAATGAACCTGAGCCAGACCGACGTGGTCAGCGTGCACGCTCCCGCGTCGCTCAAGGGTTATGAGTCGGTGTTGCTGTCGGAGCGCGAGCGCCTGTTCATTGAGCAGGGCGGCCCCCGCACCAAGGCTACGCTGGGCTTTGACTACAGCCAAGGCCAGTGGGAAACCAACCTGAAGATCATCCACTTCGGCAGCCAGACCCTGGGCACCTTCTCCGGCACCGAGAACGGCGTGCCCAACGCCTACTACGAGCCCAAGACTTCGGCCGACCTGGCGTTTACCTACAGCTTTGACAAAAACACCAAGCTCACCTTTGGCGGCAACAACATCCTGAACGTCAAGCCCACCAAGCAAGACGCGAACGAGACCGACAACGGCTTCATCTACGACAGCGTGCAGTTTGGCTTGAACGGCGCGTCGTACTTCGCAAAGTTCTGGAAGCGTTTCTAAGATTCGACAGTTTAGGTTTGCACTAACCGATTGGGCCGACACCGTGAGGTGTTGGCCCTTTTTTATGTCGGCCATTCGCTGTTTTTTGAAAACAGCGCAGTGCAACATTGGCCTCTAGCCCCCGTCAAATGGACATAGTACGCTATTGAATCAGGAGTATTCGTAGAGTAGCGGCACGCTGGTCAACCACACCGCCGCCTGCGGTGCCTTCACCACCAATGGCGCCGCGTCACCCATCATCGTGACGGGACTGACCAATGGCACCTTTTACACCTGCAAGGTACGCACCGCCACCACGGCCGGTGTCAGCGCCTGGTCGGCCAACTCCAACGCGGTGGTGCCCGATGTAGCCGAGCCAGCGGTCACCTATTTCCACAACGACATCTCCTGC
>CAUPQG010000034.1:0-33208 GCA_963513355.1 uncultured Rhodoferax sp. | reverse complement strand
TCGGCTCACAATTTATGCTCCACGCTTCCTTCCCACACTCGGTCGCCCGCATGCAGTTGCGCTTCACTTCGCTCACTGTGACCAGCTCGCGGGAGGACTTGCACCTCCAGGAGTGCGCCCATGCTGGGCGCACATAAAAAAAACCCCGGGGCCTGAACCCCGGGGTTTTCGTAATCAATCGCTGATTAGCGCGGACTCTAGGCAGCTACGCCATCTTTCACGGTTGCTGCGGACTCGGTGTAGTCGCCGATCTTGTCGAAGTTCAAGTACTGGTAGACCTTGTCGCTGGCCGCAGTCAGCACACCCATGTCGGCCAGGTACTCTTCCTTGGTTGGAATACGGCCCAGTTTGGAGCAGATGGCGGCCAGTTCGGCCGAACCCAGATACACATTACTGTTTTTGCCCAAGCGGTTGGGGAAGTTGCGGGTGGAGGTGGAGAACACAGTAGCGCCCTCCTTCACCTGAGCCTGGTTGCCCATGCACAGGCTGCAGCCAGGCATTTCCATGCGAGCGCCAGCACTGCCCAGCACACCGTAATGACCTTCGTCGCTCAACTGTTTCGCATCCATCTTGGTTGGTGGGGCGACCCACAACTTAACCGGGATGTCACGCTTGTTCTCCAGCAACTTGGACGCCGCACGGAAGTGCCCAATATTGGTCATGCACGAGCCGATGAACACTTCGTCGATCTTGGCACCGGCCACTTCCGCCAATGTCTTCACATCATCGGGGTCGTTGGGGCAAGCGACGATGGGCTCGTGGATATCAGCCAGGTCAATTTCAATGACAGCAGCGTAATCAGCATCAGCATCGCCCTTGAGCAACTGAGGATCTTTCAGCCAGGCTTCCTGCGCGGCAATGCGGCGGGCCAGCGTGCGGGCATCGGCGTAGCCATTGGCAATCATCCACTTCATCATGGTGATGTTGCTGTTGATGTACTCGATGATCGGTTCTTTGTTCAGGTGCACAGTGCAGCCTGCCGCGGAGCGCTCTGCCGATGCATCCGACAGCTCGAATGCCTGCTCAACTTTCAGATCAGGCAGTCCTTCGATTTCAAGAATGCGGCCAGAGAAGATGTTCTTCTTGCCCTTTTTCTCAACCGTGAGCAGGCCAGCCTTGATGGCGTAGAGAGGAATTGCGTTGACCAGGTCACGCAGGGTCACGCCGTTTTGCATTTTGCCTTTGAATCGCACCAACACCGACTCGGGCATATCCAGAGGCATCACACCTGTAGCGGCCGCAAACGCCACCAGACCAGAGCCAGCGGGGAAGCTGATGCCAATGGGGAAACGTGTGTGGCTATCACCACCGGTGCCCACGGTGTCAGGCAGCAACAGGCGGTTGAGCCAGCTATGGATCACCCCGTCGCCAGGACGCAACGAGATTCCGCCACGGGTGCTGATGAAGTCGGGCAGCTCATGGTGCATCTTCACGTCCACAGGCTTGGGATACGCGGCCGTGTGGCAGAAGGACTGCATCACCAGATCGGCGCTGAAGCCCAGGCATGCCAGGTCCTTCAGTTCGTCACGGGTCATTGGGCCGGTGGTGTCTTGTGAGCCCACCGAGGTCATCTTGGGTTCGCAATAGGTACCGGGGCGCACACCCTGGCCTTCGGGCAGACCGCAGGCACGGCCCACCATCTTCTGCGCCAAACTAAAACCCTTCTTGGTATCAGCGGGATTCTGGGGCAGACGGAACAGTGTGGAGGGCTTCAGGCCCAGCGCTTCGCGCGCCTTGGCGGTCAGGCCACGGCCAATGATCAATGGAATACGGCCACCGGCCCGCACTTCGTCAAACAGCACGTCGCTCTTGACTTGGAAGGACGCGATTTCCTTACCGTCCTTGAATGCCTTGCCGTCATAGGGACGCAGTTCGACCACGTCGCCCATGTTCATCTGGTTCACGTCCAGTTCGATGGGCAAAGCGCCTGCATCTTCCATGGTGTTGTAGAAGATGGGGGCAATCTTGGTGCCCAGGCAGACGCCACCAAAGCGCTTGTTGGGTACATAGGGGATGTCTTCACCGGTGAACCACAACACGCTGTTGGTCGCAGACTTGCGGCTGGAGCCCGTACCGACCACGTCGCCCACATAGGCCACCAGGTTGCCCTTGGCACGCAGGTCTTCGATGAATTTGACCGGGCCGCGCTTGCCGTCTTCCTCGGGTGTGATGCCATCGCGCTTGTTCTTCAGCATGGCCAAGGCATGCAGCGGGATGTCTGGGCGGCTCCATGCGTCGGGTGCAGGCGACAAATCGTCGGTATTGGTTTCGCCAGTAACCTTCAGGATGGTGACGGTGATGGACTGGGGCACTTCGGGGCGGCTGGTAAACCATTCAGCATCAGCCCAGCTTTGCAGCACGGCCTTGGCGAATGTGTTGCCCTTATCGGCCTTTTCCTTGACGTCATGGAACTGGTCAAACATCAACAAGGTCTTCTTCAGGCCTTCAGCGGCCTCGGCGGCCACGGCCGCGTCGTCCAGCAGATCCACCATCGGGCTGATGTTGTATCCGCCCAGCATGGTGCCCAGCAGTTCGGTGGCACGCGCACGGGAAATCAGGGCGCACGTCTCGGTGCCGTGGGCCACAGCGGCCAAGTAACTGGCTTTGACCTTGGCCGCATCATCGACTCCAGCGGGCACGCGGTGGGTGATCAGATCCACCAGAAAGGCTTCTTCGCCCGCAGGTGGAGCCTTCAACAGCTCGATCAATTCAGCGGTTTGTTTGGCCGACAGGGGCAACGGCGGGATACCCAGAGCAGCACGTTCTGCCACATGGTCACGGTAAGCTTTCAACATCGTATTCACTCCTTCTTATGCAACACAAATTACTCGCCAGCCCCCGTCAATAGGGCCTGGACTGCTATCTATTTTGATTTCACCTTCGCCTTGGATTTGGACTTGGGTTCTGGATTGGGCACCAGTTCCTGCACAGCGCCGCCGGAGCCTATGGGCACCAGGGCATCTTTAGGTGCGTCAAGCAAACCGGGCTGGGGATTGCGCTCCAACGCCTGGGCCACCAACAACTGGTCTGGGTTCATGCATTCATCGGCCAGGCGCTTGCCTTCTTTTTGGTTCATCAACATGGACTTGTTGCCCAGCTGCAACCATACCGCGCCACTGGTGTCTTCTTCCAGCCGCACTGCTCCGGTACTGGTCACCACAGGCAACATCACATACCGTTTGTTGCCCATGTCCAAAAAGAAACGACCCGGCGAATGCTCGTCATGTGTCATCAACACGGTCGCACCCAATTCACAGTTGATTTTGCCCACCAGTACTTTGCCTGCAATGGCCATTTGCTCGGGTGAAACTTCAACCGGTGCCAGGACTTTGGGTTCGGCGTTTTTAGCAAGACCAGGGCTGGTCTTGGTTGCCGGTCTGCTGGCGGCCTTTTCTGCAGCAACTGCAGGAAAGGACATGGCAAGCGCCAGTAGCAGCAAGCTGGATGCAGATTGTTTCGTCATAGAGATGTGTCCTCGTTTTTCTATTAGTGAACCCTTGACGGGAAGTACTGGCGCACAGGCTCTGGAAGCGTACAACCAGTCTGGTTGGCCCGCTCCAGCACCTGCCAGAAATACCGAAAACTGGCACGGTCATGCAATAGACCGTCCACTGCGATAGGCGCCCAATCCGCAGCACTGGCGCACTCAACAATGCGCGCCGCCAACTCGATGTCAGCCTCAGAAGGCGTGAAAGCCCGCAGAATGGGACGAATTTGGGAGGGGTGGATGCTCCACATGCGGGTGTAGCCAAAGGATGCAGCGGCCTTCTGAGCAGAACGCTCCACAACACTGGCATCCCGCAGTTCGGTCACCACGCAATGGGATGGCACTTTGCCCGCCGCATGGCAAGCACTGGCAATATCCAGCTTGGCACGCACCACCAGAGGGTGATGGAACTGGTCCAGGGTATGGGCATCATCGGCTGAACGTACGCCCATGGCCGTGTGAGGGATGGCGCCAGCATGGGACGACACAAAGTCCATCAATCCAAAACTCATGGACTGCACCCGGGGATGGGAAGCAATATCGAATGCACGGTGGGCCGCAGCGGGTGACTCGATCAACACATGCAGTGGCAAATCGCCATTGCGCTGGCCGGGGCGTATGGCGGCATCGATGGCCGCAACGGCCGTTTGCACGTCAGCCAGCGACTCCACCTTCGGAACCATGATGTAACTCAGGGATTGGGCAGCCTGGCCCACAACAATGTCCACGTCCGCCGCAAAGGCTGGGTGGTCCACCGCGTGCAAACGGGCTCCAACGCGCCGGGTCAATCCATTTGCTATCAAATTAGGAGCACTATGTGCAGCGTTGGCGAGGGCCACAACCAAATTTGCCTGATCGCGTTCGCCACCCACGGGTGCCCCATCCTCGCAATCCAGCGTCACGTCAAACACGCAGACGCCGAACTCCTGGGTCATTTCAGCCTGCAGCTGCAGGCTTTTGACCATCCGCGCTTCGACACCGCTGTAGTGGTCGCAAACAGGCAACAAACCTGTTGCGCCCTGGGCGCCCAAGAGAACGTCGCGCGGATGTTGAGCCCCCACGCTTGCCATTCCATGTGCAGCGCTGCCCCCCAAGGGGGCTGTGCTTGCTTGGGACGGCCCAGCGCTGCGCACGGTCACTTTCGCTTATTACAGCAAGTGGGCGACGCCAGCTTGCTCGTCTTGCAGTTCTTTCAACGTGACGTTGATGCGCTCCTGGGAGAATGCGTCAACTTCCAGGCCTTCCACCAACTTGTATTCGCCGCCTTCGCAGGTCACAGCAAAACCGAACATGGTGTCCTTGGGGATGCCGTACTGGCCATCCGACGGAATACCCATGGTGACCCACTTGCCATTGGTGCCCAGGGCCCAGTCACGCATGTGGTCGATAGCCGCATTGGCTGCGGAGGCTGCGGACGACACGCCACGTGCAGCGATGATGGCCGCGCCGCGCTTGCCAACGGTGGGCAAAAACGTATCTTTGTTCCAGACTTCGTCGTTGATCATCGCCTTGACGCTTTCACCGTTGATGGTGGCAAAGCGATAGTCAGCGTACATGGTGGGGGAGTGGTTGCCCCACACGGTCATTTTTTCGATCTCGGCCACGGCCTTGCCAGTCTTGGCAGCGATCTGGCTCAGGGCGCGGTTGTGGTCCAGGCGCAGCATGGCGGTGAAGTTCTTGCGTGGCAGGCTGGGCGCGCTCTTCATGGCAATGTAAGCATTGGTGTTGGCTGGGTTGCCGACAACCAGCACCTTGACGTTGCGGCTGGCAACTTGGTCCAGAGCCTTGCCTTGGGCAGTAAAGATTTCGGCGTTGACAGCCAGCAACTCGGCACGCTCCATACCGGGGCCGCGGGGACGCGAACCAATCAGCAGCGCGTAATCCACATCCTTGAATGCAGCCAGAGGATCGCTATGCGCCTCGATACCCACGAGCAAAGGGAAAGCGCAGTCTTGCAATTCCATGATCACGCCTTGCAGGGCTTGCTGGGCCTTCTCAACCGGAACTTCCAACAAACTCAGCACGACGGGCTGATCTTTGCCCAACATTTCGCCAGAGGCGATACGAAACAGAATGGCGTATCCAATTTGACCGGCTGCTCCGGTGACGGCAACGCGAACGGGCTTCTTGCTCATGGTGAAAACTCCAGGAAGTGTTGTAAAAACGGTGACTGTCCGGGGACCCAAGCAAAAAAGGTTGAATCCTTCAGAATGTCCAAGAGTTTACCCGCGAAATACTCTGGCGGTCAACTTGTCTTATGTCTTATATAAGATATGATTGCCTACCTAGCCGAGACTGACTCCAAGCTGACTTTCACGAGCCCACCCATGCCCGCAACGCCCATTTTGCCGAGCTATAACGCGACCTCAGTCGAAACTGAAGGTGGCGCGCCAGCCTCTCCTGCGCAAACGACACCAGCGTTCAGCCCCTTGTACCAGCAGATCAAGGTCTTGATTCTGCAAAGTTTGCAAGCCGGTGAGTGGAAACCCAGCGCAGCGATTCCCAGTGAAATCGAATTGGCAGGGCGTTTCAAGGTCAGCCAGGGCACAGTACGCAAGGCAATCGATGAGCTGGCCTCCGAGAACCTGCTGGTTCGCCGCCAGGGCAAAGGCACATTCGTCGCCACCCATGCCGAACGCCAAATACAGTACCGCTTTCTCAAGCTGATTCCCGACAACGGGGACCCTGGTAGCGAAGGTCCCGCACAGCGCCACATCGTCGATTGCAAACGCGCGCGGGCATCCGTTGAAGTGGCGCGCGCATTATCCATACGCACTGGCGACGCGGTTCTGCAAGTGCGTCGGGTGCTTGCGTTTGCCAGCGTACCCACCATTCTGGAAGACTTGTGGCTGCCAGCGGCACCGTTCAAGGGCTTGACCGCCGAACGCCTGAGGGACTACGACGGCCCCATGTACGCGTTGTTCGAAACCGAATTTGATGTGCGCATGGTACGGGCGGAGGAAAAAATTCGCGCCGTGTTGCCAGACAGCGAGCAGTGCGAACTCTTGAAAATCGATACCCAAACTCCGCTGCTGAGCGTGGAACGAATTGCCTACACGTATAACGATGCTCCAATGGAGTTGCGTCGGGGCCTGTACCTGACCAATAAACATTACTACCGAAATGCGTTAAATTGACTAGCTTATTGTTGCAAGTGCGGCGTCAGCCTGCTGCGGTGCAATAGAATTTTGGTTCGCAACGGCAATAATTACACACGGTTACCAACAGAAAGCCCCTCCATGTCTGAGCTCACCTCATCCACCCGGGCCAAGCGGCCTGAGTTCCGCAACATCAACGCCTTCAAGGACTTGCCCACGTACCGCATGACGGTGGCGGCAATCGTCTCCATATTGCACCGCGGAAGCGGTTTGTTCATGTTTCTGCTGATGCCTTTCATCATTTGGATGTTCGACACTTCAGTCAGCTCAGAGTTTTCTTTTGCCCGATTTACCGCGGCATTCAACAACGGCATAGGATTTGTGCCTGGCGTGGTCATCAAGCTGGTGACTTTGGTTCTCATCTGGTCCTATTTGCACCATTTCTTTGCAGGATTGCGACATATCCGCATGGACCTCTTCCATACAGTCAGCAAAGAAGCGGGACGCTCTACGGCCCAATGGACCTTGGTATTGAGCCTGGGTCTGACCGTGGTTTTCGGTGCCAAATTGTTCGGTTTGTACTGACCGCAATACCTTGCTTAGTATCTTTTTATTCAAACCAGGAACTGAACATGTCTGTTAACTACGGCTCCAAGCGCACAGTCGTTGGCGCGCACTACGGTCTTCGCGACTGGCTGGCCCAGCGGGTAACCGGCCTGCTGATGGCACTCTTTACTATCATCGTCTTGGGCCAAGTCCTATTGAGCAAGGGCCCAATGGGCTATGACAAATGGGCAGGTATTTTTTCCACCCAGTGGATGAAAACGCTGACCTTCTGCGTCATTATTTCTTTGCTGTACCACGCCTGGGTTGGCATGCGCGAAATTTTCATGGACTACATCCAGCCTGTTTATGTGCGGCTTGCACTGCAGGTGTTTGCCATCGTATGGCTGGTTGGCTGTGCGGGCTGGGCCATCCAAGTCCTGTGGCGCCTTTGATTCCACCGAACTCCAGAGATTGAACCCATGACCTACTCTCCTGTAACTCGAAAATTTGACGTCGTGATCGTCGGCGCCGGCGGCTCCGGTATGCGCGCATCACTGCAATTGGCACGCGCCGGCCTAAACGTAGCTGTGCTATCCAAAGTGTTCCCCACCCGCTCACACACTGTGGCAGCCCAAGGCGGCATTGGCGCCTCGCTGGGAAACATGAATGACGACAACTGGCACTACCACTTCTACGACACCGTCAAGGGCTCGGATTGGCTGGGCGACCAGGATGCCATCGAATTCATGTGCCGCGAAGCCCCCAAGGTCGTCTACGACCTGGAGCACATGGGCATGCCTTTCGACCGCAACCCAGACGGCACCATTTACCAGCGCCCCTTTGGTGGCCACACGGCCAACTATGGCGAAAAGGCAGTGGAACGCGCCTGCGCTGCAGCCGACCGCACGGGCCACGCCATGTTGCACACGCTGTACCAACAGAACGTCGCAGCCAAAACCAGCTTCTTCGTCGAATGGATGGCGTTGGATCTGATTCGCGACGCCGAAGGCGACGTCGTCGGTGTGACTGCACTGGAAATGGAAACGGGTGATCTGCATGTCTTGCATGCCAAGACCGTGCTACTGGCAACCGGCGGCGCAGGCCGCATCTTTGCAGCGTCTACCAATGCCTTTATCAACACCGGCGATGGCCTGGGCATGGCGGCACGCGCTGGCATCCCGCTGCAGGACATGGAATTCTGGCAGTTCCACCCCACCGGCGTGGCCGGCGCAGGTGTGCTGCTGACCGAAGGCTGCCGCGGTGAAGGTGCGATTCTGCTGAACAGCAATGGTGAGCGCTTCATGGAACGTTATGCACCCACGCTGAAAGACCTGGCACCGCGCGATTTCGTGTCCCGCTCCATGGACCAGGAAATCAAGGAAGGCCGTGGCTGTGGTCCCAACAAGGACTACGTTTTGCTCAAGCTCGACCACCTGGGCGCAGAAACCATCCACAAGCGCCTGCCATCGGTGTACGAAATTGGCGTCAACTTCGCCAACGTGGATATCACCCGCGAACCCATTCCAGTTGTGCCCACCATCCACTACCAGATGGGCGGCATCCCCACCAACATCAACGGCCAGGTTGTCACGCCCAAGGGTGACGCGCATAACGCGGTGGTCAACGGTCTTTACGCGGTGGGCGAATGCTCCTGCGTCAGCGTGCACGGCGCCAACCGCTTGGGCACCAACTCGCTGCTGGACTTGCTGGTGTTTGGGCGCGCCGCTGGCAACCACATCGTCGACTTCGCAAGCAAAACCAAGGCGCACAAGCCGCTGCCCAAGGATGCGGCAGACCGCACGCTGGAACGCTTGGCACGCCTGGATAACTCCAGCACTGGCGAATACGCACAAAACGTGGCCGACGACCTGCGTGCCAGCATGCAATTGCATGCCGGTGTGTTCCGCACACAGAAGAGCATGGACGAAGGCGTGGTCAAGATCGCCGAACTGCGCAAGCGCGTAGAAGCCATCACGCTCGAAGACAAGTCCAAGGTCTTCAATACCGCCCGCATTGAAGCGCTGGAAGTGGTCAACCTGATCGAAGCCGCCCAAGCCACCATCGTGTCCGCTGCAGCCCGCCACGAAAGCCGCGGCGCCCACACCGTGGACGACTACAGCGACAGCCCCGAACACCCCAACGGCCGCAACGACACCGACTGGCACAAGCACACGCTGTGGCACAGCGAAAGCAAGTCGCTGACCTACAAGCCCGTGCAAATGAAACCGCTGACGGTTGACTCCGTTCCTCTCAAAGTCCGTACGTTCTAAAGCGAGACACCGAACATGACCAAACGCACTTTCTCCATCTACCGCTACGATCCAGACAAGGACGCCAAGCCCTATATGCAGGACATCGAGGTAGAACTCGACGGCCATGAACGCATGTTGCTCGATGCTTTGATGAAGCTCAAGGCCGTGGACCCCACCATATCCTTCCGCCGCTCCTGCCGCGAAGGCGTGTGTGGGTCCGATGCGATGAACATCAATGGCAAGAACGGCCTGGCTTGCCTGACCAATATGCTGACATTGCCCGGCAAGATCGTGTTGAAGCCGCTGCCAGGCCTGCCCGTGATTCGCGACCTGATCGTGGACATGACGCAATTCTTCAAGCAGTACAACTCGATCAAGCCTTACCTGATCAACGACACCGTACCGCCCGAAAAAGAACGCCTGCAGTCGCCTGAAGAACGTGAAGAGTTGAACGGCCTGTACGAATGCATCTTGTGCGCCAGCTGCTCCACCAGCTGCCCCAGCTTCTGGTGGAATCCCGACAAGTTTGTGGGCCCCGCCGGTTTGTTGCAGGCCTACCGATTCCTGGCTGATAGTCGCGACCAGGCTACTGGTGAACGTCTGGACAACCTGGAAGATCCTTACCGCCTGTTCCGCTGCCACACCATCATGAACTGTGTTGATGTTTGCCCCAAGGGATTGAACCCGACCAAGGCGATTGGCAAGATCAAGGAAATGATGGTGATGCGTACCGTCTGATGAGCATGTCACACGTTGAAGACGAGCTGCTGGATGAACGGGCCCTGAGCAAGCTTCGGTGGCGATGCCGCCGAGGGCTGCTGGAAAACGACTTGTTCATCGAACGGTTCTTCAACAACTTTAGTGAAACGCTGACGGTGCGCCAGGCGAACGCCTTGGGCTTGTTGATGGACTTGAGCGACAACGACTTGCTGGATGTGCAATTGGCACGCAAGTCACTGGCGCAGGTATCGGAGCCGCTGGACTGCGACGATGTGCACGAAGTTTTGAGTATGTTGAGAAAAAACTGTTGAAAGGTCGAAAATGAAATTAGCTGACAACAAAGCCACACTGTCTTTCAGTAATGGCAGCCCCAGCGTTGAACTGCCGGTGTACCAGGGTAGTGTCGGACCCGATGTCGTAGACATCCGCAAGCTCTACGCGCAAACCGGAATGTTTACTTACGACCCGGGCTTTTTGTCCACGGCGGCGTGCCAGTCAGCGATTACTTACATCGACGGCGACAAAGGCGAGCTGTTGTACCGCGGCTACCCTATCGAGCAATTGGCCACCAACTGCGACTTCATGGAGACCTGCCACCTGCTGCTGTACGGAAACCTGCCCAATGCCGCAGGCAAGGCCGACTTCACGAGGCGCGTGACCCAACACACCATGGTCAACGAGCAGATGCAGTTCTTCCTGCGTGGCTTCCGCCGTGATGCACACCCCATGGCCATCATGACCGGCTTGGTGGGCGCACTGTCGGCCTTCTACCATGACAGCACCGACATCAACAACCCTGAGCACCGCGACATCTCCGCTATCCGACTGATTGCCAAGATGCCGACCCTTGTGGCCATGGCCTACAAGTACAGCGTGGGCCAGCCCTTCATGTACCCCAAGAACGACCTGAGCTATGCCGGCAACTTCATGCACATGATGTTTGCCACGCCCTGCGAGCCTTATGTCGTGAACCCCGTCATCGAGCGTGCGCTGGACCGCATCTTCACACTGCACGCCGACCACGAGCAAAACGCGTCCACATCCACCGTGCGCCTGTGCGGCAGCTCGGGCACCAACCCGTTTGCGGCCATCGCTGCCTGTGAGGCTTGCCTTTGGGGTCCGGCCCACGGCGGTGCCAACGAAGCCTGCCTCAACATGCTGGAAGACATCCAGAAAATGGGTGGCATCAGCAAGGTCGGTGAATTCATGGAAAAGGTCAAGGACAAGAGCTCCGGCGTCAAGCTCATGGGCTTTGGCCACCGCGTGTACAAGAACTACGACCCCCGCGCCAAGCTGATGCAAGAGACCTGCAAGGAAGTCTTGGCAGCCCTGGGCCTGGAAAACGACCCGCTGTTCAAGCTGGCCATGGCCCTAGAAAAGATCGCCCTGGAAGACGACTACTTTGTGCAGCGCAAGCTCTACCCCAATGTCGACTTCTACTCCGGCATCGTGCAACGCGCCATCGGAATCCCAGTCAGCCTGTTCACTGCGATTTTTGCGCTGGCCCGAACCGTCGGCTGGATCGCCCAGTTGAACGAAATGATTGGCGACCCCGAGTACAAGATCGGCCGCCCCCGCCAGTTGTTCACGGGCTCTGATAAGCGTGACGTAGCGCCCATCGCACAACGCTAATCCGCTGCCTCCCATCTAGAGCCCGTCAGTGGTCAACACTGGCGGGCTTTTTATTTGCTACATCTTTTATAGCAGCTTGCATAGATTTCTCGGGGGCTACAGGCCATTTCTGCATAGAACAATCCGCCAGCACGGTTTGCCATACCTTCCATCGCAATACGCGATGACAACTCATCTAATACTGTAGGAAAATACGCCAACGCATCGCCATCAACGATGCCTCTAACGTCCCATGAACACCCCTGACCGCAGTTTCGCCCGCCGCATGGACCTGACCTCGCTTCAGCTCTTTGCCGCTGTCTGCGAGCTCGGAAGCATCGGCAAGGCCGCGCAGCGGGAGTTCATCGCGCCTTCGGCCCTGAGCAAGCGGCTCAGTGATCTGGAGGCCACGTTGGGCACAGCACTTTTGCACCGCCACTCGCGTGGCGTGCACCCCACGCCTGCGGGACAAAGCCTGCTGCAGCACGCGCGGGCTGTGTTGTTCAGCCTGGAGCGCATGCAGTCCGAATTCGGCGAATATGCCGACGGCGTGCGCGGCCAGGTACGGGTACATGCCAGCATCTCGGCCACGGTGCAATTTTTGCCTGAGGACCTAGGTGCCTTCGTTCACGCACACCAGGGCGTCAAGATCGACCTGGAAGAACACCTCAGCAGCGAAGTGTTGCGCGCGGTGCAAGAAGGTGCAGCAGACCTTGGCATCTGCAACACGGCAGATGGCGTGGGCGAACTGCAGACCCTACCCTACCGACAAGACCAGCTCGTGCTCATCGTGCCCACAGGCCATGCACTGGCTGGCAAGCCCCGCGTAGCCTTTGAAGAAACCCTGGCCTACGACCATGTGGGTCTGCACTCCAACAGTTCCATCTACGTCGCCATGCGCCAGGCCGCGGCTACGCTGGGGCAAAGCATCAAGTTGCGCATACAGGTCAGTGGACTGGACGCCATGGGCCGCATGATTCTCAACGGACTGGGCATAGGCGTCATGCCCTTGCGCGCCTTTACGCTGATGCACAGCGCGGGTGGGCTTACTGCTGTGACCCTGACCGATGCGTGGACCACACGCCGCATCGAGCTGGTAGCCCGCGATTTCTCGACCCTACCGCACACCGCACGTTTGCTGGTGGACCACCTCACCGCCATGCCCCCGCAGCCGGGGGCCAAGGCCTAGAATCCAGTTTCACAAGGAAAACATCTCTATGGCACGCACGCTTTACGACAAGCTTTGGGACGACCATGTTGTCCACACCGAAGAGGACGGCACGTCCATTCTTTACATCGACCGCCATCTGGTCCACGAAGTGACCAGCCCCCAAGCCTTTGAAGGACTCCGCGTAGCGGGCCGCAAGGTCTGGCGCGTGAGTTCCATCGTGGCCACCGCGGACCACAACACACCCACCACGGGCTGGGAATTGGGGTACGACGGAATCACCGACCCGACCAGCAAAGAGCAGGTGACCACGCTGGATGCCAACATCAAGGAGTTTGGCGCCGCGGCCTTCTTCCCGTTCCTGTCCAAACGCCAGGGCATCGTCCATGTCATCGGGCCCGAAAACGGCGCGACCTTGCCGGGCATGACGGTCGTCTGTGGTGATTCACACACGTCCACACATGGCGCCTTTGGCGCACTGGCCCACGGCATTGGCACCAGTGAAGTCGAACACGTCATGGCCACGCAAACCCTGCTGGCAAAAAAGGCCAAGAACATGCTGGTGAAAGTGGAAGGCGCCGTTGCCCAGGGCATTACTGCCAAGGACATCGTGCTGGCCATCATCGGCAAGATAGGCACGGCCGGTGGCACCGGTTACACCATTGAGTTTGGTGGTTCGGCCATACGTGCCCTGTCCATGGAAGGCCGCATGACCGTCTGCAACATGGCCATTGAAGCCGGTGCACGCGCGGGCTTGGTGGCTGTGGACGAAAAGACCATCGAGTACGTCAAGGGCCGCCCCTTGGCCCCCGGCGCCAATGCTTCAAGCCCCGAAGCAGCAGCCGTGGAATGGGACCAGGCGGTAGCCTTCTGGAAAACGCTGCACTCGGACGTGGGAGCTCAGTTTGACACCGTCGTCGAGCTGGACGCCACCGAGATCATTCCCCAAGTGACCTGGGGCACCTCGCCTGAAATGGTGTTGGGCATCGATGCCCGCGTGCCCGACCCGGACAAGGAGAAAGATGCCAACAAACGCGGTGCCATTGAGCGTGCGTTGACCTACATGGGTTTGGAACCTGGCAAACCACTCAACGACCTGTTTGTCGACAAAGTGTTCATCGGCTCCTGCACCAACAGCCGTATCGAAGACATGCGCGAAGCTGCAGCGGTGGTCAAGAAACTGGGCCAGAAAGTTGCCAAGAACATCAAACTCGCAATGGTCGTACCGGGATCCGGTTTGGTGAAAGACCAGGCCGAGCGTGAAGGCCTGCACGAAATATTCAAGGCGGCTGGCTTTGAGTGGCGTGAACCCGGTTGCTCCATGTGCCTGGCCATGAACGCCGACCGGCTGGAGCCTGGAGAGCGTTGCGCCTCCACCAGCAACCGCAATTTTGAAGGCCGCCAGGGCGCGGGTGGACGAACCCACCTCGTCAGCCCGGCCATGGCAGCAGCTGCGGCCATCCATGGCCATTTTGTCGACATCCGCAAATTCGTTTAACCCCCAACCCCACCGAGAGGACACCACCATGAAAACCATCGTTTACGCTGTGTGCGCATCTGCCCTGTTGCTGTTGACCGCTTGCAATACCGTCAAGGGTGTGGGCCAGGACATCCAGAAAGCCGGCGAAAAAATCGAAGGCGCAGCCAAAAAATGACCCCTTTCACCCTGCACAAGGGCCTGGTGGCACCCATGGACCGCGAGAACGTGGACACGGATGCCATCATTCCCAAGCAATTTCTCAAGTCCATCCGCAAGACCGGTTTCGGCCAAAACCTGTTTGACGAATGGCGCTACCTGGACGCGGGTTTTCCTGGCCAGGACCCCGCCAGCCGCAAACCCAACCCCGACTTTGTGCTGAACCAGCCCCGCTATGCAGGTGCCTCCATCCTGCTGGCACGCAAGAATTTCGGCTGCGGTTCGTCGCGCGAGCACGCGCCCTGGGCGCTGGACCAGTATGGCTTTCGCGCCATCATCGCGCCCAGCTACGCTGACATCTTCTTCAACAACAGCTTCAAGAACGGCCTGCTGCCCATTGTGCTGAGTGAAGCGCTGGTGGATCAGTTGTTCAATGAGGCTCTGGCCTTCCCAGGCTACCAGCTGACCATTGATCTGGAGCGCCAGGTCATCGTCAAGCCCCAGGGCGAGGAAATCCCGTTTGACGTACAGGCTTTTCGCAAATACTGCTTGCTCAACGGATTTGATGACATCGGCCTGACCCTGCGCCACGCGGACAAGATCAAGGCGTTTGAAGCCGAGCGTCTTACGAAAAAGCCTTGGCTAGCCCGCACAATGCCTGCCTAAGCAGCTACGTTTTTTATAGCATTTTAGGGCTGGCCACTCGCGCAAGCGATGTGGTCTGACCCCAACCCATTAGGATTCTCATGAAAATCGCTGTGTTGCCGGGTGACGGCATTGGTACCGAAATCGTCGCCGAGGCCGTCAAGGTCTTGAACGTTCTGGACTTGCCCCTGGAAATGGAAAGCGCCCTGGTTGGCGGTGCCGCCTATGAGGCCCATGGCCACCCCCTGCCCGAGTCCACACTCAAGTTGGCCAAAGAAGCAGACGCCGTGTTGTTCGGCGCCGTGGGCGACTGGAAATACGACAAGCTGGACCGCCCCCTGCGTCCCGAGCAAGCCATCCTGGGTCTGCGCAAAAATCTGGGGCTGTTCGCCAACTTCCGTCCTGCCATCTGTTACGAGCAATTGGTGGGGGCCTCGAGCCTCAAGCCCGAGTTGATCTCAGGCTTGGACATTCTGATCATCCGTGAACTGACCGGCGACATCTATTTCGGCCAACCCCGTGGGCGCCGCATCGCCACCGATGGCCACTTCCCCGGTGCCGAAGAAGCCTTCGACACCATGCGTTACTCGCGTCCCGAGATCGAACGCATCGCCCACGTCGCCTTCCAGGCGGCACGCAAGCGCAGCAAACGCGTAACCAGCGTGGACAAGGCCAACGTTCTGGAAACCTTCCAGTTCTGGAAAGACGTGGTCAGCGAGGTCGGCCTACAGTACCCCGACGTGGAGCTGGACCACATGTATGTGGACAACGCGGCGATGCAACTGGTCAAGGCGCCCAAGCGGTTTGACGTGGTGGTGACGGGCAATATGTTTGGTGACATCCTGTCCGACGAAGCCTCCATGTTGACGGGCTCGATCGGCATGCTGCCCTCGGCATCGCTGAACTCCAGCAACCAGGGCCTGTACGAACCCAGTCACGGTAGCGCACCCGATATCGCTGGCAAAGGCATTGCCAACCCGCTCGCGACCATCCTCAGTGCCGCCATGATGCTGCGCTTCAGCCTGAACCAGGAAGCCTCTGCCCAGCGCATCGAAGCGGCGGTGCAAAAGGTGCTGGCGCAAGGCCTGCGCACAGCCGACATCTACAGCGAAGGCACGACCCGTGTGAGCACCCGTGAAATGGGTGATGCGGTTGTCAAGGCCTTGTAAATATCTGGCTTACAATCGGCCCATGCAAATCAATCGCCCCGTTTCCCTGGTACTGCCCTTCTGCGGCAGCACAGGCGCGTGGGCTGGTGTGTCGGCGGCTTTGCCTGCGACCACCAAGACGACAACCATTAAAGGCTAAACAGCCCGGTTCGTCGCGCCCCTACCCGGCCAGACGAGCCGGGCAGACCAAATTCTGTGTTTTGAATTTTTTCTGAAAGGGCAATGTCATGAAGGTAGGTAATCTCGTAGGCCTCGTCGGTTGGCGCGGCATGGTGGGTTCGGTTCTGATGGACCGTATGCAAACCGAGGGCGACTTCGATTTGATTGAACCCGTGTTCTTCTCCACGTCCAACTCCGGCGGCAAAGCCCCGGCCCAGGCCAAGAACGAAACCACGCTGCAGGACGCCTTCAACATTGATGCCCTGAAACGTTGCGACATCATCATCAGCGCCCAAGGTGGTGACTACACCACCGAGGTTTTCCCCAAATTGCGCGCTGCCGGCTGGAACGGCCACTGGATCGACGCCGCCTCCACACTGCGCATGGACAAGGACGCAGTCATCATCCTGGACCCGGTCAACATGCCCGTGATCCAGAAGGCCCTGGCCAACGGTGGCAAGAACTGGATCGGTGGCAACTGCACCGTCAGCTGCATGCTGATGGGTGTTGGTGCCTTGTACAAAGCCGGTCTGGTGGAGTGGATGAGCACCCAGACCTACCAGGCAGCATCTGGCGGCGGTGCCCAGCACATGCGTGAACTGCTGACCCAATACGGCACTTTGAACGCGGAAGTCAAAGCCCTGCTGGATGACCCCAAGAGTGCCATCCTGGAAATAGACCGCAAGGTGATTGCAAAGCAGCGAGCACTAACTTCCGCGGAAACCGCCAATTTTGGCGTACCACTGGGCGGCTCCTTGATCCCCTGGATCGACAAGGACCTGGGCAATGGCCAGTCCAAGGAAGAGTGGAAGGGCATGGCCGAGACCAACAAGATCATGGGTATGGGCGAAGGCTTCAGCACCCCTGCCATCCCCGTGGACGGCTTCTGTGTGCGCGTCGGTGCGATGCGCTGCCACAGTCAGGCTCTGACCTTCAAGCTGAACAAGGACGTACCCGTGGCCGACCTGGAAGCCATGATGGCGGCGGACAATGAGTGGGTCAAGGTCGTTCCCAACACCCGCGAAGCCACCATCAAGGACCTGACGCCTGTGGCGGTGACGGGCACCATGACGATTCCGGTTGGCCGTGTGCGCAAACTGGCCATGGGACCACAGTACGTTGGCGCCTTCACCATCGGTGACCAATTGCTCTGGGGAGCCGCGGAGCCACTGCGACGGATGCTACGCATTTTGCTGTCCGCTTAATTAAATGCAACTCGGGACCTTCCGTACAGATTACACTCCCGAGTCGTTGTCGCAAGGCAACAAAAGAGTACCAAGATCATGGACGGCTGGCATGGCTTTGAAAGTTAAGCGCTTTCTTAGCTTGTCAGCCTAAGACATTGATGTTATGGTACTTTTTACGTTTTGAGAGTCTGGCTTTTGGGCCGCAAATAAGCACAGTAATTGCGGCTCGCGAGCAGCACCGGAGGCATATAAATTGATAGCAAAGTCACATCGTTGGCAAAAGACCGCTGTAGCGGCTGCGGCCATTGCGCTACTCGGTCTCACCACCACTGGGGCTTTGGCGCTTTCGCTTGGTCGCATCACGGTTCAGTCAGCGCTGGGCGAACCCCTTCGAGCGGAAATTGATGTTCCTGACATCAATGCTGAAGAGGCCTCATCCCTGAAAGCTGGCGTAGCCTCCCCCGCTGCTTTTGCCGCTGCTGGGCTCGAATACAACGCCGCCATGGCAAGCCTGCAGGCCACGCTTCAGCGCCGGGCCGATGGCCGCGCCTATATTCGCCTGAGTAGTGACCGCCCAGTGAATGACCCGTTTGTGGACATGATCATTGAGGCAAGCTGGTCCTCTGGCCGCATTTTGCGTGACTACACCATGTTGTTTGACCCGCCAGTGCTGCGAAGCCAGGCGCCGGTTGCGACCACTTTGCCTCAAACTTCGACACCAGCGGTAACACCCAGGGCGGGTCGGGCAACTACGCCTACGGCGCCCGCCCCCTCAGAACCGGCACGCAGTACGCCTGCGCAGCGACCAGTCGCCGCCAGCCAACCCAAACCAGCCGTTGTGGCTTCGCCGTCTGACGATGCGCGCCGTGTCGTCGTCAAATCCGGGGACACCGCTAGCAAAATCGCCGCCAACGCAAAGCCCGCTGGCGTATCCCTTGACCAGATGCTGGTAGCGCTGTTGCGCACCAACCCAGACGCATTTGTCAACAGCAATATCAACCGAATCCGCGCAGGCGCTGTTGTTGATTTGCCCAGTGCCGAACAGGCACAGGCTCTTTCAGCTGCAGAAGCTACACAAACCGTAGTCGCGCAAAGCAAGGATTTCAATGAATTCCGTCGCAACCTGGCCGGCAATGCACCCATTGCCGCTGTAGCCGCTCCTGCGCGCAAGAGCAGTGGTGCCATAGACACGAAAGTAGAAGACAAGAAGGCAACTGTAGCCACACCTGACAAGTTGACACTGTCCAAAGGATCGGTTCAATCCAAGACAGAAGACACGAAGATAGCCAAGGAGCGTGCTGAAAAAGAAGCGGCTGCCAGAGCTGCTGAAATCTCCAAAAACATCAGCGATCTGAAAAAACTCGGCGGAGCCAGTGCAGCAGCACCCGCCGCCGCAGCTGCACCAGCATCGCAGGCCAAACCTGCCGCCACACCATCGGTTCCAGCAGTTGCTGTGGCAATGCCCCCACCCGTTGCGCCTGTCGTAGCGGCTTCTGCACCTGCATCACAACCGCCCTCTGCACCTGTTGCGCCCACACCCGTCGCTTCGGCCCCAGTCCCGGCTCCGTCCGCTGCGGTCTCTGCTGCTGCGGTTGCAAGTGCCCCCGCAAGCGTGCCGGCCTCGGCTCCAGCCAAACCCAAACCAGTAGTGCCAGTACCGCCACCGGTGGAAGAAACCAGCTTGCTGGATGAACTCCTGGGCAACCCGGTGCTGCCCTTTGCGGCCGGTGGCTTGATCGCACTATTGGGTGGCTTTGCCTTCTGGCGCAACCGCCAGCGCAAGAACAGCCAGTCGCACATGGACAGCTCCTTTTTGGAAAGCCGTCTGCAGCCAGATTCATTCTTCGGCGCCAGCGGTGGTCAGCGGGTGGATACGAACAACGAGAACTCGGCCACCGGTTCATCGATGGTGTACTCCGCCAGCCAGCTCGATGCCGCAGACGATGTGGATCCCGTTGCAGAAGCCGATGTTTACCTGGCCTACGGACGGGATTTGCAAGCCGAGGAAATCTTGCGGGAGGCTGTTCGGACCAACCCTGGCCGCTTGGCAATCCACACGAAGCTGCTGGAGATTTTCGCCAAACGCCGCGATGCCAAAAACTTTGAAGCAACCGCTACCCATGCATTCCAGCTGACGGGAAACAACAGCCCTGATTGGACACGTATTTGTGAAATGGGTATGGGATTTGATCCCGGCAACCCGTTGTACCAGCCTGGTGGCGCCCCAACAGGTGAGGGCAACAGCATTCTTCCGATGGCTGCTGCAAGCGCTTCAACATTTGGCAACAGCACCATACCGCAGCCGGTGCGCGCTGATGCAGGTGAGTCTGTTTCTGGTGTCGACTTGGATCTGGACCTGGACTTTTCGCTAGACGAAGAACCCGCTCCAGCTGTTACGGAACTGAGCAAGAACGACTTCAGTCAGGCCAAGGTTGAGCAAACGATCAAAATGCCTGCTGCACCCGGTTCTGACGCCCATGCTCCGATGGACATGGACATGTCCATGGACTTCGATCTGCCTCTCGAAGAACCCGTTGCCGCGCCGGCAGCAGAGCCTCAGCCTATGTATGAGGCCCCTGGCGCACTGCCTGAAATTTCGCTGTCCATGGATCTGGATGAACCCGCCGTGGACCACCATCCAGCACCTGAGTTCAATGCCACAGCGCCAGCTCCCGTAGCAGCCGCTCCAGTGGCAGAAGCCAAAGACTCTGGCATGCTCGAGTTTGATTTGGGCTCGCTGTCGCTCGATCTGGATGGCCCGGCGTCTGAACAGCCTACCGCCTCGGACAACCTGACGGAAGACCCGCTGGAAACCAAGTTGGCACTGGCCGACGAGTTCGTTTCCATTGGTGACGAAGACGGCGCCCGCGCTTTGATAGAGGAAGTGATTGCCGAAGCCACCGGTGACATGCGCGCAAAGGCACAACGCGCACTGGCAAACCTGAGCTGATACCGCCGTTTGGCGGGCAGCGCTACTGACAAGTACATCTTGCCGTGAGGGTCGCGCTAGGAATCAGCTATAACGGACAAGCCTACCAGGGCTGGCAAAGCCAGCTCTCGGGGCTGACTGTGCAGGATAAGCTGGAGGCCGCCCTGGCCAAATTTGCTGCGCAGCCTGTCTCCACGCTTTGCGCCGGACGCACCGATTCGGGTGTGCACGGCATCATGCAGGTGGTGCACTTCGACACGCAGTTGGAACGCGACACCTACTCCTGGGTGCGCGGCACCAATGCCAACTTGCCGCGCGACATTGCCGTGCAATGGGCGGTCATCCCCCCCGAAGGATTCCACTGCCGCGCCTGTGCCACCTCGCGCCGCTATGCCTACGTGTTGTACGAATCCACCATACGCCCCAGCATTGACCAGGGCCGGGTTGGCTGGGCGTTTCGCTCGCTGGACGCTGATGCCATGCGGAAAGCCGCCGACATATTACTGGGGGAGCACGATTTCACATCATTCAGGGCCTCGCAATGCCAGGCCTTGAGCCCCGTCAAGAACCTGATGGAGATCGCCTTCAGCAAACGCGGCTCCTACTGGCGCATTGAGTTCGAAGCCAATGCTTTTCTGCACCACATGATCCGCAACATCATGGGCTGCCTGGTGCAAATCGGACAGGGCAAAAAACCTCCCGAGTGGATGGCCCAAGTGCTGGCAGCACGCGACCGCCGTGCGGCTGCCCCTACCTTTTCCCCCGATGGCCTGTATTTTCTGGGGCCCCGGTATGACGCCAAGTGGGGCATCCCCGACCGCGCACCTGCGTATGATGGCCTTCCATGAGGACACGAATAAAAATCTGCGGCCTGACCCGCGAAGACCAGGTAGACGCAGCCGTCGCAGCCGGTGCTGATGCGATTGGTTTTGTGCTGTACGCCAAAAGTCCACGCGCTGTCACGGTGCAGCGCGCAGCCGAGCTAGCCAAACGCCTGCCACCTTTTGTAACGCCTGTACTGCTGGTAGTGAATGCACTCGCTACAGAAGTAATAGCAGCATGTTCAATGATTGCGGGGGCTACCGTCCAATTTCATGGAGATGAAAGTCCACAGGACTGCCATCGGGCCACGCTGGAGAGCAAACGCCCTTGGGTGCGGGCGGCGCGTATTCCACTGGACGATACCGCTGCCAGCTTTGACCTCGTACAATTCGCCAACGATTACTCAAACGCACAAGCCATTCTGCTCGACGCGCACGTCGATGGATTTGGTGGCAGCGGCAAGGCATTCAATTGGTCACTTCTTCCTCCAAGCGTCAACGCTCACCTCGTCTTGAGTGGTGGACTCACACCTGCAAACGTGGGCGATGGGATCGCTCTGGTTCGGCCGCGCTGTAAAACGCTGGCCGTGGACGTGAGCTCCGGCGTAGAAGCCGTGGACGCTCAGGGCAAGCCCCTCAGGGGCATCAAGGACCCCCTCAAGATTCAACAGTTTGTCGCAGCCGTGCGGGCGGCAGACCAACAATTTCTTCATTCATAGGCAGAACAGGCCACACCCAGCGTGCCGGTTCTGCCCTCGCGGAGTAAGACCATGTACGCATACCAACAACCGGACCCGACCGGACACTTCGGAAAATACGGCGGCAGTTTTGTGTCCGAGACACTAACCCACGCCATCAACGAACTCAAAGACGCCTACGCCAAGTACCAGCACGATCCGGCCTTTCTGGCCGAGTTCAAATCCGAGCTCGCCCACTTTGTGGGCCGCCCCTCCCCGGTTTACCATGCCGCCCGCATGAGCCGTGAAATGGGCGGCGCGCAGATCTTTTTGAAGCGCGAAGACCTGAACCACACTGGCGCCCACAAGATCAACAACACGATCGGCCAGGCCATGCTCGCCAAACGCATGGGCAAACCGCGCGTGATTGCCGAAACCGGCGCCGGCCAGCACGGCGTGGCCACGGCCACCATCTGCGCCCGTTACGGACTGGAATGTGTGGTTTACATGGGCAGCGAAGACGTCAAACGCCAAAGCCCCAATGTCTACCGCATGAAGCTGCTGGGCGCCACCGTGGTGCCAGTGGAAAGCGGAAGCAAGACGCTGAAAGACGCGCTGAACGAAGCCATGCGCGACTGGGTTGCCAACGTGGACAACACTTTCTACATCATCGGCACCGTGGCCGGACCCCACCCCTACCCCATGATGGTCCGGGATTTCCAAAGCGTGATTGGCAATGAATGCCTGGTACAGATGCCCGAGATGCTGAAAGCCGCAGCTTGCAAAGGCGAACAGCCCGACGCGGTGGTTGCCTGTGTCGGCGGCGGGTCCAACGCCATGGGCATTTTCCACCCCTACATCGCCCATGAAGCCACGCGCCTGATCGGCGTCGAAGCCGCAGGCGAAGGCGCAGACAGTGGCAAACACTCCATGTCGATACAGCGTGGCAGCCCCGGCGTACTGCACGGCAACCGCACCTATGTGCTGCAAGACGACAATGGCCAGGTGACTGAGACACACAGCATCAGCGCGGGCCTGGACTACCCCGGCGTGGGCCCTGAGCACGCCTTTCTGGCCGATATCGGTCGTGCCGAATACGTGGGCATCACCGACAAGGAAGCGCTGGACGCATTCCACTACCTGTGCCGCACCGAAGGCATCATTCCCGCGCTGGAGTCCAGCCACGCCGTGGCCTATGGCATGAAGCTCGCCAAAACCATGCGACCCGACCAATCCATTCTGGTCAATCTGTCGGGCCGTGGTGACAAAGACATCGGTACCGTGGCCGATTTGAGCAATGGGGAGTTCTTCTGCCGACCCAGCTGTACCGGACAGTCTGTAAAGGGAAATGTGGCCGTAGCCCCCGTATCTGCTGCATTGGCTGCTATCAAGGTGGTAGCATGAGCCGCATCGCGACGACCTTCACCACACTGAAGACCCAGGGCCGCAAGGCGCTGATTCCCTTCGTTACCGCCGGCTACCCGTTCGCCGATATCACCCCCGAACTGATGCACGCCATGGTCGCAGGTGGCGCGGATGTCATCGAGCTGGGCGTACCCTTCTCCGACCCCAGCGCCGACGGTCCGATCATCCAGAAAGCCGGTGACAAGGCACTGGCTTTTGGCATTGGCCTGGTCCAGATTCTGGACATGGTGCGTACCTTCCGCCAAACCAACACCACAACCCCCATCGTGCTGATGGGCTACGCCAACCCGGTGGAGCGCTACGACCAGAAGCATGCCAAAGACGGCATCAGCAGCCCCTTCGTGAAGGATGCCTCAGAAGCGGGAGTAGACGGGGTATTGATCGTCGACTATCCGCCAGAAGAGTGCGAGGCCTTTGCAGCAGACCTGCGCGCACACAACATGGACCTGATCTTTTTGCTGGCACCCACCAGCACAGAGACGCGCATGCAGCAGGTAGCCCGCGTGGCCAGCGGGTATGTCTACTACGTGTCGCTCAAAGGCGTCACCGGCTCCGGTGCACTGGACGTGAGCGCGGTAGAGGCCATGCTGCCCCGCATCCGCCAGCATATCCAGGTGCCCGTAGGTGTGGGCTTTGGCATTCGTGACGCGGCAACCGCCAAAACCATTGCACGGGTGGCAGACGCGGTGGTCATTGGCAGCAAGATCATCCAGCTGCTGGAAAACCAGCCCCGCGAAACCGTTTGCGGCGCAGCGCAACAATTCCTGCAGGAGGTGCGCTCGGCCATGGACTCCGGAGCCCAGGGCGACTGAGCCGCGCTCTTCCCCAAAAGCAAGAAACCCCGCCAAAGCGGGGTTTCTTTCAAGTGCAAAAGCTTCAGGCTTGCTTGCGTGCCTTGCGGCGTGCAACCGCACCCACAATACCCAGACCCGCCAGCATCAAAGCCAGGGATTCAGGCTCGGGCACAGCGGACACAAAGTTGGCCGAGTACTGCATGTTGGCAACACCCCAGCTGCTCCAGCTGTTGTTGAGGGTCAGTGGGTCCACACCACCAGAGTTGAGGAAGCGGAAACCGCCGGGCATGCCACCATTCGAGTTGGAACCACCAATGCCAACATTCGAAGCACCACCGCTAATGCCTGCAACGGTCAAATAGGCGATATAGGTACCGGCAGAAAATGTGTGATTGATACCACTGAACATCAGCGCCTGTGCGCCACCAGCGTAGGAGAACACCGAGCTCTGGTACAGAGCGGGGCCTGTTGCCTTGCTGCCATCCCAATTGGCAATCACCAGGCCCAAGTTACCGGCATTACCTTCGTCAGCGTAAAAAGACCAGTCGGTCAGTGTGCCGCCAGCCGAGGTAAACACCTGGCCATAGCTGGTGGTGTCGGGCTGGCCGAAGTAGTAAATGGTGTTGTCGTGGGTGTTGGAAAAAGTCTCAGCACTTGCCATACCGGCCAACAGAGCCAAACAAGCAGCCACCACGTACTTGCTCTTTAGGGTATTTTTCATGGGTAAGAGAACTCCTGGGGTCAAAAGGATGGTGAAAAATCAGTTTTTCGCAACCTAGTATCCTTGCGGAGGCAGCAGACGCCAATAGTCCAAACGGACTAAGCAGAGGAAATACAATCACCAGTCTGCCGATGCCGTTCCCCATGACTTGGCGTCATTAACCTCAAAGGTCTATCTATGAGCTGGCTTGAAAAATTACTTCCCCCAAAAATTCAGCAAACCGACCCGGCCGACCGCCGCAGCGTCCCTGAAGGCCTGTGGGTCAAGTGCCCCAGTTGTGAGTCCGTGCTGTACAAGACGGACCTGGAGCAAAACCAAAACGTCTGCCCCACCTGCAGCCACCACCATCGCATCGGCGCACGCGCGCGCCTCAATGTGTTCCTGGACAACGAAGGCCGCTTCGAAATTGGCCAGGAAGTGCTGCCCGTCGACCCGCTGAAGTTCAAGGACAGCCGCAAATACCCCGACCGCCTGAAAGAAGCCCTGGAAAACACCGGCGAGACCGATGCACTGGTGGTCATGGGCGGCGCCGTGCATGGCGTAAGCCTGGTTGCGGCCTGTTTTGAGTTCGACTTCATGGGCGGCAGCATGGGCTCCGTTGTGGGCGAGCGTTTTGTGCGTGGCGTGGAAGCGGCTGTTGAACAAAAGGTGCCCTTCCTGTGTTTTACCGCCACCGGGGGCGCGCGCATGCAAGAAGGTTTGTTGAGCCTGATGCAGATGGCCAAAACCAATGCCGCTCTGACCCGTCTGGCCAAAAAGGGCCTGCCTTACATCAGCGTGTTGACCGACCCGACCATGGGTGGCGTCAGCGCCGGTTTTGCTTTCCTGGGCGATATCGTGATTGCCGAGCCCAAGGCCCTGATCGGTTTTGCCGGCCCCCGCGTGATCGAATCCACGGTGCGGGTGACTTTGCCAGAAGGCTTCCAGCGCTCGGAATTTTTGCAGACCAAAGGCGCGGTCGACCTGATTTGCGACCGCCGCGAGCTGCGCAAAACAGTGGCCAATTCACTGGCCATGCTCCAACGCCAGCCGGCTGACGCCGTCATCTAGAAAACCGCCCTCAAAGCGCAACCAGCACCGCAGCCTGCAGATTGCCCAGCACAATGCCGGCAATCTGCAGAATGAGCAGCAGCGCCAGCGGCGACAGGTCTACGCCCCCAACGAGGGGCACTACCCGACGTATCGGTATCAAGAGTGGCATGACCAGCCGCTCCAGAAAATCAGCCGCCACCGACTGGGTCTGCACCCAGGTCAGGATGGCATAAATGATGACCAAGCCGGTCATGCCTGAGATAGCCATGCGCACCAGGCCAAATGCTGCCATGACCACCACCGAAACCAGATTGGCACCCATGCCGGTCAGCGCCCACAAAATCAGAAACTGCGCCAGCTGAATCAGGAAGGCCCCCACCAGGCTGGCCAGATCCCAACGGCCCACAGCCGGAATCACCCGGCGCAGTGGCAGCACCAGCCAATCGGTCAGCGCAAAAATGAACTTGGCCAGCGGGTTACCCGAGCGCACCGACATGGGTATGCGCTGGTACTGCATGTACAGGCGCAGCAAGCAGGTTCCGGCGATCAAACCGGCCGCCACTTCCAGCAGCAAAGAGGTGATTTGGTAGAGCATGGTGTCCAATGAAAAAGGGCGTTTGCATCATATACGTACCACGCCTCTTAGAATCAAGGGTTCTGACCGGCAATAGCCACCTTCTTTGACACACCCTCTGCCCACCTCCATGTCTGACTCCAACGCTTCTGCTCCCGCCCCCGCACCCCAGGACGAAAACCAGCTGATCCTGGAGCGCCGCGAAAAACTCAAGGCCATTCGCCAGCAGCAGGTTGACGGCAAAGGCGTGGCCTTTCCCAATGACTACAAGCCCAGCCACAAGGCAGAGGCCCTGTTTGCCGAGTTTGATACCCGGACCACCGAAGAGCTCGAAGCCCTGAATATCACCGCCAAGGTGGCCGGTCGCATGATGCTCAAGCGTGTGATGGGCAAGGCCAGCTTCTGCACCCTGCAAGATGCATCCTTTGGCACGACTGGCGGACGCATCCAGATTTATGTCAAGGGTGAAGACGTGGGTGCCGATCTGTACGCCGCGTTCAAGCACTGGGACCTGGGTGACATCGTTGCCGCCGAAGGGAAGGTCTTCAAGACCAAGACCGGTGAGTTGTCCATTCACGCCACCAGCGTACGCCTCTTGACCAAGAGCCTGCGCCCCATGCCTGACAAGTTCCACGGCATGGCCGACCAGGAAACCAAGTACCGCCAGCGCTATGTGGACCTGATGACCGACGTGGAAGCGCGCAAACGCTTCATGGCGCGCAGCAAGGCCGTCAGCGCGTTGCGCGAATTCATGGTGAGCCACGACTTCCTGGAAGTGGAAACACCCATGCTGCACCCCATTCCCGGCGGTGCCAATGCCAAGCCCTTCAAGACCCACCACAACGCGCTGGACCAGGAGATGTTCCTGCGCATCGCGCCCGAGCTGTACCTCAAGCGCCTGATCGTCGGTGGCTTTGAGCGCGTGTTCGAGATCAACCGCAGCTACCGCAACGAAGGTATCAGCGTGCGCCACAATCCCGAGTTCACAATGATGGAGTTCTACGCGGCCTACTGGAACTACCAGGACCTGATGGACTACACCGAAGCGCTGATCCGCGACGCCGCCCAGCGCGCCACCGGCTCGCTGCAGCTTACCTACGCCGGTAAACCGGTCGACCTGAGCAAGCCTTTTGAGCGCCTGACCATCGTCGAAGCCATCCGCAAGTACACCGACGCAGGTGACAACGTCAACGACCCCGTCTGGCTGACCAACGCCGTCAAGAAGCTGGGCCTGACCGAGGCCAAGAACCGCCTGGAAGGCCGCAGCCTGGCCAGCCTGCAGGTGCTGTACTTTGAAGAAACCGTGGAAGAGAAGCTGTGGAACCCCACCTTCATCATGGAGCACCCCACCGAGATCTCGCCACTGGCCCGTGCCAACGACGAACGCCCCGAAGTGACCGAGCGTTTTGAGCTCTACATCACCGGCCGTGAATTTGGCAATGGCTTTAGCGAATTGAACGACGCCGAAGACCAGGCCGCCCGCTTCCACGCCCAGGTGACCGCCAAGGACAGCGGCGACGACGAGGCCATGCACTTTGACCACGACTTTGTGCGTGCGCTGGAATACGGCATGCCCCCTACCGGTGGCTGCGGTGTGGGTATTGACCGCCTGATGATGCTGTTGACCGATAGCGCCAGCATCCGCGACGTGATCCTGTTCCCAGCCCTGCGCCGCGAGGTCTAGAGCGTTTCAGGCCTTCAGCCCCCGTAAAACATGGTTGCATAGCTATGAAATCAGTAGCAACCGTGCAATGGAAGTTTCTGCAGGGCTACCCGCCCGATACGCTGGCCCAGGTGCAGCAGATGCTGGATGGCCAGCGCACGGGTGCCTGGCTGTTCAAGAAATACCCCAATGCCCACGGTGTGCGCACTGACCGGGCCTTGTACGACTACGTGCAGGCGCTCAAAACCGAACACCTGCGTGGCGCCGAGCCGGTAGCCAAGGTGGCGTTTGACAGCAAGCTGCAGATCGTCCAGCACGCGCTGGGCACACACACCACGGTGTCACGCGTGCAGGGCAGCAAGCTCAAGGCCAAGCGTGAGATTCGCATTGCGTCCCTGTTCAAGGACTGCCCGCCCGAGTTCCTGAAAATGATCGTGGTGCACGAATTGGCCCACCTGCGCGAGCGCAACCACGACAAGGCCTTCTACCAGCTGTGCACCTATATGGAGCCGGCCTACCACCAGCTGGAGTTTGAGGTGCGCCTGTACCTCACCCACCTGGATGCCGTGGGCACGCGCTGCTGGGCACCCACCGACGCGCCGTAATTCCAGCCCTACAGCGCTACCTTTTCAAACTGCGACAAGAGCATCGCGTTTTGCCCAGACCAGCGCTCCAGCGCAGCAGTGTCTTTGCCGTGCAGCCAATTCAGAAATGCCAACGCCAGCTGGCGGGTCGCCACCTTCACTTTGGGATTGAGCGTGGCGCCGCCCGTTCCCATGCGATCGGTAAAGATGCTGTGCGAGCCATCCTTGAAAACCGCCAGCACTTTGGCGGCCTGCGTGGTTGCACCGGTCGCCTGGTACAGCGCCAGGCGGTCCGCCACACCAGAGCCGTAGCCCGGGATTTGAATGTCATCGGCCGTCGCAGTGATATGCAGCGTGGGCACGTCTATGCCTGACACAATTTTGAGCGGATCACCCAGGCCATAAAACGGGGGCGCTGAAATCAGGATGGCGGCACCAAAGCGCGGGTCTTTGACCCACACCGTATTGCCATTCATATCCACCTTGGCACCGGCCAGCAGCATCGTGGTATTGGCCCCGTAGGAGTGACCCGCTGCAATGAGGCGTTGGCCGTCAATGACTCTGCCAACCGGATCGTCCAGCAGGCGGTCGAGTGCGAACTTGACATCCTTCACACGATGCAGCGCTTCGGTGTCTTGCGCCGCATCGGATAAGCGCGAAACCAGTGTCAGCGGGTTGCCCCGCCAGATTTGGCGGTCGCTACCCACATGCTGCACGTGCAAGCTGGCATAACCGTGCGCTGCAAAGTAGCGCCCCAGGTAGCTGTAGCCGTCCATGGAGCCACCAATCCCGTGGGAGAAAACAACCAGCGGCACTGACCCTGCACCCAAGCTAGGCCTCGCAGGCAGATAGAGCTTGGCGGGCACCGACCGATCGCGAGCGACATCCTTCCATTGAAAAACTTGTGTGGTGAACAGCGATGGATCTACCGAAACCGTTTCTGCAGCATCGACAGCCGCAAGCGGCTTCGGCTCGGCCTCTACAGGGGCAGAAGGCACAGAAGGGGCTGCCTGGGCACACAGCGCTGCAAGGCCAAGCGTGCCGGCGACCACCCACCGGTATATCGAGGTCTTGCCGCCAAGCGTGGCCAGTGGCATACGCGTCAGGAATTTCATAAGTCCGGCTCCGAAGGTTAGCGTTGGGCGGTGACCGCAGCGAGTGCGGCGATGTCGCCACCCCACATGCGGGCCCACAACCACCGCAAGCTTTCTCCAATGGGTGGGCGGGCTGCGTGCTGGATGGCGGGCGGCGGTGTCTCGCCGGGGGTCAAAGGTCGCCCCAGTACAAAATCGAATACATACGCACCCTCCTGCCCCATGCGCAGGTCGGTCAGCCACAGGTGTCCGTCTTGCAAGCGCATGCGCATCAGGCCATCTGTAAAGCGCAGCATGCGTTGTACATGGGGGTGGTTTGCATGGGCCTGCAAAAGGTCTTGCCCGCGGGCATGTTGAGTCCAGCGCACCGGGCGGTTGCCATCGAGCAATCCGTAATACCCCTCGTAATAGTGATCGCCCTGCACCGCTACCGCACGCCACAACAGCGTGTTGAGTGGCGCTGGCGTAACCAGCAATACCTGGGGCTTCATACCCTGGCTTGCCAAAGAACGCTGCACGTGATCGGTAGCCCAAGCCTGCGCCAACAGGCTCCAGCCCAGGTAGACCGTACTGAGCGCCAAGAGGGCTCCATTCCACCGCAAACCCGCGTGGGCGGGGCGGCGCACGGCAATGATGACGCCTGCAAGCAAGGGCAGCGTGTACAACGGGTCAATGATGAACATGCTGCCCACGCCATAGGCCTCGTCGGTAAAGGGCTGCAGCAGTTGGGTGCCATATATGGTGAGGCCATCCAGCAGCGGGTGGGTGGCCATCGCTGCAAACATTGCCAGGCACCACCGCCATCGCATAGGCCATTCATGGTGCAGCCTAGCCGCCAGCAGGCCCAGCAGGGCTCCACCGAGTGAAGTCCATAACAAGGAGTGTGAATGCCCCCGGTGCAAGACCATGTTGAGCACGGCATCGCCATGGTCCATCAACACATCCAGGTCTGGCAGCGTGCCAGCCACACCGCCCCACAATGCTGCTTTCCATACTGCGGTTCGGCGCCCCATGAGGGCAATGCCAATACTGGCGCCAAGTGCGAGTTGCGAAACAGAATCCATGGAGGTGCGGCTACTGGTGCCAGGTGGTGCTTGACGGACAAATGTAGCGAAATGCCCAAGCCCATACCCAAACTGGGGATGAAAAAGCCCCCCCAGCGCGTTACATCACCATTTCATTTCGCCCTTATTGACTTTGGCACCAATGTCCAGCGCCACGCGAAGGCCGGCATCGGGGTAGGCTTTTTGCAGGCTGCTAATCAGCTCCGCGCCGGTCTTGGAGGCGGCCAGGTTCTTCTCAAAGGTCTGCAGATAGGTCTTGGTATAGGTAATGGCGCTGGCGTCCAGTTTGGTGCCGCTGTTCATATGGCCGGGTACAACCACGGTCGGGTTCAGTGCCGCAATTTCGTCCAACTGGGCAACCCATGCGCTGCGCTCGGCTGTGGTTTGTGTGTCGGCCGTCCATACATGCAGATTGCCAAACACCGCAATATTGCCGACCACAGCCTTGATGGAAGGAATCCAGGCATAGGGCCGGTGTGCCAGCACGCCTGTGGTGCCGCGGATCTCGACCTTCTCACCATCCACAGTCAGTGTGGTGCCGGTCAAAGCCTTGGGCAACACCGGTGTGCGCGGTGCGTTGGCGCCCATCTTGGGGCCCCAGAAAGCGACCTTGCCGGCCACCTTGGCGCTCAGCTTTTCCAGCACGGCGGGTGTGGCCAGCACCTCGGCCTGGGGAAAGATTTCTTTGAGTGTTTCAACACCAAAGTAGTAGTCTGGATCGGCCTGGCTCACAAAGATGGTCTTGAGCTGCTTGCCACTGTCCAGCACATTGGCTGCAATGCGCAGCGCGTCGGCGCGGGTGAAGCCAGCGTCAATAACCATGGCTTCTTTCTCGCCATACACCAGCGTGGAGTTGACATGGAAGCTGTTGGCGTCGCCGTTGTAGACCTTGATCTGCAAAGGCTGGGCGGCTTGGGCGCCAGAGAAAGCAATGGCCAGGGTGGCGGCGATGACGGTGGTGCGGAACATGGTACTTAACTCCAAAAAAGATGGTGGTTGATGTGCAAGAGCCTGCAGTTTAGTTTCGCAAATCGCGCAAATAAACGCCATAAAATGGCCATAACTGTTTCTCTTATTGAATCAATAACATGGACCGACTCACCGCCATGCAGGTCTTCGCCGAGGTGGCCACCAGCGGCAGCTTCACCGCCACCGCCGACAAGCTGGACATGTCCCGCGCCATGGTCACCCGTTATGTGGCCGAACTGGAGCAGTGGCTGGGCGCCCGCCTGCTGCAGCGCACCACCCGCAGCGTGACGCTGACCGACGCGGGCGAGACGTGCCTGCGCCGCAGCCAACAAATGCTGGCGCTGATGGAAAACGTGGAGGAAGAAACCTCTACCGCCACCGGCGGTGCGCTGCGCGGCCAGTTGCGTTTGACCTGCGCAACATCCTTCGCCTATGCCCACCTGGCCGCGGTGTTGTCTGACTTCCTGGCGCTACACCCGCAATTGAAGATCGACCTGAACATCAGCGAAGGTGCGCTGAACCTGGTGGACGCCCGCATAGACCTGGCCATTCGAATCAGCGCAGAGCCCGACCCCATGCTGATCGCCCGGCCGCTGGCGCAGTGTGAATCGCTGTTGGTTGCATCACCCGCCTATCTGGCGAACAACGGCACACCACACTTGCCGCAAGACCTGGCGCAGCACCGCTGCCTGAGCCACGCCAACTTCGGAAGAAGTGTGTGGCATTTGTCACGCGATGAAGAGTCTGCGAAGGTCAGCGTGACCAGCCATTTCAGCGCCAATGAAGCGACCGCGCTGCTGAAGGCCGCCATGGCGGGTGGCGGTATTGCAATGCTGCCCAGTTACCTGGTCAACCCGAGCGTGGCCGCGGGTGCGCTGCGCCTGGTGTTGCCAGAGTGGAAAGTGCCTGCGTTGACGATTTATGCGCTGTACCCGTCGCGGCGAAATTTGTCGCCGGCGGTAAGGGCGTTGCTGGACTATTTGGTGGGGCGGTTTGAGGTGGTGCCGTGGTGACAGGCCGATGAGCCAGCTTGATGCATTGGCGCAGCAGAGTTTGGGGGGGGGGGGCGGGCCGCCAGGGGGTGAATGAGCACCAAAACGCGGGGGGCCCCCGCCCCCAAGCAACCCGCCGCCCGGCCGGGTGGTGGTTCAAGGGGGGGGGGGCCAGAAAAGCCAACACCCCC
>CAUPQG010000033.1:0-33507 GCA_963513355.1 uncultured Rhodoferax sp. | reverse complement strand
TGTGTGCTCATTCGTCGTCTTTCAGAGGCTGGCACGGGGACAGCGGTATGGCCTGCATTGTAAGGAGGCCCTCCGACTGTCCATTCTTTCAGTGGCTTCGACAACCCAACCCTGCCCACAGGGTTTACGACAATGGTTTGCGCGACGCCTTCCAACAGAATGACTCTTCCGTGCCATGTCGCTTTTCTGGAGTTTTCCGTGAAAATTGCCAACAAGATACGTATCGCCATCGTGGCGGTCATCATTCTTCAATTGCTCAACTCGGTCGTTCTTACGGTGCGATCAGTGGGCATTCAGCGGATAGCAGATGATGTGGTGGCCCCGCTCACCGTGCGGCTGGTCCAGTCCACGGAATGGTTGGGGCTGGCACAGGCCAATGCATCACGCGTTCAAGCTGCGGTTACCAGTGCTGATCCGGCAGTGGTGAATGCTCTCAAGGCTGAAATCGCCGCCGCCGATACCCGTGCGGCAGACCTATCCAAGGAGCTGAAGGAAAAAGCCCTTGCCGGTGAAGAGTCTGACTTGGCAGAAAAAATCCTTGCATCACGACAGGTCGTGCTGGATGCACAAGCCAAGGTTTTGGCCGGGCAGGGCGAAGCCGCCATTGCTTTGAATGCCAGTATCCTGGCGCCAGCTTCGATCCAGTATCGGGATCAACTGGCCGCGCTGATCAAGACCCAGGGCACGACAATATCGACGCTCAAGGCGCAGTCCGCAGCCATTCGCAGCAGCAACGTCACCTACGGTACTGCCATGATTGTGCTGATTCTGGCGGGCATGACGGCTGGTGCGGTGTGGATGGTCCGCGCCATACGCCTGCCGTTGGCTGAGGCCAATAAACTTGCGGCCGGCATCGCCAGAGGGGATTTGAGTCAAACCATCACCACGACCAGAACCGATGAGTTTGGCGAGCTCATGCAGTCTTTGTCCGCCATGAATTCCTCGCTTGCCACCATGGTGGCGCAAGTGCGGTCCAGCACGGACAGCATTGCGCTGGCCAGTGCCGAAATTGCCAGTGGCAACAACGACCTTTCGCAGCGCACCGAAAACACATCCAGCGACTTGCAGGCCACCGCTTCCAGCATGGAAGAACTCACAGCCACTGTGCAGCAAAGTGCTGACAACGCCCGCCAAGCCAGTCAGCTCGCATTGAATGCATCTGCAGTAGCCGAGAAGGGCGGCTCCGTCGTCAGCCAGGTTGTCACCACGATGGAGGCTATCAACGCCAGCAGCCGCAAGATCAATGACATCATCAGCGTGATCGACGGCATTGCATTTCAGACCAATATCCTGGCGCTCAACGCCGCGGTTGAAGCCGCACGTGCGGGTGAGCAAGGCCGTGGTTTCGCCGTTGTAGCCAGTGAAGTGCGTTCTTTGGCCCAACGCAGTGCCGAGGCGGCCAAAGAGATCAAGAGCTTGATTGGCACTTCGGTTGAGAAGGTCGATGTAGGCATGTCCCTGGTTGCCGATGCAGGCAGCACGATGGGCGATATCGTTCAGTCGGTGCGCCGTGTGACCGATGTGGTGGGCGAGATCACCGCTGCGGCATCCGAGCAAAGCGCAGGGATCGCGCGGGTCAATTCCGCCATTGCCAATCTGGACCAGATGACACAACAAAACGCTGCGTTGGTCGAAGAGAGTGCTGCCGCAGCGCAGAGCATGCACGACCAAGCTGAACAGTTGGCACAGGCCGTATCCGTTTTCACGATTGGCACGAGCGCGAGTGGCGCGTCTGCCTCGCATGCCTTGCGCTTGCGTTAGGTCAAGCGCCAACCGGCAAACTACCGGCAGCCTTCACTTCCTTCAGCGAAAAACTGGTGGCGATTTCCTTCACGCCCGGCAGGCAGCGGATCTTGTTGCGCACCAGGGCTGAAAAACTCTCCAGGTCGGCTTCCACGGCTTCGATCAGGTAGTCAAAGTTGCCTGACAGGTTGTGGCAGGACACTACCTGGGGTAGTGCCACCACCTCGCGCTCAAATGCGGCGGCAATCTCGGCCGTGTGGTTCTGCATTTGCAGGTGGATAAAACCGGTGACCCCATAGCCCAGGTGTTTGCGGCTCAAACCAGCGTGATAGCCGGTGATGACACCTGCCTCCTCCAATTGCCGCACCCTGCGCCAACAGGGCGATTGGGATAACGAAACATGCTCGGCCAGCTCGGCCATGGTCTGGCGCGCATCGCGTTGCAAGGCCAGCAAAATGGCCTGGTCTGTGGTGTCAAATGGCTTCATGGGTAAATTTTGCCCTTAATTTACAAAAATCGGAAGTATTTGCCTCAAATATTGGTGTGAATGCCAAATTTTGAGAAATTTTTCCACACTACTTGCATAAAAATTCTCCTGCACAACACCTATAGGAGACCACCCCCATGAAAGCCAACGACCTGCCATTCGATTCCATCCCCGCAGCCGCCAAGCCCAAGGCTGGTGGTTTCAGCACCCGTGCCATCCACTGGGGTTACAACCCGGCCGATCACAACGGCGCACTGGTGCCGCCGCTGTACACCTCGTCCACCTTTGCCTTCCCCGATGTAGCCTATGGCGCACGTTGCTTTGCCGGCACGGAGCCTGGCTACTTCTACACCCGCATCGCCAACCCCACATTGGCTTTGTTGGAAGGTCGCCTGGCCAGTCTGGAGCAGGGCGCTGGTGCCGTGGTCTTTGGTTCGGGCATGGGCGCGATCACCGCCACTTTGTGGTCCATGCTGGAGCAGGGCGACGAAGTGTTGGCCGACATCACACTTTATGGCTGCACCTTTGCTTTCATGAACCACGGCCTGACCCGCTTTGGTGTCACCGTGCGCCATGTCGACATGACTGATACCGAGCAGGTGGCCCAGGCCATGGGCCCCAAGACCAAGGTGGTCTACTGCGAAACACCCGCCAACCCCAACATGCGCCTGGTCGACATTGCTGCGGTGGCGGAGATTGCCCGCAAGGGCGGTGCCAAGCTGGTGGTAGACAACACGTACTGCACACCTTATCTGCAACAGCCTCTGATGCTGGGTGCTGATGTGTCCGTGCACTCCATGACCAAGTACCTGGGCGGCCATGGCGACCTGACCGCAGGCGCAGCCGTGTTTGCCGATGCTGATCTGGCCAAACATGTGCGACTGGTTGGTTTGAAAGACATGACCGGTGCTGTGATGTCAGCGCAAGACGCGCAGTTGGTGATGCGAGGCCTCAAGACCCTGACGCTGCGCATGGACCGCCACTGCCAGAGCGCACAAACGGTTGCCGAGCTGCTGGAAGCCCACCCCGCTACTGCGGTGGTGCACTTCCCGGGGCTTGCCAGCTTCCCCCAGCATGACCTGGCCAAGCGCCAGATGCGCCAGTTCGGCGGCATGATCGCGTTTGAACTGAAGGGCGGCATGGAGGCCGGCATCCGTTTCATGGATGCTTTGCAATTGGTCACACGCGCGGTGAGCCTGGGCGATGCAGAGAGCCTGGCCCAGCACCCCGCGAGCATGACGCACAGCACCTACACGCCAGAAGAGCGTGCTGCCTGCGGCATCAGCGAAGGATTGGTGCGTTTGTCAATTGGCCTGGAAGACATCGAAGACATCGTGGCCGACATCACGCAGGCGTTGGCCTGCGTGGCGATGGCGCAAGCGGCTTGACTCTGAACTAAGCCATTGCCTGAACGGCAAATTTGGCTGGCATGCTGATCACCGTATCGAAGGCACGATAGCTACTGTCGGTATCGGAGGTGCGGAATACCAGTTTGATGGTTCCCTCTTCGCGTTCGACAAAGCTCTTTACGGCGTCCATGCCAACACCCCGGCCCGACACCTCTGTCACTACAGCAGCAGTGGAGAAGCCGGGGGCGAAAATGAGTTGTGCAATTTCGTCGGGGCTGGCTTGCTGGTCGGCTGCCAAGAGGCCCTTTTCAATGGCCCTCTGTCGTATCAACGCAACCGCCAGACCCGCGCCATCGTCGCCAAGCTTCAGTACGACGCGCCCATCTGCCAGTGACACATCCAGATGAATGTGACCTGCGGCGGGCTTGCCCTTGGCCAGGCGTTTGTCTGCCGCCTCAATGCCGTGATCGATAGAGTTTCGGTAGAGGTGCATGAAGACGTTCTTCAACAAGTCTGCAATTTGTGTGCGAAGCACAATGTTGTGGTCTTCGATGCTGACGATGGGTGGCTCTTTGTGCAGCTCCTTGGCAAGTGAGGGGAGCGATTCCACAATGCCCTCCAAAGCTTCCTGAACACGTACGGTGCCCAACATTCTCAGCATGTTATGCACCCGCTGGTGCGCAGCTCGCATGGCCGCCATGTCATTTCCACGCACGGAGTCGTCCATCAAATCCAGTGCGTCTTGAATGTCGACCTTTTGCACCATGAGGTATTTCTCGACACCCGCGCGACGCCCAGGACCTGTACGGCCCAACTTGACTTTGTTGATGTGCGCGTATTCCTCAATCGCGGCGGATGCCCTGGTCAACTCGCCGAGCAGCTTTTCTTGGTCCCACTCCGCAGGGGGATCTTTGCGCAGTTCTTCGTAGCTTTGTTCGGCCTCGTGCACCAGGTTTGTAAGGTGTAGCAAACCATAGGTACGCGCATTACCTTTGACGGTATGCATGTTGCGAAACAACTGGGTGGCGGTCTCAGGATCAAGGGCACCCTGGGGCGTGGGGCCCACGTCTTCGATGATTTTTTTGTTCTCAGCCAGGAACTCGACGGAGCCATCAATAAACCCGGAGAACTTCTCCTGGCTGATTGCCAGAATTTGGCCAATGATGTCCAGTTCGCGCTTTTGCTGCCCTGCCTCTGCAGCCAAGGCCTTGAGCTCAGTTACATCGCGCACGCACAACATCAGCTTGTCGACGACACCACTGTCGTCAGAAATCGGCGACCAACTCAGCGCCACCGCTTTCACGCGACCGTCGGGCATGGTGAGGTCGAAGTCGGTAACGAGCAAGTGCGAGTTGAAGTCGTACTGCATCTCGTCTTCGCCGATCACCGAGCTAATGGTGGTGTCGATTTGCGACAGGATGTCGGCGCCAAGGTTGGAGCCGCTGAACACCAGATCCATCACCGGCCGATTCGCAATATCGTTGGTCTCAAAAAGAGTGCCCATGTAGGCGGAATACTCGGGGTGGATAACCCCGCCTTTAACCACCGTGAGCACGCCCTGCGGCATGTTCTGCAGCATGGCGTTGATGTCGTTGGTTTTCTGGCGAAGCTGTTCTGTGCGTTCTGCCAGGCGCACCTGCATTTCGTGCAGGGAGTACAACAGGCTCTGGGTGTCGTTCTGGGCCAGCGTGATCTCCATCGTCAAATCGCCGTCTGCAATGCGATTGGCAATGGATTTGGCGTAGGCAGGCTCGCCGCCGAGCTGGCGCAACAAGCGCAAGATCACCCAGCTACCCACCGCGATGGACATGGCCACCAGCAGCAAGACGATACCAATGACCCATATCACTGAGGTTTTGTAAATCTCACCCGTTTGTTGCAGGGTTGCCAAGGCCGACTGGCCGCGCTGGGCTACCAAGGTGTCGACAATTTTTTCGACTTTGCGGGTTTCGTTGAGCAAACCGGCGTCTTCCAAAGACACCCCGACGTCCATTTCGAGGTAGGACAGCGGTTGCTCCTTGACGAACTTCACATATTCGCGCAGGCGCTTGGACCATTTGGCAAGGATTTCGACCAGTTGCTTGGTCGTTGCGACGGATTCTTCGCCGCTGGACAGGCTCTGAATGACCGCAATCTTTTTGTCCGCTTCGGCCAAGCTGGTTTCAATGGCCTCGCCCAAAGCGTCACGTTCTTGCGGTGTGCTGGCGGTCAACAGCTGGGTCTGTGCTCTGCTGGCACGCAACACACTACCGCGCACCTGCTCAGCGGCTTGTCCAGCGGTGTATTCCTGATCGTAAATGATGCGGGTGGAAGCATTCAGCCTCCCCATCTGAGACAGCGAGAACACGCCAATAACAACAGCACCGGTCACCACGCAGGCAAAAGCCAGCCCCAGGCTGGCCCGTACCGACAGTCCATCAATCGCTTCACGCATCCTCTCAAACATGCCACCCGGCGCTTTCACGGCAGGATTAGCTGGAGGTTGCCGAACTTCAGTCCGTGAATCAGAAACCACGGCCAACGAGCTTTTTTTTGGATCAGATTCCATCTTGCGATTCCTAAAGTGAACGATGCAATGACATCAGGATAGCCGGGTTTTGCGCTTATGGCTTCATCTTTTTGCTCATACTTAGGGCACTTTCGAAAGCCCATTGGAGGGTGAACGCCAAATGGTCTTCGCGGCAATATAAGCGCAATATCAGGGTTCAGCAAGAATCGTTCCATCAGGTCGCCCCTGGCCAAGGACACGGCACCCAGCGGCGTGGTGGTCGCACCCCAAACCCGGCGCAAACGCGCTCAGCGGTGAGCCAACGATGCCCGCGATCCGCGCGTTGCGCGCAAACAACCCCGGCGCGCGCCACGCCCTTGAAGGGCGTTGGGTGCCTACTGCTGTTGCTCCCCACTTTTTTGGCATTTTGTGCTGCCTGACCCGGTTTTTAAGTTGCAGTTTGGCAGCACATTCGGTGCCTGCGTTTGTATAGTCAGACCCCATGAACACCTCGCACACTCCCTCGCCTCCAGTCGACACTGATCCCACAGAAACCGCAGAGTGGATGCAAGCCTTCCAGTCCGTCGTCGCCTCCCATGGCGCAGAGCGTGCGCGCTTTGTGCTGGACCAACTGGTGCGGTTGGCGCATACGGCGCAGGTCGGTTGGTCGCCCGAGCTGGCCACGCCCTATGTCAACACCATTCCCGTAGACCAGCAAGGCAGCTTCCCCGGCGATCTGGCTATCGAAGAGAAACTCGCATCCCTGATGCGCTGGAACGCGCTGGCCATGGTGGCCCGAGCGAATGGCGCTTATGGCGAGCTGGGCGGCCATATCGCCAGTTATGCCAGTGCGGCAGATTTGTTTGAGGTGGGTTTCAACCATTTCTTCAAAGGCTCGCGCAATGGCGACCTGGTGTTCTTCCAGCCCCACAGTGCGCCGGGCGTTTATGCGCGGGCCTTCCTGGAAGGACGCTTAAACGAGGTCGACTTGGCCCACTACCGCCAGGAGATCACCGCGCCAGACCAAGGCGCACGCGGCCTGTCCAGCTACCCACACCCCTGGCTGATGCCGGACTTCTGGCAGTTCCCCACCGGGTCGATGGGCATTGGCCCCATCAGCTCGATTTACCACGCACGTTTTATGCACTACCTGTCGCACCGCCAATTGCTGGACTGCGCGGGTCGCAAAGTCTGGGGCGTGTTTGGCGATGGCGAGATGGATGAGCCCGAAAGCATGAGTGCGCTGACACTGGCCTCGCGCGAGAAGCTGGACAACCTGGTCTGGGTCGTCAACTGCAACCTGCAGCGCCTGGATGGCCCGGTGCGTGGCAATGGCCGCATCATCGACGAGCTGGAGAAACTGTTCCGCGGTGCAGGCTGGAACGTCATCAAGCTGGTCTGGGGTAGCGACTGGGATGGTCTGTTTGCCCGCGACACCACGGGCGCGCTGGTGAAAGCCTTTGCCAACACGGTCGACGGCCAGATGCAGACCTTTGCGGCGAAAGATGGCCGCTTCAATCGGGACAGCTTCTTTGGCCAAAACGAGGCACTGAAGCAACTGGCGCAAGGCATGACGGACGAGCAGATCGACAGACTCAAACGCGGTGGGCACGACATTGTCAAGATACACGCCGCCTATGCCGCAGCCGCCCAGCACAGTGGCCAACCCACCGTCATCCTGGCCCACACCAAGAAGGGCTACGGTATGGGCCAGGCCGGGCAGGGCAAGATGACCACGCACAGCCAAAAGAAGCTGGACGAAGCCGCGCTGATCGAATACCGCAACCGCTTCAACCTGCCACTGACAGATGCACAGGCCGCCAACCTGGAATTCTTCAAGCCCGCGGATGACAGCGCCGAGATGCGCTACCTGCACGCCAAGCGCACCCAGCTGGGCGGCTACTTGCCCCGGCGCGAAACTGCGGCCGATGGTGTGCCCGTGCCCCCGCTGAGCGGCTACGCAGCCTTTGCCACCGCTGCCGCTGGCAAGGAGATGTCCACCACCATGGCCTTTGTGCGCATGTTGGGCAATTTGCTGAAGGACAAGGACCTGGGGCCGCGCATCGTGCCCATCGTGGCCGACGAGGCGCGCACGTTTGGCATGGCCAACCTGTTCAAGCAGGTCGGTATTTACTCCAGCGTGGGCCAGCGTTACGAACCCGAAGACATAGGTTCGGTGCTGAGCTACCGCGAGGCCATGGACGGACAGATTCTGGAGGAGGGCATCAGCGAGGCTGGCGCCATCGCCAGTTGGACGGCCGCAGCCACCAGCTACAGCGTGCATGGCCTGGCCATGCTGCCGTTCTACATCTACTACTCCATGTTCGGCTTCCAGCGCGTGGGGGATGCCATATGGGCCGCAGCGGACCAACGTGCCCGCGGCTTCCTGCTGGGTGCTACCTCGGGGCGCACCACGCTGGGGGGTGAGGGCCTGCAACACCAGGACGGTAGCAGCCACTTGGTCGCAGCCACCATTCCCAACTGCAAGGCCTACGATCCGGCCTTTGCGGGAGAGATGGCCGTCATCATCGACCATGGCATGCGCGAGATGCTGGTGGAGCAGAAGGACGTCTTCTACTACGTCACGCTGATGAACGAGAACTACGCCCAGCCGGACTTGCCCGCAGGCGTAGAAGCCGACGTCGTAAAGGGTTGCTATAAATTTGCTAGCTATTCACGTAGAGCCGACGGGGGCTATGGACCGAATTCGCTTAAAGAGGTCACCCTGCTGGGCTCTGGCGCCATCCTGACTGAGGTGGTCAAGGCTGCTGAGCTGCTGGCCGCGCAAGGCGTGGATGTGAGCGTGTACGGCGTCACCAGCTGGAGCGAGCTGGCCCGTGATGGCCGTAGTAGCCTGCAACGCCTAATGGCCGGGGATACGTCTGCGCCACTGCCGTTCATCGAGCAGCAATTGCAGGCCAGCGCCGGCCCCATCATCGCCGCCACCGACTATGTGTGCGCTGTGCCGGAAAGTGTGCGCGCCTTCCTTCCCACAGACCGTAGCTACCTCACGCTGGGCACCGATGGCTTTGGACGCAGCGATACGCGGGCTGCGTTGCGGGGGTACTTTGGGGTGGATGCGGCGAGTATTGTGCGGGCGGCTTTGGGGCATCTCGCCAGCTAATATCATTTGCCCCAATGAACAACATCTCTCAACCCGCAGCAGCCGGTGAACGCCTGCATGCGTTGGATAACCTGCGCGCCATCCTGATGTGGTTGGGTATCGTGCTGCATGTGACCGCTATTTACGGGTTTGAGCCTTCGCCAATCATCTGGCGTGATGAGCAACGCACGGTCGTGGCGGACCTGCTGATGACATCTATTCATGCGTTCAGGATGCCAGCGTTTTTTATCCTGGCAGGATTTTTTGCAATGCTGCTTGCCAAGTCCCGTGGGCCAAGTGGTCTGTTACGGCATCGGTTGAGACGCCTCGCGCTTCCGTTCGCTTTGTTTTGGCCTTTCTTGTGGTTGGCGTCGGGTCTCGCTGCGTTGGCCTTCATGAACCGGATCGTGTTGGGCCAATGGGGGCTGGACGAAACCGTGCTTGCGAACCTGCCGATCCCTCAGGGGCCCAGCACGATGCACCTGTGGTTTTTATGGATGTTGCTGTGGTTCTGCGTGGCCACATCGGCGCTGCTGCGCCTGCCGCGCGCCTGGTTCGCACCGGTGGCATCCGTGCTTGCCTGGCTGGCACGCCAGCCCTGGGGGTTTGCGGTGCTCGCGCTGCCTTTGCTGGCCGCTGGTGCGAGCTACCCACGCGGGTTTCTGGTGCCTTCGGGCGCTTTCCTGCCGCCCTGGAATGAGTGGTTGCACAACGGGCTGTTCTTCGTCTTCGGATTGGTGTTGCATGGCCGGCAGACTGAGCTGTTTGCGCAGTTCCAGCGTCGCTGGGCGCTCTGTGCTGCGGCGGGCCTGGTGTTTTACATCGGCACCGGCGTGGTGGCGCGCGGGCATGGGCCGCAGTTGCTGGGCGCTTACAGCTACCACTGCGCCGGTTGGCTGTGGAGCTTTGCCTGCATCGGGCTGGCCCTCAAGTTCCTGCAGTCGCGCCATAGGGTGCTGGGTTATTTGTCGGACAGCGCGTATTGGGTCTACTTGGTGCATTTTCCGTTGACCATACTGTTTGGGGCCTTGTTGTACCAACTGCCGCTGCCCGCCCTGTTGAAAATGGTCATCAACGTCGCTGCCACCACGTTGGTCTGCGTCGGCAGTTACCAGCTTTTCGTGCGCCACTCCTGGGTCAGCAAGCTACTGAATGGAAAGCGTCATCCGCTGCCAGCACCGGTGGTGCCCGCCAGCGCTGGTGCGGGCTAGCCAGGCCACACATCCTGTCAAGGCTATTGACGCCGTTAATTCCCGCTTTTGTGAGGTCATGCTTGGCCTGATTGCCGCCCTTGGAGAACAACCACCTCATATATTTTCTGCGCGCAGCCCCACCTGAATGCGCGAGTAAGCGCCGATGAAGTGAAGAAGTGCTACAGATATGATAGCGATGTACGAAGCGTCGACGGGGGGTATGGCCAAAATTAGCTTAACGAGGTTGGGCTAATGGGTTCCGATTCCATCCTGACCGAAGTTGTCAAGGCCGCACCGTGCCCCAAAGTGCGCGCGCCCGTCTGCGTGCCGCCCGCAGTGATACGCGTGGGGTTTTTTTCGCTCAGACGCAGCGCTGGTCCCTGTTCACTAAATCGCAGCTGGCTGCGTCAGCCCTTCGTCCGGGCTGGCTGAAACGGTGGTGTTGCGGCCCATTGCCTTGGCGCGGTACAGGGCGGCATCCACCCGCTTGAACCAGCTCGCCACATCCTCATCGGGCAAGAGTTCGGCCACGCCAAACGAGGCGGGCAAGTGAATCCTGGCTGCACCCTCGGTAACACTGGTCTTTTCCAGCAGACCGCGCAGCCTGTCGGCCAACAGGAAGGCTGCAGCGCCATCGGTCATCGGCAATAACACCAGAAACTCTTCACCGCCCACACGCGCCAGCATGTCGCCTTCTCGCAGTTGCGCTGAGACGGTCTGCGCCACCTTTTGCAACGCCCGGTCTCCCACCGGATGGCCGTAGTGGTCGTTGATGGACTTGAAGTGATCCAGGTCAAACATCACAAGGCACACACTTGCGCCGTGGCGTTGTCGAATCGAAATCTGGCGTTCCAACTGTTCGAAGATGTACCGACGGCTGAAAGCGCGTGTCAGCACATCCTGGGTGACCATCTCGTTGAGTCGCGTCAACGCGGCCTGAAGCTCTGCATTCTTGACCTCTAGCGCAGCATGGCTGGCATGCAGCTCGACGCGTGCCAAAGAAATCTGTGTCAGCAAGGCACCGTTGCGCACCGAATTATTTAGTTCACGGCGGAGTTCTTGTTCAACCTCGCGCGCATAGCGTATCTGGACTGCAAACAGCACGAGCAAGCCCGCAGCAATCTGCCACGCATACGGATTTTTCACATAGAGCAGGTGTACCAGCGGCGGCAACAGGATGCCGATGGAAAACAACAAGGTGGCGCTGCGAAAGGCCGACATGATGATCATGCAGACGCCTGAAATGCCCACCAGAACGGTCAAGTTCAGCAGGTACAAGAGATAGTGCCCTTCGGCCCAGAAGAGCCAAACCGAGGAGCCCCAAGCAATACCCACCAAACCGGCGCAGGCAATTTGAAGGGCGGCCAGGTGTTGTGCGCGGTAATCGTCACCGGCGCTGCGACGATAGCGGGCTCCAATGGCAATGATCATCAGTTCGATCAAGCCTATCCATACAGCCCATCCCAGGGCCATGGCCCACCCGGCTGCGGCACTTTGAATCCAGGCCAACAACACAATGCCCAGGGGTGACGTCAGAGCACCTGCAACTGAGCGATCCATGAATGCACGGGTGGTTTCGGCCAAAACGCCGCGGGCGATTAGATTCTCATCAAGGTCCGAAATGCTGTGACCCGCCATTGCACACCCTCTGCGCTACCCATCGGCTCCCTGATTCTGTATTTACTCCTATTGGAACACCTTTATAAAGTCGTCCGTAATCCGGTGCCAGCGCTTGTGCTTCCCGCTCAAACCCGTGCCATACTTTCGTTGGCACGCACGATGGAGTGGGTGAAGGCGTTTGATGGCCCTAGCCCTTATGAAACCTAAGGATTGCACTATGTTTTTGATAGCGAGGATGAAAAAGTTACCAGGGTGCTTCCATCCGCTCACCGGCGCTTTGGCGGTCATCGCGTGCCTGGCGGGGGGCATCGCCCATGCCGGCCCCGCCGTCTCATTGCAAACCCACGCCGAGCGCACCGCTTATCGTCAGACCGGCCGCTATGACGAAGTCGAGCGCCTGTGCCAAGCCTTCCAAGCCGCCCACCCCGCCCGCGTGCAATGCCAGCGCTTTGGCACAACGCCTGAAGGCCGGCCAATGCGGGTGTTGGTGGTTGCACCGCCTGGCGTGCGCACCGCTGACCAAGCTCGCAAGAAGAGTTTGCCTGTGCTCTTGGTGCAAGGAGGGATCCATTCGGGAGAAATTGACGGTAAAGATGCCGGCTTTCAGGTGCTGCGCGACTTGCTCAAGTCGCCTGCCAACCGGGTGCTGGACCAACAGGTGCTGTTGTTCGTTCCGGTTTTCAACATCGACGGGCACGAGCGCTTTGGCGCCTGGAACCGGCCCAACCAGCGGGGCCCCAAGGAGATGGGCTGGCGCGTGACCGCCCAAAACCTCAACCTGAACCGCGACTACGCCAAGGCCCAGAGCCCGGAGATGCGCGCCATGCTGGGCCTAGTCAATATCTGGGACCCGATTCTCACCATGGACTTGCATGTGACCGATGGCGCGCAGTTTGAGCACGACATTGCCATCATGGTGGAGCCCGTCTCGGGCGGAGATGCCGCACTCAGGCCAGCCGGCATGGCCCTGCGCACGGGCGTGCTGAACGACCTGGCAAGAGCCGGTAACCTGCCCCTGCCGTTTTATCCCAGTTTTGTGGTGGAAGATGACCCAGCCTCGGGCTTTGAAGACAACGTCTCGCCCCCTCGCTTTTCCACTGGCTACTTTTTGACTCGCAACCGCTTTGCCATGCTGGTTGAAACCCATTCGTGGCAACCGTACGCAGCCCGTGTGCAATCTACGGCAACCACTATCCGTTCGGTTGTAAACCAAACCGCCACGCGTGGCGCTGCCTGGCGCGCTGCGGCACAAGTGGCCGACCAGGCAGCCTGCCAGGGGCAAGGCAAACCCATGGAACTCACCTGGGCGGTGAGTGACAAGACCCGCACGATCGAATTTCGCGGTTACGCCTACACCCGCACACCCTCCGAAGTTTCCGGCACGCTGATGACCCGCTACGATGAAAGCAAGCCCGAGATCTGGCGGGTGCCTTTGCGAGATGAATTGCTGCCCAAGCTCACTTTGCCCGCCCCGCGCGTGGGTTACCTCGTTCCGGCTGCGCAGGCCAGCATGGTGGCGGCCTTGCTGCAATCGCACGGCATTCAGTTCAACGTGTTGGCACAAGAGCGATCCAATGTGGCGGTGCAGGCATTTGCCACGGATTCGGCAACCCATGGCGCCAAGCCCAGTGAAGGCCACCAACGGCTCGCCATCACCGGCCAATGGGCCTCTGCCACCCGCAATTTTGCGCCCGGCAGTCTGTTTGTGCCGGCCGCGCAACCCAAGCTGCGGCTGGTCATGCACTTGCTGGAACCCTTGGCTCCCGACTCGCTCACGCAATGGGGTGCGTTCAACGCATTCTTTGAGCAGAAGGAGTACATGGAGCCCTACGTGGCTGAACAGGTAGCCCGTGCGCAATTGGCTGCCAGCCCGGCGCTGGCAAAAGCGTTTGCGGAAAAACTGGCAGCCGACCCCAAATTTGCTGCAAGTTCCGAGGCCCGTTTAGAGTTTTTTTACCGCCGCCACTCAGCGTGGGACAGTCTTTATGAGCAGCCGCCGGTCTATCGGTTGGAAGACGCCCAAGGTCTGGCGGCAAACGGTCGCTGCGGGATTTGAGCAGGAAGTGGCCAAAGCCTTATGAAGAAAACAACCGCTCTTGTTCTCATTGCCTCGCATGCCGTGGTTGCACTGGCAGGGTTCGCCGCAGGCATCTACGCTTTGCCCATTTTGATTGCTCCAGCAGCACCCACAGTAACCGAATTGAGTGCCGCCACAGCGCGTGTTCAGTTCAAAGGTCAGTTCAAGCGCGACCTGAAGGACAGCGATGCCCTGCATTGGGGCGAAGGTGCAGTGTCTGTAGCCGCGAACGCAATCGCATTGACCGGCAAGCTGGCACCGGGCCCTGATTACAAGCTCTACCTTTCGCCGGAGTTCGTTGAGACAGAGGCAGACTTCAAGCGGCTCAAGTCGCGGATGGTGCGCGTGGGGGATGTCAAGACTTTCGAAAACTTCGTAGTCCCAGTACCTCCTGGCATTGACCCTGCCAACTACGCAGCAGTCATCATCTGGTGCGAGACTTTCAGCGAATTCATCACGGCTGCACCGTACAAATGACCTGACGGGAAAACCGGTTTCATGACGCTTGTTCCGTGCCTGGTTTGCTTCTGGCGCTGCGCTTGCCTTCTGCCAGTTGCTGGTTCTCAAACCAGCGCTCAAACGCGTCGTTGCGGATAGGGTGACCTGTTTGCTCGGCCACAATGTTGGCGAAGCATTCCTGCGTGGCGGCTTCGGCCAGTTGTTGTCCATCGCCCTGGATACTGGGCTCCACCGTGAATTTACAGCGGTTGGGCTCCCGCTGCCGGGCCAGGGCAATGAGCCGTTCCATGGCGAATTTGCGAGCCTCCGCACGCGCGGGTGATTTGTCCACACTGTTGGCCACGAGGTTGACATCGGCTTGCTTCGCAACGTCTTTGTTGCACAAGACGTCGCTGTAGGTCACCTTGCCGTCGGGCAGTATGCATTTGCGCACCTGTGCGTGGGTTGTTCCTGTGAGCGCGGCCAACAATAACAGGGCTGCGATGGTCTTGTTCATGGTCTGGTCACCCTTCAAAATGGTGGAGGTCTTGGCTCGGCCCCAGGGGCTGCGGGAGGGGCGCAAGGCCCACGCATTCTCCGCCACGAAACCGGGTGCGCCGGGTATTGGGTCGGTGTAATGGGTAACGATTGGTAACCGCGTGGTCCATGCAATACTTGGGATCGATGTCCATGAACCCACCATCCCTTTCACCATGAAGCCCGTCCTGCTCGCCCTATCATTTCTTTCACCAGAACACTGCACCCAACTGTCCGAGACTTTCGATCTGGTCTATGCGCCGGACGCCGCCGGGCACGCTGCTGCCATTGCAGCGCATGGCGCACGTATTCGGGTAGTGCTCACTATTGGGTCTGTTGGTCTTACGGCAGTGCAGATAGACGCTCTGCCTGAACTTACGCTGGTGTGTGCACTGGGCGCGGGTTACGAGAACATTGCCGTCACCCATGCCAAGGCCCGAGGCATTGTGGTGGCCAACGGGGCGGGCACCAATGACGATTGTGTGGCCGACCATGCCATGGGCTTGCTGATCACTGCGGTTCGCGGGATTCCCAAGCTTGATACCGCGACCCGTGCAGGTGTGTGGCGAACTTCACTGCCGCTGCCACCCAACGTGTCGCACAAACGCCTTGGCATCGTGGGGCTGGGGGCAATCGGCAAGAAGATTGCCCGGCGTGCGCTGGGCTTTGATCTGCAGGTGGGCTACTACAACCGCAGCGCGCGTACCGACGTGCCTTACCGGTACTTTGAAGATGTGGTGTCGCTTGCTGCATGGGCAGACTTTTTGCTCGTGGCCACTCCCGGTGGCCCTGGCACACAGCACCTCGTTAACGCCCAGGTTCTGGATGCCTTGGGGCCGCGTGGTTATGTGGTCAACATCGCACGTGGCAGCGTCATCGACACCGCAGCATTGGCGCAGGCGCTACGCGAGGGCCGCGTGGCCGGCGCAGGCCTGGATGTGTATGAAAGCGAGCCCGCCCCACCGGCCGCATTGCTGGACTTGGATACCGTGGTGCTTACACCCCATGTGGCAGGCTGGTCACCCGAGGCTGTTCAGGCCTCGGTGGACCGCTTCGTGGAGAATGCGCGCCGTCACCTTGCAGGTGAGGCACCGGTCTCGCCGGTGTGAACAGCAAGCCGCAGAAACCATGCAACCACCAAATCAGCTTCGCTATCGCCTTGTTCAGCCGCACAGCCCGGCATTGCATGAATGCGATTTTTACCACTCCCAGACTTTGCCGGCTGGCGAAATGATCGGTCAGTGGGATTTGCGGCAGTCCCCGGAAGCTTATTTAGGGCACGTAGATTTCCACGGCCGCAGTGTGTTGGAGATTGGTCCCGCAAGCGGTTTTCTGTCCTTTCACATGGAACGTGCTGGTGCCTCGGTCAGTTGCCTGGAGCCGTCTATGTCGCATCTTTGGGATACGGTTCCCTTTCCTGGTGTAGATGCTGGCTCGGTGCGCGTCGAGTTTGCAAAACACATTGAGCGGATCAGAAATTCATTCTGGTATTGCCACGCACTGTATCGCTCACAGGCGAAATTGTTCGAAGCGGACCCTTGCGATATCCCCAGCGAAATGGGCAACTTTGACATAGGCATTTTGGCTTGTGTTTTGCTCCACACGCGATCACCTTTTTCACTGCTGGAGAGTCTGTCGCGGCGTGTGACGCAAACCATGATTGTGGTAGACAACTACAACGCTGCCCTTGGCCCCGAGCCCGTTTGCCGTTTCATGCCTAATCCTTCGGTCAGGCAGTTTGATACGTGGTGGCAGTTTTCGCCGCAGTTCATCGTTTCTGCGTTGGAGCTGCTGGGATTTTCAAAAGCCCGCGTTTCGTTTCATTCGCAAAAGTGCGAGCACCAAAGTGCTCACATTCCTATGTTCACGGTTGTGGCGACACGTGGGCCGCATGTGGACCAATAGCGGGCATATTCTGTGGGGCAGTCAATCGGGGCTGCAGCCCCCGATTGACCCAAGCCTCAAACTTTAGGCCTCTTTGGATTTGCGACGGCGCGCGATGGCGGCCATCAGCCCCAAACCTGCCAGCATCATGGCGAAGGATTCTGGCTCTGGTACGGCAGACACGCCATAGCCAATTGCGTTGTCACCAATGCCATTGAGCAGACCGAAGTTGCCGGCTTCGAAGGTGCGTGCGTTGGTGCGAATCACCTGGACATAGCTGGTGGTACCCGGGTTGATTTTGGACTGGTCATTGGCTATGAAGTTGAAGCCAATCACGCCAAGTCCCGTGCGATCTGCATAGTCCGATTGTTCAGTGCCCACGATGAAGTTTCCAAAAGCTGCATTGGTCTGAAAAACATTGACCACACTGCTGCCCAGCGCGCTGAAGTCCCAGGCTGAGAAGCGTTCCACGCCATTTTTTGAAGTGGAGGCATTGGAAAACTGGTAATAGAAGTCCAGACCCGTTCCGGTGTCATACACCTCGGTGCGGGCAGTACCCTGGTAGCTCAAATTGTTGATATTGGTAATGTGGGAGGCGACCATGCTGCCGCCAAAGAACGTGCCGCTGTAGTCGACAGATGTGGTCGGGGTGTTGATGACCAGTGCCGTCGCTTGCGCACTACCGATGGCACCGGTAATGGCGAGCGCGACCGCCGTCATTTGAATCGTTAGTTTCATTGATAACTCCTAGTTGGATGGGACATGAGCAATGAAAATCCATCACTCACGGCCAGCTTATTTTTTTGTAACTGTTTGCTCAGTACGGTGAGTCACAGTTTGAAAAAAATGCACATCCATTCGGATCAAGTCCGCGTCTTGGTGCGGTAGCTAACGGCCACTGCCGTTCTCGTGCGCCAGGGCCATATATCAGAAGCGAGAATGCGTCAGTGGATTGGTCTAGCGCTGATGGGCAACGTGAAAACCATGCGTGTACCTTGCCCTGCGCTGCTTTCCGCCCGGATCGAGCCGCCATGGGCCTCGACAATGCAACGCGAGATGTACAAGCCCAGGCCGAGGCCACGGCGGTCGTTTTTGCCGACTTGCCAGAAGCGTTCGAAGACCGCCTCCAACATGGCCACAGGTGTGCCTTCACCGCTGTCTTCTACACAGAATTCGAGCGTGTCGCCCACCGCAGTGCAGTGCACCCGAATACGTCCGCCCTTCGGTGTGAACTTGATCGAGTTGGCGATCAAATTGGCCAGCACCTGCAGCAGACGGTCGTGGTCAAACACCGCAACGCCCGTCTCTTTCGGTTGTTCCAGTTCCAGGGAAATGCCTTTTGCCGAAGCTGAAACTTGTAGCGCGTCTACCGCTTCGGCCATCAGAGCCTCCACATCGCCTGGCATGGCATGCATGGCCAGCTTGCCTGAATCTATGCTTGCAACATCGACCAGATCACCGATCAAACGGTTCATGCGGGCGCCATACCGCTCGATACGCGCAGTTTCAATAAGCAATGGCGTGCTGTCGCAATGTTTTTCCAGCTTTTGAGCGAGGAATTGCGAACTCACGACAATCCCGTTGAGCAGATCGCGCAAGTCATGGGAGACCATGCCCAGGAAGTCGTCGCGGGTGGCCAGTGCATCGTCGGAGCGGGCCCGTTCTGTCAGCAAATACTGGTCCGTTGCATCCCGTTCCAGTGGCAAAAGCCGTGTCAGCAGGCGCGTCCTTGCATCGCGATCGCGGCGCACGCTGAAGTCCGCTTTTGCACGCTCCGAGCGCAGGGCCGCGTCTTCAGCCTCCCGGCTTAGTGCAATTGTGGATTGGCTGGCAAACGAGGATGTGGCGTCCGCTTTCTCGTCTGCCTTTTCGCGTGCCGCGTCCATCACTGCGTCAGCGTTCTCACGGGCTTGCTCGACAACGGCGTCAGCGTCATGTTCTTCGGCCTTGCGGTTGGCCATCATTTCGCGATCGGCTTTTTCGCGTTCTTCGCGCAGGCTCGCATCGGTGAGATCGCGCTCTGGTGATTCCAGAGAACTTGGGGTTGGCGTCATTTGACCTTACTCTCGTCGGCGTTGTGGGGCACATGTGAATAAGTTTTCACTGTCAACGAGCTGGCCAGTATAGGGCGGTGGCCATACATGTGATGTTGCGGGGAGGCGCAGTGCTGTTTCAAGGCTATCCTATAGTCCCAGTCGGCCATACGCGGAGTCTTCCGTGCTTGGCGGCAATACCCAGTCATTGCATTGCTGGGGTACCAACATTTGCCCATTGGGTTCTACTCGCACCGAACGGATATGCACAACCACGCTCCTGCAATAGCACCTCAACCACTGTGCCGTCGCGCACGACCTGCCTTGGCCGCTGCGGCGCTGGTCGCTTTTGCTTTGACGGCAGCTGACGCACAGGCTGGCACACAGCCCTGCCGCGTGGACGGCCTGCCCAACGAGTTGCAGTGCGGCGTGATTCAGCGCCCGTTGGACCCGGCCAACCCCAAAGGTGCGCTGATCGACGTGCACTACCTGGTTGTGCCTGCCATGGCGCGCAACAAGCAAACCGATCCGGTGCTGATGCTGGCCGGCGGGCCTGGCCAAAGTGCGATCGGTGTGGCGCCCGCCCTGTTGTCCCGGCTGACGCGCCTGAACTACCGTCGTGATCTGGTGTTCATCGACCAGCGCGGCACCGGCAAGTCGGCCCCGCTGCAGTGCGATGACGACAGCAAGCTGCCGCTGGTGGAGGCGCTTGACTCTGCGGCCCAGACCCGTCGGCTGGATGCATGCCGCGCTGCGCTGATGCGACTGCCGCATGGTGACCTGCGCTTTTACACAACCACCATCGCCATGCAGGACTTTGAGGCCGTGCGTGAGCAGCTCGGTGCGTCGCAGTGGAACTTGGTGGGGGCCTCTTACGGTACGCGCGCGGCACTGGAATACCAGCGGCAGTTTCCCGAACGCGTACGCCGCTCTGTGCTCGACGGTGTAGCGCCGCCCGACATGGTGTTGCCCGCCAGTTTCTCTGCTGATGGGCAGGCCGCATTGGACGCCAGCCTGGCGGCGTGCGCGCAAGATGCGGTATGTGCGGCCCAGTACCCGCAACTGCGCCAGCAGTGGGCTGCATTGTTGCAAAGCTTGCCCCGGCAAGTCAGCGTCAGCCATCCGGTGACCGGCATGCCCGAGCGTTTCACGCTCACGCGCGACCTGCTATTGCGAAGCGTGCGCACCCCGCTGTATGTGCCTGCACTCACTGCAGCCTTGCCTGCTGCCATAGACGCAGCGGCCACCCAGGGGCGTTTTGAAGGCTTGCTGGGCCTGGCAGGTGCGGTGGGCGCCCGCAAGGCCATGCGGGTGGCTATGGGTATGCACCTGTCAGTCGTGTGTGCCGAAGATGTGCCGCGCCTGGCCACTGCTACCGACAAGGCCGGTGCGGACTTTGGCAGCGTCGATGCCAGCTTCTACACACAAGCCTGCCAGAGTTGGCCCAGGGGAGCGGTGCCCCCGGAGTTCTTCAGGGTGGGCCCAACCCAATCCCCGGTGCTCGTGCTCAGCGGTGGCGCCGACCCCGCCACACCGCCCCGCCATGGCGAACGTGTGGCCCTGGCGCTGGCTGCTAAAGATAGGTCCCTGGTGCAGCACATCGTTGTGCCACAGGCCGGCCATGGTGTGGCCGCCGTCGGTTGCATGAATGAGGTGTTGTTCCGTTTCATAGACGCCAAACAAGCCAGCACTGCCTTGCCGCAGGATGCCAGTTGTGCGACCCGAATTCCCCGGCCCAGCGTGTTTGTGCCGGCCCAGTCCAGCATGACGGGTGCAAGAGCGCCGCTCGCAACCAGTGGAGTGGCCCAACCATGATTCACATCAACAACGTCAGCAAACACTTCGTATCGCGTACCGGTGGTTCATTGTTCAAGCGCGCTGTCAAACAAACGGTGCACGCGGTGCAGGGCGTTACCGTGCACGCGGCCGATGGCTGCATCACCGGACTGCTGGGCCCCAACGGTGCAGGTAAAACCACTACGCTGCGCATGCTCGGTGGCCTTTTCAAGCCCGACGGTGGCAGCATCTCGGTGGATGGTATTGCCGTGGAGCGGGCACCCCGCCAGGCCTTGGCACGCATGGGTATTCTGGGTGATGCACATGGCCTGTATCCCCGCCTGTCGGCCCGTGAAAACATCATCTACTTTGGCCGCCTGCACGGTATGGAAGCCGATGCTGCAAGTGCCCGAGCGGAAGAGCTTTCGCGCCTGCTGGATATGGACAAGATTTTGGACCGGCGTGCCGAAGGCTTCAGCCAGGGGGAGCGCATGAAAACCGCCTTGGCCCGCGCGCTGGTACACGATCCTGCCAATATCGTGCTGGACGAGCCCACCAATGGTCTGGATGTGCTTGCCACACGTTCGCTGCGTGAGGCGTTGCGCCATCTGCGCTCGCCAGCGGGCGGTAGCAAGTGCATTGTGTTTTCGACCCACATCATGCAAGAGGTGGAACAACTGTGCGAACACGTGGTGGTAGTGGCACAGGGCCGCAGCGTGGCCCAAGGCACTGTTCAGGAATTGCTGGAGCAGGCCGGAGAGGCCAAGTTTGAAGACGCCTTCGTCAAACTGGCTTTTCCCCTTCAGTACCCGGCAGAAAGTCAGGAGTCGGTATGAGCAAGGTTTTTTTGAAGAGTTTTTGGATCGTCTTCGCCAAAGAAGTGGCGGATGCGCTGCGCGACCGGCGCACGCTGTTGCGCCTGTTGGTACCCGCGGTGTTGATGGGGCCGCTTTTGTTGCTGGCGCTCTCGGCGCTGATCTCGTCGCTGGAAGAGCGGGCTGAGAAGCGTGTGGTGCTGGTGGTCGGCATGGAGCATGCACCCAGTCTCCGTAACTTTCTGGAGCGGCAGACCTATACGCTCAAACCAGCACCTGCGGACTACGAAGCCCAGTTGCGTGCCACCACCCTGCTGGAGCCGGTATTGGTGATTGGCAAAGACTTTGAAGAGGCTTTGCGCACCGGTGAGCGCCCCACGGTAGAGGTCGTCAGTGATAGCGCCAACCAGCGCGCCGGTGCTGGTGTGGGTACGCTCTTGCGCCTGCTGCAGGGTTTCAACCGTGAACGGGCCACGCTGAGCATGGCACTGCGCGGCGTGTCCACCGAACTGCTGCAAGCCGTGGACGTGCAGGAGCGTGACCTGGCGAGCACCCAGGCCCGCGCCGCCCGCATCACCGGCATCATTCCCATGTTCATCATCATGGCCGTTCTGTACGGCGCACTGACTGCAGCACTGGACAGCACAGCGGGAGAGCGTGAGCGCGGCTCGCTGGAGCCTTTGCTGATGAACCCGGTGCAGCACTTTGCATTGGTGCTGGGCAAATGGGGGGCGGTGGCGCTGCTGGGTATGGCAGTGGCTTTGCTGGCGAACCTGAGTTTTGTGCCAGCACAATGGCTGCTCAAGAGTGACAGCTTGCAGGCCATGTTCCAGTTTGGGTGGTACGAGGTTGTTGCCTTTTTGCTGCTGCAACTGCCGTTGGCCGCCGGGTTGGGCGCGGTGTTGATGGCGCTGGCCATTCGCTCCAAGACCTTCAAGGAGGCGCAGGCCGGCAGCGCTTTGGTGGTTACGTTGGTGGGATTGGCGCCGATGGTCAGCCTGCTGAATCCGGGTGGCGACGCTGCCTGGTACCTGTGGGTGCCGGGCCTGGCACAAAACACCTTGATGATGCTGGTGCTCAAAGGCGAAGCGCTAACCCTGGCGCGGGTGTTGCCCGGTGTCGTGGTGGGCCTGGGATTGACCGTGGTGTGTCTGCTCTACGTGGCGCGGTCCATGCGCGTGGCCGTCGCCAGGTAGGTATTGCGCCAGGCGGCTGTCCAGTCGGCTAGAGCCTGCGCAATGTTGCTGTGCATAGTGGCAGGCAGCCCTAGCGCCTGTGCTGCACGCTGCAGGGCCGCCAATGCGGCGGCGGGGGTGGTGGTGTCCAGTGCCAGGGCTCCGTTTTGCTTGGACAGCTTCTCGCCATTTGCGCCCAGTACCAAGGGTGTGTGCAGGTACTGCAGCGTGGGCAGGCCCAGTGCTTGCTGCAGCAGCACCTGGCGTGCCGTGTTGTCTGCCAGGTCCATACCGCGCACCACGTGGGTGATGCCCTGTGCGCCATCATCCACCACCACTGCCATTTGGTAGGTAAAGCAACCATCAGCGCGCTTGAGCACGAAGTCTCCCACTTGCGAAGCGACGTCTTGCCGCTGCGCACCCATCCATCGATCTATCCAGAATGTCTCACGGAGTGCTATCGAATCAATAGCATCATGGGTATTTTTCTCGGGGGCTGGAGGTGCTTTTTCTTCAAAAGACTCAGTCAGGAAGCGCCAGGCGTGACCTGAGGGTGCTGCGTGGCGCATGCCCCGCCTGCACGTGCCGGGGTAGACCAGCTCGCTGTTTCGCGCGCGGCTGTGCCCTTGGGCTTCAATGGCGGTTGTGATGTCCTTGCGGGAGCAGCAGCAGGGGTAGGCTTGTCTGGCGGCGACCAGTTGATCCAACGCCTGCTGGTACAACACTGAGCGAGTGGATTGCAGCACGACGGGCTCGTCGGACGAGAGCCCGCAGTCGCTGAGCTGCTGCAGTATGCGCTCGGTCGCACCGGCCACGGTGCGCGGCACATCCACGTCTTCTATGCGTACCAGCCAGTGGCCGCCATGGGCGCGTGCGTCCAGCCAACTGGCCAGCGCGGCCACCAGCGAGCCGGCATGTAGCGGACCCGTTGGGGAGGGAGCGAATCTACCCCGGTATGCCAATCCGCCCACGCGCCTTCATGCCATGCTAAAGGCCAGTTCCAGCCCCGATACGAACGCATCTTCAACCCGGTGCCCCAGGCACCAGTCACCACACAGGCCAATGCCAGTCTTGGCATCCCACACGTGGGATTGGCCCAGTGGATGTTCGGTCTTGGCGTAGAGCCAGCGTTTGGTATCCGAGTGCGCGGCCTGGGCCCGGATGCCGGTGACCTCGGCAAAAGCCTTGGTCAGCTTGGCCTGCACCCGCTTGGCATCGTCATGGATGTGTTCCAGTGACCAGGCTGCGCTGGCCTGCACGGTCCAGCGCTCGACCGCGCCGCGGCCAGGTTTGCTCGACTCACGGGTCATCCAGGCGATGCGGTGGTGGGTGCTGCGGGCAGCATTCCACTGCGGGCCCAGGGCCATGAGACCGGGCTGCATGGCTTGCGGAAAGGCCAGCATCAGCGTCCAGCAGGGCAGAACGGTGACGTTGCTGATCTTTTTCGCCAAGTGCGCAGCCTTTGGTGCTGTCTCCAGCAGTGCCTTGGCTTGTGGTGACGGTACAGCCAGCACCACGGCATCAAACCCGCCGTAAACATGGCTGCTGTCACCAGTGCCGGCTGTGCGCAACTGCCACTGTTCCTTGTTCAGGGTGTCGCGTTCAATATGGGTCACTTGGGTACTGAGTTCCAGGCATTGGGCGGCCACCAGGGGCTGCGCCCAGCGGCGGACCAAGGTGCTCATGCCCGGGCTGGGTACCCAATGGGGTTCGCGCGCGGGCAGGCCGGCAGCAGCCACGCGGCCATGGGCGTCCAGCACTTGTACCGTGTTGGCACTCCAGCGCTTGCCCACCGCAGGAGTGGTCTGCATGGCCTGCATGAATCGCGGGTCGCGCACGGTGAAGTACTGCGCCCCTGTGTCAAACGTGCCAAAGGGGCTGTTGCGCGTTGCCATACGACCGCCCACCGTGTGGCTTTTCTCGAACACGGTGACCCTGTGGCCGGCTTGCACCAGCGTGCGTGCGCAGGTGACAGCGGCCATGCCGGCGCCAACGATTGCTATGTGTCTGGAAGCGGTCATGGGGGTTGTCTCCAAGAGTTGATTGTTTGTGCCAGTTTATACGTGACTCACCTGTTGTCAGGAATTTCCGCGGTGCTGCTCCAACAAAGCCGCCCGTGTCTTGGGGCTTTCCAGTTGCTGAAGCCACCACTGCAAGGCGCGGCCCTGCTGCGAGGCAGTGGCCCCGCGCCATGCAAAGCTCACCGGTACCTGGCGCTGCGGGCGCTCGGTTTTCTTGACCACCAGCCGGCCGGACTCGATGTAGGTACCCGCCATGCAGCGGGGTAGATAGCCACCGCCCAGGCCCCGCAATTGGGCATCGAGCTTGGCATGCATGGTGCCGACCGTGAATACATCCTGCCCGCTGAGCAGGCCAAATGTAGCGCCTACGCCGCGTTGTAGGGAATCAGCCACAGCCACTGCGCGGTGTTGCTGTATCAAGTTGTCGCTCAAAGGTTCTGCTGCGTCGGCCAGCGGGTGGTGGGGTGCCACCACATACACAAACTCCATGCTGCCCAGCGGTTTACCCTGAATGCCGGCGATGTTGGCGGCGTCCAGCGCAACACCCAGGGCCAGGTCTGCCTGGCCTGACGTCACGGCCTCGAGCGTGCCGGTCAGGGCTTCGTCCCTCAGCTTGATGCGGGTGGGTGGATTCAGGCTGAAAAAACTTTCGCAGAGTTCCATTACCGTGTTTTTGGAGATGACCGTGTCCACGGCGATTGTGAGTTGCGATTCCCAACCCGTGGCCACGCGCTTGACGCGGTTGGCTACGGCATCAATCTCCTGCAGCAGCCGCGCGCCCTCACGCAACAATTCGGCACCGGCGCGGGTTAACTTGGCCTGCCGCGAGCTGCGGTCGTACAGCAGGACATCCAGTGCGTCCTCGATTTGGCGCACCCGGTAAGTCAGGGCGCTGGGCACCATGCCCATGGCGCGCGCGGCGGCGGCAAAGCTGCCTGCGTCCGCTATGGCCTGCAGCATGGCGAGGGCATCCGGTGTCAGTACATCGCGTGCAGTTTGCATGAATAGGGTCTACAAATTGAAATTATTTGAATGATGCCATCAATCATGGTGGATGGATATAGCCCCCGGTGATCGCAAAATTCAATCCATCGAAAGGAACACCACACGATGTTGACCGTACGCAAATCCTCTGACCGCGGCTATGCCGACCATGGCTGGCTCAAGTCTTTTCACAGTTTCTCCTTTGCCGGCTATTACGACCCAGAACACATGGGCTGGGGCAATCTGCGCGTTATCAACGAAGACCGCATTGCTCCTGGCACAGGTTTTGGCACGCATGGGCACCGTGACATGGAAATCATCAGCTACGTATTGGCTGGAAACCTGGCGCACAAGGACAGCATGGGCAATGTCAAAGGCATTCCGCCCGGCGATGTGCAGCGCATGAGTGCGGGTCGCGGAGTGCAGCACAGCGAGTTCAACCATGCACCCAATGACACGACGCATTTTTTGCAGATCTGGATTGAGCCCAATGTCACCGGGATCACGCCGAGTTACGAACAAAAGTCGTTCAGCAGGGCTGAAAAGCAGGGCGTGATGCGCCTGGTTGCCTCGCCCGATGGTGCAGAAGGCTCGGTACTGATTCACGCCGATGCACGCTTGTACAGCGGTCTGCTGGACGGTGCACAAACAGCTTCACTGCCCATGGACCCAGCACGCAAGGCCTATGTGCATGTGGTTCGGGGCACGGTGTTCGTCAACGGTGTTTCATTGAGCGGCGGCGATGCAGCGCTAATCGAAAAAGAAACCCAGTTGAATCTGGACCAGGCCAAGGATGCTGAGGTTTTGTTATTTGATTTGCAGGCTTAAATTTTCTTAGGAGTTATCACCATGGCAAAAGTTGTTGTAGTTTTTCATTCGGGGTATGGGCACACCCAGCGCTTGGCGCAATCGGTGGCGAACGGTGCGGATGCCGAGCTGATCGCCATCGACGCTGATGGCAATCTGCCGGACAGTGGATGGGAGGCCCTGGCTGCGGCCGACGCCATCATTTTTGGCTCGCCCACCTACATGGGCAGCGTCAGTTGGCAGTTCAAGAAATTTGCCGACGCCAGTAGCAAGCCCTGGTATACCCAGAGCTGGAAAGACAAGATTTTTGGCGGCTTCACCGCGAGTGCCAATGTCAATGGCGACAAACATTCCACGCTGCACTATTTCATGACCTTGGCCATGCAGCACGGTGGCGTGTGGGCAGGGACGGGTCTGAACTACAACAACACCAAAGCCTCGCAGCGCAGTGATGTCAACTACCTGGCATCCAGCGCCGGCCCCATGGCGCAAACACCGGGCGACGCCAGCGGTGCGGAAATGAATGTGGGTGATCTGGAAACGGGCCGCTTGTTTGGGCAGCGCATTGCCAGCCTGGCGGCCAAGTTCAAGCCTTGAAGGGCCTGGGCGCGCAGCCCGTGCCTGCGGTTTAAAACCTACAATCTCCGGATGTTTGTACACCTGCGCCTGCACACCGAGTTTTCCGTCGTCGACGGAACCAACCGAATCGATGACGTGGTGGCTGCGGCGGTGGCCGATGGCCAACCCGCTCTGGCCATCACTGACCTGAGCAACCTGTTTGGCGCCATCAAGTTCTACAAACAGGCGCGCGCCAAAGGTACCAAGCCCATCATTGGCGCAGAAATTTTTCTGGAAGGCCTGGGCGGTGATCCCACAGCCTTGTCGCGCATGCTACTGCTGGTGCAGAACAAGCAGGGTTACCTGAACCTGTCGGAGTTGTTGGCCCGTGGCTTTACAAAAAATATTGTCAAGAACCAGGCTGTTATCAAGCTGGCGTGGTTGCAGGAGCTCAATGAGGGCTTGATCGCATTGTCGGGCGCGCAAGCGGGGCCCGTAGGGCAGGCGTTAGTGCAGGGTGACGAGGCGCGTGCCCGCGAAGTAGCGCTGCAACTGGGCGGGGTGTTTCCCCACCGCTTTTACCTGGAGCTTCAGCGTGCCGGCCGCGCCGATGACGAGGCCCATGTGATTGCCACCGTGCAGCTGGCCGCGCGCATCAAGCTGCCAGTGGTGGCCACACACCCGGTGCAGTTCACCACGGCAGATGACTTTGAGGCCCACGAGGCCCGTGTGTGTATTGCTGATGGTGAAATTCTTGGCAATGCAAAGCGGGTACGTAAGTACACGCGAGAGCAGTATTTCAAGTCTGCGCAGCAGATGCATGCGCTGTTTGCCGACCTGCCGTCCGCCGTCGCCAACACGCTGGAGATTGCCAAGCGTTGCAGCTTGACACTGGTGCTGGGCAAGAACTATTTGCCCGAGTTTCCAACGCCGCTCGTCAACGGCCAGCGCATGACGCCGGAAGAGTATTTCCGCTACGCCTCACACGAGGGGCTCAAGGAGCGCATGGCGCACCTCTACCCCGATGCGGCCGAACGCGAGAAACAGATGCCGCTGTATGTGGAGCGCCTTGAATTTGAGCTCAATACCATCTTGAAGATGGGGTTCCCGGGTTACTTTTTGATCGTGGGGGACTTCATCAACTGGGCCAAGAACAATGGGTGCCCGGTGGGTCCGGGGCGCGGCTCCGGTGCTGGTTCCCTGGTGGCCTATGCCTTGAAGATCACGGATCTGGACCCTATCCGCTACAAGCTGCTGTTCGAGCGCTTCTTGAACCCCGAGCGGGTCTCCATGCCCGACTTTGACATTGACTTCTGCCAGACCAACCGCAATCTGGTCATTGACTACGTCAAGGCCAAATACGGCAAGGATGCCGTGAGCCAGATTGCCACGTTCGGTACCATGGCCGCGCGCGGTGTCATTCGCGACGTGGGCCGCGTGCTGGACATGAGCTACACCTTTTGCGACGGTATCAGCAAACTCATACCCAACAAGCCAGGTACCAACGTCACGCTGCAACTGCCACCCACCGATGGCAAGAAGAACGACAAGTATGTGTATGCCTCCGAGGCCGAGCCGATCTTGGCCGAGCGGGAGGCTAAGGAAGAAGACGTCCGCACGTTACTGGAGATGGCGCGCAAACTGGAGGGCATGACACGCAACATCGGCATGCACGCCGGTGGTGTGTTGATTGCACCCGGCAAGCTGACCGACTTTTGCCCGTTGTACCAGCAGCCCGGCAGTGACTCCGCCGTCAGCCAGTACGACAAGGACGACGTGGAAGCCATTGGCCTGGTCAAATTCGACTTCTTGGGGTTGGCCACGCTGACGATATTGGAGATTGCGCGCGAGTTCATCATCCAGCGCCACCCAGGCCAGGAAAAGTTTGCGTACGAGAACCTGCCGCTGGACGACGCCAAGGTCTACAAACTGTTCTCCGACGGCAAAACCGAAGCCGTGTTCCAGTTTGAAAGTACTGGCATGCAGCGCATGCTCAAAGACGCCAAGCCGTCCCGCCTGGAAGACCTGATTGCGCTCAATGCGTTGTACCGTCCCGGTCCCATGGACCTGATTCCCAGTTTTGTGGCGCGCAAACACGGGCGCGAAGAGGTGGAGTACCCGCACCCTGCAGTGGCCGAGATGCTGTCCGAGACCTACGGCATCATGGTTTACCAAGAACAGGTGATGCAGACCGCACAGATTTTGGGCGGTTACTCGCTGGGTGGCGCCGACTTGCTGCGCCGCGCGATGGGCAAGAAGAAAAAAGAGGAGATGGACCAGCACCGTGACATCTTCCGCGCCGGTGCGCTCAAGACCCATGGCATTCCGCAGGAAAAGGCCGATGAGGTTTTTGACCTGATGGAGAAGTTTGCGGGCTACGGCTTCAATAAGTCGCACGCTGCTGCCTATTCACTCTTGGCTTACCACACGGGCTGGATCAAGGTGCACTACACGGCGGAGTTCTTCTGCGCCAACATGACGGTGGAAATGGACGACACCGACAAGCTGAAGGTCTTGTTTGAAGATGCCGAGAAGATGGGCCTCTCCTTTGAGCCGCCGAATATCAACCGCGGTCGCCATCGTTTTGAGCCGATCTCCAACAAGGAAATTCGCTACGGCCTGGGTGCCATCAAGGGCACGGGCCAGCAGGCCATTGAAGCCATTGTGGCCGCGCGTGAAGGCAAAGGCCCCACGGGCGAGGCGGGTCCGTTCACCAGCCTGTTCGACTTTGCCCGCCGCGTGGACCGCAGCCGGCTGAACAAACGTTGTGTGGATGCACTCATCAAGGCTGGAGCGTTTGACACCCTGCAGCTCAACCGCGCAGCGTTGTCAGCATCGATTGACCGGGCCTTTGACTTTGCAGCTGCCAGTGCGGCCAATGCCAACCAGCATGGCTTGTTCGACATGGGCGGCGAAGACGACCATGGCTCCAGCACACAAGAGCCCGAATTGGTGGACGTGATGCCCTGGGGCATCAAGGAGCGGTTGACCTACGAGAAGACGGCCATTGGTTTTTACCTGTCCGGGCATTTGTTTGACGAAGTAGCTCTGGAGGTGCGCCGTTTCGCCAAGCGCCCCATTGAAGAACTGATCGATACCCGCGAGCCGCAATTGTTGGCCGGCATCGTCACTGACTTTCGGGTCATCAACGGCCAGCGCGGAAAACTCGCGCTGTTCAAGCTGGACGACAAGTCCGCCATGATCGATGCGCGGGCCGAAGAAGAGCTGATCGCGGCCAACAAACACCTGTTCAAAGACGATGAACTGATCATCGTCATGGGCAAGGTGCGCGATGACCGCTTTTCGGGTGGCAAACAACTCACGATTACCCAGGTATGGGATCTGGAGCAGGCCCGATGCCGGTTTGGGAAATACCTGCGGGTCGCGGTGAATGCGGCTGGTATTGGCCAGGGGCCGGATGTGGCGCGCCTGGTGCGAGAGTTCCCTGCCAAGCGCGAGCAGACAGAGCAGGGTGAACTGGTGCGCGGGCTTGCCGTGCGCCTGGCAGTGCAGCGGGTGATAGAAGGTGCAGAGCAGGGTGCTGCAGAGGCTTCGACCGAAGCCCAGGCGCTTTGTACGGGAGCCATTGCTGAGCTGCAATTGGGTGAAAACGCACGCTTTTATCCCAGTGATGCTGCGTTGGCAGGCTGGCGGGCCCAGGCGGATCAGGGCAAGGCCGTCATCGCCTACGACTGAGCCGCGCCTCGGCGGACCGGATCCAGTAGGGCTGTAGCGGCCTATGGTTCAGTGCCGTGGTTGACAGGCATTCTCGTTTAGACTAAATTACTAACCATTTGGTCATTAAACGAGATTTTGCTGTCTTCAACCTTTTAAACGGTCCCGCCATGCCTTCCAAACCCATCCCTACTGCGGTGACGCTCGTCGCCGCCACGCTTTTGCTCAGCGCCTGCTCCAGGCCCGCTCCCCCAGAGGCGCCTATACGCTCGGTCAAAGTGCTGACGGTCGGCGTTGACAACATGCATTCCGGATCCGAATTTGCAGGTGAAGTGCGGGCACGTGTTGAATCCAGGCTGGGCTTCCGTGTCGCTGGCAAGATGGTTCGTCGTCAGGCAGAGCTCGGTCAGCGGGTCAAGGCGGGTGATGTGCTCGCGCAGCTGGACCCGCAGGACTACCAGTTGGCGGCCCAAGCGGGCCAGGCCCAAGTCGCGGCTGCATTGACCAACCGTGACCTTGCCGCTGCCGATTTCAAGCGTTTCAAGGAATTGCGCGACCAGAACTTCATCAGCGGTGCCGAGTTGGAGCGCCGCGATGCCGCGGTCAAGGCCGCACAGGCACAACTGGACCAGGCCCAGGCCCAGTCCAGGGGGCAGGGCAACCAGGCGGCCTACACGACTTTGGTGGCCGATACTTCTGGTGTGATCACGGCTGTCGAGGCCGAGCCAGGCCAGGTGGTGGCAGCAGGTACGCCGGTATTGCGCATTGCACAGGACGGACCGCGTGATGTGGTTTTCGCTGTGCCGGAAGACAAGGTCGCATTGATCAAGGTCGGCTCGGGTGTAGAGGTGCGGGCCTGGGCCGGCAAGACCGCCTTCAAGGGCCTGGTGCGTGAAGTAGCGGCCAGTGCTGACCCTATCACCCGCACATTCACCGTCAAGGTCGGACTGGAAGCCTTGGATGCCAAGGATGCGCTGGCTTTGGGGACAACGGTGTCCATCATTCCCCAGGCCTTGGATCGCAGCAATGTGCAGGTCATCAAGTTGCCTACCAGCGCCCTGCGCCAAGATGGTAAGACGTCCGCCGTGTGGGTGTTGGATACGAACACCATGACGGTCAAATTGCAGCCGGTCCAGATTGCTACGGCCGATGGCAATGAGGTCGTCATTGCTTCCGGGCTGCAGCCCGGCATGCAGGTGGTGTCCGCCGGTGTGCACGTGTTGGCCCCTGGTGAAAAGGTGACCTTTTATAAGGAAAAAGTGGCTGCAGCCCCCGTAGTTGTTGCTTCTGGCACTATGGGTTCTATAGCGCCCATTGCCACGGTTGCGCCGGCTGTTGCCGCGCAGGCTAGCGCTCCGTCTGCAAAGTGAGCCAGCCATGAACCAAGAACAACCCAAGCCAGGTTTCAACCTGTCCAAGTGGGCGCTGGACCATTCGGCGCTGACCCGTTACCTGATCGTTGTACTCATGCTGCTGGGTGTGGCGGCGTTTTTCCAGCTGGGGCAGGACGAGGACCCGCCGTTTACGTTCCGTATCATGGTGGTGCGCACGTTCTGGCCAGGAGCTACTGCCCAGCAGATGGCGGAGCAGGTGACTGACAAGATCGAGCGTACGCTGCAGGAAGTCCCAAACGCGGACAAGATCCGCAGCTTCTCCAAGCCCGGAGAGTCCACTGTTTTGTTCCAAGTCAAGGACTCGACCCACGCCACCGAGGTTGCCAATATCTGGTACACGGTGCGCAAGAAAATTGGCGACATCCGGCAGACCCTTCCCCTGGGTGTGCAAGGGCCTTTTTTCAACGATGAATTTGGCGACGTCTTCGGTGTGATCTACGCTCTGGAGGCCGACGGGTTTTCAGACGCCGAGGTCAAGACCTTCGCCGACGAGGTTCGGCAGAAGCTGTTGCGCGTGACCGATGTGAACAAGGTGGAATTGTTCGGCGTGCAGGACGAGAAGCTGTTCATCGAGATTTCGCAAAAGCGCCTCTCCCAGCTCGGTCTGGACTTCAACCAGGTGCTGGCCCAGCTGGGGCAGCAGAATGCCGTTGAGGCTGCCGGTACGGTGCAAACGCCGTTGGATGTCGTGCAAGTGCGCGTGGGCGGGCAGTTTGAGGCTGTCGAACAACTTCGTAACATGCCCATCCGGGGCAGCTCGGGTAACCAATTGCGTTTGGGCGACATTGCGGACATCAAACGCGGCTATGTTGATCCTCCGGCTGTCAAGGTCCGCCACCAGGGTAAGCAAGTCATTGCGCTGGGTGTATCCATGTCCAAGGGCGGTGACATCATTGCGCTGGGCAAGGCGCTCAAGTCAGCGACAGACGCGATCGATCAGACTCTGCCGGCCGGTATTCGCTTGGTCAATGTTCAGAATCAACCCAAGGCCGTGGCCAAATCGGTCAATGAGTTTGTGGGGGTCTTGATCGAAGCGATTGTGATTGTGCTGGCGGTCAGCTTCATCAGTCTGGGCTTGCACAAGCGCAGCGGTGCCACGTCCTGGTTCAAGCGTTACTACGTGGACATGCGGCCGGGCTTGGTCGTGGGCATCACCATTCCGCTGGTGTTGTCCGTGACCTTCATTGGCATGCTGTACTGGGGCATAGGCCTGCACAAGATTTCACTGGGGTCGCTGATCATTTCGCTGGGCCTGCTGGTGGATGACGCCATCATTGCGGTGGAAATGATGGTGCGAAAGATGGAAGAGGGCTACGACAAGGTTCGCGCGGCCACATTCGCCTACGAAAT
>CAUPQG010000032.1:0-38038 GCA_963513355.1 uncultured Rhodoferax sp. | reverse complement strand
GGGCTCGGGCCGCATGGGGGGCTTTGCGCGTTCTGATCCGTGTCCCCCGCCGGTGGGGCGCCTCCTTTACCTGCCCACCCCGAGAACAGCGCCCACTGCGGCTCTTGCCGGGCCAACCCGTGTCAACAAACGCTGTACCAGATCAAAGTTCGGCAGCATGCGAACGATCCTCAGAGGAGGCCGGGGTGGATGTCCTGCGCAGGTAAAGGAGGAGCCCGCGCAGCGGGCGGGGGACACGGAGCAGGGCATTCGCCCCGGTCTCCTCGGTGCGCATGCACAGAAATGAAAACTGAAAGAAGAAGACCATGCAAATCGAAACCCCTCCTGTAGAGAAACCCTATGAAAAGCCCGAGGGCGAACGGCGCGGCATCGTCATCGTCAACACCGGTGACGGCAAGGGTAAGAGTACGGCTGCCTTTGGACTGGCCTTGCGCGCCCATGGCCGGGGCAAGGCCGTCAAGATTTTTCAGTTCATGAAGGTGCCTTCGGCCCGTTTTGGCGAACACCGCATGTTTGAACAATTGGGTATACCGATCGAAGGTCTGGGCGATGGTTTCAGCTGGAAAAGTCAGGACCTGGAGCACTCGGCCCAGCTGGCGCGCGACGGCTGGCAAAAGGCCAAGTCGGCGATTATGGGTGGCGACTACTTCATGGTCACGCTGGACGAGATCACCTACCCGCTTATCTACGGTTGGATGCCGCTGGATGATGTGCTGGAGACCCTCAAGACACGCCCCAGCCACGTGCATGTTGTGCTGACCGGACGGCGCTGCCCGCCAGAGATAATCGAAATCGCCGATACCGTGACCGAGATGCAGATGGTCAAGCACGCATTCAAAGCGGGCATACCTGCACAACGCGGCATTGAAGACTGAAGCAAAAAAATCCTCTCCACAAAAAACAACAACCATGACACCCGTAGACGCACCTATCCACGCGCAACCCATCACCTTCCACGCACCGCACAAGTCTCCCGCCGCCCGTCACCCGGTGGCCCAGCGCGTGTGGACGGTGGCTGAGGTCCAGGCCCTGCTGGAGCTGCCTTTCAATGACCTGATGTTCCAGGCCCAGACCGTGCACCGTGCGCACTTTGACCCCAATATGGTGGAGCTGGCCACGCTCTTGTCCGTCAAGACCGGCGGCTGCCCCGAGGACTGCGGCTACTGCCCGCAGTCGGTGCACTTTGACACGGGTGTCGAGGCCGGAAAACTGATGGGTGTAGATTCTGTGCGCGAAGCCGCGCTGGCCGCCAAGGCCGCCGGTGCCACGCGCTTCTGCATGGGGGCCGCGTGGCGCGCGCCCAAGGACCGCGATATCGAGGCCGTGGCCGAGTTGGTCAAGACCGTCAAGGCCACTGGGCTGGAGTCATGTGCCACGCTGGGCATGCTGAACGACGGCCATGCCGAGACCCTGCGCGATGCGGGCTTGGACTACTACAACCACAACCTGGACAGCGCACCTGATTTCTATGGCGACATCATCACCACGCGTGACTACCAGGACCGCCTGGACACGCTGACCCGCGTACGCAACGCGGGCGTCAGCGTCTGCTGTGGCGGCATCGTGGGCATGGGCGAATCGCGCCTGCAGCGCGCGGGCCTGATCGCCGAGCTGGCCAATCTGGCACCGTATCCTGAATCCGTGCCCATCAACCACCTCGTCAAAGTGGAGGGCACACCGCTGGCCGACCAGCCCGATCTGGACCCGCTGGAATTTGTGCGCACCATTGCCGTGGCCCGCATCACCATGCCCAAGGCGCGTGTGCGCCTGTCGGCCGGTCGTCAGGGCATGGGTGAAGCGGTGCAGGCCCTGTGCTTTGTGGCGGGCGCCAATTCCATTTTCTATGGCGACAAGCTGCTGACCACACCCAACCCGGCCGGCAACTCCGACATGGACCTGTTGGCGCGCCTGGGCTTGAAGACGGGCCAGCCTGTGGCACGTGATTAACCCAAGGTCTAACGACTGACTATGCTTGAGAACGAAGACGGTGTGTTTTGGAATGCCCTGGTGCCGGAGTTGACCGTGACCGACCTAGAGGCCTCCTTGATGTTTTACGCCGCTGCCGGGTTTCAGATTCGGTACCGCCGAACGACTCCGCCCTTTGCCTACCTTGAGCAGGGCCAGGCACAGTTGATGCTGGAGCAAGAGCACGCGGACAACTGGAAGACGGGCGCACTGGAACGCCCTTATGGTCGTGGAGTCAACTTTCAGATCGAAGTCGATAGTGTGGATGCCATTGTTGAACGCCTTCGGCATATCAGGACGCCACTATTTCGGGAGCCCGCCGAGGCGTGGTACGCAAGCTCGCCCACCACCGAGGAAGGGCAGATCGAATGTCTGGTGCAAGACCCCGATGGTTACCTGCTGCGCTTTGTTGAGGTGTTGGGAACGCGGAGCTCAACCGTTTGACGCCAGCCGTGTTTTTGCCTGTGTTGGTGGCTTGCCTGGCGCTTGTGGTGGCCCTGGCCGTGGACCGCTGGTGGGGCGAGCCGCCTGTGCGCTTCCATCCTGTGGTGTGGATGGGCAACTACCTGGGGTGGGCGGGACGCCACGTGCAGACTCACACCAACCAGAGCACATCTCTCCCAAAAGACCTTACAGCTTTTTGGCTTGGAGCCCTCGCATGGATTGGTGGTGCAGCTATTGTTGTGATAGCAAGTTTCGCATTGCAGACTGGCGTAGTGTGGCTGGGCGATACGGGAACTTGGGTTGTCTCGGCCCTGTTACTCGGCCTGTTGCTCAAGCCCTTGCTGGCCTGGGCGCTCTTGAAGAGTGAAGTGCAGGCGGTAGAAGCCGCACTCAGCCATCCGGAGAACGGCTCGCTGCAAGCGGGCCGCGAGCGCCTGCGCTGGCTGGTCAGCCGCGACGTGACCACCCTGAGCGAATCCCAGGTGCGCGAGAGCGCCATCGAGACCCTGGCCGAAAACCTCAACGACTCGGTGATTGCCCCCTTGTTCTGGTTTGTGCTCCTGGGCCTGCCTGGTGCGGCGCTGTTCCGTTTTGCCAATACCGCCGACGCCATGTGGGGCTACCCCGGTCTTTACCCCCAAGGCGTCCAGGGCCGCAACTGGGCCTGGGCTGGCAAATGGGCGGCGCGGGCTGACGATGTGCTGGCCTGGGTGCCCGCGCGCATCACCGCCTTGTTGCTAATGGCGGCGGCGGCCGGTGCTGTGTCGATGAAACGGCTGCGCACCGAAGCCACCCGCACACCGTCGCCCAACAGTGGTTGGCCCATGGCGGCCATGGCGCTGGGCCTGGGCGTGCGCCTGGGCAAGCCGGGTGGTTATGTGCTCAATGCTGATGCACCCGCGCCACGGGCGCAGGATACGCTGCGGGCCCTGCGGTATGCGTCAAATGTGGTCCTGGCCCCGGTTGGCATTGGCTCGATAGCTATTGTTTTGATAGTGCTCGGGGTGCCGGCATGAACAACAGTCTCCGCATCCACGGTGGGCCGGACGGGCAGGGCGCGCCACTGCACGACTTCTCCACCAACAGCAATGCGTGCGGCCCTTGCCCACAGGCTCTGGCGGCCGTGCAGCAGGCCGATGCCACGTGCTACCCGGACCCGGACTACTCCGCTCTGCGCCAGCGCCTGGCCGACTTTTATGCGGTGGAGGCTGCGCGTATCGTTCTGGCCGGCAGTGCCAGTGAATTCATTTTTCGGTTCACCGCCTGGGCGCGGCAGCAGGGTGCCAACACGGTCAGCCTGCCCGCCCATGCCTATGGCGACTATGCGCATGCAGCGCGTGCCTGGGGCTTGCAACCTGCCGCCCGTCCCGACGATGCGGACCTGGCCTGGGCTTGCGAACCTTCCAGCCCGCTGGGGCAAAACCACGGCCCCTGGCCAGCATGGCTGGTGGGTGGGTGTGTGCCTGCCGCTGCACGAGGCCCCACACTGGTTGTCGACGGCGCTTATGCGCCCCTGCGTCTGGATGGTGCCCCCAGCCTCAGTGCCGCGCAGCGCCAGCAGGTCTGGCAACTCTTCTCGCCCAACAAGGCACTGGGTTTGACCGGGGTACGTGCCGCGTTTGCCATCGCACCGGTTGGCGCAGAGACTGCGGCCGCGCAGTTGGACGCGCTGGCCCCCTCGTGGGTGCTGGGTGCCCACGGCGTGGCGATGTTGCAGGCTTGGACGCAGGCCGCCACGCAGGCTTGGTTGCACAGCAGTCTGGATACCCTGCGCCGCTGGAAGGCCAGCCAGCAAGCCCTGCTGCAAAGCCTGGGCTGGAAGGTGTTGCCCAGCGACGCGCCGTATTTCTGCGCAAGCCCACCGTCTGGCCTAGCGGTGCCGGCGCTGTGTGATGCTTTGCGCTCCCAGGGCATCAAGTTGCGCGATGCTGAATCTTTTGGATTGCCGGGGACCGTGCGTTTGGGCGTGCTGCCGCCACCCGCGCAGCAGGCGCTGGCTCACGCACTGCAGTCCCTGCTTTTCCTACCCAATGTGAAGTCCGCATGTTCCTGATACTGTTTGTCGGGTTACCCGTACTGGTGTCGGTGCTGGTTCCGCGCCCTTGGGTGCGTGCATTTGCGGCCACTCTGTGTTTGGTTTGGCTTGTGATGGGCATCGATTTCAGCCGCACACGCGGGGGCAATGCCGAGATGATGGGCATGGTGCTGCTGTCGGCCTTGATTCAGCTGATGCTGCTGGTCTTGGGTCTGCGCTACCTATTCGCGTGGCGCAAGAAGCCTCCTGTGTTATTCGGGTGGAGCTACCGCTGGGCACAGACTTACATGGTTGGGCTGGCGGCCCTGGTCGGTGCCGTATTGCTGATGGCGCTGTGGGTGCAGGTCTGTAATGCAGTGTTCCAGTCGGGTTTGCTGACCCACTTTGCGGTTGCGGTGTTGATGCTGGCCTGGTGGGTGCTGCTGCCCAGGCTTTGGCGTGGCTCGCTCTCAGATGCTGTAGGCAGTTTGCACCCGGCCAACGTCTCGCGCTGGGTCGGCGCTGCCGTGATGTTGGCGGCCCTGACCTGGTCGATGGTTTCAGCCCAACGGGTTGCCCAAGCGGCCCAAGTGGCGGCACAGGGGCAGGCCTATTGCCTTCTATCCGCCACCGAAAGTGGTTTGCAACCCGTAACCCGCCTGCTCGACTTGGCTGGATTCTCCCTGCAGGCGGGGCGTGGGGCGATGCGCCATGGGCAGCTGGCCACAGGCAGCGTGCATGCACCGTTTTGGGCCTACTGGTCTTACCGGGAGTCGGGCTTTGTCACGGATGCCATGGGTGGCGTGCTGACCTGCGATCTGCAACCCCACTATGCAGCGAAGCTGCCTTGGTGGACCAGCGACCACGCCGTGCAGGCAAGCGCCGCGAGCCGCGAGAGTAATTTCTGGCTGGCAGGGGTGCAATGGCGCATACCCCAGGCCTACAAGGCACAAGCCAGTGACAAACCTGCAAGCCTGGACTTCTATGCCAGCAGCAAAGACTTTGGTCCCCCCACGGGCACGCTGGTGCGCAGTGGCCCACAACCGTGGTCGCAGATTGCCCAAAGCGTGAATGTCACGCTGTGTGCACCCAAGAAGATCCACCCCAGGTACGAGCTTGGTGACGCCCAGAACCAGGTGCGAACCGTCAGCGTAAACCAAGGATTGGCCAAGCAGGAAATTGTGACGGCGGCCAATCAGGTGCCACGCTACCAGTATGTTGAGCAGGATGCCAAAGGCGCGCCGGTCACCTGGTTGGCCTGCGACGGGCCCGACGCCAGTTGTAACCACGCCTTTGTGCGGGAGGGAATGTACATCCGGTTTGTACATGCAGCCGCCGATGTGCCGAATTGGAAATCTTTGCAAGACGCCTTGTGGCAGCGGATTCGCACGTTCGCAGTGACGTGGCCCGATGCCGCCATGCGCCAGTGCGCCAATTGACCTTCACCAGGACAACTTCTTATGACCGCAAAATGCATCATGGTGCTGGGCACTACCAGTGGAGCCGGCAAGAGCTGGCTGACCACGGCGCTGTGCCGCTATTGCGCGCGCCAGGGCCTGAAAGTTGCCCCTTTTAAGGCGCAGAACATGAGCAACAACGCAAGAGTGGTTGCCTCTGACAACGGCCAGGGCGAGATCGGAAGTGCACAGTACTTTCAATCACTGGCGGCAAACGCCGTGCCCGATGTGCGCATGAACCCCTTGCTGCTCAAACCCGAGCGCGACACCCACAGCCAGGTGGTGCTGATGGGTCAGGTCAGCGCCGAGCTCACGGCCTTGCCCTGGCGCGGTCGCAGCCTGCTGGTGTGGCCGCAGATTGCGGCGGCATTGGATGCCCTGCGCGCTGAGAACGATGTGGTGGTGATCGAGGGCGCCGGGTCACCGGCAGAGATCAACTTGTCCAGCAGCGATATTGTCAATATGCGTGTGGCCAAGCATTGCCAAGCGGCCTGTCTGCTGGTGACGGACATCGACCGGGGTGGTGCCTTCGCCCACTTGTATGGCACGTGGGCGCTGCTGCCCGAGGACGAGCGCGCGCTGATCAAGGGCTTTGTACTGAACAAGTTTCGCGGCGATGCTGCGCTGCTGGCACCCGCGCCGCAGATGTTGCAGGACCTGACCGGTATTCCTACCGTGGCCACGCTCCCCATGTGGTGGCACCATGGCTTGCCCGAAGAAGATGGTGTCTTTGATGACCGCAGTGTTTCCAAGGGTGCGGTGGATTTGACGGTGGCCGTTATCGCCTATCCCCGCATCAGCAATTTGGATGAGTTCCAGCCGCTGAAAAACATTCCGGGTCTGCGCCTGCAGTGGGTGCGCAGCCCCAGCGAACTGGCGGGCCTTAAGCCTACGGATTGGATCATCTTGCCGGGCTCCAAGCACACCAGTGGCGACCTGGCCTGGTTGCGTGCGCAGGGGCTGGACGCTGCCATTGCGCGGCATGCGGGGCAGGGAGGGGCGGTTCTGGGTGTGTGTGGGGGTCTGCAGATGCTGGGCGAGGCGCTGATTGATACCCATGGCATCGATGGAAATGCACCCGGTTTGGGGTTGTTGCCGTTGGTGACTGTGTTTGCCCAGGACAAGACTGTGCGGCATACGTCTACCGCTTTTGCCGCTGATCTTCACGCGCACGCCGTTGGGTTCCCAGCCGGGGGCCTCATGGTGCCAAATGCGCACAAATCGGCCCCCGGCTCGGGCCCCAACGGCTTGGGTCTCGTTGTCGCGTCACCTTGGGCAGCGCTTGCTGGCGTGTCTGTCAGCGGCTACGAAATCCACCACGGTCAAACACAGCAGCATGTGGCTATGGCGGCCGCTGGTGATGTGGCCCATGCGGTGTTGCCGGATGGGCTGGGCTGGGTCAATGCGCGTGGCAATGTGATGGGGGTTTACCTGCACGGTCTCTTTGAAGACGCCAATGCGCTGCAGGCGCTGTTTGGCGCGCAGTTGCAGGGGGCCGTGCCAACCCTGGACACCGTGTTTGATGGGCTGGCGGATTACATCGGGCAGCATTTTGCGCCCGGTGTGTTGCTGGATTTGTTGAGCTGACTTCTTGTTGTTCTTGTAATTGAATGAAAGCGATTCTTCCCATGACCTTGGATCTGCCCCACCTGGTTGACATTTCGGACGCCACTCTGACGACCGCGCTGCACCACACCCTGAACAACAAGACCAAGCCCTTGGGGTCTCTTGGCCGCATCGAAGACCTGGCGCTGAAGATCGGGCAGATTCTGGGGACCGACCGCCCGGTGCTGGAGTTGCCGCAGATGGTGGTGTTTGCGGGAGACCATGGATTGACGGCCCGCGGTGTGTCGGCCTTTCCCAGTGATGTGACCTGGCAGATGGTGGAGAACTTTTTGGCAGGTGGCGCTGCAGTGAGTGTGCTGGCCCGGCAAAACGGCATTGCGCTGACGGTAGTGGATTGCGGCGTCAAGCATGACTTTTTGGCGGGGCTTGCGGCTGGCGCACAGCGTCCCGGTTTGCAAGTGCGCAAGGCCCGGGGGGCAGAGCAGGGCACGGCGGATTCATCCGCGCAACGGGCGATGACTCCCGCCCAGCGCGACGAGGCCCTGCAACATGGCATGCAGCTGGTTCAAGGCTTGCCGGGCAACGCGCTGTTGCTGGGCGAGATGGGTATTGGCAATACCTCAGCCGCGTCTTTGTTGTTGTCACGCCTGGCCGGGCTGGATATTGCCCAATGCACAGGTGCCGGAACCGGGCTGGACGCGCCTGCCGTGCTGCGCAAGACCGAGGTGCTGCGCGAGGTACTGGCCCGCCATGCCGATGCCAAGACGCCACTGGATGCACTGGCCGCTTTCGGTGGTTTTGAGATAGCAACCATGGTGGGTGCGGTGCTGCAGGCGGCGGCCGAGCGGCGAGTCATTGTGGTCGACGGGTTTATTGCTACCAGCGCAGTACTGGTGGCCCATGCGCTGCAACCACTGGTGCTGCAACGTTGCGTGTTTGCCCACCGCTCGGGCGAGCGGGGCCATGAGTTCATGTTGCAGCACCTGGGCGTGCAGGCGCTGCTGGACCTGGGCTTGCGCCTGGGTGAGGGCTCGGGCGCGGCGCTGGCCTGGCCGCTGCTGCAGTCTGCCTGCACCATATTGCGCGACATGGCCAGTTTTGCATCGGCGGGTGTGTCAGAAAAGTCGACCGCGCCCGTGCCAGCAGCCTGATGTCTCAGTCCATTCGCCACTTCCTGCTGGCCATCCAGTTCTTCACCCGCATACCGGTCACGGGGCGGCTGGCTGACTGGGTGGGTTTTAGCCCCGCCATGCTGCGCGCCAGCGCTGCTCACTTTCCGGGCGTGGGGTTGGTGGTGGGGGCGATGGTGGCCGGTTTCTCAGCCCTGGTGTGGGCCGGCATGCCACCCAGCGCGTTCACGCCGTTGGTAGTGGCCGTGCTGGGCACGGTGCTCAGTGTGATGGTGACCGGTGGCTTCCACGAGGATGGCCTGGCCGATGTGGCCGATGGCCTGGGCGGCAGCAGCGACCGCGACCGGGCCTTGGTCATCATGAAGGATTCCCGCGTGGGTGCCTTTGGGGTGCTGGCCGTGGTGTTGGCGCTGCTGGCCAAGGTGTCGCTGTTGGCGCTGATCGGCTCGGTCAGCCTGCGCTGGATGCTGCTGGGTATTTTTGCGGCCCATGTGGTGTCGCGCACCTGGCCGCTGCTGCTGATTCGGCTGATGCCGCATGTGGGAGATGTGGCGGGGTCCAAGTCCAAACCCCTGGCGGACCAGATCAGCACCGGTAGCCTGTTCACAGCGGGCATTTGGTGTTTTGTGGCTCTAGCCCCGGTAATCATTGCTTGTGGTGCTATGGATGTAGGAGCGGTTCAAGGGTGGGACGCTGCAGCCTTGTTGCCGCTTGCCACAGCGCTGCTGGCTTCTGGTCTGGCGTGGGCCTACATGGGCCGCCTGCTGTGGCGCCGCCTGCAGGGCTTTACCGGCGATGGCCTGGGTGCCACACAGCAGGTGTGTGAGATCGCGTTCTACCTGGGTTTGGCGCTGGCCTTATGAAGCTCTGGCTGGTGCGCCACGCGCAACCGCTGGTAGAGGCGGGCATTTGTTATGGCGCCAGCGACATCGCTGCAGACCCAGCCGCCACCCGGGCAGCGGCGCAAAGCCTGGCCAACACACTGCCACCGGGCGTGGCCGTGATCTCCTCGCCGCTACAAAGATGTGAGCAACTCGCCCAGCATTTACGGGGGCTGAGGCCTGATTTGGCTTATGAACAAGACGCCAGACTGCAGGAGATGGACTTCGGCCTGTGGGAGGGCCAACGCTGGGACGCCATCCCCCGCGCCGAGTTGGATGCCTGGACCACAGCCTTTGACGCGTGGCGCTGCGGCGGTGCCGAGAGCGTGGCGGATGTCATGCGCAGGGTGGGTGCGCTGTGGGACGAAACCCTGGCCCGTCAGCAGCCTGCCGTGTGGATCACCCATGCGGGGGTGATACGCGCAGCCACATTGCTGGCGCAGGGTGTGCGGCACAATCACCGTGCAGACCAATGGCCTGCCCACGCGCCGGCTTTTGGCCAATGGCAGCTTGCAGATATTTGACCAATAATGGTCTTGACCGTGCGCCTGCACGGTGTGCAAAAAGTGGGGGCGTTGGTATGAACAAATCAAGCTGCCTGATCCTGCTGCTGGCTGCGGCGGGCAGCCACGCGCAGGACTTCAAGAGCTACCCCCTGCATGGCGCGCGTGAGAGCCCGCAGTATGTGCTGGGTTCTTCACAGCAATCCTGGGCTGGCGGGCAACTCAACTGGTACTACAACCCGATTAACCAGCCCTTCAACCTGTCCACCGCTTCGGTGCTGGCGGCCATACAGCGTGCTGCTGCCCGCTGGAGTGGCATGTGCAATGTGACGTTTAACTACATGGGCCTGACATCCTCACTGCCCAACCTGGATGGTGCTGCGTCTACCGTAGACCGGGTCAATGTGTTTGGTTGGGATTTGCTGCAAGGCGAGAGTGCGTCGTATTCGGGGGTCACCAAAAGCTGGTGGATCGGCGCGGGCCTGATAGACGCGGACATTGTGATGAACACCGCGCAGTTTTGGACCGTGGCTGATTTTGAGGGCATCATGACCCACGAGATTGGCCATGCCCTGGGGCTGGACCACTCCAACGTGCCGGCGTCCGTGATGTTTGCAAGCCCCTACCACTCCACGGACTACATGGCCAGCCTGCGGGGCGATGATGCCGAAGGCTGCGCAGCGTTGTACGGCGCGGCCACCACGGCAGAATCCAACCGCACGTTCAACTGGGCCGAGGCGGCGTATCCGCAATACCTGTCGCCCGGGGGCAGCACCTCTGGCACGCAGCTGGGCTATTACTACCGCTATTACTCCAATACCCAGAGTTATCTGGGCACGCGCGATGGTGCGGTCTACTACATGGGGCCAGATGGCGTGATCCAGAACATGGGTAGCCTGGGCTCGTATCTCCCGCAAGCGCGCAACGCGGGTTACTGAGCGCGCCTACTGGCGGGTCGCGCCGCTTTGCAGCAGGAGCTTCTTGCGCACCAGCTGGATGTTGTTGCGCAGCGAATAGAGCTCATCGGTGTAAGACAGCGGCACCACAATCTTCTCGGCGTGGCGGTCCATCTGGTTGAGTTCCTCCAGCAGGGGCGCCGTGTCGTTGCTGCCTTCGGCCCGTGCCTCCAGCTCACGCAGCCGCGCGTACCAGCGGAAGATGCGCGAGCGCACGCGAAACGCGTACAGAGGGGGCACCACGCGTGACAGCGGTAGCAGCACCGCCAAAATAATACCCATGGCCAGCCACATGCGCTCCACCAGGTTGGCCACCCAGAAGGGCAGGTAGCGCTGTAGCAGGGGCGCGCCGCCCTGAATGCTGCGCTCGGCCTCCTGGGCCACCGGCAGCTCGTTGTTGCGCACATTGGGGTACTCACGGGCCCGTTTGAACCAGCCGGCGCTGCCGTGTATGGTGTTGCCCGCCAATGCAAACAGCTGCAGCAGGGCAGGGTGGGTGCTGTCACGGGTGAGCAGTGTGGTGGTGGGTGCCACCAGGCGCACGTTGCTGGGCGGCACATCACTGGCCAGATCCACCACACCACGGGGTAGCACGGCCGGGCTCAGAAACGCAAAGCGGCGCGAGTAGGCCTCGTTCTGTGCAAAGTCCATCAGCTTGATGCCTGGTGTTTGCAGCAGCATCTGCACCATCAGCGATTCGGGTGCCGATGCAAAGACCAGTGCATCCAGCTCGCCGCCCAACAAGGCCACGGTGGCGGGCGTTTGCTCCAGCTCGGACAGCGTCAGTTTGGCCAGGTCCACCCGGTTGCTGTCTAGCAGTTTGCGCATCAGATTGGGCACACCGCTGCCCGGCGTGCCGATGTTGACGCGCAGGCCGTTGAGTTGTGTGAGTGACTCCAGAGTGTTCGGTGGCGTGGTGGTGGCCGGAGCGGCGGCCTCGCGGTAGAACAGCCACACCGGCTCCAGGAACAGGCTGCCCAGGGATTCCAGGTCGGCATCATCCGGACCATCGGCCTCGCGGGTGCCGCCCTGCACAAAGCCAAAGTCTGCCTTGCCTTCGCGCAGCAGGCGCAGGTTGTCGGCCGAGCCTTCAGACGGGATCAGGGTCACGGTAATGCCGTCTTTGGCCAAGAGCGTGGCGTAGCGTTTGCCAAAGGCCTCATAGGCGCTCTGCGCCGGGCCGGTGGCCAGGGTTACGCGCTTGGGCGGGTTGGGGTCAAGCCACCAGTAGGCCAGAGCCAGCAACACCACCGCCAAGGCCACAAAAGGCCCGGCCGATACCAGCAGGTCGCGCAGGGAGAGCAGGGTGAAGCGTATGGATTGGGTCATCGCGGCTTAGTTCGCGGGTGCGGGCGTCTTGTCGGCAAAGTCGCATTGGGCCACCACACCGCACTGCCAGCACAAGGGCTTGCGCGCTTGGCACACATAACGGCCATGCAGTATCAGCCAGTGGTGGGCATCGACCATGTACTGGGCGGGAATGCGTTTGAGTAACTGCTGCTCCACCTGCTCCGGCGTTTTGCCGGGTGCCAGGCCAGTGCGGTTGCCTAAGCGGAAGATGTGCGTGTCCACCGCCATGGTGGGTTCACCAAAGGCCACGTTCAGCACCACATTGGCCGTCTTGCGGCCCACGCCCGGCAGGGCCTGCAGCGCTTCACGCGTGCCCGGCACCTTGCCCCCATGCTGGTCCACCAGCATGCGGCAGGTCTGCATCAAATGTTTGGCCTTGCTGTGGTACAGGCCAATGGTCTTGATGTAAGACTCCAGCCCTTCAAGCCCCAGATCCAGAATCGCCTGGGGCGTGTTGGCCACCGGAAACAGCTTGCGTGTGGCCTTGTTGACGCCCACATCGGTGGCCTGTGCGCTCAGTAGCACGGCGGTGAGCAGCTCGAACACACTGGTGTATTCGAGCTCCGTCACCGGCATGGGGTTGGCGGCTTTTAGTGTGGCAAAGAAGGCTTCGATTTGGGCGGGCTTCATGGCTTGCGGAGATCCACAAAGCCGCCATTGTCGCAGCCGTCTAGGCCAGGTGCCGCAGCTCCCGTAACGCCACAGACACTGGCGCCAGATCAGGCCCTTGCGTGCTGATGGTGGTCAGCAGGGCTTGCAGGCGGCCAATGGCTTGGCCGTGTTCTGTGCGCCAGGCTTGCACGCCCTGGGCACCGCGTGACAGTTGTCCCAGCGTGATCTGGCGGGCGATGGAGTACACATCGTCACGCGCGCTGCCGCGGGCCTGGGTTTGCCACAGGGTGTCGGTGGGCAGGCGGTTGATCTGCGCACGCCATTCGGTCAGGGCCAGGTCGGCCTCAATGCCGAAGTAGGCGCGTGCCGCCTGTTCCAGGCCGGTGTTGGCGCTTTGGGCCAGGTCCACCAGGTCCAGGGCGGGGAAGATGTATTCCAGCGCCGTCAGGTTCTGCGCCAGTGCGGCGTCCACGCCAGCCTTCACCAGCACATCGGTAGCCTGTTGCCAGCTGTCCTGTGCGCTCTGGGGCAGCCAGGTGGCCAGGTTCTGGCGCAGCTCGCGGGCGGCGGGCTGGTAGCGCTGGATCAGCGTTGGCAGGTCGGTGCCCTGGGCGCGGATGCGCAGCATCCAGCGCGAGGCGCGTTGGGCAATGGCGGTGAGTTTGCTCAGCAGGTCGAGCTGCAGGCTGGCATCGACCTTGTAGTCCAGCGCATCCAGCTGGTCCCAGATGGGCTCCAGGTCAAAAATCTCGCGGGCCAGGGTGAAGGCGCGGATCACGTCAGCCGCCGTGGCACCCGATTCCGACGCAATGAAGTTGACAAACGTTGCACCGGTGCGGTTGACCACCGTGTTGGTGATATGGGTGGCAATGATTTCGCGCTTGAGCGGGTGGGCTGCAATGGCGGGGCCAAACTTCTCGGTCAAGACCTGGGGGAAGTAGGCCTTGAGTGCGCGGCTGAAGAAAGGATCGTCCGGCAGGTTGCTGGCCACCAGCTCGTCAAACACACTCATCTTGGCGTAGGCCAGCACGACGGCGTTTTCGGGCGATGTCAGGCCAACCTTGCGGGCGCGGCGGCGGGCAATCTCGTCATCGGTGGGCAGGAATTCAATGGCGCGGTTCAGGCGGTTGCTGCCTTCAAGCCACTGCATCAGGCGCTGCTGGCCGTCCAGCACATACAGGGGGCGGTGGGTGGCAATGTCCAGCGCCTGGGTCTGGTAGTAGTTGTCTTGCAGCACCAGTTGGCCCACTTCGTCGGTCATGGATGCCAGCAGGTCGTTGCGCTGCTTCAGCGTCAGGTCACCGGCTTCCACCACGCCGCCCAGCAAGATCTTGATGTTGACTTCGTGATCGGAGCAGTCCACACCGGCGGAGTTGTCGATCGCGTCGGTGTAGATCAGGCCACCCTTTTGGGCGTATTCAATACGGCCGTTTTGGGTGCAACCCAGGTTGCCGCCTTCAGCCACCACCTTGCAACGCAGCTCGCTGCCATTCACACGGAACGCATCGCTGGCCTTGTCGCCCACTTGGGCGTGGGTCTCGAAGCTGGCTTTGACATAGGTGCCAATGCCGCCGTTGTACAGCAGGTCCACAGGCGCTTGCAGGATGGCCTTGAGCAGCTCAAGCGGTGGCAGTTCTTCGGCTGTGATGCCGATGACGGCACGTGCCTCGGGGCTCAGCGGGATGGATTTTGCGCTGCGGGGGTAAACACCGCCGCCTTGCGAGATCAGGCTCTTGTCGTAGTCGTCCCAGCTGGAGCGGGGCAGGTTGAACAGGCGCTGGCGCTCGGCAAACGACTTGGCCACATCGGGGGTGGGGTCGATGAAGATGTGACGGTGGTCAAAGGCCACCACCAGCTTGATGTGCTCGGACAGCAGCATGCCGTTGCCAAACACGTCGCCCGACATGTCGCCAATACCGGCCACGGTAAAGGCGGTGGTCTGTGTGTTCACACCCAGGGTGCGGAAGTGGCGCTTGACCGCTTCCCACGCACCGCGGGCGGTAATGCCCATTTTCTTGTGGTCGTAACCAACGGAGCCACCCGATGCAAACGCGTCGCCCAGCCAGAAGCCGTAGTCGGCAGACACGCCGTTGGCGATGTCGGAGAAAGTGGCTGTGCCCTTGTCGGCGGCGACCACCAGGTAGGGGTCGTCCACGTCATGGCGCACCACGTTGGTAGGGGGAACGACGGCTCCTTTGACCACGTTGTCGGTGATGTCCAGCAGGCCGGACAGGAAAATCTTGTAGCAGGCAATGCCCTCGGCCTGGTAGGCCTCGCGGTCGCTGGCAGGCGGCGCGTTTTTCAGCACAAAACCACCCTTGGAGCCCACGGGCACGATGACCGTGTTCTTGACCTGCTGGGCCTTGACCAGACCCAGAATTTCGGTGCGGAAGTCTTCGCGGCGGTCCGACCAGCGCAGGCCACCACGGGCCACCTTGCCACCACGCAAGTGCACGCCTTCCACTCGGGGCGAATACACCCAGATTTCAAACAGTGGTTTGGGCTCGGGCACGCCGGGCACGTCGCGCGGGTTGAGCTTGAAGCTGATGTAGGGCTTCTCAGCGCCCGAGGCAGCGGCCTGCCACAGGTTGGTACGCAGCGTGGCCATGATGGTGGCCACAAACTGGCGCAGGATGCGGTCTTCGTCCAGGCTGGCCACGTTGCCCAGGGCGGTGTCCAGCGTTTGCTTGATCTGCTGCTGCGCAGCCGTGCGGTCACCCGCAAAGGCGGGGTCAAAGCGGGCCATGAACAGCTCGACGATGGACTGGGCGATGTGGGCGTTTTTGTTCAGCGCCGCTTCGATGTAGCTCTGGCTGAAGGCAAAGCCCAGTTGCTTGAAGTAGCGGGTGTAGGCACGCAGCACCGAGATGGCACGTGCATCCAGGTTGGTGACCAGCACCAGGCGGTTCAGGTCGTCGCTCTCCACGCCTCCGCGCCAGGCGGTGGCAAACAGCGCTTCAAAGCGGGATTTGACCGTGGCGATGTCGGTATCGGCGGGCAGTTGCAGGCCCAGGTCGTGTATCCACAGCGTGTCGCCATTGTTGCCAATGCGGTAGGGGTGTTCGTCCAGCACGCGGGCACCCATGCGCTCCAGCACGGGCAGCGAGTCAGACAGTGCCACCTTGGAGGTGTTGTAAATCTTCAGGCGCAAGATGCCGGTGCCAGCGTCCAGCGGGCGGTACAGCTTGACGGCCAGTGGCGAAGTGGGGGAGAGCGCCAACAGCATGTCGGCGTCTTCTGCGCCCACCTGGGGGGAGAAGTCTTCGCGGTAGGCGGTGGGGAAAGCATCGGCAAAGCGGTGCGCCAGAGCCAGGCCGGGGCCTTCGCCGTGGGCGCGCAGCAGCTCGGTGGTGCAGTCATCTTCCCAGCGCTGGGTCAGGCGGGTGATGCGGGCCTCTAGCGCCGCAAAGTTGGCCACATAGGGCGCATTGTCTTTGGCGCGCACCAGGTAGTGGATGCGGGCCTGCGGGCTGTCCGTGAGCATGGGGGTGAACTCGATGGACAGGCCGTTGAGCGCGGTCATCAGCTCGTTGCCGATCTTGATACGCAGTTCGGTGTTGAAGCGGTCCCGTGGCACAAACACCAGTGCCGATGTGAAACGGCCAAACGGGTCGCGGCGCAGGAACAGGCGGGTGCGCTGACGCTCTTGCAGGCGCAGGATGCCAATGGCGTGTTCGGTCAGCGTGGGGGTGTCGATCTGCAGCAGCTCGTCGCGGGGGTAAGCATCCAGAATGGATTGCAGCGACTTGGCTGCATGGCTGTCGGGCACCACACCGGCGGCGGCCATCACGGCGGCCACGCGGCTGCGCACCTGGGGAATCTCGCTCACTTCTGCCGTGTAGGCTGTAGCGGTGTACAGGCCCAGGAAGCGGGCCTCGCCAATGACCTGGCCCGCTTCGTCAAAGCGTTTGACGGCCACATAGTCCAGCCAGGCTGGGCGGTGCACGGTGGCACGGGTCATGGCCTTGGTGACTAGCACCAGTTCGTTGCTTTCCAGCAGGGCCACGGCTTCGGGTGGCAGCACGGTCTCCAGTGTCTGAACTGGGCCGCGCAAGATGCCCAGGCCGGTCTCGGGCTTGGCCACCATGCTGACCACGTCGCCATCGCGCTTCAGGTCGTAATCACGGGCACCCAGGAAAGTGAAGTGGCGGTCTTCCAGCCAGCTCAAAAAGTCCACGCCTTCCTGGCGCCCGGTGGGCGACAGCGTAGAGCGGGAAGCGTCTGCGCCCATCTTGCGCGCACGCTCCAGCATGGCGCTCCAGTCTTGCACGGCACTGCGCACATCGTTCAACACCTGCTCCAGCTCATTGGCCAGCGCCTGCTGCTCTGCGGCACCCACAATGCGATCACATTCGACTTGAATCAGGGACTCAACAGGGTCGGTACTGCCGGCTGCTGAAGCGGCTGCCGCGCTGGTGACGCTTTGCACCTTGCCCTTGGCATCGCGGGCCACGCTGAGCAGGGGGTGAACAATCCAGTGCGCCGTGCGGTTGCTGCGGTTGATGGCCATGGTGACCGAGTCCACCAAGAATGACATGTTGTCATTAACGATCTGCACCACCGTGTGGTCGCTGACAAAACCGTCTTCGGCCAGTGTGGGGTTGAAGACGCGTACCTTGGCCGTGTTGGGCGGACGGGGCGTGTCCAGCAGGCGCCAGTGCGCATTGGCAATGGCGAACAGTGTGGACGGGCCACGCGCCACCAGTTCATCGGGGTCTGTGTTGTCGAAGTAGGCCGCCACAAAATCTGTGATGCGACTGGAGGCCGGGCCAGCATGTTCTTGGGTGTAGGACAGCAGCTCGTTGAGCGCGGAAGAGGTCATTGTTTTGCTCCGTGTTATCTTTTGGATGACGCGGATTCTAGGCTCGCATGCGTGCTCTGGATATGCTGAAATGCCCTCATTCATGGCGGTATGCAAAAAATGCATCAGCCGATTAGATGGCCTGGATGGACTTGAAAACTACTGCTGCAAAAGAAGCTGCAAGTACAGGCGCTACCATTGCGCCATAACCATCAATCCGAAACTGCCATGCCGCTCCAATTCGCCACTCGTCTAGACAACGTAGAAACCTCTGCCATTCGCGAACTCTTCAAGCTGTTGGGCAAGCCCGGCATCATCAGTTTTGCGGGCGGCTTCCCTGACCCTGCCATGTTTGACGTGGATGGCATTCGCGAAGCGGTCAACACCGCACTGACCGAAGAGGCCGGTGCCACACTGCAATACGGTGCCACCGAGGGCTACAACCCGCTGCGTGAGCAACTGGCGGCTTTCATGCAGGCCAAGGGCGTCAAAGACCTGGCACCTGAGCAAATGATCGTTACCACCGGCAGCCAGCAAGGCTTGGACCTGCTGGGCAAGACCATGATCAGCCCTGGCGACAAAGTGATTGTGGAGGGCCCCACTTTTTTGGCCACCATCCAGTGCTTCCGACTCTATGGCGCGCAGCTGATTAGTGCACCGATTGACGCCAACGGCGTGCAAGTGGACAAGCTGGAAGCATTGATTGCCGAGCACAAGCCCAAGTTTGTTTACCTGATCCCCACCTTTGGCAACCCCAGCGGCGCCATGCTGAACCTGGAGCGTCGCAAGCGGGTGCTGGAACTGGCCGTGCAGTACCAGACGCTGATTGTGGAAGACGACCCCTATGGCGACCTGTACTTCAACGACGCACCGCCGCCATCCCTATTGGCGCTAAGCGCTGGTGTGCCCGGCAGCCGTGAGCTGCTGGTGCATTGCGGTAGCTTAAGCAAAGTCCTGAGCCCCGGTCTGCGCGTGGGCTGGATGATTGCCCCGCCCGAACTGCTGGGCAAGGCCACCATGTGCAAACAGTTCAGCGATGCCCACACCAGCACTTTTGCCCAGGCCACCGCAGCCCAGTACCTGAAGGCTGGTCGCATGCCCGGCACACTGGCCCACGTGCGCAAGGTGTACGCCGAGCGAGCGCTGGCCATGGGCAACGCCTTGCGCAAAGAGCTGGGCGATGCGATTGAGTTTGTACAGCCCCAGGGCGGCCTGTTTGTATGGGCGCGCCTCACGGGCGCTGGCGGCAAGGTCAAAGACGGTGCCGAGTTGGCCAAGCGCGCCATCGACAAGGGCGTGGCCTTTGTGCCGGGTGCGCCGTTTTATGCATCCAACCCCGATCTGTCTACGCTGCGCTTGAGTTTTGCGACTGCGGATGTGGCGAAGATTGAGGAAGGGGTGGGGCGGTTGGCGCAGGCGGTTTAGTCGCTTTAGTTCTTTGCTTTTGTGGTGGCAGAGTGTGGGGCAGTAGGCCCCCCCCTCATGGTGTCAAAGGCCCACAAATCGGCGGGGCCTACTGCCCCACACTTTGCGGTGGCTTCTTTAGCGGATCATTGCGCTGGAGTGGGGCGTTAGCGTACATAAGTTACCTTCGCCAAATTTGCCTTAGCTTTCCACCAGGCCCAGAATCGATCTATGTCCGCGGCATCTTGCAATATCAATTACTAAAGAAGAAGTATGAGTATTTCCTTTGCTGAAACAAGAGTCGCAGTTGACTATACGGTTGGCTGGTTCACCCTGGCGCTGATTAATGCTGGTCTAGCCCAGTCAAAGCGCCTCTCAGGAGGAACGTGGTTTGTCGTATCGATCTTTCTCGGTCCGATAGCTACACTATTGCTACTGTTCCGCGATGGCCGATGATCCGTCCTTGGCAACTAAGCTGTCCACAGTGGCCAAAGCTCGGTGTTGAGTTAAGCCGCCTAGCCATCATTCAACTGGAAGCAGTGGATCTTGCAGCCGGTTATGACCATTTCATTTTGATCCAAACGTCGCCATACCCCACCTCTTTGATTGAATGCCTGCCTCGGAACGGTGGCAATGTCCAGAGTGTGACTGTTGGAGTCGCTAGCGGACGGTGTCCATTGAAAAATCTCTATGACCGTCTGAAGCACAATCTGCTGCCTGGTGTGGGGCGGGAGCGGTCGTTTGGTGACAACGTAGATAATTTACTTTTAGACCAGAACCGGTAACCAAAATTTGCCGCCAAAAGCGAGCATCAACTTGCACATATAGCGGCGGGTCAAAGCCAGTTTATAGAGCAGGTTTGCTCCATCAATGACTTCTGGCGTTATGAAAGACACCACAGTTTCCGAGATGAACTCAGATCAATTCTCTTCGCTCGAAGCCCTGACAGTTTGCAACGACTTCTTTGGCGCGACCTGGCACTCAAGCTACGTGCGATTTATCGAAGTCATGTCAAATCATATTGACCGCAGTTCCATCAATCCTGCCTTTGCAGTTGCCAATCAGCGTAGTTCAAAGCACGGACCGGTTCCTGTAGAGAACCTCCTAGTTGAAACCTTAACGATTGGAGCATTGAATGACCTCGTGGTGCTGGCGCTTAGTGAGCTTGCGACGCCAGACCACGACATTAATTCGGCGTTGATTTCGGTGCTACAGAAAATAGAAGTGAGTCGAGCCGAATCAATATTTGGTGTCCGTTTCAAGCTAGGCTTCACTTCCAAAGTCAGCCACGATATACCGATCCCTAGATACGCCGCCTTCTGGCGAGATGGCGAAAAGGCACACTATCTTGCTATTCACCATGAGTCGTGAACGTTCAAGGCCGTCAGGGCAAGAGTATGCAGATGATGTTGGCACCCTCTTTCCTTCCAGTGGACCGCTTTCAGTCTGCAGGAACCTCGGCTTCGGGGCGGATGCGGTCATACAGATTGGGCTTCCAATCCCCCGGAATCGCCAAAAATGTGCGCTAAGCTTCTCGGCGACTTTGTCGATTTCAATACGCCCGTACATTCAATCAATCGCCAGACGTAAGCACATGATTTTCAGAATGATTCTTGAAATTCTTACTCAGTGTTATCTGACTGGTTGCCTTGTTATCCCGCAAAGCCGCGGGATACATCAATAGTTATGTTTAACAGGAGGGCGCGTGAATCACCAGCAGGTAAAAGGCATCGATCTTTACAACTTTCAAGAAGATAGTGATCGATCTGAACTATTGTGGTGGATGGGGGAGAGTTGCGCTGAATTCATTGTAGATAGCGTCATCAATCAAATTTGCTCGCAAGTCGCTGACAGTGAGCTACTCGGAATCAAGGCACATTCGGATCCAAAATTCCAAGTAAAAGTTGCAACCAAAAGGGACAACAAAGTTTCCTACATCGAGGCAACATTTCCGATGCAAGTTCTGATCAGGAATCCTCAAGGTGATATTCGACTTGAAGTCATCGGCACTTATGAATACAGAGCGAATTTGGATGGTAGTCTCCCGCCGGAGATTGCAAAATCATTCGAAATTTCCCATCAGGCATGGCTTTAAAACATAACTCATCAAAGGACAGGGACGCGCAAGCGCGCCTGTCATCTCGGTGTTGCCACTGACTGCTTTGGAGCAGAGTGGAAGTCACCTAAGTGTCTGAAGCCGACACCGAATCCATACCTTTTCAGATGCTCATGATGAGCACAAAGCCACCTTAGGTACCAACTCCCGCAGCGCAGCCGCCATGGCTTGCGGGCGCAGGGTAAGCGTTGATTTCACCCTACGCGGACGCAGTGGCATTCGCGGGCGGATTGGCTGAGGACGTTCATAAACGACATTTAGAGCGAGTCCAAAGCAAAAATGGGCTGGAGCCCAAAAGAAATATGCCTGGTTAGCTATGATTTATGTAGCAATTGAGGCTACATTTGTTCCGGGGCATCGCAATTCGAACCCAATTTATGTAAAAAAAACTATACACAAAGTATGTTTATTGATACATTAGGTCATCATTGTTTTACTTTTGGATGTTCAGCATGTCTTTCCGTGAAAAGTGCGACTGGCTCAGTTTTGCCACTCTATGGCTGTTCGCGATTTACTTTTTTCAGATTGGACAAGAAGTTTTTGGCGATGGGCTGGCTCAGGGGGCGCATAGCAATTTCAACTTGTTCTGGGTGCTAGTCGGTTTGCAACTGGCGATTCAGGTGGCGGTACAAGTCGTATTGGAAGTCCGTTCACCGGGTGTTTCCAAGACGCTTGCAGATGAGCGTGAACGCCTCATTGAGATCAAGGCAGTCGAACCAGCTTATGCGGTGTTGGGGGCTGGCACGTTTCTAACCATGGGCACCATGCATATTGGCTTCAACACCTGGCAGTTTGCGAACTGCATTCTGTTTTTCATCTGGGTGGCCGAGTTGCTGCGTTACGGCATGCGCCTTTTCTACTACCGCCGCGCTGTGTGACATGACCGACACCAACATCACCAACGCCATCCGGCGCCTGCGCTTTGAACACGGCGAGATGACACAACAGGCGCTGGCCGAACACATTGGAGTCACGCGCCAAACGGTAAACGCCATCGAGCAGGGCAAGTATTCGCCGTCACTCGAAGTGGCCTTTCGGATTGCTGCGGTTTTCGGGCAGCCGCTGGAAGCGGTTTTTCAGTATCAGAAGGGCGGCTGAGGCCAGCGTTGCGCAACCACCTTCGGGTCCAACTCCCGCAGCGCATCCGCCGCAATCCAACGCGCCGATTTAGTTCCTTGCTCTTGAATCCGCAGCGCAGCCGCAATAGCCTGTACGCGCAGGGCCGCATTGCGCTTGCCAATGCCGCGCAGGGCCCAGTTCACGGCCTTTTTCACAAAGTTGCGGTCATCGTCCGTGGCCGCTTCCACCAGCGCCAGTGCGGCGATGAAGGGCCTTTTTGTCGTGCACGGCCAGCGTGGCCAGTAGCGAAAACGCGGCGCGGCGCACGAATTCGTCTTTGCGCGTGGCCCACGTATGGACCTTGCTCCAGGCCAGCGGTGATTTCACAAACGCATTCAGGCAGGTCTGGTCACAGACATCCCAGGCGGCAAAACCCTTGACCCAGGCGTCCATCTGGCGCGATGTCAGTTTGGCGGGCTCGGCCACCATGCTGGCGACGATGCGTGCATCGGGAATGCCGGTGTCCCACAGGGCCTGGGCCAGCGCGTGGTCACGCCCCAGCGTGCGGGCTATGCCGCGCATGGCGGGTACGGACGGACCCAGGCGCCCCTCACCTCCAATGCCAAAGCGCGCCATGCCTGCCAGCTCCTGCGGCCGGGCATTGGCGTGCAGCAGGGCCAGGGCGGTTTGCAGTCGGTTGGCGTCTGGCATCTATTGCAAATCCTGCACCAGTCGCTTGAATTCTGGCGAGTTGTCCAGCAGGGTGCGCCCGGCCTGTTGCAGGGACTGCACTTGTTCGGGCTCCAGCTTGAAGGTCGTGGGTATGGCCATCATGGTTTTGCGCTCGGCGGGGTCGGCAATGTCGCGCAGGCTGGTCTCTATCAGGTAGAAGTCTGGCAGGCCTTCGTAGGGGCTGTCGGGGCTGTTTGCCAGCTCACGCGCCTCCTGGCGCCAGTAGCTAAAGCTGGAGCGTAGCCAGGTCTGGGTTTCGAACGAAATATTGGCCATCAGGGTGTCCAACACGCGGGATGCCATTTGGCGGATGCTGGGTGGCTCGCCAGAGTGGTCTATGCCCAGCTCCGGCAAGACCTCGGCACTGACCACCAGAAACACCACCTTGCGCACACCCTTTACGCCCATGCGTTTGAGCAGCGGCGCAAAGCCACCCCGCGCGATGCTGGATTCCAGCGGGCCGCGCAGGCCCAGGTTGTCGGATATGCCACCGTCAATCAAATGGATCCATGGCCTGCCAGTCTCAGGGCTGGAGTCCGAATAGGAGTCCACCACCGTGGCATGGCGCTGCGCGCGCAGTGCCCAGCTTTGGTCCTGTGGGCCGCGCAGCGTTGGCTGGATCCAGCTGGGGCGTTTGTAGCCACATCGCCCGCCATGGTTTTTCAACACCACCGGTCCGAACAAGATTGGCACGGCGCTGGACGCGGCCACTGCCCGCGCCACGGGCAGGCTGGACAGGTCGGTGCACAGCGGGTCAAACTGGTCCTGGGTGAACTGAAAGTCGGAGCCGCGGTTCAGGTCGGTGGCGTGTATCACCACCAGAGGCCGTGTCTGGCGGGCCAGCAGGTCGGCAAAGGTCTTTTTGGCGAACAGGCGGCGCTCCAAAATCGCGCTGAGCAGGTCCACGCGGTCGTTGGTGGACCAGCCCATGACTTGGGTCATGCCGGTGACCGATATGTAGCGGTCCCACAGCTCGGTCTGGAAATCGGCTTTTAAAAAACGCTCGGGGAAGTCGTCAAAGAAAGCATCGCCGTAGAGGCCATAGTAGGCCGCTGCATAGCTGCCGCCCGATACCGAGTTGATGACATCGATCTCGTCAAGCAAGCGGCGGGGTTGACCGTTCCAGCGGATGGGTGTTTCCCGCAGTTTGTCCAGCACGCCGTAGGCCAGGGCGGCTGAGCGCGTGCCGCCGCCCGAGAAGGCCACCACCATGAACAGGCCGTCACTGTTGTCGGGGCCGGCCTGCAGGTTGGAGAAGCGGTAGCCGTATTTGGGGTTGACGGCATCCAGGGGTTTGGCGGGCTCTGGCGGTGGCACCAGGCTGGCGCAACCGCTGATCCACACCGCCAGCGCCGCGCAAAGCAGTGGTTTGATCACGCGCCGCCCCCCTTCCTAAAGCGCTCTCAGGGCTTGCGCAGGGCCAAGGTCCAGTAGCGGGCCAGTTCGGTCAGGCCTTCAGGGCCGGATACCGTGGCCAGAGTCTGGGTGGCTCTATCCGCCTGGCCAGCCAGCGCATAGGCCATGCCCAGGCGCAAACGCGCATCCTCAGGACGACGTGGTATGCCCTTGGCAATGCCTTTCTCCATCAACTCCAGCCCCTTGTCAAACTGCTTCATGCCGACGAGGTTGAGGCCAATGTTGAACAAAGCGAATCCATCGGGTTTTTTCAGTGCGGCTGCGGTGTCGGCGGCAAGGTTCTTGCGATCCTGCTCGTTGTCAAGCACCAGTTTTGCGCGCAGCTTTTTGTGTGCATCGGTGCTACCCAAAAGACCTGCAGCCGCACCCTGGTCATAGGCATTGAGTGCCTCGCCGGAGAAGCCGCCTTTTTGCGCAAAGTCCACATACTCGGAGTAGTCAGACCCTTCTTCCGGTGTGCCAACGAAAAAGGCCAGGCGGAACACATCCAGTTGCAAGCGACTGGCGAGGTCCGAGCGTCCCCAGAGGCGGTTCACCAGTGAGCGCCAGTTGTCCTTGCTGGGGTAATGCAGCACCAACATCTCCAGCGCACGGGTATAGCCCGGGGTGTCCTTCAAGTTGTTGCGGGCCTGGGCCAGCATCTCCAGGTGGTTTTGGGCTGGCGGTTTCTTGGCCTGTTCAGCGGCTGCGATTTCTTCGTTGAGCAGTTCACTGCCGCGCTGCATATTGCCTGCCAACAAGTAGGCGTTGATCCGCACGTTCTTGACCACAGGGTCTTCACCACCAGCCTTGATGTTGCGGTCCATCCATTGGGCGGCTTGCGCATACTCTTTGGTGCGGTAGTTGGCCACGCCAACCGCGTGCATCAGGGGCAGCGTTTCTTCGGTTTTGAGCCAAGCCCCCTTGGTGTTGAGCACCAGAATCTGCTCCAGTAACTTGTTGGCACTGGGCGCGTCGTCGTCTGCAATGGCGATAGACAGCGCAATGCGCGCCACGATGTAGTCTTCGTAAGGCGTTTTGTCGGCTATGGCATTAGCCAGCTGCACCTTTTCTCGTGCTTGCGGATACTTTTTGGCATTCAGAAAGGATTGCGTTTCCAGCAAGAGGGTTCGCAGTTCTGCGCGAATGGAAGGTCCCGCTGGGGCCGATGCCGCAGCATCCGGCGCGACGGCGGTTTGGGCCCACGAGGCCACCGGCGCAACAAGGGCGCAGGCGACCATAACAGCGTTCAGGCGAAAAGAGGAAGAGCGTTGCGATGCTTTCATGCGTTTATGCCTTGCCGGGGTTGCACAGGGCATGCTGGCCCAACTGCACGACCAGGTCCCGAGCCTTGTTCACCTCGGCTGCGGTTGCTACGGCTGCAATGTTGGAGGCCAGGCTGCCCACGTATTTGCCGGAGGCCTCTGACAATGACTTCAGTGCTGTGCAGCGGGTGGCCAGGTGCTTCTTGGCTGCGGCCAAGTCGCTGGCGTCGCGCATTTCTGCGGCGACCAGTCCCAGGGCGACTACGCCGTCTGCGGTGGCATCCACCAGCCCAACCTGGTTGGTGACGAGTTTGAGCATATCTTTGTCATTGGGGGAAGCGGTGCCCGCGCGTTTGGAAAGGTCGGCCAGGCTGGCCGCCAGGCTCTGGGACAGCTTGATGAACTCGGTAACAGACTTGCCAATGGCGGCCTTGTTTTGCGCCATGGCGGGCTGAACCATCAGGGAAGCAGCCAAAATGGAGAGGGTCAAATTGCGGATCGTGGACATAAAAGTTGAGCCTTGTGGGTTGAACGTGGGCGGAACTTTACACCGGTTCCGGGAAGCGTTTGGTGCGCTGGCACAAGTAGGGCGGATGTGCAAGTCCGATAGGGGGTATTTGTCGCACGGGTGACTTCTGTTTGCAAAGGTGGTGCATCTGTCATAAATTGGTGCTATTCCGGCTGATAGCCGCACCATAATCGGACTCACTTGTGCGCTCTGTGCGCTTTTTTGGGGAAGCTGCAATATGAATTTTTCCAACACCAAAATCAGCGTCAAGCTGAGTGCCGCGTTTTTTCTGATGGTGCTGCTGACCGGCGCCATCGGAGTCTTTGCACTGGTGCAATTGGCGCGTATCAATGCCAATACCGAAGACATGGCCAGCAATTGGCTGCCCAGTATGCAGTACACGGGGGAGTTGCAGGGTCTGCTGAACGAGTTTCGCCAAGCCGAGACGCAGCATGCAATGGCTGTGACGGCTGAAGAAAAGAAGGTAGAGGCGGACCGTATCAGTGCCAACAAGGCCAGGCTTGCCGACGTGGGCAAAAAGATTGAAGGCCTGCTTGACACGACATCTGAAAAGCAAAGCTGGGAGAAACTCCGCACCGATCTGGCGGCTTATTACACCGTCAGCGCCAAGTTGTTGACCATGTCTGATATCGGCCCTGCCGAAGCAATGGCCACCGCCGAGTTGCTCAATGGCGACTCTCGTACCGCCTTTCGCACACTGGCCAAGAATATCGAGTCGATGAATGAACGCAATAACCAGGGTGCTGCAGCCGCCCGTGAGGGTGCCAAGTCCACCTACGCCAATTCGAAGTGGAGTGTGGTGTTGCTCCTGGGTGTTACCGTGGTCTTGGCGGCCGGCATGGCGTTCTGGATCATTCCCCAAATCACCAAACCGATTGCGTTTTCTGTGCGCGCTGCCAAAGAGTTTGCCGACGGCAATCTGACCCATGCGCTGCATCCCCGCGGCAGTGATGAGCCGGCCCAGTTGCTGCACGCATTGGAGTCCATGCGCTTGGCGCTGGCCAAGGTGGTCACCAATGTGCGCCAGGGTTCTGAGGGAGTGGCTACGGCCAGCTCTGAAATCGCTCAGGGCAACCATGACTTGTCCTCCCGCACCGAGCAGCAGGCCAGCGCACTGGAGCAGACCGCTGCGTCCATGGAAGAGCTGGGTTCCACCGTGCGGCAAAACGCCGATAACGCCCGCCAGGCCAACCAGCTGGCCATGAATGCTTCCAGCGTGGCCGTGAGAGGGGGCGAGGTGGTGGCCGAGGTGGTGGAAACCATGAAGGGCATCAATGATTCCTCGCGCAAGATTTCGGACATCATCAGTGTGATTGACGGCATTGCCTTCCAGACCAACATTCTGGCGTTGAATGCGGCAGTGGAGGCGGCGCGTGCCGGCGAACAAGGCCGTGGTTTTGCGGTGGTGGCCTCCGAGGTGCGCAGTCTTGCCGGCCGCAGCGCAGAAGCCGCCAAAGAGATCAAGAGCCTGATTGGCGCGAGTGTTGAGCGGGTCGAGCGCGGAACCGCGCTCGTAGACCAAGCAGGTGCGACCATGACCGAGGTGGTCAGCAGCATCAAACGCGTGACAGACATCGTGGGAGAAATCAGCGCCGCCAGTGATGAACAGGCCCTGGGTGTTGCACAGGTTGGCGAGGCGGTCACCCATATGGACCAGGCCACGCAACAAAACGCTGCGCTGGTGGAAGAAATGGCCGCGGCTGCCAGCGGGCTCAAGTCGCAGGCACATGACCTTGTTCAGGTTGTGGCTGCGTTCCACCTGAGTGACGCCGAGATGGGGGCCGGCATGCGGCCTGCCGCATTGCGTACGCCGACTCCCCATAGCGCCCCGCCCAAGCCTTTGGCCAAACCGGTTGCCAAGCCCAAGGCCGCAGCCCTGCCAGCGCGTACGGTAGCCGCCTCTGTGCCACGGATTGCACCAAAGACCAGCACCAAGGTAACGCCTGCGGGCGGTGATGACGATTGGGAAACCTTCTGAGTGAAAAACAAAGTATCCGGACTTGCCGGCCTGGGCGGCCTGGTCTATTCCACAGAAAGCGGGCGCATGTGCCCGGACTGCCGCCAACCCATGGCGCAATGCATTTGCAAGTTGGCTGCGGTTCCGGCCGGTGACGGTACGGTGCGGGTGTCCCGGGAAACCAAGGGGCGTGGAGGCAAGGCCGTCACACTGGTCAAGGGTGTGCTGCTGGACGCTGTTGCACTGGCCGATCTGGGAAAACAACTCAAGGCCGCCTGTGGAACGGGCGGCACGGTGAAAGAAGGCGTGATCGAAGTGCAGGGTGATCACATCGAGCGGGTCATGCAAATCCTCAAGACCCAGGGCTATACCGTGAAGCGCGCCGGCGGTTAGGGTTAGTATTGCCGGGATGGATAGTACCAACCCCGCGTCTGTAGCCCTTTACTGGGATTTCGAAAACCTGCATGCAGCCCTGTGCGAAGCCCGCCAAGAGGGCTCGTACGGCAAGCAGGACAATCGTTTCAAGGTGCAGGAGCCGCTGGTCAGTGTGCACGCTGTGGTGGCACTGGCGGCGTCGCTGGGACCTGTTGCCATCAACCGGGCGTATTGCAACTGGCAGTATTTTGGGCGCTATCGCGACGCGCTGTTGCAGCACGCCATGGAACTGGTCCAACTGTTTCCTCCGGGTGGGGCTGCCAAAAATGGGGCAGACATACGCCTGAGCCTGGATGCGATGGAAGACCTGGCCCGCTTTGGCCATATCAAAACCGTTGTCATTGTGAGCGGGGACAGCGATTTCATGCCCTTGGCGCAAAAAATCAAGGCCAGCGGTCGTCAGGTGATCGGCTTGGGTGCACGCAGCACCACCAACGGTCACTGGGCCAGCTCCTGCCACGGATTCCATTACTACGAAGATTTGGTAGCCACGCCATGCTGACTTTCAACGCAGACGAAGTAACCCACGGCATTCAACTGGCCGTAGCGCCGGTTTTTTTGCTTACAGCCGTGTCGGGAATGATTGGCGCCATCGCCGGTCGGTTAGCCCGCATCATTGACCGGGCGCGCCTGGTGGAAGACCGGGCTCGCAAGTCTGATGACCCGGAGTTTTTGGCGCGTGCGTTCAAGGAGCTGGGTGAGTTGCGGTTGCGGGGCCGCTTGGCCAACGGCGGTATTGCCCTGCTGACCTGTTGCGCCTTTTTGATCGGCCTGACCATCATCGTTCTGTTTGTGGGCGAGACCACGGGATTCAAGGTGAGCCGCTGGGCCGTGGGGGGCTTTTTGTCGGGTGTGGTGAGCTTCTTGTTGGCACTGTTGTGCTTCCTGGCAGAGACCCTGATCGCCACACGCCTGCTCAATTTTCACCTGCCGGGCAAGGGCTAGAAACCCACTAGAACATGGCCTGCGCCGCCAGCGCGTAAGAGTGTTTGCGCGCTGTGTGGTCAAACATTTGGGATGTGATCATCAGTTCATCCGCACCGGTGCGCGCCACAAAATCCTGCAAACCCTTGCGTATGGTGGCTGGCGAGCCAATGGTGGAGCAAGACAGCACGCTGCGCAGCAAGGCCTGTTCGGCCGGTCCTACCTGTTCGGCATAGCCAGGCTTTGGGGGTGGCAGGCGGGCAGGGCGCCCGCTGCGCAGGTTGACAAAGGCCTGTTGCATGGACGTGGCCAGTATCTGGGCCTCTTCGTCGGTATCGGCTGCAAACACGTTAAAGCCCAGCATGACATGCGGTTTGGCCAATTGTGCTGAGGGCTTGAAGCGGGCGCGATAAATTTCGATAGCGTCCATCATCTGCGCAGGCGCAAAGTGGGAGGCAAACGCGTAGGGCAGCCCCATCATGGCGGCCAACTGTGCACCAAACAGGCTGGAGCCCAGTATCCAAATCGGCACCTTGAGCCCCATGCCCGGAACAGCGCGCACCTTTTGCTGGGGCTGGTCCGACATGAAGTCCATGAGCTCGGCCACGTCTTGCGGAAACGCGTCGGCATCGGACGACAGGTTGCGGCGCAGCGCACGGGCCATCAATTGGTCCGAGCCCGGGGCGCGGCCCAGGCCCAGGTCAATACGACCAGGGTACAGCGATTCCAGCGTGCCAAACTGTTCAGCAATGACCAGTGGCGAATGGTTGGGCAGCATGATGCCACCCGCACCCACACGGATGGTCGAAGTGCCGCCAGCCACATGGCCTATCAGCACCGCAGTGGCCGCGCTGGCGATGCCGGGCATGCCGTGATGCTCGGCCAGCCAGTAGCGCTTGAAGCCCAGGCGTTCTGCGTGTTGTGCGAGATCCAGCGTGTTGCGAAACGACTGGGCCGCGTCGCTGCCTTCGGTGATGGGTGAGAGGTCGAGTACGGAGAATGGAATCATGATGGGGTCAATTCAAGTGCCTGGAACACGCGGAACGCGGCATAGGCATCGTTGGCGGCGTAGACCAGTTGGGCTTCGGTGAGCTGCGGGTTGGCCCAGTTGGATGTGGCGGCTTTTTTGGACTTAAGGAAACGCTTGTTGAACAACACCGCCACGGCACCCTTGACACCCATGTCCTTTCGGTAGCCGCGTGCGCGGAAGATGGTGTTGAGTTCCAGCACGGCACCGGGCTCCACGCCCAGTTTGGCAACGATACGTTTGCGGTCATCGCCCAAACCAAAGCCCGCTTTGGTAATGCCGGTGTGGGCGAGCAGGTCTGCCACCATGGCACTGCACTGCACGTCGTGCAGTTGGAAGACCCACGCCTTTTCGGCGGTGGCCAGTTGCACGATGTGCGGACCCTCGGACACCTGGTCCTTGAAAAAAGTGGGTTTGGATTCGGTGTCGAAGCCCAGTACCTTGGCGGTCGAAAGCTCTGCGCAGGCCCGGCTAGCCTGTTCAGCCGTGGCGACCAACACAATGCGGTTCAAGTTGAGGCGGTCAAAAGGCTCCAGTAGGGCGATTTCTTCTTTGCTGGGGGTCGAATGGGTGGTGTGCATAACAGCGCAGCATAATCCCTGGATGAAAAAAACATTCAAACTGAACATTGAAGGCAAGAACCGCGACCGCGTTCTGGACGCCGTCAAGCACGAGATTCGCAAATACGTTAGACGCGAGCGCCGCCGCGAACTGCCCGAGGGCGTGGACTTTTGGGACTTTGATTGTCGCTTTGGTGCCACCGAGGCGCAGGCGGTTGTGGTCCACTTCGCAACGCTGACCGGTCTGATCGACGCTATAGCCAAAGAGGGCGGTGAGCAGTTTTATGTGGAAATCCTGGCATCGCATGGACGCCGCCAGGCGCGGCCAGCAGGTGCCGTTCCACGGGAGTAATTTCGTTTTGAATCTTGTTCAGGAGTGTGTTTTATGTTGACGCTGTGTGGTTTTCCCGTTTCCAACTACTACAACAAGGTCAAGCTGACGCTCCTGGAGAAGAACGTGCCCTTTGTTGAGGAGAACGTCAAGACCGGCCTGACCGATGAATCGGTGTTGTCGGCGTCTCCCCTGGCCAAGATCCCGTTCATTCGCACACCGCAGGGCACGTTGTGCGAGAGCGAAGCCATTGTGGAATACATCGAGGCGGCGTACCCCAACCCGCCTTTGTTGCCATCTGACCCCTTTGCGGCTGCCAAGGTGCGCGAGTTGTGCATTTACATCGACTTGCACCTTGAACTGGTGGCCCGCGAACTGTATTACCAGGCTTTCTTTGGAGGTACGGTCAGCGAGGGCACCCAGGCTCGGGTGCGCAAGCAGTTGGACAAGAGCATTCCCGCAGCCAAGCGTTTGTTGAAGTTTGCCCCCTATGCGGCGGGTGACACTTTTACGCTGGCGGATTGCGCGGCCTATGTCAGTCTGCCCTTGGTGGGCATGGCCACAAAAGCCATCTATGGCGAAGACCTGTTGCTAGCTGGCGGGATTGATTACAAGGCCTACATGAAATTCATTGGCCAGCGGCCCTCGGCCCAGCGGGTGGACGCAGACCGCAAGGCTTCAATGGTTAAAGCCTAGTCGGGCTTGGTCTGGGCGGCGGCCAGCGCGCGCAGCTTGTCTTTCTTGCTGGGGCGCTTGCCCTTGATGCCACCCTTGTCCGCAGCAACCTGCGGCACGATGGGTGTGGCTACCTCGGTGGCTTCAAAGCCCGCAATGTCTTCCAGTGGCAGGCTCAGGCCCTGGCGCTTTTCAATCAGGTGGAAATGCGCCTCGGTATCGGCGGTGACAAAGCTGATCGCAAGGCCTGGTTCGCCGGCTCGGCCGGTGCGGCCTATGCGGTGCACGTGGTCGACCGCTGAACGGGGCAGGTCGTAGTTGACCACTACGGGCAATTTGGCAATGTCGATGCCGCGAGCGGCCAGGTCGGTGGTGATGACCACTTCCCATTGCTCGTCCTTGAATTCGGCCAGCACCTGCTTGCGCGCACCCTGGCTCAGGTCGCCATGGAAGGCGGTGGCATAAATCTTGGCTTTGTACAGCTTCTCTGCCACCAGTTCGGCCGCGTATTTGGTGGCTACAAATACCAGCACGCGTTTCCAGCCCTGGTCTTTGATCAGGTGGCGCAGCAACTGGGTGCGTTTGTCGGTGTCCACCCGAATGGCGCGTTGGGTGATGTCTGCCGGTGGCAGTTCGGTGGATGCCACGGAAATGTTGACCGGGTCGCGCAGCATCTGGCTGGCCAAGGCCCGCACATCGGGCGGAAAGGTGGCCGAGAAAAAAAGGCTTTGGCGGCGTGGTGGTAGCAGGGTGAGTACCTTGCCCAGCTCTTCGGCAAAACCCAGGTCCAGCAGGCGGTCGGCCTCGTCCAACACCAGCAGGCGCACGGTGGCTAGTTGCACGGCGTTTTGTGCAGCCAGGTCCAGCAGGCGGCCAGGCGTGGCAACCAGTACATCGGCGCCGCCACGCAGGGCCATCATCTGCGGGTTGATGGATACGCCACCGGACGCTACGACCACTTTCGGACTTTGGGGCATGGCCTGGGCCAGACTGCGCACCACGTCGCCAACCTGAGCGGCCAGTTCACGGGTGGGTACGACGATCAACGCCCGAATGGCGCGGCCATATTGGTGGCGGTTTTCAGCCGGCAGCGCTTGCAGGCGCTGCAGCAAGGGCAGGGCAAACGCTGCTGTTTTGCCAGAGCCGGTTTGGGCCGAGGCCAGTACATCGGCTCCGGTCAAGACCGCAGGAATGGCTTCGCTTTGAATAGGGGTGGGGTCAGTAAACCCGAGGGCACTGGCCGCTTGGGCCAGTGTGGGGAGCAATCCGAGAGAGAGAAAAGGCATGGCCGTATTGTCGGCCCTGCCGCTGGTATCAGGCCAGCAACATGGAAATATCGCTGAATGCCTCGGCTTTGGGCATCTTGGCTTGCAGCTTTTCAACATCCAGGCCCAGGTTTTGCATGACCGAGACCGGCAAGTCGGCCATTTGTGCCGCTGATGTTGCCGACTGATCGGCAACTAAACCTGCCAAGTGCACCACGGCCGCCAGGCGCGTTGCCGTGCTGGTCAGCGGGTGCGACGCATGCTCCAGTGCAAGCGCAACAGCCTCAGGGAAATCCCAGCGGCGAGCGATTTCTGCGGCAATTTGCCCTTCATCAAAGCCGGCCACGTCGCGCTCGCGTTTCCAGCGCTCGCCGGGGGCGCAGGGCTGTGCTTCTATCTGCGCCAGAGCGTCCGGCATACGTTGGGCGATGATGATTTCACCCAGCCGCAGCATCATGCCGGTCAGCCAGGCCTCTTGTTCATCCAGATTGCTTTGGCCTGCCAGCCATTTGGCATAGCCCGCGCAGACCATGCTGTGGCGCCAAAAATCCAGCCGATCCAACCCGGGGGGGAAATCGAAGCCCGCGGCCATGCAAATCGACAGTGCGCGCGCCCGAATGTGTGCCATACCGACCACGCTGATTGCACTATCCAGGGTATGCACACTGCGCGACAGGCCAAACATGGCGCTATTGGCCATGCGTAACAGTGTGGCGGTGAGCCCCGGATCTTTGGCAATGATGGTTGTGACGGTGCCTACATCTGCCTCGTCACTACTGAGTGTGCTGATCAGGGCCTGCGCAACTTCCGGCATAACCGGGAGCGAGACGGATTGCAGGAAGCGCGCGGCATTTGTCATGGTTCGTTTGATGATACCCGCGCAGGGGATTAATGCGGCCAAAAAATTAGTTTGGCTGACCTCTCTATCATGGGTGAAAAACCGCCAAGTCGCCCCAACTGGCGGTATTGACCCAAGGACTTTCCATGACCAAAACCCTGAAAATCGATTTTGTATCCGACGTTTCCTGCCCCTGGTGTGCGGTGGGCCTGGCCTCGCTGCAGACCGCGCTGGACCGCGTGGCGCCCGACGTGAAGGTGGATATCACCTTCCAACCCTTTGAATTGAATCCCAATATGGTGCCCGAAGGGGAAGACACCACCGAACACCTGCGTAACAAATATGGCTCCACGCCCGAACAAGCCAATTCCATCCGCGAGACCATTCGTGCGCGGGGTGCCGAGTTGGGTTTTACTTTCAACCTGGACAAACGCTCCCGCATCTACAACACTTTTGATGCCCACCGCCTGCTGCACTGGGCGCATGAGGAAGGCGGAGACCACCAGTTAGCTTTGAAGCAGGCTTTGTTGAAGGCCTATTTCACCGACGGTGAAGACCCGAGCAACCACGCGGTGCTGGTGCGGGTGGTGGGAGAAGTAGGGCTGGACGTCGAGCGCGCCAAGGCCATTCTGGCCAGCGACACTTATGCCGCCGATGTGCGCGCCCAGGAACAGTTTTACCTGCGCCAGGGCATCAACTCGGTGCCGGCAGTGGTTATTAACGACCGCCATCTGATTTCTGGCGGCCAGCCGCCTGAGGTATTTGAGCAGGCGCTGCGGCAGATCGCTGCGGCCTGACTCGCTTGGAGTTCTGTGGTTCAGCCTGGCTGAACCACTTCCAGCAGCCGGTCCAGTCCACCCGATTCAATCGATACCATGGCCTGCTCGCGCACCTTGGGCTTGGCGTGGTAGGCCACGGACAGACCGCCCGCATCTGAGCATGCGGCCATCATGGGCAGGTCGTTGGCACCGTCACCCACGGCAATGCATTGCGCGGGCTCAATGCCCATGAGCGATGCCACTTCCAGTAGCGTGCGGCGCTTTTCGGCACCGTCGCAAATCTCTCCCCAGGCCTGAGCCACCAGGCCGCCGGTCAATTCTCCGCAGTTGAGGCCGCTTTTGACTTCCAGCAGGTTGGAGCGTGCAAAGTCAATGCCCAAGCGTTCTTTGACCCGGTCGGCAAAAAAGGTGAAGCCACCGGACACCAGCAGCACCTTGAGCCCGGCCGCCTTGCAGGCCTGGACCAACGTGGCCGCGCCAGGGTTGAGCTGCAGGCGCTGCGCATAAACTGACTCCAGGTCAGCCACGGTGACGCCCTTGAGCAGGGCCACGCGCTTGCGCAGGCTGGTCTGAAAATCGGCAATCTCGCCCCGCATCGTGGCCTCGGTGATGGCCGCCACTTCGGCCTTGCGGCCCACGGCGTCGGCAATTTCGTCGATGCACTCGATGTTGATCAGCGTGGAGTCCATGTCGAAAGCGATGAGCTTGAAGTCGGACAGCTTCTTGCCGGGTGCGAAGTTGCGCAGGATGAGGCCGGGGGAGAGTTCTGTGGCTTGCATGGGTTTGATTTGCTATTAAATTGGGAGCGATAAACGTAGTGATTTCAGGGGTTAGAGGCTCATTTTTCTTATGGGGTTGCCTGTAGCCAGTTTTCAACCTTGAGACCGGGCACGCGGGAAAATTCTGCGTCGGCGGTCACCAATGTGGCGCCTAGCGCAAGTGCATGCGCCGCAATCAGGGTGTCGTTAGCGCCGATAGGGGTGCCCGCTCGCTCTAATTGATGGCGCAACGTGGCGTAGTGGAATCCGACGGAGTCTTCCAGTGGCAGCACCGGCAGTTGTTCCATTTGGCGCTCGTAGGCGGATTGCAGTCGCGTTGACGCCCGTCTTTTGAGTCCGAATAGCAGTTCGCATTGCACAACAACGCTTGTGACGACTATGCAATCCGGCTCGCGCAGCAGTCTGGCGCGGTAGCGCTGGGCATCTTGGCCTTGTCCATCTTTCATGATGCGGCTGATGATGTTGGTGTCGAGCAGGTACGTAGCAGGCGTTGCCATGTTCAGTCTTCACCTAAATCAATGTCGTCCAGTGGTAGAAGCCCTTCGTCGCCAATGTCCGGAAAGTCGACTTCGCAAGGTCCCAGTTTGGCTATTTCGTCCAGGGCAAGCAGCAGCGCCGCAGGGGTTCCTTTCTTGGGCTTGTCCGGGACTAGCTCCAGAATCAGCCGGTTGCCTTCTCGGTGCATCACTGCATCGGTGCCGGGTAGTTCAAACTCTTTGGGTATGCGCACTGCCTGGTTGGCACCATTCCTGAAGAGCTTTACGGCTCTAGCCCCCGATTCTGCTGGGTAGGGTGCTATTGTTTCTGAAGCGGTGTGAGCGGGATGGTGGGTTAGAGTGGACATGGTCAACCGCCTCGGAAGTGCAGGAGTAAATCTTAGCATATGCCGTCGCATATGCCTTGGGTTTTAGGCCCCCTGGTAGGCGCACCTGGTACGCGCACGGCGGACGATGTGGCTTACATTCTCCGGTTCGCTTCGCGGGCGGGCAGGGTGTGTACACCACCGATGTCGCGTCAATGTCGGTGTCGGATTGCCTGTTGTGTGGCAACCGCGAGTGCGACCTGCGCCCGCAAGCCGCGCCATCCGCCTTGGGTTGCTTTGCGCAGTGGCGGCGAATTCGATACCCGCTGCGATGCAGTCCTCCAAGGCGCTCCGAAGCGGTCAATCATATTTGAAAGCTGGCCAACGTCCGCCATGGGCAGGACCAGATGACAATCTGGTCACACGGGGCGCTTTATTGTGGACGTTCGTTTTAAAACAATCGTGCTTCACCGCCACAATTGCGCGTCAATACGTTGCAATCAAGGACAAACTACAAGTCATCCCAAGGAGTAAAAACCGGATTTGGCGGTAAATCTCCAGTTTGGAGAATCATTGCTGGCATATCACCGATCTTATCTTTTACCAAACACTTTCTTAAAACCTCTTTTATTTCATTTCTATAAAGAGTCAATCTATCATCACGTAACTTTTTTTCGTCTTCATTTTGAGCTTCTTGAGACTTGACATGCTTGAGACGCCTTGCAAAATAAATCGCTCCTGCACCTTTACCTGCAATGTGATCCTGTGCACCGTAGCTAATCAACATACCCGGATAATCTTGTTCAAATTCCGCCAATATGCTGAATACATCGTCAATATCCATAACGATTAATCTGCAACCGCGAGAGTGTGCCAAGAAGAAATTTAACGCATGTGCTGAGGATTTGTAGAAATCTCTAAAGTCAGCAACGCTATTTTCATTAGGAGGCTCTGCGCTATCGAAATGGGGGATTTCATCAAAAAACCGATGAGACTCATTAAGGCCAAGACCTGGGATAGCCGGGTAATGTCTTTGATTTCCAAGATGAATCATGTCTCCGCTGTCGATATTGAACAGCATGAATTCTTTTGACATCTCAAAACCTTTTTTTGGGTTTAAAAATACTTTTACCCTATACCGGGTGGATTGTGATGGTTTTGGGGATTCGCTTCATTTGCAGTTGACATCAATTGCCACTGAAATCGCGCAAGCGAATTGAAAATATTGTTCGCGCAACTACAAGAATATGGCTGTCGACCAATAACCGATGGCGCGCGATGGTTTTTGATTGCTAGCTAGTGCAGCTAGCAACCGCAAATTTGACGGTATTCTCTCTCAACAAAGTCAAACCGGGCTGTGCAAGCGAATGTCTGCAATCGCCCTAAACCGAATCCTCATGCTTGCAATACCTCAGGCCCCCGTGAACAGAGTTTGGGGCAATTGCCCGCGCCGAATTATGGGCCTTTGTCAGGATTATGCGCGGGCC
>CAUPQG010000031.1:0-39534 GCA_963513355.1 uncultured Rhodoferax sp. | reverse complement strand
TGCTAACCATCGCGTACTTTGATAACCTGAGACTACCCCGGCTGTCATGACCTCAAACTCTCGAACCGCCCGGTGCGGACCCGCATGCCGGGTGGTGTGGCAGGGGTGCAGCCTAGAATGGCTGTCCCCTATGCCGATGCCAAAAAACTATGCAACGTATTGTGATCGTAGGTGGCGGCGCTGGTGGCCTGGAGCTGGCTGTGCGCCTGGGCAACACCCTGGGCAAGCGCCAAAAGGCGCACATCACGCTGATTGATGCGGCCCGCACCCATGTCTGGAAGCCACTGCTGCACCAGGTGGCCGCCGGCACGCTGGACAGCCATGCCGACGAGCTGGAGTACTTTGCGCTGGCCCGCAAGCACCATTTCGAGTTCCGTCTGGGGCGTATGGATGGCCTTGCGCGCGCGCAGCGCGAGGTATCACTTGCGCCTTCGGTGGACGAAGACGGCGAGCAGGTCCTGCCGCGCCAGACGGTGGCCTATGACCAGTTGGTGCTGGCCCTGGGTAGCCAGACCAATGACTTTGGCACGCCAGGCGCGCGCGAGCACTGCGTGATGCTGGACACCCCGGCTGCGGCCGAGCGCTTCCACCGCCTGCTGATCAATTCCTGCCTGCGCGCACAGGCCCGCGCCAAGGCGGCGGGCGAGGGGCGTTTCACCGTCACCATCATTGGCGGTGGGGCCACAGGTGTAGAACTGTCGGCCGAGCTGCACATGACAACCAAGATTTTGTCGGGCTACGGCCTGCGCAATTTCGACCCCGAGAAGGATTTGAAGATCGTCATCGTGGACGCCTCGCCCCGCCTGCTGCAGGCGCTACCCGAGCGGCTGTCGAGCGCCGTGGCGCTGGAGCTGCGCAAGCTAGACATCGAGATCCACACCAACGAAAGGGTGGTGGAGGTGTCGAAGGAGGGCGTGAAGATGGCCAGCGGCACCTTTATTCCCAGCGGCATTGTGGTCTGGGCGGCTGGCATCAAGGCGCCAGACTTCCTGAAAGATATTGACGGCCTGGAAACCAACCGCGGCAACCAGCTGGTGGTGCAGCGCACATTGCAGACCACACGGGATCCGGCCATTTTTGCGATGGGCGATTGCGCAGCCTGTTCGCAGGGTGAGGGCAAGCCCCTGGTGCCGCCGCGTGCACAATCGGCGCACCAGCAGGCGTCCATGCTGGCCAAGTCCCTGGTGCGGTTGTTGCAGGGCAAGTCCTTGCCGGAATTTACCTACAAGGACTACGGCTCACTGGTGTCGCTAGGCGACTACAGCACCATTGGCAGCCTGATGGGCGCCATTGCCAGTGGCTCGGTGTTTATTGAGGGTTACATCGCCAAGTGGATGTACTGGTGGCTGCACAAGCATCACCAGATCGCGGTGAATGGTGCTTTTCACACCTGGCTGACGACTTGGGCCGAGACGATCAACTGGGCGAAAAACCCCAGGATCAAACTCCACTAGTCTCGCGTTGCCTGCCTTTGCACGCAGGCAATGTAGGCATCACCTTGCGGCGGGCGACCTGCCTGCTGGCTTTCCCACAGCATCTTGCCCAGGCAGTCCATGGCCTCGTGATGGGCCTGGTGCAGGGAGTTGCGTTTGTGGGTCAGTAGTTCAATGGCCTGGCGTATGCCGCGGGGCTGGTCGATGCTGCACTGCTCGCTGATGGACAGGTGCATGGATAAATGCAAAAACGGGTTGGTACGGCCTTCTTGCACCTCACCCATGCTGGCCAGCGCGGCGTCTACATCGGCAAAGTCCTGTGCGTATTCCGGGTGTTCGTCCATCCACTGGCTTGCTATTGTTTCAATAGCTTCTAACGTAGACCCTGTGCGGGCTTTCGCGTAAACGGAGCAAAAGAATCGGCGAACATCGGCTTGTGACGGACTGAACATGGCACAAGGTTACCATGGGCACAATCTGCCCCGTGCATCAGGGTGTAAACAGCAGGCCGTAGTCCTGCGCAAAGGTGTTGCAGGCCTCCAGCATCCGTTGGCGCTGGCGGGCTACGTCGGCTGGTTTGCTGCAGGCAAAGTGTGCATCCTGGCGGGCATAACGTGCCAATGCCTCGGACACCGCTTGGGCGTCGGCCGGTGTAGCGCTGGCTACTGCGCGCAAAGACGGTCGGCGGGTGTTGGCCTTGTAATGGGCCCAGCGGGCCAACCGGTTGGCCAGGGCCGTGGGCTTTCCAATGCTGCGCACCAACGGCCGGTCTGCCACCATCGGCGCAAAGGGGCGGTTGACCGTGGCCAGCCAGTCTTTCCATTTGAATTCATTGAAGCGGTGGGCCAGTATGCAGGGCGCCCAGGGAATGGCCATGGCGTCCGCACAAATGGCACCATGCAGGGATTCGGCCAGGATGCGGGAGCAGGCCCGAGTTTGCGCAATGACTTCGCTCGGGGACTGGCGCGGGTTGATGGCGACCATGCCAGCGTTGGCTGCCACCTGTACCCAGTCAAAGCTGTCCCAGGTGCGGTAATGCGGTATCAGCCCAATGGGGCCGTTGGCGGTGCCGCCGCAGCTTGCTTGCAGTTCGGGCCACAAAACGGCGGGATCGCCCAGGGCCAGATCGTCGGGCAGACCAAACTCATGGGCTGACAGCGGGCCGCGCACCCAACGGAAATCCCAGTTGGGGTCAGGCCGGGCAGCACGGGCTTCGCCCAGGCCGGAGCCCAGTACGATTTTTTTCAATGAGCGGTCGTGGCGCCCGTCCAGCAGGGTGCCGATGCCGTAGACCAGAATACCCTGTTTGATTTCGGTCAGGTCTGGAAACAAGCGGTCCCAGACCATGGTGTTAAGGGCATCGCCGAAGTTGCCCCCCTCTATCGGGCAGTATTTGATTTGCATGAGAACCAGTATCGAATCCCGCAGTGCGTGAACTGTTTCTGGTCTGTGAAGTCCGAGTAAAGATGGCAACACGCGTCAGCCAGCCGGCAAATTGGCGCGTTACTGGGGTTCTTGTGCTCCCAGAATCCGGATTTTTGGGGACAGATTCAAAAGGTGTTTGTATGAAAGTTATTGCTGCTGGGACCTTGGCAATTGCCACCCTGCTGATGGCCGCCCCTATGGCTGCAACCGCGCAGCACGTTCATCGGGGCTGGCATGGAGACATCCGCTACTTTGATACCTATGACAGCCACCGCTGGCGCTCGGGTGCCTGGCGTCACGGGTGGCACGGTGGCCGCAATGGCTGGTGGTGGGTTGCGGGTGGTTCCTGGTATTTCTACCCCAAGCCTGTGTATCCCTATCCCGACCCCTACCGTCCGCCTACGGTGATCATTGAACAGCCTGCCCCAGTGGTGGTTCAGGTTCCAGCGCCCGTGCAGGTGCTGCCTCAGCAGCCTGCGCCGGTTGCGGCGCCACCCGCACAGCAGTTCTGGTACTACTGTGACGCTGCAGGCGGCTACTACCCCTATGTAACATCCTGCCCCAGTGGCTGGAAAACCGTGCCGGCCACACCATCAGGAACAAGCCCATGAAACCTTCCTCTCAAAGCCTGCGCCGTGCAGTGGCGGCGCTAAGTGCTGTCAGCATTCTGGCCGGTTGTGCCGTGGCACCCCAAGGCCCGCGCGTAGCCATCATGCCCACGCCGGGTAAGCCGCTGGAGCTGTTTGCCCAGGAAGACCAGTATTGCCGCAGTTACGCGCAGCAGTCCATTGGCAATACCGATAGCAGCAATGAGCGCGCGGTGGGCGCTGCCATCGTCGGTACCCTGATCGGTGCAGCGGTAGGCTCTGCCACGAGTTCACGCCGCTATAACAATACGGGCGCGGGTGCGGCGACCGGCCTGATGATGGGTACGGCCATTGGTGCAGGTACCAGTGCGGAAGAGGGACGCAGCGCCCAACACCGCTACGACATTGCCTACCAGCAGTGCATGGTGTCCAAGAACAATCAGCCGTCACAGGGCTATGTGCGCCAGCAGCCTGCCGTGGTGTATGTTCCCCAGGCCACGCCGCAGCCGGCTCCCCAGCCCTATTACCCACCACCCCCGCAGACGGCTTATCCGCCACCCCCACCCCCACCGCCGCCTTCCCGATAGGCGCCTGGGTGGCGATGCCCGATCAAGCGCGTCGGGCCGCCTGCTCCAAGCGTTCCTTGGCCATTTGTTCTTCCAGCTGCTGACGCCCCTGTTTCACCACCGAAATCAGCTTGGCGTTGTCTTTGTAGTGCGGGTGCAGTTGCTCAAACAGCTCAAGGTTGTGCTGGCGAAACACCTGCACCGTGGCCTGGGCGGCCTCTGGCGCCTGGCCCAGCAGTTCCAGCACGCTGCGTGCGCTGAGCAGGCTGGATTCAAACAGTTCCCGTTGCACCAGCATCACATTGCGGTCGCGCAGTTGGTTCCAGTGCGTCACATCGCGGGCGCGGGCCACAATTTCGAGTTGCGGAAAGTGCTCGCGTGCCAGGTCCACAATGGCCAGTGACTGCGCCACGTCATCCACCGCTACCACCAGCACCTTGGCCTTGGCCGCTCCAGCGGTGCGCAGCAGGTCCAGCCGTGTAGCGTCTCCGTAAAACACGCGGTAGCCAAAGTTGCGGGCCGCTTCGATCATTTCGGCATCGTGGTCCAGCACCGTGCAGGATTGGCCCTGCGCCAGCAGCACGCGGGAGACGATCTGCCCGTAGCGGCCAAAGCCTGCCACTAGGATGGGCGCGTCCTGTTGTTCAGAAATCTCCTCCATCTTGGGCGCTCCGCAGTGCGCGTAGCGGGGGAGCAGCAGCTTGTCGATGGCAACCAGCAGCAACGGACTGACCAGCATGGATACCGCCACAGCCGCCACCAATAGCGAAGCGGTTTGTGCCGGGATCACGTTGGCACCAGCCGCCGCCTGGAACACTACAAACGCAAACTCACCACCCTGGGCCAGCAGCAGCGTGAACACCGGGCGCTCCTGGAACGGTAGTTTCATCAGCCGGGCAATCGCGAAGATCACCACGCCCTTGACGGCCAGAAAGCCCAGCACCACGGCCGCCATCTGCAGCGGTGCGTCGCGCAGCACGCCCAGGTCCACCCCCATGCCTACAGCAATGAAAAACAGGCCCAGCAGCAGACCTTTGAAGGGCTCGATATTGGTTTCCAGCTCGCGCCGGTATTCGCTTTCTGCCAGCAGAACGCCCGCCAGAAAAGCGCCCAGCGCCATGGACAGGCCGACGATCTGCATCAGCGCCGCGATACCCACCACCAGCAAAAGCGATGCGGCGGTGAAGATCTCGGGCGTATTGCTGCGCGCAATCCAGCGCAAAAGCGGGCGCAGCAGCAACCGGCCGCCAATGACGATGCCGGCGATGACTGCTATTATTTTGATAGCTTCCTGCATACGCTCGACCGGGGCTACAGCCTGATTTGGCTCAAGGGACCCGGCCAGCAGTGGCAGCAGGGCCAATATCGGGATGGCGGCCACATCCTGGAACAGCAGGATGGAAAACCCGGCCTGACCGCTGCCCGTGGGCAATAAATTGCGTTCGCCCATGACCTGCAGGGCGATGGCGGTGCTGGACAGCGAAAGCCCCAGTGCAGCCACCACGGCAAGGGGGGTGGGCACGCCGCAGGCCCATGCCAGCACAAAAATCCCTGCGGCACAGCCTGCCATTTGGGCGCTGCCCCAACCAAAAATGGGGCGGCGCAGGCTCCACAGGCGCTTGGGCTCCAGCTCCAGGCCCACCAAAAAGAGCATCAGCACCACACCATACTCGGCAAAATGCAGGATGTCCTGCACATTGGTAACAAGCCCCATACCCCACGGTCCGATGGCAATGCCAGCGGCCAGGTAGCCAATGATGGAGCCCAGGCCCAGGGCCCGGCTGAGGGGCACGACGATGACGGCGGCGCTGAGGTAGATAAAGCTGTTGATCAGCCAAGAGGGTAGATGTGGTTCCATGGCGATAACATAGCATTACTTGGAGAGGAAATAACATGCCCATCGTAGTTGTAGCCAATCCCAAAGGCGGCGTCGGCAAGTCCACGCTGTCCACCAATATTGCTGGTTACTATGCATCGCGCGGGCATGCGGTGATGCTGGGCGATATCGACCGCCAGCTCTCCTCCAAGCTATGGCTGGGACTGCGCCCACCGGCTGCCCGGCCAATAAGCAGCTGGGACGTCGACGCCGACGCCATCGCCAAACCGCCCAAGGGCACTACCCACGTGGTGCTGGATACGCCGGCCGGCTTGCACGGCAAGCGCCTGAACGAAGTGGTGAAGATGGCAGACCGCATCGTGGTGCCCTTGCAACCTAGCGTTTTCGATATTTTTGCCACCCGCGCCTTTCTCGACGAACTGGTCCAAAACAAACATGCCAGCAAGACGCAGATTGCGCTGGTCGGCATGCGGGTGGATGGGCGCACCCTTGCGGCGGACCACCTGCACGAATTTGTCGACAGAGTGGGGGCCCCCGTGGTCGGGTATTTGCGGGACACCCAAAACTACATCCACCTGGCCGCCCGAGGCTTGACGTTGTTTGATGTGGCCCCTGGCCGCGTGGCCAAGGATCTGGAGCAGTGGCAGGATCTTTGTCGCTGGCTTGACAGCTAGCGCACGTGGCTGGCCCTACAGTGGGCCCATGAAAACCATCCAAACCCTGGCAGAACTGCCGGCCCTGATAGGGCAAGAAGTCGTCGTCAGCGACTGGATCAGCATCACCCAGGAGCAGGTCAACCTGTTTGCCGAGGCCACTGGCGACCACCAGTGGATTCACGTGGATGTGGAGCGGGCCACGGCCGGGCCTTTTGGCGCGCCGATAGCGCATGGCTTTTTGACGCTGTCGCTGCTGCCGCGTTTTTTCGAGTCTTCGCTGCACATCGCCGAGACGCGCATGGGCGTGAATTACGGCCTGAACAAGGTGCGGTTTGTGTCACCCGTGCCGGTGGGCAGCCGTTTGCGCGCGCGCATGAAGTTATTGGCCTGCGACCCGATTGGCAACAACGGCATGCAAATGACCTGGGAAGTCACTACCGAACGCGAAGGCGCAAACAAACCGGTGTGTGTGGCCGAGTCGATCGCTCGGCACTACCCCTAGGGCGGTTTAGCCAGCCTCAAACCCGTTCTGTCGCCAGGCCTCAAACACGGTTACCGCCACGGCGTTTGACAGGTTGAGGCTGCGTTGGCCGGCCACCATGGGCAACTTCAGGCATTGCGGTGGGGCGAAGTGGGCGCGCACCGCGTCTGACAAACCCCGGGTTTCGGCCCCGAACACCAGCCAGTCGCCGGGGTGAAAGGCGGTGTCAAAGACCTGGCCTGTGCCCTTGGTGGTCAGCGCAAACAGGCGCTCCCGCGCGGGCTGCTCAGCATCCAGAAAAGCCTGCCAGCTGGCGTGCACCTTGAGCGTGGCGTACTCGTGGTAATCGAGCCCGGCGCGGCGCATGTGTTTGTCATCCATGGAGAAACCCAGGGGCTCGATCAGGTGCAGTGAGCAGCCCGTATTGGCCGCCAGGCGGATGACGTTGCCCGTGTTAGGCGGGATTTCGGGTTCGACGAGGACGATGTGAAACATGGGCAGTATTGTCGCAAGGTATGGAAACAGCTTCCAGCCCCCGTATTTGTTCAAAAAATTGCTATAAATTTGGTAGTGTTTGCTATTCGGTCCGGGCGAGCACCAATGCGGTGATATGGGCGGCCCCCGCTTGGCGTACCACCTTCGCTGCCGCATGCAGCGATGCACCGCTGGTCATCACATCATCGAGCAAGACCACCCGCCTGCGTTGGACGCGGTGGACCTGTAACGGGTCAACTGCAAATGCGTCCTGCACCGCCCGCAGGCGTTCACTGCGCGGCAAAGTGCGTTGTGGAGGGGTGTCTCGCACCCTCAAAAGCACACCGTGTACCACCTTGGAGGCGTCCAGTGCACAGGCCAACTGTTGGGCTTGGTTGTAGCCGCGTTCTTGCAGACGCTCCCTGGAGAGGGGCATGGGCAGCAATACATCTGCTGCCTCCAATGCTGGCTCTACCCAGGGCGCGGCCCGCAGCAAAGCCGCAAAGCTGGTGGCCCAGCTGGGGTGTTGGTGGAATTTGAAGTCCGCCACCAACGTGGACCAGGGGTAGGCATAGGGTAGGGCGGCCAGGCAGGCATCCAGTGGCGGCGGGGTGACGATGCAGGCGCCGCACTGCGATACGCCAGGTGCAACGGGCAATGCGCAGGTGCTGCAGCGCGTCACCGGCTGGGCAAACGCAGCGACACAGGCTTCGCAGATGCTGTGCGCCGGCCAAGCATGGCAGACCGCGCACTGGCTGGGTAAGCGCTTGGAGAGACCCTGTAGCATTTGGAACAACACCGAGCCAATATACTCTGGCCGCCCGCTAGTTCGCGGTTCCCAGCCTTGCCAACCATGCCATCCGATTTGCCTCCCACCATTGCGCCTGTCGCTGCCGCCCGTTGGGCTGCACGCTTGCCGGTTGCGTCACCGTGGTTGCATGAGGAAGTTGCGCGCCGTATGGAAGACCGGCTGCAATGGATGACCCTGCAGCCGGACACCTGGGTACATTGGGACCCCTTGCGCGGAGGCATCCAGGCCCAGGCTCTGCTGGCTGCACGCTACCCCAAGTCGGTGTGTTATGTGGCGCAAACCCCCGAAAAACATGAAGATGTAGCTAGAAAATTAATAGCGCCCGCCTGGTGGAGTCTGTCCCGCTGGAGTGGCCCTTCTGTTCACTTTGGTTTGCCTGAGCAACCTGCCCAGATGGTGTGGGCCAATATGTCCTTGCATATGGCTGCAGACCCGCAGGCGCTGATAGCCCAGTGGCATCGCCTGCTGCAGTCCAAGGGGTTTTTGATGTTTTCCTGTCTGGGGCCAGACACTTTGCGTGAAATGCGTGCTCTGTACGCCGAGCAGGGCTGGCCGCCCGCGTCCCATGCATTTACTGACATGCACGACTGGGGTGACATGTTGGTGCACGCCGGATTCTCGGAGCCGGTGATGGATATGGAGCGCATCACACTCACCTTTGCGACGCCTGAGCGTTTGCTCCTGGAGCTGCGAGAACTGGGACGCAACCTGCATCCGCAGCGTTTTGCGGGCCTGCGCGGGCGGGGCTGGCATGCACAACTGCTGGCGCAATTGGCCCAGTTGGCCAAGGTGGACAACGAGGGGCAGTTGCGGCTGACCTTTGAGATCGTCTACGGTCACGCTTTCAAGGCGCCCCCTCGGCTCGCCGTGGCGCCCGAGACCGCAGTGTCGCTGGAGTCCATGCGCCAAGCCTTGCGCCAGGGCCGGAAAAATGGCGCTTCGGGTTGACTTCGGGGCTTGACACGGGTCTAAAACCCCAATTTCTACAGGGTTGGTGGGCTACAATAATAGACAAACCGCGTTCCTGCCCTTCCTGTATGCCTGTAGCTTCGTGCGTGGGCGGGAGCAGGTTTTGGCACTGTTTAATCTGATTCGACGAAGAAATGACCAAGATGAAGAGCATTTTCAATAAATCGGCTTCACTGCTCCTCGCGGCAAGCGCATGGGCCGGTACTGCAGCCTTCAGCCTGGCGCATGCGGTTAATGACCTGCCTGGCGGCCCTGCGGTTAACCAGTTGAACCTGCACCCAGGTGTCACTGTCATTGCCAAAGAACAGGCTTGGCTGCACTGGTTCATGCTGATTGTTTGCAGCATCATCTTTGTGGGCGTGTTTTCGGTGATGTTCTATTCCATCTGGAAGCACCGCAAGTCCCAAGGTCACAAGCCAGCCAACTTCCATGAATCGGTGGTGGTGGAGGTGGTGTGGACGGTTATCCCCTTCATCATTGTGATCTTGATGGCGCTGCCTGCGACCAAGCTCGTTGTTGCAATGAAAGACACCACCAATGCCGATTTGACCATCAAGGCCACTGGCATGCAGTGGAAGTGGGGTTATGACTACCTGCGCGGCGAGGGTGAGGGCATTGGTTTTCTCTCCACGCTGGATAACTCCCATCGCATGATGTCCAATGCCGGCGGTCCCAAGGCGGGAGAAGTTGCGCCTGATGACTACCTGCTGAAGGTGGATAACCCTCTGGTCGTGCCCGTGGATCGCAAAATCCGCATCATCACAACGGCCAACGATGTGATTCACGCCTTTGCGGTGCCCTCCTTTGGTATCAAGCAAGATGCGATTCCCGGCTTCGTGCGCGACACATGGTTCCGCGCCGAGAAGATTGGTGATTATTATGGCCAGTGCCAGGAGCTTTGCGGCAAGGAGCACGCTTACATGCCTATCCATGTGAAGGTGGTCTCTGCCGAAGATTATTCCAAGTGGGTGGCTGGCGAGATGAAGAAGCTGGCTGCCAAGGCCGACGATCCTTCCAAGGTATGGGAACTGGCTGACCTGGCCAAGCGTGGTGAGAAGGTGTATGCGGCCAATTGCGTCGCTTGCCACCAGGCGAACGGTAAGGGCGCTGGTCCGATCAAGCCTGTGGATGGCTCGGCAGTGGTGCTGGATGCGGACAAGACCAAACAAATCGCTGTGATGCTGAATGGCCAGAACAATGGTGCCATGCCGGCATGGAAGTCGTTGAGCGACACCGACATAGCAGCCGTGATTACCTACACCAAGAACAACTGGTCCAACAAGACCGGTCAGGTCGTGCAACCGGCGGATGTGCTGGCTCAGCGCAAATAAGCAGCTGCCAGACCCCGTCCATTGACCGAAATTAGTGAATTGAGAAGGAAACCAGGATGAGTGCCGTTCTAGACCACCACGACCACGCCCATGACGATCACCATGACCACCATGCCCCCACGGGTTGGCGGCGTTGGGTCTATGCGACCAACCACAAGGATATCGGCACGCTGTATCTGCTGTTCGCCTTCACCATGCTCATGGTGGGCGGCGTTCTGGCGCTGTTGATCCGCGCAGAGTTGTTCCAGCCCGGTTTGCAACTGATGCAACCCGAGTTCTTCAACTCCCTGACCACCATGCACGGCCTGATCATGGTGTTCGGCGCCATCATGCCGGCCTTCGTGGGTTTTGCGAACTGGATGATTCCGCTGCAAATCGGCGCCGGTGATATGGCATTTGCCCGCATGAACAACTTCAGCTTCTGGCTGATGGTGCCTGCCGGCGTGATGCTGGTTGGCTCGTTCTTCATGCCTGGTGGTGCGCCCGCTGCCGGCTGGACGCTGTACGCTCCCCTGACGCTGCAAATGGGCCCCTCCATGGACGCCGGCATTTTCGCCATGCACATTCTGGGCGCTTCGTCCATCATGGGTTCGATCAATATCATCGTCACCATCTTGAACATGCGCGCTCCCGGCATGACCCTGATGAAGATGCCCATGTTCTGCTGGACCTGGCTGATCACGGCCTACCTGCTGATCGCTGTGATGCCCGTGTTGGCTGGCGCCATCACCATGACGCTGACCGATCGCCACTTTGGCACCAGCTTCTTCAACCCCGCCGGCGGCGGTGACCCCGTGATGTACCAGCACATCTTCTGGTTCTTCGGTCATCCCGAGGTCTACATCATGATCTTGCCTGCGTTCGGTATCGTCAGTCAGGTGATTCCCGCGTTTTCGCGCAAGAAGCTGTTCGGTTACGCCTCCATGGTGTACGCCACATCTTCCATTGCCATTCTGTCCTTCATCGTGTGGGCCCACCACATGTTCACAACCGGTATGCCGGTGACAGGCCAGTTGTTCTTCATGTACGCCACGATGCTGATCGCTGTGCCCACCGCCGTGAAGATCTTCAACTGGATCGCCACTATGTGGCAGGGCTCCATGACCTTTGAGACGCCCATGTTGTTTGCCGTTGGCTTCCTGTTTGTGTTCACCATGGGTGGCTTCACCGGTCTGATCCCGGCCGTTGCACCGATCGACATCCAGTTGCAAGATACGTATTACATCGTGGCCCACTTCCACTATGTGCTGGTGGCCGGTTCGCTGTTTGCCATGTTCTCCGGCGTTTACTACTGGCTGCCCAAGTGGACCGGTGTGATGTATTCCGAGACCCGCGGCAAGATTCACTTCTGGTGGTCGCTGATTGCGTTCAACGTGACCTTCTTCCCCATGCACTTCCTGGGTCTGGCTGGTATGCCCCGTCGCTACGCCGACTACCCCATGCAGTTTGCCGACTTCAACATGGTCGCGTCGATCGGTGGCTTCTTCTTCGGTTTTGCACAGGTCTACTTCTTCCTGGCCGTCATCATCCCTGCCATGCGTGGCAAGGGTGAAAAGGCTGCGCAAAAGCCCTGGGAAGCGGCAGAAGGCCTGGAGTGGGAAGTTCCTTCTCCTGCGCCGTTCCACACGTTTGAGACGCCGCCCAAGCTGGACGCGACTGCCACCAAGATTGTTGGCTAATGATCATGACCACGCCCGAACAAAAGAAAGCCAACAAACGGACCGGATTGATTCTGGCGTCCATTGCGGTTCTGTTTTTTGTAGGGTTCATGGTCCGTATGGTTGTGCTGGGCAAATAAGCAATGTTTCTGCAGCGTGAAAACATCCGAATGGTGCGCAAGCTGGCGGTCATTGCCGTCGCTATGTTCGCATTTGGCTACGCGCTGGTTCCCTTGTACAAGGCCATCTGTGAGATGACCGGTATCAACATACTGGCCCTTGGCGAACAGGCGATCACTGGCGCCAAGGCGACTGTGCCTTCCAATACACAGGTCGATACCAGCCGCACTATTACGGTTGAGTTTGATGCCAATAGCCGTGGGCCATGGGAATTCAAGCCCGCGCAGCGCTCAGTCCAGGTGCATCCTGGTGAGTTGATGACGGTGGTGTACGAGTTCCAGAATACTCAAAACCGCCGTATGGCCGCGCAGGCTATTCCTAGCTATGCGCCGCAGCAGGCGACCGCGCATTTCAACAAGCTGGAGTGTTTCTGTTTTAACCAGTACACCTTGGAGCCAGGGGAAAAGAAGTCGTGGCCCGTTGTGTTTTACATAGACCCCAAGCTGTCCAAAGATGTGACGACCATTACCTTGTCCTACACATTTTTTGAAGTTGGCGGCAAAACACCAGCGGCGCCTGTGGCCGCTGTTCCGCTGGACGTGGTTGGTGGGGGGCAGTCGTGATGACCAAAGCGACTGTGAATGCTGATGCACGGATGTCTCCCTTGCGCAGTATCAAGCTCGTGGCTTGGTCTTTTTTGGGTATTCGCAGCAAGAGTGCTTACCAGGAAGACCTGAGCAAGGTTAACCCCATCCATGTGCTGGTGGTTGCCTTGGTGGGCGTGCTGCTCCTGATCGCGGGATTGATCAGCCTGGTGAATTGGGTCGTTGCAACGTAAATAACTTTGGGAGACACGCTTCGGCCCTATGTCGGCGGGCGGTGTTTCCAACAGATTGGAATAGGAGAAAGAAATGAGTTCAACAACACACGGCGCAACACCGTACTACTTTGTCCCCGGCCCTTCGCGCCATCCCGCGATGGCCGCGTTAGGTCTGTTCTTTGTCATCCTCGGGGCAGGCCAGTGGATCAACGGCGCAGAATGGGGTAAGTACGCGTTAGCTGCCGGCATGGTGGGCTGGCTCTTTGTGTTGTATCAATGGTTCAGCGATGCTGTAGCCGAAAGTCAAGGTGGCCAGTACGGCCACAAGATTGACATCTCGTACCGCTGGAGCATGACCTGGTTCATCTTCTCCGAGGTGATGTTTTTCGGCGCGTTTTTTACAGCGTTGTGGTGGGCACGTGTGCATTCGGTGCCTGAACTGGGCAGTCTCAACAACGCCATGTTGTGGCCCAATTTCAAGGCGGTGTGGCCCAGCTTGGCAGCCGGCGCAACGGCATCTCCCGCTGGAATTGTGGAACCCTTCACAACGATGGGCCCCTTCTGGTTGCCCACGATCAATACGGCGTTGCTATTGACATCCGGCGTCACCCTGACCATCGCGCACCATGCTCTGGTGGCTGGCAACCGCGGCAAGACCATTGCGTTCATGTGGATCACCGTGCTGTTGGGCGTGACCTTCCTGGGCGTTCAGGGCTATGAGTATTACCATGCCTACACGGCTTATAACCTCAAGCTGAACTCAGGCATCTTTGGCTCCACGTTCTACATGTTGACCGGTTTCCACGGTTTCCACGTGCTGGTCGGGATGTTGATGTTGTTGTTTATTACCTTGCGCTTGCAAAAGGGCCACTTCACACCGAAGAGCCACTTTGGCTTTGAAGGTGCGGCATGGTATTGGCACTTTGTGGACGTGGTCTGGTTGGGCCTGTACATCTTGGTGTATTGGCTCTGATTCCGCCACACTACAGAATTAAAAAGGCACCGCTTGCGGTGCCTTTTTGGTTTACTGTCCTGGCCTAATTCCGGTCGGTTGGATGTAGCCCAGCTTCCAGGCGAGCAGCACGCAGGCAAATAGCAAGATGGAAACCCCTACCCGTACCGCCAATGCGCGTGCCATTTTTTGCGAGGCGTCAGCCCCGCTGCGCCCGCCCCGCATCATGAAGAACAGGGCAATCCCCAGACTCGAAAGAATGGCTACGAAGGCGATGGTTACTAGGTATGTCATAGACAGGATTATCCGGTGAACGCCCGTTTGAAGTTTGTGCTGATCACCCTTGCCACTGTGTTGGCGGTGGGTACAACCACCAGCCTGGGTGTGTGGCAATTGTCTCGCGCAGCGCAAAAGCAGGCGCGCCAAGCTGCCATGGATGCACAGAGTGTCAAGCCGCCGTTAACGGCCACGAGTCTGAACACGACCCGTGATCCCATGGCGAGTTTGCACCAGCGCGCACGCCTGCGCGGCAGCTGGGCCCCCCTGAATACGCTGGTTTACCTCGAAAACAGGCCGATGGCGGGGCGGGTTGGCTTCGTGGTTGTCATGCCCTTTATTCTGGAGGAAGGGCAGGGTACTCTGGTTGTTCAGCGCGGGTGGGTGCCTCGGGGCATGGACGACCGCACCCGTGTTCCCCCTGTCGACACCCCGTCGGGCATTGTTGAAATCGAAGGACGAATGGCCCTGCCGCCTTCCGACTTGTATGCCCTTGGTGACGCGACCAGCGGCGCAATCCGGCAAAATCTCGACCTGTCGCAATTCAGTACACAAACCGGGCTGAAACTGTTCCCGCTGACTTTGCAACAGGCCGGCGAAAGCACCGAAGGCTTGTTACGCGAATGGCCAGTCGTCAATCTAGGGATAGAAAAAAACTACGGTTACGCGGCCCAGTGGTTCGGCATGGCAATTCTGTTCAGCCTGCTCTACGTGTGGTTTCAAATTGTTCGACGTTTTATTGGCCGTCCAAAGGACCTTACTTCCGATGTCTAGTGCACCCTCCAACCACGATCAGCCCCTGGGTCTGACCGTGCACACATTGCCCGAGCCCATGGGCGCAGACGTGCAGGGCGCCAGTCGCACCCGCATGGGCAGGCTGAAAATGCTGGCTGTTCTTCTGGTGTGTGCGTCACCAGTGATCGCCTCATACCTGACCTACTACGTGTTCCGGCCCGAAGGGCGTCGCAATTTTGGTGAACTGGTGCAGCCCCAGCGGGCGCTACCTGACCTGGTCGCCAGTAGCCTGGATGGCAAGACCATTAGTCTGCGTGATCTCAAAGGCCAGTGGCTGCTGGTCAGCGTGGCACCGGGTGCTTGTGAAGAACTGTGCCAGCGCCATCTTTACCTGCAGCGCCAACTGCGTGAAGGACTAGGCAAAGAGAAAGATCGCCTGGATTGGATCTGGCTTGTCAATGATGCAACGCCGGTGGCGCAGGGGCTATTGCCTGCGCTCAAAGAAGCAAGTGCCCTACGCGTGCCGCCAGCTGCGTTGGCGCAGTGGCTGACTCCGCAGGAAGGCCATGCACTGGAAGACCACTTATATCTTGTTGATCCTCTGGGTAACTGGATGATGCGTTTTCCCGCCCGACTGGACGCGCAGGATGCAGCCAAGGTCAAACGCGATCTGGATCGCCTGATGCGTGCCTCCGTTCACTGGGACAAGGCCGGGCGCTGATAAGCGTCTGCAAAGACCCCATGGAATCCGCCTTGTACGATCTCTCCCCCACGCTGCGCCTGATGCTCATTGGCGTGTTGCTGGCCGCAGGACCATTGTTGTTGGTATACCTGCGCACGCGGCGCAGCACCCCGTGGGGCCGCGCCCACACCCTGACCCTGGTTACCTTGTTTCTGACATTTGATTTGGTTCTGTTTGGCGCTTTCACCCGATTGACCGACAGTGGATTGGGTTGCCCGGACTGGCCGGGTTGTTACGGCAGTGCCAGCCCCTTGGGCGCACACAGCGATATCTCGGCGGCACAGCAGGCTATGCCTACGGGGCCTGTCACCAAGGGCAAGGCCTGGATCGAGATGGTGCACCGTTACCTGGCGACAGGAGTTGGCGTCTTGACGCTGGTGCTGGCCGGGTTGGCCTGGTCCGCGCGCAAAAGGAGTTCAGGAGAGGCCGGCATCAGCCCCTGGTGGGCCACGATCACGGCAATATGGGTGTGCATACAAGGCGGCTTTGGTGCGCTGACGGTGACCATGAAATTGTTTCCCGCGATCGTTACGCTGCACCTGCTGGGTGGCTATATTCTTTTGGGCCTGCTGACCGCGCAGGCCAGTCTGCTGGGTCGTGACGCCAATCCTGGCGCAATGACCCTACCATCCAAAAACCTGCAGCGCTGGACCGCGCTGGCCTTGCTACTGCTGGCCTTGCAGGCGGCATCGGGCGCTTGGGTCAGTACCAACTATGCAGTGCTGGCCTGCACGGAATTTCCAAAGTGTCAGGGCAGTTGGTGGCCGCCAATGGACTTTAACCAGGGCTTTGAGATCTGGCGTCCCTTGGGGATTCTGAAAGACGGCGCACACATCAGCTTTCAGGCGCTAACGGCAATCCATTACACACACCGGTTGATGGCATTTGTAACGCTGACGCTGTTGTCAGTTCTTGCCTGGCGTGTTTTCAACATTCCAGTCTTGCGACAGCAAGGGCGTGCACTGGGCGTCTTGCTGGCCTTGCAATTGGTCACCGGCTTGAGCAACGTTGTGCTCGGATGGCCGCTGGCTGCTGCCGTGTTGCACACCGGTGGCGGTGGCGCGCTGGTCGTGGTGCTCGTCTGGCTACTGGTGGCAACCCACCGCACTACTTCACAATCGTCCGCTGTGTCCAGCGGCGAATCCACTCCATTCCGACCACGCGCATGACCACCGAAACCCCATCACTACCGGCGCCGTCGGTTTTTCGCCAGTTTTATGCCTTGACCAAACCCAGGGTCATTCAGCTGATTGTGTTTTGCGCGCTGATTGGCATGGTACTGGCCGTTCCAGGTGTTCCCAGTATGCAGCAGGTCGGCCTGGCCGCTGTGGCCTGTCTGGGCATCTGGCTGGTTGCAGCTGCCGCTGCCGCCTTCAACTGTATTGTGGAACAGGGGATTGACGCCAAGATGAGGCGCACCGCCTGGCGGCCCACTGCGCGCGGCGAGCTGAGCAATACCCAGACCCTGTTGTTCTCAGCCCTGTTGTGTGCGGCAGGCTCCCTGCTGCTCTATGTGTGGATCAATCCGTTGACCATGTGGCTGACCTTTGCCACCTTTGTGGGTTATGCGGTGATCTACACCGTGATCCTGAAGCCGTTGACCCCGCAAAACATTGTGATTGGTGGCGCATCGGGCGCCATGCCGCCCGTGCTCGGTTGGGCCGCGATGACCGGTGACGTGGGTCCGGAAGCCATGATTCTGTTCCTGATCATCTTCTTGTGGACGCCTCCGCACTTCTGGGCCTTGGCCCTGTACCGTGTAGAGGACTACCGCAAGTCAGGCCTGCCCATGTTGCCCGTGACCCATGGCAGTGAATTCACCCGCCTGCAGATCCTGCTCTACACGTTCGTGCTCTTTGCCGCGTGTCTGCTGCCCTTTGTGTATGGCATGAGCAGCTGGCTCTACCTGGCGGCGGCTGTAGTGCTGGGCTTCGGATTCTGTCTTTACGCTTGGTGGCTGTGGCGCGACTACTCGGATGCGCTGGCGCGCAAAACCTTCCGCTTCTCGTTGATACACCTGAGTGTGCTGTTTGCCGCGCTGCTGTTGGATCACTATCTTTTGTAAGAAGCAACAACCATGATAAAAGCTATAAAAATAGTAGCAATCTGTGCAGCATTGGCCGGGGCTCTTGGCTCTTTTTCTGCATGTACTCCCCAGCAGCCGGTGTTTTCATCCATCGACGTTACGGGTGCTGGATATGCCAAGGGATTCGAGCTCACCGATCACAACGGGCAGGCGCGCACGTTGAATGACTATGCCGGAAAAGTGGTTGTACTTTTCTTTGGCTATACCCAGTGCCCCGATGTCTGCCCCACGACCATGACCGAACTGGCGGAGGTGAAGAAAGCGCTGGGCAAAGATGGTGAGCGTCTGCAGGGCCTCTTCATCACAGTAGATCCGGAGCGCGACACGCCTGAGTTGCTCAAGGCCTACATGGCCAACTTCGATCCCAGCTTCGTGGCTTTGCGTACAACGCCCGAGAAGTTAGCCGCGTTGGCCAAGGACTACAAGATCTACTTCAAAAAGGTGGACGGCAAAACGCCCACCAGTTACACCATGGACCATTCGGCCGGAAGTTATGTGTATGACACACAGGGCCGGTTGCGCCTGTTTACCCGCTACGGCAGCGGGCCCAAGCCCTTGGTTGAGGATATTCGTCTATTGCTCAAACAGGCATCGTAGGAGGCTAAATAGGCTTGCAGCCCCCGAATAGGCTGGGCTTAATGCTATGAACATCATAGCAAATGCCAGAGCCTATTGATTCAAGGACGTATTAGGCAAACTCTGCCAGCGCGGTCTTCATCTTCTTCATCGCCGCCACTTCGATCTGGCGGATGCGTTCGGCGCTGACGCCATATTCGGCTGCCAGTTCGTGCAGGGTCATACCGCCGGAATTGTCGTCATTCACCTTCAACCAACGCTCTTCCACGATGCGGCGGCTGCGGGCGTCCAGGCTGTCCAGCGCGGCGGCAATGCCGTCGGTGGCCAGCACGTCGCGCTGGTGCGCCTCAATCATGGCAATGGGTTCGTGGTTGGTGTCGGTCAGGTAGGCAATCGGGCCAAAGGCGTCCTCGCCGTCGTCTGAAGGGCTGGGGTCCAGCAGCACATCACCACCCGCCATCCGGGTTTCCATTTCAATCACTTCTTCCGGCTTGACCTTGAGCTCACGCGCCATGGCCTCGATCTGCTCAGGATTCAATGTATCGCGGTGTGTGCCCAGATCGGCAGCGGCATCGTCGCTTTTGAAGCGCTGCTTCATGGAACGCAGGTTGAAGAACAATTTGCGCTGGGCCTTGGTGGTGGCCACCTTCACCATGCGCCAGTTCTTCAGGATGTATTCGTGGATTTCGGCCTTGATCCAGTGCAGCGCGTAGCTGACCAACCGTACGCCCTGGTCGGGGTCAAAACGCTTGACCGCCTTCATCAGGCCCACATTGCCTTCCTGGATCAGGTCGCCATGGGGCAGTCCATAACCCAGGTACTGGCGCGATACGGATACCACCAGTCGCAAGTGAGAGAGCACTAACTTACCCGCAGCCTCAAGGTCATTGTCGGTTTTGAACTTGCGTGCAAAAGCCTGCTCTTCTTCGAGCGTCAACATCGGCAGGCGATTGGCCGCCGAAATGTAGGCGTCCAGATTACCCAGCGATGGCACGACGGACCAGGGGTTGGCCAGTGTTACGGCTGCAGTTGAAGGTCCAATTTGGTATGACATACCCGAACTCCTTGTGTCTTGTAGTCAATATTAGCACTCCCTGTGATCGAGTGCTAATAAAGAAGTTCAATGTCCCTGATCAATAACAATGAATAGGGCAACTTGTAACAGGCTGGCTTCAGCCCGCCAAACGCACGCTTTCAAAAGCCCGGTATCGAAAACAGTGCCAAAAATGCCGCAGAGGCTCGCGACAAAAAATAACAAAAAAATAGTAGCTATGGGAAGCATAGCGGGCGCGCCAATAGGTCCGGGGGCTGGATGCCGTTTCTCTCTATGTGAAATTGTGAAGGGGGTAGAAGCGGTGCGCCACCCTGAAAAAGGCGGCAAACTGCTGCCAGAATCACCCCTCTTTATGCGCAGAATGCCCGGCTGCGACCGGTGTGCCGACCGAGCCAACGGCCCCACACCCCGACACTTTTCTCTGGAGATAACAACATGAAACGCGACCCCATTACCCCCACCCAGAACCAAATTGTGATCCAGCCTATCAGCCACGACGTGCTGGCAGAGAAGTACCTCAAACCCGGCGAAACCGGTATCGAAGACCTGTTCGCGCGCGTGGCCCGTGCACTGGCATCGGTCGAAAGAGAAGAAGACCGCGCCAAGTACGAGGCCATCTTCCTGGAAAACCTGTACGCTGGCGCCATCGGCGCGGGCCGCATCATGAGTGCAGCGGGTACCGACATTCAGGCCACCCTGATCAACTGTTTTGTGCAACCGGTGGGTGACTGCATCCAGGGTGTGGACGAAGACGGCTTTCCCGGTATCTACGAAGCCCTGCGTGAGGCCGCCGAAACCATGCGCCGCGGCGGCGGTGTCGGGTATGACTTTTCGCGCATTCGCCCGCGCGGCGCTGCGGTCAAAGGCACGGCATCCATGGCCTCGGGCCCATGCAGCTATATCAACGTGTTCGACCAGTCCTGCTCCACCGTGGAGAGCGCCGGCGCGCGCCGCGGCGCGCAAATGGGTGTGCTGCGCGTGGACCACCCGGATGTGATGGAGTTCATCACCGCCAAGCGCACGCCCGGCCGCTGGAACAATTTCAACGTGTCGGTGGGTATGACCGATACGTTCATGGAGGCATTGATCGCAGACCAGTCCTGGGAACTTGTGCACAAGGCCAAGCCCGGTACGGGTCTGCTGGACAAGGGCGCCTTCCAGCGCGCCGACGGCAAGTGGGTCTACCAGACGCTGAAAGCGCGTGAACTCTGGGACACCGTGATGCGCTCCACCTACGACTTTGCCGAGCCCGGCATTCTGTTCCTGGACCACATCAACACTGACAACAACCTGCGCTATTGCGAGACCATCGCTGCGACCAACCCCTGTGGTGAACAGCCGCTGCCGTCTTACGGCTGCTGTGACCTGGGCCCCATCATCCTGACGCGTTTTGTGCGCCACCCGTTCGGTTTTGCCGGCGTGCCAGCGTTTGACTTTGAAGCTTTCGAGAAGTCCGTGGCCATCCAGGTGCGGGCTTTGGACAATGTGCTGGACGTAACCTTCTGGCCGCTGCAGCAGCAACGCGATGAATCATCGGCCAAGCGCCGCATTGGCGTGGGTTTCACCGGCATGGGCAACACCCTGGCCATGCTGTGCCTGCGTTACGACAAGGCCGAGGGCCGCGAGATGGCGACCCGCATTGCCACCAGCATGCGTGATGCCGCTTACACAGCCTCCGTGGCGCTGGCGCAAGAGAAGGGCGCCTTCCCCAAGTTTGATGCCGATGGTTATCTGGAGGCCGGCACCTTTGCCAGCCGCCTGCCGGCTGCCCTGCAGCAATCCATCCGCAAACACGGTATCCGCAACAGCCACCTGCTGTCCATCGCGCCCACCGGCACCGTGAGCCTGGCCTTCGCCGACAACGCGTCCAACGGCATCGAGCCACCGTTCTCCTGGATGTACAAGCGCAAGAAGCGCGAGGGGGATGGCAGCTACACCGAATACTCGGTGGAAGACCACGCCTGGCGCCTGTACCACGAGCTGGGTGGAGATGTAAACAAATTGCCGGACTACTTTGTGTCCGCTCTGGACATGTCGGCCACCGACCATATTGCAATGATGGAGGCGGTGCAGCCCTTTGTGGATACCGCCATTTCCAAGACGGTGAATGTGCCTGCGGACTACCCGTACGACGACTTCAAGAACCTGTACCAGCAGGCCTGGAATGCACGCCTCAAAGGCCTGGCCACCTACAGGCCCAATGCCATTCTCGGGTCGGTGCTGCATGTAACGCCGACCGAAACCGCAGCGGCGCCAGCGGCCCCCACACCGCCCGCTCCCGTGGTGGACCCCATGCGCACCGTCATCGAGCGCCGCCCCAAGGGCGCGCTGTCTGCCGTGGCAGAAAAAGTGGACTACTGGACCCAGGAGGGCCACAAGACGCTGTACCTGCTGGTCTCATTCTTGCCGGTGCCACTGCCCAATGGCGGCACGGTGGACCGCGCCATAGAGTTCTTCATGCCGGTGGGCCAGAGTGGCGAATCACAGCAGTGGATCACGTCCAGCATGCGTCTGCTGTCGTTGGCGGCACGCGGCGGCTTCCTGGAGCGTGCGCTCAGCGACATGCGCAAGGTCGCCTGGGACCGTGGTCCTGTGCGCCTGGGTACCCACCAGAAGGAAGACGGCACGCAGGTGCCCATGTGGCATGACTCCGAAGTGGCGGCGGTTGCCTTCGCCATCCAGAACATCCAGGCTCAGCGCAACCGCACGCAGACCAATAACTACAACCGCCGCTCGACCGACGTCCCGAACGAAACCGAAACCCTGTTGCCACAACAGGAAAGCGCTCTGGCCACTGCGCCGCTGCCAGTGATGGCTGGCAAGAAGTGTGGTGAGTGTGGTGCCCACGCGGTCATTCGCAAGGACGGCTGTGACTACTGCACCCAATGCGGCCATATGGGAAGCTGTGGGTGAGTCAGGCGCTGGCAGGTTTGGTCGGCGAGTTGATGGGTTCGCGCCGAACCATTCTGCCCAAGCGCCTTGTTGCGCCCGGACCTGACCCGCAGCAACTGCAAGAGATATTTGCAGCGGCCGCTTCTGCGCCTGACCATGGTCAGGTGCGACCCTGGCGCTTTATCCTGGTGCCAACAGAGGCCCGCGTGGCCTTGGCACAGGTCTTTGCCCAAGCCTTGCTGGAGCGGGATCCGGACGCAACGCCCGAACAGCGCGTTCAGGCGCAGGAAAAAGCGCATCGCAGTCCCTGCTTGATGTTGGTGGTGGTAAACACAGACTGCGGTGATGCCTCTATCGACTGGCCAGAGCGGCTCATCTCCACAGGTTGCGCAGTGCAAAACATGTTGTTGGTTGCGACAGCCTTGGGATATGGTTCAGCGCTGACCAGTGGCAAAGCCTTGAAGTCCGCTGCTCTACGTGACCTGTTTGCTTTGGCGAAGTGTGAACACGCTCTGTGTTTCGTGAGTCTGGGAACAATCCAGTCTCGCAAACTCAGTCCGCGCCAGCGTCCCAAGCCAGAGGATTACGTCAGCACCCTTGTGCTGCGTAGCGACGCCGCAACGTCGTAGGCACGCTGGCATCGCCTGTATCAGGCCTGTGGGTTGTCCAAGGGCGTGCGCTCGCCTGCGTACTGTTGTAAAGCAGGTTGCAGCGCTGCGCGGGTTGCATCAACCGCGGTTTGCAAAATGCCGAGAATCTCTTCCGGTTCATCTGCCGCCATCTCGTTCTTCAGGCGTTTCTCCAGCTGGGCGGCTACTTTTGAAAGGTGGTCCGCACCAACCGTGGCCGCCAGTCCCTTGAGGGTATGCATGGCAATGGTGGCGGCGCGTTGATCCGAGGCCTGCAGGTGTGCCCGTACCTCGCCAGGCACCCGCTCCATGTCACGCGCAAAGGCCAGTAGCAAAGTTCCCAGAAATGCCGTGTCACCGCCAAGACGGTGCAGGGCTGCATGCGTGTTCAGTGCCGTATCGGCAGAGTCCGGTGTTTGGGTGGGTGAAGGTTCCGGGTGGGGCGGTGTGTCACCCGCAGTTGCAGCCCCAGTCGTGCGGCCCGTGTGGTGGAGCAACACGGCGATCAAATGGTCCAGCTCGAACGGTTTGCCCACATGTTCACACATGCCCGCTGCAAGACAGGCCTCGCGATCTGACGGCATCGCATTGGCTGTCATGGCAATAATGGGCAATGCAGTTAGGCCCAGTTCGCCCTGGATCGCTCGCGTGGCCGTATAGCCGTCCATCACGGGCATTTGCACGTCCATCAACACGGCATCGAATCCGAGTTCGGCGTTGGCTACGGCAGCCACGCCCAGTGCTCCGTTGTCTGCCAGGGTTACAACCGCACCTTCCTGGCTGAGCAGTCCCTGGGCGACCATCTGGTTAATCTTGTTGTCTTCCACCACCAGCAGGCGTAAACCCGCAAGGCGCTGGATTTTCTGGTTGCGTGAGGATGCATCGGTGGCCGCATCGTTGACCACAACTTGCGGGGGCGCGACCAAGGTGAAACGGACCTGGAAGTAAAACCGGCTGCCCAGCCCCAAGGTACTTTCAACTTTCAGCTCGCCCCCCATCAGCGCTACCAACTGCTTGGATATGGACAGTCCCAGACCCGTTCCGCCAAAGCGGCGCGTGGTGTTGGAGTCCGCCTGTGAGAAACCGCTGAAGATGTGTTCCAGCTTGTCCGACGCGATGCCGATGCCCGTGTCACGCACGGCAAATTCCACCAGCGCGTCGCGTTCACTGTGCTCCACCACCCTAACTGCCAGCACAACTTCGCCCTGGCTGGTGAACTTGATCGCATTGCTACCCAGATTGATCAGAACTTGCTGCAAGCGCATGTCATCACCCAATAGACCGCGCGGCACGTCCTGTCCGATCTCAAAACGCAGGGCGATGGGTTTGTTGTCCAGGCTGGACATGAGCACCAGGCTCAGGTCATGCAACATGCGGTCCAGGTGGAAGGGCCGGGGGTCCAGGGTCATCTTGCCGGCCTCAACTTTGGAGAAGTCAAGGATGTCGTTCAGCAAGCCCAGCAATGAGCGCGCAGCGCTTTCGGTGTTGGATGCATAGTCCCTTTGCCGGGGATCGAGGTCGGTGTTTTGCAGCAGCTTGAGCATGCCCAGAATCGCATTCATGGGCGTGCGAATTTCATGGCTCATATTGGCCAGAAACTCACTCTTGGCCCGGCTTGCAGCCTCAGCCGCGTGTTGCGTCTTCTTCAGTTCGGTAATGTCAATCCTGAAGCCAACCGTCTGCCCGAGCTGCGTCTTGCGCTCAATCACCCGCAACCAGCGGCCGTTATCGAGTTGCTGTTCCACGCGCATGTTGCCGGCGCGATGTATCGCCAAGCGTTCGGCTATCCATTCCTCCAGACGGCCAGCCGCCTCGGGATAGTGCCCATGCTGGGCTCCGTAACGCAGAATCTCTTCAAAGGGTTTGCCAGGCACCATGATCTCGGCGGCGCCGCTGTAGATTTCCCGGTACTTTTCATTGCAGAACAACAAACGGTCATTCGCATCAAACACCACAAAGGCTTCATCTATGGATTCAATGGCTGCTACCAACATGGTCTGGGTTGCATCGCGGGCCACTTCAGCCAGCAAAAGCTCACTGGCACTTTCCCGTTGGGCGTTCAGGGACAGCAGGTGTTTGTTGTAGCCATCGATCAGCTGACCTATCTCATCCTGTGCGCGGGGTAGCGGTAGCGGCGTGTGGTTTGCAGCAGGTGAAAGGCTCAGTCGCCTGAAGCCCGCGGACACAGAGCGGATCGGTGCAACCACGGTGCGTGCGAACCGCCAGGTGAGCGCCAGAATCGCCACCAGGCACACCACAAACAACGCTACTGTTGCCAGTGTGAGCCGGTCAACACGCCCGGTCACCAACTGGCGTGGGGTAATCATGACCAGGTAGCCATGCCCCGTCTCGGCTGTGTGGGTGTCCATGAGCACGTCCTGGCCGTCCAGCGTCAGTTGTTGTGTACCCCGCTGATTTCGAATGATCTCCATCAGCGCCGGCGCAAACAACTGACCGGTGGCGGGACCATCGGACTGCAATGCGACCCGTCCTTGTGGGTCGATCTGCAGCAGGCGTTGCCCTGCGGGAAGTGGCACGCGTTGCAGATACTCCCGCATGATGTCGTCCGTGAGGCTGATCACCAGCACACCGACCGTGTCCGATTTTCCGGACTTGGGGGAAAAATGGCGTATGGTCCGCGCCACGCTGGTCACCTGCGAGAAGCGGGAGTTGCTGTTGACGTTGTTGCCAATGCCGCGCCATTGCGAGGCCGTATTGGAGTCGTTGGTCAGGCTGAGCAGTTCGCGCGCCACTTCAGGGGCTACCGCGCTGGCACTGAGCGTTTCTCCCACATGAAAGTGGGTGCCTGCCAATGAGAACAAATCCAGCGAAACCAGACCTTTGACCCGCACGTAGCTGTTGAGCGTGTAGCCTATCTGGGCGCGAACGTTAAGTGCGTCATAACCACTCTTCGACGCGTCATCGGCGCTGAGCAAGGCGCTGCCAATTGCTTCATTTCCCGCGATATTGGTTGCCAAATCTTCGATCTGGTCGTGGTACAGGGCGAGGTAAGACGCAAAGCCCCCCAGCATCCGGACGTTCTGTTCCTGGGCCTGTTCCAGAACAATACGCTTGGCGATCTCCAGGGCGCTGAATCCCAGGACCATGAGCGGAACGATGCCGGCCACCAGCAGGTAGCCCAGCAGCTTGACGGTAATGTTGAACTGCAGTTTCACCATACCGCCCCGGCTCCGCTGTTACTTGAGCGTCTCGGCGGTTACGAGGCGGGTATCGATCAAGGTGATGGCGGGCACCTTTTCGCCTTTCAGCATCCGCAAAGCCAGAGCAACCCCTTGGTATCCCTGTTCAGCCGCCTGTTGGTCAACCGTTGCTGCCATGCGCCCGCTCTTGATCTCGGTTATGGCTTCTGTCAGCGCGTCGTAGCCCACAACCAAAACTTTGGTTTTGCCGGACTCCTGCAGGTACTTGACCGCGCCAATCGCCATCATGTCATTGGCGGCAAAGAGCAGACGGATGTCCGGGTGTTTGGCGAACAACGCCTTGCTGACCGAATAGGCTTCGTCGATCTTCCAGTTGGCGGTTTCGGTGGCAACCAGCCGGATTTGTTTGTTCTCCGCCAAGCCGCGCTTGGCACCTTCCATGCGCTGGCGGGCATTGTCGGCACTGCGCATGCCCTCCAGTACCGCAGCCTGGGTAGGGCCGCTGACCTGGTCCGCCAGGAACTTTCCTGCTTTGTAGGCCCCTGCTTCGTTATCGACGCTGATAAATGGAATCTCTGGGGCACCGGCTTGTTGCAGGGCCGCAGGGTCCAGGCGGTTGTCAATATTGACGATCTTGATGCCTGCGTCCGCTGCCTTCTTGAGTGTGGCAACCAGGCTTTGGGAGTCGCCCGGCGCAATGACAATGGCATCCACCTTGGCTGCAATCAGGTCGTTGACCAGCTGAACCTGCTGTTCAATCGAGGTTTCCTGGGCCGCCGTCTTAACCAGGAGCGAAACGCCGAGTTCCTTTTCGGCACGGCGTGCACCCTTTTCCATTTCTATGAAAAAAGGGTTGGTCAAGGTCTTCATGACCAGACCAATCTGGGGCATTGGCTTTGCCGCTGGTGACGATGCAGGCGCAGCCGCGGCGGGCCCCGTGCTGACGCTTGGACTGCTGGACTGGCCACACGCCATCAAACCCATACCCAAAACAGCTGCATAAAGCAGGCGAAAGTATTTCATGATCGGTCCCAGTGCAAGAGGAGTTGCTCGGTCTTTACTATCGTAGCCCAGGTGTCGCCCTTGCGCCCATCCGCTGCTGGCCACCCCCTAAGATTAGACGAATTTTCGCGAATCCTTTCACTTCCATGACCCATATCCCTCTGCGACCACGCGATCTGTTGCTCCTGCTCACTGTCATTCTGGCGTGGGGCGTCAACTTTGCGGTCATCAAAGTGGGTGTGGCCGATGTCCCGCCCTTGATGCTGGGCGGCCTTCGCTTTCTGCTGGCTGCATTTCCGGCGCTGTTGTTTCTGCGCCCGCCCAAAGTCCCGCTGCGCTTGTATCTGCTGTACGGCATGACCATTTCGGTGGGGCAGTTCTCGCTGTTGTTCACCGCTATCCATGTGGGCATGCCCACCGGGCTGGCATCGTTGGTGCTGCAGTCCCAAGCCTTTTTTACGATGGTGTTCGCAGCCTTCTGGCTCAAGGAACGCTGGCATGCCAACCAACTTGCGGGTCTGGTGTTGGCGGGTTGCGGTTTGTTCTTGATTGGCAGCGCCCATGGCCTGTCCATGCCTTTGGCGGGCTTCATGCTGACCATTGCCGCTGCAGCCATGTGGGCCTGCGGCAATATCGTCACGCGGGCCGTGGGGCGTTACGGCCCGATGAACCAGCTGGCCTTTGTCGTCTGGGCCAGCTTGGTCCCACCTGTACCACTGTTGCTGCTGTCGGCATGGATGGAAGGTCCACAGGCCATGGCCACTGCACTGGCGCACTTCAGCTGGAGTGCTTTTGTTGCCGTGGCCTATCTGGCCTGGGTTGCCACATTGTTTGGGTATGGTGTGTGGACGGCCCTGTTGTCACGTTACCCGGCCAATCGGATCGCACCGTTCTCCCTGCTGGTGCCATTGGTGGGGCTGACGACCGGATGGATCGTGTTTGGAGAGATGCTCAGCCCCATTCACTTTGCGGGCGGGGCCTTGCTGATGACCGGCCTGTTGGTCAACCTGTTTGGCGGCCGCTTGTTTGCACGGTGGAAGTGGCAGGCCTGAGGGCGGCCCTTAAACGACCCCATAGGCGTGTTCCAATAGTCGCATGAATCCTGACGCACACAAACTTTGGCTGGCCCCGCAGTGGGCATTTGCGGTTTTGCTGGCCCTCTTGGGCATGTTGGGGCCATTCTCCATCGACACCTATTTGCCAGCCTTCGCTGACATTGCACGGTCGCTGGATGCCACTCCGGTGCAGATGCAGCAAACACTGTCAGCCTACCTGTTTGGTTTCGCCTTCATGAGTCTGTTCCATGGCGCTATCTCCGACAGCTTTGGCCGCAGGCCCGTGGTGTTGTGGGGGCTGGCGGCTTTTACCGTGGCCTCGGCCGGCTGTGCGCTATCGCACAGCATTGGGCAACTGATTTTCTTCCGCGCCATGCAGGGTCTGTCCACCGGGGCCGGTATTGTGGTGTCGCGGGCGGTGATACGCGACATGTTCCCGCCCTCGCAGGCGCAGAAAGTCATGAGCCAGGTCACCATCTTCTTTGGTGTGGCCCCAGCCATTGCACCCATGGTGGGTGGGTGGATGCTGTCCCATGTGAACTGGGCGGGCATCTTCTGGTTTTTGACCGGGCTGGGCGTCGTACTGTGGGTGGCCATTTACCGGGCCCTGCCCGAGACGCTGCACGTGACCCAGCGCCAGGATTTCCATCCCCGCAACCTGATGGCCGGTTACTGGCAACTGGGCTCGGACCCGCGTTTCTTCCTGCTGGCCCTTGCCAGTGGCATACCCTTCAACGGCATGTTCTTGTACATCCTGAGTGCGCCGGTGTTTTTGGGCGAACACCTGCATCTGGCGCCCCAGCAGTTCTTCTGGTGCTTTCTGATCACCATTGGCGGCATCATGGGTGGCGCCATGGTCAGCGGGCGGGTGGCTGGCAAGATTACCCCCACGCGGCAAATCCGCATAGGCTTTACCATCATGCTGGTCATTGCCGTGGTCAACCTGATGGCCAATCTGCTGTTCAAGGCCCATGTGAGCTGGGCTCTGTTTCCCTTGGGCATCTTCTCCTTTGGCTGGGCTCTGATGGTGCCCGTGGTTACCTTGCTGGTGCTGGACCTGCACCCGGAGCGCCGGGGCATGGCCTCGAGCCTGCAGATGTTTGTGGGATCTACCGCCAATGGCATTGTGGCCGGGGTGATCTCGCCACTGGTCATGCATTCCACGGTGCGGCTTGCTGTGGCGTCTTTGCTGATGTTGAGCCTGGGGCTGGTGGCGTGGACCTATATTCGCCACCGCTGGCCCTCAATTGGCCATACCATAGCGCATGGCTAGGCCTCTGAAGCCCCTTGTTTGTTTTCTTGCCGCTCTGCTGATTTGGCACGGCGCTGCTTTTGGCCAGCAAGAGACCCTGGACCTCATTGACGCGATCTATAACTTGTCCCAGCGCAACAACACCGAGGCGCTGGCGCAAATCCGCACGCTGGGCGCGCAACTGCCTGAGACGACGCCCTATGCGTTGCAGCGCGAATACCTCCTCACTCGCATTGACCTGGAGCTGGACGCCGGGCTGAATGACGCCGCCAAGGCATCCAACGCCAAACTGCTTGCGCTTGCCAAGGCACAGCCCAAACCGGACGACATGGGGCAGGCGCTGGCGTTGGGCCTGCAGGCATCGGACATGGTGGTGGCTGCACAACATGCAAGTGCCATCCTCAAGCTGGAAGAAGCCCGACCCTTTGCAGAGCGTTCCGGCGACGCCTTTGCGCTGGGGCAGCATTTCCGAACATTGGGGTCTGCACAGCTGTCCACCGGCAAGTTTGAGCTGGCACTGGAGAGCTACCTCAAGAGCCTGCAATACGCCGATCGCCAAGCCCGCCATCCCAAGCTGGCACGGTTGCGCTCGTTCGTTGGTCTGGGCAACGTTTATTCGGCGATGAAAAACCATGAGAAAGCGCTGGCCGTGATTGACGAGGCGATCGGGCTGGCCAAGGAGCTGGACGCTCGCAAGATGCTGGCCACGCTTTACCTCAACCAAGGCGGTGAGTTTGCGGAGTTGGGGCGCCACGCGGACTATGCGGCGGCCAATGAGAGGGCCCTCAAAGTCAGCCGTGAAAGTGGTTTCATACCCCTGGAAGCCACCATCTTGAACAATATGGGTGATGGCTATTTGCGCACCAAAAACTATCCTTTGGCCGAGCAGTTTGCGCGCCGGGCCTTGGTCAAGTTCCGCGAAATTGACGAACTCGGTGGGGTTGTGACGGCGCAATGCAATATTGGCTTTGCATTGATGGGCCAAGGCAAGGTGACGCAGGGTGTGGCCGAAGTACGGGCCGCCCTGAAGCTCGCCCACGAGGCAGGCGCCATGGCCGATGAAGAAAGCATTCTGGGCGAGCTGGGCCGCATGTACGAGCAACTGGGCTTGCATAAAGAGGCAGTGGCCACTATTCGCGAACAGCAAAAACTCAGTGATCAACTGTTCCAGGCGGATCGCGAAAAATCGGTCGCAGCCATGCAGGAGCAGTTTGATGCGGTGCAACGGCAAAAGCAGATCGAGTTGCTGGCCCGCGAGAACAGCCTGAAAGACGCCACCATCAGCAACCAGCGCCTGCAGCAGGTCGTCACCCTGTTGGGGGTCATCGTTACCGTGATGGGCGGTGTGTTTGTGTTTCTGCTGTACCGGCGCGTGCGCAAGACCAATCAGAAGCTGCGCGAGGCCAATAAGCAACTGGAGTTCCACGCCGTGCGCGACCCGCTGACCGGCCTGTTCAACCGCCGGTCCTTTTTTGAGCTGATGAACCGGCGTGCCAGCAATGGCAGTGGCGGACGTCGCGAAGACGACAGCCCCGATGGCCTGATGATTCTGGACATAGACCACTTCAAGAACATCAACGACACACTGGGCCACGCGGGTGGCGACGCGGTGTTGATCGAGATTGCCAAGCGCCTGCGCAGCACGGTGCGCGACACCGACATGGTGATGCGCTGGGGGGGTGAAGAGTTTTTGGTGTTCTCACCCAAAGCCAATGCAGCGCACCTGAAAAACCTGGCGCAGCGCGTGCTCAACGTGATTGGGCAAGAGCCCATCGCTGTGGGCGACAAAATGATGACCATCACGGTGACGGGTGGCTTTTTATCACTGCCGTTTTCCGGCCTGTCCGAGACCGACTGCAACTGGGAAAAAGCCATGCAGATCGCCGACATGGCGCTCTACCTGGGCAAGGTCAACGGGCGCAACCGTGCCTATGGCCTGAACCGATTGCTTGCACCGTTTGAGCAGGTCATGCCGGTGCTGGAGCGTGATATTTCGGCCGCGTTGAAGGCCGAAATGGTGGAGTTGGTTGAGGTGTTGGGTCCCACACCCGCCGCATAAAAACGGCCGCAAAGCCTCTCCCATAAACACTGGCATGGGCGTATACTGTATGAAAATACAGTTTAAAAGAATGCGCCATCCATGTCTTCCTCCGCCCCATTGCCCTCCTGGAAAGGCGTCCACGCAGACGTCTGGCAGGCCGATGCGCTGGCCAGTGCGCCGGGGCGTGTGCTGGCTACGGGCGACGTCGCGCTAGATGCCCAACTGCCCGGCGGTGGCTGGCCCCTGGGGGCCTTGAGCGAAATCCTGCAACCCCCTGGCGTGCACAACGAATGGCGCCTGCTGCTGCCGGCCCTGGCCCGCTGTGGCACGGGTACGGTGGTGCTGGTGGGGGCGCCACACATGCCGTTCGGGCCAGCCCTGGCTGCACAAGGGCTGTTGCCCCAACGCTTGTTGTGGGTGGCTGCACCTGAAGGGGCCAAGGGCGGCGCGCAGCGCCTGTGGGCCACCGAACAGGCTTTGCGGTGTGCCGATGTGGACGCCGTACTGGCCTGGCTGGTGCAAGCGCGGCCCGAGCAGCTGCGCCGCCTGCAGATGGCTGCGGCCGAATACAACAAGCTGCTCTTTGTGCTGCGTCCCGAGCAGGCGCAACACGAGTCCTCGCCCGCCGTGCTGCGCCTGTGGGTGGCAACCTCGCAGGATGGGGCCGACGCGCTGGAAGTGCGCGCCCTTAAGCGCCGTGGCCCGCCCATGGACCAGCCCCTGCGTTTGAACGCGCGCGTGGCGCGGCTGGCCAGTCTGTTGGCGGCGAGTAGGCATGCACTGGATCGCACTGCAGCCCACGCCTGAAGCCCCCGGCACCGAAGCGGGGGTGGACCCGCACGCTGCGTGGGCCTGGTGGGCGTTGCAGTTCACCCCGCTGGTGGCGCGGGTGGAGGCCGCGCTGCTGATGGAGGTATCCGGCAGCGAGCGTCTCTTTGGTGGTTGTGATGCTTTGCTGGCGCAAGTGCTTAGGCCAAATTGGCCTCTAGCCCCGGTCGAATATGCCCAGGGTGCTACATCTTTGGTAGCGTTTGGGCGTTTGCAGTTTGCCAGCGCAGCAGATGACCACTCTGGTGCCCGTGCGTCTGCGCGCACACTGCCTGCCGATGCCTTGCCCCTGCCCACCCTGGCCGCCGCACGCGCGCACCTGCCCACACTCGCCCGCCTGGGCCTGTCCACCTGGGGGCAACTGCGGGCACTGCCGCGTGGGGGCGTTGTGCGCCGCTTTGGCGCTGGCCTGGTGGACGCGCTGGACTGTGCCTATGGCCAGCGGGCTGAGGTCTACCCCTGGCTGACCCTGCCCGATGTGTTTGATGTGCCGCTGGAACTGCTGTCCAGCGTGGAGAACGCATCGGCCCTGTTGTTTGGCGCACGCCGCCTGCTGGCCCAATTGCAACTGTGGCTGCGCGCACGCCAGCGGGGCGTGCTGGCACTCGAATTGCTGTGGGAGCTGGATGCCCGGCGCTCCAATGCCCTGCATGTGGACGCCCACCACAGCGGAGGCGCGCAAGGCCGCCTGGTGCTGCGCACCGCCCAGCCCACGCAAGACATGCAGCACCTGGCGCGCCTGCTGGGTGAACAGTTGGCGCAGGTCACGCTGCCCGCGCCCGTGCTGCATCTGCGCCTGCGCTCTCTGGAAACCCAACCGCTGGCAGGCGAGAGCATCAGCCTTTTGCCCGAGGATGTGCGCCAGGGCGACAGCCAGCACCAGCTGGTAGAGCGCCTGAGCGCGCGACTGGGTGCGCAGCTGGTGCGCCACATCACGCTGCATGCCGACCACCGGCCCGAGTGCATGCAGCGGTGGCAAGCGGCTACTGGTGTACTACAGGGCGGAGGCAAGAAATCCACTGCAATTGCTATCAAAGCAGGAGCGTCATATTCATATATGTCGGGGGCTCAAGGCCTAAAAGGCTTGGATAGTCTGTCCGACATGGATCTCTACCCCAGTTGGCTGCTGGCCACACCGCTGCGCCTGACGGTGCACCAGGGCCTGCCGCAGCACGAGGGCGGGCCCTTGACCCTGTTGGCAGGGCCGCAGCGGCTAGAGGTTGGCTGGCTCGACGGCGATGCCCATTGCGCACTGCGCGACTACTACATCGCCCGCAGCGCGGTGGCGGGCTTGGTGTGGTTGTATTGCGAGCGGTTGAGTGGGCAGGCCTGCTGGTACTTGCACGGCGTGTTTGCCTAGCTCCCCTGTTTATGGGGTGTGCTCGGTAGAGTCAAGCGGGTAAGATCAAGCTACCCCAGCGCCCGGCTTGCATTGCGCGTTTTCACCCATCCTTACCATCACCCGTTACAAAGAAGCGCACAGTGAAGAAACACACCCTGATCGCCTTGGCCCTCTTGGCCCTGACCGGAGCCGCTCAGGCCCAAAAAATCACCGTAGACTTTGTTCGCACCCCCCTGCCCGAAGAGCGCGAAACCGCGCAATACGTCTCCAGCGGAGAATACTGGCCCGGCGGTGTCGTCAACTGGTACTACAACCCTGCCAACCAGCCGCTGCAATTGCGCACCGCCGACGTACTGGCCACCATACAAATTGCCGCCAGCCGCTGGGCGCAAATGTGCAACCTCACCTTCAACTACCTGGGCACCTCGACAGCCAGCCGCAATTTTCAGGACGCCACGGTGGACCGTATCAATGTGATTGGTTGGGACAGTTTCCCGTTCTCGCTGCGGGATGCTGCAGGCGTGACCTATTGGAACTACTCCAGAAGCACACTGGCCATTGTGGATGCCGACATCTTCCTGAACACGCAAGAAACCTGGACCCTGCGGGATGTAGACGCCGTCATGACCCACGAGTTTGGTCACCTGATTGGGCTGGACCATTCCAACGTAAAAACCGCCATCATGAGTGCTGACCCTTACAACAGCTTCGAATACCAGCGCACCCTGCGCGGTGACGACGTGGCGGGCTGCACCAAACTCTATGGCGCATCGCCCAACGTGCTGACCAACCGCACCCTCAACTGGGCGGAGACCTACCACGCGTCGGCATTGAAAGGCGGTCCAGTCGTCACCCTGGGCGACGCCGACGGATTTGTGTACCGCTACTACCCACAGTCCAACAGCACGGCCGGCGTCAAAAACGGCACCGCCTACTTCATGGGGCCAGACCGCATCATGCAAAACATGGGACCGCTCAGTGGCTTTACGCCGCAAGTGCAGGCCGCTGGGTTCTGATTTTTCTCCACCACTTGCTTCATGAATGGCATGAAAACATTTCTCCATGTCGGCTGCGGACCGATGCAAAAAGACGGCACCACACGCACCTTCAACACACCTGAATGGAAGGAAGTGCGTTTCGATATCGACGCCAGCGTCAACCCGGATGTAACCGGCACCATGGTCAATATGGACGCCGTGGAATCGGGCTCTGTCGACGCCATATTCTCAAGCCACAACATAGAGCACCTGTACCCGCATGAGGTGCCACTGGCCCTGGGCGAGTTCTTGCGCGTGCTGCGTGACGACGGTTTTGTCGTCATCAGCTGCCCAGACCTTCAGTCCATTTGCCAACTGGTGGTCGACGACAAACTGACCGAGACCGCCTACATGTCCAGCGTGGGCCCCATATCCGCCATTGACGTGTTGTACGGGCACCGCGAACCCATGGCCAAAGGCAACCTCTACATGTCACACCGTACCGGATTCACCCAAAGGACGCTGGGCAACGCTTTGGCAGACGCCGGGTTCCAGTCCGTAGTCACCGATGTGCGGCCCCAGCACTTCGACATCTGGGCGCTGGCCACCAAGTCACGGCGCAAAAACGAGGATTTGGGCGCATTGGCAGAGGCGCATTTCCCGTATTGATTTGCGGGTCGGTGTCGGCGTAAGGCCGCACCAGCGACGCACTCACCGACACCGCGACCGCCCTCTGCGCACGCTTGTACCAACACTGCCAATGCAGTAAACGTACCCCATGCAACCCAAAGCTATACTCGAAGTCGGTGGTTATTCTTGCAATAAAAAGAGATTCAAGGGAGTGAATATGGTCTTCAAGCGCCTGCTGTCGTTGTTCGTCTTTCTCACGTGTGGGACTTTTGCCAATGCGCAAAGTCTTACTACCAGTATCGTGGTCGGAGGCTCAACAAACTCCTTAACATTCAATGCAGCTATAGCCCCTACGGGCGAGTTTTTGAACAACGGCTCCAAGCTTTGGATGGCAATCATCCTGGGCGACTCGGTCTATTTCTTCAATGACACTCAGGGTTTTGTCCCCTACGCTGGTGGCCTGAGGTTGCTTCTTTCAGGAAGCCCTGCTGAGGCTCCTGCTGTGCGCACCATCACCAAATCCACGGAAGTAGTCAAACTGACCGGATGGAATACACGCAGCATCCTTGGAAGCGATGTCTTTATAGGCTATGGCGCTTCGTTTGCAGAGCTCGTGAGAAATGCAAGGTACACAAAGCTCTATACCTTTGTTGAAAAGGCGCCTGCACCCACAGGCCTGGCAGCACTATATGGCCGCCTGACACTGTCCTACAAATTCAACATTTCGTCGACCGTGTATACAGATGCTGTCAACTTCTCAGCCAGCAATGCCAGTGTCAGCGGCGGCACAACCAGCCTGGTCAACTACATCATTGGCGACTCATCACGTGCCATCGCCTGCGCTGTCTCTCCTGAGTTCAACTATACCCATCTGTGTGCAATTGCCTCTCAGAATGGTGTGCGTGAACTCTTTGCGTTCAGATTGGAGAACGGCAGTGTCACCCGTGGCGTCTACACCTATTGCTCTGCAATAGTCTCAACCGCCAACTGCTCGACGGAGCTTTTCTATAACCCGGATGGCGTTGTAGTGAGTGGCACCGTTCAAACGAATGTAGCGCCTTTAAGCGTGTCACCCCTGTCTAGCAACGTCATTGCCATTGAGCAATCGAAGGTAGAAGCTAGTGGTGCCACACGCATCAACAGCGGGGCTTCACAGCAAACAGAGTTGCTGAGTACAGAACTGAGCACGAGTTTCGAAGCGTTGATTGAGCAAGCCAAGGGCGCCAAGAATTAAGTTCCTTTGATACTCATCCAGCGCAGTGTGAAAAACACTGCGCTGCTTTGCGATCCAGGCTGAACACAACGGCTCCAGTGGCGCACTCACCACAGGCAGCGTCATCATGGCGGCAGCTACTCCGTCAACGCCGCGCACCAGTCCGACTGGGAAGGTACAGACAAGCAGGACCAGCACCGCCATGGCGGCAAAAATGTAGAAGTTGTACCCGCCGAAACATCTGCCACTGGTGCCACCAGCAAGGGCTCTGTGCTGGGCAAAGAAAACGTCAAGACCCACACCACCATGGATGTGGGGGACAAGCGCATAAGCTGCCTGACTCCGCCTGCAGACCAAGCGTTACCTGTTGTGCTTGAGCCCGGTGGTGTATGTGAAAACCGCCATTCGAGAGCTTCACATTTGATAGCAATCTATTTAATGAATACGAAGGCTGAAGGCCTTATATTTTTAAGGGGGTTGGTGAAGCCGGGTGAGGGCAGGGCGTGAGAATGCCTAACCGAGCTTTGACGCATGCACAAAAGGCCTCCTGGTCTCGCGGTAGGGCGGGAAGAATGTAGGCCTTAGAAACTGGACATGCTTTGTGGACCGGATTCATCGGGACAAGACCCGCGCATGCGTGTACTGCAAAGTTATTGGAAGGCTATGAAATTGACCAACCTATAAGACGCTCCACACGCTCTAAACTGCTGAAACTCTAGTTCCCCTTCTTTCTCAAACTTGTTTCGAAAACCTGCACTCGTGAGATTTTCTCTTCGCAAGTTCGTTGCGGTACCGTTTGTGTACACGCTATTTTCATTGGGTGTGAATGCCCAACAAGTCAATGCGTCAAGTTCGACAACAGCCATGCCGGCTTCAAATCCCGCCAGCGGCATTGATGCCAAAGCTCAAACCGCACGCTCAGCTCCTGGTCGAATGCGTTGCTCACCGGTCACTCCTGATACAAAGGTGCCCTGGGTCGAGATCGAGAATTTGCCCGATGTATCCAGAGATCGTTCTTACTTTGAGGCCTGCACAGACATTGACAATGCCTGGACAAAATTGAGCTATCCAGACGAAAAGTATGTCCCTCAGCGAGCACAAGAACAGGAAGCAAGAGTCGCTCAGTTTCTGTTAGGGATAAAGGACTTTGTAGCGGCCGAGTCAAGTGACTGGGTGTCATATCTGAATGCGTGGCTTGGCGTGGATTTGCCGCAGGCGAAAGTTGTCCAAAATCCGTTTAAGAATGGCGACAAACTGCTGTTTATGGATTCCGAGTTACTTGACCGTTCATCACGTACATTTTTGTTTAAGTTCCGCACCTTGGGTTCGTACGAGACAAGAGCCATAACAGCGAGTGGCCTCATCAATTCCGAAAAGCGTCGCTTGTCTTTGTCGAATATTGAATCGACGAGTTTTTGTATAACACCCGTAGACCTTAAGAAGCAGTTCGAAAACCAGTCCGGTTATCTATTTCGCCCCATGAGTATTCGCACATCGAACCGTAGACCCAATGCGCAAGAGCTAGCAGATTTAGGTGGGCAGTGGTTTGGATATGAGGTGCACGTGTTCGATACTTCGGCTACTAGCGGTAGCGCTGGTCTAATGGTGTTTGGCTTTGGGTTCAAACCCTGTGTGGACGAATCCAGATTGAACTAAAAAGACCATTGGCATTGCGACCACTGAATTAATGTTCGAGTTTTGCGACAGGATGTGGGTTTCACCCCGGGTGGTCAATAATGAGTCGACGCCGACAAGTACGTCCCCACTGACCAGCAGTACCATCGGCGACGCTGTAAGCCAAAGACACACCCGCTGGGTGCAGCAGCGCATCAACAGCTACACCTACACCTACACCTTCAACGCCGCACACCTGTCCGACTGGGAAGGTACAGACAAACAAGACCAACACCGCCATGGCGGCAAAAGGAACGCATTAGCCGTGCTGATGGGGCATGCAAAGCGTGCATGTAGTTATGCGGGGCGTCAGTCGGGCGGGCCAACACGTCGCCTACAGAAATGCCGTCGCAGAAAGTTACTTGAAGCGAAAGTGGCCTGTAGCCCCCGTCCGCTATGCTTGTGACGCTAGACTATTAATAGCAAAGTCATGAAGTTTCAAATAGAAATGACCGGCCACCATTCCTTGATACCCCATAAAGCCGGGATGGACAAAAGCCAGGCATCCACCGAAAATTGCTCGCTGCTCAAGTTTTGAGCATCGCCAGTGGCCTCGGACACCCGACTGGGTACAGGGCCTTAAATTCTCCGTGCTAACCCCATAGCAGTCCAATCGCATGGACAGCACTCATCACAAGAAAGCTAATGGCGTGACAAGAAAGGCCGTTTGGAAAGCACTGTTTCAAACAACTAGGCCATAAAGATCCAGATCATGAAAAGCAAACAGTCTGTCGTTTCTGTGGGGTCAGTATCTCTTGGAGTGCTGATTTGGCTGTGTTGTGCTTTCAACGTGCACGCAGAGACCGTCGTGTCACCTGCTGAAGCCAAGTCCAGTGCGCCTCCTAGTCTTTTGCAATGTACCGCTGTCACGCCTGCCACCAAGGTGCCGTGGATCGAGGCTTCCCAGCTGCCCGACTTCACCAACGCCTTCGCCTACTTTGAAGCTTGCTCTGACCTTGATTACGCGTGGACGACACAAAGTTATCCCGATCCGCGATATGTACCGGAACGAACACCAGAGCACCAGGCACGTGTGAACTTTCTCATGCAAGGCCTAAAAGACTATGCGACGGCGCATTCGGACGATTGGGTTTCGTACGTCAACACTTGGTTGGGAATCGCGTTGCCAACTTCCAAGGCGCGACAGAGTTCGTTTTCCAACGGAAACGTTTTTTTGTCTCTTGTGTCCTATGCAAAGACGCCAGTTTCAACGAGATATGGTTTTGGCAGCGAAACAATTGGCGTCTAC
>CAUPQG010000030.1:0-41941 GCA_963513355.1 uncultured Rhodoferax sp. | reverse complement strand
CTCATAAATTGGAATCGACACGAACTTCATTTCTGAATTTCATATCTTTTTTACTTCATGAGCGTTTGTAAGTCAGCTAAGACTTAGTTCCGAAGAACTTGGCAATCGCCTTCAAACGCCCACGCTTATCGGCTGTGAATTTTTAATGAACCGAAGAATTTTTTACTTTCTTCGTTTGCTTTGCTGTGATCAGCGAAGCCTTGAATTATGACACAGTTTTTATACTTTCGTCAAATTTCTTTATAAAACTTGATTGTCTTTCTTTAACTTCCTCAAAACACGCAGGTGTTTCTAGCGAAGCCCTCGATTATGACACAGTTTTCTAAACAACGACACACATCTTCCCAACTTAGACGCGATACCTATCTGATGTGTTCCCAAGCCGAGCTAGTAGCGCACCTGCGATATCCAGCAATGGCAATACCTCATCTGCAGCTCCGTGAAGAATCGCTTCCCTGGGCATACCAAACACGATACAACTCGCTTCGTCCTGGACGTAGTTGTAGCTACCGGCATCTTTCATTTCCCTCATCGCCTTGGCACCATCCCCCCCCATTCCGGTCAACATAATCCCAAAGGCGTTTCTACCCACAACACGCGCTGCCGACTTGAAGAGGACTTCGACGGAAGGCTTGTGACGATTGACTGCTTCTCCATCCTCAACGACGCAGACATAGTTTGCTCCACTTTTATCCACCCTAAACTGTTTTCCGCCAGGCGCAATGTAGGCGTGCCCAGGGAGCACCCGCGCTCCGTTAACGGCCTCCTGTACGGTAATCTGACAGAGCGTGTTCAGGCGAGCTGCAAAGCTTGTGGTAAAGCCAGGAGGCATGTGTTGCGTAATGACGATGCCGGGCGAATCCGCCGGCATGCGGATTAGTATCTCCTTAATGGCCTCCGTCCCGCCCGTTGAGGCTCCAATACAAATCATCTTTTCGGTAGACACTCTGCCCAAGGCAATCGGTTCTATTCGCCGCACGCCCTCGGTGGATCCCACAATCGTGTTACCTGATTGCGAGCTCGGTGATACAGCTCGGCGAATATGCGCAGAGGCAGCTATCCGAATTTTTTCTACAATTTGCCCGGCAAGTTCATTGATTCCATCCGCGAGGCCAATTCTCGGCTTTGCCACAAAGTCAACCGCCCCCAACTCCAACGCGCGCATGGTGACCTCCGCACCCCGTTCGGTTAACGTAGAAATCATTACCACTGGCATGGGGCGCAGTCGCATCAACCGAGCAAGAAAGTCAATGCCATCCATTCTGGGCATCTCTATATCTAAAGTGATGACATCCGGATTGAGGTCGCGAATCATTTCTCTAGCGACCAACGGGTCATTGGCCGCCCCAATACACTCCATGTCTTTCTGGCGGTTGATGATCTCTGTCAACAAACCACGCACTAGCGCAGAATCATCTACGACAACAACGCGAATCTTCTTCACGTGATTCTTTCAAAACAAATCGACCGAGCCACCAGCGTTTGATTTCGCAACACTGGCAGCATTGCCACGACGCTCTTCAACCGCCAAGGTTTCTGGATGCGAGTGCGCCAATCTTTTGACTAACGCCTTGCCAGTGACCGGAAAGAAGCATACTTTACGAGGATGAATATCGAGGACGTCCTGAGAAACAACCGGGATTCGTTCCGTAGAAAGGTAGTCCAACACAAATTGGGTGTTGCGTTCTCCAACATTCATCGTTGTAAACCCAGCCATAACCTGAGCGCCCCCAAAGATTTTGGCTTGCATGGTTTCGCGTCTCGCGCCTAATTTAAACATCTCGTTAATCAGCAACTCCATTGCGAACGATCCGTAACGTCCAGACCCCTCCCCTCCATCTCCATCAGGAAGCATAAAGTGATTCATTCCTCCGGTTCTGGCCTTTCCATCCCATATGCATGCAGCAATACAGGAACCCAATACCGTCATAACGACCAAGTCTTCGTTGGAGACGTAATACTCTCCCGGTAAGACCTTCACAGCATCGTACTGAAAGTGGTGATCCGCATAAAAAAAGGATGCCTCGCCGGGTTTACGGGGCTGAGCCTTTAGTTGATCAATTCTCGATACACGACCGCTAGCCAAAACCTTGGTAGCCGGCGACGCGCCCCCGACTGGTCGACCAAACGATGACTCAACACTGTAATGCGGCAAATTCATGTAAACCTTGTTGTATGTAAAAACAGAACAGGCTCACGCACCAAAAATTTCAACGTTTAGGGTGCGTTATCGTCTTTCATAGACAGTCTTACCCTTCAACAGAAACAAATCGCGGGAATCGCTGAAGTTTTCTGCATGTCCAACAAACAGCAAAGCTCCAGGCTTCATGACTTTGTAAATTCGCTCAAGGACTTTGCGTTGCGTTTCGGCATCAAAATAGATCATGACGTTTCTACAAAAAACGACGTCAAAGGCGTCCTTGAATGGCCAATCGTCCCGGATCAAATTGACGATCAAGAATTCAATGAATTGAACTAACTCAGGCTTAACCCTAACCATACCTTCGTTACCACCTTTTCCCCTCTGAAAAAAACGCTGCATCTTGCTTTGATCTATCCCTTTCATGCCCTCCAATCGGTATACGCCCTGTGCAGCGGATGCGAGCACTTTGGAATCGATGTCACTTGCAGTGAGAAAGAAATTTGGATGTTGTCCAAGGCTCTCCATTGCGGTCATAACTATCGAATATGGTTCTTCGCCTGTTGAAGCGGCGCTACACCAAACGCGCCAAGGGGTTCCTGCAGGCTTGGATTTCAATAATTCAGCAAAGATTTCGAAGTGGTGGTGTTCACGAAAAAAGGACGTGAGGTTCGTCGTCAAGGCATTGACAAACTCTTGCCATTCAGGACCTTCTGCAGACTCAAGCCAACCTAAGTAGTCTCGAAAGCTCTGATGCCCAGTTTCACGCAGCCGTCGAGACAGCCGGCTGTAAACCATCGCATGCTTACCATCGTGCAAACTTATGCCCGCACGCTTGTAAATCATGGACTGAACTCGATCGAAATCTGCATTGGTCCACGCAAACTCCCGCCCCTGCATACCCGCCGAAGAGTTCACAATAACTCCCGTCTAAGACACTGTTTTTGCTTCGCCATCTCGCACCAGAGACTAAGCTCAGTTCGAACCGATCAATATCTATTCGTCAATCAGAAGCCCCAACAAGTCCCATGTCAGGCGCCGACATCAGCAGCTCAATATCCAGCAAGATCAACATCCGATCACCCAATGATCCAAGACCCAACACGGCTGCACTATCGATGACGCTGTCAATGTCGGGGGCAGCCTTAAGGCTCTCGGGGGGCAACTCCATCACATCACTGACTGAATCAACAACGATCCCGACGATTCGCTGCCTCAAATTCAGAATAATGACGACAGTAAACGAGTTGTATTCAGCCTTTGAGCAACTGAATTTCAACCGCATATCGACGATCGGAACAATCGTTCCCCTAAGGTTGACAACCCCTTTGATGAAATTGGGTGCGTTAGCCACCCGCGTTGGGGGCTCATATCCTCTAATTTCCTGAACCTTGAGGATGTCAATGCCATACTCCTCTTGATCCAAACGGAAGGTCAGGTACTCACGCGCATCGGACGAAGCTTGCTCTTCCATTTTTTCCATAACACCCATATCGCACTCCTTGTTCAATAGGTTGGCATCAGTGACGAGATCGACGAACCAAGGCACCCGTATCAAGAATCAGGGCAACCTTACCATCGCCCAAAATCGTTGCGCCAGAAACATTTGGCACCTTACGGTAGTTCGACTCCAAGTTTTTAACGACCACTTGTTGCTGCCCTAACAGTTCATCGACAAGCAATGCGACCCGGCTACCATCAGCCTCAACGACAACCATGATGTCGCAGGACTTCTCAAAATCAAACCTAGGGATTTGGAAAATCTTCTCCAACTCGATTACGGGCATGTACTCATCTCGAACTTTGACAAGTTGGGAGCCTTGCCCCACGGTACTTACAGCGTCTGCCTTGACCTGAAAAGACTCCACTACCGACGAAAGTGGAAGAATGTAGACCTCGCCGCCAACGCCGACCGACATGCCATCCATGATCGCAAGAGTAAGCGGCAGACGCACCGACACTTTCATGCCGTAGCCTTCCGCCGAATCAATTTCTACCGTCCCGTTTAGTGCGGCTATGTTCTTCTTCACGACATCCATGCCCACGCCACGACCCGACACATCAGTCACAACTTCTGCAGTCGAGAATCCGGGTGCAAAAATCAGTTGCCAAACCTCAGCATCCGACATCTGATCAGACACATCGAGCCCGCGCTCTTTGGCTTTAGTCAAGATTCTTTGGCGCGACATACCTTTCCCGTCATCGCGCACCTCAATAACAATCGATCCACCCTGGTGAGAAGCAGAGAGAGTGATAGTACCGGTCTCAGGCTTGCCTGCCGCCAAACGCTCGGCCGGTGACTCAACGCCATGGTCGCAACTGTTTCGCACCAAGTGGGTTAACGGATCGGTGATCTTCTCTACCAACCCCTTGTCCAGCTCCGTAGCCTCCCCCTGCGTAACAAAGTCAACTTTTTTACCCAACTTGGTAGCCAAATCACGCAGCATTCTTGGGAAGCGGCTGAATACAATTGACATCGGTATCATTCGAATCGACATTACCGACTCTTGCAAATCTCTGGTGTTGCGATCCAAATCAGCCAAGCCTGAGAGCAACTGCTGATAGACCGCCGGATCTAAGGCGCGACTGTTTTGCGCCAACATCGCCTGGGTGATAACCAATTCTCCGACGAGGTTAATCAGCTGATCGACCTTGCTAATGGCAACGCGAATAGTGGCCGCCTCTGGCTGCGCACCTGAGCTCGACCCAGCCGGCTTTGCCGCTGCCGCTTTAGTCACCACCGCGGTCGTCGTCGTAGCCGGAGCACCTGGAGCCCCATCAAAAAAGCCAAATCCAGGAAGCGGTGCAAGCGGAGTTCCGGGCGCTGGGTCGCCCTGGCCATCCGAGGAAGCGACCTCATTGACCACCGCCTCGGCGCTGGTTTCGACAGACTTGATTTGAATATAGTCTCTGGATACATGGAAAGCGAATAGATCCAGAAGATCCTCATCCGTAGATCCTGTTTCAACCAAAAAAAGCCTCGTGTTCTTCACGTCTAAAGGCAACGTGGATATGCTTCCCAGCCCCGGAATATCACGGAACAGTTCTTGCACTGCGTCAGCCTGCTCGAGTCGATCAAGAGGACCAATCCGTATTTCGAGGGTGCGTGTAGCCTTGGACTTCACCTCAGACGCTGGTTTTGGTGGCGTAACCACGACGGGTGCTGGTTTCACCACTACTGGCGCTGGCGCCGAGGCGGGTGTATTCCCAGCCGCTAACTCACTGATTCGTCGAACCAAGTCCCCCGTGGGCATCACCTCGCCTTCGCCGCCAGCCTGGTGGCGCGCCAGCAAACTTCGCGAAGCATCGGCCGACTCCAATAGGACATCAACCATTGCTGAATTCGGTTGCAACTCATGCCTACGAAGGCGATCCAGCAGTGACTCCATCTGGTGCGTCAACTCGGCAACATCCGCAAAACCAAATGTCGCGGCCCCACCCTTTACAGAATGGGCACAGCGGAAAATGCCGTTCAAAACCTCGTCATCTGCAGTTTCCAAATTCAAATTGAGAAGCATCTGCTCCATCAAGTCAAGATTTTCACCAGCTTCTTCGAAAAAAATCTGATAGAACTGGGTTAGATCGAAGTCGCCACCACCGCTACTGTCCTGATGCGTCTCTGACATACCTGTCTCCTATTTGCTATTTATCACGCTGTCGGGTGGTCAGTCAGCGAATGACTTTTTTGATAACGTCCAAAAGCCGAGCCGGATCAAACGGTTTTACCAGCCAACCAGTGGCACCCGCCGCTCGACCAGCCTGCTTCATCAAGTCGCTGGACTCCGTTGTCAGCATCAAGATTGGCGTCGTCTTAAACTGGGGGTGATCCCGTAGCTTCCTTGTCAGGCCCAAACCATCCAGGCGAGGCATGTTTTGGTCGGTCAACACAAGATCAAAAGTTTGGGATTGCGCTTTTTCGTACGCATCTTGGCCGTCAACCGCTTCGACCACTTGGTAGCCAGCACCGGTCAGAGTGAAGGACACCATCTTGCGCATGGAGGGGGAATCATCAACGGCGAGAATGAGAGGCATAGGGAACTCCGACTTTTCAGTTTGGTGTAACAGGTATAGGGAATCAAAAGAGCTCAACCGAGCCGGCATCCATCTCGTCTTGGGTAACTGGGTTAGGCCGCTCGGGAACCTCTTCAACAAAAGGCACAGCCTCTCCGTCCTCAGCTCCCATGGATTCCGACGCCAAACGATAGGCGCAGCCCTGAAGAATTTTCGAAGTATGGACGATAAGCTGTGATGCCATATCCTGAAATTGCAGTTCCGTAACCGCGGCACGCAAGGTGCTTCGGACATCGTCCAATTCCTTTGAATTCATCAGCGCAGGGTTAGCCAAATTGGCACTTGCACTTGTGAATCGTTCCATGAGGTTTTCCATGGTATGCGCAAGCAATCCATCTAACCTAGAGAGGTCATGGACAACCACAAGCAAGGAATCCTGCACCTCCGCGACAAGCATGACTGGCATCTGAACCGCGGGAACAGTTGGTGTTGTCAATGTTGGTTGCATTGTCATAGGTCCTAAGTAACCACTCTCCACATAGGCTTCGCTCCGTTTCCTGAAACCGAGACATCACACGTTACTAGATTAGCAGGAAACAATGATCTTTGGGAAGTTTCGCTAGCACTGCGTCACATAATAACTGCGCTATTGCTACTTGCTTGGTCTGGCATCAACCGTCCATAATCAGTCAACTAAGCCAAGCTGAAAATGGAAGTACATCAACCCTCCACGACGCTCAGCATATTGCATCTTGAAGACTCCGCCAATGACCACCGGTTGGCCTGCAGAGTGTTGGACAAGGCTGGATTCCAATACTCGATCCGTCGGGTAGAAACACTTTCCGCCTTTACGGAGGCGGTACTCTCGGGTGGGCTGGACTTAATCCTCGCCGATTACCGGTTAGCCGGTTTCACTGCGGTCGATGCATGGACATCGTTGCCAGCCGAAAGCCTCCGTCCCCCTTTCATACTGCTTTCCGGCGCAATTGGTGAGGCTGCGGCGGTTGCTGCAATACAACTCGGCATAAGCGACTACTTGCACAAAGACAACTTGGGACAACTTGAGCGCGTGATTCTGCGGTCACTTGAGGTTTTTAGCGCCCTAAAAGCCAAAGAAAAGGCCAGCCTTGAACTCGCGATGTCAGAGAGACGACTGTCTGAATTGACCGGTTACCTCCAGGCCGCAATCGAAAGGGAAAGAGCTTCAATCTCACGTGAAATCCACGATGATATTGGCGGCTCTTTGGCGGCCGCAAAGCTTGATCTGGCCTGGGTGACTAGGCACGCGCCAGACCCCACGATACAAACCCATCTTCAGGCCGCCACAGACATGATCCAGCATGCGCTAGGGGCAAGCCAAAGAATTATGATGAATCTTCGCCCATCGATTCTCGACCAAGGCCTGGTTGCGGCGGTTCAGTGGTTGGCATTGAGCTTTGAGCGAAGGACTGGGATACGAACCATTTTGCGCGCGACGAATGAGGACTTATGCCCAGAGAAAGCAGTTCAGCTGGCTGCCTACCGCACCGCGCAGGAGGCACTCACCAACATTTCAAAGTACGCAAAATGCACCGAGGTGCAAATTGATATTTCAGATGCTGAGAATTTTTTGACCCTGGAAATTACTGACAACGGTATTGGCATCTCCTCGCAAGAGATGCAAAAAGCAGATGCGTTTGGAATCCGCGGACTTCACGAGCGAGCAAAAACCGTCGGTGGCTGGCTGGATGTCAGTTCACGCCAGGGTTCTGGCACTTCAGTAATTCTCTCAGTGCCACTTGCTGCCAGTGTGACCCATTTTTCGGAAGTGCAATTCAAGTGATCAAAGTGATTCTGTGCGATGACCACGCCATGGTCCGGCGTGGTATCAAAGACACACTGGCTGATGCCACCGATATCACAGTGGTGGGCGAGGCCGGAGGGTACGCTGAGGTGAAGGCATTGATCCGAACAGAGCCCTGCGATGTGCTCATACTGGATTTGAACCTACCAGGTCGCGGCGGACTGGAAGTGCTGGCCAGTTTGCGTGAAGACAACTCGCCGATCAAGGTCTTGATTGTTTCCATGTTTGCCGAAGATCAGTACGCCATCCGCTGTCTGCGCGCCGGAGCAGATGGTTATCTCAACAAGGGAGGCGATCCCTCAGAGCTGATTCCTGCAGTGCGGGCATTGGCAAAGGGCCGAAAGTACGTCACGCCAGCCATTTCTGAAATGTTGGTGGACCATTTGGCTTCGCCAACCCCAGCCTCGCTTCATGCGACGCTCTCTGAGCGTGAGCTGCAAACCCTGTTGAAGATTGCGTCCGGCAAACGTCTCTCAGACATTGCCGAGGAACTCATGCTCAGTCCAAAAACAGTCAGCGTATACCGCGCACGCTTACTGGAAAAGCTCAAACTTTCCAATAATGCAGAATTGGCCGTCTACGCCATTCGCAACGGCTTGGTCTAGGAGATTCTGATTATTTGCGCGAGAAAAGGTCTATCGAACGCTCAAAAAGCGCCATAAATGGTTGATCCAGCATGGGCAAAGTTGCAGCGATACCTATCAGTCCAACTACAAGGGTAATTGGAAAACCGATCGCAAAAACGTTCATCTGAGGTGCCACCCTGGACACTACACCTAGGGCCAAATTTGCAAACATCAATATCCCAACCATCGGCAGGGCGATCCACAAAGCGCTGGCGAACAAATCAGTTCCTAGCTGGTAAAGCTTCATCTGCCCCAGTGTTTCCAGAAAATTTTGGTCCACCGGAAAACTGTAGAAGCTTTGGGTGACTGCAAACAACACCATCAAATGACCATTTACCGCCAAAAACAGTAACGATGTCATCTGACCAAAAAAGCGGGCAACAGCGCTGGACTGCGCTCCAATGGTGGGGTCAAAAAATGCTGCAAAGTTGAGCCCCATCTGGAATCCGACCACCTCGCCGGCCAACTCTACTGCGGAGAAGACTACGCGAACGGCAAAGCCAATAGCTAAACCCACGCCGACTTGTTGAACCACCACCGCGAGCACGCCAGGATCGTTAAAACCAATGACTGGCATTTCCGGCAGACTAGCTTGCGCAGCTACCGCAACAAGAAATGCAAACGCAATCTTGGCGCGAACGGGAAAAGCGCGGGATGAAAAAACTGGCGCTGTCGTGAAAACCGCCAACACGCGCAGAAATGGCCAAAAAATTGGGGAGATCCAAGCGGCCAGTTGCGCTTCTGTGATGGAAATCACCGCTCGCCCGCTATCAAACTACCGCCCCTGGAATGGCCTCAATCGTGCGCCGAATGTACTCCACCAACATGGTCAACATCCAGGGTCCAGCGATGGCAAAAACGGCGATCACCGCTACCAGCTTGGGAACAAATGCCAAGGTTGCTTCGTGGATCTGTGTGACAGCCTGGAAGAGGCTGACCAGTAAACCAACACCCAAAGCGGTCCCAAGAACGGGGGCCGACACCATGAGTAACATCAATAGAGCATCCTGCCCCATCGTCAAAACCATTTGAGCATTCATGGCGCGCCCCTCAGGTCACAAAACTGGCTGCCAATGAACCGATGAGCAGGTTCCAGCCATCAGCCAAAACAAACAGCATGAGTTTGAATGGAAGCGCGACCAATACGGGCGACAACATCATCATTCCCAAAGACATCAATACGCTTGCAACCACGATATCGATCACAAGAAACGGTATGAATATCATGAAACCAATCTGAAAGGCGGATTTCAATTCGCTGATGACAAATGAGGGGACCAGAACCCGCATCGGAGCAGTATCTGCCTTCACTTCTGGAGGTAACTTTGCCAACTTGGCGAACAAGGCAAAGTCAGACTGCCGGGTTTGTTTCACCATAAAGCTACGAATGGGCACCTCTCCCCGCTCCAGAGCTTGCTCAAAACTAATGGCATTCTTGGTAAGCGGCAGATAAGCATCTGCATAAACCTTATCAAGGGTTGGCCCCATTACAAAAAAAGTCAAAAAGAGCGACAACCCTACGATGACCTGATTCGGAGGAGAAGACTGCGTTCCCAAAGCCTGGCGCAACAATGACAACACAATCACTATGCGCGTGAAGCCCGTCATCATTAACAAAACGGCTGGCAAAAAAGACAGCGCGGTAAAAAACAGCAGTGTCTGAATGGGTACCGAAAAGCTCATGTTGGAGCCACCGGTGCCTACCAACAGTGGTAACTGCCCAGCCGTTTGAGCCGCGACCAACGAATGCAAGGCAACCCCAGCAACGCCCAACACGGATTTACCCAGGAAAGCAACTCTACTCAAAACGTGCTCCCGGTTTTTTGTATTTCTGGCCCAACCCCTTCAGAAATACGGCTTACATCAGGTTGTGGCTGTCCGGCCGTGCTGACGGATGTTGCCCCATCAACGTTGACACTATGCAGGCAGGAAATTGCTTGCCCGGTAACCCCAAGGGTAAGCCATACGCGCTTCCCTTCTGGCCCAACCTCTACCGTTACCACACGCTGGTGAGGCCCCACCGCCAGCGCTGAGATAAAACGCGATTGCCCGCTAACGTCAGAAAAACGTCCAGGAACACGCTGTTTAAGCCACTTCAACAGCATAGGTAAGCACACCAACACGCCTAAAAAGGCCCCAACAAGAATCCAGGACTGCGTCATGACACCCTGTCAACTCTTGCTGACACGGCGCAACCGCTCAGAAGGCGTGACCACATCTGTCAATCGGATACCAAACTTGTCGTTCACCACCACCACCTCCCCCTGTGCGATCAAATAGCCGTTGACCAACACATCCATCGGCTCACCTGCCAACGCGTCCAATTCAACAACCGACCCCTGTCCGAGTTGCAAAATGTGCTTAATGGGTACCTTGGTCCGGCCCAATTCCACCGATAGCTGCACCGGGATATCCAACACCATGTTGATGTCGTGCGAAGGCATATCCCCTCCCCCGCTGGGCATAGACGAAAAGGGCTTGGGAGCTTCTCCCGCTAGCACCCCGCCCTGTCCATCGCCGCCGGCACCTGGCTCCGTCGCCTTTTGCTCCAGCAGCGCTTCTGCCCAATCGGCCATTCCATCGTCGGCCGCAGCTTCATCGGGTTTGTCTTCAGATGCCATTACTTTCTCCCAACCAGTTTTGGTCATTGCCTCGCAAGGCTTTATCTATGCGAATGGCGTACTTTGCGTTGTGCGTGCCGTACTGGCACTCAAAAATCGGCACTCCGTCAACCGAGGCCTGAATTTTTGGCTGCCGATCCAATTCAATGAAGTCACCTTTTTTCATCGCCAATAGTTGTTCTATCGTCGCATCTGCGCGCGCCAACTCCGCGACCAGCGTGATCTCGGCTGCCTGAATCTCGCGGGTCAGCAGATTCACCCACCGCCTGTCTACCTCGATCGAGTCCCCCTGCGTCGATGAGTAGAGCACATCCCGAATGGGCTCAAGCGTCGAATAAGGGAAGCAAAAGTGGATGGCGCCTGTGATATCGCCAATTTCAAGCTGAAACGACGTCGAAATCACAATTTCGCTGGGTGTAGCGATATTGGCGAACTGGGGCTGCATCTCTGAACGCTGGTAATCCAACTCCAGCGGATAAATGCCCTTCCAGGCTTTCTTGTACTCAGCGGAAATGACGTCTACCAAACGATTAATCACACGTTGTTCAGTTGCAGAAAAGTCGCGTCCTTCAATACGGGTCTGAAACTTTCCTATTCCCCCATACAGAGTATCAATCACCCCAAACACCAGAGCGGGTTCACAGACGATCAGGCCGCTTCCCCGCAATGGCCTGATGGCCACGATGTTGAAATTGGTGGGGACCGCCAGCTCGCGCAGGAAAGCGCTATAGCGCTGCACAGTGACAGGTCCAACAGAGATTTCCGGACTGCGACGGATGAAATTAAACAATCCAACCCGCAGGTTACGCGTAAACCGCTCATTGACGATTTCCATCGTGGGCATACGCCCACGAACGATCCGCTCTTGGCTGGAAATGTTGTAGGTGCGGACCTCACCGTGTTCCGCGGCCTCCTCGACCGTTTTCTGACTCTCGCCAGTAACCCCTTCGAGGAGGGCATCCACCTCTTCCTGGGAAAGAAACGACTCACTCATAGTTCAATACCTGTGAAACCGCTACTGGACAATAAAACTGGAGAACAACACGCCCACCACCGGGTAATCGGGTTGACGCGCTTTCGCTTTCTTTTTCTTGGCCTTGGCCTTGGCTGAATCCGTGGGCTCGGCTTCCTCCTCATCTTCATCCTCCCCGCCTCCGAAAGGCCGAGAAGTCTCGCGCAGAATGTCTTTCGCAAGCTTTTGTTTGCCGTCCTGCGTCAAAAGCTCCTCCGCCGTTCTTTGGGAAATAAGCATCAGCACGCCACTGCGTATCGTCGGCAAAAACGCCTTGACCTTATCCACGGAAGGGACATCAATCACTTCCAGCGTAATGCCAACCTGAGCAACACGCTCACCGCCAGGGTCGGCCAGATTCACAACCATGCTATCCAGCGGCAGATAGGCGGGAGGAGTCTTGGGCGAAGCATGCGCCGCCGCCTTTGCCGGATGGGCCTCTTCACCATCCTCCGCTGCCGCAGCTGCTGCGCGCTGCTTACTGATATAGAAAAAAGCGCCGCCGCCGCCCAACGCCAGGACCAACACTGCAGCAACAATGATGATCAGCAATTTTTTGCTCTTCGCAGGCGCCTTGCCAGAATCTCCGGCATCTCCCGCATCAGGTTTTGCAGCCACATTTGCTCCTTGTATTCGAAGTGGGGGGATTTTTCATTAGACCAACCTGTCTTTCCCTACGCTAATGGTGACACATTCCGTTGCTCTAAACAAAAAGGTCCAACGCCCCACCCGTTGAACGTCGGGATCCGGCCACACTTTCGGTAGGAGCCGGTTGTACTGAAACAACCCCCGCCTGCCGAGCCCCTTGACGCGATTTGCGCTCTTGGCTGCCGGCGTCGCCAGCACCCGCCGTTCCTACCGACACGCCGCTCAGCACCAGGCCTTCCCGTTGCAGCATATCCTTCAGTTGCTCACTGGCGTTTTCCAAAGCTGCACGGGCATGCAGCTCATCAGAACGGAAGGCAATATGTGCCTCATTGCCATGCATGCGGATACTGACCTCCACCGGCAACTCACCAATTCCGTCTAACTTCATTTCCGCGTTCTGTACATCATTGGAAATCCAATAGGCCACTTTTTCCGCCACATAGGTCTCCATTGAGGTCACTGGGGCAGGTGCATTGGTGAATATGCCATTCGTGTTTGGCGGGGCGTAAGTTTGCACTGGCGCCGCCGCGTCTGGTACGTTGGACCGAAATGCCGAGCGCTCGCGAGCCATATCCTCACGACGACCAGGCGTAGCCGCAACTGCGGTCGTCAGCGCAACAGCAGCCGAGTTCAAGGGTGCATCAATCACTTTTTGCACGACTTGCGCCTGACGGGACTCTGCCACCGAATTACTGACCGACACAGGCTCTGCCAGTGCTGCCTGCGCCGCTGCCAATCGCTCAGCTACTTCCTTATGGGCCTTAACTGCTTTGCCTGTCATCTCTGAAATCGCTTCTCCCAAGGCTGCATGGGCTAGCGCAGTACCTTCCGTCTTCTCCGCACCGAACAACGGTTTGCCCACTACCAACGGGTTGGTTGGCGTTGAGGACAGGGCTTTGGGGTTAGCTTGCTCCGGGCTTGCGCCCGCAGGGGCATTCCACTGCGCTGCTTGGGCGAGCAAAGCCGTCGCATCCACCGAAAAGTCTGTCTGCCGAGGCACATCAATCGGCGGCGGTAGGACACTGGGGTCAAGAACAACTTCTTCGCCTAACAGCAGCTTTGCCAAATCAGCTTCAGCCGTTAAGACTCCGACATCGGAGTCCGAAAGCTCCGCACCCGGAACTTCACTGGCCGCTCCCTTCAAGGCCGCCGCAGCACGTTGCAGGGCGGCCAGAGCAATGGCACCAGGTTCACTGCCAGCGATTGCAACATCTGGAACCACTGACGTCGGCAGATCCGATGTATCCAGTGACGCCAAAATTGCCATGAATCCGCCTGGCCCGCCCGAACCGTGGCTTTCGCCAGGCTTTCCTTTGACATGTTTGGCCTCGGTAGCTGCAGGGCGCGAGGTGTTTTGCGCGGAAGCTGATTCAACTGTCATGTTTTTCTCCACTCATTGGCAGTGCCCGGTTGCGGGCGTGCTGCATGGCTGCAAATTCGTCGGTGTGGCGCTGCTGACGCTGTCGTTGAGTGCGCTGCAAGGCAGCTTGCCGAACCTTCAATATCTGATTGAGCCCTAGCAGGCGAACTTCTGCTTGCAGCAACTTGACTTTGGCCTGCTCCAGTTGGCCCGCCGACTGCGTCAACACGCCGGACTGCATGGCAATCGCCTGTTGCAGCCGATCCATAAACTGGTACTGGTGTCGCATTAACTCCACGGAAACTCCTTGCGTCGCCTTTCCTGTCCAGCGGACATCCGTGTCCGCCGCATAGTTTTCAAGCTGTGACATTTGAGAGCGAGCAAACTCCAGATTGCGCTCCACTCGCGCAGCCGCCTTCGCCAGGGCATCGCGATTGAGCGTTGCATGCTCAATAGCCAGTAGAACGCTCTTTAACGCGGACATGGTGAAATCCTCGTCAGTTGCAACATCATGCAACCCCCGCACCCACGCTGGTCGCTGCCAAAAGCTCGTCCAGCACATACTCAGCCGGCGCAGCTTGGTACATATCCTGCTGAAGGAACTGGCTCATGCCGCCATGCAGGGCAATCGCTTCGTCCAGCGCGGGATCAGAACCCGGAGCATAGGCCCCAATCTGAACCAGATCACGGCCCCGCTCAAATTTGGAGTAGATGGCACGGAAGCGACGCGCCAACTCAAAGTGCTCGCGCGACACCACGTTGTGCATCACCCGCGAAGCCGATTGCTCCACGTCGATAGCGGGATAGTGCCCCGATTCGGCCAGGGTTCGCGACAGTACGATATGGCCGTCCAAAATAGCCCGCGCCGCATCAGCAATGGGGTCTTGTTGATCATCCCCTTCGGTCAACACCGTGTAGAACGCGGTAATGGAGCCCACACCGTTAAGCCCATTGCCACTTCTCTCAACCAGCTGCGGTAACTTGGCAAAGCAAGAAGGCGGGTAGCCTTTGGTGGCCGGCGGTTCTCCGATCGCCAGGGCAATCTCGCGTTGGGCCATGGCGTAGCGGGTCAGGGAATCCATCAACAGCAGCACATGCTGGCCCTGATCCCTGAAACTCTCGGCGATAGCGGTCGCGTAAGCAGCCCCCTGCAAGCGCAGCAGCGGCGGCGCATCGGCCGGTGCCGCTACGACCACCGAGCGTGCCCGCCCCTCTGGCCCCAGAATGTCCTCAATGAATTCCTTCACTTCTCGGCCCCGCTCACCGATCAGCCCCACCACAATCACATCGGCTTCGGTGTAACGGGCCATCATTCCCAACAACACGCTCTTACCCACGCCAGAACCGGCAAACAGACCGATGCGCTGGCCACGTCCAACCGTCAGCAAGGCATTGATAGCCCGCACACCCGTGTCCAATGGCTGACGCACCGGAGCGCGATCCATGGCATTAATAGGTCTGCGATCCAGTGGTTTGGACACGACCTCCGCGATGGGACCCTGTCGATCCATGGGTTGCCCCTGAGCGTCCACGACCCGCCCCAGCAAGCCGTTGCCCAAGGGCAGCCTTAGCATGCCCACGTCTGGCACGGCGTCAGACTTGGCCGTCTCTCCCAAGCGGGGCACTGGAATGTACGCCGCGGCCGGCGCAACCCCGGCGCCACTGGACAAGCCGTGCACATCGCCGGCGGGCATCAGAAATGCGCGGTCCCCTGCGAAACCCACTACTTCGGCGAGAACCGGGGCACGCGCCTTCATCGACACCACACACTGAGAGCCAACAGGCACCCGGATACCACTGGCCTCCAGCACCAAGCCCGTCAGGCGGGTCAGGGTGCCACGCACTTCCAGCGTGCTGTCTTGGCGCACACTATGGCGTGCACGTTCAAGGTAGTCCGTCCAGCGGGTCACGGCATCAGTCGTCTGCATGCGAAACCTCCCAAGTGGACTCCAGGCCCAACTTGGCCACCGCCCGGCTCCAGCGCTTTTCCATCGTGCCATCGACTACGGTTCCAGCTGCCTCGACCAGGCATCCACCACGCGTGATGCTTGCGTCCGCCAGGAACGACAGCGAAAGGCCAGAAAACTCCTTGCGAAGAGCCTCTTCCAACACATCCAGATCCAGTGGATTAATCCGCACGATAGCGGCTTTGCAGTCCGTTGCCAGAACGCTTAATGCTTCACGAATGATGGGTTGCAGAGCATTAGGGTTGCTGGCCAATTCATGGCGCAGTACCTGGCGGGCCAATTCACAGGCCAGCTCCAGCACGCCGTGCGCCATGACCTGCTGAGACTCGTCAAGCTGCGCGCTGGCCGATTCAAACAATTGCAGGTACCGCTGAGCGGCATCTTGACCCTGGTTTTCAATGAATTCGGCAATCTGACGCTGGCCCTCCAGCGTGGCCTGGGCATGGCCCTGTGCATATCCATCTGCAAATCCGTCCGAGAACCCGGCCTGACGCACTTGCTCGTCACGCACTTGGTTTTCAGCCTCTTCTTGCGCCTTGACCTTGGCCGCAAAGCGCACCGATACTTGGTCCACAGGGCCGAAGTCCCACCCCACCACGGCATTGATGTCGTCGCTGGCGATAAAACGGCTTTGTTGGCGTGTCATCAGACCATGGCGTCGTCGCCACCTCCACCGCCGATGACAATCTGACCCTCGTCCGCCAAACGGCGCACGATTTTGAGCACTTCTTTCTGCTGCGCCTCCACCTCGGACAGGCGCATAGGGCCACGGGACTCCAGATCTTCGCGCAATGTGGCCGCAGCGCGCGAAGACATGTTGGCCAAAATCTTTTCCTTGAGCTCGGGTTGCGCACCCTTCAAGGCAACAATCAGCACGTCCGAAGACACTTCCTTTAGCACCATCTGGATGGCCTTGTCGTCCAGTTTGAGCACGTCGTCGAACACAAACATCTTGTCCATGATCTTCTGGGCCAGGTCCGCATCGTGGTTGCGGATGGACTCGATGACAGTTCCCTCGATAGCGGTTCCCATCAGGTTGATCATCTCTGCGGCTGTCTTCACGCCACCCAAAGAAGACTTGCGAATCTTGTCGCCACCTGCCAAAACCTTGAATAGCACTTCGTTCAGATCCTTGAGCGCTGTCGGTTGTATGCCTTCCATTGTGGCGACCCGCAGCATGACCTCGTTGCGCTGGCGCTCGGTCAGGTTTTTCAGCACATCAGCGGCTTGGTCATAGTCCAGATGAACCAGGATGGCGGCAACAATTTGGGGGTGCTCGTTGCGCAACAGCTCAGCAACCGACAGTGGATCCATCCACTTCAGGCTCTCGATGCCGGAGACGTCGCCACCTTGCAAAATCCGGTCGATGAGCAGCGCGGCCTTGTCGTCGCCCAGCGCCAGCTTGAGCACCGAACGCACATAGTCACCCGAATTGGAAACCAGAAGGCTCTGCGACGCCGCCACACCCGTGAACTTGGTCACCACATCGTCTACCCGCTCCCGCGTGATCTGGGTAGTTTTGGCAATGGCCTCGCCCAGCTTCTGCACCTCTTTGGGTGACAAATGCTTGAATACTTCCGATGCCTCTGCCTCGCCCAGAGACATCATCAGAATTGCAGCGTCTTGGAGTCCGTCGTCTTGTGACATGGTGTTATTGTGCGCCGACCATCAGGCCGCTGCCTCGCCGTTCATCCATGCTTTGATGATGTTGGCAACTGCCGCCGGGTTATCGCGTGTGAGCTGTCGGGCGTCTTCCAGCTGTTTCTCACTTGCAGAAACCTGCGCGGCCGCCTCTGCAGCAGTTCCTGGACCAGTCAACTGTGGACGCTCTGGCATGTCAGACTCCAGGGCATCCAGTTGGTTCATTTGCACATCACTACCCACCGCAGCGCCAGCCACGGGTGCCGTACCCATGGCCTTGAGCGCGGGCCGGATGACACCCATCAACACCAGCGCCCCAAACAACAGGGTACCCAGCGGCCAGGCAAAGCTGCGGGCCAGATCCACAACTTCGGGTTGGCGGTAAAACGGCACATCCAGCACCGCCACCTTTTCATCCACAAACGCAGCGTTGAGCAGGTTGACCGAGTCACCGCGGTCTTTGTTAAAGCCTACGGTTTCACGCACAAGGGCGGTCATCTTTTCAATCTGGGCGTCGGTCAGCGGTGTACTGATCGTTTTGCCCTTGTCGTTGGTCGTCACGCTGTTGTTGATCACCACCGCAGCATTGATCCGTTTGACCAGGCCAGACGCACCCTTGACCACCCGGATGGTCTTGTCCACCTCATAGTTGATGATGGATTCGCGCTTGCCGCCGCCGGCCAAGCTAGCTTGGCCGCCAGCAGCCAAGGTCTGGGCAGCCCCGTTGATGGGAGCAGTCGCCGCGCCGGGAGGCTGGTTAGTGGTCGCACCGGGTACTCCAGAGGGAGGGGTATTGGCCGCCGCATTGGTGCTTTCCACCAGTTGCTGGCTGCGAATGGCACTGCTCTCGGCCGTTTGATTGGGTTTGTGTGATTCCGTGGTGGACTCCGTCTGGGAAAAATCCAGCTCGGCCGTAACCTGGGCCTTGACGTTGGCGCGCCCCACGATAGGCTCCAGAATATCCAGGATGCGCTGGCTGTATTGCTGCTCGACCTGGCGCACATACTTCAATTGCTCGGCGTCCACGCCCAGGATTCCACCCGAGCCATCGGACGGAGTGGACAGCAGCTTGCCGGAGTCATCCAGCACACTAACGGCTGACGGGCTCATCTCTGGCACACTGGAAGCCACCAAATGGACAATGCCTGCCAATTGTGCGCGGTCCAGTGTCCGACCAGGGTGCAGCCCCAGCAATACCGAGGCCGAGGGCTTTTGCTGTTCACGGAAAAAACCGTTCTGGTTGGGCAGAGCCAGATGCACCCGCGCATTCTGAACGGACGACAGTGCCTGTATCGAACGTGTCAGCTCGCCCTCCAGACCGCGCTGAAAGGTGAGCCGCTCCTGGAACTGCGTCATGCCAAAACGGTTGGACTCCATCATCTCAAAGCCGTTAACGGAACCCTTGGGCAGCCCCAAGGATGCCATCTTCAAACGCACATCGTGCACACGGTCTGCCGGGACCAGGATGGCGCCGCCACCTTCAGAGTGTTTATAGGGAATATTTAATGTGCTCAGCTGCGCCACCACGGCACCGCCGTCCTTGTCGGCTAGATTGGAGTACAGCACCCGCCACTCGGCCTGACGCCCCATAACCAAACCCACAATCCCGATCGCCACGAACAGCACGATGCCGATGGCCAGGCGCAACCGCTGCCCCTGATCCAGACCGGCCAGGCGCTGGGCGAGTGTGGGATTGACGGGAAGAGTGGCTACTGCAGACATTTTGTGTTCCGGTGGATTTCCATTGCAGGAGGCGTGGTTCGCCGCAGGACTGGGATTGATTATTCGACCCGGACCCGAAAACATTAGGGCAATAAGCACCGGCTTTCCCTACCAATTCAAAATAATGGCCTCTGTGCCCGGGGCATAGGATTGCGGCAACCCAAACAACCAGGGAGATCCACCATGGATTTCAAACTCAGCCCCGTCACCATGCCGACCACGGTACGGCCCAGCACCGGCGTGCGCCCTGCCGCGTCCACTGGCGCCGAGGGTGTGGGTGGAGGCTTCTCAGGCGCCTTGAAATCTGCATTGGGCTCCGTCAGCGCGGCTCAAAACGAAGCCTCCCGCCTGCAGCGGGAAGTGCAAATGGAAAATCCCAAGGTCAGCCTGGAAGAAACCATGGTTGCCATTCAGAAAGCGCAAATCGGCTTCCAGGCCAGCCTGCACGTTCGCAACCGCATGGTTCAGGCTTACACTGACATCATGAATATGCAGGTCTAGCGCTAGCACAACCCTTAGCAGAAAAATAGTGCTCTAGCCCCCGTAAAATCTTCATACGGCGCTATCAAAAAAGTAGTAACTACACGATGTGAAGGCAGATCAGCGATGAAGGCAGTCATTCTGGCCGGTGGCCTGGGTACCCGGATATCTGAAGAAACCGACACCAAGCCAAAGCCCATGGTGGAGATCGGTGGTAAGCCCATCCTGTGGCACATCATGAAAATCTACTCCGCCCACGGCGTCAATGACTTTGTGATCTGCTGCGGCTACAAGGGCTATCAGATCAAGGAGTATTTCGCCAATTACTTCCTCTACATGTCGGATGTCACCTTCGACATGAGCAAAAACACCATGGACGTGCACCAGCGCAGCGCCGAACCCTGGCGCGTGACCCTGGTGGACACAGGCGAAAGCACCATGACCGGTGGTCGCCTCAAGCGCGTGGCAGAGCACATCCAAGGCGAAGAAACCTTCTGCCTGACCTATGGCGATGGTGTGAGCGACGTCAACATCACCGAGCTGATCGCCTTCCACAAGGCGCAGAACGTCCAGGCCACGTTAACCGCCACCCTGCCCCCCGGCCGCTTTGGCGCGCTGGAATTCAACGGCAACAAGGTCAATAAGTTCATGGAGAAACCCAAGGGCGACGGTGCCATGATCAACGGCGGTTTCTTTGTGCTGTCGCCTGAGGTGTTGAGCCGCATCAGCGGAGACGACACCATCTGGGAGCGAGGTCCCCTAGAGACCCTGGCCGCCGACGGTCAGCTCGCCGCCTACCAGCACACCGGCTTTTGGCAACCCATGGACACGCTGCGCGACAAGGTTTACCTGGAAGAACTGTGGGCCGGTGGCCAGGCACCCTGGAAGGTCTGGAAATGAAGCCAGCGTTCTGGTCAGGCAAGCGTATCTTCCTGACCGGCCACACCGGTTTCAAGGGCAGTTGGCTGGCACTGTGGTTGCAGCAACTCGGTGCCCAGGTCACCGGCTTTGCGTTGGAAGCCCCCACCCAACCGAGCCTGTTTGACGCGGCACGGGTGGACGCGGGCATGCAATCAGTGCACGGCGATGTGCGCGACCTGCCCACACTGCAGCGTGCCATGCAGACTGCCAAACCCGAGATCGTCATTCATATGGCAGCCCAGTCGCTGGTGCGCCTGTCCTACGACACACCGGTGGAGACCTATGCCACCAACGTCATGGGCACCGTCCACCTGCTGGAGGCTGTGCGGCAAACGCCCGGTGTCAGGGCCGTGGTCAACGTCACTACCGACAAGTGTTATGAAAACAAGGAGTGGGCCTGGGGCTACCGCGAGAACGAGCCGATGGGCGGCTTCGACCCGTACAGCAACAGCAAGGGCTGCTCCGAACTGGTCAGCGCAGCCTACCGCTCCTCGTTCTTTAACCCGACCCACTATGCCCAGCATGGCGTAGCGCTGGCCACAGCACGCGCCGGCAATGTCATTGGTGGCGGCGACTGGGCCAAAGACCGGCTGATACCCGACATCCTGGCGGCCTTTGAGGCTGGCAAGCAGGTTCCCATCCGCAACCCGCACGCCACCCGACCCTGGCAGCATGTGCTGGAGCCGCTGCGCGGCTACCTGACGCTGGCCGAGCGCCTCTACACCGACGGCCCCGCCTTCGCCGAGGGCTGGAACTTTGGCCCCCACAGTGACGACGCCAACCCAGTCGAGTGGATCGTGCGGCAACTGGCCGAGCGTTGGGGCCAGGGTGCGTCCTGGCAGGTCGATGCCGGCAACCACCCGCATGAAGCCAATTACCTCAAACTCGACATTTCCAAAGCCGCCCAACGCCTGCGCTGGCAACCCGCGCTGCGCCTGGACAACGCCCTGGGTCTCATCGTGGACTGGGCCCGCGCCCGGCAAACCGGCGCCGACATGCATGCCGTCACACTGGCGCAAATTGCCGCCTACCAGGCGCTAGCATTGGCATCCAGCCCAGACTGATTTCCGAACCAACACCCCTTATGCAAAACGCCAAGACCCACGCCCTGCGGGAGCAGATTTCCAAACTGGTCGACGAGTACGCGGCCATAGCGCTCGCGCCAGAGCTGTTTTTGCCCGGTGCCTCCGCGGTGCCGCCCTCAGGCAAGCTGCTGGATGCAGCCGAGCTGAAGAACATGGTGGACGCTTCGCTGGATGGCTGGCTGACCACCGGGCGCTTCAACACTGAGTTCGAGAAAAAACTGGCCGCTTTCATCGGTGTCAAACACCTGATCACGGTCAACTCTGGTTCATCGGCCAACCTGGTGGCGTTCAGCACGCTGACATCGCCCCGTCTGGGCGCACGCGCCATTCAGCAGGGTGACGAGGTCATTGGCGTAGCCGCCGGTTTTCCCACCACCGTCAACCCCATCCTGCAGTTCGGCGCTGTACCGGTGTTCGTGGACGTGGACCGCCTGACACACAACATAGACGCCAGCAAGATCGAAGCCGCCATTGGCCCCAAGACCAAGGCCATCATGCTGGCGCATTCGCTGGGCAACCCGTTTAACCTGGACGTGGTCACCGCACTGTGCAAGAAACACAACCTGTGGCTGGTAGAGGACTGTTGTGACGCCCTGGGCAGCACCTACCGCGGCCAGATGGTGGGCACCTTTGGCGATATTGCCACGCTGAGCTTCTATCCCGCCCACCACATCACCATGGGTGAAGGCGGCGCCGTCTTTACCAACAACGATGAGCTCAAAAGCATTGCAGAAAGCTTTAGAGACTGGGGCCGTGACTGCTATTGCGCCCCCGGCAAAGACAACACCTGCGGCAAGCGGTTTGACCAGCAGTTCGGCACGCTGCCCCACGGCTACGACCACAAGTACACCTACAGCCACCTGGGCTACAACCTCAAGATTACCGACATGCAGGCCGCCTGCGGCCTGGCGCAGCTGGACAAGGCCAATGCCTTCATTGCCGCCCGCCGTGCCAACTTTGCCTTCCTGAAGGAGCGGCTCAGAGACTGTGCTGAGTTTGTCCACCTGCCCCAGGCCACCGAACACTCCGACCCCTCGTGGTTTGGTTTTCCGATCACATTGAAGGAAGACGCTCCCGTGAGCCGTTTGGACCTACTGACCTACCTGGATCAGAACAAGGTCGGCACGCGCCTGCTTTTCGCCGGCAACCTGACGCGCCAGCCTTACATGATGGGCGCCAAATACCGTGTCAGTGGTGACCTGACGAATACCGACAACGTGATGAACAACACGTTCTGGATCGGTGTGCAGCCTTCGCTAACGCAAGAGATGATGGAGTTCGCCGCGCGCAAGATCGAAAGCTATCTGGGCGTCAATTTTTAAACCCTCGTGAGAACACTATGCAAAACGAAGTATTCCAAGGCAATCCACTCAAACACACCGAGAGCGATCGCGCGCGTTTTCTGGAATATGCTGGCTATTTCGAAGACTCACCGCTGCCTACCACGCTCAAACTGTCAAGCTTTGCCAAGTATGTACGCCGCCAAGACATCAGTCGCTTTCTGGCGAAAAACGAACTATTCAAACTCCAACTCGATGTGCCAGGCGTAGTGATTGAATGCGGTTGTTATGCAGGTGCCGGCATCATGACTTACGCCCAGCTGTCCAGCATCTACGAGCCCTACAACCACCAGCGCCGCATTTACGGTTTTGACACGTTTTCGGGGTTCCCTTCGGTAGACAGCAAGGACACGAACAAAGACCTGAACTCCAGCACCGGAGACTTGTTTGTCAACTCGCGCATCGTCGAGGAAATCCAGCAGTCCATTCATTTGCACGACGGAAACCGCGCGCTCAACCATATTCCAAAGACCGAACTGGTCATTGGTGACGCAACCAAAACCATTCCCCAATTCCTGCAAGACAACCAGCACATCATTGTCTCCCTGCTGTACCTGGACTTTGATCTGTACGCCCCCACCAAAGTTGCCCTTGAGTTATTGCTCGATCGCATGCCCAAAGGTGCCGTACTGGCCTTTGACGAGCTCAACACCAAGAACTACCCTGGCGAAACCGTGGCCCTGCAAGAAGTAGCCGGACTCAAGAATATGCGTCTGAAAAAGACACCTTTCGACCCCTACATTGCCTACGCCATCATTGAATAAGCTCCATGGTCCTGCACGCCGTTAGCCCAGCGGATTTGGCACACGCCGCCAACCTGGTAGGAGATCGATGGGGAGGCTTGCGCCACAAGAAGCTGTTCATTACCGGTGGAACAGGTTTTGTGGGTAAGTGGTTGCTGGAGACACTGGTATACGCCAACCGGATGATGGATCTTCATTGCGAAGCGACGGTACTAAGCCGGAACCCGGAACACTTTCGAAACAGCCACCCGCTCCTGGCTGGTGCGCCAGGCATAAGCCTGATATCTGGCGATGTGCGCAACTTCGTGTTTCCTGATACAGCCTTTGACATGGTGGTTCACGGTGCGGCGGACATAGCCATCAGCGGCACGCCACTGGAAGTGCTGGACACCTGTGTTGCGGGCACTCGGCATGTGCTTGACTTTGCAGCGCACTGTGGGGCAAAAGATTTCTTGTTGCTAAGTTCAGGTGCGGTTTATGGACAGCAGCCTACGGACTTGGAAGCCCTGCCTGAAAGCTGGAGCGGCGCGCCCAATCCGCTGGCACCGGGGGCCGCCTACGGAACGGGCAAACGCACCGCCGAATGCCTGGCGGTACAAGCGGGACGTGTGCACGGCATCCGTGTCAAGATCGCACGCTGCTTCGCATTTGTGGGCCCTTATCTGCCGATGGACAAGCACTTCGCCATCGGAAACTTTATACGCGATGCCATGCTGGGGCAAAGCATCACCATCCAGGGGGATGGCACCCCGCTTCGCAGCTACTTATACGCAGCCGATCTGGCCGCATGGCTGTGGACAATATTGTTGCAGGGCGAAGACGGCGTCGCATACAACGTAGGAGGAGACGAAGTGGTATCCATAGCTGCACTGGCACATGCCGTCAATAAGGCTCTGCAAACCCAAGTCAGCATCGTCTGCAAGACGCCGACGTCCAACGAGCGCGCGCCTGAGCGCTACATACCGGACCTGCGCAAAGCCAGGACCGAACTCGGCCTGCAACCGTGTATCAACCTACAAGATGCCATACAGCGCACAGCCCAATGGTCTCGCACGGAGGTAGCAGCATGACCCAAGCCATGGCCACGCGCATGCGCGCCAGCGCGCTGCAAATGGTGCACCGTGCCAAAGCGTCGCACATTGCCAGCGCCCTATCGATTTGCGACATCGTCGCCGTGCTATACGGCAAGGTGATGCAGCTGGACCCGGCGCAGCCCAAGGCACCCGGACGTGATCGCTTCATTCTCAGCAAAGGCCATTCCTGCGTGGCCGTGTACGCGGCACTGGCGGAGTGCGGCTTTGTAACCGCAAGCGATTTGCTGAGTTACGGTCAGGACCACTCGGTGTTGATGAACCACATCAGCCACAAGGTTGCCGGTGTGGAGTTTTCCACCGGCTCGCTAGGTCACGGCCTGCCCTTTGGCACCGGCAAGGCCTTGGCCGCCAAGCGCCTGCAAGCCGCTTGGAAAACCTATGTACTGCTGAGCGACGGCGAGCTGGGCGAAGGCAGCAACTGGGAGGCGATGATGTTTGCCGCCCACCATGGCCTGGACAACCTGGTGGCCATCATCGACTACAACAAATTGCAAAGCCTGACCACCGTGGACAAGACCCTGCGCATCGAACCATTGGCGGACAAATTCACAGCATTCGGTTGGAGCGTGCGGGAGGTCGATGGCCATGACCACACCGCGCTGGCGGCGGCACTGGACACCACACCCTGGGCTGCCGGTAAGCCCTCCATGCTGATCGCCCACACCACCAAGGGCAAAGGCGTGAGCTATATGGAGGACAAAGTGGAGTGGCATTACCGCACGCCCAACGCCGAACAACTGGCGCAGGCCCTGACTGAACTACAAGGCTGAGGCAAACCCCATGCGCAACGCCTTTATCGAAGAACTCGTCAGCCTTGCCACGCAGCACCCGCACATCGCGCTGGTAGTGGGCGACCTGGGCTACTCCGTGGTTGAGCCCTTTGCCGACCGTTTCCCGGACCGTTTCATCAACGCCGGCGTGGCCGAGCAGAATATGACGGGCCTGGCAGCCGGCATGGCTTCCGAGGGCTACCACGTCTTCACGTATTCAATTGCCAACTTCCCGACGTTCCGCTGCGCCGAGCAGATCCGCAACGATGTGGACTACCACCAACTACCAGTCACCGTGGTGTCGGTCGGTGGCGGTCTGGCTTACGGCGCACTGGGCTACTCGCACCACGCGGTACAAGACTACGCGCTGATGCGCTCTTTTCCCAACCTGCTGATCGCCGCTCCCGGCGACCCGATGGAGGTGCGGGCCTGCATGCGCTACCTGGTGGAGAACCCGCAGCCCTCTTATCTGCGCCTGGGCAAGGCCGGCGAGCCCAACTTCCATCCTGCAGTGCCCGATGTGGTGCCCGGCAAGTGGCTCAAGGTGGCCGATGGCATGGACAGTAGCAATGGCCGCTCCACCCTCCTATCCACCGGTGCAGCCTTGGGGCTAGCCATGGGCTGGCGCAATGCGCAACAGTACCGCCAGCACAGCGTGCACAGCATGCCCCTGTGGAGCATGGCCAGCAAACCGGAACAGGTCAAGGCTGTACAAGCTTTCGACACGGTGGAAACGCTGGAAGACCACCTGCGCGATGGCGGCTTTGGCTCCTGGCTGATGGAGGCCGTAGTAGGCCAACCCGGTGTGGACACCCGCTTGCGGGCCCATGCCCTTTCATCGGCAGTGTGTGGAACCGTGGGTTCGCAATCCATGCTCAATGCGCTGGGCGGGCTGGGAGCACTTCCGCCCGTTTAAGTGGCCTGAGGCTAACATGGCAAACGGCTCAAGTGAAATGAGCCCCCAGCCCTCGTTAGCACTCGCTATATTGCTATCTAATAGATAGCAAAATCACCCAGCCACATTCTGTCAGGCGGGTACCGCCTTCACAACATACTGCATCGGCAGGCTGTCCTGCACCGCCAGGTCGGGGTCTGCACCTACGCCGATTGCCATGGAGCGGATGGCTGCAATCACATGCTCGTTCTTCAGCTCACCAAAGATGCGGGGGAAACCCACCTCCAGCTTGAATCCCGCACCGGCAAACATCTCCAGCATCGTGGCCCTGGTAAACCAGCGCATGTGGGTACGGTCCAGCAGACCGCCCTCGGTGTAACGAAAATCACCAACCGCAAGCTTGGCCTGCACACTCCAGTGCTGGGCGTTGGGCAGGCAAACGATGACACAGCCATCGGCCGGCATGGAGCGACGGATGCGCGCCAGCACCTCCCAGGGGTAGCGCAGATGCTCCAGCACATCGCCAAAGATCCAGACGTTGTAGTCCGAATACTTGGCATAGAAGGACTCGTCCACCGCTTCAATGTCCTGCAGCAAGACTTCATCGCAATAGCGGCGTGAGCCCTCGGCATTGGCCGCAACGACCTCGATCCCGGTGTATTTGCCGTTTGGGTTGATAGCTTTGTAAGCACGAGCCAACGCGCCGTTGTTGCAACCCACCTCCACAATGCCGCGCGCATTCGGCGGAATCAGTGGCAACAGATCGCGGTTGTAATTGGTAGGCTCTTCCTCACCTACGGATGGAGCTGGTGTGGGTGTTGGGATGTGCTGTTGCATGATGCTCCTTTGCCATTCTTCCAGGTGGTAACCACCGGTTCGCTTGACGGTACCCTGCCAATCGTGGCGCAGGTAGTGTTTGGGGATGTCGTTTCGCAAAAAATCGTCCTTGATCCAGGCGATTCCCTGAATCAGGTGTTGCTGGCCAGACCGGTGGATGGCCAGCATAGGTTCAATATTCGGCGCACCGTGTTTGGTCGGCATGGGGAATTGGCGCACCACGTCGATATTGCACAGCATGCAGGCCGGATGAAGGTAGCGCACGGCGCCTTCCTCGTAAATGACGTCAAAGCCTCCCTCGTTCACGTGGTTGACATACCCCACGCCATACATGCCGGGTCTCAACTGCTCCGCCATCGCCTCTAGCAAACCGGCGTTCTGCACAATGACATCCGAATCCAGAACCAGCACCGGGCCTTGCAGGGCCAAGTTCTGGTAGGCCCAGGCCATCCCGGGACCGTGGTGGATGTTGTAGTCGAAGTGGATGAACTTGACGTCCGGATACTTTGCACAAACAGCTTCTATGGATGGCACATGCTCGGCGCTGGACCCGTCAATGATCGTGACCGGGTTTGCGTAGAAACGTCGAAATGAGCTCAGCAGGTCTTCAACCAACTCGGCAGAGTTGTAAGAAACGGAGATCAGCGGAATGTTCTGGATGTCCATGAGGCGCGAGTCCTCAACCTTTGTCGTACACCGCCTGTTCGGCCGGCGCCAGGGGGAAAGATGGCTTGCCCTTCATACGCACCTGCGGCTGTTGCATGGCGCGCTTCTCGATGACCAGCACGCTATCGTAGTAGTGCATGGAGAAAGCAGTGCGGGTGAATTCATTGACCGCCAGGCCACTATTGGGCAAGGCATGCCAAGCGTTCAATTGATCGATCAACCCTTTGGTGTACTCAACAAAATTGACCGGGTCTTTGTAGCCACCACCAAAAGAGGGCCAGTAGCTGGTCAGCATGTCCTCGACCAAATATACGCCACCAATCTTGAGCTGGCCCCACATCTCCTCAAAGGTGGTGGTCTGCTGAAGCATGGTATGGCCGCCGTCGTCGATGATGATGTCAAAGGGTGGCAAGGTCTTGCAGATGTGCTGCAAGGATTCGCGGCTCTCCTGGTCGGCCAGCAGGATGGTGATTTGATCTTCAGCCAGTTCGGCGCAGCGCGGATTGATGTCAGCGCCGTAGATCTTGGCCTGGGGGCCGAAGTAGTGTTTCCACATCTGCAGAGAGCCACCGTGCAACACGCCGAACTCCAGCAACGAAATAGGCAGATTGCGAAACTGGGCAAAGTGGCGCTCGTAGATCTCGAAGTAGTGCATCCACTTGTGGATCATCCGGTGTTCGTGGTTTTCAAAATAGTCGATCAGTACGCTGCCATTCACCGGTTGTTCCATCGTGCCTCCTAGTTGAACCATTGCCTGCGCCACCGTGCGCTCCAATTGCTTTGACTGTGCGGATGCCCCCAGCCCATCCCCAAACAGGATAACCATGGCCTGTTGAAAAACCGCCTGGATCCGCTGCACGCTATAGGCTCCGGCCTTGACCTCTTCGCGTAGCGGCAGCAAGAACCACATGCAGGTCACCAACTTGGAACTGAGCAGCTCGTGGGCCGCGTGCTTGTCGGTCAGAAACTTCTGCTGCTGGTGGGCGTCCGCAAACAGTTCCAGCCACTCCACGTTGGCCCTGATCTTGGTGCTGTTGCCACGTTGATCCTGACCCCCGTGCATGCGGAAGTAGCTCAAGGCCTCTGGCAGGTAAACGCAGTCCTTGTGCGAAAGCACGGACAGCCAGGTGGCCACATCGGACAAGGTGGTGTACTGTTTGCCGCAAAAAACACCAAACTGCTCAGCCGCGTCGCTCTTGCGGAACAAAACGGTCGTGGGCTCGCCAATCATGTTCTGTCCGTTGGACAAGATCATGTTGCCCAGCGAGCGGCCACCCACCAAGGTGTCCACCTCAAAGGTGCGCTCTGTACCTGCAATGGGCGCCATATCCCGGCCTTGGGAGTCGATCAGTTGCCGAAACGATGTAACGAGGCCTATGCTGGGTTTGGCCAGCATGAAAGACATCATCTTCTGAATCTTTTCGGGGTGGAAAAGATCGTCGTCCATGAGGTAGTTCACATATTCACCCTTGGCCCTGGTGAAGCAATGATGGAAATTATCGAGGGCACTACAGCCTGGTACCCGCACGTAGTGGATATGCGGATGGCGCGCCAGGTAAGGCGCAAAGCGCTCTTGGGTCAGCGTATCGTCGCTGTTGTCATTGACGATGATTTCAATGTGCGGGTAGGTTTGCGCCAGCGCACTCTTCAAAGCCAGTTCGGCATAGTCTGGGCGGTTATGGGTGGGTATCAGGATGCTGACAAGCGGCAAACCATGCCCCGGATATCCGCCCACGCTGCCCTGCTCACCGGCGGGGGCTTCAAGTAGGTGCTTTTGCTTCTGTGTGCTGACAACCATTACTGCGACCTTCCCAAGAACGAGCTTTTTTGTCCACCACGCGGGTCCGGCACCACTTTACAGCCCTGCCCCGCTTGCAGCAGAGTATCGCAGTAGCTGGTGGTGACTTTTTGCTCTTTGAACCCGGTTACAAAGACGCGGTACCAGGCCTCTCCGTTCTGGGGTCCACCCTCGATATGGTCCAAGTGGGCAGCGCGTATCCAGGGCTGGGCCGACTCACCCGCACCTGCCGGAACGCTTGCATAGCGAGCATCCAGGTCGCGCCACAGTGGCAACAGACTGCTACGGTGGAAGACTCCGGGCAGCTCGACCTCCCACTGGCCAATGGCATTCGATGGTGTCAGCGCATCCGCCAGCAACACCGGGCGACCATCCACTGGGCCTACGCGCAGGTCGCCGGCAAACGTGGTTTGCAGGCGTTTACCCGGTGCAAACTCCTCAGCCGCTTCATTCAATACCGCGCCCAAACCCAGTGCATAGGACAGGTTGGCATAGGCACGCAGCAGTTCAGCCTTTGCGCGCTGGGTTTCGTCAGCGCTACGCTGGTAGTTTCTGCGGCTCTGCAGCAGGCCGGACTGGTCAATAGCCCCTAGCGCAAAAGCATCGCTACCAATCTTGAATAGGTTAAGGGCAGACCGTGTGACGGCTTTTTGCGCCTCCAGACGCCGGCCCGTATTTTTAAGGTTGGCCAACGCGCTTTCTACATCCCGCACCGCCTGCAACACGGTCTTTCCATAGGTTTCCACCATCTCCTGGTAGTAGGACTGGGCAAAGGCCTTCTCACCCTGCTTCACGCCGCCATCAAAGATGGACATCACCAGGGCTGCCGCCGTGTTGAGTACAAAGTTTTGCGGCTGCAGCAGGCTGGCCAGGGTCGCCCCGGTGTAGCCCACCTGAGCAGACAAATCGACCGGAGGCAACAATCGGGCGCGGGCCACGTCAATGTTGGCATTGGCTGCACGCATGCGGGCTTCCATCATGCGGATATCGGGCCGACCCAACAGCAGGGCCGACGGTAAGCCGGTTTGTACCGTGGGCAGCTGCAAAGCGTCCAGGCCTTTTTCTGACAATACCAAGTGGCCAGGCAAGGCACCCACCTGGCGCGAGATCGCATTGCGCAAGTCCTCTTGTTGGTTCTCAAGACCTGGCAACACCACTTGCTGGCTAAAGAGTACCGCGCGTTGTTGCTCCAGGTCGTCCGCAGTGGCATCGCCCAGTACCATGCGCTTTTCCACACTGCGCAAAATCTCGGCAGCCACCGCCTCGTTTTCCCGCGCGATCAGCATGCTGTCACTGACCGACAGGTAGGCAATGTAGGCGTTGACCAGGGCACCAATGATGTTGCGTTGCACGTTCTCGCGTTCGTGTACGGCGCGCACCAACTGCATGTCGGCCGAATCCACCAAGGCCTTTTGCTCACCCCACACATCCACCCGAAACGTTCCCGCCAGGCCCGCCTGCGAGTTCTGTTGTGAATCGGTCGTGCTGCCTTGGCCTTGCACGACGGCACGCACGGGAGCCGTCAAACTGGGCCAGCGCCCGGCGCGAGCCTGGTCGGCGCGGATTTTGGCCTGTGCCACCTGCAGCGTCGCCACGCGCAGATCCGCGTTGTGAGCCAATGCGCGATCCACCAAACGATTCAACTCCTCACTACCGTACTGCGTCCACCAGTCTGAGCGCACTGCAACGGAAGGTTGAACAGCCTGCTCGGCTTGCGGGGGGGCCAATGCATTGCGGTACGTGTCGGGAATGGGAAAGGTATTTGCATCCACCTTGGGCCCCGTGCTCTGGCAGCCCGCCAGAAGGCACAACGCCGCTGCGGAGCTCCAAGTGGTGCATGCGCGAAGGTTCATTTATGGCTCCCGGAGGGATTCCTTGGCGGCTTTTGTCAGAGGCCACAACAGGTAGGACAGCACCGAGCGCTTGCCCACCATAATCTCAGCCGTCAAAGTCATACCTGGTAGCAAGGCCGCATTGGCGGGCATGTCTTGCAGCCGGGTAGCGCCCAAGGTGACGCGCCCCCCGTAGTAAGCGTCCATACCCGCCTGGGCGACGTTGTCTCGGCGAAATGCATCCTGGCTAACCGTGCGCAATGAGCCGTCCAATGTGCCATGTTTCTGGAACGGGTAAGCGTCGATCTTGACGTTGGCCTTGGATCCAATCTTGATATAGCCCACATCCAGTGAATCGATCTGTACGTCGGCCTCCAGCGTGTCGCTAATGGGCACCAGCGTGAAGAACGGCTCAGCCTCTTTGACGATGGATCCCGCCGACAACTTGGCCACTTCCAGCACTACCGCATCGGCCGGAGCCGTCAAAATGACCCGGCTTTGGCGCAGATTGGCCTTTTGCAATTGGTCGCTGACGGCATCCCGCTCGCGGGAGACGGCCAACATTTCTTCGAGCATTTTTTGCCGCCAGCCAGTTTCATAGGCCGACTTTTCGGCTTCCAGCGCGGAGAGTTCGCGGCGGATCTCTATCTGGCGGTTGCGCGCCAGTTCGGTACCTCGTTCGGCTTCCATCAGGCGGTCCCGCACTTCCAGCAGGCGACTCTTGACGGCCAACTGCTTGCTGACCAGGTCCGCCGTCATGACTTCCAGCTCCTTCAGACCCCTGACCCGTGCCTGCTGGCCTTCTTCGTCGCGACGGGCCGTCTCCAAAGAGGAGCGTAATCTGGCAATGGATTCCGTCTGACGCCGAATCTGCGACTGGTAGCTGGACTGGCGCTCTTTGGACAGGCGCGACTGGATCTTGCTGTCGGGCGACTCCTCGCCTGCGCGCTCCATGCGCTCACCGGAGAGTTCAGCATCCAGGCTGGCCCATTGGGTGTTCAGGCTGTCCAGCTTGCTCTTGAGCTGTGAGCCGTCGGCGGCGGCAAAGGTAGGGTCCAGTGTGGCCAGGCGGTCGCCCTTGCGAACGACCTGCCCGGCACGGACGTCAATGGTCTGCACGATTGACGTCTCCAGTGGCTGGACAACGATGTTGGGAAGCGGCGTCACCAACCGCCCCCGCGCAGTAACGATCAGGTCAACTTCGGAAATCCAGGCCCAGGCAAAAAAGCTCAACAGCGCACCGATCAGCAGGTGCACGGTGATGCGTGCCATGGCCGGCAACGGGCGCCGTTCGATCTCGTCGGCGTCGGGCAGGAAGTCAATGGCGGTGTTGTCCGACCCGCCTTTGCCCTGCGCTACAGGTGACTTGTCTGCTGATGCCATAGTTGTTGGTAGGTTTGACTCTTGGCGAGCAACTCTTCGTGACGGCCGCTATCAGCCAGCTTGCCCTGCTGCATCACCAAAATCGAGTCTGCATTGACCAAAGTGGACAAGCGGTGCGAGATCATGATGACGGTGCGACCCACCGCTATCTTGCTCAGATTTCGGATGAAGATAGCCTCGCTCTCCGGGTCCAGCGCGCTGGCAGCCTCGTCCAAAATCAACACCCGGGGCTTGAGCAACAGCGATCGGGCAATCGATAACCTCTGCTTCTGGCCACCACTCAGGTTGGACGCGTTCTCTTCCAAAATGGTGTCGTAGCCCTGAGGCAGGCGTTCCACAAATTCGTCGGCACCGGCCATTTGCGCTGCGATCACGATTTCTTCAAAAGAAGCGCTGGGCTTGGCAATGGAGATGTTGTCGCGTACCGAGCCGCGGAATAAGAAGTTCTCCTGCATCACGATACCGACCTGGCGGCGCAAATGGGCCAACTCGATCTCGCGCGCATCCACGCCGTCAAACCGCACGATACCTTCAGCAACGGGGTACATTCCCTGGATGATCTTGGTCAGCGTGGACTTGCCAGATCCGCTACGCCCCACAATGCCGACCACCGTGCCGGCCTTGATCGTGAACGTGGTCTTGTCCAACGCCGCCACATTGGCACCTGGGTAGCGAAACGTCACGTCATCGAAGCTTATTTCTCCCGTCAGTGTGGGCCGCAGACCGGCACCGCCACCACGTCCTTCGGACGGTCGGTTCATGACCTCACCCAGTATGCGCACCGACACCGCCGTCTGCTGGTAGTCGTTGATCAGTCCGACGATTTGCGTCAGCGGACCCATGACCCGACTGGAAAACATCTGGAAAGCAATCAGTGCGCCCACGGTCAGCGTCTGATCGAACACGCCTTGTGCGCCCACCACGATCACAACAATGGGCAATAACTTGCCCAGGAACTCTGTCATCGCATTGCCGGTCATCGCAGTCTTGGCCACGCGAAAATGCGAGGTAATGGTTTGCGCCGACAACTGGTCCCAGGCACGGCGCTGAGCGGGTTCGATAGCCAGGCCTTTGACCGTGCGCATGCCGTGGATTGTTTCCACCAGCAAAGCCTGGCGCGCGCCTTCGGCGGCGTTCAACGTATCCAACTGGCGTCGGTAAGTGGGCAGCAAACCGGCAATGATGAGCGCGATCAGCATCGCGAAGACCAACACAATGGAACCCAACTTAACTGAGTACGAGAACAGTAACGGCACATAGATCAGTAGCGTCAAGGTGTCCAGGCAGGTGAAGAACAAGCGGCCGGTCAAAAATCCGCGAATACTCTCCAACTGCTGCATGACCCGCGCCACCACACCGGCCGAGGTGCTGTCAAAGTAGTCAATGGGTAGCGACAAGAGATGACCAAATGCGCGCCGCGTAATCTGCATGTCGATCTTGTTGGTAGCCGACAGCAACAGCAACTGGCGTACATAAGAGAAAACCGTCTCAAAGCCCAAGGCTACCAAGATGCCGGCCGCCAACACCCACAAGGTTGAGACACTCTGGTGCACCAGCACCTTGTCGATCACCAACTGAAAGAAGATGGGCGAAGCCATGGACAAAATGCTGAGCGCCACCGCCGCAATGGCAATGTCCCGAAAGGCAGTCTTCTGCTTCAGGATTTCCGGGATGAACCAGCGGAAGCTGAACGGCTGCTTGGGGTCGGTCAGCGCATGGGTGTGTTTGAGCAGAATGACCTGCCCACTCCAGTTGTCCGTGAAGACATCCTTGTTCAGGTAGTGGACAGAGGCCTTGGGTATCAGCGGGTTCAGCACCGCAACTTCGCCCTCCGCACCGTCGCCACCGGCGCGCACGCCGACAATGATGACCGCCTTGCCGTCTTTCAAAAGGCCAATGAACGGAAACACGCCCTCCTGGGCAAAAAGGCCTTTCCAGGTCAGCTTGGTCAGCTGGCCTTTGAGCCCAATGCCGGCCGCCATTCGGATGACCAATGCCGGCCGTGGCTCTTCGTCAGGCAGCGCGTGCTCTTCAATCAAACGCTCAGGGTTGACCTGCAGTCCATGGTGCTGCGCAATAGCAGTGAGACACTGCACAACAGAATGTGATTTTTGCTCAGCCATTTGCAGGGAGGGGCTTTCGGGGGCGAGGCCAGTGGTATCCAGTTAAGACTCGTCCATGGTCCCACTTTCACCCTGTTCTTAAAGGGCAAAAAGGCGGTGCTTCCAGTCTTATTTTTCTGGGAGTTCATGGGGATTGCCCCACCCAGAACCCCAACTCTGTCACCGCGTTGGGTGATGGGGTCAGGTTGGGCCCAGCATTCAGCAGGTGCCGAACGTTGTCGCACCAAACGCTATCATTAGCATAGCAGCTTAGGCTTATTTATCGAGGGCTATCGGCACATTTAGCCAGCAACGCGTCCACCAACGGGACGAGCGGATAGGGGGGCGCGGGCATTACCCAACCACTCCCGCACCCTGCGGTCGACTTCTGCCAGCTGTGCCAACCCCAATGACTTGCGCGCCCGCTCCCGGTTCGCAGCGGCCGCTTTGTCCCCCCGCAAAGCTGCAAGTTCGAACCACTTGCAGGCTTCAATCGGGTCGAGTGCGGCCCCCTCACCTGTTGCGTAGGCCAAACCGACGCGCGACTGGCCCGCCGCCACGCCGCCTTGCGCAGCCTTTAACATGAACTCAAACGCCTTGGCCTCGTCTTTGGCCACCCCCAAACCCAGGCGGTGGGCCTGGCCGAGGTTGAACAAGGCTTCCAAATCACCCTGTTCAGCCGCCAGAGTCCACCACTGTATGGCGCGGTCATGCTTTTTGGCGTGCGCAAACAATGCTCCGAGCGTGGCGCTAGCGGGTGCGAATCCGGCATTGGCGGCGCGCTTGCATAGCTGGGTTGCCTTTTTTGCATCGGCTGGCACACCGTCAAGACCTGTGGCGTACAACTCACCCAAATTCCACTGGGCCTGCGGTAAATTCTGCGCCGCAGCCTTCTCGAACCAAATGAAAGCGCGGGCCATATCTTTCTTGACGCCTTGCCCGGAGGCATAACATGCCGCCAGCGCACATTGCGCCTCAGCATCCCCCTGCTGCGCCGCGAGGTCATACCAGCGGCAGGCTTCAAACCAGTTTTGTGCGACGCCATCACCATGGGCATATCGGTCGCCCATGGCGCGCTGGGCTTGTGCTTGCCCTCCCGCCGCGGCACGGGCAATCGCTTCCTGGGCAATTGCGCCGGCATCCTTGTTTAGCATGTGAGCCAACGCAAACTGCGCTTCTGCCAGCCCTTGGGCGGCAGCATTGGCGTAGCCAGTTAGAGCGTGAACACGGTCTCGCGCTACGCCCAGCCCATGTAGATAAAGTTCTGCCAGCGCGGCCTGCGCGCCTGCGTGGCCTTGCGCAGCCGCCAACTGGTACCACTGCGCTGCCTGTTCCCACTCCGCAGACTCCAGGCTTTGGGCCAAAGCAAATTGCGCTTCGGCGTGCCCCGCTTGGGCCGCCTTTTTGTACCAGGTTCTGGCCTGCTTGGCGCTTTTTTCAATGCTTATGCCCTGTTCGTACATCGTGCCAAGGTTGAACCAGTCTTCGCTGCGGCCGTGCGCCGCGTACTTGATCCAGCGCGCGTCACCAGAGCGGCGCTCGCGGGCAGGAGGGCGATTTTTTCCACCGCGACCCGTGCGGCCATCTCCCACGGCATCCATCTGCTCCAGCGCCAACTGTGCCCCGGGGTGTCCTTGCAATGCGGCCCGCCGGTACCACTGCTGTGCGACCAGCGCATCTTTGGTGACACCTGAGCCCATTGCATGAAGTTGCCCCAACGCAAACTGGGCAGCTGCCAGACCCTGTTCTGCAGCACGTTGGTACCAGACCAGCGCCAGGCGGTCGTCCGGGTCTGCGCCAAGAGCCATGGCATAGCCCTCCGCGACCATGAACTGTGCATCGGCCACTCCCCGCTCGGCAGATTCAAGCGCAAACGCGAAGGCCAGGCCCGGCTGGCCCACTCCCAATACCTTGGCAAGTTTCAGTGCCGCCTTATCATTGCCGTGTTCGTACGACTTGATGAAGCACAGGAGCGCCTTTTGCTCATCCTTCGGTGTCCCCAAGCCGCCAGCGTACGCACTACCCAACAAAAACTGCGCGGCAATATGGCCTTTGTCAGCTGCAGCTTTGGTCCATGCGAAGGCTTGGGCAACGTTTTTGCCAGTGCCAACGCCTGTGGCGTACATCAATGCCACATCGTATTGGGCAGCGGGGTCACCGATACGGGCTTCTTTCAGGCGCCGCGTGAAGTTGCGTTTGTCGCTTGCGCTATCGCTCATACCAGCGCGGCCAAAGTCTGTGGGGCAGTGAGTCCTGCAACCAAATCCTGAAGACGTGTTTCCAGATCGTGCACAAACAAAGGTGTGTCAAATAGCACACCGGTGTCCCTCACCGTGGCGAGTCTGTCACGCAGCGCCGCGCAGCGTGCCGGATCGCGGGCAAGCGCCAAGGCCAAGGCTTCGTAGTCCGCAAGGTTGTAGGTAATCAATTCTGCAAGCCCCGCAGCTGTCAGCAACGCGCCCGCCATGCGGGCACCAAAGGATCGCCCGGTATAGGTCACCAACGGACAACCCATCCAAAGGCAATCGTTCGCCGTGGTCCCCGCGTTGAACGGGAACGTATCCAGAAACAGATCAGCCACCAGGTACCGCGCCAGGTAGTTCTCAGGCGAGACCCGTGTAGCGAACACCAGACGATTGGGAGCAAAACCTTGGGCCTCTGCAACTTGGCGCAAGTTCTTTTCTGCCCAGGGGTTATCCGCCAGCAGCCACAACACGCTACCGGGAACCTGCCTCAACAGGGACAGCCACACCGCAAACACTTCGGGGGTGTATTTGTAGCTGTTGTTGAAGGAGCAGAAGACAAAGCCGTCCTCAGGCAATCCACAGCTCGCCCGCGTCGGACGCGGCCCATGAACACGCTTGCGATCACTTACCTGGTAAATGTGCGGCATGTAGAGCGGTTTTTCCGAATAAAACTGCGCCTCAGACCGGGGGATCAAAAACTCGTCGGCAATCACATAGTCGATGGACGGCAGGCCGGTAGTTGCTGGCAGTCCGAGGTACGTGATCTGGATAGGCGCCGGTCGGTAGCCCAGAATGTTGGGGCGCGCGCCAGAAGTCTGCCCCTGCAGGTCTACCAGAATATCGATTTCATGCGACCGAATCAGGCGCGCGGCCTCTTCGTCGCTGAGTTGATGGATGGTGAAGAAGTGGTCCATACCCTGCTTCACACGCTGCCGCGTAGCGGACCCGTCCTCCGGGCTCCAACAGAAGCCATAGACTTCAAACGCCTCACGATTGTGCAACTCGAACATCTGAACGGTCAACAGTGAGACCGGGTGCAGGCAAAAATCGGACGAGCAGTAAGCGATGCGAAGCTTTTTGTGCCCATAAGCCTGGCCATGCGTCAGCTGGGGTAAATTCTTCGCCAACTTGGTTTGCACAAATAGCTCTGCCGCGTGAAGCTGATCTCTTGGGTCTTCGGACACACTCAGCATGGCCAGCGCAGAAGTTGCCTCATGCATTGCTTCTTTGCTGACCCCAGGCACCGCGGCATACACCGGCCAGGCGCACTGTTTTTGTCGCATAAACACCCAATGGTGCAACACGTCGGGCTGGTTAGCGTCCAACAATAGGCTTTGCGTGAGATAGGCCTCGGCCTCCGGAAACTGCTTTTTGGCTTCCAGAACCCGACCGAGATGATTCATGGCCAGTTGCACAAGCGGCTTGGTGGCTTCGTCCCGTGGGCAATTGGCCACAATCCATTGCCACTCAGCCATGGCGGCATCTACCTGGCCGGCGCGCTCCATCAGCAAACCCAAATTCAAACGGGGCTGAGCAAAAGCCGGCGCAATTGCAATGGCTCGGCGGTAAGCAGCCTCGGCACCGGCTGTATCGCCCAACGTATTCAGTGTTGCGCCAAGGTTGAAATTGACCGCATGCGCATAGGGGGAGGGGTTGCGATTCAACCAGGTTTGGTACAGCAAAGCAGCCAGCGGCTGAAGCCCTGCACCCTCTAGCCGGGACGTGTAATCGATCAGCTCGACAAAAGGAAGCTTGCCCTCCCAGGCCTGTAAGACCGTTGCACCATAGCGCTCAGCAATATCCATCCGTTTGCGTCCTCAGACTGACCAAAAACTCGCGCCACCCCAAGCCTATGGCTGGGGTGGGGCCGTGCATTCTTTAGCTCGACGCGAGTATATCGGTGTCTGGTTTGCGCTGGATGGTGGTGTTGAGGGTTGCCGCAACGTTTCCAGTCAACGTAGCGACCAGTGGTTGGCCGTTGGCATCGAACTGCCGCATGGCGTCGACCATTCCCGTCACCGCTGGTACCGGTGCAACCGCATGAATCACTGATTTTTGGGCATCCGCCAGGGCGTCACCAGACACAGGTCCAGCAGAACCCTTTTCCCCAAATGCAGCCATGGCATCCACCAAACTACCCACTTGCGAGCGCATTTGATCAGAAGCAGTCGCGGGCACTGGTGCAGAGCTGTCTACCGCCCCAATGACTGGTGGTAGCTGAAGGCTCGTAGCTTGCGCTGCAACCTTGGCAACATCACTCACCGGCACGGTACTACTGGTCTGGAACCACACGTCGGCCATGTCGTGGACACCTCCGTCCGCGGTTGTGTAGTTGGACACCAACCCAATCAGGTTGCCGTTGTCTGTTTCGGTCGACGTTTGTGCATTCAAACCGAGTTCAGTGATACCCAAAGAACTCAGACTGTGCAACTCGGATTCCTGGCTCATGCCATCACCGTCGTCGACCCACACCATGAGGTCTGCAAAACCAGCATCGTCGGCCCCGATGACCCCATCGCTATTGGTATCCATTTCGGAGAGCGCCTGGTAACCATTGGTGGCCTTTTGACCATTGGCCAGGTTTGTACCCTCACCGAACAGCTCGGTTCCGCCATTGATGGAACCATCGCGGTTGCGATCGAGAACCAACAAGCCATCACCGCCCGTGACCCATCCCGTCGTGACATTCTGGTTTACACCAAAGATGTCGAACTGCACGCCTTCGGAAATGCTCTGCGTGGAGACGCCGTTACCGTTGAGGTCCAGAACAATCGGTGTACCGAGTTTCAGGTGAGTGACCTGGTCGGTAGTGATCGCTGCCATCTGGTTCGAGGACAGAGACTCAACCTGACGGGTCGTGAGAGCCGCAATCTGGTCCGTGGTCAACGCAACAATCTGGTTTGTCGTGAGGCCCTGCTGAACCTGGGCCGTCGTCAACACTGCGATATCCCGTGTTTCGATCGCCGCCGTACCATCGGTCGTCAGGGCAGCAACTTGACTGGTTCTCAAAGCCATGACTTGGTCTGTTCGCAATGCCACAACCTGGTCGGTCGTCAGCGACGCAATGCCTGCAGTAGTTACAGCAGCGACTCCGGCCGTCGTCAGTGCAGAGATCTGGGATGTGGTCAAGCCTTTGCTTACCTGATCTGTGGTCAACGCCGCAATATTTGCCGAGGTCAAAACGGCCACATCACGTGTCTCAATTGCTGCAACCTGGTCTGTCGTCAACGACGCTACCTGGTTTGTCCTGAGTGCAGCAACCTGGTCCGTACGCAAAGCCACTACCTGATCGGTCGTCAGGCCTTTGCTGACCTGGTTGGTGCTCAGAGCGACAATTCCAGCGGTTGTCAGGGCGGCAATATCGCGGGTCTCCATTGCAGCCATGCCATCTGTCGTCAGGGCAACCAACTGGCTGGTCTTTAGCGCAGCCACTTGATCGGTGCGTAGCGCTACAACCTGATCGGTCGTCAATGCAGCAATTCCCGCCGTCGTCAAAGATCCGGCGCCGGCTGTAGTCAGTGCCGCTACCTGATCCGTCGTCAAGCCTTTGCTGACCTGGTCAGTAGTCAGTGCAGCTACAGCACCTGTGGTGAGGGCAGCGACGTCGCGAGTCTCCATCGCGGCCACCTGGTCTGTGGTCAGTGCGGCGACCTGATTGGTCTTCAATGCTGCGACCTGCTCTGTACCCAGTGCGACCACTTGGTCTGTTGTAAGACCCTTGCCGATTTGGCTTGTGGTCAAGGCACCGATGCTGGCGGTGGTCAACGCGGCCACGTCGCGGGTTTCCATTGCAGCAATGCCGTCTGTTGTCAGTGCCGCGACCTGGTGCGTCTTCAATGCCGCAATTTGATCGGTTCGCAAGGCGACAACCTGATCCGTCGTGAGAGCGGCCAACCCCGCGGTGGTCATCGATGAAACTTGAGTAGTCGTTAGAGCGGCTACCTGGTCTGTCGTAAAACCTTTGCTGATTTGGTTAGTACTCAATGCCCCGATGCTGGCAGTGGTTAGCGCGGCAATGTCGCGGGTTTCCATAGCTGCAATGCCGTCTGTGGTGATGGCTGCCACCTGACTGGTCTTAAGCGCTGCAATCTGGTCCGTGCGCATTGCAACAATCTGATCCGTGGTCAAGGCCGCTATGCCGGCCGTGGTCACGGCTGT
>CAUPQG010000029.1:0-48216 GCA_963513355.1 uncultured Rhodoferax sp. | reverse complement strand
CGAGCCTCCTACCGAATCCCCCACTGTGGCTGCAGCCGAGGGCACCCCACCAACCAAGCCCTTCATGCGCACCATCAAGAGTTTCGTCAAACGCGCGGGCCGGACAACCACCGGTCAGGCCAAGGCGTTTGAAGACCTGGGGCCAAAGTTTCTGGTGCCCTACCGTGAAGGCGCTATAGATTTTGAAGCGTTATATACAGATACGACGGGGGCTAGCGCCCCAAAAAGCTCAAACCAATCCCCCATAGTCCTGGAAATCGGCTTTGGCATGGGTGAGGCCACCGCCCACATTGCCGGTGTGCTGCCCGACACGCGCTTCCTGTGCTGCGAGGTGCATGAGCCTGGCGTCGGCGCGCTCTTGAAGCGCATTGGCGAGCAGAACCTGACCAATATCCGCATCTGCGCGCACGACGCGGTGGAGGTGATTGACCACATGCTGCCACTGGGCAGTCTGGACGGCGTGCACATTTTCTTTCCCGACCCTTGGCACAAGACCAAGCACAACAAACGCCGCCTGATCCAGTCGCCACTGGTGGCCAAACTGGCGCGCCGGCTCAAGGTAGGCGGCTACCTGCACTGCGCGACCGACTGGGAGCCCTATGCCCAACAGATCCTTGAAGTGCTGACCGCAGAACCCTTGCTCAAGAATCGCGCGCTGGCCACCAACCCTGAGTTGAATGGCTACGCACCCAAACCGCACTACCGCCCGCTCACCAAGTTCGAGAACCGCGGCATCAAGCTAGGCCACGGTGTGTGGGACTTAGTGTTCGAGCGCATCTGACCCCCACGCAGAGGATGCTGCACCGGCCGAACCCGCCTCCAGACCGCAACGGCGTAGGCCCCAGCTGCGTGGTCACCCAGGCGGGATCGTGGGCCAGCATGCTCGACTACCTGACCGAGCATTTTTCTGGCGTTCCGGCGGCCGTGTGGTTGCAACGCCTGCACAACGGAGATGTGGTGGACGACCACGGTCAAACCATCACCACCGATACACCCTTTGCCCCCGGCCGTCGCCTGTACTACTACCGCGCGGTAGAGGCAGAACCCCAGATCCCGTTTCAGGCCGTGGTGTTGTGGCAAGACGAACACCTGTTGGTCGTGGACAAACCCCATTTCCTGCCCGTACTGCCATCCGGCAAATACCTGCAGGAGACGGTGCTTGTTCGCCTGAAGAATGCGCTGGGGCTGGATGCCTTGTCCCCCATCCATCGTATAGACCGCGACACGGCCGGCCTGGTGCTGTTCTCCAAACAGGTGGCCAGCCGGGGGGCCTACCAGGGGTTGTTTCGCACCCGCCAGGTCGACAAGACCTATGAATGTATTGCCCCATGGAACCCGGCCCTGGCCTGGCCGCTGACACGCGAGAGCCGAATAGCACCTGCGGCCCACTTCATGCAGCAAACCGAGGTAGATGGCGTACCCAACGCGCTGACCCATATCTCGCCGGTAGAAGTGCTAGGCGGGTGGGCACGCTACAAACTCAAACCCGTCACGGGCCAGCGTCACCAGTTGCGGGTACACATGGCTGCCTTGGGACTGCCCATGGTAGGCGATGGCATCTACCCCACGCTGACGCCAGAAGGCAGTGCTGACTACGAACAGCCGCTGCAACTTCTGGCCAAACACATTGCGTTTACCGACCCCATCACGGGTGAACAACGTATGTTCCAGAGTCAGAAACAGCTACGGGAGCTGGCGGCAGTTCAAAGCGAAACTGCCACCTAGCCCCCGTATTTATTCAATCAAGCGCTACAAATAACGTAGCGCCAGCTTGGGCGGTCTGTTTAGGACCACTGCACCTTTTCTTTGCCACCGTACCAGTTGTCCACCTTGGGCGCAACATCGCCCTCAATGCGACCACGGCGGATTTTCATGGTGGGCGTCAGGAAGCCGTTTTCGATGGTCCAGGGCTGCTGCGCGATAACGATCAGTTGCAGCTTTTCATGACCCGCAAGATCAGCATTCACCTCTTTGAGCAGCTGGGTCAGCTCGGCTTCCACGTGTTTGCGGAACGCTGGGTCTTTTTGCTTGGGGCGCTCACTTTCGGCCAGCACCACCAGCGCATACGCAGCGGGTTGCCCTGGGCCTGAAACCATGCTCATTTCCACCAAGGGATGGGCATTCAGGCGATTTTCAATCGGCGCAGGGGCAACGTATTCACCCTTGGATGTCTTGAACAACTCTTTGACCCGACCCGTGATCTTGAGCAGACCATCGGCACGGCGCTCGCCGCGGTCACCGGTGCGGAAGAAGCCATCCGGTGTGAACACTTCGGCATCCAGGTCGGGGCGCTTGTAATAGCCCACCAATTGGCCCGGCGACTTGATGAGAATTTCACCCTCTTCACTGATACGCACTTCGACACCCGGCAGGGGGACACCGACGCATCCAGACTCGTTGATATCCGGTGTCGAGTTGTGCGAGTAGGCAAGGTCTTCGGACATGCCGTAGCCTTCAATCAAGTTAAGACCCAAACGGCGATACCACTGCAGAAGCTCGCCGGGGATAGGAGCCGAACCACTACCAGCCAACAAGGCCTGGTCCAGCCCCAGGTTCTTCAGGACTTTGCGCTTGACGATGCCACTCAAAATCGGAATGCTCAGCAAACGGTTGAGCTTCTTGGGCGGCATCTTGGCAAACACACCCTGCTGAAACTTCAACCACAAGCGCGGCACAGAAATAAACGTGGTGGGGCGTGCACGGTTCAAATCGGCAATAAACGTGTCCAGGCTCTCAGCAAAGAACACGTGCGTTTTACCGGCCACCATGGAAGACGTCTCGACCCAAATACGCTCAAACACGTGGGCCAGCGGCAGATACGACAGAATCCGGTTGTCTTCGATATCACCGATGCGGGACATCGTTTCCTTGAACACGAGCTCGCTAACCTTGCTGACGCGCTCAAAGCTGTGCATCACACCTTTGGGAGTACCCGTGGAGCCTGATGTGTACAACAGGATGGCAATGTCTTTGCCTTCGCGCACGACACGCCCTGTCATGGGTTTGGTGCGGGCCACGATGGCATCCCAGCCCTCGTAGCTGTTCTTGGGCGCCAAAGGGAAGGAGATACAGGGCAATGATGCGGGCACGCCGGGCTTCTGTGCCTCCCAGGTGTCGAGCTTGCCCACAAACAACATACTGGCACCGCTGTGCTCCAGTACATAGCTGATGGTTTCTGCGGTCTCGGTGGGGAAGATCGCAACGGTGGTGCAACCCGCCATCCAAATGGCCAGCTCGGCCATGAAAAAGTGTGCGCAATTCTTGGACAGAATGGCTATGCGCGAACCCGGCTCAAAACCCTGGGCCTTGATATGCGCTGCCATGCGACGGGACTGATCCAGGGTTTGCTTCCAGGTGTAGTCAATGACCTGGCCGTTGCCGATGGGCTGGGTCAAATAGACCCGGTCCGCCAGTTTGGTCTCGTGGTCAAAAACATAGTCCAGAATCAGTTTGGGTTTAGCCACCGCGTATCTCCTTTATTGGTTGAGACCACAGAATACCCGATTACATGCCGTAACCTGCCGTTAAAAGACTCTAATCCCTTTAAGCGTTAATCCCTATGGCAGAGACTTGCCAAGACTCTCCTAGCACCAACAAATAGTGGTCGGATTTCACCGGTATATTCGACGCTTCAGCAGCCCAACCCACTTTTTTGCGTATGGGCGCGTACCCTTCTGGATGGAATTGTTTGAGCTCTGACCGTTTGGCCGACCTCTCATTGGCGGCTTTTGAAAAAGTAGTCGGCGCAACACCGGGTTTCCGCCCACGCCTGGGCCAACACGAGATGGCCGCATGCGTGGCGGCCGCCTTGGCCCGCGCAGACCTGGGCGAAAACCCTACACCAACCAAGGCCATTGCAGTCATACAGGCTGGCACAGGCGTGGGCAAGTCAGCGGCCTATGCCTCTACGGCCGTGGCCCTGGCGCTGGAGCGCAAGACCCGGGTGCTGATCTCCACCGCCACCGTGGCGCTGCAAGAGCAGTTGATGAACAAAGACCTGCCGGCGTTGGCCCAGACCATGGACAAGCCCTTTGTGTTCGCGCTGGCCAAGGGCCGCGGGCGTTATGTTTGCAAGCTCAAGCTGGAGCGCCTAGTGGGCAATGGCGGCACGGCTGACGACTTATTTGATGCTGACAACGACGCGCCTTCGCCGCAAAAATTTGGATCGGTCCTGTCGCAGGAAGAGGCCGAAGAGCGTCGCATCCAGCTGTACGAATCCATGGCCTCGCTACTGGCTACCAACAGTTGGGATGGTGACCGTGATACGTTGGCCGACGCGCCCGACCCGCGCGACTGGTCTGGCGTGGCCGCCGAACGCCACACCTGCACCGTGCGGCACTGCCCACGCTTTCGCGACTGCAGCTACTACGAGGCGCGCACGCGCCTGGCCGAGGCCAACGTCATCGTCGCAAACCACGACCTGGTTTTAGCTTCACTGGGCATGAAGACCCTGCCCGAGCTGGACAACTGCCTGATCATTTTTGACGAGGGCCACCACTTGCCCGCCGTGGCGCTGGACCAGTTTGCCAGCGCGATGGACATGAGTAACCTGCGCTGGCTGGACAAACTGCCCAAGATCGTGAATGAGGTCAGCAGCGCCCTGCACCTGCATGCGGGCGAGGATGTGGCTACGGTCACCAGCCAGCTCAAAGGCGCGCTGACCCAATTGGCCCGCATGGCCATGGATTTGGTGTGGGCCCAAACCGGTCAAAACGCGGATGGCGGAGGTAAAGACGGCACGCTGCGCTTTGCCCACGGCGTGTTGCCAGAGGAACTGACCGAGCCAGTAACGCAAATCCACGCCCAGGCGGCGGGCCTGTCCAAGGCCTTGGAAGCCTTGGGCCTGGAGGTGAAGGCTGTGGCCAAAGAAGACCCCAGCCAGGCCACGCTGTGTGCCCAGCTCTATGCCAAGATGGGTGCGCTGGCACCCAGGTTGAACGGCGTGGTATCCACCGCCAGCCTGCTGCTGGAACATGGGCCACAACCACTGGCCAAGTGGCTGCAGGCAGAGAGTGAACATGGTTATCTGACCATGACCGCCCACGCCTGCCCCATCGTGCCGGGTGACCTGCTGCGCCAGTTCCTTTGGAGCCAGGTGCGGGGCGCGGTGCTGACATCCGCTTCGCTGACCAGTTGCGGCAGCTTTGACTACTTTTTGCACGAGGCCGGACTCATCAACAACCCCAACGTGCAAGCTTTGGAGGTGGCCAGCCCCTTTGACTACAACCGGCAGGGCACGCTCACTGTGGTGCACACCACGGCCGACCCCAAACAAGCAGACGCCTACACCCGCGAAATGGTGGCTGAGCTGATGCAGGACCTGGTAAATGTGGAGACCGGCGCTCTGGTGCTGTTCACCTCACGCGCGCAAATGCGCGTGGCTACCGATGCTCTACCCGCATCCCTGATGGAAGTGGTGCTGGTGCAGGGCACCCAATCCCGCGCACGCCTGCTGGCCAGCCACATGGCTCGGGTAGAGGCTGGTTTTCCGTCGGTCATTTTTGGCATGCAATCGTTTGGAGAAGGGCTGGACCTGCCAGGCAAGTTGTGCGACACCGTGTTCATTACCAAGCTGCCCTTCGCCCCGCCCTCCGAGCCGGTGGACGAGGCCCGTGCGGAATGGCTGCGCAGCGTGGGCCGTGATCCGTTCAACGAGCTGGTGATCCCTGCCACCGGCATCAAACTGTTGCAGTGGACGGGCCGCGCCATACGCACCGAGGACGATCACGCCGCCGTCATCTGCTACGACAAGCGCCTGACCCAGACCGCCTATGGCAAACGCATGCTCAATGGCCTGCCGCCTTACCGGGTCGAGCAGCGCAAAAGCCGCGGTAATATTTGAGCCCGATCCTTGACCCCAGGACCCAATATGACAAAGTACTTTTCATGGCTTCTGCTATTGCTTGCATCACTGCTACTGGTGGGCTGCGAGTCCATGTCGCCCAGCGAATGCAAAGTGGCCGATTGGGGCCGGGTCGGTCATGCTGATGGCACCCGTGGGGAGAGTGAACGCCGCATTGCCGACTACACCGAAGACTGCGGCAAAGTGGGCGTGGTGCCCAATGCACAGCTCTACCGTTACGGCTGGGACCAGGGCATTGTGAACTTCTGCACACCGGCCAACGGCTGGCGTGAGGGCTTGCAAGGCAACTCAGGCAAAGCGTCCGTCTGCAAGGGTCAGGCCGGTTACCCCGGCTTTGTGCGTTACCTGGACGCCGGCCTGCAAGTGCACAACACCCAGTCGCTCATGCAGCGCAATGCCCGTGAAACCGAGCGCCTGCAAAGACGCTTGGAGGAATCGAAGAACGATGACGAAAAGAAAAATCTGCGCAACGAATTGCGCCACATCGACCGCGAACAGTTCCGCCTGCGCAACCAGCTGACCCAGCAGCAGATGATGGGCCCCTGAAACATTCAGGTCACGCTGGGGTTGACGCACCAAACCGATCCTTGATGTAGTTCTCGACGATGGCCTGGAATTCCGTCGCGATGCCATCGCCGCGCAGCGTCATGCGCTTTTCACCATCGATGTAGACAGGCGCTGCAGGGGCCTCACCCGTACCCGGCAGGCTGATGCCGATATCCGCGTGTTTGCTCTCACCGGGGCCGTTGACGATGCAGCCCATCACGGCAACCTTCATGTTTTCCACGCCGGGGTAAGCAGCTTTCCAGACTGGCATCTGGGCACGCAGAAAGTCATCAATCTGCTTGGTCAATTCCTGGAAAGTTGTGCTCGTCGTGCGTCCGCAACCTGGGCAGGCCGTCACACTGGGCACAAACGCGCGCAGGCCCAGCGACTGGAGTATCTCCGAGGCAACCACCACTTCTTGGGTACGCGCCTCACCCGGCGCGGGGGTGAGTGAGACACGAATGGTGTCACCAATGCCTTCTTGCAACAGCACAGAAAGCGCCGCAGTGGACGCGACGATGCCTTTGGTGCCCATACCGGCTTCGGTCAGCCCGAGGTGCAGCGGATAGTCGCAACGCCGACCCAGTTCTCGGTAGACCGCGATCAAGTCTTGCACGCCACTAACCTTGCACGACAACATGATCTGCGAAGCCGCCAATCCGATGGACTGCGCCTGCTTTGCGGATTCGAGCGCCGAAGTAATCAGGGCCTCGTACATCACACGTTTGGCGTCCCACGGCACCGGGCGCTGAATATTGGCGTCCATCATCGACGCCAGCAGTTCCTGGTCGAGACTGCCCCAATTGACACCTATGCGAATGGGCTTGTCCCAGCGGATAGCAGCCTCCACCATCTGGCCGAATTGCAGGTCGCGCTTCTCACCCTTGCCAACATTGCCTGGGTTGATACGGTATTTGGACAGCGCCTCGGCGCAAGCGGGCACGTCGGTCAACAAGCGGTGGCCGTTGTAATGGAAGTCTCCGATGAGTGGCACGTGAATACCCATGCGGTCAAGCTGCTCGCGGATATAGGGAACCGCCTGGGCTGCTGCGGGCGTGTTCACCGTGATACGCACCAGCTCCGAGCCCGCCAGAGCGAGTTCTTTGACCTGAATCGCTGTTCCGATTGCGTCCTCGGTATCCGTATTGGTCATGGACTGCACGCGCACGGGCGCTTCGCCTCCCACGGTAACCACATGGTCGCCCCATGCAACGTTCGATTGCAAGGAATTCCTTCGCGCCGGCGTTGGAGCTCCGGTCTGTACTTCGTCAGTCATTTTTTCACCTCTACGTGCCCGAATTGGCGCTGGAATTATCAAACAGCAATTGCTGCGGTACGATCTTGGCGATTGAAAACCCTTACAACTGGAGTCCGTTTGATTTCAACCTACGCAGGGCAAAAAGTGGCCCTGCTGACCCAACACGGCAAGGAACGGGTCATCGCCCCGATTCTGGAGCCGGCACTGGGCTGCACCATCGCCCATGTCACGGGCTTCGACACCGACCAATTGGGTACCTTTACGCGGGACATCGGCAGGGCCGGTACCCAGCTGGAAGTAGCCCGTCGCAAGGCGCGGGTAGGCATGGAATTGTCGGGCCTGCAACTGGGACTAGCCAGCGAAGGTGCGTTCGGCCCAGACCCTTTCACGGCCATGTTTCCATGGAATGTGGAGCTGCTGGTTTTTATTGACGACACCCTCGGCATTGAAATCGTGGGCTTGGCGCAAGGGGCAGCGCGCAGTGGACACCTGCTGGCGCATGACTGGCCCGCGGTGGAGGCGTTTGCCAAAAGCGAGGGCTTTCCGCAGCACCAGATGGTGCTGCGCCCAGACAGCCAGAACGACACCCGTATCCAGAAAGGCATAGCGGACTGGGGCCACCTCAAGACCTGTTTTGAGGATTGCCTGGCGCTGTCATCCAACCAAACGGTCTTCATTGAGACTGACTTGCGCGCATTTGCGAACGCGAGCCGCATGCAACTTATCGAGCAGGCCACACGGGATTTGCTACAGCGCGTCCTGTCAAATTGCCCGGTGTGCCACACGCCAGGCTACTGGGTAACAGAGCGGCAACCCGGCTTGCCCTGCGCAGCCTGCGGCCTTCCAACCTCCACCTACCGCAACGAGATATGGACCTGTGTGCGGGGTGAACACCGGTTTGAGAAGGTCAGAACGGACATTTTGGCAGCCGATCCCAAGCACTGCCCACACTGCAACCCGTAAGCGCAGCCGGGCCTAATCGCCAAGCCCCCGTTGGAGTTCAGCCAGCGCCTTGGACAAACTGCGCTTTCACATCAGCCATGGTGGCTAATGAAAGGCGGTTGCCATATTGGCTAACGACCTGGCCAGCCGCCATATTGGCCAGCTGCGCGGCCTGGCTATGGTTATAGCCATGGGTTACAGCATACAAAAAGGCACCGGCAAACATATCACCAGCACCGTTGGTGTCTTTGGCTACCACGGTTGCCGCTGGCACCGCTGTGCTGTTGCCAGCTTCCAGCACCAGGCAGCCTTTAGCGCCACGGGTCAGGCAGACCACGCGCGCGCGCTTGGCCAGAATGGCGCAGTTGGCGTCCAGGTCTTTGGAGTTGCACCAGACCTGGGCTTCTTCTTCATTGCAAAACAGATAGTCCAGGCCATCGCCCAACATGGCCTCCAACCCTGAGCGGCAGAAGTTGATCATGCTCATGTCGCTCAGCGTGGCGGCCAGCGCCACACCCGCCGCTTTGGCAATGGCTCGGCCCTTCAGCGCGGCATCCAGCCCCGTGGGCGATGCGGCCAAATAGCCTTCCATGTAATACACCTTGGAGCGTGCAATGTCTTGCGGGTGCAAGGATGTGTGGTCTATGTCGGCAGTAGCACCGAGAAAGGTGCTCATGCTGCGCTCGGCATCGGGCGTGACCATCACCATGCAGCTACCGGTCTGGCCCGCAGGCGACTGGGTGTGGGTCAAATTGCTGTCCACACCATTGGCGGCCAGGTCGTCCCGGTAAAAAGCACCCAACTCGTCATTCGCCACGCGGCAGGAGTAGAAGGCTTTGCCACCCAACTGTGCGACTGCGACCACGGTATTACCGGCAGAGCCGCCGCCCGTGCGCCGCGCATGCAGGCCCTGCACTTGGGCCTGAAGGTAGGCACGCCGGTCGGCATCGATCAGCGTCATGTGCCGTTTCTCGACCCCCATCGTCTCCAGTTGCGCGTCGCTCACTTCGTATTCGGAATCCACCAAAGCGTTGCCAATGGCGTAGAGGTCGTAGTGTGTTGTCATGGTGTGCGGGTAATTTATTGCTCGACGAACGCGCGCTCGACGACGTAGTCGCCAGGCGATGTGGTGCTGCCTTCAACAAAGCCGCGAGCGTCCAACAACTCACGCATATCCTTGTTCAGCGCCGGGCTGCCGCAAATCATGATGCGGTCGCGCGACGGATCCAGCTTGGGCAGGCCCAAATCGGCCTCCAGCTTGCCGCTGGCAATCAGATCGGTGGCGCGGCCACGGTTCTTGAACGGCTCGCGTGTTACGCAGGGGTAGTACAGCAACTGCGCCTTGACGAATTCACCGATGTACTCATGGTTTGGCAGGTCCACATTGATGAACTCGGCATAGGCCAGCTCATTCACTTCACGCACGCCGTGGAACAGAACCACTTTTTCGTACTTCTCGTACGTAGCCGGGTCGCGGATCAGGCACAAGAAAGGCGCCAGACCGGTGCCAGTGCCGATCAGGTACAGGTTTTTGCCGGGCAACAAATAATCAATCAGCAGTGTGCCCGTGGGCTTGCGGCCAACCACAATCTTGTCGCCCACCTTGATGTGCTGCAGACGCGAAGTGAGCGGGCCATCCTGCACCTTGATGCTGAAGAACTCCAAATGCTCTTCGTAGTTGGCGCTAACGATGCTGTAGGCACGCAGCAGCGGCTTGCCGTTTTCCTGACGCAAACCAATCATGGTGAAGTGCCCATTGGAGAAGCGCAGAGACTGGTCACGCGTGGTGGTGAAGCTGAACAGGCGGTCTGTCCAGTGGTGGACGCTCAATACGGTTTCTTCCTGGAATGCACTCATGGGTACCCTTGCAATGTTCTAAAAGACGGATTCGGGAAAACCCTTTAGTGTAAATCGTTCGCGGGGGGTGGCTGTCGCGGGGTTTACCAGGGGGAATATCTTGCAAATCCCGGATTAGGCACGAGGGACTGAAAAAGACACATAGCAGTCTTCCACTCTGCTCCAAAGCGGTCGGAACGTCGGCCGTGAGTGGACAGCAGTGGCGCACACTGCATTGAAGATTGGCAGTAGAGTGCCCTGCCGTTGTGGGTCCAATCGACGAACCTGTTAACTTTCATTGTGTCAGTTACTCCAAACACCAAGAATCGCCGTGCCTAGGCCAAGAAGGGTACACGGAACCGAGATTTGCCAACGAAGGTAGTTCTTTCGGTGAAGCTCCGCCAGTGCCCAAGCGTCAACGCCTGCCCACACCACGAAGGCGAAAGCGCCAAATACGATTTGCCCTGAATGAAACGTGCGAAGTGCCCAAACGGCGGGGGCGAAAAAGACGAAGAGCGCAAGAAGCAAGACTTTGTCGCCGATCAGGAGAAACCATGTCGACTTCGCTATTTCAGCGTGGTGCTTGGTCATTAACGTTTGAATTCAGCGGACCAGCCAGCGAAGCTGGCGCAGGTCCGCTGCAATGAAAGGTTCGGCGTCTTCATCGCACTACGCACACAGGTTTCTTTGCAAATGAACTAGTAGTGCGTGGAACACCGCAATGTCAGCATAGTTGTTGAGGCGCCGACTTAGCACAACGTCGCCGTCTAATTCTTTGAGCGCGGCCTGCAAAGATGAGAGGTTCTGACACACAGTGGAAGCAACAAGCCCTTCTTTTGCGCTCGCAATATTTTCCGGGTAGAAATCAAAAGCATCGAGCCCGCAGCAGCCTGCAACACACTGAGTCTCTAATGCTGACCACAAAGGCTCTAAGTCATTAAGCAACAGATCGATTTCAATGGCCCCCTCATAGCGCCCCGTGAGATCGATAAATTCAATCCACTTGCCCTCGCCGATCGGGATTGAGTTTTTTGGCGGCTTTGCGCTAAGTGGCATCGTTAAGACGTTGAACGTTGGCAATGATTAGACGACAACGACGCACAGGTGTCCAAAGAATGGCGATGGCAGGGACCGCCGTCGGTGGTCCAATCGATCAACAGGTTATGTGGCATCGCGCAAGTCCTTTCCGCGTCTACTGGATCGGCCAAGATCCCGAAGCCAACTCCAGGCCATTAGAGTACCCAACAAAACAACAAGGCCACAACTCGCCAGCCGATACAAGAACCCCATGACTGACGCCTCGCCGCGAACAACACCGTAACCGATGCTTCGAGCAAAACGATAGTAGGGTTCGGGCACCTCTGGGTAAATCGCGATCAAATACATCGGCACGACAAAGAAGGTCAAGGCGAAGCAAGCGAGCAACCAAACCTTAAAGAACCAGAGGAACGCCTTCATGCCATATAACGTCGGCCGTGAATGGGCCGCAACGGCACACTCAGCATTGAAGAATGGCGACCAAGTTGGCCGCCGTTGTGGGTCCATTCGACGAACCCGTTATGCGGCAGCGAACGCATCGCGATTCCTTTCCACATAATCGGCCAGCTTCGCAAAAACGGATTCGTCACCGCAGGCTTTTTTGCTGAGGACGACAAATTCATGCGTTTCATCCTCCTTCACGGTGTCCAACCAGCGCTGACGCTTTTCCTCGTGCAAGTGCGGCTCAGAGAAGGGGAACAGCCGCGAAGAAGCCTCTAAACGCTGGGCAGCGGCCTCTGCGCCAATTCGCCTAAATGTCTCGACAAAGAAGGAGTACGGCGGGGTTCCATCGAAGTCGCTCTCGTAGAAGTACTCAAACCCGCCGTTGTCGATGATGCCCTGTGCCGTTTGGACGACCGCCACCGTCTGAACAGGCAACGGGAGCTTGAATACGTCACCCGACGCGGCTTCCACGCACGCGATGGAGTACGCGATCGCTCGATCAAGAAGCTGCTGATTCATGCCGCACAACGTGAAAGTGAGCGGACGCCGAAGGCGGTCCGCTCGAATGACAGGTTGTGCGTTGCGCGTGAAAGGCAGCCAGATTCAATGAGCATGCTTGGCCTCGTAGTCTTGCAGCGCCTCCGCCAATCCTGCCGCAACACCCTCACAGTCTTTGCGCCAAACATAGTCCGTGTCCTGGCGCGTGATGACAACCGTGCAGCGAAGGTTCGGCCTTTCCCCGTCCCACTTGAGCAAGACTACGGCTCCTTGCGCTTGAGCAGCCTCAATCTGCGGAATGAAACGGTCGATCATCTCGGTCACCAATCTAGCGACGCACAACGTAATGTCCAGAGACACAAAAAGTGCTCAATAAATCGGACACTGCTCCATAAGTTGGCCATCAAATCCTCCTGAATGTGGCTTGCAGCCTCGCTGTGGGCAGTTTTACCACTCTATTCCACGCATCTCTATATTCTTGCAGAAGAGATGAAGAGTCAGGACGATTCAGTGCCTGCTGGGAAAACTAGGGCAAATTGGGCAGAGGAAATCTATGTCGGCTTCCGCCACAAAGCTGCTTCGACTTCCAGTTCACGGACGACACCCGAAACTACAAATAATCGTCCACCGACGCGCGACGGAATGGTCGCTTGACCTATTTACGAAAACGCACAATTGTCGCGTGAGCACGAGACTCAATTTTTTCAAAAGCTTCGAGCATAAGTTTCAGTGCGCCATCTTCCCCAAAGCCACCTGTGCCCGCACCGATGATTGGAAATGCAACCGAACTGAAATCCTTTTCGTTAACTAGAGCCATGGCGGAAGCAACAGAACCTTCGATAGATTGTTTGGAGGAACGCCACAGCATACTGATACCTGCAACATGAATAATGCTCTTGAACGGTAGGCGGCCTGCAGTAGTAAGGACCGCGCCACCAAGAGGAATTGATCCCAACCGACCTAGTTCGATGAATGGTCTGTAGCCCGCGCGTCGTTTTATGGCGCCGGAAACCCCTTGTGGAATGAGGAGCCACCAAGGAATGATGTTTCTATTCCAGGCATTGACAATGACCTCAACGTTTTGGTCAAGCAAGTCGCCGCTAACGATGGTTGGTAGCTTCATAGAAATGGATTGTCAGTTCGCGATTTCACTCGCCGCATGGTATTCAGACAGGAGGCCTATCTGCAAGTCGGCTTGCGCCCCGCAGCTGACAGTCAATCGGGTTGCAGCGCAGAGCGGGTGCTGATCAAATTCAAATAACTATCAAATCTGTAGCAATAGATTACTATTCTACGGGGGCTACAGGCCCATTTCATTCAGAGGGCCATGGGTTCTCAGGTTCTGTACATCTTGATATCACTGTTGATATTGGATTTACTGGACGCTACCCTGGCCGCAGAGTGTGGGGCAATGGCCCCACACTCTGCCGCACGCCCATTCCTCAGCCGTGACCCTTAAGCAAACGCCGCGGCGTTGGCCACCGCCCACGCCGGCATATTCACCACCCGGCGCACCGTAGCCGATGGTGTGAGGATGTGCGCTGACGCCGCAGCCCCCAGCAGGATGGGCCCAACCGTCACGCCATTGCCTACCGTCATTTTCAAAACATTGAACAAGATATTGGCCGAATCTAGATTCGGGCAAATCAGCAGATTGGCTTCACCATGCAGCGTCGTATCCGCCAGCGCAGAGCGGCGCACGGTTTCGGACAAGGCCGAGTCACCCTGCATCTCCCCGTCACACTCAATATCTGGCGCTATCTTGGTGAACAGCTCACGCGCCAGGCGCATCTTGCGGGCCGAGGGACGGTCCGAAGAGCCAAAGTTGGAGTGCGACAAAAATGCCACCTTGGGCGGCAAACCAAAACGGCTGACCTCTTGCGCGGCCATCAGCGCGATGCTGGCCAATTGCTCAGCGGTGGGGTCTTCGTTCACATACGTGTCGGCAATGAAGAGCGCATATTTCTCCAGCATCAGCGCGTTCATGGCGGCCAGACCAGGCGCATCGGCGCGCAGGCCGATGATGTCGCGCACATGCCCCAGGTGCACGTCGTAACGCCCCACCATGCCGCACAACATGGCGTCGGCATGGCCTAGCTTGACCGACAGTGCGGCGATGGTTGTGTTGGAGCGGCGCACAGCGGCCTTGGCGGCCTCTTGGGTGATGCCATGGCGGCCCATAAGCTTGTGATACAGCTCCCAGTACTGGCGGAAGCGGGGGTCGTCTTCGGGGTTGACGCAGTCTGCATCGCGCCCCAGCTGCAAACGCAAGCCGGCCTTGGCCAGGCGCGCCTGGATAACCGCAGGGCGACCGATCAGGATGGGGTAGGCCAGACCCTCGTCCACCGCCACTTGGGCGGCACGCAGCACGCGCTCGTCTTCACCCTCGGCGTAGGCCACGCGCTTGGCGGCGGGCAATACAGCCTTGGCGGCGCTGAATACCGGGCGCATGAACATGCCGGTCTGGTAGACAAAGCGTGACAGTTGCTGGCGGTAGGCCTCCATGTCGGCAATAGGCCGGGCCGCCACGCCAGAGTCGGCAGCGGCCTGCGCCACAGCGGGCGCAATGCGCAGAATCAGGCGCGAGTCAAACGGTGTGGGGATCAGATAGTCGGGCCCAAACACCAGCTCCTTTCCGGCATAGGCATTGGCCACTTCTTCGCTGATGTCGGCCTTGGCCAGGTCGGCAATCTGGCGTACGCAGGCCAGCTTCATCGCCTCGGTAATCTTGGTGGCGCCGCAGTCCAGCGCGCCGCGGAAGATGTAGGGGAAGCACAGGACGTTGTTGACCTGGTTGGGGTAGTCGGAACGGCCGGTGGCGATGATGCAGTCTGGCCGTGCCTCTTTGGCCAGCTCGGGGCGAATCTCGGGCTCGGGGTTGGCCAGCGCCAAAATGATGGGCTTGTCGGCCATGGTCTTGACCATCTCCACCGTCAGCACACCAGCCGTGGAGCAACCCAGGAACACATCCGCGCCATTGACCACATCGGCCAGCGTGCGGGCCGTAGTGTTCTGCGCAAAACGGGCCTTGGATTCGTCGTAACCACCGGGGCGGCCTTCGTAAATGACGCCTTTGGAATCACAGGCAAACACGTTCTCCACCCGCACACCCAAGCCCACCATAACGCCCAGGCAGGCCAGCGCCGCAGCACCTGCGCCCGACACCGCCACCTTGACATCTTCAATGCGTTTGCCAACAAGCTCCAGACCGTTGATCAAGGCCGCCGACGAGATGATGGCTGTGCCATGCTGGTCGTCGTGGAACACCGGAATGCCCATGCGTTCGCTGAGTTTCTTCTCGATGTAGAAACACTCCGGTGCCTTGATGTCTTCCAGGTTGATGCCGCCCAGCGTGGGCTCCATGGCGGCGATGATGTCGACCAGTTTGTCGGGGTCGTTCTCGGCCAGTTCGATATCAAACACATCAATACCGGCAAACTTCTTGAACAGGCACCCCTTGCCCTCCATGACCGGTTTGCCGGCCAGCGGGCCGATATTGCCCAGGCCCAGCACGGCCGTGCCGTTGGTGATGACGCCCACCAGGTTGCCGCGCGAGGTGTATTCCACTGCCAGTGACGGGTCGGCCTGGATGTCCAGGCAAGGATAGGCCACGCCCGGCGAATAGGCCAGTGACAGGTCGCGCTGGTTGGACAACGGCTTGGTGGGTGTGACAGAAATCTTGCCCCGGGTGGGCGTGCGGTGGTACTCGCGTGCGGCTTCGCGCAGGGCTTGTTCGGCGGGGGAAAGGTCGTGGCTCATGGTTGTTGTTCTCCGGGTAATCAGTAGTCGGGCTCTAAGGGATAAGGGCAGGTCCGCAAATCGGACCTAGTCGCCCATGCAAATGCCTACATCGCGTGCGGTTTGCAGCGTGTCGCCATCCAGTGGCACGGCCTTCATGCGGCCGGCCACGTCTTGTAGTGGTACGTAATTCACATTGGGAAAAGCCAGCGCCACCATGACGCCGCTCAATCCATCGTCCAGCGCGCGCACGGCGGCGGCACCAAAACGCAGTGCCGCCAGGCGGTCAAAGGCGGTGGGGCTGCCACCGCGCAGCAAATGGCCCAGCACCACCACACGGGTGTCCTTGCCCGTGCGCGTCTGCAGGGCCTTGGCCACCTGCTCGCCCATGCCACCCAGGCGCTCGGCGTGGCCGGCCTCGGCGGGTTGCAACACATGGGCATGGCCATGGCGCGGTGCGGCACCTTCGGCCACCACCACGATGGAATAGGTCTGGCCATAGGCGTCACGCGCCTGGATGTGTTGGGCCACCTGCTCCAGATCAAAGGGGATCTCGGGTATCAGAATGCTGTGGGCGTTGCCGGCAATACCAGCGTGCAGGGCGATCCAGCCTGCATAACGGCCCATGACCTCCACCACCATCACCCGCTGGTGGCTCTGTGCGGTGCTGTGCAGGCGGTCCAGACACTCGGTGGCAAAACCCACTGCAGAGTCGAACCCGAAGGTGGTCATGGTCTTGTCCAGATCGTTGTCTATGGTCTTGGGCACGCCCACCACTCGCAAACCCTTTTGCTGCAGGGCATGGGCAATGGTCAGCGAACCATCGCCACCCACCGATACCAGGGCGTCGATCTGGTGTTCGGCAAAGTAGGCCACCACGTCGTCGGACCGGTCAGCCTCAGCCACGGTGCCATCGGGCTGGCGGGTTGGACAGTGGAACGGGTCGCCCTTGTTGGTGGTGCCCAGGATGGTGCCGCCCTGGTGTGCAATGCTGCGCACGGTGTCGCGGGTCAGGTGCACTACCCCGCCCGCCGGGTAGCGCTCGGGGAACAGGATGCCATTGAACCCATCGCGAATGCCAAGGCATTCCCATCCACGGCGAATGGCCGCGATGGTCACCGCACGAATCACCGCGTTGAGGCCCGGCGCGTCCCCACCTCCGGTACAAATGGCAATGCGGCGAATGGGGGATGGGGGCATGCGGACTCCAACGTAAAGACTGGATTATGGTCACGGTTGGAGCCACATGGCATGCAAGTTGGGGATGACTTCATGCCCGGGTTTTGCGGGTATTGTTCTGCGATCATTGGGGCATGCCGATTTCCGAGAAATCCCCCTCACAGCCCACAGCGGCTCCCCTGCTGGTAGCCTGCCTGTGCGCAGACTGGTGCGGCACCTGCCGCGAGTACCTGCCGCGTTTCGAACAATTGCAAGCCGCCTTTCCAGCGGTGAGGTTCATCTGGGTGGATGTGGAAGACGAATCCGACCTGGTCGACCCGGTAGAAGTGGAGAACTTCCCCACACTGCTGATAGCCGCAAGGGAGCGGGTGCAGTTTTTTGGCACGTTGATGCCGCACCTGGAAACCCTGCAGCGGCTGGTAGAAACGCAACTGGCAGCGGGCGCGCCCAGCCAGCCGCAAGAGCACATAGTGGAGGCGCTGGCCCAGCGCCTGTGGGCCAGGGCACTTTAAGCAAAACAAGCCCCTAGCCCCCGATAAATATGATGGTACCGCTACATATTTAGTAGCAGACCACAATCACATCAGAGTTTGGCAGCCACCCAGGCCTGCACGCTGGCCAAAGCGGCTGGCAGCTTGGCGGGCTCGGTACCGCCGGCCATGGCCATGTCGGCCTTGCCACCGCCCTTGCCGCCCACTTGCGCAGCGATGAAGTTGACCAGCTCACCCGCCTTGACCTTGGCAGTGGTGTCGGTAGTCACGCCCACGGCGATCTGCACCTTGTCTCCATCGACCACACCCAGCACCACCACTGCGGTCTTGAGCTTGTCCTTGAGCCTGTCCATGGTGTCGCGCAGGGTTTTGACGTCCGCTCCGTCCAGCTTGGCGACCAGCAGCTTGATGCCGCCAATGTCTATAGCCTGGCTCAGCATCTCGTCGCCCTGGGCAGACGCCAGCTTGCCTTTGAGCGCAGCCACTTCCTTCTCCAGCGCCTTGACGTGGTCCATCACATGGCCCAGCTTGGTGGCCAACTCGGCCACGGGGGCTTTGACTACGGCGGCAGCTGCACCCACGGTGTCTTCCAGGTCTTGCAGGTAAGACAGGGCGTTGACGCCGGTCACAGCCTCGATACGGCGCACGCCAGCGGCCACACCACTCTCGCCCACCACCTTGAACAGGCCAATATCGCCCGTGGCTTTGACGTGGGTACCACCGCAGAGTTCGCGGCTGCTACCAATGTCCAGCACCCGCACGGTTTCGCCGTACTTCTCGCCGAACAGCATCATGGCCCCAGTCTTTTGGGCCGATTCGATGTCCATGACCCGGGCTTGGGCAGCGGCGTTGGACAAGATTTCGGCATTGACGCGGTTCTCGATCTCGCGCACTTGCGCGTCGGTTACCGGGGCGTTGTGCGCAAAGTCGAAGCGGGTGCGCTCGGCATTGACCAGCGAGCCCTTTTGCTGCACGTGGTCGCCCAGCACTTCGCGCAGGGCTTTGTGCATCAAATGGGCGGCCGAGTGGTTGCGCACGGTGGCGGCGCGCACGCTGGCGTCCACATGGGCGGTGACGGCATCGCCTACGGCCAGAATGCCCTGCGCGAGCACGCCATGGTGCCCAAAAACGTCGGCCCTGATCTTTTGGGTGTCTTCCACCTGGAACAGGCCACCGTCGCAAAAGATGGCTCCCTGGTCGCCCACCTGACCACCACTTTCGGAATAAAACGGCGTGCTTTGCACCACCACTACACCGGGTTGCCCGGCCTTGAGGGTGGCAACCGGCGTACCGTCTGCATACAGGGCCACGATTTTGGTCTCCTGGGTCAGGTGCTCGTAGCCCACAAACGTGTTGCTTGCGCCGGAGTAATCCAGCGCCTTGTCCATCTTGAACTTGCCAGCTGCGCGGCCCGCGGCCTTCTGCTTTTCCATGGCGGCGTGGAAACCAGCCTCATCGACGTCAACCCCGTTTTCACGGCACACATCGGCTGACAAATCCAGCGGAAAGCCATAGGTGTCATGCAGCTTGAAAGCTACCTCACCGGGCAAAACCTTCACACCTCCTGCCAGCGCTTCATCCAGAATCTGCATGCCCGTGGCCAGTGTTTCAAAGAAGCGCTCTTCTTCCACGCGCAGCACCTCGGTAATGCGTGCTTCCTGGTTGGCCAGATTGGGGTAGGCCGCGCCCATTACCTGCACCAGGTCTTTCACCAGCTTGTGGAAGAAGGGGGTCTTTTTGCCCAGCTTGTAGCCGTGGCGGATGGCACGGCGCACGATGCGGCGCTGCACGTAGCCGCGGCCTTCGTTGCTGGGGATGACGCCATCACTCACCAGGAAGGCGGTGGCGCGGATATGGTCGGCTATCACGCGCAGGGATTTGTTGTCCAGATCGGTGCAACCGGTCTCGCGAGCGGCGGCCTTGATCAATGCGTCGAACAGATCGATTTCGTAGTTGCTGTGCACGTGCTGCAGGATGGCCGCCAGGCGCTCCAGACCCATGCCGGTGTCCACGCAAGGGGCTGGCAGCGGGGTGACCGAGCCGTCTTCCGCCATGTTGAACTGCATGAACACGTTGTTCCAGATTTCGATGAAGCGGTCGCCGTCTTCGTCCGGGCTGCCGGGTGGGCCACCGGGGATGTGATCACCGTGGTCGTAGAAGATTTCCGAGCAAGGGCCGCAGGGGCCGGTGTCGGCCATCATCCAGAAGTTGTCGCTCTTGTACCGACCGCCCTTGTTGTCGCCGATGCGAATCACGCGCTCAGGTGGCAGGCCGATTTCCTTGGTCCAGATGTCAAAGGCTTCGTCGTCTTCGGCGTACACGGTGGCCAACAGGCGCTCGGGCGGCAGCTTGTAGACGGTGGTCAGCAGTTCCCACGCCCATTTGAGCGACTCGCGCTTGAAGTAGTCACCGAAAGACCAGTTGCCCAGCATCTCAAAAAATGTGTGGTGGCGAGCGGTGTAGCCCACGTTTTCCAAATCGTTGTGCTTGCCGCCGGCTCGCAGGCAGGCTTGAACGGACGCGGCACGCACATAGGAGCGCTTGTCGGAGCCCAAAAACACGTCTTTGAACTGCACCATGCCCGAGTTGGTGAACATCAGCGTAGGGTCATTGCCAGGCACCAGTGGGCTGCTGGCCACCACGGTGTGGCCTTTGGAGGCGAAGAAGTCGAGGAAAGACTTGCGGATTTCGGCGACGTTCATTACAGCTTGGGTCATGGCGTGGGCTCGTTAAACAACAACTAAAGGGAAATCGAAAGCTTTCTATTATCGCCGCGACTGCGCGGGTTACACCCGGGGCTGGCCCGTGTGTTGCGAAGTTGACTAACATTGCCACTTGAGTTCGCTACAGTCACCCCCAACACAATAAATCCACGAGAGACCCCACCCATGCCAAACCTGTCCGGCCCCCTGACCCAACTCAAAGACCCCAGCATTTTCAAGACCGACGCCCTGGTCAACGGCCAATGGGTGGCTGGCGCCAGTCGGTTTGACGTGCTGGACCCCGCCACCGGTGAAAAGCTGGCCGATGTGGCCAACCTGGGCGCCCTTGACGCCGACGCTGCGATAGCAGCCGCCAATGCCGCCTGGCCCGCCTGGCGCAGCAAGACAGCCAAGGAGCGCAGCACCATCCTGCGCAAATGGTTTGACCTGCTGATGGCCAACCAGGACGACCTGGGCCGCATCATGACTGCCGAGCAGGGCAAACCCTTTGCCGAAGCCAAGGGCGAAGTGGCCTACGGTGCCAGCTTTGTAGAGTGGTTTGCAGAAGAAGCCAAACGCATCAACGGCGAGACCCTGCCCCAGTTTGACAACAACCGCCGCCTGATGGTCATCAAGCAGCCGATTGGCGTGTGCGCGGCCATCACGCCTTGGAACTTCCCGCTGGCCATGATCACCCGCAAGGTGGCCCCCGCCCTGGCCGCTGGCTGCACGGTCATCATCAAACCGGCCGAGCTGACACCACTGACCGCCTTGGCCGCTGCGGAACTGGCCCAGCGCGCGGGCATTCCACCTGGCGTGCTCAACATGCTGTGCGCCGATAGCAGCAACTCCATCGCCATTGGCAAGGTCTTGTGCGCCAGTGACGTCGTGCGCCACATCAGCTTCACTGGCTCGACCGAAGTGGGCCGCATTTTGATGGCGCAGAGCGCGCCTACCGTAAAAAAACTGTCCCTGGAGCTGGGGGGCAATGCGCCCTTCATCGTGTTTGACGATGCCAATATCGACAGCGCCGTAGAAGGCGCCTTTGCCAGCAAATACCGCAATGCCGGCCAGACCTGTGTCTGCTCCAACCGTTTTTACGTGCAAGAAGGTGTTTACGACCAGTTCGTTGAAAAGTTTGCCGCCAAAGTGCGCACCGCCAGGGTGGGCAATGGATTTGAGGAAGGCATCAACCAGGGCCCGCTGATTGAAGAAGCGGCGCTGGATAAAGTGCAGCGCCATGTGGACGATGCCGTGGCCAAAGGCGGCCGTGTAGTGGCTGGCGGCAAACGCTTGAAGACGCTGGGCTCCGGTCAGTTTTTTGAGCCCACCGTGGTGGCCGATGCCACTCCCGATATGTTGTGCGCGCGCGAAGAAACCTTTGGCCCGTTTGCACCGGTGTTCAAGTTCAAGACCGAACAAGAAGCCATAGCGGCTGCCAACAACACCGAGTTCGGCCTGGCCAGCTACTTCTACAGCCGCGATATCGGACGTATCTACCGGGTGGGCGAGGCGCTGGAGTACGGCATGGTGGGCATCAACGTTGGCATTCTGGCAACGGAACATGTACCCTTTGGCGGTGTCAAACAGTCTGGCCTGGGCCGCGAGGGATCACACTTCGGCATGGATGACTATGTGGAAATCAAGTACCTGTGTATTGGAGACATTCAGCAGGCCTAATTCGCAATTGACGGCACCAATGCCTATAAATACCAACAGACTGACAAGCGGGAGACGCAATGGCACTAGACGATGAGAAAGAACCCAATGTCTGGATAACTGCCTTGAAGCTGGTCGTAGGCGCAGCGGTGATCATTGGTGGCGTAGGTTTTGCGCTCTGGATGGCGGCGCAGCGCCCGGCCTACTCGCCTGCGCTGGAACAGGCGAAAGAAGAAGTACGGGCCAAGTCGAAAGACTCTTCTTCTGGCGACTCCTCGTCTTGGGGTATTTCCAAGGACTCGCCTGTGCGCAGATAGCGCACCAACAGGTGGCGGCTACCGCTACAGTTTGCCAAAACGCGAGGGTGTTCCGCCCAGGTGATGCTTTTTGAAAAGCGCGGTGATCTCGGCCATGCATTCCTGCGCCACCTGTTCCCCTTGGGCCGCTGCGACCACGTGCATCAGTTCCGGGCGCAGAAACCAGAGTTCGGCGATCTCGCGGGCGAAGTTGATCTTCATGTCCAGGCGAATGTGGTTGTCACCACCATACTCTTCCACCACCAGCAGCATGGCCTTTCGCACGCGCTCCAGCGCCACGTCGGCAGAGTCTGACGGTTCACTACGGCCCAATGCGGCCCAAATACTGCTTCGGATGCCCATTCCAACTACTCTTGTGTTTGGCTCGCGCGGACGTACGCGGCTCTGGGCCTAATTGTGCACGCTCGGCGTGACCTCCCGATTACAAGTCAAGACTTACAACAGCGATAGCCCATTCGCGTCGATCGCGCGTTCATCACTCGCTAAACTACGCCACAAAAAAGTGCATCAAGGGAGTATGAGATATGACAGATCAAACAGGGCGCGACAACACCGCTATCGTGCAAAGAATACGGCGCATAGCCATAAGCCTGGCGATAAGCGGTAGCTTGTTGACCACAGGGTGTGGTGGAGGCGGCGGTGCTGGCACTGACAACAATGGCATGGCCCCCACGCCCCCAGCGCCAATTACGCAGTCCTACGCCTTTGTCAGCCCACAGGACAACAGACCGGTCAACTTCGCCTGTGGCAACTCGGACGGGGACGCGGCGCAAGCCCGCTACCCAGGGCAATATGCGAGCTTTCCAAGCATTCAAATGGTGGCCCTGCCCGATGGCGGCTTGCTGGGCCGGGCCAACGCAGACTCTGGCGGCGCATACGCCTACTTCACGATCGATAGCCAAGGGCGCCGCACGCCCTATAGCGCGCGGACACCAGACGTTTTGCGCGTGGACGCCGAGGGCAAGCTGTGGTGGGTGGATGCCAACCAGGTGCTGCGGCGCGGGGCCTTGCAGAGCGACGGGAAGGATGAGCGCGTAGGCTCCGCCACCAGCTTTAGCGGTTCGCCGGTGGATGGCCCGGCAGACCAAGTGGCACTGGGCACTATCAAAAGCTTTGCAGCGCGCAGTGGCGTGGTGTACTTGCTGGTACAGGATGGCAGTGCCAACCGCTTCTACTTGCGCAGCCTGACCCGCAGTACGGACGGCAGCTGGCAGGTCAGCACTACAGCAGTACCCGACAGCGTGGCCTCCGCGGGTTTCGACGTCAAGGTCTTGACCAACCGCGCGGGTACGGTGGCCCTGGTCGCAACATCACCCACGAAGACCCCGCCCGAGCTGTTCAATACAACAATCACCCGTCCCATCGCAGTCACCTACTGGCAACTGCGAACGGACAACAGCTGGCAGGCCATGGCCAGTAAATCCTACGAGTTGTGGAGCTCCAATATTTACAGCTCCAATACACTGGCGCTCGAAAGTGTTGCTCTGACGGAATCCGGTGATCTGGTCTGGGGCGGCGGCCTCAACGGCAATTTGTTCGCCATGGGACAGAACGGGAGCTGGTCCTTGTTGGCCAGTCCGGCCGGTGTCAATGCGTCGGGGGTGGGCACCAATGGCAACATTGCGCAGGCGACCTTTCTGTCGGCGCACAACGTGGTGACTGCTTCCGATGGAAATATCATCTTCTACGACGCGGTGACCTGCCAGGTCCGCAAGTTGGCGGGAACAACACTGTCCACCGTATCCGGCCCCAGCTACACCGCGCGTGCCCATTTTGGCAACACAACCTTGCTGGGGTTTGACGGCAATGACCACCTGGTGTTTGCCAATCAAAACAAGTGGCTCGCCCCACCAACTGCTCGTTATGACACCGCCAACGCTCGATTCTCCGCGCAGGACAACACGGGGCCGATTTCCGTTTACGGTGGAGATGGGTGTGCCAATAATGGTACCCGGGGCTTGAGTTGCTCCAGCTACGGGTGGCAACCGTCTCCGCTATTGCCATCCCAATATCAGCCACCTCAATACCTGATTGGCTACGACAAAGGGACAGATACAACCTATGCGATTGCCAATTCGAAAATATACCGTCGCAGCAGTTCTGGCTATCAGGCCGTTGGTCCGGCACCCTGGGCTGCGTCTGGCGGAAGGTCACACGATTTCCCCTACCTGATCGGTAACTCGGAACAGTTTGAGCCAATCCTCTACCGCTTTGACACAACCAACAACAGCCTGCAAGCCATAGCCGGGCGTACAGTGGAGTCTCCGCTGTACAACGGCAAGCGCACACTGCTGAACTCTGGGGAAACGCAGTTTGTACAGAAGCGCAGTGACAACGGCTTCTGGCTGGCAGGCACGGGCATAGTGGGGCGCATAACCAGCACTGGCGACTGGACCGGTGTGGCTGGCATCCGCGCACCCACTTCCGATCTATCCCAACCCATCGACGGTCAAGGCAGTGCGGCCCGATTCGCCAACATCAAACGCCTGCGCGTGCTACCCGACAACCGCCTGCTGGTGCTGGATGCCAATGCGGTGCGTCTGGTTGACGACAGTGGCAATGTACGCACCTTGTTCACATTGGCCGACACGGGCTTGCCCGGTTTCAACTGGGTGGACATGATCCCCAAAGGCCGCGACCTGTATCTGACGCTGGACAGCCAGCCCCGCCTGGTATTGGCCAAAAACGTGCTGCCCTAGCCCTTGCCGCGGGCTGCATCGCTACCGGCCATCACTACAAATTGATGGCGGTGCTGGTAGCCGCCAGCAGCACACCGCCGCTGAAGTTCCATGCAACTGGCGTCAGCGCTAGGCTGCTGGTCTTGTCGCCCACCCGCAGTTGCACGCTGCTGGCACCGTCGTAACCCACCACACGCAGGCGTAGCGGCTTCCAGCCGGTTTGCAAGGCGCTGACATCCAGCGTCAGCCCATCGCCCGCGCGCGTGGCGGTCAAGCGATAGACGCTGCGCGCACCACGCTGGTAGCCGTAGCTCAGGCCGTCGTCAGCCACGTAGTCCAGCGTGGCAGTGTCCGTGCTGCCCGCGCCCAGAATCACATGCAGCTCAATGTCGGCCAGGTCATTGGCCGCCGTGGTGCGTACGCCCACTTGCATGGGGACCAGGCTGCCCTCTTTCAGGTAGATCGGGGTGCTCTCGGTATTGCTGGTGACATGGATGTTGCGGCCACCTGCCAGGAATGCGCCGGTGTTCACATCCATCCATCGCCCGGTGCCCGGCAGCGCAACCGTGCGCTGCTGCTGGCCCTGCTGAACGATGGGCGCTTGCAGGATGGCTGGGCCAATCAAAAACTGGTCGTCTATGCGGTCCAGCTCCATGGCATCGGTGTTGCTGTAGTCATGGAACAGCGGGCGCATCACGGCCGTGCCGTTTTGTTCCTGGTCGTTCCACAGTTGGTACATGTAGGGCAAGAGCTTGTAGCGCAGGCGCACATGGTGGCGTATGGTCTGCAGCGCCTCGGGGCCAAAGACCCAGGGCTCTTGCCGTGCGGTTCCCGCATTGGCGTGGTTGCGCATGAAGGGGAACAGGCAGCCAGCCTTGTACCAGGCGATGGCCAACTCCTTGTCGGCATGGCTGCCGAAGCCGGGTACGTCCGGCCCGTTGAATGGAATGCCTGACAAAGCCAGGTTCATGCTGCAGTGGATACTGGTGCGCAGGTGGTGCCAGTTGCTGTGGTTGTCGCCCGTCCACAGCGCGGTGAAACGGCTGGAGCCGGTGTAGGCGCTGCGGGCCAGCAAAAAGGGCCGCTCGTCTGGCTTGGCGGCCAGAAAGCCGTCACGCGTGGCCTGGGCCATGCCGACGGCGTATTGATTGTGGTACGTCCAATGCGGCCAGGTTCCGCGATTGAACAGCATGTCATCCACCTCGGCGGCACCGGTGCTGGGGTCGTTCATGTCCAGCCAGGCACCGTCAAACCCGGACTCGCGGAAGGCCTTGGAATACTTGGCCCACCAGTCACGCCCCTCGGGCAGCGAATAGTCCGGGAACCAGGTGCGGCCCGGCCACACAAAGCCCACATACGGTTGGCCCTCAGGGTTGTGACAGAAGATGCCAGCAGACATGCCGCTCTCGGCCACTTCATAGCCCTCCTCCACCTTCACACCGGGGTCCAGAATCGGCACGATGCGCCGGCCGTTGGCCTGCAATTGCTTCAGCTCAGCGCCCAGGTCACCAAAGTGCTCGGGGCTAGTGGTGAAGACCTTGTAACGGTCCATGTAGTCAATGTCCAGCCACAGGCCATCGGCAGGGAATTCGTGTTCGGCAAAGCCTGCATCCAGCGCGTTCAAATCTTTGGTGCCGGCATAACCCCAGCGGCACTGGTGGTGGCCCAGCGACCACAGCGGAGGCAGTGGTGTGGTACCGACCAGGCGCTGCAGGCGCTGCGTGACCGATGCGGCGCTGTCACCGGCAATCACATAAAACGCGGGCACACCTACGTCGGCCCCAAACCAGAAGGCAGGTGGCGCGTTCTGGTCGTCTTTGCCTGAGAAAAACCAGTTGGAACCCGTATCCATAAACACCGCACCGGGGTGGTCCACCAGGATGCCAACCCAGCGCGCACCGTGGCGCACCAACAGGTAGGGCACGGCCGCATATTGCGGGTCGGCCTGGCCGTTTTCAATGGTGTGCATGGCGTGGTCAGCCCACACATCGGCGTTCCAGAATTTGGTGCGCTTGCCAGTCTTCTCCAGACCGGTGGTCTTTTCACCCTGGCCGAAGAAACGCATATCGGCATTGCGCGCAAACTGCACCAGCCAGGCGCTGCCGCAGACGCCCACACTGGCGCTGGCCACACCACTGAGCAGCTCGGCTCCGTCGGGGGCAGTCAATGCCAGATGGCCGGTGGCAGAGATGCCAAGTTGGTACTGCGACTTGCTCGATTTGAAAGCAGCATCATGCAGCGGCAACACGCGAGCATCCAGCGGCCAGCGCTTCGGATCCTTCAACTCCAGATGGAACACGTCTTCACCCAAATCGCGCACCGAAGCTTGAACGGTTTTGGCTCCCACACTCAGCGTCTGGTTGGTATGTGCGCTGGCGAAGGTGAAGTTGGATGGGTGGCGGATTTTGTTGAAGTACATGGCGGTGCGCGAACGAGTAGAAAGGCTGGGAATGGGGCGAGGAATTGGAACGAAGGATAGTGCGAAAGATCAGCGAAGCACGGTGTACACCCGCACTGACTGAGCGGGCAGACGCAGACTCAGAGAGCCCTGCGCATTGGTTTGCACAGCTTTGGACTTATGCGGGTAGGCGGCAGAAAACCGGTCGCCTGGCTGCATGTTTTGCAGCTTCAAGGTGCTGGGCTTGGTGCCGTAGTTAATAGCAACCAGCGTGGTCTCAGCCCCCAGTGTGCGCCGATAGGCCATCACCCTGCCCTGCACCACCGGCGCGTCATAACTGCCGCCGGAAAGCGACGGCAAGGTATTGCGCAAGGCCAACATGCTTTTGTAGAACGACAGCAGGGAGTTGGGATCGGCCAACTGCGCCACCACGTTGTAGCGCGCCACATTGGGTGCGAGGGGGCGAAAGGGTTTGCTGCTGGTGGTAAAGCCAGCGCCCTGCTTGTCTGCGATCCAGCTCATCGGCGCGCGCAGCGGTTCATCGCCGTCCAGGCCTTTGATGCCGGCCATACCAATCTCTTCACCGTAGTAAATGTAAGGCGTGCCTGGTTGCAGCAGGTAGGAGGCAGCGGCTAGCTTGTATTGCGCCTGGTTGCCACGCAGCTGATCCCACAGGCGTGCGCCGGCAAAGATATCGTGGTTGGCGGCAAAGGTGGCCATGGTCTGCGGCGCAGTGGTGAAGTAGTCCGCCACATAACGGATCGCCTTGGGGTCGCCCTTAGCTGCGCTCACAATATTGCGCTCCAGCCCAAACGCAAAGGCACTGCCGCAGATATCAGCCGCCGCATAGACCTGGGGGTTGGCCGTGGCCTCGCACACCACGTGGCGCTGTGGGTAGGTGGCAATCAGTGCGCGCAAATCGCCGGTGATGCGGCGGCTCTCGGGCTGGTCGTTCCAGTCTTTGGCACTGTTCTCCACCAGGTGCGGCACGGCATCCAGTCGAAAGCCGTCCAGCCCGCGGTTCAGCCAGAAGCGCAGGCTGTCCTGGTGGTAGGCCAGCACGGCCGGGTTCTTGAAGTTGAAGTCCGGCATGTGTTTGCCAAAGGTGCCGAAGTAGTGGCCCTTGTGGGTTTGGGTCCACGGGTTTTTGCCCCAGATGTCCCAACCCTGGGGCGCTTCCTTCTGCCACACAAACCAGTCATAAAACGGGCTGTCCGCACCGTCCTTGAGCGCACTGATGAACATGGGGTGGTGGCGGGCGCTGTGGTTGATGACGTAGTCCATCACCACGCCGATGCCGCGTGCGTGCGCCTGGCGCAGCAGTTCGTCAAAATCTTCCAGCGAGCCGTAGGCCGGGTCTATGCCGCGAAAGTCAGTGGTGGCATAACCGTGGTCGCCATCAGCGTTGGTGGTGACAGGCATCAGCCAAATGCCCTTGATGCCCAGGTCTTTCAAATAGTTCAGTTGCTGGGTTAGGCCCTTGAGGTCACCCACCCCGTCGCCATCACTGTCTTTGTAGGCGCGTACGAAGATTTCCATAAAGGCGCCGCGTTGCCAATTGGCGGGCAGGCTGCTGGGTTGCAGGGTGGCCGGGACCGGGCTCGTATCCACGGCAAAGCTGGCTGCGCCGCCGCACAGCGCGGCAAGCACCAACGCTGACCGGGCAGCCGCTCGCAACCCACTGTATCGGAGCGCCCGCTGTGCGGTGAAAGGTGGAACCATTGAAACCTCGTTGTAGTCAAACTACTTATTAACACCAACCAAATAATGGCAAATGTTATTGATTATTCAGACAATTCTACACAATGTGCAGCATTCGTGTAATCATACTACCTATGTTTTGCGTCGGCGATGTAGTTAAATGCCATGCTCACACAACGAAGCGCCCACAGCGCTCAATCAGCTGATTTGCTCACCTATTGATAGCAACTTAGACATATTTCACCGGGGCTAGTGCCCGATTAGATCCATGACGCATCTGCCAAAACTCCGGACCATCCCTCAACATCGGGCCAGCACTTTCAAATGGCTTGCGGAGGGTGGCCTGCTGGTTGTCGCGCTGGCGGCCGCCGGCAGTGGCGTAGCGGCCCAAACACCCACAGGCAATGCCCACACTACGACGCCTGCGCTGCTGGCAGCCTGCAACGGCGACAGCTTTCAAACCGTGCTGCAGGCCACGCCCGCCGCCACCCCGGCAAACCCGTCTGTACCGCAAGCTGTGTGGCTGAACCAGCAACTGCTGCAATGGCCCGGCATTGCGCCAAAGGGGCGGTTCACCCTGCACCACTCACGCACAGGTCAACTACGTGCAACTGCGGGTGAGGCCGTAACCGGGTCGGACGGAGCACCGTTGGTGCTGACGCTACACACCCAAGCCATGCCGGCCCACACTGCCCAACGGTTTGCCTACGTCAAGCCGGGCACCGTGCTGGCGGTCCAGGGCACAGACCTGCAGCGCCTGCACCTGCAGCGCCAGGGTCAACTGCTGCTGGTGCAGGAAGATGACACGGGTCGGGTGGTGCAGTCCACACCCATCCAACTGGCTGGCGCGCTGGACGCTGCCTATGCCCCCGCAAACCGCATCACTGACCTGGGCGCCACCTTGGGCCCGCGTCACACCCAACTCAAGCTGTGGGCGCCCACCGCACAGCAGGTCCACGCCTGCCTGTTCGACACCGCACAGGGCCGCGCCATCGCCGCACCTGCGCTGCGGCGCGATGCCGCCACCGGCGCCTGGCGCTACCGACATGGCAGCAAACTGACCGGGCGCTACTACAGTTACCTGGTCGATGTGTTCGTACCCGGCATAGGTGTGGTGCGCAACCGCGTCACCGACCCCTATGCCGTCAGCCTGAACGCCGATTCGCAACGCAGCTACATTGCCGACCTGGGCGACGCCAGCCTCAAGCCTACGGGCTGGGACCAGCACCAGGCACCACAGCGCGTCAAAGCACCGGTGGACATGTCCATTTATGAGCTGCATGTGCGCGACTTCTCCGTGGGCGATGCCTCGGTGCCCGAAGCCCAGCGCGGCAAGTACCTGGCATTCACCCAGACAGAGTCCAACGGCATGCGCCACCTGCGCGCCTTGTCCCGGGCTGGCATGACCGATGTGCACTTGCTGCCCATCTTCGATATTGCCTCCGTGCCCGAACGGGGCTGCACCACACCCGCCATCGCCACACCCGCTCAGGGCGACAGCGAAGCACCACAAGCCGCCAGCTCCGCCTCTGCCGCGAAGGATTGCTTCAACTGGGGCTACGACCCCCTGCACTTCAATGCACCCGAAGGCAGCTACGCCAGCAATGCTGACGACGGTGCAACACGCATCCGAGAGCTGCGCCAGATGGTCATGGCACTGCACACCGCCGGCCTGCGCGTGGGTATGGACGTGGTTTACAACCACACCAGCGCTTCCGGCCAAAACCCCCAGTCGGTGCTGGACCGCATCGTGCCAGGCTACTACCACCGTCTGGATGCCTTTGGTGCCATCGAGCGATCCACCTGCTGCGACAACACCGCCACCGAGAACATGATGATGGGCAAACTCATGGTTGACTCGGCGGTGCTGTGGGCCAAGCAGTACCGCATCGACTCCTTCCGCTTTGACCTGATGGCGCACCAACCTCGCACGGTGATGGAAGCGCTGCAGGCACAGGTCAACAAGGCCACTGGCCGCCACATCCACCTGATTGGCGAGGGCTGGAACTTTGGCGAAGTAGCCAACGGTGCGCGTTTTGTGCAGGCCTCACAACTGTCGTTGAATGGCAGCGGCATTGGCACCTTCAGCGACCGGGCGCGGGACGCCGTGCGTGGCGGCAGCGCGGGCGACAACGGCGACGCGCTGATCCGCAACCAGGGCTACACCAATGGCATGGTCTACGACCGCAACGCGCTGTCCACCGCCACACCAGAGGACCTACAGCGCTCCGCCGACATGGTGCGCGTGGGCCTGGCCGGATCCATTCGTAGCTACGAAATGATGACCCACACTGGTCAGCGCAAAAAACTCTCCGACATCGACTACGCAGGCCAGCCCGCAGGTTATGCCAGCGAGCCATCCGAAGTGGTGAACTACGTGGAGAACCACGACAACCAGACCCTGTTTGACAACAACATCTTCAAGCTGCCCGTGGGGACCAGCACAGAAGACCGAGCCCGTGTGCAAGTGCTGGCCATGGCCATCAATGCCTTCAGCCAGGGTGTGGCCTATTTCCATGCGGGCACAGAGATCCTTCGATCCAAGTCGCTGGACCGCAACAGCTATGACTCGGGTGACTGGTTCAACCGGCTGGACTGGACCTACCAGACAAACTTCTTCGGCACCGGCCTGCCGCCCAAGGCCGACAACGTCGAAAGCTGGCCGCTGATGCGCCCTCTTCTGGCTGATACCAGCCTGCGCCCCACGCCCGCAGACATTGCATTCACCCGCGATGCATTCAAAGACCTGCTGGCCATTCGCGCCAGTTCCACACTGCTGCGGCTGCGCACGGCGGCCGACATCCAACAACGCCTGAGCTTTCCCAACACCGGCCCCACGCAAAATGCCGTGGTACTGGCAGGCCATCTGAATGGCCGGGGCTACCGCGGGGCCAACTACCAGGAGTTGCTGTATGTCATCAACGTAGACAAGGTGACGCAAACCGTAACGCTACCCGAGCTGGCTGGCAAACCGTTTCAGCTGCACCCAGTACAGGCCAGCGCAGAAGCGGCTGATGCCCGTGTGCGCAACACCGCTGCGGTGGACCGTGCCAGCGGCCGCTTCACCGTGCCGGCCCGCAGTGCGGTGGTGTACGTGACGCAATAGAAAAAAGGGGGATGGCCGCACTCCAACCATGCGACACCGGGCTACCCCGTGACCGCCATTGACCCCAGTGACAACATGCGTGCTGCAGCAGATCACCTCTGGAAGCTCGGCTTTTAGGCATTCAGGCGAACTCAGGCCCTACATGCTTGCGTGAATTTGTTTGTACAGAGCCTCAATGTGACTTGTAAACACAGGACTATTGAAAAGTGGTGCATTAGGTCTGTTGTACTCTAACTTCTCGCGCAGTTTAGTGAGCGCAATTGGCTGACGGCCCAGGCTAACGGCGATTGCTTCGTAGTCACGCCAAGACTCTGCAATCATCTCTGACAACCCAACTGCATGCAGCAGACTTGCTGCTACCCTGCCCGCAAAGGTATTGCCCATAACGGTCAAAACAGGAACTCCCGCCCACAAACTATCACTGGCTGTTGTGTGGGCATTGCAGGGACTAGTATCCAGAAAGAGATCTGCATGCTTGTACCTCGCAAGATGCTCTTCAAGCGGTCGCTGTTCTGCAAAGACCAATCGGGTTGGGTCCACGCCGCGCAACATAGCTTCTGAGCGAAGATTGTCAATACATGTGCGAGAGCTCTCAAGCAACCACAAAACACTTCCTTCTACATCTCTGAGAATCCGCATCCAACTGCCAAACACAGCTGGAGTTATCTTGTACACGCTGTTGAAACAGCAATAGACAATCCCATTCTCCGGAAGACCGCACTCTGCCTTGGATATCACTGCGGTAGAGATTCTTCGCTTCCTATCGTTAACCTGGTAGCAATTTGGCACATAGAGAACTTTTTCGGAGTAATGCGCCCACTCGCTTCTTGGAATGACTATTTCGTCAGCAATTACGTAGTCCATGTATGCGGCTCCCATGGTTCCTGGATGTCCGAGATATGCGACTTGCGCAGGAGCCGCCCTGTATGCAAATATGCTTGGACGACCGTGAGCGGTAAGCCCTTTGAGATCTACTGCTATATCTATACCCAACGTCCGACTCAAGCGAGCGACCTCGATGTCGCTCATGCTTGCGACTTCAATAAACTGATCAAAGCACGGGACAATGCGGTTTCGCATTTCCCCGCGGGTTTCGGATCCAAATGAAAAGGCATAGAGTTCAAACGCGTTCCGATCATGCAACTCAAACAATTCAGCCATTAAGTACATCGTTGCATGATCGTGAAAGTCGGCAGAAAAATAGCCGATTCTTATCTTGCCATGTATCGCCCGCGAAGAAATGTCACCCAAAGCATCATTGGGCGGATATAGCCGCTGTACACATGTTTCAGCGGCAGTCTTTTGCAAAGCAGGAGAGTCAATCAATCCGATTACGACGAACGGATTGGAAACAGTTTTTGCTTGCACTATCTCCTGCTTCAGCTTTTCAACCAGTTGGTCATTGCCCTTCCAATCGCCCAACGACATTTTGGCTCTGACTAGCGATGACAGTAAAAAATCAATATTTGATGAATAAGAAAGCGCAGCTTCCAGACTTGGTAGTGCGGACTCAAACTCACCCATGTTGACCAGTAGTATTCCGCGATTGCTGTATGCCTGAGCATGTTGCGGATTGACTTGAATTGCGCGGTCGAAACACCCGAGGGCTTCAGAACCTCTTTCAACCTTGACCAGCGCCGCTCCCATATTGCAGAGTGCATCTGCGTAGTTTGGATTACTTGCTAGCGCCTTTTGATAACAGTCAATGGCCCCAAGGTAATCACCTTCTGTCTGCAGCAAGTTACCCAGGTTGCAATAGACGTCGACACCCTTGGGATCCATTTCTATTGCGTTTCTAAAAGCATCCTTAGCGGCCTCTGTTCGCCCCAGGCTGCGCAATGCCTTGCCTTTGTTACTCAGCGCTGCCGCAAGGTCCGGCTTCAACGCAAGTACGGCGTCAAATGAGGTGATTGCCTCCTCACTTTGCCCAAGCAATTCCAGTGCGATCCCACAATTGAAGTGTGCCATCCAGAGCCGTGAATCGATCTCGATAGCTTTCTTGTAGCAGTGGATGGCCTCACTGAGTTGCCCCATCCTCTGAAGCACTATTCCGCGATCGCTGTGCAACGAGGCTACATCCGGCTTCAATTGAGACGCTATCTTCAACGTCTCGTCAGCAAACTCAAGCTTCCCCTGGGCTGCGGCGACCATTCCGCTCAGGTAGAAAACATCGAAATTATTCGATGTGATGAGCATCAGTCTTTGACAAACGCTTTCGGCGTTGGCGAGATCTCCCCGCCGAAAATAGGCAATAGCCTGATCAATGCTTGGTATTGGCGGCTTAGTTGTATACGCAGAGGTCATGTGTTGGACGGCATACTGTTTAACTATCAATTCGGGAGTGCATCGTCATACTTGGAATATGCACCGATGTTGCGCACATGATGCCCAGGCGCGGCAAGACCATCGTCTTTAAGTAGCATCCACTGCACAAAACTCGTCATTTCCGCACACTCAAACAGCGGAAGCCCCATGGAAGAGCGTTGAATATTATCAGGGCGGTTCCAAGCAAACAGCACTTGGTTTAAAAAGTGGCACCATCGCGACGAGAAACGCTCTGTGGCTCACATGGTTTTGCATGCTTATTGCTTCACTGCCAATAAGCATGGGTGCAAATGTTGGCGATGGCCATCCATGCCACAAACCAGAGTGTGGCCTATTTCCTAGCGGGCATGGAGATTCTGCGTATCACGTTGCTGGACTGGACCTTCCAAACACACTACTTCGGCCCCAGCCCCACGCAAATCGCCGTTGTACTGGAAGGCCATCTGAACGGCCGGGGCTACCCCGGGTACAACTACCAGGAGCCGCTGTGTTTCGCCTACCTAGACAAGGTGCTGCAAACCCTTGCGCTCTCCGAACTGGCCTACAAGCCGCTTCACCGTGCCGGCCCGCAGTGCGGTGGTGTACGTCGTGCAGTAAAAAAAGGCGGCACACTTGGGGCATGTCTACACCAACACCCTCCACTTTCGCAGCCGATACCGGCGCCCAACTGCGCTCTCTGTACGAACCCCAAGGCGGCACGGGGCAGATTTTTTCTTCCAAAGTGAGCGACTACGCAGCCTCGCGCCCCGACTACCCGGCCGCGTTGTTTGAAGCCTTGCGCGTGGCCTGCCATCTGAAACCCGGCGCCATGGTGGCCGATGTGGGCGCAGGTACGGGGCTGCTGACCCAGGGTCTGCTGGCACAGGGCTACACCGTCACCGCCGTTGAACCCAGTGACAGTATGCGTGCCGCAGCAGACCACACGCTGGCCGCGCGTTTTGCGGGCTATCGCAGCGCAAGCGGCACGGCCGAACATCTGCCATTGCCCGACGCGTCTGCAGACCTGATCACCGCTGCACAGGCCTTCCATTGGTTTGACATCGCTGCGGCACGGGCAGAATTTTTGCGCGTGCTTAAACCCCAGGGTCAGGTCGCACTGATCTGGAATGACCGCGTGCTGACCGACCCGCTGCACGTGGCCCTGGACGTTATCTTTGCGCAGTACGGCGGTGCCAAACGTGGGGCCCTGCTCGCGCACGAAGAGCGCGGCCAGGTACCCGCCTTTTTTGGCTCCTGCACGCCGCAGGAGCTGACATGGCCACACGAACACCGGTTGAACGAGGAAGGCCTTCTGAGCCTGGTTTTCTCCCGCTCCTACATGCCTGTGCGGGACTCTGAGCCCGGGCGCCAGGCCAGCCAAGTGGTGCGCGACGTCTACCACCGCTTGGCCCACAAAGACGGCTTAGACGTGCGCTACACCACCGTGGCCATAGTGGGCCGCCCACAGTAATGGACACCAATCGCCAACTCAGCGGTGACGCATTGGCCGCCGCCTTGCGCGACAGCCGGCTCCAAACGCTGCAGCGGGTCAATGACCTGAGCGACGCGCAATGGAGCCCCGCCCGACAAGTCGGCATCAACCCCATCGCGTGGGAACTGGCGCACATCGCCTGGTTTGCAGAGTTCTGGATATTGCGCGGCCCCCACCACCGTGACGCAAAGGGCTTTGCGCACGCGGCACATGCGCCGCGCTTTGCCGGACCCGACGCGCTGCTGGACTCCGCCCGCCTGGCCCACGCCCAGCGCTGGGTAGAGAGCATGCCCACCCGCAAAGAGGTGGATGCCATGCTGCAAGGGCAGTTGGAAGCTTGCCTGGGTGCCATACCCAGCCACGACCACTCGGCAGCCGAAACAACAACCGACGCGCTTTACTATCACCGGCTGGCACTGTTCCATGAAGACATGCATGGCGAAGCCTTTTGCTGGATGCGCGCCACACTAGGCTACCCCGCCCCTGCGGGCGTGGAAGTGCCAGCGGTGCCGCAGCGCACGCTGCTAACCGTGCCAGAAGCTACCGTGCGCCTGGGCTACAACCCGGCCGAACCCGGTTTTGCTTTTGACAACGAGTGCCCAGCGCACACGGTGCCCTTGCAGACGTTTGGTATCGACAGTGCGCCGGTAACGGCGCAAGACTTTGCCCTTTTTGTAGAAGCGGGCGGCTACAACGCACCACAATTTTGGCCAGCTGAAGCCGGAGTTTGGCGTGCCCAGTCAGGCATGGCACACCCACAGCGCTGGCGGCACACTGCCAACAACGGGTGGCAGATGCGCTGGTTTGACCAATGGCTGCCGCTTCCGCCCAACGCACCGGCCATACACCTGAACGCGTTTGAAGCACAGGCCTACTGCCTGTGGGCTGGTAGGCGCCTACCCAGTGCCGCTGAATGGGAATACGCCGCACAGACGCTGCCCGGCTTCCACTGGGGCCACAGCGTGTGGGAATGGACAGCAGACTCGTTTAACCCATACCCTGGTTTTGAACCCGGCCCTTACCGGGAATACTCGCAACCCTGGTTTGGCGGTGACCACCGCGAGCTGCGCGGCGGCGCGTTTGCCACCCATGACCGACTGCACAACCCGCGCTACCGCAATTTCTTTCAGCCTCACCGCTGTGATGTGTTTGCAGGGTTTCGCACAGTGGCCTTGTAGACTGCCATCCACAGAAAAGGAGCGCTTTGCAGCTGGACGCGCCAGCGGATTCCGGGGCTGTGTTTACGGCAGCAAAACCCGAGCAAGCAGCTGTTGCAGCAGGCCAGGCCCTGACAACAGCAGAACCAGCACACCAAACGCCGACGGTGAAACCACCAGAGCCACAATCAAGCGCTTGGCCTTTGGCCATGATCTTGGCAAAGCGTTGTACAACAACCAAACAAGAGCGGCAAAGATAACAAAAGCGCCGGCAACAAGCAGCGGTACCACGACCGCCAGGCCTGCCATCTCACTGCCTGAGCTCCATGCAGGCGATGCGGCAGCCAGGAAAAGCAAAAGGGTGAGAGCAGTGCGCAAAGGCATTGAATACTCAGAATAGGTGGCGGGGAAGCGAAGCATTATCTCCGGGCTGGAATGCCCCGGCCGACAGGCTCTACCGTCCTAGAGCCAACCACTTTTGACGAACTCCATAACAGAGTAGAGCCGATTCTCAAGCGGATGGCTGGACACAGCGGCAACAATTTGAGCGACACCTTCTGCATAGGGAGCGTCTCCAAATACACGCGTCTCAAGCGTTACGCTGCAGGCGCCTTCACTGATGACGACGCGATGAAAAGCGTGGCGCTCAAGATCGCCCTGCGGAATCTCCAGTTGTGTTCTTTGGACACTGGTGTCGCGCACTGATTGAATGTCGCCGCTATCCAATCCAAGCGAGTGCGCAATACTCACAGCAGTGCCGGGCACCGAGCTCTTTGATGCCTGGTGCGATTCGGTGATGTTGATCGTGTAGCCGTTGAACATCTTGCCACTTTGATCCAGCATTGCCATGAACTTGAGCATCAGAATGTTCGTGTTCGGGCACAAAACTACAGGGAAAGCAACCGGCAAGGATTCAAGCCTCGAACCCGTCGCAAGCTCAATCAGTGTTGATTGCGTGGAGGCACAGTAGGCAGTAATGGCCTCAAGCTCCCGGCCCGAGCCTGCATGCACCACGATGGACTTCGCTGCGCCACCAAGCGTGTTGGCCCAGGATTCGACTTTGGCCGAGGGACCAAGCTTCATGGACTGGAGCAATTCGGTAGCAAGCTTGCCGGTTCCGGCGATGATGATTTGCAATGGGGGGCTTTCTTGCGAGTTAACGTCGGCCGTGAATGTGCCGCAACGGCGCACTCAGATCTAAAGAATAGCGACCAAGCTGGCCGCCGTTGTGGGTCCATTTGACGAAGCCGTTAGGCATTACAGGCCTCAGGGACGTGACCAAACTTTTCATTTGCGTTGTCTCGGAGGTAGGCCAAAACTCTCGCCGAAGCATCATCATCGTCAATCATGTCCGGTAGTTCACCCTTTGCCGCTGCAGGGAGAGCTTCTTCGTTTTCCGGATCCTCGCGAAACGCCTCCATGACCCTCTTCAAAGCTACCGCGCGTTCGGTCAGGCCGATGATGCGATACGCCTCTAGTACTTCAGCCAATCGGTCGGTACCCATGTTCGAGATGGTTGTCCATCCGTCTGTGGTGAATCCATCCTCTAGCTCGAAGATGGTGACGGCAAGCTGAAGACCTATCGGAAGTCCTTTCATGTCGTCGTAGCTGTGCCCCTCTCCTTTCGGTCCGCCATAGACATAGAAGCAGCCTGAAACATACTGAAGGGCGTCATAGAAGATGTTGTCGTCCTCTATCTCCCAGAACGCCAGCGGTAGCTTGCGACCTTTGAGCTCATCACGCCAAAATTGGTGGAGCATGCTTTGCAGTTCGACCAACGACGGGCGAACTGATTCGGGTAACGTGGGTGCAGTCATAGTTTTTGATCGGTGATGCTTAAGATTGGAGCTGTCGGGCACGGAGCAAGCGAAGCGGCAACCTGTTAGGCGACCAAGCGCTTGGTATAGATGCCATAAGAGACGCCAAGAATAGCGGGAGCCGGCCGAAGAAAAGTGAACCCCATTCTCTCGTACATAGACAGCGCAACTTGCATGATGGGCGTGGTGTGAAGTGCAAACACTTCAGCCTTGTCTCTTGTTGCTCGGTTGATGCACTCTTGTGCGAGCAAGCGACCGATGCCTAGACCGCGAGCAGACGGACTGACCACCAGCATTCGCATGATGGGCCAGTGTTGATCGAAGAATGAACTCTTGGGCCTGGATGCTGAGATGTACGCCACGGTGCCGACTACCAAGCCTTCAGCCTCAGCGACAATGAGTTCACCTTGATCCGCTAGCGCGGAAGTATTAGCCAAGTTCTTTGAGAACGCCGGCCAGTCTGAGTAGTGCGCTGTGTATTGCTCGAATGCGGCAACGGCCAAAGCATTGACGGCAGGAGCGTCCAACGGCTGAAAGTCTCTGATGGTGACGAGCATCTTCTTGGGCGCCTAACGAGGCTGTAAAAAAACCCGATGTCCAAGCGCGCGGCTGCGGCCTCGCGATGCCTGTCGATCAATTTTTCTAGACTGGGTTTCCATTCCCACAGTGTGCCGCAAATTCGCCCCTAAATTCTCCAAGTGGCGCCTTGTAGGCCTTCTGCTGCCCCTTACCGATCGGCTATTGGCCCCAGGCCCGTTTTGGCCAACTTTTCAATGTTGTGCACCATGCAGTACAGGTTCCACTGTGTGTTGACCTTCTCGCGCCCTCGGTGGTTCAAACGTGTCAGGCGCTTGTTATGCCGAATGTTTGCAAACACCGGTTCGACCGTTCCGATTCGCTGGCTGTATAGCTGTCGCCCCCGAGGTGAATCGATCGCCTGGCGCATGCGCTCGCTGGGGTGGGTTGGGTCTTTGACTTTCGGTACAAAGCGAGTGACCTGGCGACCTCTGCCGTCATTGGGCTTGAGTGGGCCTTTGAGGCATTGCTTGTTGAGTTTGCAGGCATTGCAGTTCACTGCCTTTGCGGTGTAAGTTTGGTAATGCTGACCCGTTGCTGTGGTGTAGATGCTCCCCGGGCTGTTCATCACATTGCCCGCTGGGCAGATAGCGGTGTTGTCGTTGTTAAAGGTGAAGTCTTTGGGTCCAAAGCGCTTAATGTCTTTGCCCTGCCCGGTGGCTTTCTTCTGGGACAGTGGATCGGGATTTGCTTTGTACTTGTCCTGGTTCTCAAAGCGCTCATCGCGACTGCGCATCTGGTTGTCTGCCACCATGGCAGGGATGTTCTGTTTCTGCAATTGCGCGATGTTGGCATCACTGTGGTAACCGGCATCGGCTGTGATCAGGGTGTCGGGCGTTCGGTAGGCCGATACTTGCTCAATCATGGGCAAGAGCATGGCCTGCTCGGAGCCTGAACCAATGACGTCGGCGGCCACGATGATCTGGTGGCTGCTGTCCACTGCAGCTTGTGCGGCGTAGCCCTGGATGACGCCTTTGCTGGTGGCCATCTTGGCGCTTTCAGGGTCGGTGACGTTGGTCTTGAGTTCGTCGCCCTTGCGGTTCTGGCGTGGAGGCGTCTTGTTCAGAAACTCTCGTGTGCGGGCCGCTTCTTTGTGCAGTGCCTCCATCTGGGCTTGGCGTTTGGGCTCAAGGGCTTCGGTTGCGCCTTGTTTGTCCTGGGCTTGGTGCAAAGCAAGAATCTTGTCGGCAGCCTTGTCCAGCCGGTCAGCGCGGTGGCGCAGTTCTGCATTGGTGCCGCTACGTTCTTTGCTGGCGTTGCTGGGAAGCTTGACGCCGTCAATGGCAAACATCTCGCGCCCGATAAGGCCTTGGGCATCACAGGTCATAAGGACTTGGCTGCACAGGGGTTTGATTTGGGCGCTGAGGTTGGCGACGAACTTGGCGATGTGGGTGTGGCTGGGTTGGCTGTCGCCGCTGATGGCGATGAACTGGACGTTGCGCTGGCAGGCTTGTTCAATCGTTCTGCTGGAGATGATGCCCTGGCTGTAGGCCAACAGCACGATCTTTAGCATGACGCGCGGGTCGTAGGCACTGGCTCCGACTTCATCGTTCTTGAACTGTGCATCCAAGGGTGCAAGATCAAGTTCGTTGTTGACCAGGTAATTCAGGGCGAAGGCAAAGCTGCCGGGGATGATTTGTTCGGATAAGACAACCGGTAGCAGCAGGCTGTTGTTGTCTTGGGGTTTGTAGCGGGCCATGGTGCGATCTCCTTGTGTGGAAATCGTGCAAAGTGCATGCCAACTATGGTTTTTTTACAGCCTCAACGTTGGAGCTGACCGGTACGCAACATTAGCCGCGCAGCGGCATTCTGCCGTTGCGGGCCCGTGTCGAGCAACCTGTTAGGGAACATGAGTTCTACTCTGGCCAATGGTTGCTGATCGGAATCTGAGACTGCTGCAGTAGCTCGAAATCAAGGGACATCCTGGCACCGCTGCATTCGCGACGAGCAACTAGTTTGGCGGCCCTGTAAACCTTCACGCCTGCGAAGAATGAAGCAGCACCGTCCCATTGTTGTTGAACGGCATAGGTGTACTTACCCGCTTTGAAACGTACAAATGTGTTGTATGCCCGAGCGAGTAATTCGTGGTTGTATTCAACGGCGTTGGTTTCGGGCGATGTGTCGGCAGAGATGTTTAGGTCAGTTCTCGTTGATGTGCCGAATCGGTAAGCAATTTTCCCTTCCTTTTGCCCGGGAGAATAGGCACATACGGAAACCATTTTTTCTCCTCCGATTGGGCATGAAAAGACAACGCTTTCGGATGAGCTACACAGCGTATCGTTTGGAAAAGCTGGTGTGCAAAGTACCGCAAAAATGACGGCTATTGATCGATGCAGGGCACGAACCATCCTGTGTTCCCTAACGTAGAGCTAACCGGCGCTGCGCGGCTTTATCGCGCAGCGTCCAGCGACCGAAGGGAGCGAGGTTGAGCGCCGGGTTAGCCCTATGGGTTTTTACTGTAGGCATAAAAAATTTCATCTCGCTCCCAACCGAGTGATTCATAGAGCGATTGAGCGGGTAAATTGGTTTTAGCGGTCGTGAGGTCCATGCGCACGAAACCATGTTGCTTGGCATATTGTTCGGCAGCAAGAAGCAGAAGCGCACCAACGCCGGATTTGCGTACTTGAGGTTTGACGTACAGATCGTATAAGGCGCAAATAGGCGCTGCGACGACGGAACAGAAGGTTGGGTAGAGCTGACAGAAGCCAAGCATCTCACGGGCTTCGTTTTCTGCAACGAAGACAAACGACTCGTTCTTTTCAATTCGCTCGCGAACAAACGCTTGGGCTAACGGAAGATCAGCTTTTTGATCGTAGAACTGGCGATATGCATCAAATAGTGAGGCAACAGATTCGATATCTTGTTGCTCGGCGAGTCTTGTAGAAATATGGGTCATAAGCTAAAGGGAAAGAATAGGGCTAACGTAAAAATGATCGGACCACAACATTTTGCGGCGAAGCCGCATTCTGCTGTTGTGGGTCCGTGTCTATTGGCTTGTTAAGCATCATTGGTAACCTCTAGAATGAAGGGCTTGCCACGCGAATCGGGTGCCCAACCCACCTCAAGGGCCTTTTCGATATGTGCCTGCAATTCAGCTTGGTTCACCTTCGGCCTTTGCCTGTGCGGGGTTGATCGCCGCTCTTTCGCCGAAAACGGCAATTCGATTAGCAGTTGTCGTCCGCCTATATCTGCTTGCTCCACTGAAATAGCCAGACCTTTCCAACCATCAGCAGTGCACCACTGCGGCTCCCGGTGAATCTTCCAGAGGAAGACTGACCCGTTGACGGCAACATGCGACTCGGCTGCGCGTGCACTCTTCATGATGTTTAACGTTGGAGGTCACCAGCACACAACACGCGCCGCGAGGCGGCAATCTGATGTTGTTTGTCGGTGTGGATTGAAATGTTATGTCTTTGCATGCAGGATCGCGGGGTTTTCACCGATTGTCGCCTTGGCCAGCGCGACCAGCTCGTTTGCGAAATTGTCGATTGAGGCTGGCTCTACGCCCAAATCAAATTCAACAATGTCGTCGGTCCCAGGCGAGTTTGAAAAGCGAACAATATCGGCAACTTTCACGCGTACGATAACGCCCCCTCGCCCATCAACGCATCGGAAGTTGAAACCAAAATAGGAGAAGTTGTCTCCAGAATGTGTGGAGAAGTGGAACGCGTCTGAGGTTGACTTGGGAAACCCATCGACACCGCGCGCCAGTTCGGTGATTTGCTCTCTTGTCGTATAGCAGCGCGCTCTCCCTGCAAATCGTCCATTGCTCGCACAAATCTCTACCTCGAACATGTCGTCATCCTCCCAGACTGAGGAAAGGTAAACGCCTGGCTTATTGATTGGGTCAAGAGACATAACGCAGAGGTGAGTGGCCTATCCACTCGACCGCCCTGTTAGTCGGATTTTTACCGGAGAAAAACATGGATTTTGCAGACGTATTGAACGCTCTTTCGGAGCACATGGAAGTATCAAGCTGGACTATCAAGGGCCTTGTGGCGTTCCCAGATTTGACGGGCTTTGACAAGCAGGAAACCGGCATGCCACTCTTGTCTGTTGAGTACGTGAAGCAAGGCGGGTGCGGCGACTACGGGTATCACGGAACGATTTATTTCCCGACGACTTACACAAACGGCGACGGCGGCGTGATGCACATCCACGTTGAGTATGCCGACTAACGTCGACCGTGAGTGGAGCACAACGGCGCACTCAATGTTGAAGAATGGCGACCAAGCTGGCCGCCGTTGTGGGTCCAATCCACGAACCTGTTAGGTCTGCGTTTCACGCTTGTGCATCCGCTTCATCAGATAGGTTGCCGCAACGAACGCCAAGCCCGCGGCAATCGCGATACTCCATGCACCAGACAGCGCGGCTCCTATTGCGAATATGAGTGATAGCCCCTGAGTGTTTGCAACTATAGCCACCTTCCGGTAGCACTTGTCACACCATGATAGCGTGGCTGGCATAGCCCCTGGCCCATGCCGCAAGTGTCCTGGCGCGCCACAGACCTCGCAGATCCCGCAGTAGCCTGCTGGCACGCCCTGCTCTTCCAAAATCGTTGGGCTTTTGTCCCAAAGACCGCAGTAGCAGTTTCTCACTTTCGCCCGATCGGTGGCTTCGGACATGAAGACCTAACGCAGAAATAACCGGCTTGTCCGGTTGATTGCCCGGTTATCGGGCTGGAACAAACCTAGGAGATACACCATGAGCAAGAAATTGAGCGCCAAAGAAGAGCAGCACTACGCGCCAAAAGCAATCCCGCAAACCTGCGGAGTTTGCAGAAACTGCGTACCCGTGATGGGGGACGTGCTGATGTACAAGAACCCAAAATCATTCACGGAAGGAACGCATATGGTGAGTACACAGACATCCCAGAAATGCGGTATAGGCAACTTCGCCGTGAAGAAGATGGGCACATGCAGCATGTGGTTGCCACTTCTGCCGGATAACGTCGCCGCTCAGCGGGAGCCGAAGGCGATCCGATGCAGCGGCCTGTTAAACAGATTCCGCCAGAACCTAGGGGAACTAACGGCAAACGCATTTTGCAAACCTTTCATGGTTGCGGCGGTCAGTAGCAGGAGCGTTGGGGATCCCCCGCATTCCTTCCAAGCTCCCGGCTAGCGGTGCGCATCGCTTTTTACAGGCAGCTAGGTCAGCCTTCATTACTTCTTCTCTGCTTGGCGAAAAGTAGAAGGCAATACCCATAACAGTCGCCACCAGCAGCACGGCCCCTAGTCTGGCGTACTTACGAACGCTCGTCCTTATGTTCGATAGCTCAAAATCGAAGCTCACAATGTTTAACGTTGGCCGTGAATGGGCCGCAATGGCGCACTCAGCATTGAAGAATGGTGACCACGCTGGCCGCCGTTGTGGGTCCTTTCGACGAGCCTGTTAAGTTGCACGCTAGTACGCTCCACCTTCTGGTACTTGCCCGAGGGCGTTGGGTATCTTACCTTCCGCAATGCATGGGGAGTCATAACTTGGAAAGGCCCAGACGTCCACCGCGTCTCCTTCCTGTGGCTCGGTCCCAAGAAATTCCATGAAGACTTCAAAGTCGCCAAATGCCAAGGGCGTGGGTGCTCGCGAGCCATAGTAATGCCACCAGAGAACGGCGATAGGTCCAACACGGTCCAAGTGATCGCGCACGGTGGCGAGCTGATCCGGAGCCATGATGTTGGCCCCATTGGTGGACCACTTCGGAGGTTCGATCATTGCAACTTAACGTCGAAGCTGCCCGGCACGCAGCATGAGCCGCGAAGCGGTATTCTGCGGCTGCGTGTCCGCGACGAGCAACTTGTTAAGCATCACGTTCTGAATAGCTTGAACTGAATGGCATTTCGAGCTCAGCTGGCAAAAAGACGATACATGCTCTCGATCGACTCGGGGCCGTAGGCAACAACACCAACGGGTACTTTGTAGTCAATCGCCTCGATGATTTTTCCTGCCCAGACAGGGCTGAATCCACCGCAAAGTTCAATGAGTTGGATTCCTTCCGTGACCATTTCTTTAGCAACGGCCACGCCTTTGCTTGCGTCGGATACGCCGACGACCTTCATGGAGAATTTTTCGGTTCCTTGATACTGAACGAAGTCGTCGCCAGTGACGATGAATCCGAATTTTGTGAGTGCCATATTCAATCCTAAATTTTGCGGTGGGGTTTCGGTAACTTTTGATGACGACCAAAAAATTGAAGTCGCGCGATGCTTAACGTTGGAGGCCACCAGCAAGCAACATGCGCCGCGAAGCGGCAACCCGTAGTTGCTTGTCTGTGTGGGCCGAAATGTTAAACATCGCTCCTCGCTACATGACCAACATAAGGCCGTGCGATGAAAGGTGATCAGCCAACTCTCCGCGTCGTTCGGGCTCCACGTTCAAGGTCACCGCGTAGCCGCCCTTCAAATGCCTTTCAAAGGACTTCACCTCGTTCACACCCGCAGACGCCTCCAGTAGCGAACGAAGCGCTGCCTGTTCCGAGGCGGAATACGAATTTGCCTCGTCGCGTTTCATTAGTCGAAGATATAGGTGCATTCGTGTCGCAGCAAGTGATGTTTAACGTTTGAGCTGAGGGGCCGGAACCGGCATGGTGCTTGGCCCGCTGAACGGATGATGTACCACTCCGGGAAGCGGGCCAAGTGCCATGCCGGTGGAGGTCCCTGGCTCGAGCGAAGGGTTAGGCGTCATTGCTCCCGCGCTGGGGCTCGCAAAAGCCAAGCAGCCACTCGGCATGACCTCTCATTGGCTCCTCGGCTGTGCTGACGATTTGCTCTAGCGACGCCCTGGTTTCCTTGGGGTGAAGGGCAGGGATCTCCAGAAGTGCGGCAGTGAAGCCGTCGTTGTCGTGTCCTTCGTCGAAGCCGCGCTGGTATGCGTGGAGCAAATCAACGAGTGCTCTTGGTCCGGCGTGCTCCGCGAGTGGCCAAGCCGCAGCCTCGCGAACAAAGAAGTCATTGCTCTTCAGCAGGTCCAGCAGCTTCGGTATGTCGCCTGCAATCGATTCGGCCTGAAGTCTTGCGGCTGCATTGACGCAAATGTTCACGTCAGGATGGGAGAGTTCAGCAACGACGGTTGACCAGACGTTGGCTTCCATGACGCCTAACGTTGGAGGCCACCGGCACGCAGCAAATGCCGCGCAGCGGCAACCTGCTGCTGTGTGTCCGCGTGGGCCGACCGGTTAGGCTGGTGATCGTAGTAGAGGGCGTTGAAGACACAGATATCTTGCCTTGGTTGTTTGGTGTTTGGCCGATGAATGAGCATGCGCTCTGGATGGATTTGGGTGACGATGCCGCTAGTAACCACTTCAGGTTCTACGCTGGCAGGCAATAAAATTCTTGACAACTTCACTATCTCCGTCAACAACCTCGCCAGTTTCTAGTTTGAGCTTTATTGCAGACACCGGGCATACAGCAGCAGCCCAAAACAGATTCTCGCTTTCATTGCGTAGCAATTGGATATCAATGTGTGGCTTGATATGAACCGATACAGCGTCCTCGCGTTCTTCGAATATGTTGGGCGCTTCATGAACGCAAAGGTAGTGAGCCAAACATTCATCGGCGTCAACCCATACTTCTACAACGGTGTGCTGTTTCATAGCGCCTAACGTCGGCCGTGAGTGGACCACAACGGCACACTCAGCATTGAAGAGTGGCGACCATGCAGGCCGCCGGTGTTGGTCCATTCGACGAACTCGTTAGGCACGTTCATAGAGGACGCCACGTCTTGTATTTTCCTGCTATGGCTAGGGACGCAGCTTCCTTCAGATCTGAGCGCTCGGACTCTACGCACGCCTGGAGAAACGCGGCTACTTCAGGGCTCCTCCAGCCGGGAGCGGCTGCGGCAACCCAGAACCGGAGACCGTCGCTTGGCGGCAGACTCGCTGCGTAGGCGACGATCTCCGTAACCTCATGCGAGCTTGGCACCATGCGGAGCATCGCCATTGCCCTAAACGCACCGTCCAGCAGCATGGGCTGCCGGCCTGCACGGAGAATCTTGAGTATGGGCAAGGCGTCAGATGGTCCCGTGCGAGAGAGCCGAACGATGGTGTCACCCAGTGCCACATAAACCATCGTTGCTTCGATCGAGCGGTTGGCGAGGTCCTTGAGAAACGGCAGCGCATTGCGATAGCCACATTCGCCAACTGCCATGACCATTTGGTACTGCGTTTCCCATGTTCGAGCGTCAAGCACCTCGCGCTCAAGGGCGGCAAGGAGCGCTGGACCCGCTACAGGATCACCGAGCTTTCGCAACTTCCACGCAGCAGTACGGCGCTTTGCCGACTGAGGCGAGCTCAGCTGTTCCATAAGTGGTGGAGTCAGATCAGTCATTCGCCAACGGGCCTAACGTTGGAGGCCACCGGCACGCAGCAAGCGCCGCGCAGCGGCAACCTGCTGCTGTTTGTCCGCGTGGGCCGAAAGGTTAAGTTTCGGGCCAACCAACAGGCCATTGTTCATAATGAATTTTCTCTGTTTGGTAGTGAGCT
>CAUPQG010000028.1:0-55579 GCA_963513355.1 uncultured Rhodoferax sp. | reverse complement strand
GAAGACCTCCAAAACGTGTGGAAAGACATTGGCATGCCATCCGGCCACGCCTATGCCAAGGCGCTGCGCACAGTCAAGACCTGCGTGGGCAGCGAGTGGTGCCGCATGGGCACACAGGACAGCACCCAAATGGGCAAGGACCTGGAAAAAGCCATGTGGCGCATGTATGCCCCGCACAAGGTCAAGTTCGCCGTGAGTGGTTGCCCGCGCAACTGCGCAGAGTCCGGCATCAAGGACGTTGGAGTCATCGGTGTGGACAGTGGATGGGAGATGTACATCGCCGGCAACGGCGGCATCAAGACCGAGGTGGCGCACTTTCTGGTCAAGGTCAAGACTGCGGCCGAGGTGCTGGAATACACCGGGGCCTTCTGCGAGCTGTACCGCCAGGAGGGCTGGTACCTGGAGCGCACCGTGCACTACGTGAACCGCGTGGGCCTGGACTATGTGAAGAAACGCATCCTGGAAGACCACGAAGGCCGCAAGGCGCTGTGGGAACAGCTGCAATTTGCGCTGGAAGGCGAGCCCGATCCGTGGTTCGACTTCAAGGAGGCGGCGGTGGACACACGCCAGTTCGCTGCCCTACCCGGTTAAACACCACCCCCATATGAAAAACAAGGCTGTAGCCCCCGTACAAGCTAACTGTATCGCTACAAAAGGAATAGCAAAATGAGTGAATGGACCCCGATTTGCAAAGTGGACGACATCCCGGTACTGGGCGCACGACGCGTCGCCCGCAGCCAGGGCCTGGATGTGGCCGTGTTCCGCAACGATGCGGGCGAGGTGTTTGCGCTGCTGGACCGCTGCCCACACAAGGGTGGCCCCTTGAGCCAGGGCATTGTGTTTGGCACCAGCGTGGCCTGCCCGCTGCACAACTGGACCATAGGCCTGTGCGACGGCCAGGCCTCCGCACCCGATGAAGGCTGCACCCCAAAATTCGCCGTGCAAGTGGTGGACGGTCAGGTTTCGCTGAAGACCACCGAGCTGGCCAGCCACGCCATTGACCAGACGCGCCCCATTGCCGGCCCCAAGAATGGCCGCCAAGCCACCGCCGACGCACAAACCGCCTAAGCCAACCACTTACGCAACCCCCTCAGCGCTACCCGCAGCACCCATGACGGTCACCCAAGAAACCAAATCGACCTGCCCCTACTGTGGGGTGGGCTGCGGCGTCATCATTGAATCGGCAGGCAGCCAGATCACCGGCGTGCGCGGCGACCCGGACCACCCGGCCAACTTTGGTCGCCTGTGTACCAAGGGCTCCACGCTGCACCTGACCGCCAGCGCGGCTGTGACGATGCAGACGCGTCTGCTGCAACCCATGCAACGGCGTACGCGTGGCGACACACCCCAGGCCGTGGGCTGGGATGCGGCTTTGACACAGGCGAGCGAAAGTTTTGCCCGCATCATCCGCGACCATGGGCCGGACGCTGTGGGCTTTTATGTATCGGGCCAGTTGCTGACCGAAGACTATTACGTCTTCAACAAACTGGCCAAGGGCCTGATCGGCACCAACAACATCGACACCAACTCGCGCCTGTGCATGAGCAGCGCGGTGGCTGGGTACAAACAGACGCTGGGGGCCGACGCGCCACCCGCCTGTTATGACGATGTCAACCACGCGCAGTGCATTTTCATCACCGGTTCCAACACGGCCTATGCCCACCCCATACTCTTTCGCCGGATTGAAGATGCCAAAAAGGTCAATCCAAGGCTGAAAATCATCGTGGCCGACCCGCGCGCCACCGACACCACCAGCATTGCTGATCTGCATTTGGCGATCCAGCCCGGCACCGATGTGATGCTGTTCAACGGCATGCTGCACCTCATGGCCTGGGAGGGCTGGCTGGACCAGTCCTATATAGACCAACACACATCAGGATTCGACGCGCTTAAGGCTACCGTGCGCGACTACACGCCCGATGTGGTGGCCCAGGCCTGCGGCATCAGCAAAGAGGCGCTGTTGCAGGCCACGCGCCTGTTTGCTGGCATGCAGAGCAACGGCGCCCGCACGCCCACGCTCAGCCTCTACTGCCAAGGCCTCAACCAATCCAGCAGTGGCACGGCCAAAAACGCCGCCCTGATCAACCTGCACCTGGCCACCGGCCAGATTGGCAAGCCCGGTGCAGGCCCCTTCTCGCTGACCGGCCAGCCCAATGCCATGGGCGGACGCGAAGTGGGTGGTCTGGCCAATTTGCTCAGCGCCCACCGCGACATGGCTAACCCGACCCACCGCGCCGAAGTGGCCGCCCTGTGGGGCCTGCCATCCGTGCCCGACAAGCCGGGCAAAACTGCGGTGGAGATGTTCCAAGCCGCGGCAGATGGCGAAATCAAGGCGCTCTGGATTGCCTGCACCAACCCCGCCCAAAGCATGCCCGACCAGGCCATGGTGCGCCGCGCGCTGGAACGTTGTGAACTGGTCATCGTGCAAGAGGCTTTCTCCACCACCGCCACCTGCCGCTATGCCGACCTGCTGCTGCCCGCCACCACCTGGGGCGAAAAAGAAGGCACGGTGACCAACAGCGAACGCCGCATCTCCCGCGTGCGCGCCGCCGTGCCAGCTCCCGGCCCAGTGGACAACGGGCCGCGGCATGACTGGTCCATCGCAGTGGACTTTGCCCAGCGGCTCGAAGCCCTGCTGGCCCCCACACGCCCCACGCTGTTCCCCTACCCCACGCCCGAATCCGTGTGGAACGAGCACCGCGAATCCACCCGCGGCCGCGACCTGGACATCACCGGCTTGTCGTACGCCATGCTGGACGAACGGGGTCCCCAACAATGGCCGCTAGCAGAGGGGCAAACTACGGGCAAGCTGCGCCTGTACGAAGACGGCATCTTCCCCACCGCGGACGGCAAGGCCAAGTTTGCCAACACGGTTTACAAGGCCGTGGCCGAGCCGCGCGAAGCGCGTTACCCCCTGTCGTTGACCACCGGCCGCCTGCGCGACCAATGGCACGGCATGAGCCGCACCGGCACGCTGGGCCGACTGTTCGGCCATGTGGCCGAACCCTGCATCGAGATGAACGCGCAGGACATGGAGCGCCGCCAGCTCAAAGACGGTGACCTGGTCCACGTGACTGGTAGGCGCGGCTCCATCGTCGTACCCGCGCTGGCCAGTGCGTCTTTGGCACCGCAGCAAACCTTCATGGCCATGCACTGGGGTGAAGAGTTTTTGAGCGGTGCCAGCACCACCGGCGAGCGGCTCGCCGGCGTCAATGCGCTGACCAACCCGGCCTACTGCCCCACGTCCAAACAACCCGAGTTCAAACACGCCGCCATCAAGGTGCTGAAGGCCGAGCTGCCCTGGTCGCTCTTGGGCATTGCATGGCTGCCCGATGACTCGGCGCTGCAGGCGCGTGAAGAACTCAAGGCACTGATGGGCCAGTTTGCCTTTGCCAGTTGCACGCCCTTTGGCCGCGAGCGCAGCGGCCTGTTGTTCCGTGCCGCCGCGTACGAGACGCCGGACGATACTGTGCTGGACCGCATCGAAGCCCTGCTGGGTCTGGGTGGCGCCCAGGTGCTGCGTTATGCCGACAAGAAGCGTGGCCAGCGCCGTGCCGTGCAGTTGGTTCCGGTGGCTGGTGCGGCTGATACCAAAGCTGAGACCCGGCTCAACGCCTTTTTGCTGGCTGGCGACACCAGCGCCCAAAGCTGGATCAAAACCCTGCTGCAGGACGAGCTACCCGCCCAGGCCTACGGCCGCATGCTGCTGGTCCCAAGCGCCAAAGCGCCGGTGGCCGTGCAGTCGCGTGGCAAGCAGGTATGCACCTGCTTCAATGTGACCGATGCTGATATCACTTCGCAACTGGACCAGTGCAAGGGCAACGAAGACCAGCGCTTGGCCCAACTGCAGGGCGCGCTCAAGTGCGGTACCAACTGCGGCTCGTGCCTGCCCGAGGTGAAGCGCATGGTGCGGCTTTCCATGCCGACCAGCTCAGGCGTCCCGGCGTTGCAGTCTTGAATCCTTGATCTGAGCTAATTACCCTAAGTTATCAAGCCTGCGGGACAATCCAGCGTTATGGCTATCGCACACTACATCAAGGAAATCGGCCGCGGCAGCCAGGGCGCACGGCCGCTGAACCGCGAGCAGGCGGCCGACCTGTTTGGCCAGGTGCTGGACGGCGCGGTCACCGATCTGGAGGTGGGTGCCTTCTGCCTGGCCATGCGCATCAAGGGCGAAACCGCCCAGGAGATGGCGGGCTTTCTGGACGCCACACACCAGCGCCTGCACCGGCTGCCGGCCAGCACAGGGCGGCCCACCATCGTTATCCCCAGCTACAACGGCGCACGCAAGCTGCCGGTACTAACACCCCTGCTGGCCCTTTTGTTGGCGCGTGAAGGCATGCCGGTGCTGGTGCACGGCACAGCCACCGAGTCCCGCCGGGTCTATACGTCAGAAGTGCTTCTAGCCCTCGCCATTCCTGCGCAGACAGCTATTAAATCCATAGCACCCGGCACGGTGGCCTTTGTGCCCACCGCCCTGTTGCACGGCGGCCTGCAGCGCCTGCTGGATGTGCGCCGGGTGGTCGGCCTGCGCAACCCGGCGCACAGCCTGGTCAAGTTGATGAGCCCGGTGGAAGGCAAAAGCCTGCTGGTCAGCAGCTACACCCATCCCGAATATGCGGTCTCCATGGCAGAAACCCTGGCCGTGGTGAAAGGCAATGCCCTGCTATTGCGCGGTACCGAGGGTGAGGCTGTGGCCGACCCCCGCCGTACACCCAAGATGCAGGGGTTTATCAACGGCGAAGTGGTGGACCAGCAAGCCCACCAGGACGGCACGCTGACCACCCTGCCCGATCTGCCCCCCGGCCTGGACGCGGCCAGCACCGCTGCCTATATTCGCTGTGTGCTGGATGGCACACAGCCCGTGCCCACGCCCATTGCCCAGCAAGTGGCCCACATCTTGCATCTAGTGGATTCACTATGAAACACGATCTTTCCAACTCCAGCGCACGCGGCCATGTCACCCTGGTGGGTGCAGGCCCGGGTGACCCTGAGCTGTTGACACTCAAGGCCCTTAAGGCGATCCAGCAGGCCACCGTAGTGCTGGTCGATGACCTGGTGAACGAGGCCATCGTTTCCTTCGCGCCACCCACCGCACGTATCGTGTACGTGGGCAAGCGCGGTGGTTGCAAATCAACCCCTCAATCGTTCATTGAAAAGCTGATGGTTACGGCCGCACTGGAAGGCGAAAACGTGGTGCGCCTCAAAGGCGGCGACCCCTTCATCTTTGGCCGTGGTGGTGAAGAAATGGAAGCCCTGCAGGCTGCTGGCGTGCGCGTGACTGTCATCAACGGCATCACGGCAGGTATGGCGGCTGTGACATCGCTGGGCGTGCCACTAACCCACCGTGAACATGCGCACGGCGTGGTGTTTGTGACTGGCCATGCCAAGCCCGGCTCGTCCGGCACCGACTGGCGCGCACTCGCTGCCACGGCCCAGCAGGCACGCCTGACCCTGGTCATCTACATGGGTGTCAGTGGAGCGGCCACCATACAAAACGAATTGCTGTACGGCCTGCCGGGCGACACGCCGGTGGCCATCATCCAGAATGCCAGCCTGCCCGCGCAACGTCAGGCCGTATGCACACTGGCGGAGCTGGAAAGCACGATTACCCGTGAACAATTGGCCAGCCCCAGCGTGATCGTGGTGGGCGATGTGTTGCAGGGTCTACTGGCAGCGGGCGTAGACGCCAGGGAACTGCCCCTGAAACACCGGGTCGCCTGAAGCGCTCAAAGCCCTGCACACGCGAGCGGCGTCTGGGCGGCGCTGCGTTTTGCTCCGTGTCCCCCGCCCGCTGCGCGGGCTCCTCCTTTACCTGCGCAAAACACAGCGCCACCCAGCCACCTAAGGGCTTTTGGTTTCGTCCTCGCCATCGCTGGGTTTAGCAGCTGGGCTTTGCCCACCGACTCGCGCACGCACCGCCTCGCGCAGCAGGTACTCCACTTGGGCATTCACACTGCGCAATTCCGCCGCGGCCAGGCGCTCGATCTGCGCCCACAGCACGGGGTCTATGCGCAGCGCGAAAGATTTCTTGTCAGGACTGGCCATGGCAGCTTGGTGTCAACAGGTTTCCCTTTACGCCACGTCTTTGTGGACTTGGGCCTCCGCTTCTGCGCGCAGCTTTTGCAACCCTGGGGGTTCGCCCGAAAACCAGAACCACTGCGGGTCGGTACCGCCCTTGCGCAGCACCCACTGGGCTACCGTGGCGAACACGATCAGAACCACTACAAGCACGGCACCTAGGGCCAATACACCCACTGTGCTGTAGAGCAACACCATGGGCAGCGGTACTTTGGGTGCGAGCTGCGAACCCGCCACCACAGCCAAGGCTGCCAGCAGCAGCATGGCGAACAGGATCTTGTTGATCAGGCGGGGATTGAGCCTCAGGGTTTGCATGGCCAGATTCTTTCAGTTGTACAGGGTGCCAGTATTCACCACCGGTTGGGCGTCGTGGTCAGAGCACAGTACCACCAACAGATTGGTCACCATGGCGGCCTTGCGTTCATCGTCCAGGGCCACCAGGCCGCGTTCCTGCAGGCCGGTCAGGGCCAGCTCCACCATGCCCACGGCGCCCTGCACGATCAGGCTGCGCGCGGCGATGATGGCCTGCGCCTGCTGGCGGCGCAGCATGGCGCCGGCAATCTCGGGGGCGTAGGCCAGGTGGGTGAGTTTGGCATCCACCACCACCACCCCGGCCAGCGCAAATCGGTCCTGCAGCTCCTGCAAAAGGGCTGCACCCACCTGGTCGGCGCCCGAGCGCAGGGTGATCTCCTTGGGAGCCGTGCTGCCCGCGTCGTCCAGGTTGTCATACGCGTAGCTGGACGCCAGGTGCCGCACGGCGGCCTCGGCTTGCGTGAACACATACGACTCAAAGTCTTCCACATCAAAACTGGCCCGCGCCGTGTCGCTGACCCGCCAGACAATGGCCGCGGCAATCTCGATGGGGTTGCCGCGCAGATCATTCACCTTGAGCTTTTCGCTATTGAAGTTGCGCGCGCGGGTGGAGACCTTGCTGCGGCTCAGGAAGGGGTTGGCCCAGCGCAGGCCCTCGCTGCGGTCTGTGCCGCGGTAGCTGCCAAACAGCTTCAACACGGCCGCTTGGTTGGGGTTAAGCGTGTACAGCCCCGACAAAAACCACAGAGCCGCCACCACCGCTAGGCCTGCGAGTACCAGCGTGGTGAGGCTGGGTGCCCGGGTAACCAGAATTGCGGCCACTGCCAACAAGCCCAGGCCCAGCAATACCGCCACAAAGCCATTGGCCGTGGTCGCTACATATTCGTTGGATGCTTTTTTGTCCATGTCTATCCTCCTAGGGTTTTGCTCCAACCATGGGGTTGAAGACCACTTGGATCCCGATCAGTCCATCGTCACCTGAGATCAAAGTGATATCACTATAGTAGCACTTCCTTCGATTGGCAAGTTTTTTTGGCGGGTGATACGCTGTGCCGTCGCCCATGCAACCACAGCACGCCCCCTACACTAGGCGCTTTCATCCCTTTGGAGAGGCACATCCCGTGGTCGAGTTTGATGTGGTCATCGTCGGTGCGGGCGCAGCCGGCCTGTTTTGCGCCGGCGTGGCCGGGCAGTTGGGCCTAAAGGTGCTGGTGGTGGACCACAGTGAGAAGGTGGCGGACAAGATCCGCATCTCGGGCGGTGGCCGTTGCAACTTCACCAACCGCGACGTGGGGCCGGCCAACTTCATCAGCGACAACCCGCGGTTTTGCCGCTCGGCCCTGTCGCGATATTCCTCGCGTGACTTTATTGCCCTGGTGGAAAAGCACCGCATCGGCTACCACGAGAAACACAAGGGCCAACTGTTTTGCGACCACTCGGCCGACGACATCATCCAGATGCTGCTGGCCGAATGTGCAGCGTCAGGCAATGTCACACGCTGGCAGCCCTGCTCCATAACCGCCATACGATTTCTGGCCTCTAGCCCGCGTGGAATAAGCCCAAGCAGCTATGAAATTGATAGTGACCGCGGAACCATACTCTGTGGTGCCCTGGTCATCGCCACCGGTGGTCTGTCCATACCCAAGATGGGCGCCACCGACTTTGGCTACCGCGTGGCCAAGCAGTTTGACCTGCCCTTGGTCACACCCCGCCCAGCCCTGGTGCCACTGACCTTTGACGAAGCAGCTTGGGCGCCTTTTGCACAACTCTCAGGTCTGTCGCTGCCGGTGAAGATTGAAACCGGCAGCAAGAAGGACAAGATCGCCTTTCTGGAAGACCTGCTACTCACCCACCGTGGCATCAGCGGCCCTGGGGTGCTGCAGATATCCAGCTACTGGCAGCCCGGCACACCCATACGCCTGAACCTGGCACCCGACACCAACGTTACGGAATGGCTCAGCCACGCCAAGACCACATCCCGCAAGCTGATTGCCAACGAACTGGCAGCCCTGGTGCCTGCGCGTCTGGCTGACACCTGGGTGGCCCAGGGCGCTGCGTTGGGCCACAACTGGGCGCGGCCTATCAACGAAGCGTCCGACAAAGCGCTGACCGTATTGGGTGAGAGACTCAGCCAGTGGGAGCTGACACCCACTGGCACCGAGGGCTACAAAAAGGCCGAGGTAACGGCCGGTGGTGTGGACACCCGCAACCTGTCCTCGCAAACCATGGAATCCAAACAACCCGGCCTGTATTTCATTGGCGAGGTGGTGGACGTGACCGGCTGGCTGGGCGGCTACAACTTCCAGTGGGCTTGGGCCAGTGGGTTTGCCTGCGCGCACGGACTGGCGGCGAAGTTGTTGGGATGATGCACAGGACGCCCCCACGGCGTCCCTATACAGCTTGAGCGTGCGTGCCTTAACCCCCATGGCAAAATGCTCGCAAGGAGATCCCGCCATGCACGCATACCATCTCATCCGCCAGACCGCCTTAGCCGTCTCGCTATCCTGGGTTGCACTTTGCGCGAATGCGGCTCCCAGTTGCAATGCGCAGGCCATGAATTCCGCAGCCTATGCGCAAGCCCTGGAAGTGGTGCGCCACCTGCCGGAGTTAACTGCGTGGTCTAAGTCCCACGGCCTTCCGGTCGTGTTTGGTGAATCCCTGGACAAGCAGGAACAGTTGGAGGGTCGCTGCTACTGGTTGGTATCGGTATATGCCAATAGCCCCGAGCGCTTGGAGTTGTGGCACACCTTTTATGTAGACGCGCAGGGCAAGCGCCTGCTCGTTCAAGACCCCACATCCGGCAACGTCATCTCACTGCAAAAGTGGCGCTCCAAAGGCGACAAGTCACGGATGGCCTGAAACCGCTTGTCGGGCTGAACGCCACACTCAGCAACTTGTTACGACTTTGTGCAGCGGCTGCCAGAAACTACTGCCATAGAATGCAAAACCCGATGATCGAGTCCCTCGATCGGTGCTCCGTGGGTGTTTTCCAGATATAGGACGCATGATTGAACTGCCGATTAGCGCTGCTGCACCGAACGTAAGCCATGCGGATGCATTGGCTGACGGAACCCGATTGGGAGAGTTCGAGATTCGCGGTTTGATCGGGGTTGGTGGTTTTGGCATGGTGTACCGGGCCTACGACCACTCCCTGCAGCGCGATGTGGCCATCAAGGAATACATGCCCACTGCCCTGGCCGGCCGCGCCGAGGGTGGTTTGCAAATTTCGGTCCGCACCTCTAACGACCACGAAACTTTCCAAAAGGGATTGCACTCGTTTGTGGCCGAGGCCCGCATGCTGGCCAAGTTTGAGCACCCTTCGCTGGTTCGGGTGTTCCGCTTCTGGGAGGCCAACGACACAGCCTATATGGTTATGCCACTCTACCGGGGCATGACACTCAAGCAGGCTCGCCAGTGCATGCGAATGCCGCCCTCGGAAGCGTGGCTGCGCAAGGTCTTGTGGTGCATTTTGGGTGCGCTTAAGGTCTTGCACCGGGGCACGGCGCTGCACCGGGACGTGTCCCCGGACAATATCTTTCTGCAGGACAGCGGCCCCCCCGTGTTGCTGGACCTGGGGGCGGCACGGCTTGCCATTGGTGACAACGCCAAGCAGCACACCGCCATTCTCAAGGTCAACTATGCCCCCATAGAGCAGTATGCCGACAGCCAGGGACTACCGCAGGGACCTTGGACAGACTTGTACGCCCTGGCAGCCGTGGTACACGGCCAGCTGTGCAACGAACCACCCCTGCCGGCCATGATCCGCGTGGTGAACGACAAAATGCCGCCGTTTGCCAAAATCGTCAAAACCGTGGCTTCGGAGTTTGGCCAAGAGTATTCTGAGCAATTCACCCAGGCTGTTACCTGGGCGCTGAGCATCCAGCCACAGGACCGACCCCAGTCGGTGCGTGAGTTCGCGCGGAGCCTGGGCCTGGTAACGCCCAATGGCATGTCGTCGTTTGACTGGCGCGCTGAACTCGGGCCAGCCTGTCTGCCCATAGACACGGTTTCTGCCATGGGCTCCCCGCAGCCAGTGACGGTGGAGAAGACGCGGCCCAGCTCAGACAACCCTGACTACGCCCCCACGCAATTCATTGACCCGGACGAAGACTCGGATGAAACCCCCTCTGCTGCGGCGAAATGGGGGCCAGACAGCACGCCGGCTGCTCGCCAGGACAAGCCGTCCGAGCGCAGGCAACGGCCACGCGAACCATTGGGTATGGCGACGGCTTTAGAACGCCATACCACAGCCCATCGCAAAAAGACGACCCGTAGCGGCACCAAACGCGCAGACGCCCGGCAATTGCGGCCAGCCGTTGTATGGCTCTTGGTTGCTGCGCTCGCCCTGTTGACCGTGGTCGCCGCTGCTTGGGGTTGGCGGACCTGGACATCCCACAAAAGAGCGACTGCACCGGTTGCCGTGGTGTTGCCTGAAGAAGTCATACTGGAAAGTACACCCGCCGCGCCGCTGGCCGCCACTAGCGAGCCCGTGGTGAACGCTGAGCCCATTGAGACCATCATTGAGAGCAGCAAGCCAGCCAACCCAGCATCGGCGGCGGTCGATGCCAAAGCTGCCAAAGCGCTGGAGCGCGCCCGCAGTGCTGCCTCCAAACCTGTCAAGACAGAGCCTCCCCGCACGGCAGCAGTAGCTGATACGGCAAGCACGCCTGCTCCTGCTGTTGCAGCACAACCCGTACCCGAACCCAAGCCGGAAACCCCTGTGGTTACCCCGGAGAAATTGTGCGCAGATGCAGGCTTCCTGGCACGGCCCATGTGTATGTTCCGTGCCTGCCAACGGCCAGACCTGTCAGGCACGGCCACCTGCATCGAACTGCAGAAGAGTCTGCAGCGCAACAAAGAAAACAACGACATCAGCAAGTTCTAAATGGTGGGCCAACGCCTCCACCGCAATTGCTGACCAGCCGAAATTGAACGGCCCTGCAAGCCTTTACCATGACCCAAAATCGCACCCTTCTGATCGTGGCCGCAGTAGCCACCACCGCCATCGCTGCTGCCAGTATTGCGTACATTCTGAAACCCGCCGCGACCCCTGCAACCGCTGCGCCAGTTGCAGTCACCACGCCAGCCGGGCAAGACATCGACACCAAGGCCCTGCTCTCGGGATTTAAGGATGTTCTTGCGGCCTATCGCAAGATCATTGTGTTGTTTGCAGATGAAAAGACACTGACCGCCAACGAACGCGCCCTGGCCAACCAGGTCGGCCAGGGCCTGTTCCATGAAAATCGCCAGCGCGTGGTGGAGCTCGAGTCACAGCTCGAAGCCCTGGCCAGCTCCACGAACCCACAGCGACTCGACGCCATCGCCGGACTACTGAACTATGTGGAGAGCAGCGCAGACTTGTTTGACGCAGACCGGCTGGCGTTTCGCGAGTTGCTGCGTGGCCTGCAGACGGCGGTGGCGCGTGATTCGTCACTGCCCGCCATCAAACTGCACAAACGATTGGGTGAAGACCTGGATGCGTTGGCCGAGATCGAGCGCAACTACGAAAAGGAAATCCGCCTGGTCTTTGGCCGTTTTGAAACACGCGCCATCGACCTGAAACGCGAGCGCTGGCACGACTACGTAGCGAGCCTGCAAAAACTCTATACGCGTGAACAAATCCTGAAGGACTATGGCGTAGTACTCCCCTACCCGGCGCCCAAGGAAGTGGCTCGCAAGAGCAAGTCCGAAGATGAAGGTGAAATTTTCGGCAGCAGTCTGCCACCCAAGACGATAGTGCTGACGTTTGACGACGGCCCACACGGCGCCTACACCGCCGAGATTGCAGCCATTCTCAAACAGTACAGCGCACCAGCCATCTTTTTCCAGGTCGGCACCAACCTGGGCACCATTGGCGCTGACGGCAAAACCAAGCTTGCCCCCAAGGCCGATGTCAGTCGTAAGTTGCTTGAAGGTGGTCATACCCTCGCCAACCACAGCATGACGCACGCCCAGCTGTCCAAACGCACCGGTGACGCACTCAAGACCGAAATCGTGGGGACGGATGAATTGCTCAAGGCCGTGGATGCCCGTCGCTCACCCCTGTTTCGCTTCCCCTACGGAGCGCGCAATGAAGAGGGTCTTGCCATACTGGACGCTGCCCAACTCCGCTCGGTCATGTGGAACATCGACTCGCTGGACTGGGCCGACCCGGTGCCCAGCTCTATTGCAGACCGCGTGTTGCGCACGGTAGAGAAGGAAGGCCGCGGCATCGTGCTCTTCCATGACATACACGAGCGCACGGTCAAGGCTTTGCCTGCAATCCTGGACCGCCTGGTGGCCGATGGTTACCAGTTTGCCAGTTGGGATGGCAAAGGATTCGCTGTGGCCAAGGGTACTGCTGGTGCACCGCCCGTGGCCGCACCCGTGGCCTCCAGCCCCGGCTACAGTGATTCCTGGGCCATCGTGATCGGCATCGACGACTATGCCAAATGGCCGAAGCTGCAGTACGCGGCGCGCGACGCCCAAGCCATCCGTGAGGCACTGATCCAGAAGTTCAATTTCGCGCCCGAGCACATCGTGTCGCTCAGCAACAAGGAGGCCACGCGCACCGGCATCCTGGCCGCCTTCCATGACAAACTGGCCCACAGTGGCATGAAGAAGAACGACCGTCTGTTTGTGTTCTTTGCGGGTCACGGTGCCACCCGCAAACTCAGCTCTGGCCGCGATCTGGGCTACATCATCCCAGTGGACTCTGACCCCAACCAGATTGCCACCGACGCGATTCCCATGACTGAGTTGCAAAACATTGCCGAGAGCCTGACGGCCAAACACGCCCTGTTTGTGATGGACGCCTGTTACAGCGGTCTGGGCCTGACACGGGGTGGTGGCGGAGGCAACTCCAGCAACTTCCTGCGCGACAACGCCAAACGCATGGGCCGCCAGATGCTGACCGCCGGTGGTGCCGACCAACTCGTGGCGGATGGCGGACCCAACGGCCACTCGGTCTTCACATGGACACTGTTGCAAGGCCTTGCCGGCAAGGGGGATCTGAATGGCGACGGCATCATCACGGCCACTGAGCTGGCTGCGTATGTGGCGCCGGCTGTTTCCGCCGTGTCACGCCAGACACCGGCCTTTGGCAGTCTGCCCGGCTCGGAAGGTGGCGACTTTGTATTTGAGTTGGCCCCAAGCGACGAGTTTTTGAGCGGAACGTCCAGCCAGCTATCGGGTGAAGCCATTGCAATGAACACCAAACTGGATGCCACACGCCCGGCCAGCGCCGGCGCCACACCCGCGGGTGGCGACAAGCCTGCAGGGCCTGCGCCTTCTGCCACGGTGGTCGTCAAGGACCTGCAGGGTGGCGAGCAAAAAATCGTAACGCCCGTTGCGGTGCCCAGCTCCAACCGCCAAATGGCACAGCGCGCCAACGACCGCGGGCTGCAACTCTACAAGGAGAAACAATATGCGCAGTCAGAGGCTCAGTTCACGGAAGCACTGAAGCTGCGCCCGGACTTCGCGCTGGCCGCCAACAACCTGGGATTTGTGTACTACAAGCAAGACAAGTTTGCCGAGGCGGCGCGCTGGTTCGAAAACACCGTCAAGATCGATCCGTCCCGTGCGGTGGCCTATCTGAATCTGGGCGACGCCTATGTCAAAGCAGGCCATGCGGACAAAGCCAAGAAGGCATTTGGCACCTACCTGGAATTGGCGCCTGGCGGTAGCGGCGCGCCCTATGCGCGTCAGCAAGTGGACAAGCTCTGACAACAGTGGCATACCTGCAGGCTACAACAAGGAACTGTATGAAACCCTTCTCCATGATTCGCGAGTTCCATTTGGCCGACTGGTTCACGCTTGGCAATGCTGTTTGCGGCATAGGCTCCATCTTCTCGACCATGTCGTATGTGCTGACCGGAGACGTGATGCACATTTATTACGCCTCGGCGCTGGTGTTCGCGGCACTGGTATTTGACGTGTTGGACGGCCGCATCGCGCGCTGGCGCAACAAATCGTCCGCCCTGGGTCGCGAGCTGGACTCGCTGGCTGACATCATTTCTTTCGGCGTGGCCCCAGCCATATTGGCCTATGGCTGCGGAATGCGCGGTTTGTACGATCGGGTGCTGCTGGCCTATTTTGTGGCCTGCGGAGTCTCGCGCCTGGCGCGCTACAACGTTACCGCCGAAGAAATCTCACAAGGCACTGGCAAGGTTGCGTACTTTGAAGGAACGCCCATACCCACGTCATTCTTGCTGGTGATTCTGCTGGCAGTTGCTGCGGCTAATGGTGCTGTGGGCGAGAGCCTGTGGTTCGGCTCCATCAGCATTGCCGAATTTACGCTGCATCCGCTGGCCTTGCTGTTCGGCATTTCAGGTTCCCTGATGATCAGCCGCATACGTATCCCAAAACCCTGATAGATCCCTTGCGCCGCAACATGCCTCTGCACATTCAAACTCCACTCTTCCAGTCACGCCAACTCAGTCAATTGTGCGGGCGCGCTATATGGCTCAAGATGGATGCCTTGCAGGTGCCGGGGTCGTTCAAGATCCGCGGGATAGGGCATGCCTGCTCTGAATATGTGCGCCGTGGTGCGCGCCGCTTCGTGTCATCTTCCGGCGGTAACGCGGGTCTGGCCGTAGCTTACGCTGGCCGCTTGATGGGCGTCCCCGTGACTGTGGTGGTGCCTCAAACCACCTCGCAGCATGCCCAAGCGTTGCTCAAGCTGGAGGATGCTGACGTCATCGTCCACGGCTCCAGTTGGCAAGAGGCGAATGAGTTGGCGCAATCGCTTGTGGGGCCAACCGATGCTTTCCTACACCCGTTTGACGACCCATTGCTCTGGCACGGGCATGCCAGCATCATTGACGAGGTGGCAGCAACAGGATTCACACCCGACGCAGTGGTTTTGTCGGTGGGTGGAGGTGGCTTATTGTCCGGCGTAGCCGAGGGTTTGCACCGCAATGGCTGGAGCGGTATACCGATCGTCGCTGTGGAAACCGAGGGCGCCGCGTCTTTTCACGAAGCGGCGAAAGCGGGACATGCGGTTCAGTTGGAGCAGATCAACAGCATTGCGACTTCACTGGGCGCCAAGCGGGTTTGTGATCAAGCCGTGAAGTGGTCCCACGAACACCCGATTCACAGTGTTTTGGTGTCCGACAAAAGTGCTGTAGTGGCCTGCGAGCGCTCTCTGGCCGATCACCGTGTTTTGGTTGAGCCAGCCTGTGGGGCCAGTCTCGCGTTGGCCTATGAAAACTCACCCGCGCTTGACACATTCAAAACCATTCTGGTGGTAGTGTGCGGTGGCGCAACGACGACCGCCAAGCAGCTCCAGCAATGGTCGCAGGACCTATAGTTTTTCCGACTCGCTTTGGCGCGGCTGCCACTTCATGAGCCGCCGCTCTATCTTGCCGACGGCTGCGTCCAGAAACAAAGCGCAGGTGGTTAGCACCACAATCCCCGCAAAAACCGTGTTGACGTCAAAGGTGCCCTCCGCCTGCAAGATCAGGTAACCCACGCCGCGGGCCGACCCCAGGTACTCCCCAACCACGGCCCCCACAAACGCGAGCCCTACCGATGTGTGCAAGCTAGAGAATACCCAGGCCATTGCACTGGGAAGGTACACCGTGCGCAAAAGCTGGCGCTGGTTGGCACCCAACATACGGGCGTTGGCCAGCACCACGGGACTCACCTCCTTGACGCCCTGGTACACGTTAAAAAACACAACAAAAAACACCAGCGTGATCGCCAAGGCCACTTTGCTCCAGATGCCCAGCCCAAACCACAGCGCGAAAATGGGCGCCAGTATGACGCGGGGCATGGAATTGACCGCCTTGATGTAGGGCTCCAGAATGGCGCTAGCCAAGGGTGCCAGCGCTAGCCACAGGCCACAGACCAAACCAAGCGCAGTTCCAAAACCAAAGGCAAGAAGGGTCTCCAACAGGGTGACACCCAAGTGCGGGTAAATATCAGCCCGACCGGCTAACCCATCAGAAAACAACCAACTGCCGCCCTGACCAAAGGGCATGAACCATGACCACAGACGACCCAAGACCTGAACAGGCTCACCTATAAAAAACGCCAACTGCTTGTCGCGTGAAGCGAGCTGCCACACGGCCAAAACCAGCGCGAGCACTGCAACCTGCCAGACCCGCAGATTGCTACCCGAAGGCCGCATACGACTGAGGAAAGATGCCACTATTGAGTCACCTTTCTGAGCTGTTGTGCGTAGGCCTTTAGCACTTCCTCGCGCAGTTCATCCCATATCTGAGTATGCAAAGCAATAGCGCGGGGGTGTGTGCGTTGCTCCGCCACATCACGGGGCCGCGGCAGATCAATGTCGTACTCTCCCAAAGGGTGCGCAGCGGGACCCGCAGAAAACACCACGACGCGGTCACTCAGCGCTATGGCTTCGTCCAGGTCATGGGTAATAAAGAGCACGGCCTTCTTCTTTTCCGCCCACAGGGCGAGCACCTCGTTCTCCATCAATTGGCGCGTCTGGATGTCCAGTGCACTAAAGGGCTCGTCCATGAGGATGATGTCCGGATCCAGCGCCAATACCTGGGCCAAGGCAGTACGCTTGCGCATGCCGCCCGAGAGTTGGTGGGGGTAGCTTTCTGCAAATGCACTTAACCCCACACGCTCCAACCAATCCATGGCCAAAGTCCGCGCCATGGGGTCTGGCATGCCCCGGTACTGCAGCCCCAACATGACATTTTGCAGGGCAGTATTCCACGGCATCAAGGCATCGGTCTGGAACATGTACCCTGCCCGCGTGTTGATGCTCACCAAGGGTTTTCCAAAAATACGTACTTCTCCGCCTGAGGGCGCTAACAGCCCGGCAGCTATGTTCAGCAATGTCGACTTGCCGCAACCCGTGGGACCAACCACCGATACAAACTCACCGGCACGTACTCGCAGGGTGGTATCGGCCACGGCCGTGTACCGCTGGGATCCAGCTTCACGTGGACGAAAAGCACAGGAAACGTTAAGGAATTCCAGCGCGTAATCAGTCATGCAATCCCTGTACAGCCAAGAAAAGGCTCATGCCTTGAAGCGTTCCTTGGCCTTACGGGCAAAGGTGTTGGTGTAGGTCATGGAGAGGTCAATTTTGTCGGCCTTGATGGTCGCATCAAAACTGGCAAGCGTGCGCAAGGCCGTGCGCGCGCCTTCATCGGGCAGTACCCCATCCAGTGAAATCGCTTCACGCACTTTGTCGAACGCGGCAAGGTACAGCGCGCGGTCGCCCAGCAAATAGGCCTCGGGTACGGTCTTGACGATGTCACTGGGGCCGGCGGTTTGCAGCCATTTCAGGCTTTGAACGATGGCGTTGGTCAGGGCCTGCACTGTATTGGGGTTCTTCTTGACAAAATCCACCGGCGCATACAGACATCCTGCCGGCATGGAGCCTCCAAACACGTCCACTGTGCCCTTGAGTGTGCGGGTGTCTGCAATGATGCGGATCTCGCCCTTTTGCTCCAGCATGGTCATCACCGGGTCGGTATTGCTCATGGCATCAATCTGACCCGAGCGAAAGGCAGCCAGTGCGCCCGCCGCCGTGCCAACGCCCACAAAACTGACGTCACCGGGTTTGAGGCCAGCGCGTGACAGGATCAGGTTGGCCACCATATTGGTAGATGAACCAGGCGCCGATACGCCGATCTTTTTACCTCTAAGGTCTGATACCGTCTTATAGTCTGGCATGGTCTTGGGGGAGATACCAACCGAAATCTGCGGCGCGCGACCCTGCAATACAAAGGCCTGAAAGTATTGACCCTTGGATTGCAGATTGATGGTGTGCTCAAAAGCCCCCGAAACCACATCCGCTGACCCACCTACCACCGCCTGCAATGCGCGCGAGCCACCTGCGAAATCACTGATCTCGACTTCCAGCCCTTCGGCCTTGAAGTAACCCAATTGCTCGGCAATGGTCAGGGGCAAGTAATAGAAGGCCGCCTTGCCACCAACAGCGATGGCAATCTTGGTCTTTTCCAATGGGGTCTTTGCCAGCAGCGCGGGAACCGCGAGAGACGCAGTCGAGAATGCGGAAACAGCGGCAAACCTGCGTCGGCTAAACGGGATGTCATGCATGGCGATTCCAGTTGGTGTTTGGCGGATTGTACTGAGCGAGACCGGTCTCGCAAGCCTAGAAACAACCCCTAAGGACACCATGAAATAGGTAAGATGATGCGAGGAAAGGGTACTTGCATGCACGCACTGGAATTCAACCATGAATCCTGACCACCTCGAGGTGGAACTGGCCCGGTTGCACGCCATCGTCCAACGCTGCGGCGAAGGCTTGCTGGTAATCCAGCATGACCAGATTGTGTTTGCCAACAACCGCGCCACCGAACTGCTGCAGACCAGCCGTGAGGAAATGATGACGCAAGGGTACCTGTATCGCGTCCACCCGGAAGACCGTCCATGGATCGAGGAACGCCGCAAGCATCGTCTGGCAGGATTGGAAGTACCCAACCGCTACGAAATGCGTGCACTGATGGCCAGCGGAGATACGCGCTGGCTGGATATTGGTGTCACCATGATTCCCTGGGGGGACGCACCAGCCACTTTGACATTCTTCTCGGATGTAACCGAACGCAAACAGGCGCACACCGAGTTGCTGCGGGCTTCGGTTGAGCGAGAAGCCATTTTGCACAACGCACTGGTAGGCATTGTTTTATCGGTGGACCGTCACAACCAATGGGTCAATGACAAGTTTGCCGAGATGGTGGGTTACAGCCGGGAGGAACTGACAGGAGTTTCTTCCGCCATGCTGCACGCGGATAAAGACGTGTGGGCACAGTTGGGTCAAGAACAACGCGCTGCCCTGGTTGCAACCAGTACAAGCTCCAGTGTTCGCCAGCTCAAGCGAAAAAATGGCGATCTGTTTTGGGTGCATATGGAAGGCCAATGCCTGCGCAAGAACGACCCGGATGCAGGGGTTATCTGGACGTTTCTGGACATCACCGAACGGCTAAAGGCCGAGCAGGACACGCGGGATGCGTTGGAGCAGCAGAAGGAACTCAATACGCTGCGCTCCCGTTTTGTAGCCATGACCAGTCACGAATTTCGCACCCCTCTATCGACCATTCTGACATCCGCAGAGTTGCTCAAGTACTATGACGAACGCCTGCCCAAGTCAGAAAAGCTGGAAATTCTGAAGACTATTGAAGATGGCGTGCAGCGCATGAAACGCATGCTCGACCGTGTGCTGCTTTTGGGGAAAGTTGAAGCCCACATGCTGGAGTTTCGCCCACAACAGATCGACCTGCGCAAAGTCTGCCAGGAGATAGCGGACGACGCGCTAACCCAACATCCCTTGTCGCGCAGTGCCATCACCACACAATTCTCTGCGTCGATTGCCCAGAATACGTTTGATGAAAAACTGTTGCACCACATTCTGGGGAATCTGCTTTCTAACGCGCTCAAGTACTCACCAAAAGGAGGGGTGGTCCACTTCCGCGTGTATGCACAGGACGCCCATACGTTTTTTGAAGTGACAGACCAGGGTATTGGCATTCCCGCGGACGAAATCCCGCATCTGTTTGAGTCGTTTCACAGGGCCAGCAATGTAGGGGAGATTCCTGGCACCGGTCTTGGGTTGGCGATTGTCAAAAATGCCGTCGACCTGCACGGGGGAACGATCCGCGTCACAAGCAAGCCCGGCCACGGAACGACATTCACAGTCCAACTTTGAAACACGCCAACCCTACTTTCGGGCTTGCCAGAGAATTTCGTAGCGGATTTTGGTGATCGCGCGCCTAACGCATGATCAAAAACGCTATAATCCAAGGCTTTTCTGGCATTACCCCGTCGGCCAAATACTAGTTACAGACGGGGAAATCGCTGAACGTGGCATGTGGGGCTCGATCTCCCCCCGTGACTGGCGGCAGCACATTTTGGACAACATTACGTAATGACAACCATCCGTGTAAAAGAAAACGAGCCGTTTGACGTCGCTCTGCGTCGCTTCAAGCGCACTATCGAAAAATTGGGTTTGCTGACAGACTTGCGCGCACGCGAGTTCTATGAGAAGCCCACTGCAGAGCGCAAGCGCAAGAAGGCAGCTGCCGTCAAGCGTAACTACAAGCGCATCCGCAGCATGCAATTGCCCAAGAAGATGTACTGATCAAACAGTACTGCCTTCCGAGGCCCAAAAAAAGCTCGCTTGGGGACGCTCCGGCGGGCTTTTTTTATTTTCACAACCGCTCTCTATTCATCAATTCCTCCAGGAAGCCTGCAATGTCATCACTCAAAGACCAAATCACCGAAGACATGAAAACCGCCATGCGCGCCAAGGACAGCGAACGCCTGGGCACCATCCGCCTGCTGCTGTCCGCCTGCAAGCAGCGCGAGGTGGATGAGCGCATAGTGCTGGACGACGCGGCCGTGGTAGCCATCGTGGACAAGCTGATCAAACAGCGCAAGGACAGCGTGGAAGCGTTTGTGAAGGCTGAGCGCCAAGAATTGGCGGACAAAGAAACGGCCGAGATCAAGGTCTTGCAGGCTTACCTGCCCCAGCGCTTGAGCGCGGATGAAGTACTGGCTGAGGTAAAAGCCATTGTCTTGGAACTGGGTGCCTCGGGCCCTGGTGACATGGGCAAGGTCATGGGCGTGGTGAAAACACGCCTGGCTGGCAAGGCTGAAATGGGTACGGTCTCGGCCGCTGTAAAGACCGCACTGGCGGGCTAAAACAAAACGGGCCCGACAGGGGCCCGTTTTATCAAATGCGGCAGGTATTCAGCTACCGGCAACCTTCATGCGGTTGATCAGAATCGACCCCACCGTCTTGGCCCCGTAGTTGTAAACATCTGCCCCCACGGCCTCAATGCCCTTGAGCATGCTTTTCATGTTGCCGGCGATGGTGATCTCATGCACCGGGTAGGCGATACGCCCGCCCTCCACCCAGAAACCACTGGCGCCACGGGAATAGTCTCCGGTCACATAGTTCACGCCCTGCCCCATCAGCTCGGTAACAAACAGGCCAGTGCCCAGCTTTTGCAGCATGGCATCCAGGTTGTCACCGGGCCGAGTCTGGCGCGAGGTAAATGTCAGGTTGTGCGAACCGCCTGAATTGCCCGTCGTCTGCATGCCCAGCTTGCGTGCCGTGTAGCTACTCAAGAAATAACCTTTGACCCGGCCCCCTTCAATCACCTGGCGCGGCCGCACACTCACACCTTCGTCATCAAACGGTGAACTGCCCTTGCCGCGCAGCACAAACGGGTCTTCCAACATGTCAATGTGTTTGGGCAAGATGATCTTGTCCAGCGAATCCAGCAGGAACGTACTCTTACGGTACATGGCACCTCCGCTCAGCGCCTGCACCAGTCCGCCGACGAGGCCCGCAGCCAGCGGGGATTCGAACAAAACGGGGCATTCCAGCGTGGCGATCTTGCGCGCCTTGAGGCGGCTCAGCGCCCGCTCAGCCGCGTAGCGACCAATAGCCTGGGGTGATGCCAATGCGTCGGGGTGGCGCATGGAGCTGTACCAGCTGTCGCGCTGCATGTCCTTGCCCTTGCCGGCGATGGGAGACACCGACATGGAGTGCCGCGAGCTGGCATAACCGCCGCGAAAACCATGGGTATGGGCGCTGAAGAAGTGAGATTGCTGCGCCGACACGGCGGCGCCTTCGCTATTGGTGATCTTTTTGCTGGTGGCCAAAGCCGCGGCTTCACACTCCAGCGCCAGGCGCATGGCTTCTTCACTGGTCAAAGCCCAGGGGAAGAACAGGTCCAGATCACGCTCGCGGTCGGCCACCGGCGCAATGTCATTGACGTCGGGCAAGCTGGCAAAGGGATCTTCAGCGGTAAAGCGTGCAATGTCGTAGGCGGCACCCACGGTTTGCGCGATCGCCTCATCAGAGAAATCCGATGTGCTGGCATTGCCGCGGCGCTGGCCTACATAGACCGTCACGCCCAAAGACTTGTCGCGGTTACGCTCCACATTCTCCAGTTCACCATTGCGCACCGACACGCTCAGGCCACAGCCTTCCGAGACTTCCGCCCCAGCATCAGTAGCACCTAGTTTCTTGGCATGGGCCAGGGCTTTGTCCACCAGCGATTCAAAAAAGGGCCGGCTGAAAGCAAATCCGCTGTCGGCTGGCTGGATAGTGGTGGAGCCTTGTGGGGAGGTCTGGGGAGATGGTTGGGGAGTCTTCATAGCGGAGGCTATGATACTTGGCTATATGAGCAAACTAAAAAAAGGCTATTTCGTCAAAGGCAAATTTGTGGCGGAAGGCAGTGAACTGGACCTGGAGCTCAAGCGCGAGCTCAAGGGAACCGACGATAAAAGTCGCACCGACCTCAAACGCGAAAGCACCGAGCTGCAAAAGCTGGGTGAAGACCTGCTGACGCTGCGTGCGGAACTTTTGAAACGCCTTGAACTGCCTGAGAAGTTGCTGGAGGCCATTGCGGAATACAAACGCATCACCAACTTCGAAGGCCGGCGCCGCCTGCTGCAGTTCATTGGCAAGCGGATGCGACAGCTCGAGCCCGCAACACTGGATGCCATCCGCGTGGCGATCGAAGAACAGCACGCCCCGTCTGCCAAAGAAACATTGGCCCTGCACGCCGCCGAGCAATGGCGCGACCGCCTGATTGCTGACGATGACGCCGTGGGCCAATGGGTCAATATCAACCCTGCCACTGACATTCAGCAGCTGCGCGCGTTGGTGCGCCAAGCCCGCAAGGACGCCAAACCCGAGAAACCCGGCGCTGCCGTACGCCACGGCCGGGCCTACCGCGACATCTTTCAAATCGTTCGTGAACACCTGTTGCATGGCAGCGATGTGCCGGACCCGATCGGACCGGAAGACGACTTCCCCAACAACCCCGGAGCCGACGCGTGAGTGCGGACGCAAGCCTGCCCTCACTGGATTCGGTCAAGATTGGCATCGTGTCCATTAGCGACCGAGCCTCCACGGGTGTGTATGAGGATAAGGGCCTGCCAGCGCTGAAAGATTGGATGGGCCGCGCCTTGCAAAACCCCTTGCAGTTCGAAGCCAGACTGATACCGGACGAACAGGCCACTATCAGCGCCACGCTTATTGAACTGGTAGATGCCGGCTGTAGCCTGGTGCTCACCACCGGTGGCACCGGCCCTGCCCTGCGTGATGTCACACCCGAGGCCACACTGGCCGTGGCGCACAAGGAAATGCCCGGCTTTGGTGAGCAAATGCGCCAGATCAGCTTGGCATTTGTGCCGACGGCCATCCTGTCGCGCCAGGTAGCGGTGATCCGTGGCAACAGCTTGATCATCAACCTGCCCGGTCAGCCCAAGGCCATTGCTGAAACGCTGGAAGGCTTGAAGGACGCGGACGGTCAGCAACGGGTCAACGGCATCTTTACCGCTGTGCCCTACTGCATTGATCTGATTGGTGGGCCGTATCTGCAAACGGTGGATACGGTGTGCAAGGCCTTCCGGCCCAAAACCGCCATCCGGGCCTTCGCTACTTCCCAACCAGCTGGTTGAGGCGTTCAGCCTCAAAACACTCTTTGCGGGCCGCGTCGCCCGGCACACAGTCTGGCAGGCAATCGGCACTGTTGCGGCTGGCGGACAGGGTTTCAATCGCTTTCCACAACAGCGCAATCTGGTGCTCCTGGCCGGAAGCAGAATCAATCAGGCCGCGCAATGCCTGACTCACCGGATCATCCTCCAGCGTGATGCCGTAGGCGCTGAATTTGGGCTCGGAGTGGGTCACATCCGCGCTCTCCCCGGTCTTGCTGGGGATGATGCGGGCCGGAATACCCACTGCCGTGGCGCCCGGCGGCACAGGTTTGATGACCACGGCATTGCTGCCGATCTTGGCACCATCACCCACCACAAAACCGCCCAGCACCTTGGCCCCAGCACTGACCACCACGTCCTTACCCAGCGTAGGGTGGCGTTTGGCGCCCTTATACAGGGATGTGCCTCCCAGGGTCACGCCCTGGTAAATGGTGCAGCCATCACCGATCTCTGCGGTTTCGCCCACCACTGTACCCATGGCGTGGTCGAAGAACACCCGCTGACCAATGACGGCACCAGGGTGAATCTCAATGCCTGTAAACCAACGCGACATGTGCGAAATGAACCGCCCCAGCCACTTGAACCCATGGGTCCAGCACCAGTGCGCCCTGCGGTGCAAGACCAGGGCGTGCAGGCCCGGGTAGCAAGTTACCACCTCCCAGGTCGTACGTGCAGCAGGGTCGCGGTCCAGGATGCATTGGATATCGGAGCGTAGGCGTGAAAACATGCGTGGAAGTCTACCTGCTGCGCTGTAGGCCTGTTGTCACCCTGGCTAAGCGTAATCGTCTAGGCTTGGTTTTTGGCGGCCGATTGCTGCAAAACAGCCTTCGCAATGCCCCGCAGGATATGGATTTCTTCCTGCGTCACCCCCGCACGGTTGAACAATTGGTTCAGGCGCGGCATCAGCTTCTTGGGGGCTGCGGGGTCCAGAAAGCCCAACGCCACCAGGGATTGCTCCAAATGGGTCAACATGCCGGCCACTTGGGCGGCATCGGCTAGTTGTGGCCCCCACGCTCCGCCGCTATGCGGGTCGCTGCCCCCCGAGGGGGCTAATTTCCCTTGGGGCGGCCCGGCGGGAAATTGCGGCCCCAGCGGCCCGACGGCGTCTTGCTCGCTAAACCCTCCCAAAGCCAGCCGCCATTCGTAGGCAATCACCTGCAACGCCGCGCCAATGTTGAGTGACCCAAACTTGGGATTGCTGGGAATGCTCAGGCAGGCGTGGCAACGGTAGACGTCTTCATTGCGCATGCCGAAACGCTCGGAACCAAAGAGGAAGCCGATCCCTTGTTGGGCTGGGCTTGCAGACTCCAATACCGGCCCTGCGGAAGAGGTTTGATCGATATTGGCCTCTAGCCCCGGTGCAATATGACTTAGATGCTCTATTTTTGATAGCAATTCAAAGTGCTCGCGGGGAGCCACCGTGGGTGGGCCGAAATCACGCGGGGTCATGGCCGTGGCGCACAGGTGGGTCAGGCCGTCCAGCGCTTCGTCCAGTGTGTCCACAATGCGGCATTTGTCCAGCACGTCCAGCGCACCACTGGCGCGCTGGATGGTCTCTTCACGGCGCAGCACATTCGCCCAGCGCGGTGCCACCAGCACCAGGTCGTCAAAACCCATGGTTTTCATGGCCCGGGCGGCGGCACCCACGTTGCCGGCATGGCTGGTGTTGATCAGAATAAAGCGGGTTTGCATGGCGCAGTTGGGGGTAAACCGGTAAAATGTTGCCTATTGTCGCCGCCTGCATCGCCAGTCGGCCCCCTTCGCTCTTCTCCCAAAATTTATGTCGCTCAATCTGCACCCCATGGTCAACGTGGCCGTCAAGGCCGCCCGCGCTGCTGGCTCCATCATCAACCGCGCCGCGCTCGATATCGAATCAGTTCGTGTCTCACAAAAAAAGGCCAACGACTTCGTCACCGAAGTAGACCACGCTGCAGAGCAGGCGATCATAGAAACCCTGCTAACGGCCTACCCCGGCCACGGCATCTGGGCCGAAGAATCCGGGCGCGAACATGGCGCCAAAGACTCCGAATTCGTCTGGATCATCGATCCGCTGGACGGCACGACCAACTTCATCCACGGTCTGCCCGTGTACTGCGTCAGCATTGCGCTGGCCGTCAAAGGCAAAGTTGAGCAAGCCGTGGTGTATGACCCCACTCGCAACGACCTGTTCACCGCCACCAAAGGTCGCGGCGCTTTCCTGAACGACCGGCGGATCCGCGTTTCCAAGCGCATCCAGCTCAAAGACGCGCTGCTGTCCACCGGCTTCCCCTTCCGCCCCGGCGACAACTTTGCCAACTACCTGACCATGATGGGCGATGTGATGAAGCGCACCGCCGGCCTGCGCCGCCCTGGCGCTGCAGCGCTGGACCTGGCCTATGTCGCCGCCGGATACACCGAAGGTTTCTTTGAAACCGGCCTGCAGCCCTGGGATGTGGCCGCCGGCTCATTGCTGGTGACAGAGGCTGGTGGATTGGTGGGCAACTTCACGGGTGAGGCCGACTTCTTGGACCAGCAGGAGTGCCTGGCTGGCAATCCACGCATCTATGGCCAACTGATTTCCATCTTGGGTAAGTACAGCAAATTTGCCAGCGCGGGCGAAAAAGCTGCGCTGCGCCAAGCCCGCCATGCTCCGGTTGCTGAGGCACCTGTGGACGGTGGCGAAGGCGGTGACGACGAAACACCGCAGGATTCAGAGTCCGACCGCGCGCCGTTGTAGCACCCGGCAAACCCGGCGCAAGGCGGTAGGCTCAGCCTCCAGGCAGGGCCAGTTGCTCTACCGCCACGGGGCGGCCAAAGAAGTAACCCTGGAATGCCCTGCAGCCCATTTTGAGCAAGAAATCCCGCTGCCCGGCGGTCTCAACCCCTTCGGCCACCACACTCAGGTCCAAGCTTTGGGCCAGGCTCAAAATGGTTCTCGCGATCGCCGCGTCATTGGGGTCGCTGAGCACATCACGCACAAACGACTGGTCGATCTTGAGTTGGTCCAGCGGCAGCCTCTTCAAGTAAGACAGCGACGAATACCCGGTACCGAAATCGTCCAGCGCAAAGTTGACGCCGATGGAGCGCAACTCCCCCATCTTGACAATGACGTCATCAAAGTCACTGAGCAACATGCTCTCGGTCAGTTCCAGCTTGAGCCTGTAGGGGTTGGCGCCGCTGACGCGCAGCAGTTCCAGCAGCTGCGCAGTGAAATCGGGATGCCGAAACTGCCGAGCGCTGACGTTAACCGCCATGGTGAGCCTGCGGGTGGCAGCACTGCCATTCCAGGCAACCAGCTGGGCACAAGCCGCCTGCAACACCCATTGACCCAGCGGAATAATCAGCCCAGCCTGCTCGGCGACCGGAATAAACTCCGCCGGAGACACCATGCCACGCACGGGGTGTTTCCAGCGCAGCAGAGCCTCTACACCTGTTATCGCGCTGCTCTCATCCACCACGGGTTGGTAGTGCAGCGCGAACTCATGGTTCTGCAAAGCATTACGCAAGTCAATTTCCAGCGCCGCACGGGCACTGGCGGCTGCCTGCATGACCGGGTCAAAAAAGCGCAAGGTATTGCGCCCCGCCGCCTTGGACTGGTACATCGCCAAGTCCGCCCGCTGCAGCAACTCATCAACGCTTTGCTGGTGGCCGAAATACAAGGTAACGCCAATGCTGGGCGAACTGTGGTGCGCCTGCCCCTCCAGATCAAAGTGTTTGTTGATGGCACCCAGAATCTTCTTGCCTACCAGCTCTGCCTGGGCCGCTGCTTCAGCCTCGACCGCACCCAATTCCTCCAGCATCACCACAAACTCGTCACCCCCCAGCCGGGCCACGGTGTCAATACTGCGCACACACTCGCTAAGACGTGTGGCCACTTGTTTAAGCAACTCGTCACCCATGTGGTGACCACGGGTGTCATTGAGCACCTTGAAATTGTCGAGATCAATAAACAGCAACGCGCCAAAACAGGCACGGCGTGCACTGGCAGCTACGGCCTGATTCAGTCGGTCAATCAGTAAACGCCGGTTGGGCAAACCCGTCAACGCGTCGTAAAAAGCCAAGCGCTCAATATCGGCCTCTGCTTGCTTGCGTGCTGTGATCTCCCGCCCAGTGCCACGGTAGCCTACAAACACGCCCTGACCGTCAAAGACAGGGGCTCCACTGATGGAAACCCAAATGGGGCTGCCGTCGAGACGGCGGCGCACCATTTCAAAGTCGCGGAAAGGTTGGTGGGCATCCAGTTTCGCGCGGTGCTCTGCCCACTGGTCGGGGGTGACTCCTTCTGCGCCAGACTCCCAGCGGGTCTGCCCAATAAAGCTCTCCGAAGGAATCGCGCGGTTACTCTGCTGGTCGCCGTCCACCCGCACGAAACGGTATTGACTGTCCTGCTCCCAGTACCAGTCGGAACTCAACTCAGTCAGGCTGCGAAAGCGCGCCTCGCTCTGCTGCGCGGCAGCCAGTTGATCGGCGGCTGCCTGCAGCGCTGCGCGTTCCCTGGAGATATCCTGCACCACGCCGAACTCGGCCTTTACCATTCCGTGCTCTACCTGACGATGCATGCGCGAGCGTACCCACAGGGTTTCGCCATCAGGCCTACGCCAGCGGTATTCGACAATATCGCCATTCATTTGCTTGAGCGCCTGCTTGACCAGCGGTTTGTGCTCTTCGGCAACACCATCCAGGTGGGAACCCAAAGGTGCAGAATACACGTCGCCCAGGTTGCCGATGGCGCTGTACCCGCGTGATAGGCGCACCTTGGCGTCGCCCGGGTAAAGCACCCAATGCCCAACCTTGGCTACAGACTCGGTCATCTCATGCAAAGTGACCTGCCGGTTCAATTTCTCATTGGCCTGCGCCAACTGCTGTTCACCCGCCAGCACTGCGGCTTGGGACTTACGTTCGACCGTAACATCGCGCAGATAGAAAAAGATGTGATCCTCACCCTGCACATCCACCAAAACTGCGTTCAGGCATATCAACCGTCGCACGCCGTGCGCCATGACCAGGGTGATATCCAGGTCACTCACCCGCTTGCCACTTTGCAAGGGTTGCAACGCCGTTGCCCGCGTTTGCTCATCAGGCCAATGGCCAATTTCTATGGCAGTGCGGCCCAACACTTGATCCTCGCGAAAACCCGTCAGTTTGAGCCACTCCCGATTCACGGCAACAATCGCACTGTCACGGGCCCGCGTCAACGCGATTGCTTCGGGGCTCTCCATGAATACCGTTTTGAAAAGAGTGTCCACTGCGGTGTCTCGGTCAAGCTTCCACAACGGTCTGGCTTTTGGCGTCGAAGCAAAAAACGCGGTCACGTCCCTCACTTTTAGCCGCATACAGGGCCTGGTCGGCCCGTTGAATCAGCAGTTCAGGGCTATCACTTGGCCCCGGCTGGATCGCAAACACGCCGGCGCTCAACGTCACGATCAAACGCCCAGGATTATCAGCATGTTCCAGTTTTTGCTCACGCAGTTTTTGCAGTATTTCCTTGGCAACCAATACGGCACCCGCAGCATGCGTTTCCGGCAGGATCACGGCCAACTCTTCACCACCGTAGCGCGCGACCAAATCCCGCGGACGCCGACACACACGCTTGATCACGTCAGCAACAGCCTGCAGGCAACGGTCCCCCGCAGGATGGCCATACAGATCATTGAATTGTTTGAAGCGATCAACATCAAACATGATGAGCGCCAGCGATGAACCACTGCGGCTTGCCGCCCGCATTTCCGCAGCCACCGATTCGTCAAAGAAGCGGCGATTGCCGATTCCCGTGAGCGCATCAATGTGCACCAGGTCACTCATGCGATCGGCATGGGCCTTGAGAAGACGCTCGCGTGCAACCGTAGGCGACACATCGGCAATCTGGATCAGGGTGAAACGCTGCCCCGCCAATGCCGTATCTACCGGGCCCATGGGAACAATATGAAGTGACTGGCGAATCAAGCTGTCGTTGGCTCGCGAGCCCGCCGGGGCATACAGCGGGAAAGGTGATGGGTGCAATGTCTGGGACATCAAGGCAGGAAACCCGGAGCGCACGGCCTTGACCAGCGCACGCTCAAAATGGCCACTCTTGAGAACCGGAAATACCTCCATCAGTGGATAACCCTGGACCTGCTCTGCCGTCAGCCTGGCACGCAGCAAGAACCACTTATTGGCAAACACGATCTGTAAATCCGCGTCCAGCAACAACAAGCCTGCCTGGGTATTCGACAGCACCCAGTCCAACCAAACCGGCAAACGTGAATCAGTGGGACCAGAACTCATGACAATGACTCTATGAATGCTGTGATCTTCTTCTTCAATACGTCGCTGGAAGCCACGTCCAGCAGGAAAACCAGATAACCCTGTATTTGACGGGTGGCGATTTCGAAGTTGATCTGCAGGCTGAGGATCAGATCATCCAAGCCGCTGCCGCCATGCAATACATCCGCCACCTGCCCGAGCTCTACGTGCGGCAGGCTGCCCTCAAATTCAATGTGCAGCATGTCGGCCACACTCGACACCACGGAGTTGAGCAGGATGTTGCCGATTTCAGCCAACGACTCCTGCTCCATCTCACTGAGCTGCGCCAGCGGAAAGTCGTCTCCCACCATCAACTGAACCAATCGGAGACTCTGATCCACGGGGAACATCAACAAAGCCTCCGTGTTGACCGCTCCGGTGAACCCCTGGCGGACCGCACAGACGCGATGGGCCCCTTGCGCATCAAGCGTGTCGGTAATGGCCCGCTTGGACAACTCCTCAACCTTGGGCACACTGAGCATGACCTGCTCGCCAGCCAACTCGCTGAGGGCCAGCGCTGCCTGCCCGACCCCGTGGTTGAATATCTCGGTCAGTGCGTCCAGTTCCAGTGCATTGAGCTTCATGGTGCCGCCAAAAAATAATCAATGGCCAATTGCACTGCGGCCAGGGTCGCGGGCTTTTGCACAAAATGCACACCCAATCGTTCTGCCCGCTCGCGACTACTGGCCTGAATGTTGGCAGTAAGAATGACAATTTTCACGGTCTGGTTGACTTGGCGAAGTCTTTCCACCGCCTCAAAACCGCTGATGCCAGGCATATTGACATCCATGGTGAGAAAGTCGGGCTGTTCACTGGCAACCAGTGCAATGGCATCATCACCATTGGCTGCCTCGATGACCTCCCAGTCAGGCTGCAAACCGGAAACCCTGCCGCGTATCATCATTCGGGATACGCTGCTGTCGTCTACGATCAGTATTTTGGATTTCAAACTGCGCTCCTGCTTAGGGTAGAGCAAATGCCGAATGCGGCACAAATTGGGTGCAAGCGTAGCACCGTTTACAACCTGGCAACACGGTGAATGCCTGGAGCAAAGCCCGACGGACCTTGACAGGCAGCCAATTGATAGACTCCCCGCATGAGCGAAGCCGACAAGCAACACACCCCCATGATGCAGCAGTACCTTGGTCTCAAGGCTGCCCACCCCGATACCCTGCTCTTTTACCGCATGGGGGACTTCTATGAAATGTTCTATGCCGATGCCGAAAAGGCTGCGCGCCTTCTGGACATCACGCTGACCCAGCGTGGCCAGTCCGCCGGCGAACCGGTGGTCATGGCGGGGGTTCCCTTTCACGCCATGGAGGGCTATTTGGCCAAGCTGATCCGCCACGGCGAATCGGTTGCCATTTGCGAGCAGGTGGGCGAAGTCACTGGCAAGGGTCCGGTAGAGCGCAAGGTGGTGCGGGTGGTGACCCCTGGCACGCTGGTGGACGCCGAATTGCTCAGCGAAAAGACTGAATCCCTTCTGATGGCCGTGCACCAGGGCCCGCGCAACCGCTGCGGCTTGGCCTGGCTCAGTGTGACACAAGGCGTGGTGCATTTGGCCGAGTGCACGCCTGACGCAGTACCTGAGTGGGTAGCCCGCATTGGTCCCAGCGAGCTGGCCTACAGTGCAGGTGCCACGCAGGCCTTTGAAGACCGGCTCAAGCGCCTGCGCCTGAACACCAGCGGTACCGGCGCCCTGTACACCACGGCCCGACCCGAATGGCAGTTTGACGCCGCACTGGGACAGCGCAAATTGCTGGACGCACTGCAAGCCGCCAGCCTGGCCAGTTGGAACGCCCAAGACCTGCCGTTGGCCCACGCTGCCTGCGCGGCACTGCTGGGCTATGCCGAGCACACCCAGGGCCGTGCACTGACCCACATCAGCGCGGTGCAGGTACAGCGCGACGGTGAACTGATCGACCTGCCCCCCACCACCCGGCGCAACCTGGAACTGGTGCAAACGCTGCGCGGCGAGGACTCGCCCACCCTGTTTTCGCTGCTGGACACCTGTATGACCGGCATGGGAAGCCGTATGCTCAAGAGCTGGCTCCTAACTCCACGGCGCGACCGCACACAGGCACAGCAAAGACTGGATGCAATCACCACATTGCGCCGCTCCACGGTGCAGTCCTCAACACTGGCGTTGTGGCAAGGGCTGCGCCTGCAGCTCAAGGGAAGCGCCGATGTGGAGCGCATCACCGCCCGCACTGCGCTGCGCCAGGTGCGGCCTCGGGAGCTGGTTGCCCTGGTCGTTACGCTACAAAAAACAGAGCTACTCGCCCAATCTTTACGGGGGATAGAGGCCTATTTGGCCAACATCTCTTTGGATTTGGAGCCCCCGGTGGACTGCGCGGCGCTGCTTCTGCAAGCGATAGCCGCCGAGCCCGCCGCTCTGGTGCGCGATGGCGGCGTTATCGCCACTGGTTTTGACGCGGAACTGGACGAGCTGCGCGCCATCCAGACCAATTGCGACGATTACTTGCTGGCCCTGGAGGGTCGCGAACGCGAGCGCACCGGCATCGCCAACCTGCGGGTGCAGTTCAACAAAGTGCACGGCTTTTATATTGAAGTCACACAGGGCCAAGCCGACAAGGTGCCCGACGATTACCGCCGTCGCCAAACGCTGAAAAACGCCGAGCGCTTCATTACCCCCGAACTAAAGGCATTTGAGGACAAAGCGCTCAGCGCCCAGGAGCGCGCGCTGGCCCGCGAAAAGTGGCTGTTCGAGCAGGTGCTGGACCGCTTGCAGGCGTATGTGCCCATGCTCACCCGCACGGCACGCGCGCTGGCTGCGCTGGACGCCCTATGCGCCCTGGCCGAGCGCTCGCTGGCTCTGGGTTGGTGCGAACCGCAGTTTGTGGTGGAGCCCTGCATCGACATCACCCAGGGCCGTCACCCTGTGGTTCAGGCGCGGCTGGCGGAACTCTCCAGTGGCAACTTCATCGCCAACGACACACGCTTGGGTCCCAAGCAGCGGTTGCAGATCATCACCGGCCCCAATATGGGCGGTAAATCCACCTACATGCGCCAGGTGGCACTCATCGTGTTGCTGGCATCCATTGGTAGCTACGTCCCGGCACAAGCCTGTCGCCTGGGGCCAATCGACGCCATCCACACCCGCATCGGCGCTGCTGACGACCTGGCCAATGCCCAGTCCACTTTCATGCTGGAAATGACCGAGGCCGCCCAAATTCTGCACGCGGCATCTCCTCACTCGCTGGTGCTGATGGACGAGATTGGCCGCGGCACGTCCACCTTCGACGGCTTGGCGTTGGCCAGCGCAATTGCCACACAACTGCACGACAAGACCCAGGCGTTCACGCTTTTCGCTACGCACTACTTTGAGCTGACCGAATTCCCCGCCACCCACCACAGTGCGCTCAACGTACATGTCAGCGCCGCTGAGTCGGGTCGCGACATCGTTTTTCTGCACGAAATCCAAAGCGGCCCAGCCAGCAAGAGCTACGGTATCCAGGTCGCCCGCCTGGCCGGCATGCCGGCCGCCGTATTGAACCAGGCGCGCCATACATTGGAAGCACTGGAGCAACAGGCTACCGAATCACAGGCCCAGGTAGACCTGTTTGCGGCGCCCCCGGCTGCAGAACTTGCACCGGTTTCAGCGCTGGAAGTGCGGCTGGCCGCTATCAACCCGGATGCTCTAAGCCCACGGGAGGCCTTGGAGGCGATCTATCAGCTCAAAGCGCTGGCTAGGTCGCCCGATACACTCTAGGTATTTCCCCTAGGCAAACTCCACCACCCATGACTTACTGCGTAGCTATCAAACTCAATGCCGGCCTGGTGTTTCTGTCGGACTCCCGCACCAACGCCGGGCTGGACCAGATCAGCACCTTTCGCAAAATGATCGTCTACGAGCGCCCCGGCGACCGTTTCATGGTGCTGCTGTCAGCGGGCAACCTGAGCATTTCGCAGTCTGTACGCGAGATCCTGCAGGTGGAAAGACTCAAAGACAATGAAGGTGATGAAGGCATCACCATCTGGAATGCCAAGAGCATGTTTGACGCGGCCCGTGTTCTGGGTGCCGCCATACGGCGCGTGCACGAGCGCGACGCCGTATCCTTGCAGCAGGCCGGGGTGGACTTCAATGTGTCGCTGATCTTTGGCGGCCAGATCAACGGTGAGGGCATGCGTCTGTTTCAAATGTATTCCGCGGGCAACTTCATTGAAGCTACGCCGGAAACACCCTACTTCCAGGTTGGCGAATCCAAGTACGGCAAGCCGGTGCTTGACCGTGTCATCACCCCCCACACCCCGCTGGATGAAGCCGCCAAGTGTGCATTGGTGTCCATGGATTCAACCCTCAAATCCAACCTGTCGGTGGGCTTGCCCATGGACATGGTGGTCTACGAGGCCAACCAGTTGCAGTCCAACCGCATCGTCTGCATTGACGAGCACAACCCTTACTTCAAGATGCTGCACGACAACTGGGGACAAAAATTGCGCGAAGTGTTTGACAGCATAGAAGACCCCATGTGGGATGGGGGCCAGACCACGGTGCCATTGCTGGTGGGCTCGGCGCGCAGCGCACCGCTGCGCAAGATTACTACGCCACAAGAAAAACTGATCTGAAGGCCGTTCGCGCCCAACATTTGCCCCACGCCATGACCAGCACCATCATTTTTTCGCACGCCAACAGTTTTCCGGCCAGCACTTACAAGGTGTTGTTCAAAGACCTGCGCTCGCGGGGATACAGCGTCAAGGCCATTGAAAAATACGGCCACGACCCGCGTTACCCCGTTAGCAACAACTGGCCCAACGTGGTGCAGCAACTGCTGGATTTTGCAAAAAATGTGACCGACAAAACCGGCGAACCGGCGTGGCTGGTTGGCCACTCCCTGGGCGGGTTCCTGAGCCTGATGGCAGCCGCCCGCAATCCCCAGTTGGCACGTGGTGTGGTGTTGATTGACTCACCCATCGTCGGGGGCTGGCGCTCCACCGCTCTGGGCGTCATGAAGACCACACAGATGTTTGGCTCCTTGTCGCCTGGCGCGGTGAGCCAAAAGCGCCGCAACACCTGGCCATCGGTCGAGGCGGCCTTTGAGCACTTTCGCCACAAGAAAGCCTTTGCCAAATGGGACCCAGCGGTGCTGATGGACTATGTGACCCATGGCACGCTGGATGCAGACGGCAAGCGGGTACTGAGCTTTGACCGCGAAGTGGAAACCCAGTTCTACAACACGCTACCTGACAACCTGGAGCGTCTGCTGGTCCGCCACCCGGTCAAATGCCCGGTGGCATTTATTGGTGGCCTGGCATCCCACGAAATGAAACAAGTCGGCATGACGATGACCGAAAAAGTGGTCAAAGGCCGCATCATGATGCTGGACGGTAGCCACCTTTTCCCGATGGAAAAACCCCTGGCGACAGCCGCCGCCATTGAAGCGGCGCTGCGCAATATGGACGGCAAAAGCCAAAAATAGGCCGGGTTTCCGGACAGTTGGTCTTTGCCCCGCCAAATGGGCCTTTAGCGGCCCCAAAAAAATCCCGATAACCCATAAAGTCGCTACTATTGTTTCAGTACGGCTGGTGCAGTGCTGGGTTTCTCCCAGCGGTGCGCGGAATCAGACCAGGTAAACCAACCCAAGTTATCCCGTGTTCGCACTTCTTTTTGTCCTTGCCGCCGTTGGCGTTTACGTCAACCAGCGGGACCGTGCGCCATCCAAACCCGAGATCGACGGCTCCACGCCGACCACCACCTCACAGACCACGACCCCGACCAGCGCGGCGTCTTTTTTGACCACTGCGCAATTGGCGGCAATGACCTCCAGCGAAATCGCGGCACTGACCACTGCTCAGGTCGCCGCATTGACCAGTGACCAGATTGCCGTGTTGACCGGCAGCCAGCTGTCTGCGTTCGAGCTGGTTGACGTGGCTGTCTTGAGCACTGCTGCCATCGCGGGCCTCAGCTCAGACCAAATTCAGTCATTGACCACCGACCAGATCGTGGCGCTGACGACCGGACAGGTCAAAGCCATTGAAACCTCTGACCTGGGGGCCTTGCTGACAGACCAGGTAGCGGCGCTGGAGACGCGCGATGTGGCGGTGCTGAGCACGGCGCAAATCAATGCCTTGACCACCGGCCAGGTAGAGTCCTTGGGCAGCGCACAGGTTCGTGCACTCACCACAGCCGAAGTCAGCGCCTTGGGCACGGACGACATCGCTGCCCTGGGCACCAGCGACATCAGTGCCCTGAGCACTGCGGGCACCGCAGCACTGAGCACCGACGCCATAGCGTCCCTTTCGACCAACCAAATCGTTGCGCTGGGTACCGAGCAGTTCGCGGCATTGACGACGCGCCAGATTGTGGCCTTGACCACGAACCAGGTGGCTGCCATAGAGACCGCAGATATTGCAGCACTGACAACCGCGGGCATTTTGGCCCTGGAAACTTCGGATATCACCGCGCTCAGTACCAACCAGATCAGGGCGTTGGCAACCCGGCAGGTGGCAGCCATTGAGACGCGCGACGTCGCGGTACTGTCATCGACCCAGATTGCTTCGCTCACTAGCAACCAGATTGCTGCGCTAACAACGGCTCAATTTGCCGCCATGGGTTCCAGCGCGGTTGCCGCTATCGGCACCAGCAGCCTGGGCGGACTTAGTACGGCCGCCATTGCGGCACTGGGCACGGCAACGATTGCGACCCTGTCTACCGCGCAGATTGCCGCCCTCACCACTGCGCAGGTAGCCGTTCTGACTACCGCGCAAATTGAGGCGCTGACCACCAGCCAGGTGGCTGCCATCGAGACGGCCGATATCGCGGCGCTGAGCACCGCCGCAGTTGTCGCGCTGAGCACGGCCGCCATGGCTACGCTGAGCACCGAGCAGCTGGCAGCGTTGACCACCAAGCAGATTCCAGCGCTGGAAACCCGCGACCTGGTTGCGCTGAGTACGGCGCAAGTGGCTGCACTGTCCACCGATCAGATAGCAGCGTTGACGACCTCCCAACTGGCCGCGCTGACCGCCAGCGGTGGTTTGTCAGTTACCCAGTTGCCAACCTCAGGAATTGCGGCCCTGAGCACAGCCAGCATTGCAGCACTCACCACCAGCCAGATTGCGGCTCTGTCGCCCGCCCAAATTGGCGCTTTGACCACGTTGCAGATCGACGCGCTCAGCACAGACCAGGTGCAAGCCATTGAAGTGGCCGATATCGGATCCCTGAGCAATGCCGCCATCGTGGCTTTGAATACCGACGACTTTGTCGCCCTGACCAGTGCACAAATTGCCGCGCTGACCACCAGCCAGATCGCAACCATTGAGACTCGGGATCTGATCGTTTGGGACACCGCGCAGGTTGGTGCACTCACCAGTGACCAGTTGGGCGCACTGACCGCAACCCAGATGTCGGCTTTGACCAATTTTGGCGCGCTATCCATTCCCAACCTGAGCACCTCCGCGGTAGCCGCTCTGTCCACTGCCACGATCGCGGGTTTGAGCACCGCACAGGTGGCAGCGCTGGGGACCGAGCAGGTGGCGGCGCTCACATCCAACCAGATCGTAGCCCTGACCACGGCCGGGGTAAAAGCGCTGACTCTGGACCACATTGCGGCGCTTTCGACAGCCCAAGTGGCGGCCATTGAGTCCCGCGACGTTGCTGTGCTCACTACCGACCAGATCACGACACTGTCTCCTGCCCAGCTTGCCGCGTTGACCACGGCACAAACGGGCGCCCTGAGCACCTCAGCCATCAATGCCTTGGGGCCTGCCGGTCTGGCTGCGCTCAACGCAGGAGCCCTTGCCGGGTTGTCAACATCAGCCATTGCGGCCCTGTCCACCGACCAGATCGTCAGCCTCAGCTCGGATCAGATTGCGTCGCTCAAAACCAGTCAGGTTGCTGCATTAACGAGCAATCAGACCGCCGCCATTGAACTGCCTGACCTGAGCGCGTTGGGTACTGCGGCCATCGTGGCGCTCAGCACGGCAGCCGTACAGGGTCTCACGACGGACCAGATTGCAGCCATGGGCACCCACCAAGTGGCAGCGATCGAAACCCGCGACATTGCGGCGCTAAACACAAGTCAGGTCGCCGCCTTCAACGCGGCACAAGTGGGCGCGTTGGGCACCGCCGCCATCGTGGCACTTGACACTGCAGACTTTGCAATACTGAGCACCGACCAGATCGTCGCCTTGGGCACTCTTCAAATCGCCGCCATCGAGACACGGGATCTGGCCGCGCTGAGCTCGACCCAGGTCACGGCCATGACGCCGACGCAGATCAATGCGCTCACTCCAACCCAGTTGACCACGCTAACCATCTCGGGTGGTTTGCCACTGACCAGCTTTACGACAGCGGCCTTGGCCGCGCTGCCCACCGCCACCGTTGCGCTACTGAGCACAAACCAAATCCAATCGCTGACTACTCAGCAGGTGATGGCCTTAACCACCGCCCAAGTCGTTGCCTTGAGCACACAAGCCGCCAGCGCGCTGACGACAGATCAGGTCAATGCGCTATCGACCCTGCAAGTTGCCGCCATAGAAACCCGCGACATAGCAGTGCTCACCAGCGACCAGGTGGGCGCCATGGGCACTGTGCAGGTCGCCGCCCTGAAAACTGCCCAGGTGGGTGCCCTCACCAGCAGCAACATACAGGCCCTGGGCACCAGCGGCATTGCCGCTTTGGGAACTGCAGCAACGGCGGCCATCAGTACCGCAGGCATCACGGCGCTCTCCACCGACCAGGTCGTTGCACTGGGTTCTGCACAAATCGCGGCGCTCAAGACCAGCCAAGTGGTCACACTGTCCAGCGACCAATTGGCCGCCATCGAGACCGCCGATATTGGGGCGTTGAGCACGTCAGCCATCGTTGCACTGAGTACTGCGGCATTCACCGCCATCACCACGGACCAGATAGGTGCCTTGTCCAGCAGCCAAATCGTCGCCATAGAAACCCGCGACATCGCTGTCTTGACCACCGATCAGTTCCTGGCCATGGGCACCACCCAGATTGGCGCGTTGTCCACAGCCCAAATGGGCGCGCTGACCACGGACCAGATCATTGCCCTGGGAGCAGGTGTCGGAGCACTCAGCACTGCGGCCACGGCGGCCCTGAACACCCTGGCCATTGGTGCCCTGCAAACGGACCAGATCGCTGCACTCACGTCCAACCAGGTCGCTGCACTGAAGACCAGCCAGGTGGCTGCGCTCACCACAGCCCAGATTCAGGCGCTGGAGACCGGCGATATTTCTGCACTCAGCACAGCTGCCGTTGTGGCGCTCAGTACTGACGCTATCGGCGCTCTGACCACCGACCAGATTGGTGTCTTGGCCACCCAGCAGGTGGCTGCCCTGGAAACCAGAGATGTTGCAGCCCTGAACTCGGACCAGGTGATCGCACTGAACACCGCCCAGTTTGGCGCACTCAAGTCGTCCCAAGTCAAGGCGCTCACTACTGACAACATCGTTGCCCTGGAAACGGCAGATATTGCAGCCCTGGCCACTGCGGCCATTTCAGGTTTTAGTACCGATCAGATCGTGGCTTTGTCCACCGATCAGGTTACTGCCCTGACCCATTTCCAGGTTGCTGCGCTCAGCAATGACCAAAAAAACGCGATGTCCACGTCGCAAATCGTGAGTCTGAATTTTTCGTCTCCCGTGATCCTGGACCTCAACGACAACAATATCTTTTCGCAGAGCATCGACGCCGGAGTGCAGTTCGACATTTTCGCAACCGGCCAAACGGTCTCTACCGGATGGGCGGACCCTGGCGACGGATTCCTGGTTCTTGATCGCAACTACGACGGGGTTATCAACGACGGATCGGAACTGTTTGGCGACGCAACGCGCCTGGCAAACGGACAAAAAGCCCGCGATGGTTACCAGGCACTGGCCGAACTGGACAGTGACTTGGATGGATTCATAACCCCCAATGACCTGAACTTCTCGGCGCTCAAAGTCTGGAAAGACACAAACTCCAATGCACTCACGGAGTCTGGCGAAATGTATACGCTGGCCGATCTGGGCATTGTCAGTCTTGACCTCAATGCCATGTCCCCCTCGACCCCTGAAAACGGCAATACGGTTGGGCTGGTCTCAAGCTACCAGACCAACGATGCGCGAACCCACGGGCTGGCAGACGTCTGGTTTACCACCAGCCAGGACAAAGTCACGGCAGCCGCTGCCCCTCCAAGTCCGCAGGTTCTCACCGTCGAACCTACCCCCATGCAACTCGGAGTGTTCGGACTGGTCGACGCAATGGCCGCTTTTGGCCAGGGTCACGCCGACAAACCGTTTGAACTGTATGAAGCCGAAAGCGGTGCGTCAGATCTGCAGCCCCGCGTGGCGGGTTCAGCATCGCTGAACACGACCAGCCAATTGGTGCAGGCCCTGCGCCAGTTCGATGCCAATGGCAACCCTGTCGACCAGTCGTCCCAAACGGTGGCCGCACTGGCTGGCACCCATTCAGCCAAACCGCCAGAAGCCGCGGGCATGCTGGCGGTCAACAACCGCGCTTGAGCGACTAAGCGGACCAGTTCACCGTGCCGGTCCAGGCTGTGGCCAGCACGACAATGCCAAAAGCGATGCGGTAGTAGGCAAACCCTACAAAGCTGTGCGTGGCAATGAAACGCAACAACCAACGCACACAAACCCAGGCGCTCAGGAAGGACATGACCAGTCCCACCACAAACAGTGGCACATCAGCCATGCTCAGCAAGGCGCGCTCTTTGTACAGGCTGTACACACCCGCGCCAACCAATGTGGGGATAGCCAGGTAAAACGAAAAATCCGTTGCAGCCTTGCGCGACAGGCCCAGCAACATGCCGCCAATGATGGTTGCGCCGCTACGGCTGGTGCCCGGCACCATCGCCAGGCACTGCACCAGCCCCACTTTGAGCGCGTCCTTCCAGCTCATATCGTCAGCATCGAGCACACGCACCGCAGTGCCGCCAGCGGCCTGGCGCGTTTCGGCCCACAAGATGATGAAGCCACCCACGATGAAGGTAGTAGCCACCACCATGGGGTTAAACAGGTGTGCCTTGATGACCTTGCCAAACAGCAAGCCCAGCACCACGGCGGGCAAAAAGCCAATGAAGACATTCAGCGCAAACTTCTGCGCCTGCACCTCGGTGGGCAGCGCAAGCAGCGTGCTGCGGATCTTTTGCCAATAGACCAGGATCACGGCAAAGATGGCACCGGTCTGGATGGAGATTTCAAACACCTGGCGCTTGTCGTGCTCCAGAAAATTCAGCAACTCACCCGCCAGGATGAGGTGGCCCGTGCTGGAAATAGGTAAAAACTCTGTAAAGCCCTCCACAACACCCATCACAGCGGCTTTGATCAGCAATGCAATATCCAACACAACTCCTTAAGCAAAAAGTGGGCTGAGCCCCGGTGAAATATGACAAATACGCTCTTATATTTATAGCAGTTACAACTTCAATTGCACCGCAACAGGGCTTGGCATACAGTCAGAGCCCTATTCTCCACTACCCACAAGGACTGAAACCCTTATGCACAGACCCCTTTGCGCCTCCCTCTTCACGCTGACCCTGATCGCTGGCACCACCAGCATGGTCCATGCACAAGCGCAGGAGCAGCGCAGCACACTGGCCGACCAGCAGGAAGTGGCCGTCACCATCTACAACGAAAACCTGGCCCTGGTGAAAGACCAGCGCAAACTGCAGCTCAAGCGCGGCGCGTCCAGCCTGGCGTTCCGGGACGTCAGCGCCCGCATGCGACCCGAGACCGCGCTCTTGCGCAGCACCACGGCACCGGGCAGCCTCAACGTACTGGAGCAGAACTTTGACTTTGACCTGCTGACCCCGCAAAAGCTGCTGGAGAAATACGTGGGCCGCAGCGTGAGCATCATCCGCACCAACGTCGCCACCGGGCAAGAGACCACCGAGCAGGCGCAGGTGCTGTCGGCCAACAACGGCGTGGTGCTCAAGATTGGTGACCGCATCGAGACCGGCATCCCCGGCCGCATCGTCTACGGCGACGTACCCGCCAACCTGCGCGACCGCCCTACCCTGGTCATGGCGCTGGACAATGCGGGTGCCCAGCAGCAAGACGTGGAACTGAGCTACCTGACCGGCGGCCTGGCCTGGAAGGCCGACTACGTGGTGGAGCTGAATGCCGCTGAAGACAAACTCGACATCTCCGGCTGGGTCACGCTGACCAACACCAGCGGTGCCACCTACCGCAATGCCAAGCTGCAGCTGGTAGCGGGTGATGTGAACCAGGTCGCACCGGCCATGGAGGCACGCTCCTACGCCATGGCCGCACCTGCACCCGCCGCGGTCAGGGCCAAAAAGGAGATGGTCGAAGAATCCCTGTTCGAGTACCACCTCTACACCCTGACCCGCCCCACCACTATTGCCGAGAACCAGACCAAACAAGTTTCCCTGCTGGCCGCCTCCGGCGTACCTGCGCGCAAGGAGCTGCTACTCAAGGGCAATGACTACTATTACCAGAGCAGCTATGTCGACCTGGGCCAGAAGATGAAGGTGGGTGTGTTTGTCGAGTTTGACAACAAGGAAGCAGCCCAACTGGGCATGCCCCTGCCCAAGGGCATCATCCGCGTCTACAAGAAAGACAAGGCCGGCAACGCACAGTTCATCGGTGAGGACCGCGTGGACCACACGCCCAAGAACGAGACCGTGCGCCTAAAGCTGGGCGACGCCTTTGACGTGACCGCCGACAAGAAACAGACGGACTTCAAGAAACTCAGCGGCACCGGCAAATACAACTACGTGTACGAGAGTGCTTACGAGGTCGTGCTGAAAAACGCCAAGAAAGAGCCCGTGGTTGTGACGGTGCAGGAACCCATGCCTGGCGACTGGCAGGTGCTCTCCAGCAGCCTGCCGCATACCAAAGGCTCCAGCAATACCGCGGTCTGGAAGGTCACCGTGCCCGCCGAAGGCAATACCAAGCTGGTTTACCGCAGCCTGGTGCGCTTCTAAACAGCATCTTTCGCGCCGCACCAAGGCATTTGGCGGCGCGCATCGGTGATTACGTCGCAAGACGGTTCTCCATGGGGTTCGGCGCTGGCACAGTCCACCCATCGCCACCCCAATCCCCCAGGAGAAACACCATGCTGATGCAAATTCTGACCCACACACCCAAATGGGTTTTCGTTCTGTTCGTTGCCCTGCTGTGGCTCGGCATGAAGCAAATGCTGCCTCGCAGCGTGGGTATCAACCGCGCCACCATCCTGCCGCTGGCCATGACCGCCTTGTCGCTGTATGGCGTGGTATCTGCCTTTGGTGACACACCCCAGTCTCTGTTGACTTGGGTGGTCGGCGCAGCCGCAGCCTTTGCTGCGCACTTTCAGCTGGCCAAAGGCGCGCAGATTCAGTACGACGCGGCCAGCCGCCGCTTCAAGGTGCCCGGCAGCGTGATGCCGCTGGTCCTGTTTATGGGCATCTTCCTGACCAAGTATGCAGTGGGTGTCAGCATCACCATGCAACCGGCATTGGCAAACGACAGCAGCTTTGCGTTGAGCATTGGCATGTTGTACGGCGCGTTCAGCGGTGTGTTTCTGGCCCGGGCCGCCCAGCTTTGGCGTGTGGCCCTGGCCCAGCCCCAGGCTGACGCCCACAAGACTTTGCTGGCCTGAGCCCCGCGCCCGGACCCGCTACCATTGCGTCGCCCGCCATCTGATACAGAAAGACGCCCAACGTGACTGCTGCCCTGCCAACCACTTCCACCATTGCCGTTATCGGAGCCGGGGCCATGGGCGCTGGCATTGCCCAGGTGGCGGCGGTGGCAGGCCACAGGGTGCAACTGCTGGACAACCGGCCCGGCGCTGCCGATACCGCGATCCAAGGCATCCGCACCCAGATCGGCAAATTGGCCGACAAGGGCAAGCTCAGCCCCGAGCGGGCTGCCCAAGCCAGCGCCAACCTGGTGGCGGTGCAACACCTGCAAGACCTGGCCGATGCCAGCCTGGTGATTGAAGCCATTGTGGAAAACCTGCAAGCCAAGCAAAACCTGTATGCCGAGCTGGAAGGCATTGTTGGGGCTGACTGCATCTTTGGCACCAACACCTCGTCTATCTCGGTTACCGCCATTGGCGCGGCACTTAAGCACCCCCAGCGCCTGGCAGGCCTGCACTTTTTCAACCCCGCACCGGTCATGGCGCTTGTGGAAGTTGTCTCTGGCCTGGCCACCGACCCTGCCGTGGCTGCCACCCTGTTTGCCACTGCAAGCGCCTGGGGCAAGACGGCGGTGCACGCCAAGTCCACGCCCGGCTTCATCGTCAACCGCGTGGCCCGCCCCTACTATGGCGAGGCCCTGCGCCTGCTGACCGAAGGTGCAGGCGACTGCGCCACCATCGACGCCCTGCTGCGCGAAGCCGGTGGTTTTCGCATGGGGCCGTTTGAGCTGATGGACATGATTGGCCACGACGTCAACTACGCCGTAACCTGCTCGGTGTGGAACGCCTTCTACAACGACCCACGTTTTCTGCCGTCCCTGGTGCAAAAAGAACTGCTGGACGCCGGCTTTTTGGGCAAGAAAAGCGGCCGCGGATTTTTTGACTACCGCGAGGGCGCCAACAAACCCGCGCCACAAACCGAAGCCCCGCGGGCAGTGCCCACCGGTATCACGCTGTGTGGTGACTCCACGGCCACGCAGGCCCTGGGAGCACGGCTAGCGGGGGCTTCGGTAGCCTTCGACACTGCACCTTCCACCGATGGCCGCATTGCCCAGGTCCAGGGTGCCGTGCTGTTTGTTACCGATGGCCGCAGTGCCACCCAGCGCTCGGCAGACACTGGCCAGGCCAATGTGGTGCTGGTGGACCTGGCGCTGGACTACCGCAGCGCAACCCGGCTGGCCCTGACCAGTGCTGCGCAATGTGATGGAGCGGCTGCAGACGCAGCCATCGGGCTCTTGCAAGCCGCAGGCCTACAAGTGTCTCGCCTGGCCGATGTACCCGGCCTGGCGGTCATGCGCACGGTCGCCATGCTGGCCAACGAAGCTGCTGATGCCGTCTACCAAGGCGTGTGCTCTGCCGCAGCGGCCGATGCGGCCATGCGCCTGGGTGTGAACTACCCCAAGGGCCCGCTGGCCTGGGCCGACGGCGTGGGCCTGCCTACCATCCACACGGTTTTGACCCACCTGGGCACCAGCTATGGCGAAGACCGCTACCGCCTGTCGCCGTTGCTGCAGCGCCATGTCTTTGCAGGGGTAAACATCCATGGCTGAACCCTACACCCCCAAAGCGCCCCTCAGCCCCGAAGAGATTGATCGCCTGGCGCGCAAGCGTGCGGGTGCCAAGCTAGGCTGGTTTATCCATGCAGCCGTGTTTGTCATCGTCAACCTGGTGGTGTTTTCGTTGTCGCAATACGGTTTTGGCCATAGGTCCTGGTCGCTCACACCCTTTTTGGGCTGGGGCCTGGGCCTGGCGATGCATGGCGCATCCGTCTGGCTGCTGGGTTCCGGCGGGTCTGTGCGTGAACGCATGGTGGACAAAGAGCGCGAACGCCTGCAGCGCGCCCAAGATCGGCACAACCAACCATGAGGCTCTTTTGGATTGAAAAACTGCAGGCTCTGCTGCAAACGGTTGCGTTCTGCCTGGGTATTGCAGCCATCCTGTACACGCTCTGGCCGGATCGCTCCTACGAAGGTCCGCTGGTTTACTCGCTGGCCATTGGGTGCAGCACCTGGGCACTAATCGACTTGGGGCGCCATGTTGTGGCCCCTAAAAACGACATCGGCTGGCCTACTGGTTTGTGGGGCATCTTGTTTCCACTGACGGCTATTGCACTGGGCTTTGCATTGGGGACCACATTTGCCGACTGGTGGTTCGACAGATCCACCTGGGCCAGCGCCTCACGCAAGGGGTTGATGTTCTCGGGTTTCTTTTCCCTTGCAGTTGGCATCTCAATCACCTACTTCTTCTATAGCCGAGGCAAACACGCCCACCTGGAGCAAAAAGTTGCCGAGGCCAAACACCTGGCTTCCGAGTCACGCCTCAAATTGCTGGAAACGCAGTTGGAGCCCCACATGCTGTTCAACACGCTGGCCAACCTGCGCGTGCTGATCGCCATTGACCCCCAGCGCGCCCAAGAAATGCTGGACCGCATGGTGGCCTACCTGCGCGCCACGCTGAGTGCATCACGCGCCAGCAACCATGCACTGCAATTGGAGTTTGACCGACTGCGCGACTACCTGGAGCTGATGACCGTGCGCATGGGGCCGCGCCTGCGGTATGAATTGGATTTACCCGCCGATCTGGCCAACCAGAACGTGCCTGCGCTGCTCTTGCAACCGCTGGTAGAAAACAGCATCAAACACGGCCTGGAGCCCAAAGTAGAAGGGGGAACCATCACCGTGCGGGCCCGCCGCGCAGGCAGCCAAATGCTGAGCCTGGAGGTCAGCGACACGGGTGTTGGTTTTGACAGCACTGCAGCAGCCTCCAGCGGGTTTGGCCTGGCCCAGGTGCATGAACGCCTGGCCGCAGCCTACGACAGCCAAGGCCGGGTGGAGCAAACGTCTACCCCAGGCGAGGGTGCCACTACGCTGCTGTTCCTGCCAATGGCTGAAGCCCGCAAGGCCTGACACACCATGACGACAACAACAACACCCACCTTTACCGCACTGATCGCGGAAGACGAACACCTGCTCGCCCAGTCCCTGCAGGCAGAGCTGGCACGCGCGTGGCCCACACTCAAAGTCGTGGCTACCGTAGGCGATGGCGCCAGCGCCGTGCGCCAGGCCCTTGCCTTGCTGCCAGATGTGCTGTTTTTTGATATCCGCATGCCCGGCATGAGCGGCCTGGAAGCCGCAGCCGAACTCACCGAACAATGGCCCACCACCGGCCCCGGCGCCCGACCATTTCCACAGTTGGTGTTTGTAACGGCCTATGACCAGTACGCCGTGCAGGCCTTTGAAGCGCAGGCGGTGGACTACCTGCTCAAACCCGTACAGCCCCCGCGTCTGCAAAAGACCGTGGAAAAACTGCAGCTAGCCCTCGCCAAACCTCAACAGCCCGCTATCGATTTCGAAGCAACTCTGGGTCAACTGCGCGGCTTGCTGGCCACCCAGGGCGCCCCGGCCTCACCGGCTACCCCAACCCCTACCCCGCTAACCGTCATCCAGGCCAGCGTCGGCAATTCCATCCGCATGGTGCCAGTGGCCGATGTGCTGTGTTTTGAGGCCGCCGACAAATACGTGCGCGTGTTGACCGCAGAGCGTGAGTACCTGATACGCACGCCGCTCAAAGAACTGCAGGAGCAGATCGACACCACCGTGTTCTGGCAAATTCACCGCGGCACCATCGTGCGGGCCCTGGCCATCGAAGCCACCACACGCGACGAGGCCGGCAAAATTTCGCTCACGCTGCGCGGCCTCAAAGAGAAGTTTGTCGTCAGCCGCCTCTACGCCCACCTGTTCAAGGCCATGTAAGGCCGGTACCATGGAAGCTTCGCGGCTTCCAGGAGACACCCCCTATGGCGATTCAATACACCTCGGTTGCAAACCACTTGCCAGAGAGCAAGATGCGCCTCTACCCCACGCAGGTTATCAACGTTATCGGTGGGCCGGGGAGCGAAAAATCCGTCATCACATCCGCCCTGGTGCTGTACATGAAGCTGCGCGAGAAAACGGTGGAGGTGATACCCGACTTTGCCAAGTCGCTGGTGTGGCAGCAGAACTTTGAAGTGCTCAAGAACCAGTACTTCATTGCACAGCGCCAGTACCAGATGCTCAGCCTGCTGGATGGGCAGGTGCAGTTTTTGATCACCGAGTGTTCGCTGCCCCAGCTGCTCTACTACAACGAGACCTACCTGGACAACATCTGCGACATCCCCAAGACCCGTACCCACATACTGGACTGGTACAAGCAGTGCAACAACGTCAACATTGTGGTGTCCCGCAGTGAGCGCAAATACATCCACACCGGGCGTTTTCAGGACGAAGAACAGGCCCGCGCCATTGACCGCGGCATGCTGGAGCTGATGGACCGCGAAGAACTGGCCTACACCAAGCTGCCAACCGATGTAGACGCCATCAACGCATTTGCGGCAACACTTTTGCAGTAGGCCTGCAGCACGTCGGCAATTCGCCCCATGTCGGTGAAAGCCGCCCCCAAAACGTGCGCCAGTGCTGCATCTCGGGGCCTTCAGCCAGTCCTTCAAAAGAAGCGCTACTTATACTTCATTAGGCATTTCAATAAATAAGGTTTATTGGTAGCATCCCTAAGCCTTGGGTCTTTCAGATGCGCTATCGTGTGGGCAGATGACACTCTGTGTGATCACATCCTCTTACTACTGGAGAATTTATGCTGTTGAAGTTGAATATCGTTGCTGCTGCTGTTGTTGCACTGGCTTCTACCGTTACTATGGCCCAAACCGTGGTCACCATCGCCCACGTTGGTCCAACCAGCGGTGCTATTGCCCACTTGGGCAAGGACAATGAAAACGGCGCCAAGATGGCCGTGGAAGAACTGAATGCAAAGGGCGTCACCATCGGCGGCCAAAAAGTTACTCTGAAGCTGATGACTGAAGATGACGCAGCTGATCCAAAGCAAGGCACTGCAGTCGCTCAAAAGCTGGCTGACGCCAAGGTTGTTGGCGTGGTCGGTCACCTGAACTCCGGCACCACCATCCCCGCATCGCGCATTTACAGCGACGCTGGTATCCCCCAAGTGTCTCCTTCCGCTACCAACCCCAAGTACACACGCCAAGGCTTCAAGACAGCATTCCGTATGGTTGCTGACGACGTGCATTTGGGCAGCACACTGGGCAAATACGCCGTCAGCACCCTCAAGGGCAAGGCTATTGCCGTTATCGATGACCGTACAGCTTACGGCCAAGGCGTTGCACAAGAGTTCACCAAGGCTGTTGAAGCTGCTGGCGGCAAGGTCGTTGCAAAGGAATTTACAACTGACAAGGCAACTGACTTCAACTCCATCCTGACCACCATCAAGGGCAAGAAGGCTGACGTCGTGTTCTTCGGCGGTATGGACGCTGTTGCAGGCCCCATGCTGCGCCAGATGAAATCCCTGGGCATCAATGCCAAGTTCATGGGCGGCGACGGCATCTGCTCCACTGAGCTGGTCAAGCTGGGCGGCGACGCTATTGCTGACAACCAAGTCTACTGCGCGGAAGCCGGTGGCGTGGAAGGCAAGGGCAAGGCTAGCATGGACAAGTTCAAGGCTGACTTCAAAGCCAAGTTCGGTACCGAAGTGCAAGTTTACGCACCCTACGTCTATGACGGCGTGAACGTCATGGTTGCTGCCATGGTCAAGGCTGGTTCTTCTGACCCAGCCAAGTACCTGCCAGTTCTGGCTGCTACCAAAGACTACCAAGGCGTGACCGGCCCCATCACATTTGATGAAAAGGGCGACATCAAGAACGGCGCTTTGACACTGAAGACCGTCAAGGGCGGCAAGCTGACTGACCTGGCTGTTATTCGCTAATCAGTTCCTTGCATTGGCAACCCCGGTTGCCATAGCCAAACAGGGCGCACCCCACCGGGTGTGCCCTTTTTTTATGCACATGCCGGACGGGCGGCATCGCCGTTGCGCCAAACGGTGTGTAAAAAACCGGTTACATGTACGAGACTTGCAACTCTGGCTCTCAACAGGAGTGTGGGTTCATGCAAACACAGCACGCAGCGGTCAACTTCGCCCCTGGCGATTCGCAGGCCAACCCGGACTTTCTGGCCGCCATCATCCAGGCCAGTGAAACCTATTCCATCGTCGCCTCCCAAGACATTGTGGATGTGCGCGGCCTCAAGCTCTGGGCCAAGGGCCTGCCCGTATCGGCCGCGCTGCAGCAGCGCCTGCTGGAGCGCAAGCTGCTCAACCCCATAGAAGCCTGCCTGATGGCAGAAGATGGCGTCACCCACTTCTCGCTGCTGGAAGACCTCAGAAAATTCCTGGACAGCAACCACAGCATGGCAAACGCACTGCGCCCCTGGGGCACGGTGCTGGAAAAGCAGCTCAAGCAAATACCCCTGCACTCGGTGGCCCAGCTGCTGCTGACCACCGCCATGGCCACCCGCCCGGGCTCGCTGGAGCACGCCGTGCGCGCCATGGCCCTGGCCGGTGGCATGGCCCAGGCCCAAAGTTTGCCGGTGGATGTGCGCCTGGCCATGCTGGGCGGTCTGCTGCACGATATGGGCGAGGCCTACATACAACCCCAATACCTGGACGGCGACGAACCGCTGGACCTGCTGGGCCACAAACACATGATGGCCCACCCCCGGATTGCCCAGCTGCTGCTGGAAGCCACCACCGACTACCCCACCACCCTGTGCCGCGCCGTGGGTGAACACCACGAGCGGGCCAACGGCTCTGGCTACCCCGCCCGCCTGCACGGCGAAGCCATCTCACCGCTGGGCATGCTGCTGGCCGCGGTAGAGACCACCATGGGTGTGTCGCAGTCGCCCACCGCACCGCTGTTTCGGGCCAGCTTTGGGCTGCGGGTGGTGCCGGGCGAGTTTCCGTCGCGCTACAGCAGCGTGGTGTTCAACATGGCGCGCGATGCCCGGGAAAAGATCCCCAGCAACATCCGTGTGCCGGCCGACGCCCTGCAGCACATCAACGCCACGCTGGAAAAAGCCCGCCAAACCACCCAGGCCCTGCAGTCCCCCACCGGCAGCAAAGAGCGAGCCGGCATTGTGCTGCTGGCCGAAGACCGGCTGGCCCGCCTGCGCACCGCCTGGAACGCCCTGGGCGTGTGGGGCCTGGCGCCCGAGCAGCTCACCCCCCAAGACCATTTTGAAATGGACCTGGCCTGGGGCGAACTGCGTTTGCGCCTGTTTGAGCTGCAACGCGAATGCATGTTGTTGGCAGAAAGCCTAAGCGAGGCAGAAAAGACCGAACTAACGCCCATTTGGGCCGACTTAAAGGTGCAGCCCGCCTAAAATCGGGCGAATGAGCATTCCCACCCCCACCAACACCACCCCAACGGCCGCCGCAGCGGCCACAGAAGCCGCCAAACCGAGTAATTTTCTGCGCCAGATCATCCAGAACGATCTGGACAACGGCACCTACGCCCAGCGCCGCTGGGCCGGTAGCCCTGGCGACGCAGCCCACCATGCCAAGGGCCAGCCAGACCCCGCCAAAATCCGCACCCGCTTTCCGCCCGAGCCCAATGGCTACCTGCACGTAGGCCACGCCAAGAGCATCTGCATCAACTTTGGCCTGGCGCGCGACTACAACGGCGTGTGCCACCTGCGTTTTGACGACACTAACCCGGAGAAGGAAGACGTTGAATACGTCAACTCCATCCGCGACGCCATCAAATGGCTGGGTTTTGACTGGAACGGCAGCGCCACCGCTGAGCCCTACCAAGCCAGCGACTACTTTGGCTTCATGTACCAAGCCGCCGAGTATTTGATCGGCGCTGGCTTTGCCTACGTGGACGAACAAACCGTAGAGCAAATGAGAGTCAATCGGGGCGACTTTGGCAAACCTGGCGTCAACAGCCCCTATCGTGACCGCACAGCCGCTGAAAACCTACGCATCTTCCGCGAAATGCGTGACGGCAAGCATGAGGATGGCTCCATGGTGCTGCGCGCCAAGATCGACATGGCCAGCCCCAACATCAACATGCGCGACCCGGCCATCTACCGCATACGCCGCGCCACCCACCACAACACGGGCGACACCTGGTGCATCTACCCCATGTACACCTATGCGCACCCCATTGAAGACGCGCTGGAGCAGATCACCCACAGCCTGTGCACGCTGGAATTTGAAGACCAGCGCCCGTTTTACGACTGGCTGCTGGAGCGCCTGACCCAAGGCGGCCTGCTGGCCAGCCCGCCCCCGCGCCAGTATGAGTTTGCGCGGCTCAACCTCACCTATGTGATCACCAGCAAGCGCAAGCTGGCGCAACTGGTGTACGACCACAAGGTCAACGGCTGGGACGACCCCCGCATGCCAACCATCGTCGGCCTGCGCCGCCGCGGCTACACGCCTGCAGCGCTGCAAATGTTTGCCGAACGCATTGGCGTGACCAAGAGCGACAGCTGGATCGACTACAGCACCCTGGAAGGCTGCCTGCGCGAAGACCTGGAGGCCAAAGCCCACCGCGGCTTTGCCGTGCTGAACCCGGTGAAGCTGATCCTGACCAACTGGGACGACGTGATGGGCGCCGGCCACCTGGAGCCCTGCACCCAGCCCGCGCTGCCCCACCCACCCGAGGGTATGGAGCCACCAGCCCCACGCCACTTCACCATCGGCAAAGAGGTGTGGATCGAGCGCGAAGACTTTGAAGAAGTGCCACCCAAGGGCTACAAGCGCCTGTTCCCCGGCAACAAGGTGCGCCTGAAGGGCGGCTATGTCATCGAATGCACCGGCTGCGTGAAAGATATTGACGGCGTGATCACCGACGTGCTGGCCACCCTGGTGCCCGACACCAAGAGCGGCACGCCCGGCAGTGATTTGGTGAAGGTGAAAGCTGCCATCACCTGGGTGGGCGTGGCCGATGGCGTGAACGCCGAAGTGCGCATGTATGACCGCCTGTTCAGCGACGCGCAACCCGATGCGGGTGGCAAGGATTTCATTGAGAGCCTGAACCCGAACAGCCTGAAGGTCATCACCGCGATTGTTGAGCCTTCGCTGGCCAATGCGCTACCGGACCAGAAGTTTCAGTTTGAGCGGCATGGGTACTTTGTGGCGGATCGGATGGATCACGTGCAAGGCAGCAAGCCGGTGTTTAACTTGGCGGTGGGGTTGAAGGATAGTTGGGGGAAGTGATGGTCGCGAGCCTTCAATACAGGCAACCACACGCGCCCCGATGAAGCGCATAGATCAATCATTTAAGTGCTTATAGAGAACATGTACAAGCTTTTAGTCGCTTTCGCCCTCGCGTCGGCAGCTGCAGCCACGCTTAGTCAGAGCGCTCCCTATCCAGCGACGTTCTTCAGGGCTCCTTCCGACAACATGGCTCCCGACATTCCCGTGGGCTCGCTCATCGTTATTGAACCCTATACCGGAAAAGTGAACCGCGGTGACATCGTGGCGTTTACGAGGAGTGACAGCCCAACTCAATTCATTAAACGCGCAGTTGCCGTTCCTGGTGATCGAATCCAGTACTCTAAGCAGGGGCTGACGGTAAATGGGAACATACAAGTTGGTTTTGAAAAGAACAACTTTTCTAAGCTGACCGAATTGACCGGCACTCCAGTGTTTCCAGCCTTTGGTGAGTCTGTAATCCTTGATGCCGAGAGCATCTATGTTCTTTCAAACTCGGCCAACGATATGCTTGACTCTCGAAGTCTAGGAACAGTTAATCCGAAGCAGGTACAGGGTAAGGTAATACTGTGGCGAGACGTTTTGGCAGTTGACGGCTGGCCAAAGACTTATTTGTCTCGCGTGATCGCAAACTTGGTGCCCTCGCTTCCTAGAGCAATCGTGGAAGGTTTCACATTGACCAACCTTGTGCTCGAAGGTGATCGCACTTTTTTCAGCACAATCCGAATAGAGAATGCATCAGACAGTTCCACACTAGGAACTCGAATGCAGGACTTTTCTCAAAGTCGCAAGGCGGTTTACTGCAACGGCGCATTTGAGCCAAAAACTTTTGGTGTGTCCGCCAACTATGTCGTAGTTTCTAATACCGGTGACCGAGTTGCTGAATTTGCTTTTTCACCAAAGGATTGCCCATGATGGGATGCCAAACAAGCGCAACGTCTGGCCAATGCCCTTGGCCCGGTGTTCCCAAGCGCCAAGCCGAAAAGAACAGCATCTCCAGAACAGCAAGTTGACGATTGTTTAGCCCCCTTTGGCAGACGCTGCCGCCTTCCTCCTCACATGCAAATGCGTCTGCACCGCATCCCCCTCCCCCGACTTCACCTCTTTCACTTCCAGATACGCCGCCTGCTGGCGTATCAGCTCACCCAGCTTGGCGACGCCATAGTTGCGCGGGTCAAAAGCGGGGTTGCTGCGGGTGATCTGGCCGCCCAGCGCGGCGAGTGTGGTCCAGCCATCTTCGCGCGCCATCGCGTTCAGTGCATTCAGGATCAGGGGTTTGAGCTTGGGCAGCTTTGGTAGCTCGGCCAGGGGCACCTGGTCAGGCTTGGCTTCTTCGGGCTCGGTGCGCAAGATTTCGGTGTAGATGAACTTGTCGCACGCGGCCACAAAGGGCTCTGGCGTCTTGCGCTCGCCAAATCCATACACCACCAGCCCCGCCTCGCGAATGCGGGTAGCCAGGCGGGTGAAGTCGCTGTCGCTGCTGACCAAGCAAAATCCGTCCACGCTGCCGGTGTGCAGCACGTCCATGGCGTCGATGATCAGCGCGGAGTCGGTCGCGTTCTTGCCGCTGGTGTAGCTGAACTGCTGAATGGGCTGGATCGCCATGGTATGCAGCACCTCTTTCCACCCTTTGAGGTTGGTAGTGGTCCAGTCGCCATACGCCCGCTTGATGGTGGCTGTGCCGTAGCGCGACACTTCGGCCAGCAGCTCCTGGATGACGGATGCCTGTGCGTTGTCGGCGTCGATGAGGACGGCTAACTTTTGGTTGGTGTTGGTGGCCATGGCGGACTCCCTTACTTTTGCGCCATGGTACAAGGTTTAGGTTGCTACGCTTTTGGTAGCTACTTAGGCTTATTTCACGAGGGCTAGGGGCCAGTTTCGCTTACACGAATCGGCCGCACTAAACTTCAACCCATGCACTTACTTCAGTCCATTGCAATCCGCGGCTCAATGCTCATCGCATGCCTGATTCTGGCAGCGTCTTGCCAGAAAGCAGAACCTAGGTACTCCGCCACGCTGGACCGTGCGGCGTTGATGCTGCTGCCTTTCCCTTCCTGGCAGGCAAGTGGACCCGGCTTGGTTCAACCCGTCGATCTTTCTGCAACGGCAAATGACAAAAACAATACGCAACCTGATGCAAAGCGGGCTGAAGTAAGGCCGATATACGTGGTTAAGTTGGACGATACGCACGCAGCCATGGTGACCGATACGCGCCCCATTGCCGAAGACGACAAGCGTCCATACACGTGTCACATGTGCCCTGGAATCGTTGGCGCTTATTTCTTTGAGCATGACGCCAATGGCTGGCGGCTGGCTGCCAGGCAAGACGCGGCGATCCGAAGCGGTGTGGAGGGCAACATCGGCACGACCAGCGTGGCAAAACTGGCCGACGGCCACTACGCCGTCGCCTCCGAATGGGGCAGTTGCTGGCAAGGCTATTGCGGAACCTGGCTTGTCGTCCTGGGGTTAAAAGCTGGCAAGGCAAGACCTTTGGCTTATGGCATTCCCATATCAGCAGACAACGATGGGGCACACGGCGCTTGCAGCGCGCTAGACACCCCGCCTACAGAGCCCGAAGACAAATACGAATGCTTCGATGTCAGCAGTAAATGGAAATTCCAGCAGGGTCGTCTCATTGTCAATTTTGAAGGGCGCTTGAGTAAGTTGAAAGGCCTCTGTGGTGGTCAAGTTTTTTCGGACACATCAATAGATTGTTGTTTTGCCGATTCCCGCTCGAAAGCGTTGGGTGACAAATTCCCCAGTGTTGAATGCAATCGCATGCAGTTGTAGAAGCCCACGATGTAGTCAGCCACATCG
>CAUPQG010000027.1:0-57599 GCA_963513355.1 uncultured Rhodoferax sp. | reverse complement strand
GGGAGTTGATGGAGCCACCGGCCAGTACATAGTGTTTTGCTACGATTTGTGTAGCTACACCATTAGCATTTACGGGGGCTGCGTTGGGTTTTACCGCTATGCAGCTCAGGCTTTGGACCCGACCATTGCTGATTTCGAACTTTTCGGCGCGTGTCTCCACCAAGAGGGTGGCACCGCCGTCCAGTGCAAACGGTATGGTGGTGACCAACATGGATTGCTTGGCATTGACGGGGCAGCCCATGCCGCAGGAGCCCAGGTTGTAACAACCCTTGACGTTGCGCGGAATCACTTCGGCCTTAATGCCCAGCTTGGCCGCGCCGCGGCGCAGCAGTTCGTTGTTTTCGTTGGGCGAGGTTTGCCAAGGCGCGATGTTCAGGCGTTCTTCGGCCTGCTTGAAATACGGTGCCAGGGCTTCGGGGGTGAAGTCGGTCAGGCCAAACTTTTCCTGCCAATACTTCAGCGTGGCCGCAGGTGTGCGGAAGGAGCTGGTCCAGTTGACCGTGGTGGTGCCGCCCACACTGCGACCTTGCAGGATGGTGATGCCCTTGTCCTTGGTCTGGCGGCCTGCGGCCTCCTGGTACAGCGAGGCATAGGCCTCGGGCTCGCGCTGTTTGAAGTCTTTGCTGCTCTTGAGCTGGCCTTCTTCGATGATGACGACCTTGAGGCCGGCCTTGGTCATCAGTTCGGCGGTAATGCCCGCGCCTGCGCCGGAGCCGATGATGGCCACATCGCAGGTGATGCTGGCAGGCAGTGCGCCGTGCGCACCACCCAATACTTTCCATCCGCGGGCAAGTCCCTCTTGGATGGGGTCCGGTAAGCTGCTCATAGGTATGTTTTCCGTTCCAACGAATGGGATAGGGTGCAGATGGGTTAAACGGCGCGAGGGCCGGGATAGCCCAGCACGGCCCAGGATTCCTGGCCGGAGAAATACGAGGCGCTCACAATGTCGTGCAGCCCCTGGTAGGCCTGCACCCGCAGCGACACGCTGGAGACGCGCATCGCCTGGAAGGCGGTGGCGATCTCACCCACGCTGGCCGCGTGCCAGTCTGGCGACAGGCCCACCACACCGCGCCGCCCGGCAGCGGTATTGAGCAAGCCCAGCAGTTGCGACAGCTCGGCCTGCACATGCTCAGGGGTGCCTGCTATGAAGGCTTCAATGCGGTCCAGCAGCGAGTTGATGGCAATTTGCTTGGGGCCCTCGTCGGTGGGCAAAGTGCCGGCCAGGATGGTCTCTCCGGCGCGGGCAAAAATCAGCCGCGCGCCTTCGCTCAGCTTGCCGTTTTGTAGGCCAGGCTGCATCAGCGCGACGGCGCCGCCGGCCACAGCCAGTACGACGGCCGAGGCAATGCCCAGCTTGAGCAAGGTCCTGCGTTTCAGGTGGGGAGGTCCGTAATTACTCATGGATGAAGGTCCCTGTTTTTTGTTATTTATTTGGTCAAGAAATCGAGGTACTTGGTGGCGAACTTGCCATAGGGTGGGTACAAGAATTTGATCGCGCTAAACGGTGCCTGGTAGAACACCGGGCGCATCTTGGAGAAGGTCACAAAGCCTTCGTAGCCGTGGTAATGGCCCATGCCGCTGTCACCCACACCACCAAACGGCATGTCGTGCTGCGCGGTGTGCAGGATGCCGTCGTTCACCGTCACACCGCCCGACATCACATGGGTGATCAGGTGCTGGATCTTTCGCTTGTGGTTGCTAAAAGGGTATAGCGCCAGCGGGCGCGGGCCACTGTTGATGGTGGTGATGACGTCTTCGATATCGGTGTAGCCAATGACGGGGAGCACCGGGCCAAAGATTTCGCGCGTGCGCAGCTCGCAGTCGGCCGGCGCATTGAGCACCACGTGCGGGGCGATCTTGCGGGTCTTCTTGTCCCAGGCCTTGCCGGGTATCAGCTGCACCAGCGTGGCTCCACGGTCTTTGGCGTCTTGCAGCGCGCCGGTGATGCGGTTGAATGAACGCTCGTCGATGATGGACGTGTAGTCGGGCGTGTCCAGCGACGGGTAGCGTCCGCTGATGATGGTCTTGGCCATGTCTACAAAGGCCGATACCTTGCCCTCGGGCACGTACAAGTGGTCTACCGTGGTGCAGACTTGCCCGGCATTGAAACACTTGCCAAACAGCAGGCGCTGCGCTGCGGTGCGCATGGGGAAATCATCCAGCAGGATGGCCGGTGATTTGCCACCCAGCTCCAGTGTTACCGGGCACAGGTTGGTAGCGGCAGCGGCCATCACCGCGCGACCAGTTTGCCCCGAGCCAGTGAAGATCAGGTGGTCGAACTTGAGCTTGGAAAACTCCACGCCCACACCACCGGTCTCGTCAAAAAAAGCCAGCTTTTCGCGCGGGAAGTAATCTGGAATCTTCTCCGTCAGCAGCGCTGTGATGTGGCGCGAGTTTTCCGACATCTTGACCATGGAGCGGTTGCCCGCAGCAAAGGTGCAGATCAGGCCGTTGAAGCTGGTCCAGATGGGGAAGTTCCACGGAATGATGGCACCCACCACGCCCAGGGGTTGGGGGATGACACGGTTGGATGCACCCAGAAAGTTCTTGATGTCGATGTGGCGTGCCTGCGGCTTCATCCACTCCTTGAGATTCTTGAGCGTGTGGCTTACGCCATCGATGATGCTGAAGACTTCTGCAAACAGCGATTCATGGCGCGAGCGGTTGCCGTAGTCCTTGCTGATGGCTTCGACGATGGCGTCGCGGTGGTCGACGACAAAGGCTTTGAGCTTGAGCAGGTCGGCCTTGCGCTCGGCAAAGGTCGGGTTGGGGTGCGCCAAAAAGGCGGCGCGCTGCAGTGCGAGGGTGTCTTCCAGTTCGATGCGAATGGTATCGATGGGGGTAACGGCGCGGAGTGAACGTGCGGGCATGGGATGGGCTCTTATGGAAACAGAGAGAACAAATGGGGTGGGTTATCAGGTCTTGTAGCTGGGGTCTAACCGATCGGCCTTGCGCAGCAGGGCGGGCCAGGCAAAGGCGCCGCCCATGCCACTGGTTTGGACCCGCATGGCCTCGGCCACGCCTTTGACAATCAGCGGGTTGACCTGCGTCAGTTCGCCGCCACCAGCTTGGGCGCTGATCTGGATTTGGCAGGTGGATTCAAACGTGTACATGGCCAAAAATGCATCGGCAATAGTCTTGCCTACGGTCAGCAGGCCGTGGTTGCGCAACATCAAAAAGTTGGCGTGCCCCAAGTCTGCCTGCAGGCGTGGCTTCTCCTCATCGCGGAAGGCCACACCTTCGTAGTCGTGATAAGCCAGTGAGCCCAGCACAAAAGTGGACTGCTGGCTAATGGGCAATACGCCGTCCTTTTGCGCGCTGACCGCCACACCCGCACGGGTGTGGGTGTGCATGACACAACCGGCGTCCTCACGCACTTCGTGCACGGCGCTGTGGATCACAAAACCGGCCGGGTTGACGGGGAAGGGCGAGTCGATCAACTTGTTGCACTGCTGGTCTACCTTGACCAGGCTGCTGGCGGTGATTTCGTCAAACATCAGCCCATAAGGGTTGATCAAAAAGTGGTGCTCGGGGCCGGGGATGCGTGCGCTGATGTGGGTGAACACCAGATCGCTCCAGCCATAGGCGGCCACCAAACGGTAGCAGGCAGCCAGGTCCACACGCAGCTGCCATTCTTCGGGGCTGACCTGGTTTTGGAGCGATGGAATGTGCATGGGCGTGGCCTTGGGGAGTTCGTACGTTCACCTTAACCGCCCGAAGGCTGTAAGACTGTTAAAAATCTTACAATTTAGGGTAATCACCGGGAAGAAATGGATGGCCGACTCAAAAGGCGAAATACTGCTGGGAAGCTTGTCAACCAACCCCTGGTTTGGCACGCTGCCGCTGACTGAGCGCAAGGCCATGCTGGCGGCGGCCGACACCGTGCCCGTGCGGGCGGGCGAAATGTTGTACCGCAAGGGGGATGCCACAGGTGGCTTCTATTGCGTGGTGCAGGGCGCCGTCAAGATATCGACCCTGGGGGAAGATGGGCGTGAAGGCATTCTGTCGGTGATCGAGGCAGGCAATTGGTTTGGCGAAGCCACCTTGATTGACGGACTGCCGCGGCCCCACGACGCCACGGCCGTGTTGGCCAGCACTGTGCTGGTGATCCAGCCCCAGGCCTTCAAACGCCTGATGCAGCGCAGCGCCTTTGCCCGCGCCATGGCGGTGCTGATGTGTGGCCGGGTGCGCGTGTTGTACGGCATGGTGGAAGACGCCATGCTGCGCTCCACCCGCACCCGCATCGCGCGGCGTTTACTCACTCTGGCCCGAGGGGATGCGACCCAGGCCAGCGACGCGCGGGCCAGTGTGGCCGTGTCGCAGGAGGCGCTGGCGATGATGCTGGGGATTACGCGGCAGACACTTTCAAAAGAGTTAAAGGTGCTGGTGCGGGACGGGGTGCTGGGGCTGGGTTATGGGCGGATTGAAATTCTGTCCATGGGGGAGCTGGAGGTGCGGGGGGCGTTGGCTTGAATTCCGTGCGATCGGAGCGCAGCAAAAGGTTGTTCAATTTAGTTCGCTATGCTGTCAGCTGAGATGCAAGTGTTTTTCTTTCGTGAGGTGGAGCATGTCGAAAGTTAGCTTGACCAGCACCGACCAATTCAATTCCGCAAAGTTCAGGCCTCACGGTAGGGTTGAATATGAAGACCAAGGCCGGGTTCTCTTGGCAACCGCGGTTGGGCCATTTAACGTGGAACTGATGAGCGCGTTGCTGGAAATGGCCAAGTTCACATTTCCAACAATGGCCGCAAAAGGTCCATGGGCCAACATTGCACTGTTTCGCAATAGTGCACTATGTTCCACCGAAGTACTGGAAGGCGTGACCGACGCTCTGAAGCAAATGGTTTAACTGAGGGTTGCGCCAACGGTCACGGCCTTTGTTCTAACGGCTGATGTGGAAGGGGCTCAATTTATGGGGCCTCTCTACGCCAAGGCGTTTCAAGATGCGGTGCTACGATACGAATACTTTGTAAGTATTGAAGCTGCCTACGAATGGGTAGAGTCCGTATTGGGACCGGTAGGCAGTTGATGGACTCCGCAGGATAGTTATTGCGCTAACCGCTCAGCCGCCCACAACACCTGCTTCACCACCGCCAGCACGTTGTCCCGCTGCGCCGGCAACTTCAGTTCCCCACTCTCATCAAATGCATCCCCTGCCCGGCCCAGGGCAAACTGCTTGGGCGCGATCCAGCATTGGGCGTTGGCCATCAGTGGGTTCAGGTGGCTGAGCGAACGCAGGCCGCCCAGGGCGCCGGGGGATGCGCTCATCAGGCCGACGATCTTGCCGCGCATGGAGCGGTCGCCGTCGGACCAGACCGGGTCGCCCTTGACGGGGCTGCTGATCCAGTCGATGGTGTTTTTCAGCAGGCCGGTGTAGGAGCCGTTGTACTCGGGCGAGCAGATGATCCAGGCGGGGTGGTCGTACGCAATGGCCTTGAGGCGCATCACATCGGCCGGTGTACCGCGGGCCTCCAGGTCGGCGTTGTACAGCGGTACATCAAAGTCGCTCAGTTCGATGTGGGTGACGTCCGCGCCTTCGGCGCGGGCCATGGCGGCGGCGGCGTTGGCGAGGCGGCGGTTGAAGGATTGTTGGCGGGTGCTGCCAGCGAAGATGAGGAGTTTCATGGTGCTCTATGGATGTAGTGTGTGGCGATGCGCATTTGCATGCAGGTCGCCATCCTAATCTCTTTGGCGCCCACTACGCCGCACGTGCATCTGGTATTGCTGTGCTTTCGGGCTTGGTCTCGTCGTAAATGGTGCCGCCCGGCACCAAAGCGGAATGTGCGCGGTCCGAGTGGGCCAGGGGGTAGAACATTTCGGCTTTCCATTTTTCTTTGCCAAACAGTTCGTCGTCGCGCAGTCCCACCTTGGCGGGGTATTGGCGGGTGATGTGGGCGGTGCCAAAAATGATGTCCCAGATGAACAGCAGGTTGCCGAAGTTGCCCTTGTAGTAGCCGATGCCGTCTTCGTTGGTCATGGCGTGGTGGGCCCAGTGGGTGGCGGGCGTGGAGATGGTGCGTTCTACCACCCACATCAGCGGGCGCAGTGCGCGGATTTTGTAAAGGGGGCGGTCCCAGGGCAGGGCGCAGTGGGCACCCATGATGACCGTGAGCTTGAGCACGATGTAGACGAGGTAAACGTTGGCAAAGCCCAGATAGATGGCGACCCCAGAGATCCAGATGCCGGGCATCATGGCGTAGTAGAAGAAGTTGTTGCGGTAGGTCATGCGCACGCTCATGTAGTGTGCAGAGTGGTGCGCGCGGTGCAGGGGCCACAGGAGCGGCGTGTGGGATACCCGGTGCCACCAGTATTGGGTCAGGTCGTCGCCGACCAGCAGCAGGGCGAACATGGCCCATGCTGGCCAATGGGCCATGGCACCTCGTAAGTCAGGAAACCAGAGGTCGCCGAGCTTGCCGGTGATGGCAAAGATCAGCGGTTGCAGAATGGCAATCAGGCTGACGAACATGAACAGTTCGAGTTTCTTGTCGTCTTTGGTAGCCTTGTAGTGTTTGTGGCTTTGGCTGAGGATCTCAATCAGCGCAAAGCCGATGATGATGCCCGCCAGAATGATGTTTTGCATCGGGTTCATGGGTGTCGTCTCCTGGTTATGGGGCGAATTCTGCGGGTGCACAGTCAATCCGTCCAATGCATTCATGCTGCAAATTCAATGCACTCGGTGCATCGCCTGACCAAGAGTCGCCGGCAATGAGTTTGGGCGCTTGAGGGGTGTGTGGGTATGCGCTTTGCGCAAACGGGGGCGACCCGGTAAAATTGGGGGCTCTTGACCTTGCACGCCCGGCTTTGCTCCGCAGCGTTGCCCAGGCTGCGCGTGCAGCCGCTAATCGGACCCACCATGCTTTATCCCGAACAATTCGATGTCATCGTCGTAGGCGGCGGCCATGCCGGAACCGAGGCTGCGCTGGCGGCTGCCCGCATGGGCAGCAAGACCTTGCTCCTGAGCCACAACATCGAGACCCTGGGGCAGATGAGTTGCAACCCGTCCATCGGTGGCATTGGCAAGGGCCATCTGGTCAAGGAAGTGGACGCCTTGGGTGGCGCCATGGCGCTGGCCACGGACGAGGCGGGCATACAGTTTCGTATTCTCAATTCCAGCAAGGGCCCGGCCGTGCGCGCCACGCGTGCCCAGGCGGACCGGGTTTTGTACAAGGCGGCCATTCGCCGCATGCTGGAGAACCAGCCCAACCTGTGGTTGTTCCAGCAGGCGGTGGATGACCTGATGGTCGAAGGCGACCGCGTGGTCGGCGCGGTGACCCAGGTTGGAATCCAGTTCCGCAGCAAGACTGTGGTGCTGACAGCGGGTACTTTCCTGGACGGAAAGATCCACGTGGGGCTGAACAATTACGCGGCGGGCAGGGCGGGTGATCCGCCAGCGGTGAGTTTGAGCGCGCGGCTCAAGGAATTGAAACTGCCCCAAGGACGCCTGAAAACTGGCACACCACCACGGCTGGATGGCCGCACGATCGACTTCAGCAAGTGCATCGAGCAGCCCGGTGACGGCGTGGCCGGTGGCATGAGCCCGGTGATGCCGGTCTTCAGCTTCATGGGCCGGCTGGACATGCACCCCCAGCAGATGCCCTGCTGGATTACCCATACCAACAGCCGCACGCACGACATCATCCGCAGTGGCTTTGACCGCAGCCCGATGTTCACCGGCAAGATTGAAGGGGTGGGCCCGCGTTATTGCCCGAGTGTGGAAGACAAGATCAACCGCTTTGCCGACAAGGACAGTCACCAGATTTTCCTGGAGCCCGAAGGCCTGACAACCAATGAGTACTACCCCAATGGCATCAGCACCAGCCTGCCGTTTGACGTGCAGTACGACCTGGTGCGCAGCATGGCCGGCCTGGAGAATGTTCACATCCTGCGGCCGGGTTACGCGATTGAGTACGACTACTTCGACCCCCGTTCGCTCAAGAGCAGCTTTGAGACGCGCCAGATCAACGGCCTGTTTTTTGCTGGCCAGATCAATGGAACGACCGGCTATGAAGAGGCGGCGGCACAAGGTTTGTTTGCTGGCGTGAATGCCGCGCTCCAAGCCGGGGCACCGGCCGCCCAGTCGGCAGAGTGGGGCCAAGACACTTGGGTGCCCGGCCGCAGCGAAGCCTATCTGGGTGTGCTGGTTGATGACCTGATCACCAAGGGCGTGACCGAACCCTACCGCATGTTCACCAGCCGGGCCGAGTTCCGCCTGCAGCTGCGCGAAGACAACGCCGATGCCCGCCTGACCGAGACCGGCCGCAAACTGGGCTTGGTGGACGACGCGCGCTGGGATGCCTTCTGCCGCAAGCGCGACGCTGTTTCACGTGAAACAGAGCGGCTGCGCAGCATCTGGGTCAGCCCCAAGAACCTGGCGGCCAGTGAGTCCGAGCGGGTGTTAGGTAAATCCATTGAGCATGAATACAACCTGGCGGACCTGCTGCGTCGGCCGAACATTGGGTATGCGGCGCTGATGTCGCTAGACGGAGGCCGCTACACGAACCGTGACCTGCCGACCGTTGCAGACAGTGTTCCACGTGAAACAACGGAGGCCGGCTCGGCAACTGCTGCCGCAGTGTTGGCACAGGATGTCTTCGTGGCCGCCGTCATTGAGCAGGTGGAGATTGCCGCCAAATACTCCGGCTACATCGACCGCCAGAACGATGAGGTGGAGCGCGCCGCCCATTACGAAAACCTGCGCCTGCCGGCTGAGCTGGACTATATGCATGTCACGGCCTTGAGCATCGAAGCGCGCCAGCGCTTGAACAAACAACGGCCCGAGACCCTGGGTCAGGCGTCGCGCATGTCTGGCATCACGCCGGCCACCATCTCCCTGTTGCTGATCCATTTGAAGAAGGGCAACTTCCGGGGCTTTACCGAAAAAGTGGCCGCGTAAACTAAGCCCTATTCTTCTGAGTAGCCGGGGAGGGCAGCGCATGCAGCGAGCAGTCGTATTGGTGGGGGTGCTGGTGGGCATCTTGGTGATTCCGCTGATGTTCAGCAAGTGCTCCAGTCCCAAGCCGCCACCTGCCATCAAGGTTGCCCCGTCGGGAGCGCCTTTAACTCCGCCCCCTGAGCCGCCTAGTAACAAGCCTATTGGTTACGGCCTGACCTTTGGTCTGCAACCATTGGAAGAAAAAGAACCCAAGGATGTGGCCAATATGGTCTGCGACGCAGGCGACTCCAAGCTGGACCGCGCCTACAAAGGCGCCTGCAACCCCAATGTGGGCGACACCAGCTGCCGCATCGTTCTGCCGGTCTTGTGTATCCGCAAGGCTGATCTGCCCCGGCCCGGTGGCCTGAGCGGCAGTGGCTGGAGTCGTGGCGAACTGGGCGCCACCCAAGCGGTAATGGGCGCAACCCTGCAGTCTGAATTGCAGGCCTCGGTGATGTGCGAGCGCGAGCTGGGCTCGGGCTGGCGCATGGCCAGCTTTGCCGATGGCGGCAACCACCCGGACGATGAACATTACGACCACCAGGCCAGGGGCGATGTCTGGGCCCTGCAGGGAAAAATGGGCCCCGGCATTGGCGGCTTTGGTCGCTACTGGGTGCACTCCACGGGTAAACCGGCCAACTGCTGGGATTGATTACTACCATGTACCCACTTTCTCCTAAACGTCTGCGGTTGACCTTGGCCGTGCTGTTGACCTCGTTCGCCTCCCTGGCCGCTTGCGCCGCGGGGGTCTACAAATGCACCCAGGCTGATGGCCGGGTCGTCTTCAGCGACCATGCCTGCCCCAACGACCAGACTGGTGGCGCGGTCAAGGGCGCTAGTACTGCAGCATCTCCATCCGCCATGAATGGGACTGGCGGAGGGCCAGCTACTTCGGTCGAGGCGATGCGGCAAAAAGCCGCACGAGACCGGGTACACCAAAACCTGACCCCCGAATGCCGCGCCCTGGGTGACCGCGCATCGCGTGTGCTGCAGAGTAGTTCGGATGCCTCGATGGACGAGGTCAAGCGTGCGGTCAGTGAGTTTGAAGGTAAATGCGCCGACCAGTTGGTGGAAGTCAGCCGAAAGGAAAACGCGCGTGCATCCAGCAACAAGAATGCGCCACTGGATGTCGCGTCATGCCAGAAACTACGCCAGAACCTGGATGCCGATCGTGCTCGCCTGGGTCGCATGACCGACAAGGAAAGAATGGCCTTTGCTGCCCAACAAAACGAGGTGTCCAATGCCTGTCGTTAATCCTATTGCTGTACCCGCCAACCACCGTCAAGTGCTCGAACAGGCGCTGCCCGCGCTGGGTTTGGTGCTGGACAGCACGCAGATTACAGCCCTGCTGGCCTACCTGGAACTGATCCAGAAATGGACCAAGGTCTACAACCTGACTGCCGTGCGCGACCCGGCCGAGATGCTGACCCACCACCTGCTGGACAGTCTGGCGGCCCTGGCTCCGCTGGACCGGCAACTGCAGATCCTGCGCGCCAGTGGAGCCCTTCAGACCCCGATGCGTTTGCTGGACGTGGGTTCAGGCGCGGGCCTGCCGGGCATCGTCATCGCCATTTGCCGACCGGACATCACGGTGCACTGTGTGGACACGGTAGCCAAGAAGGCAGCGTTTATCCAACAAGTAGCCGTATCGCTGAAGTTGCCCAATCTGCGGGGCCTGCATGCGCGAGTGGAGTCTTTGACCGAACCCTATGACGTGGTCAGTTCACGGGCGTTTGCCTCGCTGGTTGATTTCACCAACTGGTCGGGAGGGGCGCTGGCGGAGCGGGGTGTCTGGATGGCGATGAAGGGCAAACATCCAGGGGATGAAGTCGCTGCTTTGCCGTCTTCGGTGGAAGTGTTTCACGTGGAACAACTGAAGGTGCCGGGGTTGGATGCTGAGCGGTGCATGGTTTGGATGCGGCGGTCTTTGGCCGGTACTTGATTGCCGGCTTGTTGGGGTGGGTCGCTTGGCTTGTGGGATAGGCCGGGTCACGCGTTCTGCTCCGTGTCCCCCGCCCGTTCCGGGCTCCTCCTTTACCTGCGCAGAAAGCGCAACCCGGCCTATCCTGCGGTGCCGAGTTGGCGCTCATCGGTCAGAAAGCATCGACCGCCAACCCTAATCAATCAGCACTCGTTCTAATACAAATGCTTGAGTACACCCTCTCAGCACTAGGTGCGGGGTATGCGTTTTGCGCAGGTAAAGGAGGAGCCCGCGCAGCGGGCGGGGGACACGGAGCAAAACGCATACCCCGCGCCTGATGCGTGCGAAGACCAAAGCGCGAGTGAAAAGGAATGCCGGATGTAAACTCGCCCTTTCCCCAGAAAGAACCCCACCATGCTTGGCGTCACCGACTACGGCACTTTTGTTGTCACCATCATCGTCTTCCTGCTGATCCCTGGCCCTGGTAATTTGGCTCTGATCACGTCCACCAGCAAAGGTCGCATCCGCGGTGGGCTGGCGGCTACCATGGGTGTGATTGCAGGTGACCAGGTGCTGATGTGGTCGGCTGTGGCTGGCGTGGCGGCGTTGCTGGCGGCTTACCCGGATGCCTTCCACGTGGTGCAGTGGATTGGCGCTGCCTACCTGGCCTGGCTGGGTGCCAAGATGCTGCTGGCCAAACCCGGCTCAGCGCCGGTGCTCAACATCACGGCCGGCCACTACTTCCGCCAAGCACTGATGATCACGCTGTTCAACCCCAAGGCCATCCTGTTCTACATGGCCTTCTTCCCGTTGTTTGTGGACCCGGTCAATCAGCGTGGTTTGCTGACCTATGGTTTCATGGCTGGCACCATCGCAGCCATCACATTCGTCTACGGTCTGATCTCGGTTTTGTTGACCCACTATCTCGCCGAACGCATCCGCGCCAACCCCGTCATCTCCCAAGTGCTGGAGAAAATTGCCGGGCTGTTCCTGATTGGCTTTGGCATCAAGCTGGCGATCTCCAAATAATATGGCCAAGATTTTCTGTGTAGCCAACCAAAAGGGTGGCGTCGGCAAAACCACCACCACCGTCAACCTGGCAGCCGGTCTGGCCAAGGTCGGTCAACGTGTGCTGATGATTGACCTGGACCCGCAGGGCAATGCCACCATGGGCTCGGGCGTGGACAAGCGCAAGTTGGAGCTCACCGTCTACGACGTGTTGCTGGAGTCGGCCACCATTTCTGAGGCCCGCGCCCAGAGCGACAAGCTCAAAGAGGGTGGTTGCAGCTACGACATCCTGGGCGCCAACCGTGAGCTGGCCGGTGCCGAGGTGGAGCTGGTCGAAGTGGAGCGGCGCGAGAAACGGCTGAAGCAGGCCATCGAGGCGGTGGATGCCGAATACGACTTTGTGCTCATCGATTGCCCCCCATCTTTAAGCATGCTGACCCTGAACGGGCTGTGCTGCGCCCATGGTGTCATCGTGCCCATGCAGTGTGAATACTTTGCGCTGGAAGGCCTGACCGATTTGGTCAACACCATCAAGCAGGTCAAGGCCAACCTGAACGACGACCTTCAGATCATCGGTTTGCTGCGCGTCATGTTTGACCCGCGCATCACCTTGCAGATGCAGGTCAGTGAGCAGCTCAAGGCCCACTTTGGCGACAAGGTGTTTGACTCGGTCATCCCGCGCAATGTGCGCTTGGCCGAGGCGCCCAGTTATGGCGTGCCGGGCGTTGTGTTTGACCCGTCGTCCAAAGGCGCACAAGCCTTTGTTTCGTTTGCACAGGAAATGGTGGCACGTATTGCGGTGATGTGAAAGGCATCCAGGCCAGCACACTTGTGAAAAACAGGCCACTGGCCCCCGTAAATACTAGCTATACCGCTCTCAAAATAATAGCAATTGCTTGACGAATGCACCGTGTCTACTGAGTCCACTACCACCACCGTCTTCATCCTGCCCGGTTGGCAAAACTCGGGCCCCGACCACTGGCAAAGCCGCTGGGAAGCGCTGTATGGCGACTATCGCGTGCAGCAACACAACTGGATGCAGCCCCTGCGTGGCGACTGGATGATGCAATTGGAAGAAGCGGTATTGGCCGCGCCACCCGGTCCCATCGTTTTTGCTGCCCACAGCCTGGGCTGCCTGCTGACCGCCGCCTGGGCCCAACACTCGCGCAACACCCACCGCGTGTTCGGCGCATTGCTGGTGGCGCCTGGCGATGCCGAGCGCGAAGAATTCCGCGCCCCGCTCAAAAGCTGGGCACCCATCGTCTTGCAACGCCTGCCATTTCCCAGCAAGCTTTTGGGCAGCCACGACGATCCGTATTGCACGTTTGCGCGCGCGCAGCAGCTCGCCACTGCCTGGGGTTCGACCTTCGTCGACTATGGCAACAAGGGCCACATCAACGCCGATTCTGGGCTCGGCGATTGGTCCGAGGGCCGGGCCTTGTTGAACCAATTGATAGCAGATACCAAGAAAGAGAACGCATAAACATGGTCACGAAAAAACCCAAGGGCCTGGGCATGGGTCTGGAAGCATTGCTTGGCCCCAAGGTCAAAGACCGCGCACCGGCGGAAGAAACGGCCGTGGCCAACTCCGGCACACCCAGCACCCTGCTGCTGACCGAGCTGGTGGCCGGCCAGTACCAGCCTCGCACCCACATGGACGAAGGCGCGCTGTACGAGCTGGCCGAGAGCATCAAGGTGCAGGGCATCATGCAACCGATTCTGGTCCGTCGCCTGGCAGATGGCGCAAACGCAGGCAAGTACGAAATCATTGCCGGTGAACGTCGCTTCCGTGCCGCCAAATTGGCTGGCCTGGACAACGTGCCGGTGCTGGTGCGCGATGTGACCGACCAGGCCACGGCCGCCATGGCGCTGATCGAGAACATGCAGCGCGAAGATCTGAACCCGTTGGAAGAAGCCCAGGGTTTGCAGCGACTGATCAAGGAGTTTGGCCTGACCCACGAAACTGCCGCCCAGGCCGTGGGCCGCTCGCGCAGCGCCGCCAGCAATCTGCTGCGCTTGCTCAACCTGGCCGAGCCCGTGCAGACCATGTTGATGGCAGGTGACCTGGACATGGGCCACGCCCGTGCGCTGCTATCGCTGGAGCGCGGCACCCAAATCACCGCGGCCAACCAGATTGCAGCCAAGAAAATGTCGGTGCGTGAGGCTGAAGGCCTGGTCAAGAAGCTGGGTGCCGAATTCGAACTGACTGCATCGCCCAAACCCAAGAAAGAAAAATCGCGCGACCTCAAGCGGGTAGAGGAAGAGTTGTCGGACCTGCTGATGGCCCAGGTCGAGATACAAATCAAAAAACGCGTCAAGCGTGCCGGCCGTGTGGAAGAGATGGGTGAGGTTGTCATCCAGTTCGGCTCGCTGGACGAACTCAACGGTCTGATTGAACGCCTGTCACCAGGCGCTAGCCGATAAGCTCCATCCCATTGGGACGCTGTGCGTAAAGCCATCGCTACCTGGCCGCTGCCCGCTGTGCTGACGTGGACCGCAGCCTGGCTGCTGTTTAGGGTGCTGCTGGGGCAGGGGGCTGCCTTGCAACTGGCATTGGGTGCTGCAACCGCACTGGGCGTGGGTCTGAGCCTGTTGGGCAACAGTTGGTGGCGTCGTGTGTTGATCGCTGCGGGCTTCCCGCTGTCATTGGCGTTGAGCCTGCCATCGCTGGGTCTTGCCGCTTTACCTGCCTGGGCCTGGCTGGTGCCGCTGCTGTTGCTGCTGGCCGTTTACCCCCTGAACGCCTGGCGCGATGCGCCACTATTCCCCACACCCGCCCACGCGCTGGACAGCCTGCCCCAGCATGCGCCGCTGCCGGATGGTGCCCGGGTACTGGACGCAGGTTGCGGATTGGGGCACGGACTCATCGCCCTACGCCGTGCCTATCCGCAGGCCCAGTTGTTTGGCCTGGAGTGGAGCTGGCCGCTGCGGGCGCTGTGCGCGTTGCGCTGCCCCTGGGCGCAAGTGCGCCGGGCCGACATCTGGGCGGCGGACTGGTCCACCTATGACATGGTCTATCTGTTCCAAAGGCCCGAGAGTATGCCGCGCGCCGTGGACAAGGCTCGGGCAGAACTGCGCGCCGGTGCGTGGCTGGTTAGTTTGGAGTTCGAAGCCCTAGGTGTGAAACCAACAGCCAGTTGTAGCGAGCCCGGTGGCAAAATGGTATGGTTGTACCAAGCGCCACTGAATGGCCTTTCAGGAGATTGAACATGCCTTCCCCAAGCCCGGCAGCCAGCCCGATTGTCGACACCGAGTCTGCGGAGATTCAGCACGCGCAACAGGTGTTGGTGTTTGCCATGGCTACGCTGGCCGAACAGCGCGAGGCTGACTCCGAGAGCCACATTCTGCGGGTGCAAAACTACGTGCTGGCACTGGCCAAAGCGCTCAGCAAACGCCCAGAGTTTGAAACGCTGCTGACCCCCGCCTATATCGAAACCCTGTACCGCAGTGCCCCGCTCTACGACATGGGCTCGGTAGGTGTGCCGGATCGCATCCTGCTCAAGCCCGGCCGTTTGACGCCGGATGAAATCGGCATCATGCGCACCCACACCACACTGGGCCACGCGGCCATCGAACGCGCCGAAAAAACATTGGGCCGCGCCGCGCCGCTGCTGGCCATGGTCAAAGACATTGTGTTGTGCCACCAGGAAAAGTGGGACGGCAGTGGCTACCCCCGCGCACTGGCACGCACCGACATTCCCCTGTCGGCCCGCATCATTGCCTTGGCCGATGTGTATGACGCACTGATCACCAGCAAGGTCTACAAATCTGGCGTGCCCCACGACAAAGCCGTGCAGATTATTTTTAGTGAACGCGGAGCCCACTTCGACCCCGATTTGGTAGACGCCTTCATCGAAATCCAGGACAGTTTCGCCGAGATCGCCAAGCGGTATGCCGATACCGATGCCGACATGCAGCACAAGATCGAATACATGGCCAATGCGATCGCGGAAGTTGCTACGTTGTGAATTGACGCGTAGCCAGGATCCTTTTCAACAAGGCACGACCTGCACCTTTGGCCAATGTGCAGCGTACCGCTTTTGAATGACCCTTTGTCGGTAGGTGCTGACACTGGCGCGAATCGGATTGCGTTGCACAACGCAGCCAAACAAGTCTTGCAGTCCATGTGGCGCTATCACCGTGATGGAGTCATCGGCTTCCAGCCGTAGGCCAACAGATGTTGCGTACTCTGGCCAAGAGGCTACGGCTTCCTCAAGTGATTTGAGCGGTGGGACCGCATGGCCAAAGTATTCCTCGAACCACAGGTGGACAGCTGCCTGGTTGGTGACTTCCCAAGGGACTCCAGGGATAACTTCTGTCAGTTTGATTTGCAGATCAGTGTCTCTCTGCGGCGCAAGGCAGTCTGCGTCAAAGTACGCAACATCGACATCCGCCAGTGCGGACGGAACAACCCTGTCGTGAAGCGCGTCCCATACCAGATTGCGGATTGCCCCGGCACCGATGCACCATGAAGAAAGGCCGAGGCTGCGCACTGCATCGAGGGCATCCATGAGCCATTGCGAGTCGCGCGCAAGTGCAATCAGGCGATCGCTACCTTCGGCTTGAGATCGTGCTTTATGCGCCATGTCGGATGGCACGTAGGTGGTCGGTAAACGCCGGCAGTTGGGCCCGCAGCCGCCTGCAAACGTCGTCGATGGTGGTAGCTACCGCACTGGCACGGTCAACCTCGCTGAGGGCCTGCGCCTCGGAAAATGCCTTGTTCTGAACAGCCTGTTGTTCGCGCTTGGCGGCCGCCGCCTTTACCGAAAGGATTTGGTCCCACGGACTCGGAATGGTGATGCCACCGATGGCCGCTTTTCCTTCGATTTGTTCCAGATCCAACGACGCCGCCGCAAACTCGGGGCTGGGTGCGCAGAGCCGGTGGAGGCGAAAGTCCTGCGTGTGGTGTTGGGGCAGATGGCTAGGCTCTGGGCTCCAGCCCAGGTACACATTGAAGTAGCGCTCCACGCCGGGCCCCGGCACCCAGCGCAGCCAGACGGTTGGGCCCTCAGAGACAGGCGCGCGGTAGAGCAGGTCACCACTGAACAATTCTCGCTGGGGATGAGCGCGAGGGACAAGGTGTTTGGCGAACGCGGGGAAGTGCGCCGCCATGGCTACTTTCACATGCTGCAGAAAGTGTGGCTTGTATAAGCGGTCCATCGGGTGGGACTAGGACTCAATGCGTATCTTGACTGGAGTCTTCGTCCTTCGTCTGCTTGGTCTTCCATTTGGAATAGAAGTACGCGCCCCCTGATACAACACCCGCGGTAGCCGCTGCGGCGCCAATGCTGGGGGCCGCGGTCACGATCAGCGGGGCGCTGGTTACGCCCAGGGCAACACCGATTGCACCCAAACCGGTGGGTGCTGCCAAGGCTGCACCCGCTGCCACCACGCCGGAGGTGATGCCCAAGCCCATGGAGACCGTTTCGACCTTGTTGGCGACGTCTTTGTGGTTGGCATCGACCGCCTTGACGGTGTCCACCACGCGATACGACAGTTTCTTCGCCTCCTGCATTACAGAGCTGGCGGCGTCCTGTGCGGACGACAGGCCTCTATACGTGGCCGACGCTGTGTCGGCAGCAAGTTCTTTCAACTTCACGGTGTTTGTCTTGGCCATGGCTGCTTCCTCCTTGTGGTTTCATTCTAGGCCGGCCAATAGGAGGGCTCAATCCACCTCAAACCGATATCCCACCCCATAGACCGACGCCACGTTGTGCCCCACAGCGCCCGCGGCGTCGAGCTTGCGGCGCAGGTTCTTGATGTGGCTGTCGATGGCGCGGTCACTGACGTCGCGCAGGTCGTGGTGCACATGGTCCAGCAGACGCGCACGGCTGAACACATGGCTGGGCCGCGACATCAGCAGGCGCAGCAGGCGGAATTCAACTGGGGTGAGTGGCAGCAGCTGGCCGTTCCACCGGATGCTGAGGGTGGTGTCGTCGGCCACCAAGGCAGCAGGTGGTGGTGTCGCAGGCCCGCTGGGTGCGGCTTGTGCCGACAGGCTGCCCTGCGCACGGCGCAGCAGCGCCTGGATGCGCGCCACTACCTCGCGCGGGCTGAAGGGTTTGCAGACGTAGTCATCGGCGCCAGTTTCCAGCCCCAGCAGCCGGTCAATCTCGTCCACACGCGCCGTCACCATGATGATGGGCACGGCGCAGAAGGTCCGCAGCTGTGCACACACGGCAATGCCGTCCTGGCCCGGCAGCATCAGGTCCAGCACCACCAGCGCGGGGCTGGTGGCACGCACCAGTGGCACGGCGTCCAGGCCATTGCCGCAGACGGTGGTTTCAAAGCCGTGCATGTGCAGGTAGTTGGTCAGCATGTCGGCGATCTTGGCGTCGTCCTCCACGACCAGGATGTGGTGTCGTGTTGTTGGTGCTGCAGTTGTGTTCATGGCTTGCCCTTGTCGGCTGCCAACTCCGGGTCAACCGGCAGGCGCACTGTCATCTGCAGGCCACCGCGCTGAGAGGCACTGGCCGTGATCGTGCCTTTGTGTGCATGGGCGATGGAGCGGGCAATGGCCAGGCCCAGGCCACTGGCGTACTGACCGTCGCCGCGCTGGCGGGCCTTGTCGCCGCGGAACAGGGGTTCAAACAGTTCCCGCATCTCGGCAGGGCTTACGCCGGGCGCGCTGTCGTTTACCGTGAGGGTGACGATGCGGCCGTCGCTGTGCCAGTCCACGGCAATGCTGCCGGGCGCATCGGTGTAACGCAAGCTGTTGGTCAGCAGGTTGGCCAGCAGCTGTTCGATGCGGCCAAAGTCCCAATGCACTTCGATCGCAGCCGCGTTTTGGGTTGGCAGTAGCAGCTGCAGCCCGCGCTGTTGTGCTTGCGCTTCAAACCGCTGGGCCACGCGCCGCAGGTGCGAGTGGGCGTCACCGGGGGCGAAGTCACAGCGCAGGCCATCCACATCAGCCACTGACAGGGTGTGCAAGTCGTTCACCAAGCGGGTGAGCTGCAACACCTCGTCACGCAGGCTGGACATCACCTGGGGCGTGGGCTGGCGCGCACCATCTTCTATGGCCTCCATCTCGCCGCGCAGCACCGACAGGGGGGTGCGCAGTTCGTGTGATATCTGCGCGATCCACACACGGCGGGCCGTCTCCAGCCGGGCTAGCTCGGCGGTCATGGTGTTGACGTCTTCCATCAGCTGCGCAATCTCGCGTGCACCGGTGGGTTGCAGGGGCTGGGGTCTGCGGCCGCGGGCGATCTCGCGGCTGGCACTTTGCAGGGCCAGCAAGGGGCGGCTCCAGCGACCCGCCATCCACCAGGCGGCCAGCACGCCAGCGAGTATGGTGCCCAGCGCGGCCCAGACCAGGCGGCTGGTCTGGCGCTGCAAGAAGCGGGCATCCACACCCTCAGGCTCGGGTTCTGGCAGCAGGTCTACAAAAGCGATCTCCACGCCATTGACCTTGATGGCGCGTGTGGTGCGCCTGGCATCGGGTGGCTGCGGGCGGCCCGCCAGGCGTTCGCCTTGCGCGTCGCGCAGCTGCATGCGTTCACCCAGGCTGCCTCTGCCGCCCGAACCGGGGGGAGGGCGCGGCGGTGGACCGTCAGCACCAGGAGGCGGCGGGCGCTGCCCACGTGGCTGGCGGCCGCTGAACTCATCCATCAGCGAGCGCATGGGGTCGGGGTCTTGGCGCAGCCACTGCAGTTCGGTGTCGGTGGCCGCGCGGCGCTCCACCATGGCCACAAAACGCATCAGCTGCTCTTCGTCACGCGCCTGCAAATAGTCTTTGAAGCCGCTGCGCAGGTTCAGAAAGCTCAGCGTTCCCACCACCACCACAGCGACCACCATGGCCGCTGCAATCAGCAGCGACAGTTGCAGGGCTATGGGCAGGCGGCGTGTGGGGCGCATGCAAGCATCTTAGCCAGTGCCCTGAGCTTACGGTGCGCGAAAACCATCCGACAGCGTGCGCAGGAAAGCCACCACATCGGCTACCTCCGGTTCTGTCAGCAGTGGACCGGCGGTGGGCGCGCGGTTGAACGGTGCCTTTACCGACTCGATGTTGCCACGGTACTGCGCAGGCAGGTCGTTGGGCACACCGCTGGGGCCGTACCAGCGCTGCGGGTTGGTGTTGCGGGTGGAGTAGAAGCGCACCACATCGGCCAGGTTGGTGAAGAAGCCGTTGTGCATCAAGGCCGGGCGCTCGGCCACGTTGCGCAGCGTGGGCATCTTGAACTTGCCGCAGAAGTTGTCGATGGTGGTGCCCGGCACCACGTCAGCAGGCAGGGCCGGTGCCGTGCGCTCGGGGCCGCAAAGGCCCAGGTCAAAAAATGCCGGGTCGGCGTTGCGGGGGATGGCCGTGTTGCGCGGAATGCCGTTGGCGTAGTACGTGAACTCAGTGAACAGCGAATCCTCTGGCTTGCCGGTGGTCGGATCCATGACATGGCAGCCGGCGCAGTTGGCGCGGGCCGGGTCCATGAACAAGGCCATGCCCCGCGCCTCTGCGGGTGTGAACGTGGTCTGGCCGCGCACCATGGCGTCAAACTTGGAGCTGAAGGGCTGCAGCGCCGCACGCTCAAAGGCTTCTATGGCAACCCCTATTTGCGTGAAGGCTGCGTCGGTGTCATTGAAGATATTGGTACCAAACTGTTGGCGGAACAGTGGCGCGTAGCGTGAGGCTGCAATCTTGTCCACCACGGCGCGGCGGTTGGGGTTGTTCATCTCCAGCGGGTTCAGGAAGGGGCCCAGCGCTTGCTGTGCCATGGTGTCGACCCGGCCATCCCAGAAGTGGCCGCCAATGGCTTCGGTCTCACCGTCCTTGGTCTGGAAGCCAAACGTGGGTATGAAACCCTGGTAGCTGTTGGTCATGGAGTTGCGTAAGCCCAGGCTGCTGGGCAAGCTCCCCCGCGCCACACCGATGCGTGAGCCATTGTTGCCGGCAAAACCCTGGTTGGGCTGGTGGCAGGCCACGCAGGCGGTGCCACGCGGCTCGGACAGGTTGGGGTCGGTGAAGATTTGTTGTCCCAGGCGTGCGCGGTCGTCGGTCAAGACAGGGGCGGGCGGTGGTGGAGCGGCATCGGCCTGTACGGTGGTGGTGTCGGCAGCCACGGCGACTGGGGCATCCCCCGCACCACCGCCGCCGCCGCAGCCGCTGAGTGTCAACAGCGCGGCGGCGCCCGCGGCCTGCAGCAGTTTCCAGAAAGTGGGGTTGTAAGCGTCCATGGCAGTCTCCTTGTCGATGCCACCGCGGCATCGGTTGGAAGGGACTGTCGCCGTCAAATGTGGAGGAAATGTGGATAGGTAGCCCCGGCCCAATGCCTTGGTGCAAAATATGCCGGTAGCCCCCGTTAATGCTATCTCAATAGCTATCAAAAAAGTAGCAATTAAAAAATCACCTATGAGTCATGCCATGCAATCCGCCGATGTTCTGATTGTGGGTGCCGGCATGGCCGGTGCATCGGCCGCCTACTTTTTGGCGCCGCATCTTCGCGTGCTGCTGCTGGAGCGCGAGGCGCAGCCCGGCTACCACGCCACAGGCCGCTCGGCCGCCATGTATTCCGAGACCTATGGCAATGCCACGGTGCGCGCCATCACCACCGCGTCCAAACCGTTCTACTTCAAGCCACCGCCAGGCTTTGCAGAACACCCATTGGTCACGCCACGGGGCTCATTGATTGTGGGCACCGCAGCTGACCTGGATCACCTGCGTACCGTCTGGCAAGACCTGCGCGACCTGGTGCCCGATGTGCAGTGGTGTACGCAGGACGACATCTTGAAGCGTGTGCCCGTGCTGCGGCCCGAAGCGGCGCACTGCGGCGTGTACGAGCCAAACGCGATGGACATGGATGTACACGCCATCCACCAAGGCTTTCTGCGCGGTGCCAAGGCAGTCGGTGCACAACTGGTATGTGGTGCCGGTGTGCAGCGCATGCAACGTGCGGAAGGGGCATGGCGTGTGGACACAGAAGCCGGCAGCTTTGTCGCACCGATCGTCATCAATGCGGCGGGTGCGTGGTGTGATGAACTGGCGCGGTTGGCAGGTGTTGCGCCGGTCGGCCTGGTGCCCAAGCGCCGCACGGCCTTCACCGTCGAAGCCCCGGCGGGCAGCGACATCGGCCACTGGCCTTTGGTCATTGATGCGCACGAGAGTTTCTACTTCAAGCCTGACGCCGGTGTGCTGCTGATCTCCCCCGCGAATGAAGACCCCATGGACCCACAGGATGTGCAACCCGAAGAGCTGGATGTAGCCATTGCCGTGGACCGTATCGAGACCGCCACCACACTGCAGATTCGCCAAGTGCGGCGCAAGTGGGCGGGGCTGCGCTCCTTCGTGGCCGACAAGACCCCGGTGGTGGGTTTCGCGCCCGATGCGCCAGGCTTCTTCTGGCTGGCCGGGCAGGGTGGATACGGCATACAGACCGCCCCGGCCATGGGTGAGCTGGCCGCGGCGCTGGTACGGGGCTTGCCGGTGCCGGCGGCTATGGCTGCGTTGGGGGTGCGGCAGGAAGACGTGTCGCCTGGTCGGCCGGGATTGGCCTGCACACCTGCCGCTGGCGATGTCGAGGCAACCCATGGCTAAGCAAAAAGCCGCCAACGTGGCAGCGCAGGCCAAGGCCTTGTTTGTCGAGGCCGTCCAATGGGTGGAGCACGAGGAGCTTGGCAAGGCCGACGCAGCTTTGGACCGGCATCTCCAACTGGCCCCTGGAAGCTGGCCCGGCCTGTGCCTCAAGGCCATGCTGGCAGCACAACTGCAGCGCCATGCCATCGCCGAGAACATCTGGGCACAGCTTCTGAAAGCACGGCCCGACTACGCCGACGGGTACTGCCAGCTGGGGCTCATTTGTGAAGCAACTGGGCGGTTGCAGGAGGCCGTTGCGCACTTCCAGCGCGCGCTTGCTTTGAATCCAGCAGCCCGCGGTGCAGGAAACGGGCTGGCAACGGTTTACCAAAAAATGGGGCGCTTTGCCGAGGCGATGGCGCTTTACCAGCAAGTCCTGCGTGCGGAACCTGATTCGTTGCAGACGCAGTTTGCCATCGCCACCCTGCACCAGGCGCAAAACCATATGCACGATGCTGTGGCTGCCTACCGCCAAGTGTTGCAACGGGACCCCCACCACCTGCTCGCCGGCAGTAACCTGCTCTTTTGTGAACACTACCTGCCCGAGCGGGACGGTGCAAGCCGCCTGCAATCTGCCCTGGCCATAGCGCAACAATACCGCGTGCCTGTGGCTCCTGTTGCGAACACGCCAGCCGGTGCTGGTGGCGCTGAGCGCCCGCTGCGGGTTGGGGTGGTGTCTGCAGACCTGCGGCGCCACCCGGTGGGTTATTTCCTGGAGGCTGTGTTTCACCATGTCGGGGAGCACGCTTGGCAGTGGGTCGTTTTTTCCAATAGCGCGGATGGCCACGGCGATGAATTGACAGCCCGCCTGCGCCCGCACTGTACCGCCTGGCACGACATTGCAAACGTGAGCGATGCGGCGGTGGTCCAATGCATTACCAAAGCAGACATTGATGTGCTGATTGATTTATCGGGCCACACGGCCGGCAACCGGCTGGCGGTGTTTGCGGCCCGCGCTGCACCGGTGCAGGTCAGCTGGCTGGGCTACTTTGCGACCACAGCGTTGTCCACCATGGACTATGTACTGGCTGACCCCCATTCGGTACCGGAGTCCGAATCAGGCTTCTTTACCGAAACGGTTTGGCGCCTGCCTCACACCCGCCTGTGTTTTGCGCCGCCTCACGGTGCGCCCAATGTTTCTGCCATGCCAGCCCAGTCCGGTAGGGCTTTTACGTTCGGTTGTTTTCAGGCATTGGCCAAGATCAACACCACCGTACTGCAGACATGGAACCGCATCTTGGCGGGCGCCCCCAAGGCCCGCCTACGCATCCAAAGCGTTGGCCTGGATTACCCCGAGCAGCGCACTGCGTTTGAGACCCGTCTGGTGCAGGCGGGCCTGCCGCTGGATCGCATCACGCTGCATGGAACCAGCACGCGCGCGGACTACCTGCAAGCCTATGCCGAGGTCGATGCGGTGCTGGACACGTTTCCCTACCCCGGCGGCACTACCACCGTGGAGGCTCTGTGGATGGGCGTGCCCACGTTGACGCTGGCCACGCCCGGCATGCTGGGCCGCCAAGGGGCGGCGTTGTTGACGGCTGTGGGGTTGCCCGAATGGGTCTGCAACACGGTGGATGCCTATGTGCAGCGGGCGGTGGACCTTGCCACCGATGCAAGCTCCCTGCAAATAGACCTGGTCCTGCTGCGCAAGCAACTGCGCGGTAAGGTGCAAATCAGCCCGCTGATGGATGCACGGCGGTTTGCCTCTGACCTTTACGCCGCACTGCGGTCAATGGCGGCTGGCTCCAACAAGAAGGAGCAGAGGACAATTCCTGCACCACGGTGACAGGTTAAACGTCTTAGCGTTTGGCAAATACACGCAACTGGTCAATCTCCCGCTGCATATTCGCGATGATGCCATCGAACATCTGGAGTTGCTCACTGAGTGCGCGCAATCGGTTACCGGCACTTTGCGCGATGTAGATCGCTAACTTGGCTGCCACTTGCGGGTGTTGCTCAATCAAGCGTTGAAGACCGGCGGCACCCAAGCCCGCCGCAACTACTGGCGTCAATGCGGTGCAAGTCGCCGATCGCGGGGATCCGTCCAAAAGAGCAAGTTCTCCAATCAAGGCACCAGGCCCAATGACCGAAATATCAACCTTTTCCGCACCGTTGGTCTTTCCGGTGTCTACCGATACATTGCCCTCAAGCAGCAACAGCATATAGCCTGTGTTGGTGGCGTCGCCAGCGTTGAACAGGATGTTGTCCGCCGGGAAATTCACGAGCCGCATCAGAGACACAATGGATGTTGCCTCTTCCGGCGATAGAGAAAAACCAGGGCCGCGCAGGCTCAACAGTTCAACCGCTCTGTTGGCCAGGGCTGGGATTTCTGAGATGGGTCGGGTTGCTGTAGCCATTCTCATTCCTTAAAGGGATAGTTAATTGTGAACTCTGTCGCCTGCATCAGGAAGCAGCGGTGCCTGACAATTGAACCCAAACGCCAACCCCACGGAATGGGGTGGTATGTGCTTCGTAAGGCAGTGTGGTTAGTTTGCGCGTGCCGTCCCACGCGCATTCCTGGATGGACTTCACATTCAATTCGCGCGGGAGCAAGGACTGCGAAAAATGGACGCCCTCCCAGGCGATGTCCAAACTTTGCATTGCCTTGTTGACCACTTTGACATTTCCGTCCCAGTCCAGGACAGTTGAAGGTTGGGTCGCACATTGGCACATCGCGGTCAGCGAGGCAATGGACGACTCCGTCAAAAGGGCAATGTCAAACATCGGCGATACCAGCTGTGCGAGCTCGGCTGCCTGGGCCAAGTGCGCTTCCCTGAAATGGCGCCTTTGCCCATGGTGAAAGGCTAACAACCCAATCACGGTATTGCGACTGACCATAGGAACGACAAGTGCCGAAGCGATTGATGAATCTCCCATGGCCACCCATCGTTCATCCAACGCAGTATCGGATGCCAGGCCACCTTGGCGGTGTCGCAGCGCCCAACCCGCGAGCCCTTCCGAAAGCACCGTGTGAACCTTATGGTCGGAGACTTGGGTGAAGGTCTCTTTGGTTGCCAGTACCTTGTGAATGACCCGGTCGTCTGCAAGTAACATCATCGACCCATTGTCGGCACCCAAGTAGTTCACAAAGTGCGGCATGGCCTTGGCTGCCATGGTCTGGGCATCGCGGTGCTGCGCGAGGAGGTCAAGCAAGTGGTTCAGCGTTGGGTTCATGGTCGCGCTCCGTTTTTGTGTTTCTGTTTCAGCATTTTCGATCTCTATCTTAAGCAGTTCGCGGCACGCCATGGCGCAAACGGACCCAAACAAAAAGCACGACTACTATTTTCGGCTCATGACAACCAAGCTTCCGGTCTCAGCGCTTGAGAGTCTTCGTGCGTGGTAGGCCGCAAGGGGGTCATCCGGAAACCGTGCCACCAGCGCTTGGAAAGCCCCCTTGGCATCGTCCGACTCTGCCTCCATTAGCGCATAGGCGGCCCGATACTGCGCGACCCGTTCGCTCGCCGCTTCATCTTCGGTTAGTGGCTCGAATACAGTGATGGGGATGGTCTTTCCCTTCAACACCAGGCGCCCGGCGGGACGACCAAGGAATTGTGGACACTGTGCGACCGTTGTACCGCTCACGCTGATACGTGTACCGAGTTGCGCATTGATCGTCTCCAGTCTGGCAGCAGTGTTGATCGCATCGCCCAGCGCGCGATAGTCCAGCATAACCTGCCCGCCAAAATTCCCGACCAATACATGACCGCTGTTGACGCCAATGCGGGTCTTGCCAAACGGGATGCCCCGCGCCTGCTGGCTCAGGCAAAACCCATTGGCAAAGGTGTCCATGGCTAGCGCGCAGGCAATGGCACGCGCTGCATGGTCTGGTTGGTTAACCGGTGCAGAAAACATGACCGCAACAGCATCGCCCACAATGCGGTCCAAAGTACCCTCGTGGGCAAAGGCGATTTCTATCATCCCATTGAGGTACTCATTCAGCAGTGAGGACAGCATGGCTGGCTCGTATTTTTCCATCAACGATGTGAAGCCCGCCAGGTCGGTCATGACAAACGAGCACTCACGGTACTCCCCCCCAAGCGCTAAGGTCTCGGGATGTTCTTGTAAATACTTGACCCGATTGGGCGAGACATAACGTGAAAAGGCATTCTTGATCCAGCGCTGGTCCCGCTCCGTGCGCAGGTAGCTTGGCACGACCAGTGACAGGAACAGGGCGACCAAACTGATGGTCGGGTACACCGGGTCCAGCAATAGTTTTTGGTTTTGGAACAACCAGTCGGACAACCCAAAGAGCCCGCACACGCCGATGCCCACAAAGGCCACCGACCAAGCGGGCCGAAAGTATGCCAGCATCAACGCCAATGCCAGTCCATATACCAGCACCAAGCTGCTGTAGAAGGCGTTCTCCCAGGCTGGGCGCAGCAGGTACTCGCTGGTCAGCAGTTGCTCCATGAGTTGCAGGTGACCCTCGACACCGGGGAGCACTTCTCCCAGAGGGCTGCGCACAATGTCACCAAGCCCGGCTGACGTTGCGCCAATGATCACAATGTGGTCCTTGACGCGCTTGGGCTCGACTCTGCCGGTCAACACGTCAATCGCCGAGACATACCGTTCTGACGACTGCGGACGCGCATGCAACCAGACCCGCCCGTCGGCCGAAGTGGGCAGGAATGCGGCTCCGCCCAGGGCAATGCCCGCAATGCCTGGTGTCTCTTGCAGACCGGCATCCTTTTTGGATATCACCCGCGCGGTCAAGGTGTCAGAACCCAAATACACCCGCAAGGCCTCAAGCCCGAGGCTAGGATATAGCGCACCGTGCAGCAAACTGACCAGGGGCAAGGAGCGCAGAATTCCATCGTGGTCCGGGACGATGGTGACCACCCCAGCCCCAGTCGCCGTGGCAGCCAATGGTTGAAGAAAGCCCACGCCTCCAGGCCATTCTCTCAACCAGTCCGTGGCCTCGCCACCTTCGGTGAGCACCTGCGTTTTGGGTGGTGGTGGCTGTTTCGGTGGATAGGAACTTTGGGCCTCTATAGCGGCGACGACCCGGCTGCGCGTAAAGCTGTCGGCCAGCAGATTGTCGTGGGATGGAAAGCGTTGAAGCAATGCGTCCAGTTCCGGGTTGTCGGGCCAAAACTGCTTGGCTTGTTCGGGTGATGTGCGGTCGGATTCTGCAAGCAGCATGTCCATCACCACCACCCGTGCACCCAGTAGTGTCAACTGGTCGATCGTCTGGGCCAGTACTGTGCGCGGCCACGGCCATTGGCCCACCGCTGCCAGGCTGGCGTCATCAATCGCAACCACGCGAATCGGTATGTCTTCTGAATAGCGCCCGGGATGCAGCTTTTGCAACTGGTCAAATGATTGATCCCGAATGCGTGCCCTGAACAACGGGTCACTGAATTGCACCAACAGCAGCAGAAGGGTCAACCCCAGCGGCAGTGCGCCCCGCAACAAAAGCTGGACGGGGCGCTTGTGCATCCAGGCTGGGGGCTTGAACCACTGGCTAGCCACGCGCATGCTCCCGAGATTCGCGGTGACCAAGGCACGCGTGGGTTTTCACAGCGCTACTTTTTCTGTTGTGGACCACGTTGTAGCGAAAGACTAAAGGCCTCGCTGTAAGGGCCGACATCGCCCGTGTTGGTGATACTTGCGACCCGCCAAAAGTACTGTCCGGGCGGCAACGCCAGCAATACGCCGCGGGTCTGACTGTTGATTTGCGGTACCAGTGCCACTACGCGTTGGAACTCTGAATCCTCTGCCAACTGGAATCGGTATTCGTGGGCCTCTGGCGCGGGCTCCCAGCGAAAGAAGATCTTTTCGTCGGCGGATTCGTCGGTATTCTTGGGTAGGCTCAGGGTAGGAGGCTCTGGACGGGTCGACAGGTTGAAGGCTTTGATGGCATTGGCACCCTCCAGGCCTTTTTCGTCGACACCGCGCACCCGCAGTACATAGGCACCATCGGGCAGTTCGTCCCATTGCACCTTGGTGGTTTGCAAGATCTCGTCAACAATAATTGCATTGTTGCCTTGCACGGTTGCCAACAGTTGTAGGCGGTAACGCTGGGCGCCTTCCAGCGCTTGCCATTCAAATCTGGTGGGCATGCGATCGACCAACTTTGCGGTGTCAAGGAGTACGGGGGCACCCAAGAGTTTGACGGGTTGTCCCAGCGGTTTGCCTGGCTCTGCAATGATGCCAAATCCATTGGCAATCATGGCTTCGCTGCCCTGGGCCTCGCCGGCGACAAGGCCTTCTGCAACTTCTGTGCGGGTGGTTCCATTGCCGCCATCGACCTGAATCCGGAACCCGGTACCGCGCACAGCCAGATTGATGGCCGGCGTAGTGATCTCATACCGTGCCACTGGCCCTTTTTGCGGTGAAACCTGGGAATCGGTGCCCCCTTGGTGGACTTGAACCTTGGTGTCCGCCATTCCGGTTTTGCCGTAGTTAACCAGGCTCGACAAGGTGACGGTGCTTTTCTCGGTAACCAGCATGCGCGAGTCATCGGCAAACCGTATGGTCAGGGTGCTTCGGGCACTGGTCTGTACCGTGTCGCCCATTTTCAACACATCACCGGATACCAGCTTGGCGCTTGGCTGTCCCGACTTGCCCAGGCGCTGTACGTCGCCATGAACCAGCACGGCTTCCGCATGGGGGCTGCCCTGCCGCAAATCCGCCACCGGTATATTGAGCTGCCGACCCGGCACCAGCTTTTGGGGGTCGGGCACCTGGTTGTTTTGTTGCAGCTTTTTCCAGTCGTCGGGGCTCTTTTGGTAGGTCTTGGCGATGTCGATCAGCCGGTCGCCTGGGCGGACCTTGTAGCCCCAGACCTGACCATTGCTTGGCGTTTGAGCAAACGTGGTGGTCAGCACGCTCAGCGCCAGAAAAAAACAAATCGCAGCTCGTAAGGGCGTGCTGACGTTCATTTGAAAGTCACCTCCACCAGTCTTCCGGACGATCCGATCAGTCGAACGGTAATCGGTAGTCCAGGGGCTGGCACATTGGTCGCCGTCAAACTCAGCCTGTCCGGGTTGAAGCGAATCCATGGGGGTAACGGCCCTCCGGATGACGATTGCGCCAGAATCGGTGGCGTTGCGCCCTGGCCTGCGACGTTGCCCAACAGGCCTCTGGGGATCGTCAATTCAAAGCCTTCTCCAGGGGCGACCGCCAGTGACAGCCGGTGCACTTTGCCACTGCTGGTAACGGCTGCAACGACCACAGCGTTGCTGGTGGTCACGCCCACTGCCGACGCAGCAGTCGCGCCTTTGAGGAACACACGCTCAGGAACTGTAGGTCGTGCCGCAGGGGAAGATGGCTTGCCGGCAGCGGGCTTGCTGGAGAGGCCCGCGCTGCTTAGCCGGCTGGTGCCCTGCGGCGTACCCTGCAGAGAGCCCTGCAGCGTACCGTTCTGAGCATCGGGCTGCTTGCTCGCGAGGCCCGCCTGGGTTACGCCATTCGCCGCGACCCCATTGCCGGGCGCTCGGCCTTGGGTACCGGACCCTTGTGCCGCCGTCGTACCAACAACGTTGTTCACGGTTGGTACCTCGATTGGGCTCGCACTGCGGTCAAAATTGTCGCGCCACCGGTCCAAGCCAGAAGGTCCGTTGGCACCGACCAACGCTGCTTGAACCGTATTGACGGTTTGTGCTCGCCCAGCCACCACAATGTCTGCCGTGGTGCTGGCCTGTGTGCTTGCCAGCAAATAGTTGCTCGCCAGTCCGCCGTTGCTACCATTGGCCAGACTGTAGCCATCGACTGTGACGGTTTTTCCGGTTCCCACACTGGGATCGCTGAAGCTTGCCCCGCCGTGGTTGAGGATCAGGGTTTCATTTCCAACGCCAGTTGTTACAACACCCCAATTGCGCATGGTGGCCACGCTGTTCCCGTCGAACTCCTTGTTGTTGGCAACCAGGCCCGTCACCGCAACCGGTCTTTGGTTGATAGTCAAAGGAGCCCCAACGAATTGGAGGGAATAGTTGTTGCTTGTAAGGCCGCTGGGAATGATGAAGTACTGGCCTGCATTGACGGCACCCTGGCTGCTTCCGGTGTAGAACAGGGAGCCGCCAAGGACGGAGGTATCGTCGCCACTCAGAAAGCCACTGTAAGTCACGCCGTTTCCACCACTATAAGCCTGTCCGTTATACGTCCGGCTGTCGGGCTTGGCCACAATCGTCAGCAAAGCCTGGTCGATGACCAATACGCCGCTGTTGGCGTAGCTAATGCTGTAGCCCGCGTTGGCCACGCCGCCCGCCGCAACCACCGGGTAGGGACTACCGGCTACAGACGCCGTCGCCACGGAGCCTGTGGATGTGACGGTTGGCAACGTGCTCAGTACATCGCTCAGCGACAAATCTTGATACACGTTGCCGTAGCTTGCGGCACTGGTCAGCGGTGCACCACTGTAGGTCACATTGCCCGCCACGCTGATCGATTGGCCGTAACGCTTGGGTGCAGGGCTCGTAGTTGTTGCGGTAATGACGCCTGGAGTGGCGAACACATACCGGTTGCCTGACGGAACAGCCCCAGGTGAAAGACTTCCAGGGCTCTGGCCCCAGATCGCTGGATTGCCGCTGTTCAGGCCATCAAAGCTGTTAGTCGAAGGATTGTTGCTGTAGACAATCCACCGCGCACCGCCACCAGATGTATTCAAAACACCGGGGCCTGCGCTATTGATGAAGTTCGTCGACGAAAGAACGATGTTCCCGCCATTGCTTGAGATGCTGCTGCCCGAGCCCAAGATGATGGTGCCACCACTGTCGAAAACTACATCCATAGCACCGGATGAGGACGTGATCACATTGCCGGGATTTAGCACAATATCTCCGGAAGCGGCAAGGATCAGCACCGTACCGCCGCCTGCCGTTTTGGAAATGTTCGCACCTACTGAGATATTGCCGCCGATCAGCGTAACGCTGGTGCCGGCGTTTAACTGGGCCTCAATGTCAGTGTTCAACACGTTCGTGCCAGGACCTGAGGCGAACGTTGCAAATGGCCCTGGAAAAAAAGAAGCAGTGGTTGGAACAGCACCTACTGCCAAGTCTCCGGGGTCCAATAGCCACTGACCTGCTTTGCCACGTGGCGCTGAGGCATCGACGCGTATGCCGGTCACATCCATCGAATGACCAGAAGTCTCAATGCGACCACCGTTTCCCCCGTCTACACCGCCGCGTGCCAGTAGTGTGCCGTAGGCGCGGGTTGTCGACTGCGGATTGCTCACGTTGGACCAAGCCACTACCGTGCCGCCGTTTCCGTTCTGCACAGCCGAGGCATCGAGCGTGGCGCTGGGTGAAATGTAGACACCACTTGCTTGGCGAATGGCCGGATCATTCCCCTGCCAACCCCCCCCGACAAATATTGACCCACCTCCGGCGTTGCCGCTGGCGTCCAGATGGGCCTGATCCGCGATCAGAACCTTGTCGCCGGTTGCAATGATGGTTCCACCGGTCTGCGTCCCAGTCGGTCCGGCCGCCCGAAGTTGTCCACCCACCTGCAAAACGCCGGAGTCCCCGCCATCCAGCACAATGCGCCCGTTGCGATAGCCTAAGGTATTCGCTTGCACGATCCCGGTGTTGTTGACCACTGTGGTGAGCAGGGCATCCTTTGCTGCTGCAGACATAAAGACCGCGCCGCCATCTGCCTGGATCAGGCCACCGTTGTTCGCCAAGGCATTCACAGCCGCCTTGTCGACAACGGCATGCACTAAGCCATCGCCACCCACGTCCAGCGTCACGCCGGCGCCAGCAGCCATGACGGCGGTTCCGAGCTTGGCAGAGATAGTGCCTTCATTGCCTACGCGGTTGCCCAGTAGTGCGACAAAGCCGCCGTCCTCGGCGCGGATGGTGCCAAGATTGCTGACCTCACCTTTCCCAGAGCCGTCAAACCGGTAGCGGCCGCTCACGAAATCTGCGTCAGCGATGTCGAGAGCCGAAGCTACCAACCCCCCCACATTCACCGATGCGTCTTTTCCGAACAGGATGCCGTTGGGGTTGACGAGAAAGACCTTGCCGTTGGCGGTCAGGGTGCCCAAAATGCGTGATGGGTCCGACCCGATGACGCGGTTGAGTGCTGCGGCGTTGTGGTCAGGCTGCACAAACGTGACAGACTCACCCGCTCCCACGCTGAAACCCTGCCAGTTGAGCACGGCATTGGGGCTCGTCTGGGTAACGGTCATGCTGTTGCCGCTGCCCGTTTTGATGGATGCATTGCCCGCCGTGACTACGCCAGCAGTGGGCAGGGCGAACAGCGTTGAGCCACATCCCAGCAAGATGCAGAAGCTTAAGGTCTTCAGCGCAAAGCGAGGGCTCTGGCTGCGGGGGGTCGGAGTGCCTGGCACGGTAGTGGCACGCGGCTTGATGGGGCGGTACGAGTGGTTCATGCTAAAACACTTTGTTGGCTTGCAACCAGAAACGACCGCCTGCGTCAGGTGCAGATGTCGCGGTTTCATCGCCTAGCTTGAAAGCGTAAGACACTTTAACGACCCAATTGTTGGTGCCAACGAAGTTCAACCCCATACCTGCACCACTCAGTCGTCTGCGGTTGGCTGGGCCGGCAATGTCCCATGGGTTCTTGTTGAGGCTGACTTCACCAGTGTCTATAAAGCACACCCACTGCAATTGTCCCGGCACAGATGCGCTTGGGCTAGATAGGCGTGTCCTACTCTCCAGTGTCAGCACCACTCCTTCGTCGCCCGTTGCCTCGCCCGGTGGAAAGGCTCGCACACCACCTGCGCCGCCGATGCTGATTTTTTCGGAAGCGTCCAGATTTTTCGAGGCCAATTGACCATAAGCACTCACATACAGCCCAGTGCCGCCAGTAATCTCTTGCTGTCGAGTGACGCCGTACACAAGCTTGTCAAACGTTCCGTTGCTTCCAGCACTGATGGCATCCAGCTCCAACAACTCCGGATTGCGCAGGCTGACATGCCCACGGGTCCAGCTCAGCATGTAGTTATTGAGCCCGTTTCCCACCGAATCGCGAAAATCGCCCTTCAAACCCAGCGTGCGGACCTCGGAAGTTTTGTCGGATTGGGTGGAAGAATTACCCATCCCCGTCTGGTCGGCGAATTCCTTGTTGTCCATAGACCACTGGATACTGAGGTTCTGATTGCGCGAACGAATTAGCGGGTAGCTGGCCAAAACACTTTGGATACGCGCAGTACCGCTGGATTGGGTGCTGGCAAACTCACCGCCCAACTCGTAGCGCATCGCTGTGTAGGCGACGCCAAGATTGACCTTGCCAGCCTGGGCCTGGTACGCCACGCGCGCATAGGCCAGACCATTGCCCGAGGTCAGCACGCGGGCGGTGGCCGCGTCTCCCAAGCCAGCGGGTTCGTTGATGGTTATGCTGGCGCCAACCCGGTTGGTGCCTGTGTAGCGGTTGCCCTGGTTGTCCGCCTCTATAGCGCCATCCACACGCTGGCCTGGCGTGATGTCGATCAGCAAGTCCGATGTACCAACCGACGTCCCTGGGGACAACACCGATCGAACGCCAATCCCAGGTAAGTCTGACAACATCAACACCCGGCGTTCTAGCGCGGCTTGCGTCACTGCATCTGTACGGTTCAGACCCTCCAAAATGGAGCTGGCCAGGCTGTCCGACAACCTGGATCTGTTCTCTATTTTGATTTGACCGTACTGACCTTCTACCACGGTGAGTTGCACAACCCCGTCCGTGACGTCTTGTGCAGGCAGGTAGGTTTGGGCCAGGAAATACCCCAGACTGCGGTAGTGCGCTGTAATTTTGGCGGCAAGTTTGCGCAATTCCGACAGGGTGAACGCTTTGCCCGGCGTAAACCCACTCACGCGGAGCAAGTCCGTTGCAGCGATAGACCTGGCCCCAGTAATTTGGAGCGCCTTGACGACTACGCTTGGCGTCTCGATGTCTGCCGCTGGCTGACGAGTCTCTGGCTCCACCTGCACCTCGGGCTTTGGCACCTGAAACACAGGCGGCGCGGGTATTTGCAGAATTTGACTGCCGGCTGAAGGCGCTTGCTGTGCGAGTAAAGGTTGGCAGACCACCAACAGCACGGGACCGATCCAAGGTGACGAGGCGTAATGGGGCAGTTGCATAGATCCACGGACTCGGAGGACATACGGAAATCTTAGGGCGGCATAGCCGACGCCAAGCATAGTGTAGTGCGTCGGCATTCGCCCGGCGCATCAATTTCAGGTGTGGCGCTAGCCTGACTGTTGGGTGCGGTCAGTACCGCACGCAATTGCGGGACTCATGCTTTGCCTGGTAGAGCTTGGCGTCTGCCGTGGCAACCAATGATTGCGCTGTGGCCCCCCCTGCACTGGAAGCCACACCAATCGAGACAGTAATACCCGGCAGACTTGCGCCATCCGGTGACCTGACAGGCATGGCCTGCGTAGCTTCCCGGATACGCTCCGCCGTGGCGATGGCTTCAGACAGGCTGGTGTTGGGCAGCAACACCAGAAACTCTTCGCCGCCATACCGTGTCGTGAAATCGTAGGGCCGCACGGTGGTTTTGAGCACATTGCTCATGGCGATCAGTGCTTGGTCACCACCCTGATGGCCGTGGGTGTCGTTGTATGCCTTGAAATGGTCAACATCCAGCAGCAAGACGCACAGCGGCTGCTGCCCCTTGGCAGATTGTTCCAGCAGCCGTGGCAGCACACTGTCAAGCCAACGCCGGTTGTAGAGGCGGGTCAGCGCGTCGACGTTGGCGTGGTCGGAGAGCTCCTCAATTTGCTCACGGTCCCGGACTATGCGGTGCGTGTTTTCCTTCAGCCACCGTGTGAGCAGCCGAAGCAGGTTGCCCGCCACTGAATGGGTGTCGGCAACCATTTGGTGAATCAAGTCGCGATGGATGGCAAAAACCCGGCTGGGCTCTTTGGCAATGACATACGCGGAGGGTCGAGTCCCGTCGATCACAGACATTTCGCCAACGGACCCGCCCGGCAACACCTCACGAATGGCAGGCGAATCCGGCGTATCAAAATGGATGGACAAAGCACCGTCCAGCAACAGGAACACACATTCGTTGTATTGCTCAGGGGTTAGCAGTACCTGCCCGCGCACCAGTAGTTGTGGTGTGGCATGCGCTGCTACCTGGTCAAGAATCGCGTCGGGCAAACTGGACAGCAATTCAGTGTGTGCCAACTCCTGGATGATGGAAGTCACGGTATGTCTCGTTTGGTTTTGCTTGGGGTTAGCTTGTCGGCCATTCGTGTTTCAGCCCCTTTGGACCCGGGCATGGCATTCTTGCACCGACAGACGGGAGCCTACGGTGTGGGAGTCTAAACCCTGACCTGTCGAGCGGCGGCCATGGCAGCGGTTGGGGTGCCGCAGGAAGATGTGTCTGCCAGCAGGCTCATATAGCGATTTATGCCGCTAGCCCCGGTGAAATATTCTCCGTGCGCTATTGGATTTATAGCGTAAAGATCTTCCCCAGATTCATGATGTTCAACAGGTCCAGCGCCCGCTTGATGGCCCGCATCATGTCCACCGCGCCAATACCCGTCTCTTCCACCAGAAAGCCCTATTTGTGCAGGCCCACGCTATATTCACCGGTGCAGGTGCCGCCCAGCTTGAGTGCCCAATCGACCAATTAGTGGTTCAGCTGCTCGGCCGGAATATTGGCGTCAATCCAGTAGTCCATGTGGAAGTTGCCGTCGCCCACATGGGCGACCGAAGAGGAAAGGATTCGCAATTGGCCTTTGGTCATAGACGCGCAAGAGAGCTTCTACTTCAAGCCCGACGCCGGTGTGCTGCTGATGTCCCCCGCGAATGAAGACCCCATGGACCCGCAGGATGTGCAGCCCGAAGAGCTGGATGTAGCCATTGCCGTGGACCGTATCGAGACCGCCACCACACTGCAGATCCGCCAGGTGCGGCGAAAGTGGGCGGGGCTGCGCTCCTTTGTGGCCGACAAGTCCCCGGTGGTGGGTTTCGCCCCAGGCGCGCCAGGTTTCTTCTGGCTGGCCGGGCATGGCGGTTACGGCATACAGACTGCGCCTGCGATGGGTGAACTGGTGGCGGCGCTGGTGCGGGGGTTGCCGGTGCCAGCGGCTATGGCTGCGTTGGGGGTGCGAGTAGAAGACGTGTCTGCGAGGCGCTCTGCGTTGTCATGTGTGCCCCACCTGCATCGGATACCCGATTAATTCGGCCGCTTGCGACCCTTTCGCCATCAGGTGTCGCAGGCTTGTCCTCTCAGCTATGTGGCCCTGTCACTGGCGTACGATTGACCACCATGCGTCCTATCGTAGGCTGCGATCAACAGGCAGGTTGCACAAATAGCCACGCTGAATTCCGCACCACCTTTTCCGAATTCGCCAACGTACCAGCCTAGCTTCAGATGAATGAATGCAATACCAACGGCGCTGATTCCGAAGAAGCCTAAGGCAGCCCACTTGGCGAACTTGTTAAAAATGAGCAGAGTGCCGCCGACCAATTCGATCGTCGTGGCCAGTATGCCCAAGGCGTAACCGAAAGGCATGCCGAAATGCTCAAGTCCTTTGCCCAAGCCTTGAAAGTAGTTGTCTAACGTGAAGCGTGTCACTGCGTGAATCATAAAAAATGCCGCCAAAGCCAAACGCAACACACCGTAACCCTGGCTGGGTGTCCATTGAGGGAACGCATTCAAAAACGTCTTCAGTGCGGATCCTGAAGAGGCGTGCTGAGCTGTTGGGGCTTCTCCAACCTTTGGTGTCTGCTGTTGATGGCCAACGGTGGCGATGAAGATGCACATGGCACATACGACGAAGCTAAATTCCATTCCACCATCTCCAAATTCCGCTACCCACCACCCCACCCGGGATTGGACAAATGCCATGGTCCCAACACTGATTGCAAAGAAGCACAGTGCGACCCATCGAACGAACCTATTGAAGATCATCAATGGGCCGCCGATCAGTTCCACAATGGTGACGATCCAGGCCACCGCGAAGCCAAAAGGCACGCCGTTTTTCTCTAAAAAAATTCCGATGGTGGCGAAATAGTCCGGAACAACAAGCCGCATCGTGGCATGGCCGATAAAGACAGCGGCCAATGCCAGCCGAAAGATGAACAGAGCCGAAGGCAAGCCGATGAAAGGGAAGTTGAGGAGTAGTTTTTTCATGCAGAACACACTCGAATTTTTAAAGTGCGTCAATCATCTCTCGCTACAGTCAAATGCGGTGTAGGCGTGTGACCAACCTCCGTTCTGCTGGGACGGGCATAGCCAAAACTCCACCAGGAAGGGCATACTGGACGCCGTGAGATCTGCAACTTCTCTATCTCTGCAACACACTAGACCGCCCACCAGTCGATGGGGTAGGGTTTTGACTGTGGTTGCCATTAATGCGGGCATTTGGACTGTGCTCAGCGCCTTGGGGGCCTTGACATCTCTCAATGACGACCTCAGACGCGGGGTGCAAGGTAGCTATTGGTTGATCTTTCGTTCATGGGCCAGTGCCTCTATCGCCCTGGCGGTGTTAAGCCTGATTGTGTACCTGTGCCTGAGTCGATGGCCGCGTTGGGTTTCCAGTGCAAAGATGATTGCCAGTGGATATGGCGTGTTGTTGCTGATCCTGATGCCGCTGCAGCTGATATTTCTGGCCAAGCTGTATTTGCAAGAAGACGGCCCCGGTTGGAGTTGGGCCCAGATCGAGCAACAGGTTCAGGCCATTGATGAGCTTGCTTCGCTCTTGCGTTTGTCATCCATCACGGCGGTTTACTTGGCAGTGGTTGCCGTCAAAATCTGGCAACAAAGCCAATTGCGCGCCCAAGCTTGGGCGCAGGAGCAAGCCAACGCATTGGCGGTGCGGCTGGAACTCGAACAGCAGCGAGGCCTCGCCCTGCGGGCGCAGTTGGAGCCACATTTTGTGTTCAATGCATTAAGCGCCATCGTGGCGCTGGTACGCTCAGACCGCAAAGATGTGGCCTTGAATGGTATTCAGGGACTCAGCGAGCTACTGCGTTACGCCCTGAGTGCCAGTGAACGCCATTGGGTTCTGGTCCGCGATGAATTGCAATTTATCAATGAGTACTTGAGCTTGCAGCGTTTGCGCTATGGGAAACGCCTGCAACTCTCGATCGAAGGCGCAAGTGAATCGCTGCTGAACTGTGATTGCCCGCCATTGCTGCTACAACCGCTGGTGGAAAACGCCTTGCGCCATGATCTTGATTGCCATGCGGACCCGAGCGATATTCGGTTGGTGTTCGAACATCGTGAAGGGCGGGTATGCGTGTGCATCAGCAATCCCGTTCACAAAGAGGCTGCCCATAACCCAGGGGTTGGTTTGGGTTTGCGCAACATTGCGGCACGGCTGCAACTGGCCTACGGTGCTACAGCGTCCATCCAGTCTGGTCGGGTCGGCGACCGGTTTCAAGTGATGATCGAGATACCAGAACATGCCCCCGAATGAGCCTGGCTTTACGCCGTTTCGGGTGCTGATCGTTGACGACGAAGAACCCGGTCGAATCAACCTGCGCTACATGTTGGCTGTCTATCCGCATTGGACGGTGGTTGCCGAGTGCGCAAGCGTTCAGGAAGCTCGGAATTGTTTGGCAGCTGAATCGGTTGATGTGGTCTTTCTCGATATTCAGATGCCAGGAGAATCCGGGTTGGGATTGGCAAGAACCTTGTGCACTTCTGTCGAACCACCCTTGGTCATTTTCGTCACGGCCTACAACGCCTACGCCATTGAAGCGTTTGAAGTGCATGCCGTCGATTACCTGTTGAAGCCGTTCAATGATCAGCGCTTGGGGCACGCATTGGAGCGCGCCAAGCAACTGCTGGAGTTGCACCAGCGCGGGCCCTACAGCCAAACACTGCGCGACTATTTGCACGAACAGGAGCAAAGCAACACTGGCCACGCTGTAGATTTCTTGCAACAGCTAACCGTGCGATCGGTTGGAAAGATCGAATGGATTCCCTTGCAGGACGTGTTGTGGATCAGTGCCGCCAGCAACTATGTAGAACTTCACACCGCGAGCCGGACCATCTTGCACCGGCTACCGCTGAGTCGCCTCGAAGAACGTCTGGACCCGAAGGTGTTTCTTCGGGTGCACCGCAGTAGTATTGTGCGCATCGACCAATTGCATGCGCTCAAAGTGGTGGGTGACGGCAGCTATTTGCTGACCCTGCGCTGTGGCGAGCACGTGGCCGTGAGCGAACGCTTTGTACATGCTGTACGCAGTTTTTGCCCCGACGGGCTTCTTCTGAAGCCAAACACTACTGATAAAAAGTGCCGCTAGCCCCCGTGAAATAAGCCTTACGCGCTATTGAACTTATAGCGAAAAAATCTTCCCCGGATTCATGATGTTCAGCGGGTCCAGCGCCCGCTTGATGGCGCGCATCATGTCCACCGCGCCAATACCCGTCTCTTCCACCAGAAAGCCCTGCTTGTGCAGGCCTATGCTATGGGCAACGTCAAAACCCTATTGCGCCACGGCTTACAGCTGGATGCTATCGATAGTGATGGCAACACTCCCTTGGTGCTGGCCTGCCAAAAATGGCGCTGTTTTGCACGCACAGTGGTTGTTTCCACGACATCATTGCAAAAGAGTTCAAACAGCGACGCAATCAACTTGCAGTGAAAATGGTGCACCGTGGAGCCCGCTTGGACGTCACCAACAGCGAGCGCAACACCCTCTTTCACCTGGGCCCTATTGTTGCCCTGCGCAAGATGCTGGAGAAGGCGGTGCGCGATGTTGCTGCCGGAAAACCCGGCCCCAAGGCAACCTCGCGGCCAAGCAACTAAAGACCCACTTGACTCTGTGGGCGCCGCTGGCCAAAGGGCGAGCACGCGTACACGTCGAAGGCCAGACGTGGTCATTTTGAGTCCATCACAACAGACTGTTGTGTTTATATCTATTGTGTGCAAGCGCTGGCAAACACTAAAGTCGTGCCATAAGTTCAAATACCACCTGGAGCACCATGAAACACGCTAAAAAATTTCTTTCTTGCCTGGCACTGGGTTTTTTGGCCGTTGCAAATATGGGCGCCAACCCAGCCTTTGCTGCTGACCCAGTGGCCCCGGTGACCAGCAGCGGTGGCGATACCGTGCAAAAGGTTTTTGCTGTGCCGTTTAGTAGCGATGGCAAACTCGCACTTGACCTTTACTTGCCTGCCAAATGGAAGGCAACAGACAGCCGGCCAACCGCGGTTTTTATCCACGGCGGCGGATGGAGCGCAGGCAACCGCACCGAGTATTCGACAGCCGCAAACTGGTTGGCAGAACAAGGCATGGTGGCCATCACCATAGACTACAGACTGGCACCAGGGGCCAAGTGGCCTGCCCAAGGCATTGATGCCGCTCAAAGCGTTTGGTGGCTGCGTAACAACGCAAAAACATACGGCATCAATCCGCTCAAAATTGTGGCCATTGGTGGGTCGGCAGGCGGGCACCTGGCCGCAATGCTTGGCGTGGCTGAATTGCGTGACCCAAAGACCGGTGTGTCCAGCAAGGTGCAGGCCATCGTCTCTCTTTGGGGTCCTTGGAATTTGACCATGCCCGAGACAGCAGACCAAGGCAACACGATCAACAACTTGCTTGCCGTGTCCACCGACGCCACGGAGGCATCGCCGTTTTTCAAGATCACATCGTCAGCGCCACCCACGCTTTTGTTCCATGGCACCAACGACAGCGTAGTGCCCTACCGCCAATCTGTAGACGCTTGCGCAGCCCTTGTGGCAGCCAAGGCACTCTATTGCCAACTGGTTACCCTGAACGGGCAAGGCCATGGTCTCCCCAGCGACTTGAAGTTAATCACCAACCCGTTGATCCAATTTTTATCGGCCTGGAAGGATTACGTTCCTGCGGTGTCCAATTGAAAAAGTAAATGCGACCTGGGGGCATGCGGCATAAGGGCGTAAGATGATGGATACAAACGACGGTCAGCCCCCGTGAAATAAGCCTTATGCGCTATTGAACTTATAGTGAAAAAATCTTCCCCGGATTCATGATGTTCAACGGGTCCAGCGCCCGCTTGATCGCCCGCATCATGTCTACTGCGCCTATACCCGTCTCTTCCACCAGAAAACCCTGCTTGTGCAGGCCCACACCGTGTTCGCCGGTGCAGGTGCCGCCCAGCTTGAGTGCCCGTACCACCAGTTGGTGGTTCAGCCGCTCGGCCGTTTCGCGCTCAGTGGGGATGTTGGGGTCAATCAGGTAGCCCATGTGGAAGTTGCCATCCCCCACGTGGCCGACCAAAAAGTAGGGAATGCCGGCCTCTTGTGCCTCGGTCACCGAGTCCAGCAGCGCATCGGCCAGATGCGAGATCGGCACACAGGTGTCGGTGGTGATGGCCTTGCAGCCGGGGCGGGACTGCACGCCGGCAAAGTAGGCGTTGTGCCGCGCCGTCCACAGCCGGGTGCGCTCCTCTGGCGTGTTGGCCCAGGCAAAGGCACTGCCATTGTTGTCGGCAGCAATGGCCTGCACGGTTTCCACTTGCTCTTGTACGCCGGCGGGTGAGCCGTGGAATTCCATCAGCAGCATGGCGCTTTCGGGCAGGCTGAGTTTGGAGTGCTGGTTGACCACCTTGACCGTGGTGGAGTCCAGCAGCTCGCAGCGCGCAATGGGTACGCCCAGCTGGATGATCTGTATCGTGGTGTTGACCGCATCCGCCAGCGACGCAAAACAGCAGGTGGCGGCCATCACCGCCTCGGGCAGCGGGTAGAGCTTGACCGTGACCTCGGTGATCACACCCAGCGTGCCCTCGCTGCCCACCATCAGGCGTGTCAGGTCGTAACCGGCGGATGACTTTTTGGCATGGGTTCCGGTGCGGATGGTCTCGCCCTGCGCGGTGACCACTTGAAGTGCCAGCACGTTTTCACGCATGGTGCCGTAGCGCACGGCATTCGTACCGCTGGCGCGGGTGGCAGCCATGCCGCCAATCGTTGCATCTGCACCCGGGTCTATGGGGAAGAACAGGCCGGTGGACTTGACCTCGTCATTGAGCTGCTTGCGGGTCACGCCGGGCTGCACTGTCACCGTCAGGTCTTCGGCGTTGATGGACAGCACCTTGTTCATCTGGCTCACATCCAGGCTGATGCCGCCTTGCACGGCCAGCAAATGGCCCTCAAGCGAGGTGCCCACACCAAAGGGAATAACAGGCACCTGGTACTGCGCCGCCAGCTTGACTACCGCAGCGACCTCAGCGGTGCTCTGCGCAAACACCACCGCGCCGGGCGGCGGCACGTCGAACGAGGATTCGTCCCGCCCGTGCTGCTCGCGTACCACCAGCGCGGTAGAGCAGCGGGTGCCGAACAGCGCTTGCAGGGCCTCGACCAATTCCGGCGGAACCGGGCGCTGGTTCACTTCAGGCAACAGGTGCAGGGGGGGCGTGGGAGCGTTCATGTCGGAGTTCTCCTGGGGGCAACCAGCCGCGAAGCGGCGGTGTTGGGAGGATCAGTTTACGATGGGAGACTTTTTTTGTCCTTGCATGGAGCTGACTCTTATGGGCAACCGCCTCACACAAATCGCCACCCGCACCGGGGACAACGGCACCACGGGCCTGGGGGACAACACCCGCGTCTCCAAAAACAGCCTGCGCGTGCACGCCATGGGAGACGTGGACGAGCTCAACTCCCACATCGGCCTGCTGCTGTGCGAAGACATGCCCCAGGGCGTGCGCACGCTGCTGGTGGAGATACAGCACCAGCTGTTCAACCTGGGCGGGGAGTTGTCCATACCCGGTTACGAACTGCTGAAGCCCGAAGCCGTGCTGGCGCTGGACGAGGCACTGGCCGAGCACAACGAACACCTGCCGCGCTTGCAGGAATTTATTTTGCCCGCAGGCACCCGCGCTGCATCACAAGCCCACGTGTGCCGCACGGTCGCCCGCCGCGCCGAACGCGCTGTCGTTGGGTTGGGCGCGCAGGACGCGTTGAAAGACACACCACGGCAGTACCTGAACCGGTTGTCGGACTTGATGTTTGTGCTGTCCCGCGTGTTGAACCGCTACCGGACCGATGGCACGGTGGGGGATGACGTGTATTGGAAGAGTGAGCGGATGGCGAAGGCGGCGGCGGAGTAGGGACGTTTGACCTTGGCAGGAGTCGACCCCCTGCGCACCAGGGGCCTTCCTTCTCTGGGAATGCCAATTCGGCTCGAATGTCTTCCAGAAAGCGGCCACAGATTAAACATTGCAACTGGCCCAAACCTGCGGTCGGTTCAGACACAAAGCGGGCGCTGCGGTTCGCAATGTTCTTGCTCTAGACCGGTCACTCGCAGTCAGGGAACGGGCGACAGCTTTATGGTGCCCAGTTCGTCGATCCGAGCACCCACGATGGGCTGTAGGCTGTCTTTGGCCACCGACGAATTAATGAAGGCCAATAAGTGCCCAAACAGTTTGTTTCAACCAGTTTCGGGCTGGTTTCTTGGAATTCGGGTTGATGGTTTTGTGCCTGTTGAAACGACGAATCGCAAGGGCAAAGAATACCAAACAAGCCAGGCCCACAAGAGCAACAAAAAGTGTGTTTTCCATCTCTCTCCGTTCAACGCGATATTGGTGTCACCACACCTAACTCTAACTGAACCACCGACAAAGTGACTGCTATCGCGGAAAACATGAAGTCTATGGCCGCCGGCTGACAGGCACCAAGGTGGACTTACGGTAACCCGCCGTTCGCCACTACCCGCTTCCGCCCCACTACGGACCAGGGCCCGCCTTCTCGGGGCACGCCAATTCGGTTCGATTGTCTTCCAGAAAGCGGGCACTGATCAAAGACCGCAAGTGGCACCGACCTGACTGCCGACTACTGGCCCTGAACTGACGTTTCGGTAGAGCGGAGCATTAGGAGGCAGCACTTTGCTGCAGCTTCCTGTGCTGATTGTTGGTGCTCTGGCTTCTGCTAAGAATAGTTGAGCGTGAGCTTGCGACCCAAGTAGCCTTTCTCAAAGCACTGAACTTGCGCAGTTTCGACCGCATGTGGCAAGTAAAGCCTTAGAAACGCTCCGTTCTTCACCAACACACCAGGCTGCTGGCTCTCTGGAATTCTAGAAAGCTCCAGCGTGTCCGGCATGCGTTGACTGCTTTGAATGAGGACTATCCCGTGTTCCTCAAATTGCGGAAGCGACTCAATGAAGTGCTGGGTTGGCAACATCAGATCGTATGAGATGTTGCGATACGCGGCCTTTAAGCTTGCCCCGAACTTGTTGGTAGGCAACTCTGCTTCCCACCACTGCACGTACCTATTCGGCATATGGCCAAGAATCCAAACCCAAGGAATATCCGGATCAAAAAAGCGGCCAGGCCGCTAACGGTTGCACCGTGAACGTAGAGTGTCTCCACGCCAGCTTCTTCTTGTATTTCCATGAACTTTCCTGAACGCTTATATTCCCCGAATGAACCCACTCGAAAATGAATTCCATCGGTTGTACCTTATTGACGATGCCACAGCCGACGCGCCAAGCTTAATGACCATGGACGGGCGTGTTCGTGCAATGGTGATAGAGCTCGCTCGCCCTGCAGACTGGTCTGTGGTCTCCACGGTTTGGCAGCGTATACAGAGCGACCTGGATTTGCCGCCTCCGGCGATCGCGGTAAATGGAAACGACGGTTACCAGCTGTGGTTCTCTCTGGTTGAACCAGTTACTGCAGCGGAGGCGTCGTTCTTCTTGGAGTCCCTGCGTCAGCGCTTTTTGAGCAATGTCGTGCCGGAGCGCATCAGCATGCTGCCCACAGAATCTCGGCATGCCCAGCGGGTACCCGCTCTGCAGCAATTCACGGGACTATGGTCAGCCTTTGTTGCCCCTGACCTGGCAGCCATATTCGCCGACTCGCCAGGGCTCGATATGTCGCCAAGTGTTGACGCGCAGGCCAACGTTCTTGCACCTCTTAAATCTATCAAGGCCGCAGTGTTTGAGGCAATCTTTGATCAGGTTATCTCCGATGTCGAACGAATCTCTGCAACCAATCCATTCAGCACTCCCGTGGTGCCTCCGGCCATCAAGCACAGCGATTCAGACGCCAAGCGATTCCTGACAGAGGTCATGAACGACCCATCGGTAGAAATGCATTTGCGCATCGAAGCTGCCAAGGCATTGCTGCCTTATTCTGCGGTGTGAAGCCTGGCATTCATCACCATTGGGTCATTGAATCACAGCGCACAGCCGTTTCAATTACCTAAGACGTAATTGCGCCGATTCAAAGCACCGCACACACTGTGGGCACTTTGAAAGGAAGTCGCGTGAAAAAACCAGTATTGATTCTCGCCGTCATCGCCCTCGGAGCAATCACTGCTGCCGCACTTTGGAAAGACGGGCTTGTTGGGATTTTTGGGGCAATAACTCACAGCTACGGGTCGATGCAGATATTTGCCGATCTTGTCATTGCGCTGACCTTGGTCATGGTTTGGATGTGGCGTGATGCCAAGAACACGGGCAGGAATATCTGGCCCTGGATTGTCATCACGCTCGGCGCAGGTTCGTTTGGTCCGTTGCTGTATTTCATTACAGCGAAGGAGAAGTCGTGAATCCAACGATCAATGAATGGGTGATCCGCTTGAGCTTTGCAGTCACTGGGCTGATCCATGTCCTGCCCCTGGCAGGTTTGTTTGGGCGTCCTTTGCTGGAGCGTGCATACGGCGTCTCGCTGGGCGAGGGGCATGATTTGACAATTCTCATGCAGCACCGGGCCCTCCTCTTCGGCTTGCTCGCCACGGCGTGCTTTGCCGCGGTCGCTTTCCCTGGCTGGCGATGGCCCGTAGGCATTGCCGCGCTGATCAGCATGTTGGGTTTTGTGCTGATCGCTGCCCTGCAAGCGCACGGCCTGCCCATCGCAAAAGTCATGTGGATTGATGTGGGCGCTGCACTGCTACTGAGTCTTGGGCTGTTGCTGCAGTTCAAATCGGGACATTCAAATTGATTGAAGGCTTCATGATGAGAGCACAGCAAGTCCTTACGCAGCTCATGCTGGCTGTGTTGTTCACCCATGAGCTGGATGCGATGACGCAGTCTGAGTGGCGCTTGCTTTATTTGTTGCGCAGTTTGACTGACGAGCAAGGCCGCTGGTGGTTTGTTGCCATTCACATACCGCTTTTTTGGGCGCTGATTGCGGTCACGCACCATGCCAATGAGCATGTGCAACGCGCGAGCCGCATCGGTCTTGCCGCGTTTTGCATCATTCATGCGCTGCTGCATTGGCGCTTGGCCAGTGACCCGCTGTCTACGTTTAGCGCACCGCTGTCCTGGAGCTTGATTCTGGGAGCTGCTGCGCTGGGTGCCATGTATTTAGGTATGAAAGTGTCCGCCATCACGGCCACAAAGCCGTGATCCACGACGGACTGCGCGTGACCGAATCGCGAGTCACCCGAACACGCGCATGCATCATGCCCTTGGGTTCAATGCCACTTTCGGAAAGTCCACGGGTACCTCAAATGCCACGTTCACGTAATTGGTGAAAATGTTCAGTGCGACATGGGCCAGGATTTCGACGATGTGCTCGTCGCCAAAGCCCACTGCGCGCAGCGTCGCAACATCAGCATCGGACAGTTGTGCGCGGTTGCTCGCAACTTTCAAGGCGAACGCCAAGGCAGCGGCAGCCTTGGGGTCTGACGAGCGGCCCGCTTGTGCGTCTGACATCTCTTGTTCACTGGCACCCGCGCCCTTGCCGAGCAAGGTGTGGGCTGCCAGACAGTATTCGCAGCGGTTGTGGTCGGCGATAGCAACGGCTATCTGCTCACCCAGCTTCGCGCCCAGAACGCCTGAGCCCAGGGCGCCAAATGAGCCCCACATGCTTTTCAGGGCCGCAGGCGAGTTGGCAACTGCCTTGAACATATTGGGCGTGGCGCCAAAGGCCTTGTGCACCTGGTCCAATAAGGCTTGGCGGTCAGATGTGGTGTTGGAAGGATTGACGAGTTGTACGCGTGACATGGTTGTTTCCTAAAAGTGAAGTGAGAGTGCGTGCAAATCTGCACAGGAGGAAGTTTGGGCGCACAAGGCGTATGATTGGTATCGTTACATCCACAAAACATACCAATTCGTACACCATGGGTGCCCCGCCTACCGATGCCTTGGACCGTCTCTCATCGCTTCTAGAGCGGTTCCAGGTGTCTGCACGGCTTTTCCACTCGGGGGCCTTGTGCGGTGTGACGACCTTTGACGCGCAGCCTGGAAGAGGCTTCTTTCATGTGATGCGCAAGGGTGAGATGGTGGTCACCCACCGCAAAGGCGCGCACGTGCTGCGGCGTATTGAGGCCAAGGAGCCCACGCTGTTTTTTTATCCGCAGGCGTTGACCCATCAGTTCCACAATGCGCCTGCAGACGGCGCAGACTTCACCTGCGCGTCCGTGCACTTCGAAGGCGGAGCCAACCATCCCTTGGTGCGGGCCTTGCCGCCGCTGATAGTTTTGCCCTTGGCCCGCGTTCCTGGTCTTGCAACGGCGTTGGACCTTCTGTTTCAGGAAGCAGACCAGGTGCGTTGTGGTCACCGGCTGATCGTGGACCGTTTGTTTGAGGTAGTGTTGCTCCAACTACTGCGCTGGCTGCTGGACCATGGTGAAGAAGGTGGCGTCGCTATCGGTTTGGTGTCGGGATTGGCAGACCCCCACCTGGCCCGAGCGCTGACCGCGATGCATGCGAGCCCGCAGACTCCTTGGTCGGTAGACACGCTGGCGGATCAGGCGGGCATGTCGCGCAGTGCGTTTGCCAGCCGGTTCAAAATGGTCGTTGGCACGTCGCCGGCAGACTATCTGACGGAGTGGCGCATGACGCTTGCCAAAAAGCAGTTGCTGCAAGGGCGCTCGGTAAAGCTGATAGCGCTGGAGTTGGGATACGCAAACGCGTCAGCGCTGTCCCGTGCTTTTGCGCAACGCACGGAGATGTCCCCCAGGCAGTGGCTTGCGCACAGTAAGGTACAGGATACATAAATGAATACCAGCCCAAACTCGACCGAACCCCATATCGCCCGCTTGTTCATCTACCCGATCAAATCATGCGCAGGCATCGAGCTTACGCAGGCGCGTTTGACGGATACGGGGCTGGCATACGACCGCCAGTTCATGCTGGTGGATGCGCAGGGGCGTTTCCTCAGCCAGCGGGAGCTGCCCCGTATGGCACTGATCCGCCCGCAGATCGACGGCGCGCGCGTTCGCGTACACGCCCCTGGCATGGACGAATTGGTGCTGGCTTTGGATGCACCTGCTGTTGCTACAGCCGTGTCGCAGGTGATCCTGTGGGGACATCACATGCCTGCTGTGGACATGGGTGACGCGGAGGCGGCGTGGTTCAGCACCTTTCTGGAACAGACTGGTCTGCGCCTGGTGCGCTTTGATACGACACACCGGCGTGCTTCGGACACCGCGTGGACTGGCGACGATATGGCCCTCAACCAGTTCAGCGATGGATTCCCGTTGCTCGTACTCAGCCAGTCCGCGCTGGACGGCCTGAATCGTCGACTGCTGGCCCAGGGCCTGCCAGAAGCAACCTTGCAGCGCTTTCGCCCGAACATCGTCATCGACGGTGTCCCGGAGCACGAAGAAGATCTTGTCGCCGAACTGCAGTTGTTGCCTGGCAATGCACCCATTCGCCTGCGCATGGTCAAGCCATGCCCGCGCTGTCCCATTCCAAACATCGACCCCAGTAGCGCGCACAGTGCGCCGCATGTCATCAATTCCCTCAGTACCTATCGGCAAGATTCGCGGGTGAATGGTGCCGTCAGCTTCGGCATGAACGCCATCATCCTGACCGGTCTTGGCCAGACCCTGCGCGTTGGGCAAGCACTAGAGTTGGACTATGGATTCGAATGAATCCGCACGCTAGAACCAGCCGCAGCGCCCCGCGCGCCTGGGTGCGGCTACCCTCGGGGCGGCGGATCGATTTGCAGGATCCGACGTTCGCAGACGTGGATGATGCAGACCTCTCCTTGGGTTTGGCGCGCACATTTCGGTGGGGCGGACATTCGGTGTGGCCACTTCCCATGTCGGTGGCACAACATGCTTTGTTGGTTCTGCAAATTCGGCGATCACAGGGCCATCTTGATCCCGACGCGCAGCTGCGTGAACTGTTGCATGACGCCGAAGAGGGCTTGCTGGGTTTTGATCCGATTTCTCCACTCAAGCCAATTCTGGGTGAAGCGTTTCTGACCCTAATGGAGCGCATGCAGAAGGTGCTGTTTGCAAAGTATGGGGTCTCCTGGTGGACCAAGGAAGAGAAAACAAAGCACAAAATAGCTGACGTCTTGGCAGCAGCCAGCGAAGCGATTCATGTGGCGGGCTGGAGCCCCGAAGAGGTGCGAACGGTGTTGAACATTCAGGTGACACCTTTGGCAGTCGATCCATTGGTTGCCGTCTATGGCGGGGTGCCTTGGGAGCCTTGGAGCACGGAGCTTGCAAACACCCGTTTTCTGCAGGAATTGCACAGTATTCTGAAGTCCCGTCAGGGCTAGGCCATCGGCTGCACCGGGTACATTGGTGGCAACCGAACAGTCCTGAGAAAGTGACGAACAGCATGCCCGAGACAATCCATACACCCGTTCCTAACGTTCCCCAGATACGCTTGTACCAGGACTGGCTGCAGGCGCATCGGGGGTTGAGTTTTGCAACCTACCGCGACCTGTGGCAATGGTCCATCACCGATCTCGATGCCTACTGGCAAAGCGTGTGGGATTACTTTGGCATGCAGTCTCCCACCGCACACAGCGCGGTGCTGGCCAAGAATGTGATGCCGGGTGCGGTGTGGTTTCCGGGGGCGCAGGCCAACTATGCGCAGCAGGTGTTTCGCCATGTTGAGCCAGCCCATGCGGCCGGTTTTGCGGCCATCATCAGCCGCAGTGAGTTGGGTGAACACCGCGAGGTAAGCTGGCCCGAGCTGCGCCGCCAGGTCGCGTCGCTGGCGCTGCACCTGCAGGCCCAGGGTGTGCAACCGGGCGACCGCGTGGCGGCGTATTTGCCAAACATTCCTGAGGCAATGGTCGCCTTTCTGGCCACGGTCAGCATCGGCGCGGTGTGGAGCATCTGCGCGCCTGACATGGGCACGAATGCCGTGCTGGACCGCTTCCAGCAGATCACGCCCAAGGTGTTGATCGCCTGCGACGGTGTGCGTTACGGCGGGCGCGAGCTGGACCGCATGGCTGTGGTGCAGGCGCTGGTGGATGCGCTGCCCACGGTGCAGCATGTGATCCTGCACGACAACCTGGGCACGCGGGATGTGCCACAAAACGCTATTCAATCAATAGCGACGCAGGTCCATTTCTCGGGGGCTACAGCCCGAAGTGACGTAAACACTTCGGCGTTTGAGCCCCTGTGGCTGCCGTTTGACCACCCGTTGTGGATCGTCTACTCCAGCGGCACCACCGGCCTGCCCAAGCCCATCGTGCATGGTCATGGCGGGACGGTACTGGTGGCGTTGGCCATGAAGGTGCTGCACAACGATGTGGGTTGCAGTTATGAGGCCAACACCTGGGGCGAACGCTTCCACTGGTACAGCTCTACCGGCTGGGTGATGTGGAATGCCCAGGTGGCCGGTTTGCTCAACGGCACGACCTGTGTGATTTTTGACGGCAGCCCCGCCCAGCCGGACTGGACCACGCTGTGGCGGTTTGCCAGTGAAACCGGTGCGGCGTTTTATGCCAACTGTTTGAAGGCCGGGGTGGATTTGTCACAGTGTGGCGACCTGTCGGCTATCCGCGCGTTGGGTACAACCGGATCGCCCTTGTCGCCCGAGGCACAGAACTGGGGCACCGGGCAGTTCCGGCGCATCGCCAAGGTGCCTGCACAAGAAGACATCTGGTGGTGCAACATCAGCGGGGGCACCGACTTCTGCGGTGCGTTTATCGGCGGCCATCGCGAGCTGCCGCAGGAGCCCGGTGTGATGCAATGCCGCTTGCTGGGCTGCGCGGTCGAGGCTTGGAACGAAGCCGGAGAGCCCGTGCTGGGTGAGGTGGGTGAGCTGGTCTGCAGCCAGCCCATTCCGTCCATGCCGCTCTACTTTTGGGGTGACGTTGGCAATACGCGTTACCTGGCCAGCTATTTTGAGATGTACCCGCCCGGCCATGGCCGCAAACCGGGTGGTGGTGATGCGCCAGCAGAGGCTGGCGGTGTCTGGCGCCACGGCGACTGGTTGCGGGTGGGCACCCAAGAGCAGGGTGGCGAAGGCTGTGTGATCTTTGGCCGTAGCGACGCCACCATCAACCGCCACGGCCTGCGCATGGGCACCAGCGAGCTGTACAGCGCGGTCGAGGCACTGCCCGAGGTGGTGGACAGCCTGGTCGTGGACCTGGAATACCTGGGGCGCGAGAGTTATATGCCGCTGTTTGTGGTGCTGCGTACGGGCCAGACGTTGGACGATGCGGTGCAGGCCAAGATCGTGAATGCGATCAAGACGGCGTTGAGCCCGCGTTTTGTGCCCAATGCCATCTTCCAGGTGGCCGAGGTCCCGCGCACGCTGTCGGGCAAAAAGCAGGAGCTGCCGATCAAGAAACTATTGCTGGGTCAACCACTGGAGAAGGTGGTCAACAAGGATGCGATGGCCAACCCTGGATGCCTGGATTGGTACGTGGCATTTGCCCGTCAACGCGAGCTTGCGTCGGGTTAGTCGCGGCGGGCAGTGGTCGCAATCAAGCGCGAGTCACGCAGCGCCGCCGTGCGGTGGTGCACGATGGCCGAGTAGGCAGCCGACTGGATCATGCCGACGAATGCGTCGCGGGATGGGTATTCCACCAACAGCACTTCATCCCATGCTTCTCCGGGCGGAGCGATCAGCGCATGGTGCGCATCGGCGAACCATTGCACGCGTCCACCGGCCGCAGCCAGCAGCGGCGCAACTGCTTTGCTGTAGTCGGAATAGGCTTGGCGACCGGTGCGTTTTCCATCGGTAGCCATATCGCGAAAAGCGAGTAGGTTCAACATGACCACAGGACCCTGCGCAGGAACCCGCTCAAACAACTGTTTGAAGCTTTCGCGTGTGGGATCGATGGAGCGGTTGTCGGTCGCCGAGTCCATGGACCTACTCCGCTGCCTTGGGCGCCAGAATTGCCATCGTGATGCGCGAGATGCAGGTCATTTCACCCGCCTCGTTGTGCAGCTCGATCTGCCACACATGGGTGGTGCGGCCCCGGTGGATAGGGCGCGCCGTGCCGGTGACCCAGCCGCTGGTGGCGGAGCGCAGGTGGTTGGCGTTGATGTCCAGGCCGACGGCGCGTGTGCCTTCGGGGCTGGACATGCCGGCCCCCAGCGAGCCCAGTGTTTCTGCCAGCACCACACTCACACCACCGTGCAACAGGCCGTAGGGCTGGCGCGTGCGTTCGTCCACTGGCACACGGGCGGTGATGAAGTCGTCGCCGATCTCCAAAAACTCAATGCCCAGGTGGGAGGAAGCGGAGTTGGCGCTGATGGCCGTCAGCATTTCGACGGTGACTGGTTTTTTCCAGATGGACGACATGTTGGGGAACCTCGTAATCAGGTTGTAGCTTCGGCCAATAGACCGCGCTTCTTCAGCATGGGCTGCACTTGCGGATCGCGTCCACGGAAGGCGCGGTAGGCATCGGCTGGGTTCTGGCGGTTGCCGCTGCTGTAAATGGTGCGCAGCAGGCGCTCAGCGGTTGCCGCATCAAACGGGTTGCCGGTTTCGGTGAACGCGGCAAAACCATCGGCCTCCAACACCTCGGCCCACATGTACACGTAGTAACCGGCGGCGTAACTGGAGCCGGAGAACAGGTGCTGGAAGTGGCTTAGGCCGTGGCGCAGGCCAATGTCGGCGGGGATGCCCAATTTGGCGCACTGCTCGGCTTCAAACGCGGCAATGTCGACCGAAGTGCCGTTGGGTAGCGCGTGCAGTGCCATGTCGATGAGAGCCGGGCCGGTGTACTGCACGGTGGCCCAGGCCTGGTCAAACTGGCGCGAGCGCTTGAGCTTGTCCAGCAGGGCAGCGGGCATGGGTTCGCCGGTCTCGACGTGGCGGGCGTGGCGCTGCAGCACCTCGGGCTCCATGGCCCAGTTCTCGAACAGCTGGGAAGGCAGCTCGACAAAATCGCGCAACACTGACGTACCGGCCAGGCGCTCGTAGTGCACCTTGGACAACAGGCCGTGCAGGCCGTGGCCAAATTCGTGGAACAGCGTGCGCACGTCGTCAAAACTCAGCAGCGTTGGGCTCGCCTTGGCGAAGTTGTTGTTGTTGATAACGATGGGCAGTGTGCCGCCAAAGTGGCCAGACTGGCTGCGGAACACGCTCATCCACGCACCGCTGCGCTTGGAGCTGCGGGCAAAGTTGTCGCCAATAAACAGGCCAACCAGCGCACCATCTTGCCCCCGTACTTCCCACAAACGGGCATCAGGATGGTGCAGTGTGGTGCCGGGCTGCTCAATAAAGCGCAGTCCAAACAGGCGCTGGGCGCAATCAAACATCGCGGCCACCATGGCATCCAGCGAAAAATAGGGCTTGAGTTCGGCGTCGTCCAGATCGAACCGCTGGGCGCGTACCTTTTGCGCCAGGAAACGCCAGTCCCAGGCGGCAATGGGTGTGGGTTCGCCCAAATTGCGGGCCATCTCCGTCAAAGCCTGGCGGTCGACCTCGGCATAGGCTTTGGCGGGTATCCAGGCCTGGTTCAACAAATCCAGCACGGCGTCGGTTTTGCCAGCCATGCGGTCCACCAGCTCGTAGTCTGCATAGGTCTTGTGGCCGTGCAGGGCTGCTTGTTCCTGTCGCAAGGCCATGATTTTTGCGGCGACCGGACGGTTGTCGTGTTCGCCAGCGTTGGCTCCCCGATTCACGCGGGCGCGCCACAGCGTCTCGCGCAGGTCGCGCCGGGTGGAGAAGGTCAAAAACGGCTCTGCCAGCGAGGGTGAGAGTGTGATCGCGTACGCACCGTCAGGCAGGCCGCGTTCTTGGGCTGCTGCCTTGGCTGCTTGCAGTACAAAAGCAGGCAGGCCGGCGCGGTCGGCTTCGGTCTTGAGCTCCAGGGTATAGGTGGATTCTTCTGCCAGCAGGTTTTGCCCAAACTGGGTGCATAGGGTGGCCAGTTCACCCATGATTTCGCCGTAGCGCGCCCGTTGCTGACCGCTCAGGCGGGCACCGGCACGCACAAAGTCCAGATGCACCCGCTCCAGCAGGCGAAGTTGCTCGGGGTTCAGGCCGAGGCTGTGGCGCTGGGCATGCAAGGTGTCGATGCGGGCAAACAACCCGGCATGCATAAAGATGGTGTTTTCGTGCGCGGCCAGCCTGGGAGCCATCTCCAACTGCACTTTTTGTAACCCGGGCGAGGTTTCGCTGGCAGTCAAATTGTGAAACAGCAAGGTAATTCGGTCCAGCAGCCGTCCGCAGGTATCCAGTTCTCCTAATGTGTTCTCGAAGCTGGGCGTTTCAGGGCAGGCTGCAATGGCCTCTACTTCAGCCAAGTGCTGTGCCAATGCCTGCTCAAAGGCTGGCACGAAATGTGCTGAATTGACCTGACCGAAAGGCGGTAGTCCGTAAGGCGGACCCCATGGTTGCAGCAAAGGATTGACGTCGCCGCTAGTGGTGGATTCAAGTCGCATGGATATGCCTTAGAGGTGTAATCTGGTGGAAACCCTGATAGCGAAAACGCTAGGTCTAGTTCCGTAACCCGGGTACAAAGCGCCGCGCGGGCAAATTACAATAGCCGTCTTTCAGTTTAGCAGTTCGCGGACGTTGCGCCGCAGGTGCCGACCCGGCACCCAGACGGCCATTAGTATTTTTTCTATAAGGAAATGATTGTGCATACAAAGTTCAAAGTGTTGGTCCGCGCCTGGGCCCTGACCCTGAGTCTGGCCGTTGTATCGGTGGCTGGTGTTTCTACCTCCGCCATGGCCCAGGGCGTCGCTCCTGCATCTGCCGCTGCTCCTGCCGCCGTGGCTGCTGATCCAGCTGCTGCGGGTGCTCCCGCTGCCAAAAAGGCCGAAGGCACAACTGACAACCCATACGGCATTGCCGCCCTGTGGCACAGTGCACACTCCGTGGATATGGCTGTTCTGATCATCTTGGCCATCATGAGCATGGGCAGCTGGTATATCCTGGCGATCAAGATGCTGGAACAGCGCAAAGCCGCCAAGTTCGCACGCGAAGCCACTGAAAAATTCTGGAGCGCTGGCACGGTCGCCCAGGGCGCCGCTGCATTGCACAAGGACAGCCCGTACCAGTTCATTGCCGCCGCCGGCGTGGAAGCAACCAAAAAGCACGGTGGCCTGATGGGTCACATCCCCCTGAATGACTGGATCAGCATGAGCATCCAGCGCTCCGTGGACCGCGTGAACCGCGAAATGCAAGGTGGCCTGTCCTTCCTGGCAACTGTGGGTTCCATTTCTCCTTTCGTGGGTCTGTTTGGTACGGTGTGGGGCATTTACGGTGCGTTGACACAAATCGGTATGTCCGGTCAAGCGTCTATCGACAAGGTTGCAGGTCCCGTGGGCGCTGCCCTGATCATGACTGCGCTGGGCTTGGCCGTTGCCGTTCCCGCCGTTCTGGCCTACAACTACCTGATCGCACGCAACAAGGGCGTGATGGACGACGTCCGTAGCTTCGGTAGCGATTTGCACTCGGTCCTGTTGGGTTCGGCTTCCAAGAGCTAAACACGTGCGGTAAACGCGCAGAAAGTTAGCTCTATGTCCATGAACGTAGGCAGTATTGACGGCGAAGACGATGCCGTCATATCAGCCATTAACACGACACCCCTGGTGGACGTGATGTTGGTGATGTTGATCATTTTCCTGATCACCATTCCTGTCGTCACAACCTCGATTCCCGTGACACTGCCCAAAGAACGGGTAGAGGTTCGGGAAACCAAACCAGAAAACATCATTATTTCGGTTGACACCGCAGGCGGCATCTTCTGGTACGACCAGAAGGTGGCCAATGTGGATGCATTGGTCGAGAAACTGAAGAAGGTTTCGACCGTCAAGCCGCAACCTGAAGTTCAGATTCGCGGCGATTTGGCTTCCCGATACGAAGGTGTTGGCAAGATTCTTTATGCATGCCAGCGTGCGGGCATCGTCAAAGTGGCGTTCATCACTGAACCGCCAGCATTGGGCGGTTAGAGCCACGCCAGGAGGAATAGCAATATGTCTATGAATGTAGGAAACGCTTCGGGCGATCCTGAAGTGCTGATGGACATCAACACCACGCCATTGATTGACGTGATGTTGGTGTTGTTGGTGATGTTGATCATCACCATCCCCATCCAGCTGCATGCAGTGAACCTGGATATGCCAGTGGGCACACCACCCACCAACAATATCAAGCCTGAAAAAATCCAGATCGATATCGACGAAAACAGCATCGTGTATTGGCAAGGGTTGCCCGTTTCGGCTGCCGAACTGGATGCCAACATGGAAACCGTGAGCCAACAGGCCACGCAACCTGAGGTGCACATCCGGCCCAACAAGTCATCGTCTTATGCGGTGTTCGCCAATGTCTTGTCTGCATCCAAGCGTAAAGGCTTGACCAAGATGGCGGTGATCGGAAGCGAGCAGTTCATCCAATGACCTCAATGAACATGAACACGGTTGGTCTGCACCCGGTCTACCGACCGAAAGACTCGTCCAAGCGTTACAAAGGCATTGCCATTGTTGTCGGCTTGCACGTCCTGCTGGTCTGGGGTCTCATTTCCGGTACGGCCCACGATGCCTTGAAGGTCATCAAGAAGCCATTGGAAGCTGTGGTGATACAGGAAGTCATCATTCCGCCGCCGCCACCGCCGCCACCCAAGGAGATCAAACCCCTTGAAGCGCCGAAGGTCGAAGCGCCGCCGCCACCGTTTGTGCCACCGCCTGATGTTGCACCGGCCGAGACCACTGCGCCTGCTATTGTTTCGGTTGCAGCTCCACCGCCCACACCGGCAGTCATTGCACCTCCACCTCCGCCTGCCGCACCACCCGCGCCTGCGCCTAACCGTTCAGACATCCGGGTCGCTTGCCCTACACAGGTACCACCTGAGATGCCCCGCAAGGCAACCCAGGATGGCACTGAAGGTGTGGTCAAGGCTCAGGCGACTATCCGTGATGGCGCCGTACGCGACGTGACCATTCTGTCCGGCCCTCGGGTGTTCCATGCCTCGGTCAAGGCTGCCATGATGCAATACAAGTGCACAGGCGCTGGCTCCGGCGAGATGCTCGCAACGCAAGAGTTTGTTTTCAAACTGGAGTAAGTCAGATTCCGCCAAATAGAAAGCCACCCCCGGGTGGCTTTTTTCATGTGCGCCCAGCATGGGCGCACTCCTGGAGGTGCAAGTCCTCCCGCGAGCTGGTCACAGTGAGCGAAGTGAAGCGCAACTGCATGCGGGCGACCGAGTGTGGGAAGGAAGCGTGGAGCATAAATTGTGAGCCG
>CAUPQG010000026.1:0-58688 GCA_963513355.1 uncultured Rhodoferax sp. | reverse complement strand
GGGAACCTTCACATTCAATCAGCGGTTGCCTGGGCAGGTGTTTGATGCAGAGACGGGGTTGTTTCAGAACTGGCATCGGGAGTACAACGCAAGACTGGGGCGATATATTCAGTCTGATCCTATTGGGCTGCGCGGGGGCATCAATACGTACGCATATGTTGCTGGTAATCCGCTGAGTTTTATAGACCCTATGGGGTTGGATATTTGGGGGAGCAATCCCCTTGGTGGGCAGTATCAGACTCCCACTGGGTATTACAGGCCAGGGGGCTACGACCCCAGCAACAGGGGACCGGCCTATGCCGCGGCGATCCTTTTTCCAACTGCTGCTGCCTACGCAATGCCAGCATGGTTACTCCCAGCATTTGCGGTTGCCATGGATATAAACGCCATTGCGGATGGCATGCCTGCTGGCGGCAAAGTGTGCTTGCCGGAGAGTTACTGGATCAATAGACAGTCCCTTACCCGTACTACCCCTGGCAATAGAACTTACACTGACACTAAGGCTAGCTCGGCAGGTGGAACGTATACACAAACAACGCACTATGACGAATTTGGGCGATTGGTAGGACGAACTGATTACACACACCATGGGCGCTCAAATCCAGCCGATCCACAGTTTCATCCAAATCCTCACCATCACCGGATAGACCCAGTTACAGGAGGTCAATCGAAAAATCCAGCGACGGGGAATAAGGTTTGGCCTGGCTGTTTTTGCGAAAAATGATTGGTTTCCGAGATGCCGTCATGAAATCGATACTGCCCATCCTTTGCGCGTCCTTGGATACGAAGTTCGCTAGTCTCCCCAGCGTTGTTACGTGGGCCGAAAATCTGGTCATGCGAATCCCGGAGCCACAGTACTGGTTACTAGAACTTACGGGTAGCCGCACCACTGATGACGCGCTTCGTGTGCTAAAACAAAAAATGGTTGACGAGTCAATCCGGTTTGACGATCAATACGGAGCGCTTTGCGTGGGGTTTTGGTATCTGCGCTTTGCGCGGGGCGAAATAACTTATTCTGCTTTGGAAGGAGGGGTGACGGATGACGTTGACGCCTATCCCTTCGACGGGTTTGATATTGAGTACTTTCACGCCCAATTTGGTCGCTTCGGGCCGCCATTGGACCCGGATTCCGAGCTTGGCCGCATATTGCGAACTTATGGGGAGCAGGCCGAGCGTAGTTTTTCTTACGCCTTTTCAGACGAAATTCTGGCCAAAGAGCGACCGATTTTAGAATCTGCTCTACAAGGATAAGCGCCAATCCTAGCGGTCCCGCTAGAGTGGAAAAGATCCCTGACGCAGACTAGATCGCACCAGGCGTTCACTACAGGGGTCGGGATTGTCGTTTATGCTTACTGCGACAGAACCCTTGTAAATTGGGACCGATATAGAGTCCCTTGACCGTTGGCTTTAACTTGACGATGCCATTTTGATTCCTTCTTTGTCAACTTTTGCGCAACCTGCCTATTTCAACATCTTTGCACTAATGCTGGCCAATGAAGACTCCGCTCTGAAGTACCCCACGACAGTTGCAACACTTTGATGCCCCGTCATAGCCATGGTTTCGGCGAGCGAAACGCTTTGACGCCCTGCCTCGGTTACAAACCCCGAGCGAAGTGAGTGCGCAGAGAAGTCCCCCTCAATTCCCGCTAGGACACAACGCGATTTCACAATGTCTCTGACCGCAGCGGGGGAGAGCGCCTCTCCCAGATGGCCGCCCTTACGAATTCTTCTAAAAATTGGCCCCGCCACAATGCCGGTGACCTTCAGCCATTCGTCCATCGCCTCGGCCGCAATGCCAGCGACTGGCTTGTAGTTCTCAGGCTGGTCAACCCCAGATTGATTGGTCTTAGAAAACGAGAGGTCGTAGATATAACTGTCCGGCTCGACGCGTTTCAAGAACTGCATGTCGGCGCTAGCCACTTCCGTACGGCGCCGGCCGCCGCTGGACCATGCAAACAGGAGGAGGGCGCGGTCGCGTTTGCCGCGTAGCGACGTATCGCAGGTTTCCAGCAAGGCTTGCAGAGGCTCCTTCGTCAATGCTGATTTCTTGCGGGGCAGGGCACCGCGTTTGGCGTACGCCTTGCGGGTGCGCGACAGTAGCTCGCGCACCTTGGCGTCTGCGCACGGGTTCTTCAACTCATGCATCTGGTGAGCCTTGGACAGTACCGACAGCCGGTGTTGCAAGGTGTTGTGGGCCAACGCACCGATCTTTCCTTTGTATCCGGCCTGCACCATGGCTTGGTCAATTTGGTGCGGCAATTCGGATACAAGGCCCTTATCCGCGTAGCGCTCGGCGTGGTCGACAATGAATTGCAAGACGCACGGTACGGGAACCGGCAGCTGGATCTGGCGCCCATAGCGCATGCCGTACCAAGCCGCCCAGTAGCGCAGGGCGCTGCGGTAGCTCATTTGGGTGTTTTTGGATTCGCCTTCACGAAGCAATTCCTCGACGGCGCGGTGCGTCACTTCGCTCAACTCGGTCGGTTGCAAAGCCGGAATTTCGTGCAGCGAGAGCAATTTCATGATTTCTAATGCCTTAGATTTAATAAATTTCATACATGCTATGTATGATGTTTTACATAAATATCATATAAGTATCGATAACAATCTATTATCGTAGGTAAATATAGCGGATGGAGTAGGGCGATGCAATCGAAAAGTAGCCGGGGGGTCCAGCAAGAGGATGTGTGGGGCGCGGCCGACGCCTTGATTGGCGAAGGCCTGCGACCCACCATCGAGCGGGTGCGCCAGAAAATGGGGCGTGGCTCACCGAATACCGTCAGCCCCATGCTGGAAGCCTGGTTCGCCACGTTGGGGCCACGGTTGGCGCTGGGTGGCGCTAAGGCAGACGAGGGCGGTCCGCCAACGGCAGTGCGCCAGGCTATGGCCAAGCTATGGGACATCGCCCTTTCGTCCGCGCAGCACCAGGCCACGGAAGCCCTGGCACTGGCTCAACAAGGTTTGGACAATGATCGTTCTGCCCTTGCGCTGCGCGAATCTGAGCTTGGGCACCAGGCCGCCGTTCTCAACGAACGATTGGTGGCCTCTGAAGTAGCTCTCGTGGGCGCTAAAACCCAGTTGACCGACCTCAATGCCCGCCTGGAAGAAGCCCATGCCCTACTGGATCGGCGTGCAAAGGAAACCGAGCAATTACAGTCCAAAGTTGTTCATCTTGACCAGCAACTGGCGGACAGCCGCAAGCAAAGCGATCAGGAAGCCACACGGCATGCGGAAGAACGAAAACGCCTTGAGTCACGATCTACCGCCAACGAACGAAGACTCATGGAGGAGCTGGACCGCGAAAGACAGGAGGTCAAACGCGCCAAAATCGCCGCCGATCACGTCGAACGGCGGCTCGAGGCGTTGCAAGCTCAATTGGTAGCTGACAGCAAAGCCCTTTCGAGCAAGGTGTTGGAAAGGGAAAACGAGCTTTTGTCAGTACGGCAAGCACTAGTGGCGTCTGATGCGCGCGCGACAGAGTTGCGTGGTCTTTTGGACGAACAACGAAAATTGGCGGCGACTGCGCTGGACCAGCTCAACCGCCTGGTAACAGGAGATGGGCGAGGAAATACAACTGCGAAACGCAGGAGTACTGCGTCAGCCAAAGGGTAGACCACGACAAGCAGCTGCAGTTTAGGTAGGGCACCGCAGCCGAAAGTGCAACTTATGACTATTGCCAGTCCGTGCCGAGCCATCCAGTCGAATGCTGGGACGCCAAACCATCTGACGTGAAGACGCACTGTACGTCCTACATTGGATTTACTTGAACGCCCTTGTATGTTAATTATTTTTACCTACAATGTAGGTGTAAATAATTAACATCACCTCATCATGATCTACTCAAAACCAGTCGTCATTAGCGAGAGTTCTAAGGTCCACCAAGAGCTTCGTGCTTTGGGACTGACTGAAGAGATTGTCACAACTATTGCCCGCATGGCCGCTGCAGCAAAAGCGGAGGCGCTTGAAATTGACCCTGCCAGTACGCCGGGAACGCTGGCCTATATCAAAGGCGTCCGTGCTATCCGCTTGGCCCTTTTGCCTTTGGATTGGCGTCTCAGCCGGACTGGCAATGTCGAGTCGACCGTAAACGACAAGTTGGGAATCCAGATTTGCTTTCAGAATGTGGACATCGCCTGTACAGAACAACACCCCCAAGCGATCTCGGGCAAGGGTGCTGGATCGCGCAAGCTCATCAATGACGGGCAAGTTGAGCTTTTTGACCGCGAGGACCCAGTCGCAACGGATGCTGTAGGTAGTGCACCGACCGTATGGTTCGTGTGCGTGAGTACCGATTCCAAGAAGCTACGCGCAGAAGTGTCCTGCCCTGAGGCGTTCGAAGGAAACCAATTCGAAGGATTTAGCAAACGGATTTTCGTGATCGATGAAGATATCAATCCTGCTCCGTTTTCCGTCGACCAACCAGGTGAAAGCAGCGCGCCGATGGAGTTTGAAGTACATATCGCCAGGAAATGATGACTATGACATTGGCAATTTATGTTCAACGCTAGCCGGTTAGCACTCGCCAGAAAGCGCAGACAGCTTACAAAAAAGGAATTGGCAGAGAAAGCTAAGCTGACAGCAGTTACCCTGACCCGTCTAGAGGCTGGTGATACACCTGAACCTGGTAGTGAAACCGTGCGTGCGATTGCTCAGGCGCTGAATTACCCAACGGAATTTTTCTATTTGAACGACTACGACGAGCTTGCGACGGAGGCGGTGAGTTTTCGCAGCCTTTCGTCACTTACTGCTCGCCAACGTGACGCTGCATTGGCCGCCGGTTCAATCGCATTCGAATTGCACGCCTGGGTCGCGGATCGGTTTGATATGCCTGCAGCGCAGCTTGTTGACTTACGCGATGAGGACCCTCTCGCTGCGGCGGAGGCGTTGCGAAGCCACTGGGGAATTGGAACTAGGCCCATCGAGCACATGGTTAAGTTGCTCGAGTCCAAGGGAGTTCGTGTTTTTGCGCTCTCTGAACAGCATAAGCATGTTGACGCATTTTCCTGCTGGAGAGGCGAAACCCCCTTCGTCTTTTTGAACACTTTTAAGTCCGCTGAACGGAGTCGCTTTGATGCAGCTCATGAGCTTGGCCACTTAGTTTTGCACATTCATGGCGCAAAAAACGGTAATAGGGACGTGGAGCGAGAGGCAGACGTATTTGCCTCTGCGTTCTTGATCAACCGCGGTGATTTGATTGGCCACCTAGGACGGGTGAGCTCACTTTCACAGTTGGTTGAGGCGAAGAAGCGCTGGGGAGTGTCAGTGTCGGCGTTGGCTCGAACCGCGTTTGATGCAAAGCTAATCTCGGATTGGCACTATCGAGATCTTTGCAAGCAGATTAGCCATATGGGATACCGGACCTCAGAACCCCAGGGGCTTCCACGTGAAAAATCGGTGCTTTGGCGAATGGTTTTTGACCAGCTCTGGAAGGACGGTATCACCAGACACCGTGTCGCTGCAGATTTACATATTCCACTTGACGAGATCGAATCGCTGGTAGGGGAGCTGGTTACCCAACCATCCATTGCGCCAAAACCGAACGACCAGAAACCGGTGCTGACCATCGTTTCTTAGCCCGGTCGTAAAAGTCTAGCAACGCGTCTTTAATCGATGCCCCTCTCCCGCAAGATCGTGTGCACGTAATAAATCGTGTACACCATGCTCAAGGGGTAAAACTCATAAGCGCAACATACACGTGCGCAGTCAGGGAGAAATTCGCGGTGGGGGGGAGTGGCCCAATCGCTCAGCCATGGCCCGTTGACTTGTAGTCAACGCCGGCCAGATCGCCTGCACATTGCTCAATGGCATTTGGGCCAGATCCTCCTTGTGTTTGTTTTTTTTGAGGCTGACCTTAAAAAAGGATGGGCTGTGACTTATCTTGTTAGCCCGCAGTCTCCAAAGCACAACAAACGCATACTTCGGCGTCAGGTCTCCATTCCGTTGGTAGTACGCCAATGCATTTTTGAGAATCACATTGTTCTCAGCTTCTGCAAGCCGCTGTAAAGCTTTTACACAGAAGTCCTGGTGCATCTTTTCTGTAAGCCTATCGAGTTTTTTCTTGGCATCCCCTGCGCTGAGGTTGTGGCCATTCTCAAATACAGAAACACCAAATTTCAGGATGCAGCTTGAACCAACCCAAAGGCGACCATCAGTGAACTGGTTTTTAATCAGGAAGTGGTATCGAAGGTCTTCCTGTTCGCAGAGTTCACAGGTCTCAGTCGCCTGCTCATGGTCGTGAACTTGCTCGGTAAAAGACCACTCAGGAAATGCCTCGGGCAGTGTTTTTTTTACCGACAACGGCAATATGTTTCCAGCAACGCGGCTAAGAAAATTGCTCATGCACCCTCCAAAGATTCTATGTAAGTACGCCTTGCATGTGACAGTGCCACCGGAAGATGCCAAGCAAGCGACCAGCCTATTTGCCGCCCTTCAACCATGTGATAAATGCACGGAAAAAGCCGGTTTTTCGACCGAATGTCTGCTGCTGCTCCCTGGGTTGTACTTCAGTTTCTGCGTTGGTGTTCACGGCATTCGCGCGATTGGCGTAATAAGCAGCTTTGGCTATCTTGTCTCGTGCTCGACCCGCATTTATCAGGCTTTGCGGCATGTCTCCACACCACTGCACACGATTTTTGCGGATCCAGTAGTGTGATCGGCATGGAAAACTCCAATTGCCGATTGAGGGAGCTAGTGACACGTTGCCGCCGACGACTGAAATGCTCCAGTCCGTGGGTGAAATAGGGGTAACCACCTCTCGGCCGCAGCCACAAAAACACCGGTGCACTGCATTGGCGTACTCTAATGATATGTAGAGCACACCTTCCTGCAGCGCATCGGGGATGAATTCCACAAATTTGTGGGTAATGGAGGTCCTCATACGCAGTCTTCGGCGGTCAACATTTGGATATTGGTGCTGTAGGTAGAGTCATGCTCATGCTCCAGATCCTGGTAGAAGCCACAGAATTTTTTCCACTTGATAACAGCCAGAGCCGCACAGAACGCGTTGAGTTCGGCGATCTGAATATTTCGGTCGTAATCGTCATCGCCGGCTTCCGCAAACGACACGCGGCGTGGTACGTGGTCGCTCTTGGTTGGCGTACTGGTGGTGACACGGCAAATGGCCCACAGTTCCATTTTGTCCTCCAGGAGCTCGGTGCCTATGCCTGCATCTACAAATGGAATTTTGTTGGCTTGCAATGCTTCGACAATCAACTTCTTTGCTGGGCCTGAGTCCATGCACAAGAACACAAAATTGGACAGCAGGAGTTCGGCAACATTTACGCCGTCAACCCTAACCGGGTGGGCGTGGATTCCGCGGTGCATCTTGGCGTATTTGGCCTGGTGATATGCAACCTTGGTTGGCTGTAACAGCAACTCTTCTAAAGAAGCGGCGGAAGGTGCCCGGAAAGCGTTGTGTTGCAGAAAGAGATCGTCATCGTACAGGTGGATTTCGCAGACCGGTGTTTTAGCCAAAAAATCAAGAACATATGAGCCGGTCCCTCCCAAGCCAATGATGGCGACCCGGCGCATTGCCAGCTTGGCAGTGACTGCGGTGATGCCAGCACGACCAGAGGCTGTGTCCATGTAGTTAAACACTCCGTCGTACGCAGCGCAAGCGACGGCCTTGTAGCTGCAAGCAGTGATTCCTGGCTGTAGATACTGGGCCGGAGCCGAGATGATCTCGACGTAACGCTTCATCTTCTCGTGATAGTCGACATAGCCGCCGGGTGGCTTGTTGGAAAATGAATGTTGCACAACAATGTCCGGGGCCAAGTTGGTCACAACGCTGGCGTGCTTGATCTGAGCGATCTCCTTGCCATCCATGTTGCATGGATGGTCTCCAATGAAAGAAACCACGTGGGGATCCGGTTTAATGGTCTTGTCACCGGAGAGGCTCAAGTTCGAGACCAACGTCCCGCGAACAACCTCCCGTCGCTGGTTGAGATACGGTACGTTATGAATCAGCAAGTGGTTGGAACGAATTTCCAGTTCATAGCCTTCGTGCATCAGACGCTGGAGGTCGGGATTACGATTTATCAGTGCGCTTGACATTGAACATCATACCTTTCTTGATTTTTACGGTTTCACCCTCGACCAAGGTGCCTTCGGGCTTATTGCCTTCGCCACCCTTGAAGGTGATCGTGTAGACCGTGATGTCGTTAAACACCGCGTCGTCAAAGGCCAAATTGACCACCTGGACAAAGGTCAACTCCTTGCCGCTGACCTGGCGGGCACGACCATTGATGATGATCTGGGTCGTGTGCTGGTCGTCGTGACCCTTATCGGATTCGGTGCCGGTCGAGACCGGCTTGTTGTTTTCACTCATTTGATTCCTCAACTTTCTTGGTTGGTTGCTTTTTTTGCTTGGGCACATGTTTGTCTTGTGCTTATTGAAAAGGCGCTTCAACATGACCTTTTTGGACGTGTAAATATTTATTTCCGGTGATGTCCAAAAGTGCCCGCTGAGGCGCCATACATTCAGCTTGTCTGGTCAATGCCGGCCCAATCACACACCCTTAGGAGGTGCTCGCCCAAATTGATGTAGGCGCCAAATTTCTTTTACCGGAAACATCCAAAAACCGTCGCCCGGGCGCCGTAGTCTCTGAAGCCTGATTCTTTTTCCAGGTGAAAGCGAAAAAGTTGGAGAAACGAAGTAGATTGCGCTGGAGGAGGTGCCTCTGGGGACGGGTGTTTTTTTGATCACCACGTCAAAACGGCAAACTTAGGGCGAAATACGACTAGAGAGTAACAATATGACAGCCGAAGAAAAAGAGTCTGAGTACCTAAGCAGGGCGGAAGTTGCTGCCGCCATTGATGCCATTTCGGACGCGGAATTCAAGAGACTCATGAAGCAAAGCAGTTTCATGTCGCTGAACGTCCCTGGCATGTCCGATTGCGACTTGTTACATGAGGCATTCGTCCGGCTACGAGAAGGCCAGCGGCATTGGAAACGTGGAGTAGATCCGGGCGCAACGTTCTACATGATTATGCTGAGCATCGCCCGTGATACACGCAAGCAGAGCAAGAATGCGCCCATCGATCGATTTGCGGTCGTAAGTGAAGGCGGTGGCCGTGATGAGGAAGACGAGGAGGTCTCGCAAAAGACCGAAACCGCGATCGCGGTTGGCACACCGGAGGAAATTGTTGGAGTTCGGGAGCTTTTCCGCATGCTGGAAACCCTAGCCGCTAAGGATCCGGATGAAGAGGCTGTGCTGATAGCCTGGGCTGACGGACTCTCGGCGGAACAGGGCGCAGCAAACGCCGGTATCGATATGAAGGATTACGACAACGCGCGCAAGCGCCTAGATCGCAAGATCGATAAAGTCAAGAAACAAGCGGGGCAATGATATGGCTGTAACACCAAAGGATGAAATGGCGCTGGAACTTATGTGGGCAGCGCACTGGAATGAGCTCAAGAGCATGTCTGACAAGGACATCATGGAGGGCGTTGATCTTCCGAAGTTTGGCACCGATCGGATTCAGTTGATGGCATCGGTTAAGGCCGAAGCAGGACGACGCCGTCTTGCCGCAGCTAAAGCGGAAATGGATAGTGGTCGGCCAGTACTCGGCGGAGTCAATCCAGCAATCTCGGCCGCTGAAGCTCGAGCATTTTTGCGCGAGGCAGCGAATGATCCTCGGGTCACTATGGCTGCTCGCGCGTTGGAAGATATGAGCGACGATCTAGTTTTGCGTACTTACACCAGAATGAAGTCATTATTGGAGCCTGACTCAGATGCGGGGGGAGCTTGATGTCTCCCGGTACTCTAGCGGAGACTCTGATTCAAGAACTCGGTATTGCATACCCCAGGGAGATTGACGTCGAGCTTATTGCAATGGATGCGGGGATGCTGGTTGAGTATGAGCACTTGGATGGCTGTGAGGCCATGCTTGTTGGCGTTGGCAACCGGGCCGTTGCGACGATTAAGCCTTCTCCAAGCCGAGGTCGTGAGCGCTATTCCGTCGGACACGAATTGGGGCATTGGGAGATGCATCGAGGGAGATCTTTCAGGTGCCGCGTGGATGAGCCGGACCAGAACTTTGCATCTGACAAAGTACTGGAAAAGGAGGCTGACAACTTTTCTGCGCATCTGCTGATGCCCGCGTTCATGTTTGAACCGGCAGTGAAGGCGATAGGCGACCCAAATTTCCTCAATCTAGATGAACTGGCCAATGAATTCGAAACCAGCCTACTGGCTACAGCCCTACGACTCGCTGACATCGATACGTTGCCAGTGATACTGGCTTGCTTCACTGCAACGGGTTTGCGTTGGAGCAAGCCAGCTGCGCATGTTCCGAGGCGTTGGTTTCTTCGAAAGCATCTGGATGACGACAGTTTTGCATACGACTATTTTCAAAACGGCCGTGAGCACCCTCAATTGGGCAAGCAGCCGGCTGAGACCTGGTTCGAAAATCTAGATGCTGAAAAGTATCAAGTTCGCGAGTGCTGCAGGCCAGGCCGCAACGGCGAATTGCTGGTGCTCCTGTACCTGGAGAGCAAGATGCTTTACGCTGGCTTCGATCCTAACGTGGGCAGCCGAAAATTCAACACAATGGGCTCCGACGTCTCGCGCAGATAAAAAATAAGCCTCGTTTACATACTCTGCTCGACAGTGCTTCACTGATTTGGTTCAACGCATTCTTTCAAATTGTAGATGCCGTCTTTTGCGTGTGTTTCGGTCGCTATGCGCGGTGACCCACAGCTCACGACCGCTAAAGAACTTGCGTGGGGACGCCAGCCGAGATGAAGGTACGGGGGGTGAAAATTATCTGCGTTAGGTGCATACCGATAGTTAAGTGACTTACATTGGGAAAAAGCTATTCTTGCTCCCTATCAAGACTCAGATGCGCTTTTGTTGGCACAAGCCGGCATAGAGCTGCCATAGTTGACCGAACACGCTAGGACTTAAATCGTGGAAAAAAAGAAGTTGCTAATTGCCGCATCTCCGTCTATTCCTTCAGCGGCAATTAGGCATTACCTGCCTGATTTGCCGGAAGCGTGGAACGAACAGGATATTGCATTCCTAGAAGGAAATTCGGGACTGAAAAACGGAATTTTGGCCAGATGGCCAGCAGCGGCTCCAGTTTATGCCAAATCTCGATCGGCGATTCGAGCCTTACTCGATGAGACAGCTCATTTAGTACTACTCTGGGACGGCGAAGACCTTACAAAACTACTATTCGAAGCCAGATTGCAAGGCGTTCCAACTAAGGTAATACCGGTCGAAATTACTCGCGTTGTCAACAAAACAAATACCGACCAATATGACGTTTACATTGGTCGAGGGACTATCTGGGGAAACCCATTCGCAATTGGGCACGGTGATGGCCCAGACCGCGCAGACGTCATCAGACGATACCAAGAATATTTTAATGAAAAACTAGAAACTGATCCTGCTTTCAAGAGAGGCGTCCTTGGCCTGCGTGGGCTTCGCCTGGCTTGTTTTTGCAAGCCCCAGGCCTGCCATGGCGATGTAATTGCGGCCTATCTGGACCAGGTTCCAGGGGATTGGGAAACCAGTGGTGACATGCCAAAAGAATAAAAGTTTCGTTTAAAAGAGGGAGGAACGGTATGCAGTTCAAGAGAATAGTTATCCTTGCCAACTCTCGGAAGCACGCTGGGCGATGTATGGCTGGTCGAGAGCTTGACGACAACGGCAACTACCTAGGGTGGGTTAGGCCAATCAGCGACCGGGACGGGGAGGAAGTTTCTGAACGTGAGCGCTACTACATGGACGGTACAGATCCTCAAGTCCTTGATGTAGTGGATGTGCCATTGATTAAACCAAAGCCACACGCGTGCCAAACTGAAAACTGGCTCTTATCAACTGAACATTATTGGGAAAAAGCAGATTCCCTCAGTTGGATGCAGGCACGCGCGCTCGCTGAAAACCCTGCCGTACTTTGGACGCATGGTGACTCAACGTATCACGGAATGAACGATCAAATTGAGCACGCACGTGCGGGGCACTTCGTGAATTCCATATGTCTGATTCATATTCAATCTGTTGATATCCACGTATTTGTCCCGGGCGCTAACTTTCAGGACTTCAAGCGTAAGGTCCAGGCAAGATTCGTCTTTAATGGCGCCAACTACCGGATTTGGGTCACTGATCCAAAAATAGAGAAACAGTATCTCGCTGGTGCTGATGGGATCAGTCATTTGGGTGAATGCCTAATGACGGTTAGTCTTGCCGAGCCACATAAGAAAAATGATGGATCGGTTTACCAATATCTACTTGCGGCGGCGATTATTCCGCGCTGAATTGAGGCTAAAGAATGAATGTCTTCACCATCGGCTTTACGAAAAAGAGTGCCCGGCAATTTTTTGAAATGCTGCGTCAGTCAGGTACGAAAAGGGTAGTAGACGTACGGCTTAACAACGTCTCTCAACTCGCGGGATTCGCCAAGCGGGAAGATCTAAAGTATTTTTTGGAAAAAATTGGGGGCATTGAATATACCCATTTGCCCTTGCTTGCGCCAACACAGCCGATGTTAGATGAGTACAAAAAAAACGGTGGCGATTGGTCAACCTACGAGGCTCGTTTTCTCGATTTAATGGAGAAGCGACAAATTGAAAAAGAGGTACCCCGCGAGCTTATTGAGGATGGTTGCCTCTTATGTAGCGAAGATAAGCCTCATCATTGCCACCGTAGAGTTGTCGCTGAGTATTTCAAACGCCATTGGGTAGGAGTGGAAATATCGCATCTGACCTAAAGATCGCACAGGTTTGCTGCTTTGGATTGGACCAATCGGCCATCAATTGACCAAGGCTCTTCACATTCGGCACCGGCGGTGGCCATGTCAAAAGGGCTACTAGCCTGAACTACACCTAGTTGCTGGACATATCCTTTGCGGTCGGCCAATCGGCCAACTATTAAAAGCTCTTGACCACCGTCGGTCAATGTATCAAGATAGAAAGGCACTGAAGGTTTGCGTTTGTGGTCATGGGCGATGTATTTGCCGCCGCATCACGTGGCTTTTTGTGGATTGGATGATTCAGAATCGGAGAGGAAGTGATCATCTGTCGGGGCTAAGGGAGAGTTGTTAGCCAGGTGTCGATCCTGCCGCTGATTTTCTGGGCAACTGGCTAGTGTTAGAGCGTTAAAGTTGGTTAGAAACACTGTGGTCGGCCAGCCATAAGTCGTTCACCAGACTCTCAACCCAGCCACTCCTCAAAGCCTTCAAAATTGAACTAGCCGCCTAGAAGGCTTACTTAACCTTCGATATTTCAGGCGCAATCACCCCAGCGGCGCCGTGCGTTTTGAGCTGGTAGCCAACAAGTAGCAGCAGCAATATGCCTGCAACAAGTAGTGTCGGTCGTAGCATCTTCGATTCCCCCTGTTCAAAGTTAGAAGGTGAGAATAGCTGCTAAAGGCCGGTTTTTCGCACACAAAACCCCTGGTTTTCATAACTGAAAATGCCCTTTTCACGACCACCGCCCCCGACGAGCTACTGGAAGGGATGGAGGCGCTGACCGATTTTGGTGGATTGACTGATTTAGTAGTGGAGGAGAGAAGGTGATCAACTGTCGGGTCAAGGGGAGAGTCGCTAGCTTTGTGTCGATTCAATTGCTGATTTTCTGTGCAAATGGCTAATGTTCGAGCGCTAGAGTTGGCTAGAAACACTGCGGTCGGCCAAGCATTTCATTGACTGTTCGTTTTGGATTGAATCGATCAGCCGTCAGTTGTCCATGATTCGTGCAAATCGGCACTGGCGGCGACCATGTGGTCTCCGATCCAGCAGGAAAATAGCCGCATGCTAATCTCAGGCACGTGGTGCTGGCCAGGAGTTTTTTCCTAGCAGAGGCGGCGGCCATGACTCGCCGACAGGCGCAAGTCGGTGACCATGATTTGCCCATAGACCCTTGTCAATGGGGCTTATGGTCAGCGCCACACCTCGTTGCTGGTCAAATCCTGTGCAGTCGGCCATTCAGTCAGTAGCGAACAAAACTGCCACATGACTTAACATAATATACATCGTATGAAGTAAAAACTCTACCAAACACCCTTAGGTTTACGATCTCGCACAGCGGCAGCAATGAGCCCAACAGCCTTGTCCTGTTGAACCCGGCGAGCAAAATCGATGGCGCTTAGGCCCTGTACGTTCTTTAGATTGGGGTCTGCACCGGCATCCAACAGGAGTTTCACAGCATCAAGGGTTCCGTACATAGCCGCCATCATCAAGGGCGTACTCCCGTTGGGTGAAGCGGCGTCAATATAGGCGTGGTTGTCCAACAGCAAGCGCATGGTGTCAAGATGACCACCGGTCGCGGCGTAATGCAATGGTGTCCAACCAGGTTTGTTGACATCAGCATCGCGGGCAATCAATAGTCTGCAAGCATCTAAATACCCTCGCAATGCAGCCAGCATCAAGGGACTCTCATCCTGGGCCGTACGAACCTCTGCGCGTGTCTTTGGGTCTTCCAAAAGCGCGGCCACAACCTTAAGCGAAGGCTCCCGCAAAGCGACAATCAGCGCGTAATCACCTTTAGGATTGACCGTGTTGGGGTCAAATCCACGTGTTAACAGGGCACGAACGACTACCGGATCATCGCGTTGAATTGCACCAAAAAAATCGTCATACGAACCAGCGTGAGATGCAGAAATTCCAAATAAAACAATAAGATACGAAAAAACTTTAAAGTAAATTCTCACGACTGAACTCCCGAAAACAACCGTTCAAAATTCAGGGTGGTAGCCTGCGCGACCGATTCCACACTGCAATTTTTCAGTGCTGCGAGTTGTTGGGCCACATACGGTACATAGGACGGATTATTGGTTTTTCCCCGGTACGGCACAGGCGCCAAATACGGGCTGTCTGTCTCAATCAGCAATCGGTCCATGGGCACCGTGATGGCAACATCGCGCAAGTCTTGCGCTGTTTTAAAAGTCAAAATACCGGAAAAGGAAATATAAAACCCCAGCTCCAACGCCTGGCGTGCCACTTCCTTGCTTTCGGTAAAACAATGGAAGACACCGCCGGCAGATCCTGTAGATCCGTCTTCGCCCTCCTCGCGCAGAATGGCCAAAGTGTCTTCCGACGCGCTCCGGGTATGGATGACCAAGGGCTTTTGCAGAATCCGGGCCGCACGAATATGTGTGCGAAAACGCTCGCGCTGCCAGTGCATGTCTGCATGGGTTCTATCGCCCAAGCGGTAATAGTCGAGCCCGGTTTCACCGATAGCGACAACCCGTGGCATTTGTCCGCGTTGCAACAAATCATCCAGCGTTGGCTCTGTGACACCTTCGTTGTCGGGGTGAACCCCGACGCTGGCCCAGAAGTTGTCATACTGGACGGCTAGCTGGTGGACATCGGGAAACTCTTCAAGCGTGGTGCAAATGCACAGGGCACGGTCCACACTTGCATCCGCCATGGATTGGCGGATCGCTGGCAGATTGGCGACCAGCTCCGGAAAGGTCAAGTGACAGTGGGAATCGGTAAACATGCTTCGCGCCCTGTAGCAGGGCCGTGCCCTGCGGGCTACGGCAAAAAAACTCAGATCGTTTGAGTGGGACGCTCGGAGGCCATATGGGCACCCAAAATTTCTTCAATTTTCAGTTTCAGTGCGTGCGACTTTTCGTCTTTGGGGAAGGTGATGCCCACGCCTTGTGTGCGTCCACCAGCTGCCTTGGCCGGTGTCACCCAAGCCACTTTGCCAGCTACTGGATAACGTTGCATGTCTTCAGGCAGAGAAAGCAATACATAAACATCGTCACCCAAGGCGTATTCGCGCGCCGTCGGTATGAAAACACCGCCTTCCGAAAAGACGGGAATGTAGGCTGCATACAAAGCAGCCTTTTCCTTAATGGAGAGCTGGATGACGCTGGGCCGTGGGGGGGTTGTAGGGGCAGTGCTCATAGAATCGATTTAGTGTCCCGAGTTTAAGACCGATTGGGCTCTACCCACAAGCCATTCCAGCATCAAACCTGCGTTAAACGGGTGGTCCATGGTGCGCATGGTGCGAGACAGCGACTGGGCCCATGCACTCAGCGAAGCGGCAGAAGCAGTAGCCACAAGGTCCGATTTGACAAAAAAGCGAGGATCAGCCCCAACCTGAACGGCCATCAGGTCGTGGCACAGCTTGTGCAGCGCATCCAAGGTCTGTGCAATGCTCCAGTCCTTGAAAAAACCGACGTCGCCCCTGGCGACCGCCCTGGGCAACGTGGCCCACGCGCTGGGGTCACGACCTGAAGCCGCAAACGCCGCAGCATCTTCTGGACGCCCACCCATAGCCCGCAGTAACAATTGCGCCTGTGCGCCTTCAAAGCCACGGGACTGCAGCCAATGCTGGCTGGCTTGGGCATCGGGCCAGCGCATGGCGTGCCCTAGACAACGGCTGCGAATCGTCGGCAGGAGTTGGTAGGCCGATTCACTGGCCAGAACAAACTTGACATCGCCGGGCGGTTCTTCCAGTGTTTTGAGCAATGCATTGGCTGTGATCGTATTCATCTGCTCAGCCGGAAAAACCAACACGACTTTACCCCGCCCTCTGGCGCTGGTTCGCTGAGCAAACTCCACCGTGTCGCGCATGGCGTCCACACGTATCTCTTTGCTGGGCTTGCGCTTCTTGTCGTCGATTTCACTCTGCGCTTTTTCGCCCAAGGGCCAGCCCATTTCCAGCAGCGTGGTTTCAGGCATGAGCACACTCAAATCGGCATGGGTGCGCACATCGATGGCGTGGCAACTACTACAAGTGCCACAAGCACCACCTTCCCGCGGCTGCTCGCACAACCAGGCTCGCGCCAACTCCATTGCCAAACCGTATTGCCCCAGTCCCGATGGACCGTGCAGCAGCCAGGCATGGCCACGCTGCGCGAGCAGCAACTTCGCCTGCTCGGCGATCCATGGGGGTGGGCTCGCGGAGGTTGCTTCGCTCATCAGGATAAGTGTCCCTTGGTCTGGACAGCCCGCAAAACGTCGTCCCAAACTTTGTTGGGAGGCTGGTTGGCGTTGATGCGGGCAAAACGCCCAGCATCAGCATTCATGCGTCTGGAATAACCACTGGCCACCTTTTCAAAAAACTCCAGAGGTTGAGATTCAAACTTGTCAGGAACACGTGCGGCGCTCAGACGCTCAGCCGCAACCTGAGGGGGCAGATCGAACCAAATAGTCAGATGGGGCTGTAGCGGGCAAGCCGCGCTAGACGGTACACCTTCTGCTGCCCTCCCCTGCACCCAGGCCTCCAGCACCGACAAGGTCTTCCAATCAAAGCCCCGTCCAGCTCCCTGGTAGGCAAATGTGGCATCCGTAAACCGGTCACACAGCAACACTTCCCCACGGGTCAACGCGGGCCGGATGACGGTCTGCACATGGTCGCGGCGCGCCGCAAACACGAGCAACGCCTCCGTCATGGCATCCATGGGGTCGTTCAGCACCATTTGGCGCAGGCGCTCGGCCAGCGGTGTGCCTCCAGGTTCACGTGTGAGCGTGACAACACGGCCCTGCGCCCTGAAGGCCTGCGCCAGGCTGTCGATGTGCGTGGACTTTCCCGCGCCATCGATACCCTCAAAACTGATAAAAAGTCCGCTGCTCATCGCCTGTTTCTGTGCGGCTCTATTGTCCGCGCTGGTATTTGTTGACTGCCCTATTGTGCTCGTCCAATGTGGTGCTGAAGTGGCTGCTGCCGTCACCCCTGGCTACAAAGTACAAGGCCTTGGAAGACGCAGGCTGAACAGCCGCCAGTAAAGACGCCTTGCCAGGCATGGCGATGGCCGTGGGTGGTAAACCCGCTCGGGTATAGGTGTTCCACGGTGTATCCGCCAACAGGTCTTTCTTGCGCAGGTTTCCGTCAAACGCCTCACCCATACCGTAGATCACGGTGGGATCGGTCTGCAGGCGCATACCAATGGCAAGCCGGTTATTGAAAACAGCCGAAATGGTAGGCCTATCGGCAGGTGTGCCGGTTTCCTTTTCGACAATACTGGCCAGTATCAGTGCCTGTTCGGGGCTTGTCAGTGACGACTTGGGGTCACGTTGCGCCCAGGCGGCGGCAAGCCGCTTGTCCATGGCCTGCATGGCACGTTGGAGCACAGCCAGATCGCTGGAGCCTTTGCTGTAGGTATAGGTATCTGGAAAGAAATGCCCTTCGGCAGGCACTCCGGGGCGCCCCAATTGCGCCATGACCTCGCTGGCCGACAGGGCCTGAGAATCGGGTTTGAGCTGCTCGGCTTTTTTCAAGGCTTCGCGCACCTGGCGAAAGGTCCAGCCTTCCACCAGCGTCACACTGCGTAGAGCCTCTTCACCACGCACCAGTTTTTGGAGCAGGCGGACGGGTGTCACCATGCGGTCCAACTCATAACTACCGGCGCGAATCTGCCTGGACTGGCCCGACAGACGAAACCATCCGTGCAGCAGCAAAGGATTGACCGAAACACCGGACTGGGACACGGCTGTTGCGACCTCGCGCGCACTCATGCCTGGTTCAATAGACACATCCACGGTGTCGGACGACAGCTCGAATGGCTGGGTCAGCCACAAATAGGAAGCAGCCGCAGTACCCAGGGCAAAGGCCAGTACGAGAATAAAGAAAAAGCGCACAGCCCTACAAGCCTTGTGAAGTTATGGGAGGAATGATAATTCAGACCATGAACACGACGACTCCGCACTCCCCGGCCACTGGCGCCACACCCTCCCTGCACGGCATCGTGCCCCTGCACCACTTGGGCATCATCAAGGTAGAAGGAGAGGATGCAGCAAAGTTCATCCACGGGCAGCTGACCCACGACTTCTCGCTTTTGGACCAGAATACGGCGCGCCTGGCTGCTTTTTGCTCGGCCAAAGGCCGCATGCAAGCGAGCTTTATTGGTTTCAAACGCAGTACAACCGAAATCCTGTTGATTTGCAGCCAGGACATTTTGCCGGCTACCCTGAAGCGTCTGTCCATGTTTGTGATGCGGGCCAAGGCAAAGCTTAGTGATGCCAGCGCCGACTACACCATCTATGGCCTGCTGGGTGATGCTACAAAAACAATAGCTAACCAGCCATATTCCGCGTGGGCCAAGATCGATTTTGACGCCAGCACCTGGGTCAACCTGTACCCTGCCGACGGATTGCCTCGCCAGCTATGGGTCGCGCCCACTGGAACGCCCGCTCCGCAAGGGCCGGTCCTGTCGGAGGACCTGTGGTTGTGGACCGAAGTGCGTAGCGGGGTTGCGACCCTATCTCTCCCGGTGGTTGAGGCTTTTGTGCCGCAGATGCTGAACTACGAGTCGATAGGGGGGGTCAACTTCAAGAAAGGTTGCTACCCCGGCCAGGAGGTGGTGGCCCGCAGCCAGTTCCGCGGCACCCTCAAGCGCAGGGCCTTTGTGGTGCACGCCGATGCCAATTTGACAGCCGGCGACGCGGTGTTTGCAGCCGATGAAGAAAGCCAGCCGGTCGCTACCGTCGTACAAGCAGCGCCTGCACCGCAGGGTGGTTTTGAAGCCATTGTGTCTGCGCAGCTATCAGCAGTGGAAAGCGGCACGCTGCACTTGGGCTCCAACACTGGACCGGTCCTGCAAATCTTGCCTTTACCCTACGCTTTGCTCGATGACATTTAGAACCTGTTCCATGTAAACAGGCAATTTGCAGTTAAATTTTGCACGTGGATGTTTGGACCTTCATAATTGGGCCAAAATCCGAAAATATGTCCAGAAGGGGTTGGTTCCAAAGATGTCTAAACCGATAAGCAAAGATGAGGCGTTTGCGCGCCTGGGCGCCATTACCCGTGAAATGCACGAGGCCTTCAGTGTGTTGGGTGGCAGCAATGACCTGCAGAACGTAGTTGAAGAGTTTCCCAATGCCCGGGAACGCCTGGCGCACGTCGGAAAGATGACCGAAAACGCTGCCAACACCGTCCTGAATCTTGTGGATGCCGCCAAACCAGAGTGCGATGACTTGGTCAAGCGTGGCGAAGAACTCGGACAGTCTTTGGCTCGTATGGCCGCGTCGGAAGATTTGACAGTGGAGCGTGCCCGTGCGCTGATGGGTGTATGCGGCAAATTTGCGGAGCGCACCTCACTTTTTGCCGGTAAGCAAGCGTCCATATTGAGCGACATCATGATGGCCCAGGACTTTCAGGATCTCTCAGGCCAGGTCATCAAAAAGGTTATCGACATTATCAACCGGACCGAACTCCAGCTGGTGCAACTTCTGGTGGACAGCGCGCCCAACCAGATAGCGAAACCTGAAGAAGAGTTCACCGGAGAAACCCACCAGTTGCAGGGTCCCCAAGCAAGTAATGAGGCCTTGGCCCAGGGCGACGTGGACGATCTGCTCGCCTCACTCGGTTTCTGATCCCCTAGTTTCGCTAGCGCAGGGGCATCACCATTTCGATGTGCTGTATGCCCGCTTCTTCAAATACAGGCCCACGGGCCACGAAACCCAAGCGCGTATAGAAGCCTTCGGCACTGCATTGCGCATGCAGAATCACTTCGGCGTCGCCACGGGCACGGGCCGCATCGACCAATCCCACCAACACATCCCGACCGAAACGGGCGCCCCGCAACCCTCGGTCAACCGCCATACGTCCGATACGACCTACTTTTGGCGCGTGCTCCAGCAGACGCCCTGAAGCAACTGGGCGGCCCAGCTTGTTGCAGACCAGGGCGTGTAGGGCGGTTGCGTCAGCGGCGTCCCAAACCAAGTTGGAGTCAATGCCCTGTTCCTGAACAAATACACTGGTGCGCAGACTGGATGCGGCCTCGCGAACCTGGTCCCAGGTTCCTACCTGCAAGCTTGTCACGCCCTCGCCTGCCTCATAGGCCTCAAAGATGGCGCGCAAGTCATCGGGCACGGGTTGCGAAGTCTGTGTGGCCGGATTGGCATACACATACAGCAGTTCAGCCGTTATCAGCAGCGTGTCGCCGCGGAAAATGGCACCTTCGAACAAAATGGACGATGTGCCGATGCGGGCACAACGCAGACCGACATCAATGGTGTCGTCATAACGGGCTGAGCCGTGGTACTCCACGCTGGCTTTCTTGACAAACAGGTCACCGCCCAACGCGTGTAGTGTGGCCTCATATGGCAAGGCCAACTTACGCCAATAACCCGACATGGCTGTATCGAAATACATCAGGTAGTGGGCGTTGAAAACGATCTTCTGCATGTCCACCTCGGCCCAGCGAACCTGCAGGCGGTGGAAGTTGCGAAAGTCTGTACGACGGGTACTTGCCATTTAAGCCATCTCCTTGAAAGCGTGGACCAATGCGCGGGCGGCGTCCGCGTGGGATTGGGCCGCCTCGGGTATCGCGCGGCCCATTTTGATGAACTCGTGCACGACCCCCCTGTAGATATCCAGTTCCACTTGCACGCCAGCCATGCGCAGGCGATCCGCATAAAGCACCCCTTCATCCACCAAGGGGTCGCACTCTGCCAGACCCAGCCAAGCGGGTGCTACACCATCCAGTTCGACGGGGTGGCCCGTTGCATCCATGCCGTCCAGCGGAGCGAAGCGCCAGTCGTCCCAATCGCTTGGACCGCGCAAATAGTGGTTGAAAAAGTACTGAATGTGCGGTTCTTCCAACACAAAACCGTGGGCAAAGGTGCGATGCGAGTCCGTATGCTGGTGCGCGGCTGTACCGGGGTAATACAGCAACTGCAGTGCCAGGCGAATGTCCGCATTGCGCGCCAGGATCGCGCAAACGGCAGCCAGCGTGCCACCCGCACTGTCTCCCCCCACAGCCACTTGGGTGTTGCGCAGGTTGCGCGTAGCGCCATGTCGCACTACCCACTGCACCGCATCCCAGGCATCGTCAACTGCGGTGGGGAACTTGTGCTCCGGCGCCAGCCGGTAGTCCACCGATAGCACGGCACAGTGCCCGCGGTGTGCGAGTTGACGGCACAACCCATCATGCGTCTGCACACTGCCAATGGTGAAGCCCCCACCATGAAAATACACCAAGACTGGCAGGGGCTCCTGGCTGGGAGCTACCAAGCGCACGGGTATTTCAAACCCGTCTTGTGCGGTGATCGAGAAGTCCTCAACACGGGCCATGGCATGTGCGGGCAGCTCCAATATGTCTGAACCGGCGGCATAGGACGCGCGGGCCTGTGCTGGCGTGAGTGCGTGCAAGGGCGGATGACCCGCGCGGACCATCCGGTCCAGCACGCCACGCATGGCGGGCGTCAACAAGGACCTGGGGTTACGTCGGTGACTCATGTTGTTGTTTGTTCTTGCTACAGTGCGGCTTTTCAATCCTACACCCCACACCCCATGGCCTTTATCTACTTCGTGACACAGATACAGTTTGAGTTTGGTGCGGTGAAACTTCTCCAACAGGAATGTGAACGCGTGGGAATCACCCGCCCGCTGATCGTGACCGATGCCGGCGTCAAGGCGGCCGGCGTGCTGCAAAAGGCGCTGGACGCCCTGCCCGGCCTGCCCTTGGCAGTCTTTGACCAGACCCCCTCCAACCCGACAGAGGCCGCCGTACGCGCCGCGGTGGATGTCTACAAGGCCAACCAGTGTGATGGCCTGATTGCAGTGGGCGGAGGTTCGGCCATCGACTGTGCCAAAGGGGTGGCGATCGCCGCGACCCACGAAGGCCCGCTGACCCACTACGCCACCATTTTGGGTGGCTCGCCCCGCATCACCGAGCGGGTGGCGCCCATCATCGCCGTGCCCACCACCAGTGGCACGGGAAGCGAGGTAGCGCGCGGCGCCATCATCATCGTAGACGACCACCGCAAGCTGGGCTTCCACTCCTGGCATCTGGTGCCCAAGACCGCCATCTGCGACCCCGAACTCACCTTTGGCCTACCGCCCAAACTGACCGCAGCAACTGGCATGGATGCCATAGCCCACTGCATGGAGACCTTCATGGCTCCGGCATTCAACCCGCCGGCAGACGGAATTGCGCTGGATGGCTTGCAACGGGGTTGGTCGGCCATTGAACGCGCCACTCGAGACGGTCAGGACCGAGAAGCACGGCAGAACATGATGAGCGCCTCCATGCAGGGCGCCATGGCTTTTCAAAAAGGGTTAGGCTGCGTGCACAGCCTGAGCCACAGCCTGGGCGGGGTAGACCCACGCCTGCACCATGGCACCCTCAACGCCATGTTTTTGCCGGCGGTGATCGCATTCAACTCCGCGGCAGAGTCCATCCAGAAAGAAAATCGCCTGCAGCGCATGGCCCATGCCATGGGGCTTGCATCGGCCAATGACATCGGCGCCGCGATCAAGGACATGAATGCCCGATTAGGACTACCCAGTGGCTTGGCCGCCATGGGTGTGGATGCCAGCATGTTCGACCAGATAATCACCGGCGCCATGGCGGACCACTGTCACAAGACCAATCCGCGGATCGCTACGGAAGAAGAATACCGCGAGATGCTGGCGCAAGCCCTATAACCGACCGCACCAGCTTGGTCAGAGGGTTTGCACCCGCGCCATGTCGGGCTTGTGAAGCCAGGCGGCAAACTCGTCCACCAACTGATCGCTGGCGCTACAGGCTGAGTTCCAGGCTTTCACACGGCCTGCCAGATCATTGCCATAACGGGTGAAGTCTGTGCGGTCCGGCAGCTTGCCATGGGGCAGCGTTTTGACCCACTCGGGGTTTGGTGCCAGCAGCACCATGCGATCCAGGTGGGGCGTGGCGTGGTGGCGCCACTTCAGGTTCTTGTCGAGCCAGCCCGGCACCACAGACTTCTGGAAATGGGGGTACAAAACCAGGTCATCCTGCTCAAATTGGCCTCTAGCCCCGGTCGAATAATCCTCTTTAGCTATCGAATTGGTAGCATCCGTACGGCCGGCCAAGTAATTCAGGTGCAAGTGGTAATCGGTAATGCCGCCGTCCCAGTAGGCACCGGGCGGTGCGCCGGGTATGTTGTGCACTGCCTTGAGCACAAAGGGTATGGAACAGCTGGCCTGCAAGGCCTGGTTGAAATTGCGCTCGCTCAGGGGCACCTGGCGGGTGCGGTAGTCGTCCGTGCCAAAGGGCAGCTTGGTGTCGGGGGTAGAAAATACCACCCGCTCGAGCCAGGCCCCCATGGCCTTGCGGCGAACCACATTGGTCACAAAGGCACCGAAGTAGCCCAGCGGCGTGCGCAAACCGTGCTCGGTGTTGAGCAAGTGCCGCCCGCGCGAGGTGACGATGTGAAGCCGGTAGCGTGGATGCCGCAGTATCTCTTGCACCCGCCCGCTGTAAAAAGCCTGAAGGTTCTGGCCAAACAACTCGCTGACCATGGCCGCGCTGGGGCGCTTTTGCCCGGGGGGCAGCTCGTAGTGCTGATGGATGTAGTCATGCTCCAGGCGGCGGAAGCCAAAGGCCGACTGGGTCAGGCAGGCCGTGGCCATGCGCCATGCGCCAATCGATGCGCCCACCAGATGAATGGGCTGTGCAGAAGCAGTGAGCCACTCGCCAAAGATGAAGCGGTCCAGTGCCCCCAGGATCAGGCCCTTGGGGCCACCAGCGGCTGCGGGGATGGTGCGTATGGCACCGGGTTGGAGGCCGTTTTTCGCAATGGCCTGCCGGGCCACCGGGCCCGCGTAAATATGGAGTGCTTGCATGGTTTAGGTATGCGCCGCCCAGTCGAACGGGTCTTGCTGCAGTACAGCGTCTATGTCCAGGTCTAGCGCTACACCCACGGGGTCGGGAAAGGTCACGGCCATGGCCCGCTCGTTCATGTTGGCCTCGCGGGCTCGGGCGCGCCAGCAGGCCAGGTGGATAACGCCGGCCAGGGGCTCGTAGACATTGTTTTCAAACGGGGCGTATTGGTGCTCCAGTGCATCCACCATCGGCTGCGGAAAATTCCACATGCGCGCATAACCTGCGCCCACCGTGGCGTAGCAATAGCCAAATTCACGCCGTTCTGCGCGGGCGCGGCGCAGGTCCAGCGGGGACACATCCACATTCAACACGGCCATGGCATCGGGCATGGCCAGGTGCATGGCCAATTCGCCTATCCCGTGGATCAGGCCACAGGTAAACGCCGCCTGCTGGTTTTGCCGCACCAGCCCAGCCAGTGCGCGCGAGATCTTGGCCACGTTCAGGCTGTATTGCCAAAACTGCGCCAAATGGATGCCGGGCACCGCCTTGGGCGAGGTAGCCCCTGCAGCGGCCTGGGCCATGGTCTTCACATGGGCCAGCTCCAGCACGGCCAGCGCCTCGGAGACGCTGCTGATCTTGCCCTGCAGCTGAAAGAAATCGGAATTGGCCAACTGCAATAGCCGTGTAGTAAGAGCGGGGTCGGTGCTGATGAGCTGGGTGATCTTACGCAAATCCACCTCGGGGCGATCCAGTTCGCTCAGCAACAGCGCCACCACCTTGGGAATGCTGGGCAGGTGAAAGTGCTGCGCCAACAAGGCACTGAGAATCATGACAAACAGCCTCCACGCTTCATTCGGACCAACTACCTTTTGTGGTGTCCATTATGGCGTGTCAATGTGGGGTCGACCACAGACGCCCGATCCCAATTGCCAGATGCTGAGAGCCTCTACTTGAATAGCCAAGTAGTTAACGACCAACCACTTCAAAAAGGCTCACCATGAATTACCAAGAACAAGACAGCTTCGGAATCTACCGCAATCACACGGGTCCGGGCCCACGCCTGATGGGAGCCAACACACTCGATGGCAATGATGTATTCAACAAGCAGGACGACGACCTGGGTGACATCAAGGAAATCATGCTGGATGTGCCCACTGGCCGCGTGGCCTATGCCGTGCTGTCGTTTGGGGGATTCCTCGGCATGGGCGACAAGCTGTTCGCCGTCCCTTGGAACGCACTGCAGCTCGATACGGTAAACAAACGCTTTGTCCTCGATGTGAGCCAGGAGCGACTGAAGGAAGCGCCGGGCTTTGACAAGGATGCATGGCCAGACATGGCCGACCCGACATGGGTCAAGAGTGTCCATGCCTATTACGGCGTCACCCCCTATTCGGACGGAATGATGTAACTGCTATCGGGGCCGATATCGCGTTCTAGTCGCGATATCACCGCATCTCAGCTGACTTGACACAGGTATGAACCATCCACATTCTGATCAGTTGCGCAGGGTCGAGCTTTTGAAAATCGCCCATGCGCTTAGCGCATTGCGGGATTCTTTGCAGTTGCTTTCTCTGGCGTTGACCGACCTGGCAACCGAGGTGCCATCGACTGAGCGTGAAGCGGTTATGGCAGCTGTAAAGCGGTACTTGAGTCGCATTGCATAAGCTGGCTTAGCGAGCCCTGTGTTACGGAGAGTGACGCGTAAACGCCACGCAACCCCAATGGCAGACCCGTCGGTGTCGCCATTGACAAGCGCAGAGCTAGTTCGTAATCAAAAGGCGCACTGTGGCCACCTGCACGGAGTCATAAACCGATCGGGCGACAAATGTCACTGCTACCGGTGCTGGCAACGGAGAGTAGGCATAGGTATCCAGTCCCATGGTCGATGAGCTGACCCGATAGGCCGTGATGTCCGCGCCCGCGTAATAAACCTGTGCGCCACCGTTGATGGCGCTCCCACCAACGTAAAAAGTCCACACCACAGGCTCTCCGGCATCCAGGCGCAGTTGTTGGCCCGCGCGGATCACAACACTCAAAGCACCGCCTGCCTGTACCGGTGTCGAGCTGACGTACTGGTTGCCAACCGTAACGCCAATATTGAAGAACACTGGCAAGGGCTCCGCAGCATACGGGTCGCCACCACCGCATCCGCTCAGCGCTAATGCAAGCGAGGCAACCAACGCTGTGCCGGTACGCGCCACAGCACGGCGTGGCCTGTGTGGTGCACAAATCTGCGGATTGCGAAAACTCTGGAAGAACATACTGTCCTTTGTGCCTGCGCGGCGGTGGAGAGGAAACATTTCCTGGCCTCCTCAACGCGCCCCAACAGACAAAAGGCGTACCTTTGGGCTTTTGCAAATGTAAACAGGTGTAACGCGAGCTCTCGCATTGCGTGAATCGCGCCGGTCGAACACTGCGTAGTGATGTCGACGTAAAACCGGCTTTTAATGCTCTGGGTTACAAGCCATCCCGTTCACTCAACGTTAGAAGTGCATCCCTGCACAAATCACCTGCTCTATCCAGATCCAGAGCCTGAAGCGCTTCGTCCATCGCATTTTCAAAGTCGTTTGGCAGACAAACCCAAGAGCCCCGGAGTTGCGAAAACAGTTGCAATGCGTCAAAGTCAGACGCCGAGAGCAACGCTTCCAGCCGCTGCAGTGCTTCCACGGTGCTGGCCACTTCAGATGGTTTGACCGCGTCCGCTTTTTCAGGGGCCGGGCGCGAATTCGGCCCCTGGCTGACACCGGGGGTGTCTTGCAATTGCGCAATCGCCTGGGTCAAACTCTTTTGAGTCACTTTGCACAATTGACTCAACTCGCTGGCGATGTCTGCAAGCTGGGTTTGCGATTCGGATGCGATGGATATTTTTTCCAGATGGGCTGCCTCTTTTGCCAACTCTGTCGCACCAAAAGTAGCCGCATTGCCTTTAAGCGTGTGCAAGAACATTTGGCATTTTTTCTTGTCATTACTTGCAGCGAGTGCCTGCAAATCGGTCGCAACTGTGTCCAGTGCGCTCAGGAAATCGCGAGCCGATCGAATATAGAGCGATCGCATGCCGGACATACGGGCCAAAGCTGTTTCCAGATCCAGCCCTGGAATGGCGATATCCAGTTGCGACACGGATGCGGTGGAAGCAATGGGTGCACCGTTGGCGGGCTCTGGCGTGATTTCGATGCCCGTTATCTTCAGTAGCAAAGAAACCAGGTGCCCAATGTCAAAGGGTTTGCCAATGTGCTCATTCATGCCTGCAGAAAGGCATGCATCCCGGTCACTGGCCATTGCATTGGCGGTCATCGCAATGATGGGCAGCTCGGCCAACCCCAACTCATTTCTGATGGCCTGCGTCGCCGCATAACCATCGAGCACAGGCATTTGAATATCCATGAGCACTGCATCAAACTGCGGAGCGGCGGCAGCCACGGCCTCTACACCCAGTTGACCATTGGCGGCCAGCGAGACGATGGCACCTTCGGCAGAGAGCAGTCCGTCAGCAACCTGCTGGTTGATAAGGTTGTCTTCGACCACCAGAATTCGCATGCCCTGCAGCCGCCGCTGGCTGCTGCGCCCCTTGACCATGCGGTGAATGGCTGATTTCCCTTGGCAGGCGTCCAGCGTGGCATCAAACAGCATGTGCGCCGTGATTGGCTTTACCAGGAAACCATTGATCGACTCTTGCTCGGCGCGCGATCGTTGTGCCAACGCTTCGTGGCCGTTGGACGTGACCATGATGATGCGCAGTTCCTGCCCATGAAGCGACTGCGCCATTGCCCGGAGTTTGCGGGCTGTCTGCCAACCATCGAGATCAGGCATTTGCCAGTCAAGGTAGATCACCGCGTAAGGAAAGACAGGCGGTTCAGCACGCAGTTTTTGTTCGACCAGCGCCACTGCCTGTGCTCCACCTGTTGCCTGGTCTACCGGCCACCCCCACGACTGCACCATGCCCGCATGGAGTGCCCTGGCAATGGGGTTGTCATCGACAACCAGCGCACGCATAGCGGGCAAAGCGCGCTTTTGCGGTAACGCCAGGTCCTCTGGTATCGCGGCGACTACCGGAAAATCCAGCGTGAAACCAAAGGTGCTTCCCTCGCCTGGAGCGCTTGTGAGGCGGATGGTGCCGCCCATCAATTCGACCAGGCGCTTACCTATCGATAGCCCCAGCCCCGTTCCACCGAAACGACGCGTAGTGGAAGACTCCGCCTGAGAAAAAGCACTGAACAGATGCTTTTGGTTCTCGGGCGAAATGCCAATACCCGAGTCTCGCATGGCGAAGTCGAGAGTCACCCGGTCGGACGTTGCATGCAGCACTTTGATGGCGAGCACCACCTGTCCGCGCTCCGTAAACTTGATGGCATTGCCTCCAAGGTTGATCAATACTTGCTGTAGACGCAGCGGGTCCCCCAGCAGCACCGGGGGAATGCCGCTGTCTATATCAAAGAGGACTTCGACCTGCTTGCTTCCAACATTGGAAGAGAAGATGACGGAAAGGTTGCGCAGAACCTGGTCTACGCGAAACGGCACATGCTCCAGGGTCAACTTCTGTGCTTCCACCTTGGAGAAGTCCAGAATATCGTTCAACAGCCGCAGCAGCGAATGCGCTGCGCCGTCGGACTTTTGGGCATAGTCTTTTTGTTGGGCGGTCAGCTCCGTGTTTTGCAACAGCTTGAGCATGCCAATAATGGCGTTCATGGGCGTGCGGAGCTCATGGCTCATGTTGGCCAGGAATTGGCTCTTGGCAACGGTGGCTGCATTGGCAGACTGAACCGCCTTTTGCAGCTCTTCTTCTACCAATGCCCGTTGCGCGACTTGCTTTTCCACGTTCTCAATCGACCCCTGCAAATTCTGGATCAGCAAGGTGATCGGCAACAAGGTGATCCAGAACACGACTGCATTGATGAACCACTGAACCACCGGTGTGCCTACAAAATAGGCTGGTGGCTCCATGTTGAAATGCACCAACACCAGGTAGAAAAGCGAGGCCGACAGATAGCTGATGCCATAGAGCACACCTGCCCGTGTGGAAACAACCACCGCCAGCAGCACCGAGACGGATAGCAACAGCCCCATGAACGCAGCAGACTGGCCCAGGTAGAGCATGGGTACCACGATCCACCAGACCAGAAACGCAAAGCGCTTTAACGATGCCTGCGTGCGACCGCTATTGGACAACGACCAGCAGTGCCAGGTGTAGAGGGCTACAAGCAGGAGAATGACAACGGCCGCCTGCTTTCTGACAAAGAAAAAGGGAACCCCTACCAGCAGGAATGCCAGACACATGATCAGGATGGCGCGGTAGAAGCGACCGAGCAGGAGCTGGTGCGATTCAAGGCTTCTGTTCATGCTGTGTCGATGTGTTGTGATGTCACAGCTTAACCCACCCTGAAGCACGCAATTTCAGGGTAAACGTGACTACCCGAGAGCAAGCGTTAGCGTTTCAGTTTGGCCTCAAGCGGTGGATTTTCACAGCCAATTAAGGCATACGATACGAGCACATGATGCATCCAAAAACCTCCCCTATGCCGAGCTGCTCCCTTCGCACGTCTGCCCTGCCCCAGGCGGGCTGCCTGATGCTGCTGCTTGCGGTCGTTGCTGCCCTGCCAGCCGCGGCCCAGAACACATCCACCGCAGCGGCCGTTGTGCCGGCGCTGCAAACCACCGAAATCATGTCCGGCCTGCGCGGCCCCTGGGACCTGGCCTTCGCGCCCGGCGGCGCGATGCTGTTCACCGAAAAGTGCCACGGCTTGTCGGTGCGCCTGCCCGACGGCAGCGTGCGCCGCCTGTTTGGCAATGGGCGGGAGTACGCCCTGCTGGCGTCCGACCTGTTCTGCCAGGGCCAGAGCGGCGTGCACGGCATCGCGGTGGACCCCGGCTTCGCCAGCGGCCGGCGTTTTGTCTACCTGTACAGCGCGTCCAACCTGAGCAAAGAGCCGCGCACCAACCGCGTCATTCGCCTGGCGGTGGCGCCAGACTGGTCGCGTGTCACTGACCGCACCGACATCGTGCCCGATATTGCCTTCAAGGAGGCAGCCCGCCTGGGCGGCCCGGGCGCGCACAGCGGCGGGCGGCTGCGCTTCGGGCCTGACGGCTACCTGTGGATCACCACCGGCGACAACCACGAGCCCGACCTCCCGCAAGACCCCAAGCGCCTGGGCGGCAAGGTGCTGCGGGTGGACACGGACGGCCGCGCCGCTCCGGGCAATAGCGCGCCGGCCGGCTTCGACGCCCGCATCTATACCTATGGCCTGCGCAACGTCCAGGGTATCGCCTTTCGCCCCGCAGGCCAGCCCGGTGCCGGTCGGGCCTACACCACCGAACACGGTCCCAACCACAGTGATGAGGTTACCGCCCTGGTGGCCGGGGGCAATGGCGGCTGGGACCCGCGCAACCGCAGCAGCCTGAATTGCAACGATGGGTACTGCGGCTATTCGGGCACCGTGAAGACCATGCCCATGACCGACACCGAACGCTTTCCGCAAGCGATTCAGCCGGTGTGGAACAACCGGGAGCGGTCGGAGGGTATGGGCCCGGCGGAGTTCCTGACTGGCACCGCATGGGGTGCGTGGAATGGCCAGCTAGCGATAGGGTTGATGCGCTCTCAGCGTCTGGACATCCTGTCTTTGGACGCGAGCGGCAAGGCGGCCGGGGTGGTCACCGCCGACGTGCCGGCCACACGCTGGCGCAGTCTGGTCCAAGGGCCCGATGGCGCCCTGTGGGGTAGCAGCGACGACGGCCGTATCCAGCGCGTCGCACCACGCTGACCTGAATCACGGAGGCCATCTCCAAAGTATTGCCTCCGGTGTTGACTGCCTTCACCCAGTGACTGACTTCATTTCGTCATGATTCAAAGCTACCGTTGCCCTAAATTTCAAACTAGGACCAAGGTAACAAAGATGTCGAATAAAAACCGCACCGTCAAATGGGGCACCCTGTTGGGCGCGACCATGCTGGCAGCAACTCTAACGGCCTGCGGCGGAGGCGGCAGTGCAGTCGACCCTTGTGCAAATTCAGCCTGCATCACCAACTTCTCGGATGCTGTGTACCAGAATGGCTTGGCGCTGTCCGGTGGGGCAATGGATTTGTCCAGCGGCACAGAGACCGAACGGCGTTTAGGCTACTTTTCTGACATCTACTACGACCCCGCCCGCAAGCAGTGGTGGGGCTTGTCAGACCGTGGGCCTGGCGGTGGCGTGCTGCAATATGACACCCGGGTGCAACGGTTTGAAGTGGACATCAGTGCCACCGGCGCAATCAGCAATTTCCGCGTGGTGCAGACGGTCAAGTTCATGCGCGGAGCGCAGCCCTTTAATGGCTTCGCCCCCAGCCCAACCAGTGTTCTGGGCAACGCCTTTGACCCAGAAGGCATTGTCATCAATCCCAAGACCGGCAACCTGTTGGTGTCGGATGAGTACGGTCCGTCGCTGTATGAGTTTGACCGCACGGGTCAGTTCATCCGCGCCTTCACTACACCGGCCGGCCTGATTCCACGCAATGCCGCCAGCAGCGTGGCGAATTTCGCCAACGACACCGGCAACACAGCAGGAAAACGTACTAACCGGGGCTTTGAGGGCTTGGCCATCAGCGCAGACGGTGCGTTCGCTTATGCCATGCTGCAAAGCGCCATGCTGAACGAAGGCGGTGGTGACGGCATCTACAACCGCATCGTCAAGTTTGACGTGACCACGGGTGCAGCCGTGGCTCAATACGCCTATGCCATGGACCGTGCATCGCAAGGCCAGGGCATTTCGGCGCTGGTGGCGTTGGGCCAAGACAAGTTCTTGGTGCTGGAGCGCAACAACCGGGGCATTGGTGCCGGAGCCACACTGGCTACAGCCGACAAAGCGGTCTACCAAATTGACCTGGCTGGTGCAGTCGATGTAACCAATGTCACGCTGCCTGCCACTGGCGCGTTTACAGGCGCTGTGAAAAAAGGAGCCAAGGTGATGAACTTGGCCGCCAACACGCTGACTGCGCTGGGCAACAAGTCACCAGAAAAATGGGAAGGGCTGGCCATTGGTCCCCAACTGACGAATGGCAATTACGTGGTGCTGGCGGGCACAGACAATGACTACAGCGTGACGCAAAACGCCACAGGTACACAGTTTGACGTGCACTTCAGGTTTACGGATGCTGACCCGTTCGCCACCTCGATCCAATGTCCCATCGGAAGCACCAGCGGATGCTTTTTCACTGCCGGCAATACACCCGCATCACTGACCAGCGACTACGGTTTGGTCCCTGGCGTGTTGGTGGCATTCACAGCCAAAATAACGGCTTACGTCTCGCCTTAATCAGGTGAACACTGGCCGTGCCCGCGACTTTTGCAGTCGGGCGTGGGTATCGGCCGGTCAACGGTAATGGATGGAATCCAGCTTTTCAGCCAGCGTTGCCGCTGAAAGCTCGCCGGTTCTAGCGCTTATCAGCCTACCTTTTGCATCGAAGAACAGTGTGGTTGGAAGTCCCCGCTGGTTAAATGTATCGAGGGCCTGGCCCCGGTAGTCCAGCAGTACATTGCGAAGTGGCAGATTGCGCGCCGCCAGCCAACCGCCAACACGCTGGGCGGATTCGCCCTGGTTGATAAAGACGAAGTTCACCGTGGGATTTCGGGCCTGGGCCTCGTGCAAGACCGGCATTTCGCGCACGCACGGCGGGCACCAGGTTGCCCAAATGTTCACGACTGTTGGCTTTCCCTCAAACTGCGCAAGGCTCACGTTGGCCCCTTGCAGGCCAACGAGTGTCAGCGCAGGTAATTTCTGCTCAGGTTCTGGACGCGACAACGCGAAGAGACCGCCACCCCAAATAGCGGTGGCAGCGCATAGGGCTGCCAGCAGCGGTTTGCGCAGAGCGGGCCTGTTGAACTGACGCGCCAGTGCGAACAGCCACGCGGCGACAAACCCGGCCAACGGCCTCCACCCGCCGTCGCGGATGTCCAGGATTGCAAGCGGCGAAGCCTGGTAAGCCGCGCTGAAGTGCATAACGAACCACAGCCGCGCCACTACGACGCCGATGACCAAGGTCTGAAACAGTGTCGCTTCAATATCGACATCGGCCGCAACACCGGCTCTGGACCCTATCCGTTTGCCAATGAGCGTGGCCGCTGCCATCGCAACGAGCATGAAAGCGAGCGATGTGGGCAGTACCACCGACCCGATCCGAAAAACACTCGGCACGAGTGACTTTTGTTTTGGCGCTAGCGCTTCAGCTTGGCAAACGCCGATGCCATGGCAGAGCCACCCAAGGCGTTGCCGCCCTGCTGATTGCTGTATTGACTCTGGCCCCGCCCAGCGCCCTGGTAGCGGTTGTCCCCTGCCCTGTCTGCGCCACGTGGGCCAGCTGGCGCAGCGCCGATTTTCATGGTCAAAGCAATGCGTTTGCGGGCCACGTCTACCTCTACCACCTGCACCTTGACGATGTCACCGGTCTTGACGACCTCGCGCGCATCGTTGACAAACTTGTGGGCCAGCTGGCTCACATGCACCAGGCCGTCCTGGTGCACACCCAGGTCTACAAAGGCGCCAAAGGCGGCCACGTTGCTGACGGTGCCTTCCAGAATCATGCCTTCCTTCAGGTCCTTGATGTCGTCCACACCGTCGTTGAAGCGGGCCACCTTGAAGTCGGGGCGCGGGTCGCGACCGGGCTTTTCCAGTTCACCCAGAATGTCCTTGACGGTGATGACGCCAAACTGTTCGTTTGCAAACAACTCGGGGCGCAGGGTCTTCAACATATCCGCGCGGCCCATGATCTCGGCCACCGGTTTGCCGGTCTTGGCAATGATCTGCTCCACCACGGGGTAGGTCTCGGGGTGCACACCAGTCATGTCCAGCGGGTTGTTGCCGCCGCGTATGCGCAAGAAGCCCGCGGCTTGCTCAAAGGTCTTGGCGCCCAGGCCGGTCACTTTGAGCAGGTCTTGCCGGCTGCCAAATGCGCCGTTGGACTCGCGCCAGCGCACCACGGCCTTGGCCACGGTGCCGGACAGGCCAGACACGCGGCTTAGCAAGGGCACGCTGGCCGTGTTCAGGTCCACACCCACCGAGTTCACGCAGTCCTCCACCACGGTGTCCAGCGTGCGGGCCAGTTCGCTTTGGTTGACGTCGTGCTGGTACTGGCCCACACCAATGCTCTTGGGGTCGATCTTGACCAGTTCGGCCAATGGGTCTTGCAGGCGGCGGGCAATGGATGCCGCGCCACGCAGGCTCACATCCACATCCGGCATTTCCTGCGAGGCAAATTCACTGGCGCTGTAAACGGAGGCTCCAGCTTCGGACACCACCACCTTGTCTACCTTCATCTCAGGCGCACCGGCCTGGGCGGCCATCTTGGCCAGTAGCTTGATCAGATCGGCTGCGAGCTTGTCGGTCTCGCGGCTGGCAGTGCCGTTGCCAATGGCGATCAGGTTCACACTGTGTTTGGCGCACAGCTTGCCCAGGGTGTGCAGGCTGCCCTCCCAGTCGCGCTTGGGCTCATGGGGGTAAACGGTGGCGGTTTCAACCAGCTTGCCAGTGGAATCCACCACGGCCACCTTCACACCGGTGCGGATGCCAGGGTCCAGCCCCATCACCACCCGCGGGCCAGCGGGAGCGGCCAGCAACAGGTCACGCAGGTTGTCGGCAAATACCTTGATCGCCACCTTCTCGGCCTCTTCGCGCAGGCGGGTGAACAAATCGCGCTCGGTGGACATGCTGAGCTTGACCTTCCAGGTCCAGGCCACGCATTTGCGGATCAGGTCATCGGCCGCACGGCCCGCGTGGCTCCAGCCGAGCTTGAGCGCAATGCGCCCCTCGGCCAGCGAGACTGCAGGTGCGGCTCGGCCGGCACTGGCAGATACTCCTGTTTTTGTAGCAGATGAGGCAGCAACGGCCGGGGCTAGAGGCCGATTTGACCCGACATCCAATTCTGGAAGCACCAATTTGGCATCCAGAATGTCCAGCGCCCTGCCCCGAAACACCGCCAGTGCGCGGTGGCTGGGCACGCGGCCAATGGGCTCGTCGTAGTCAAAGTAGTCACGGAACTTGGCCACATCGGCGTTGTTTTCGTCCTTGCCTTCCATCAGCTTGCTCTGCAGCAGGCCCTCTTGCCAGAGCCATTCGCGCAAGTCTTGCACCAATGCCGGGTTCTCGGCCCAGCGCTCGGAGAGCAGATCGCGCACGCCGTCCAGCACGGCAGGCACGGTGGAAAAGTCGGGTTGCTTGTCGGCGATCTGCTCCGCAGTGAGCGGGGGTTTGAGGTAGGCCTGCGCTGCCTCGGCGGGCACCAGCGTGGGATCGTTGAACAGTGCATCGGCCAGCGGTTCCAACCCGGCTTCACGGGCCAGTTGGCCCTTGGTGCGGCGCTTGAGCTTGAACGGCAGGTAGATGTCTTCCACCTCTTGCTTAGTGGCCGCGTTGTGCACGGCGGCCATCAGCGCAGGGGTTAGCTTGCCCTGCTCATCGATGGCTTTGATGACGGCTTCCTTGCGGTCACGCAGTTCACGCAGGTAGGCCAAGCGGGCCTCCAGCTCGCGCAGCTGGATGTCGTCCAGCCCGTCGGTGACCTCTTTGCGGTAGCGGGCGATAAATGGCACGGTGGCCCCACCGTCGAGCAGCTGCACAGCGGCTTCGACCTGTTGGGGGCGGATACGGATTTCTTGCGCGAGTTGCGCGATGATTTTTTGCATTACGAAAAGCAGACGGTCGCTAGGGAGAGAATCAAGGCCGGGAGTGTGCCACAGGCCAGAGGGGACTCAGCCCATGCCAAATAGGTGGGACAGCTCTCGGTCCATCAGTTCCGCATCGCCAGTGTTGAGCTGGATCAGTCTGCGCAGGCGGGTCAGGCTGGTCAGGTCCATGTTGTCGCACGCAATACCTACGTGCTGGCGGTCCAGATGCACGATGCTTCCCGACATGGTGACGCCTTCGCCGTCGTCTGCCAGGGGCAGCTCCAGGCGGCATTTTTCGTGCAGTTGCAAAGGCAGCAGCTTGTTGGTCTGCACCAAGGCGCCCTTGAGCGCAATGTCGAGCAAATGGACATTGAGTACTTCGCCCTGCACGTGCAGTAACACCTGGGCCGCAAAGGGGATGCGGGTGTACTTGCGAAGGCCTTTGACCGAAGTGGAATTCATGCTGGACTTTCGATTAATGGTTGGCCGAGGCAGCCGGCTTTGCCGAAGCGTCGCGGAGCAACAAATGATAAGCCAGCCCGCTGCTCCATGGGGCGGCATAAAAAAACCCGCTGCGTGTAAGCAGCGGGTTGGGTAGTGGGTTGGCGTGGAACCCGTGGGCTTGGATTGTTTACCTCAAGCCATCGCTGATCGCTTTGAGCAAGCTGGCGTTGCTGTCATCGCCACTGAACTCCCAGAAGAAGGCGCCACCCAGGCCTTTGTCCTTGGCGTATTGCATCTTCTCGGTAATCTGCACCGGCGTGTCGTAGCTCCAGAACGTGTTGCCGTTGTAGATCCACTGTGCGCGGGTGACCGGATCCACAAAGCTGGGGTAATTGAGGTTCTTCAGCACCTTGTAGTCCTCAATGCCGCTCTCGTAGGTGCCGGGCGCTCCGGTACCGCTCTGGTACTTGCCATTGTTGATGTTTGGCACATTGGTCCAGCCTCGGCCGTAGAAGCCGATGCCCAAAGACAACTTGGCCGGTGGCACACCGCGCGTCAGATAGGCCTGGATCGCCTGGTCCGTGTTGTAGCTGCGCGCATCGCCGGTGGAAGGGTCCGAAGGCGAACCATACAGCGCGGAATGGAAGTTGGTCGTGCTTTCAAATGCGCCGTGGAAGTCGTAGGTCATGACGTTGATGAAATCCACATATGGGTGGAACTTGTCGGGCTGCGTGACACGGATCTTGTCAATGCCGGCACCGGTTGCAAGGGTCAACAACAAGCCGGGCCGCACCAGATCCAGCTGGCGGCGGAACTCCGCCAGCAGCGCCGTGAAATTGACCGTATCTTCCGCGCTGCCACAGGCCAAGCCACAGGCTGCGGGGTATTCCCAGTCGATGTCGATGCCGTCAAACACACCTGCTGCTGCACCGGCGCCACCCGCACCGTCTGTCACCGGCAGGTTGCCACGGATGTAAGCATCGATACACGAGGCCACAAACGCCTGGCGATTCTCCGGCCGTGCGGCACTGCTGAAGCCTCTGGAATAGGTCCAGCCACCCAGTGAAATCAGCACTTTGAGGTTCGGGTACTTGGCCTTCAGCTTTTTCAGCTGACCCCAGCTACCGCGCAAGGGCTTGTCCCAGGTGTCGGCCACGCCATCCACACTCTGCGCCGCCTGGAAAGACTTGGTGTAGTCGGCAAATGCATCACCCCCTACGCCCGTGCTCTCGCTCGAAGGCACCGTCAGCCCTACTTCGCAAATGTTGTTGCGCACATTGCCAAAGGCGTAGTTGATGTGGGTCAGCCGCGCGCCTGCTCCGCCAGCATCAATGTCCTTGACCAGATAGTTGCGCCCATAGATGCCCCACTGGGCGAAGTAGCCCAGCACCCGTTTGGCGCCCGTTTGCGGTGCGGCATCTGTCCGCACACTAATTGCTGCGGATGGTGCGGATGCGCCAGCCTGGTTGACCGCAACAACTGTGTAGCTGTAGGTCGTCTCCGGTGTCAGCCCGCCTATCAACGTAGCGGTGGTGGACGATTGCCCTGCCAGCTGCCCCGCTTGCAGAATGCGGTACTGCACCGTGCAGTTGGGCCCGGCCGCCGATGCGGACCAGGACAGGTTGACCGAGGTGGAACTGCGGCTCGGCGAGTTCAGGCCTGTGGGGGTAGCCGGCGCGCTGGCGCAGGCGCCATTGCTGGTATTGACCAACACGGAAGCGCTAGCGGCCGATACATTGCCCGCTACGTCGCGTGCACGCACGGTGTAGCTGTAATTGGTGCCAGCGCTTAAGCCTGTGTCGGTGTAACTGGTGGCGGTGGGTGATGCCACCAGCGCCGCACCGCGGAAGACCTGGTAGTTGGCCACGCCACTGCCCGCATCGGTAGACGCCGTCCAGGTCAGCGAAATGCTGCTGCTGGTCTGGCCTGTGCTGGCAAGGCCGCCGGGCACCGTGGGTGGGGTGGTGTCAGTGGGCGGATTGCCCGTGCAGTCGCCCAGCGGACGCCAGACATCCCATTGCCCGGAATTGCTGGCCGGCGGGTTGTTTTGGGTCCACCACTTGGCCTGGTAGGCCTTGTTGTCAGACTTGACGATGTTGTTGGCTATGTAGATATCACTGCTTGTCCAGCTGGCCAAGCCAGTGCAGTTGTAAGCAAGGGCCTGACCGGCGCCGCCGGTCAGGGCCAGCGCCATCAATAGTTGGAATGAACGAATTCGCATGAAAGAGACCTTTCTATGGACCAACGCAAGGCAGACCGCACAGGAAAAGTCGACGTTTGGCGCGCACCAACGGCAACCAACTACAAGACTGGTCTGAATTGATCTCATAGTGGTATTCAATGTAAATACCAAAATGACTTTTGGTATCAGTGCTTACGCTAGGAAATTGACCATACCACTTTGGCTTTTGACTGTAACTGGTGGTTACAGCGGCGTCTGAGATCTCGCTACGCGGCAATAAAGATACCACTTGGAAACCAATATGCACCGACTAGACGCACGCTGTAGCATAGGCGCATTTCTTGAGCGTCATTGTTTAAAAAGCGCCTCCTAGCCCTCGTAATATATGAAGGTGTAGCTATCAAAACAATAGCTATTCGCTTTCTTTGAGGTCAATAGGTCTTGCAGATGTTTGTAGGGGTGCCCCCCGTGTCCGGTCGCCCAATGGATACCTAGCGAGTAGGTGCCCGGCATACAGCAGGCTCTGGCGCGGGCTTGGCGCGACGCGACCCGCATCTAGGAGCTTCGATTCTTCCTTGGCAAATACATCTTGATCTCCAATCCACCTTCGGATCGGTTGCGAGCGACGATTTTTCCACCGTGCCACTGAACCGCCTGGGCCGCAATGGCCAAGCCGACGCCAGTTCCCCCGGATTCACGCTCCCGAGCCTGAGACACTCGGTAGAACGGAATGAATATTTTTTCAAGTTCGTCTTCTGGAAGACCAGGACCGGAGTCGCTGATCGTGATGTGTACCCCATCCCCGGTGGAGTCAGCCGCCAACGCCACGGCAGTCTGTGGGGGCGTGTAATGGATAGCGTTGCGCACCGCATTCTCGATGGCACTGGCAAGACGCGCTTCGTTGCCCACCATCATCAGCCTCTCAGGCAGTTGCAACGTCACATCCTTCTCGTTTGCTTGCGCTTCAAATCGGGCATCGGCGCCCAATGCCCTCAGTGTCACCGCTAGGTCAAATGAGCTAACCACACTCTCATGACCGACATTGCCGTCGCGAGCCAATGCCAGCACCTCGCCGATTAGCGCATTGAGTCGCTCACATTCCATTTCCATGCGCTCAAAGCTGGTTTCGCTAGTTGCACCGGCTTTCCGGCTCGCAAGACCAATGGCTACTTGTAGGCGCGTCAGAGGCGATCGCAACTCGTGCGAGACATCACGCAGCAGGCGCTGTTGACCATCGAGTGCCGCCTTGAGGCGTTTTGACATGCTGCCAAACTCTTTGGCTAACGCGCCAATCTCGTCTTTGCGCAAGGCGACTGCATCAATATCCTTGCTGTCGAAATCCCCTTGTGCCAAGCGCGCGGCCGCGCGCTCCAGCCGGTTTAGCGGCCGTGTCAAGGAAAGCGACAACGCCAGCGAAATCAGCCCACTGATCAATAGGGCCAGAACTAGCTGTGCGCCAGCATATCGACCCTTCCACCAGCTTCCCAGTTGTGGAGCGTCGCTCGGCGCCATTGGAAGCCACAGCAACAGCGCGGTGGGCGGAGAGGTCTCTGCAACGACTTTTGGCCCCAGCAGCGTGCGTCCTTCGCGCTGCTGCATCTTCGCCGTTTCAGCCCCGCGGGTGCTGGTGAAAAAAACCAGTACGGCTTCGGGTACCACCCGGTCCAGCATGTCCTTGCCGTCGGCATCCAGCAAAAAGATGGTGACGCCGCGGTTGGCCTCTACATCCTGCGAGAAACGCCGCAGCCCCTGCCATCCCCGGTTGCGGTAGATGGTTTGCACTTGCCCCAGATGCTGGTCTAGCTGTCGCTGCTGAAATGCACCCAGTGGCTGCGATCCCTCCTGTTCGCGCAGTGCTTCCAACAGGATGGCGAAGCCAGTGACTGCCAAAAAGAATGTCAGCCAAAACGCGAGAAATATCTTGACCGCAATGCGTGACATCAAGCTTTGCCTGCCAGTGTCAATACATAGCCAGCTCCCCGAACGGCCGTAATACGTGCGGTGCCGTCTGGGTGAGAACCCAGCTTTTTGCGCAGGTTGCTGATGTGCATGTCCAGACTGCGGTCAAAAGCCTGCTGACGCCGCCCCAAGGCGCGCTGAAATAAGTCGTTCTTGTCAATGACCTGTCCCGGCAGCCGCAACAGCTCCTGCAGCACACTAAATTCTGCGCCGGTCAGCAGTATTTTTTGCCCGGCACAAAACACTTGGCGTGTGGCCGGATTCAGCTCCAGGTCGGCCACGCGCAGCACTGCGGCCGTTTGTTTGTCTTCTTGCGTGATTTGACTGCGTCGCAAAATGCTGCGCACCCGCGCCACCAGTTCGCGTGGGCTGCTAGGCTTTGGTAGGTAGTCGTCGGCACCCAACTCAAGGCCGATGATGCGATCCATTTCCTCTCCTCTGGCGGTGAGCATGAGCACCGGAGTCGTGTGACTACGGCGGATTTGTCTCAACACGTCGAGGCCTTGCTGGCCTGGAAGCATGATGTCCAAAATGAGCAAGTCAAAGCTTGACTGCTCCAAGGCGGGAAGCACTGCATTACCGTCGTGCACCGAGTGCAACTCCATACCCTCCATATCGAAGTACTGCTGCAGCAAATGGCACAACTCCATGTCGTCATCGGCTATCAACAAGCGTGGCATGAGGGCTCCGGAATCATCGGTTCAGTCTAACAAGTCTATCGAGATTGGTCTCAAATTCACCCACTCCACCGCGTAAAGAAGTGTCAGGAAAGCCTTTACCCATACTTACTTTGCACTGACGTTTCACTGCGCTCTTGTGACCAGAATTGATTCATCGAACGGTTACTGCGCAACGCTCAGCAGTTCGATTTCAGCAATCAAAATTTTGGAGCCCATGATGAAAAAGTCTACTGTCCCAGTCATTTTGTTCGTCGCACTGACAAGTGCTTTCCATGCGCACGCCCAAGCGGCAGATGCCACTAGAGCGCCCGTCACACGGTCCCAACCCGCAACACCCACATTAAATGAAGAAAAGCGGGCCGAAAAGCAAGCTGCGGCAAAGGCACGATTTGCGGCCATGTCCCGGCAAGAAAAAGCGGCTAACAAAGGCAATAAGCAAAGCCCTACAAAGCCCTCGGCACCGGCCGCACCTACTGGTCGCATATAGAAACCCGACGGAGGCAACATGAAACCTGATTCAAAAGTGTACGGGGCCACAATTGCAGTGGTGACTATGCTCAGTGCATGCGGAGGGGGCGGCACAAGCCCAGCCGCTCCCACGACCTCCGTCACGCCCACACCCTCACCTATTTCCACGCCCACACCTACCCCTACGCCTATTGACGTCGCAATTGGCAACATCGTTTTCTCAGAGTCTCCTAGCGCTACAACCACCGAGCCTTTTGCTCGCTTTGCGTTTTCCGCTACCGGCGCCAGCAGCTTCGAGTGTGCACTCGACCAGGAAAGCTTCACACGCTGTGCCAGCCCGCTACAACTTCCGCGTTTGAATGCCAAGAGTCAGTACGAACGTCTCGCTGTGGGTAACCATGAACTTCGGGTACGCGCTCTGAATAGCAGCGGTATAGCAGGTGCGAGCACGTCAAAAACATGGAAGATCGACAGCATCTTTGCGACCGGCTCAGTCGACTTTACAACCCAACGTCTGATTGATGGACAGGTCATCCCCACGGCCGCAACCCCAGGGGGGTGGAAAGGCATCATGCGGATCAACTGTTTGTTTGACCATGCCGCTTACAACGACCCGGTGATCTACCCCGGCGTACCCGATGGCAGTGTATTGAACATGTTCTATGGCGCAAAAAACATAAACAGTGCTACGACCTTCGACAATCTATTCAGCAGCCCCGAGGCAGGCTGCTCCGGCGGTACCTTGAACCGGTCTGCGTACTGGATGCCAGCGCTACTGGCACCCAAGTACAACGCTTCCACGGGTGCCCGCACGCTCGATGCCGCCGGAGCACCCGCATGGGAGGTAGTCAAGGCCAAGGTGGGTGAAGGTGACCGGTCGGCGGCAGCCGCCCATGAGGTGTTCTATTACTCGGCGGCTGTCAGCGACTTGAAGAGCATCTGGACGCCACCGATCGGTTTGCGGATTGTTGCTGGCGATGCCACCAGTGTCCCAAGCAAAGCGGCACAAAGTACCTCGGTCGCGCGCTGGCACTGCCAAAGCTGGGATTCAAGCGATGCTGCAGGTGGCCCATGGAGTAGCACCATTCCGGAATGTGCCGCGCCCGACATGTTGCGCTTTGACATCTTTTTCCCAAGTTGCTGGAACGGGGTTGATCTGGACTCTCCAAATCATCAGAGTCATATGGCGTACCCCTCTGGTACAGCCAACACGATGACATGTCCGGGCACGCACCCCTATCCGATTGTGCGGGTGAGCTACCACTTTGCTTTTCCGCTGTTCCCAGCTCAACTCGACCCAGTGACAAAAACATCCAAAGGGTTCCGACTGGCCTCTGACTTGTACTCGGTTGACGCCAACAACCGAGGGGGGTTGTCACTGCATGGTGTCTGGATGAATGGCTGGCACCCTGAGGCAATGGATCTGCTACTGAAGGGCTGCGTAGTGGGTCAGCGGGACTGCCATGATGGAAATTTTGCGGTAACTAGCGCCACCAGTGGCACAACAGGCACTTGGACTGGCAGCCTGAGCCTGGGTGGCCTCAGCGCAGGCAAGGGCACCGAGTTGATTCCCGAGATCATTAACCAAGGTAGGGGTAAAAAATGAATGCAAAGTGCCTGAGCAGTATCGTGTTGCTGGGCGCGCTGTCTGCTTGCGGTGGGGGAGGCAACAGCCCCCAATCGCTGGACGAAGCCAAGCCCTCCGGGGTGGTTGCAGCCTGGAGCTGGTCTCTGCCCAGCTACTTCGTTCTGCCCACCGTACCCGCAGACAATCCCATGTCTGAGGCTAAATTCCAGCTCGGTCGGTCTTTGTTTTACGACACGCGCTTGTCCGTCAACGGCATTCAGAGCTGCTCTTCGTGCCACGTTCAAGCCAAAGCTTTTACAGACGGGCTGCCGGTATCGCGCGGAGCAACAAGCGAGTTCACCCACCGCAATGCGCAGCCGCTGGGCAACAGCGCCTGGCACAGCAGCTACACCTGGGGCCGCCCTGATGTCACCACATTGGAGGCGCAAATGGTGATTCCCTTGTTTGCAGAACACCCCGTTGAAATGGGCCTTACACCGCTGAATCAGGGTGCCATGCTGGCACGTTTACAAAGCGATGCCAAACTGGTGGCCGAGTTTTCAGAGGCGTTTCCAAGCGAAGGAGCGCCCGTAACATTGAGCAACGTCATCAAGTCGATTGCCAGCTTTCAACGCGGCATGGTCACATCTGACAGCCGCTATGACCAGTCTTTGCAAGGCAAAGTGGCCCTCACGGCGAGCGAGTCGCGCGGCAAAGAACTATTTTTTGGCGATGCGGCCAAATGCTCCCGTTGCCACAGCGGCTTCAATTTGAATGCGCCATCTGAGGATGCGCGTGGCACATCCAACCACTTTCAAAACACGGGCCTGTACAACATCGACGGTTTGGGCGGCTTTCCCGCGCCGAACCGGGGATTTATCGAGGTGACTGGACGGTCGGACGATATGGGCAAATTCCGGGTGGCCAGCTTGCGCAACGTAGCGCTGACCGCGCCCTACATGCATGACGGAAGTATCTCCAGCCTGGAAGCCGTCATTGACCTTTACGCCGCGGGCGGACGACTTATCGCAAGCGGCCCCAACGCCGGGGACGGCCGTGTCAATCCCTACAAGAGCACATTGATCAGCGGCTTTTCCCTATCGACTCAGGAAAAGGCCGACCTTATCGCATTTCTGCAAACATTCACCGACCGCGCGTTCGTTGCCAATCCACGCTTTAGCAACCCTAACAAGTAGCCACCCACCATCAGTTTATGGAGGTTTCCATGTTCAAACTGCCTATACCCGCACTTGCTTTGACGATTTGCTCGCTGATTGCCCCCATCCAGGCACAAACTGTTGCCCCAACGGACGCTGTCTGGCGTGCCAGTTCTCGTCTGGGCTACGGGCCTACGCCAGGTCTGGTGCAAGACATATCGCGCGCAGGCGGTGCGCAGGCTTGGGCGGTACTGCAGGTGGATGCTGCCTACCGAGCGAGCCAAAGGCCAGCGGCCATTCCAACCCAGTTCACCCACTTCAACCAGCCGCTCGCTCAGATATTTCCGGTATTTGAGGCTGAGCGGCAGGCGCGCAAGGCCGGACAAGAAAAGCTGCAAAAGAAGGACGACGCAGAGCCCGGTGGCGGCAGGATGGTGGGTGCCATATTCAGCCGCGATGCCGCGCGTGAAGCAGCCGCCTGGCGCATCACGGCGTGTAGCAACCCCGCACTGGAAAACCCGCTGCTTGCGCGCATGACCGAGTTCTGGTTTAACCACCTCAATGTCTTCGCGGGCAAAGGACCAGTTCGGCCGTTTGTCGGACATTACGAACTCAACGTTATCCGTGCCAACGCACTCGGAAAGTTTGAGGACCTTTTACTGGCCAGCGCCAAGCACCCCGCTATGTTGTTCTATCTGGACCAAGCGCAAAGTGTGGCCGATGGCAGCACCGGTCCGATGGGGCAGGCCAAAGGACTCAACGAAAACTACGCCCGCGAGCTGCTGGAACTGCACACGCTGGGTGTGAACGGAGGCTACAGCCAAAGTGATGTGCGCGAACTTGCGCGTATTCTCACCGGCTGGACGGTAGCACCCCGAGAGGTATCCGGGTTCCGGTTCAACCCGCAGACGCACGATAACGGACAAAAACGCCTGCTGGGCACCACGTTTCACAACCAGGGTCTGCAGGAGGGCGAGAACGCCATCCGCATGCTGGCCCGGCATCCGTACACCGCCAAGCGCATCGCTACCCGCATGGCAAGTTTTTTTGTGTCTGACAAGCCAAGCCAGGTGTTGGTCGACCAACTGGCTGCCAGCTTCACTGCTTCGCAAGGGGACATACGCGCGGTTCTGCGCACGTTGGTAGAGTCTGCTGCGTTTTGGCAGTCTGACCAGACCTTGTTCAAGACCCCGATTGACTTTGCTTGCTCCACGCTGCTGGCGGTCGATGCCGCGCAAGACCGGCGCGACCTAGCGCAAACACTCAAGTTCTTGAATGACGCCGGTCAGCCCGTGCAAGGCTGGCAGACACCCGACGGCTACAAAACCGATGCCGCCACCTGGCTCTCACCCGAGGCATTGACGCGCCGCGCCGACTTTGCAATGGCACTCGCCAAGCAAGTCGCCGTGCCAGAGTATTTGGCGCCCTTCTTTAGCAACGCGACCCGTCAGCGCATCGCACAGGAACCCGCCCCCTCGCGGACTGGCTTGATGCTTGCGAGCCCCGACTTCATGCGCAAATAGGAGATCACCCAACATGTATCCCTCCCTATTCTCCCAACGTCGACAACTACTGCGCACTCTGGGGTTAGCCGCAGGCACTGTGTTGCTACCGCAAGTGTGGGCGCAGCCTGCGGCGGGACTGACCAGCGGACGGTTGATCATTGTCTTTCTGCGCGGTGCCTATGACGGAGTTTCCGCCACCGTGCCGTATGCCGATGCGCACTACGCAAACATGCGTCCCAACATTGCCATTGCGGCACCAGACGGTAGCGGGGCAACCGCCCTCAAGTTGGATACCACCTTTGCGCTGCACCCGGCTCTGGCCCCGTTGCTGCCATTGTGGAAAAGCGGTGTTCTGAGCTTTATCCCCAGCGCCGGCTCGCCTGACCCGACGCGTTCCCACTTTGAGGCACAAAACCATTGGGAGATTGGCATTCCCGGAAAAAGCAATGCGCCGCGCGGCTGGCTCAATACGCTGGCTGCGTTGGGCTCTGGCGGCGGCACTGCCGCCACTGCCATCGGTGTTGGCGAGGCCAATCCGAAAATCCTCAGCGGTCCAGCTCCCGTGCGCTTGATCCCCAAGGGAAAATCCGCAACGCAGGAAGGCGTTTTAGGGAACCAACGCACGCGCCAGGCGCTCACGGATTTGTATGCCGGCACGGACGCCGTCTCCAGCGCCTTCCGACAGGGCGCGGACAGCCGCATGAACAGTGCACAAGAATTGAATCAGGAAATGATGGCGTCGGACAATGGAGCTTCGAGCGCCGCAGGCCTCCTACTGGATGCGCAGCACCTTGGGACCTTGATGCGCAGCGACCGTCGTTTGCGCTTGGGGTTTCTGTCTGCCGGTGGTTGGGATACCCACGCCAATCAGGGAGCCGCCACCGGGGCGCTGTCACAAAATTTCGCCAGACTTGGGCAAGCCTTGGTGCAACTCCGGCAAGATTTTTCCGAGAACGGCGATGTGATTGTGGTGGTCAGTGAGTTTGGCCGCACGGTGGCCGAGAACGGCACGCGAGGAACCGACCATGGCCATGGCAACACCATGTGGCTGATCGGCAACCGCATCAACGGTGGGCGCTGGCACGGGGAATGGACCGGCTTGTCCAGTGGAAACTTACATGAGGGGCGCGACCTGCCCGTGCATCACGACTTTCGCAGCGTTTTTTTCCAGGTATTGCGTGCGGGCTTTAGCCTTAACGATAAACAGTTGCAAGACGTGTTTCCTGGTGGTGAATTTGATGCACGACTGGCGATGCTCATGAAGCACGTCAAGCCTGACACTGTTTTCTCGTAAAGCGGCTGATGCGCGCCCGGTCAACTGGTGGGTTCATCCTTCAGTCAAACACCACGGTAATTACGCAGCTCCCTCGGAACAGGTGCCGATACACCCGGTGGTGGTCCATGCTTAAAGCTACTGTCTGGCTGACCGCGGTAGAAGCGTGGGATATAAGGAAAGCTATCCGTCAGCACGTAGTAGTAGGTTCCTTCTGGGAATTCAGGCGTTACGCCAAAGCGGCCGTTGCATTCGTCTAGATCGCCATATTCTCGGTCGTAAACGTGGTCTTCAACGAATCTTCCGTCTGGTCTTCCAAGTGGCCCATTTGCACGTTTGCCATCTGCAAGACGGTAACTTGATCGCAGCCGCCGCTTTGGACTTTCAAGATCATCCGCCCTGGCTGGACATTCCGGCCCGTAGATTGGATATCCGTCCGCGGCGTACCCCACCAACGGCATTACGCCCGACAAATTTCCACTGGCCAATTGCGACAATAGTCCGCTGGGGATACCGTGGTAATGGTAGGTTCCGCCAATTTGGGTATGCGCGTTATTGCGGTCGATACCCAAAGCGATTGCATTCCCCGGGTGCAAAACCTCAAACTGCCAACCACTGGCGTCATCGCCATCCCAGAAGGGTCCCGATGGATCAAATGGGACGCCATTTATCGCAACTCCGAACCACCACATGTTGATCGGTATCGGTTCGATACTGCGCACAGGACGCACTGGCATTTTCAAACGATGTGTCTGCAACTCAACACCCATCGGGTCGTGTTGGTTGGGAAAGTCGCCGATTTCGTGCCCTGGCAAACCGTTAGCCTCGACGATCCGAAATGAATTCTCAACGCGAAAGCTCACGCTTGATGCGACTTTGGCTGCCGAGTCTGGCCTGAAAATGCCCGTAGCCAATGAGGTAAAAGCAACGCCCAAAGTCGCGCCAACTGCTCCAGTGACAACGTCGCGACGACTGAACTTCATCTTTGCTCCTACTCAACTCAGTGACGATAGGCCAACGAACGTAGTGCAGATAGGAATGGCTACATATTGTTCTTGGCGGTACTGACAATTCTGACCATGAAATCCTCTGAAAACTGGTGCCCTAAAGCATTTACCTGACTTTACACTCCGCGACATCAAGTGACCGGCCCATCCTGTCGAAATTGGACATACGAATCCAGTCATTTGGATCTCTCAAATCACCATCGGAGTCAGTATGTCCATCAGTCCGGTAAGAAGCACAAATGGCGGCGCATTTGATCCATCACAGATGGCTTCCGCAATGGCTTCCAAAATGATGAAACAGCTTGACCCCATCAACACTGGGAAGGTGACGAAGGAACAGTTCATCTCTGGAATGGAAGCCAAAGGCGTATCTAGCGCAGAAGCCACCCAGGTGTATGACTCCATTGACACGCAGAAGACAGGAAGCATCGGGAAGTCGGACATCGAAGCCGCCATCAAAAGCGGCAACCTAAAGCCACCGCCTGGTGGCCCACAGGGTGGCCCTCCCAGGCCGGGTCGACCAGGTGGGCCGGGCAAAGAAGGTGGACCCGGCGGTCCTGATGGGGCGAATAGATCGGACAGCGCGAATAGTTCGTCAATAACCTATGCCAGTGCTGATACAAACGAAGATGGCGTCGTATCCGTTCAGGAAGCCGCTACCTATGCTGTGAAACACCCTTCTAAATCAGCGACTGACAGCACCCAGACCGACATGTCGAAGTTGGGAAGGAATGTTGACAAGTTGGTTTGATGTTGAAAGTGCAGTCGGCATAGCGTTGTCTATGCTCTTGACCCCAAGGAGAAGGTGAACGCCGCTCTCGTGGTCGCACAGCCGACAGAAACGAACTGCTCGTAAGCGGCCATTGGACGGAGACCGCAGCTGGCCCACTGCCGAATTCGAGCCCCACCGGCACGTTTGCTGACCACAGCCAATGTGGCGTGGGCTTGCTTGCGGATTAATAGACCCGCAGCACCTCAAATTGCTGTCGAATTGGAGCGCCCGTTATCCACACCTCATCACCCTCACATTTACCCAGCATGGCCCTGCCCAAAGGGGCTTCGCTGCTGATGACCTGAACGAGCTGAGCGCCGCTGACCAACTTCATGCTGCCCCCATCCGGCCCGATAAAGAGCTGTTGCTGCTTGTCGTCGGAATCGACTAGGCAGACCAGCGCGCCGAGCTGTATACCTTTGCTGGCGTCGTAGGGGCGCGGGCGGAATTGGCGCCAAACAGCCATCGCCTGCCGGATGCCCTCGGCGCGCCGAGCCTGGCCAGTGGCCAGGTAGGCAGCTTCGAGTCCCAATGTGTCGTATTTGTTTTCGGCAATGTTTTCTTCGTGAGTCGCCGTTTCATGGGCCGCACGCACTGCCTGTTCGGCTTGCAGCAGGTCTTCGGCGAGCCGCTCCAGCACCTGCTGCTGCAGCAATAATTTATCCATGATGAAAGGTAGGCATCTCGAAAAGCTGGAGGGCTGCGTATCGCGCGGCGCGACAAGTGGGAGTGATTGTCTTCCAGAAAGCAGTCTCTGGCCAAATCCGCAAGTGGCCCTGTCCGCCAGTTACTTCGACGAATTGCAGCACCAACGGCCCTGACTGATCAACGACATGGTCAAAGGCGAGCGAGTAAGTTTGAGCACGGGGTTAGGTCGGTTTCTTGCAAGCCCAATTTCGCAATGCTATTGCGCCGCGGACTTCATGTGGCAAGGCCGCAGACTCGTAGCATCGCGCGAAGCTGAGGCAGCAATCCACGGCCGAAGGCGTCGGCCTCGTAAAGGGCAAGCCGCTGCTTCGCCATGGCTTCAAAGTCGGGAGCATTGACCGCGCGGGCGATTAACAAATCGGGATGGTAATTGACCAACCGGTAGTTGCTGCGTCGGCGCAGGCCGTTGAAGGGGCAGGCAGCATCAGGTACTCGGTTGGCCCAGTGGTCCACATCGTCCAACGATTGCAAGCCTTCCAGCCACGGCAGGACGTGTTCACCATAGAGGCGTTCCAGTTCGTCGCCGCGAAGCCGCAGCGCATCAGCCTGGGTGCACGGCAGTTCATAGACTACAGCCCCAGGCTCACTCATGAATAGGGCGGGCGGCTCGTTGTAGGTGAAGTCCAATCCATGGGCAGCGGCCAAGCGATGTAGCGCTATCCGCAGTCCTGGGCCGCCATCTGAATTCACAGCGGCGTGCAACGCTTCAGGGTAATCCAATTCCAGCCAGAGGCCGTGATTCAGGCCAGAACGAACGCAATCGCCATAAAAAACGGTTTTGCCGATTGGCAATGACTTGGTGAACCAGAACTCCCCGCGCGCACTGCGGTAGCCGTGGCGCTCAAACAGTGGCGCCAACCGCTTGCGCAGCCAAGTGGCACGTGCGGCAGGCGAATCGGCATGCGTGTCGTCGATCGCAAGAGTAGGCGCGGAAAAGCTGCCAGCCCGACGTAACACGCGCCCGTCTGGCAGCCACGACTCGCCGGCCTGGCCGTCATGGACTACCCAGCCCTGCTCCCGTGCCACGTCAAGCAAGATGGGTAGCACCGTGTCGAGTTCGCTGGTGCTCGGGCTGAGCGTCATCAGCGGCGAGGCGGGCTCCGCGTCGGGCGGCTCGTTCCAATAGTCTTCTGGGTCATGCCCCTGGGGCATGCGCGCAGCAATACCTTCAACCAGTGCCCGCGCGCGCGGGTCGGGCTCGAACACCAGCTGTCGGCGTAGATCAGGCACCAGTGCCTCGGCCTGGGCCAGACTGGCCGGTAGAGGTTCTCGCCACAGGTGCAAGACGTAGCTCATGGATAGGGTCAGCCTGTTGGAGATAGGTCGAAAAATGGAGCGGCGCTTTGGCCAATCACACCCGCAGCGCCTTCTTCAACTCCACACCCAGCTCGGGCTTGTGCGCAAACGGGTCAGTCGGGTTGCGGGCCAGCATCACGTCTTCCATGCGGGTCTGCACCGAGCCAATGGCTTTGGGGTGGCTGTAGATGTAGAACTGATTGGCTGCAATGGCGTCGAACACCATTTGCGCCACCTGGGCGGCGGTGATCTTGCCGCTGCCCACGGCCTTGTCGCTCATGGCCTGGCCGAGGAGCTGGCTTTGTGTGGGTTTGTCCTGCGCCTTGAGTTCGTCCGGGCGGTTGCGGTGGCTCTGGCTGATGCCGGTGGGCACAAAGAAGGGGCACAACACGCTGGCGCTGACCTGATCAGTCACCAGGGCCAGGTCTTGGTATAGCGTCTCGCTCAGCGCCACCACGGCGTGTTTGCTGACGTTGTAGATGCCCATGTTGGGCGCATTCAGCAGGCCGGCCATGCTGGCGGTGTTGACGATATGGCCCTGGTAAGCGGGGTCGCCCTTGGCGGCGGCCAGCATCATGGGTGTGAAGAAATGCACGCCGTGCACCACACCCATCACATTGACACCCGTCACCCACTCCCAGTCTTTCAAGCTGTTTTCCCACACCAGGCCGCCCGCCCCTACCCCCGCGTTATTGAAGACGAAGTGCGGCGCACCAAACCGCTGGAAGGCAGCTTCGGCAAAGGCCTGCATTTGGTCAGCCTTGGACACGTCAACCCGCATGGCCAGCACTTGCGCGCCGGCGGCTTGCATTTCGGCCACGGTCTTATCCAGTGCGTCTTGCTGCACATCGGCCAATACCAAATTCATGCCCAGCTTGGCACCAATACGCGCGCACTCCAGGCCGAAGCCGGAGCCGGCACCGGTCAAAACGGCAGTCTTGTTTTTGAAATCAGAAATCATGGAAGGACATCTCCTGTGGGTTTAGATGGGGGTGTGGAGGTTTCTGGGCTCCAAACCATCTCAATATGGTCAATACCGTCTTCGATGTAGGGCACACCCACATCCACAAAGCCGTGCTGGCTGTAATAGGCTTTGAGCCGGGCCTGGGCACCAATGCGTATGGGCTGCATACCCCACTGGCTGTGCGTTGCAGCTATGGCCTTTTGGATCAGCACATGGCCCAAGCCACCGCCACGGGCGCTCATACGCGTCACAACACGGCCAATGCTGGCCTCGGCAAATTTGATTCCGGCCGGGAACAACCTGGCATAGGCCACCAACTGCCCGTTTGCACTACCCAGCAGGTGCAGGGCCTGGTCGTCTGCACCATCCATGTCCGGGAAGATGCAGTTTTGCTCCACCACAAACACCTCGCTGCGCAGTTGCAACATGGCGTAGAGCTCGGGCACGGTCAACGCATCCAATGCGGCCAGCTTCCAATCCAGCGCGGGCGGGGTTTTGGGTACCGCGGCGCTCATGCTGGCTGTACCGCCTTGAGCACATAGCCGATACGGGGAAAGTGCACATGTACCGTACCGGCACGTTCGTCCACCCGCTTGAGGGTGTAACGGGTGCGGGTGGCAGCCACCAGTTCACCTACGGTCGCCTCGGGGCCAAAGGTCTCCGCTGCTATGCTGACCTGGCTGCCCAGGGCAATGCCATGCTCGTCCTGGAAGCCTTGATCATTCTGGGCTGTAGCCCCGGTAGATGCTGCACATATTGCTATCGCTTCTGTAGCAGATATCTTCTCTTTGTGGCCGTGGCCCAAGGCCGCCATGCGGTCCATCCACTGCAGCACCGTGGGGGTTGCATTCAGTATGTCGGCCATCACCGGCACACAGACGCGCGTGAACCACAGCGGGTGGTAGGCAGAAAAGTCCGCGACACAGGGGCTGCTGCCCAACAAGAAGTCATTGCCGTCCAGCATATTGGCCAAGCGGCGCAGGTAAGACTTGTAAGCCGCAGCGGCATCGCCCGGGCGCAGGCGGTTCATGCCCACGCTCATGGCACCGCGGTCGGCACCAAAGGCCTTGGCGGTTTCTGGCGAATCGAACATGGTCATCGCGCCCTTGGGCTGCAGGTTGTAGGCCATGGCGGCCCAGAACAGCGTGGTGTCCGCCCACTGGGCCAGCACACGGGCCAGGCCCTTGTGCGATTCGGGGTACAGCGTGGGTGCGGGCTGCAGGTGCTCCAGCACGTCACACATCAGGACGCTGTCGCAGTAGACATCGGAGCCGATCTGCAGGAACGGTGTCTTGCGGTAGCCGCCGGTCAGCGCCTGCACATCGGGCTTGGGCATGATGGCGGGCACGGTGACCGATTTCCAGGCCAACTGCTTGTAGCCCAGCACCAGCCGGACTTTTTCAGAGAACGGCGAGCTGGCGTAGTGGTGCAGGATGATGTCTGTCATCGTCGGTTCTCAGAACAATTTGACCAGCTGTTTGCCAAAGTTCTTGCCCTTGAGCAGGCCCAAAAACGCCTCGGGCGCTGCGGCAATGCCCTGCGCAATAGACTCGCGCGCCTTGAGCTTACCGGTGGCCACCAGCGTGCCCAGTTCGGTCAGGGCCTCGGGCCAGATTTCCATGTGTTCGCTGACGATAAAGCCGCGCACCGTCAGGCGCTGGGTCAGTATCAAGGCCGGGTAGCTCAGCGGCAAGGGCTTGCCATCGTAGCCAGCGATCATGCCGCAGACCGCAATGCGGCCAAAGGCGTTCATGCGCGGCAGCACCGCGTCCAACACCATGCCGCCCACGTTTTCAAAATAGCCGTCAATGCCATTGGGGCATGCCTCGGCAATCGCCTTGGACAGGGAGCCTGCGTTGTCGTGCAGCTTGTAATCAATACAGGCGTCAAAGCCCAGCTCTTCCACCGCGTATTTGCATTTGTCCGGTCCGCCGGCTATGCCCACAGTGCGGCAACCGCGTGCCTTGGAGAGTGCTGCAAAGGCGCTGCCCACGGCGCCGGTGGCGGCGCTCACCACCATGGTTTCGCCGGCTTTGGGCTGGCAAATCTTGACCAAACCGTACCAGGCGGTCACACCGGGCATGCCCACCGCGCCCAGGTAGGCGCTCAAAGGCACGTGGGTGGTGTCAACCTTGCGCAGCGCGCCGGGCTGGGTGGCATCGACCACGCTGTACTCCTGCCAGCCACCCATGCCCACCACCTTGTCGCCCACCGCAAACTTGGGGTTGCGCGACTCCACAATCTCGCCCACCGTGCCGCCGCCCATGGTCTGGCCCAGGGCCTGGGGTTGGGCATAACTCTTGGCGTCATTCATGCGGCCGCGCATGTAGGGGTCCAGGCTCAAATAATGGTGGCGCACCAGCACCTGGCCGTCGGTCAGGGCCGGGGTTTCAGCAACGACCAGCTTGAAATTGCTGGCAACGGCCTCGCCCACTGGGCGATTGTCTAAATGGATTTGTTGGTTGCTTGGCATGGTGGAAAGCTCCTGGTTAAATGATTTGCTATCACTTAGATAGCATTAGATTGAATGATTACGGGGGCTAGGTGCCAATTTAGTCTGTAGAGACCTGGCCGGAGGGTGCATTCAGGGGATTCGTGGTCTTGGTGCCGGTGGGCAGGCGTTTCACAAACTTGAAGGTGCCGGTGGCGTGCGCGCAGGCGCGACCCGCGCCGTCAAACACGGTGGACTGGGCAAACGCCATGGTGGCCGTGCGGTGCATCAGCACACCCTTGGCGACCAGCGGGCCTGTGCCTGGAAGGGCTGGCTGCATGAAGCTGGTCTTCATCTCGATGGTGACCACGCCCATCTCGGGCACCTGGCTGCGCGCGGCGGTGGCCATGGATACATCCAACAGCGTCATCAACGCGCCACCGTGGGTGACCGAGAACGAATTCAGGTGCTCGGGCTTGGGCGCGAACACAATCTCAGACTGCCCGCCTTCGAACTTGGTCAGCTCGAAGCCCAGCAGCGTGACAAAAGGGATGTCGACACCGAAGCCGACGGCTTTTTGCCAACTCATACGCTGCTCGAAGTAAAAACGGCAATTTGCCGCCGGGCCGCCCCAAGGCAAATTAGCCCCCTCGGGGGGCAGCGACCCGCGCAGCGGCGGAGCGTGGGGGCCACGTTGCTAGCCACCGGTTACTACGCTCACACCGCCGTCTACGGCCATCCACTGGCCGGTGATGTGTTTGCCCGCGTCCGACGCAAACAGCAGGGTCAGCCCCTTCAGGTCTTCGTCGTCACCAATGCGTTTGAGCGGCGCATGGGCGGCCATCTTGTCCTCGCCCAGTGTCTCAATCAGCACCGCAGCCATCTTGGTCTTGAAAAAGCCGGGGCAGATGGTGTTCACATTGATGCCATAAGCGCCCCACTCCGCCGCAAGCGCGCGGGTAAAGTTGATGACCGCGCCCTTGGACGTGTTGTAGGCAATGGTTTTCATCGCCGTAGGGTTGCCACCCAGACCGGCGATGGAGGCGATGTTGATGATGCGACCGCTCTTGCGCGGGATCATGCTCTTCTTGGCGATGGCCTGGCTCAGCAAAAAGTAGCCACGCACGTTGAGGTTCATGACCTTGTCCCAGGCTTCGGCCGGGTGGTCTTCGGCCGGGGCTCCCCAGGAAGCACCGGCGTTGTTGACCAGAATATCGACATCGCCCATGCGCTCCAGGGTCTCGTCAGCCAGGCGCTTGATCTCGCTGTCTTTGGAGCAATCGGCGGCAATCCAGCGGGCATCAACACCCGCAGCCTGCAGTTCAGCAGCAGCCTCTTCCAGGTCAGCCGCCTTGCGCGAGCTGAGCATGATCTTGGCACCGGCTTCACCCAGGGCGTGGGCCATTTGCAGGCCCAGGCCGCGCGAGCCACCAGTAATGAGGGCGGTCTTGCCGGTGAGGTCAAACAATTTTTGAATGCTGCGCGCTGTCATGGGTTAAATCTCCAAAAAAACATTGTGCGGGAATTTAAGGGATTCAGGCGGCAGCAGCTGTCTCTGGCGCGATAGCCCCGTATGGGCGCTTAAAGCCCCAGATAAGCCGTTTGTGTCAGCGTCGGGCTTTGGGGCGCATCGGTGCGCTTGGCTTGCGCCAGCGCACGGTCCCGCAAGGTCTTGGCCTCTGCATGCGCGCCAGCTTTGTCCAACGCGGCCGCGCGCACGCGCCACAAATAGGCTTGCATGCGTACATCCCGAAAGCCTTTGAGTTGGTCCAAATAGCCCATTGCGGATCGGCGACATCCACCAATATTTCCTCAAAACGCCTGTTGCGCCGGTGCCAGCTCACCCTGCTCCAGGAAAAAACGTGCCCAGCGTTCACGTGCGGCGACAACCGGCTGGCTGCTATGCGGATTGTTCGTATCGTAATCTTTAAGAGCACTCGCCAAGACGCGGCGCCACAGCGAGCGCGGGACGGGCAGTAACAGGCCGTTGTGGTCTTGGGGTCTATAGCAAGCTACGTTGCGAGACAAACAGTTGCGATAAATTGCAAACGTTTTTTCGGGGAAGCGCCGGGCTGTCCCAACGGAACCCGCGGGGAGACCTCGGTAACGAGATCGTTGTAATCGGCCAGGCGCGGCCCGCATCGTCGGAACGGGCGACGTAGAAGGGCCTTCTTGTCACCCAAGCAGTCTATGAATTCGCATAGTTTGATCCGTTATGGGAAAACCACCCCGCAATTCGCTGAAACACTGTTTTGTAGCTTTCAAAGGCATCCAGTAGCGTATAGAAGCTCAGCTCTGGCACGCCATCAGCTGTTGGGAATATCTGATAGCTTTCGCTGTCTCCCCATGCATCAAATACGAGCCATTGAACGTTCCCACAAAAAAACTGCAGGGGTGTATCCATTGAGAACTGGCGTCGGACATCACTGACGCCCGTCGCGCGCTCTAGGACCCTGGTTATCGCAGATAGATTTTCCAAAGTACTGACTTCTAAAGCAACAACCCGTCCCTCTTCATTTTTCACAATGCTAGCTTTCATCTTTTTTGCCTCCCTATGAACTACTGCTTTCAAGCGTATAACGGATACAGGGTTTTTTCTTCCCTGGCTATTCGGTCCCCCAATACCGCACCAAGCCCTCTCCATTCAGCCTCGAACAACTCCTGCAAATAGGGTGACTTCGCGACGTCCTCAAATCGATCGAGGACTTTGATGACCACTCGCCCGATACCCTCCATCTCCGTGCGAAAGTTTCGGATCAAGGCTCTGCTTTCTTCGTCCTCCACCGACTTTTGAAGGTAAACGTACAAACGTACCGCTTCATCAAGCAGATGATCCGAGAGACCTTTTTTGAACTGAGCCAGCATCGGCGCCACTTTTCCCCAGTCTTTCACCGTGGCATTGTGGAGGATCTGCCCGTACAGTTCCAGCACGACCCGGTGCTCGTGTAACAATTTGGGAATCAGGTCTGCATGGAACGAGAGCCCCCGACCGGTAATCGCTTGGCTAGGAGGCGCCTCCGCCGGAGCGATAAATTTCGGTGGCGCAGGTGGGCGTGCTGCCGGTCGGTGGTGGATGGCACCTCCCGCCGACTGAGATTCACCCACAAACAGATTTTTGAGCCATGAGAACATTGCAGATCCTTTCAATGAAAGTTGAAAAACGATAGATAGACAGACAGACAGACAGACAGACAATTTCGTTGCTACAAACAGGCGTTTGTTGGTGTCGCGCTGGTCGCAGAGCCCGCAAACGGCGGAGCACCGGCATCCACGTGCAGCATGTGCTTCATGGCGTTGAGTTTCCAAACATCCCATCCCGCCGGGCGTGCACCATGGCTTCCTCCGGCTGGACAGTTGCTGTATACACGTACGTGGTCAGCCCCGTTAGCACTGTTCTGATGACTTTGTGCCCGGTTTCTTATCCCGCAGTTTGTGAAGGCACATGAGTCAATTGGGAAGCTCGCATCACCCTGGTTTTCTTGCATGGCGATGGAAAAGGGTCTGCTAGACGGTGCGATGAAAGCGGTGTTGATCGCGGAATCCCACCAGGTGTACCCTGCATCCTCCGCCAGCACGGCACGAATTAGGTTCTTGTGTCTGATGTTTGTCGCAACGACAACCGATTGAGTCCCACCATAAGACGTCCCATTCAGCGCAACGATGCTGTTGTCTGCGGGAATTGACGCGTCGGCTTGCACAGCATCCAGGGCACCGTCAACACTGTCCCAAAGGTTGCTTTCCCACGTACGGATGAACTTAAAACCCACATTCACCGCCACATAGCCCTGGGTGGCCCAGTATGTGCTGGAAGAAGGGCCTACGTCGCCCGATCCTCCCCAACCCGGAATACTCACAATCACCGGTCGCTTCACACCGGCCGCTAGCGATCCCGGGTAGTACACCATGGCGGTGTGTTGAACCATCACACCAAAACCGTTGTCTGCCGAGTAAGTAATGGTCTTGGACACCACAGCAGGGTTGTTGGTACAGGTGACCGAGACGTTCGTCACGTTGGCGCTTGCAACCGTACCGCTACCGTTGGCCACTGTGCAAGTCTGCCCGGCCGGTTGTGCTGAGACCGTTACCGCATAAACCCCACCGGCTGCTATGCGCGTGCCAAAAATGAAGGCGGTATTTGATGTTCCAACGGTCACGGTATCCGTGCCATTCCTCAGG
>CAUPQG010000025.1:0-60719 GCA_963513355.1 uncultured Rhodoferax sp. | reverse complement strand
CCCATGCTGGCCACCGATGGTGCGGGCGTCGTCATCTGGAAAGAAAACTACCGCCCCTACGGCGAGCGGCTGAACAACCAGGCGGGCTCCAGCAAGAACAAGCTGGGCTTTGCGGGCAAGCAGTTTGATCCGGCCACGGGCTTGAGTTACATGGGGGCGCGGTATTACGACCCGGTGTTGGGGCGGTTTATGGGCGTTGATCCCAAGGGCTTTGACGACGGTAACGTCCACAGCTTCAACCGCTATGCGTATGCCAACAACAACCCGTACAAGTATGTGGACCCCGATGGGCATAGCCCCATTGATGTTGCTTTCTTGGCTTATGACCTGGGCAAGTTGGGTGTGGCGATGTACCGAGGTGAGGGCGTCGGCCATGCGATGTTAGATGTGGCGATGAGCGCAGTGGGAGTTGTCAGCCCAGTTCCAGGAGTGGGCCAGGCGATGAAGACGGCGCGCGCTGTTGAGCACGGGGTGAGGGCGACCCATGGGATTGAGATTGGGTCAAAGATCGTTGCAGGAGGGGCAGACAAGAGTGTGGGCGGCTTCGACGCTGCAAGGAGAACAGCTTTCGAGAAAGCTGGCATGACCGACGCAAGTAAAGTTGAATTTTCAAAGATGGATCCGAAAACTGGCACCGTTGTTGAATTCAAGGGGCAGGGCGGCGCCAAAGTTGGCTACGACGGGCCACACGCTTCCCCAGGCCCGCATCACGACACACAACACATATCATGGCAAAGCGCTGGGAAGCGCGGCAGTGGTGGGACCAAGCGCGGAAACGAGCCGTATTCTGGGCCTCAGCACCCGTCGCGTCCAGACAGAAAAGATCAATAGGACAGACCAATGATTGATGAAGAACTGCTTGCGGAGTTGGAAGTCGCTGTGAGAGAAGTTGGCGGGATTCACTCTTTGTCAGAAGGAGAGGCCGCAGCCTGCGTCAATGAGCTAGCTAATGTCTTTGTGACGGACAGCAAATGTCAATGGTGGTGGGAATCACTTAAAAAACCAAGCAAACATATAGCGTATGAGAGCAATGATGGGCTTGCCATCTTGGCTACCCTCATTGAGCAAGAAAGCCCAGTCGTTCTTGTAGTAACCGATGACAGCCTTCCCCCATGGCCAGTCTATTTGGGGAGCATGGAAAGTGTCATTGCCGTGCTTCGGGAGTGCAGATTTTTTGAGTTTTTTTTGGCGGCACCTGACGGGAGTTGGATGGTGTTTGACACACACATGAACGAATTGGTTGTAACGGGAAGGCTCGTGTAAAGAGTCGATGTGATGAGAGGGTAAGGCGTTCATCATGAAGCTCGTGTAGGACTATTTGAACCCAGCGCATAAATCCTGATCTCAAACCCTTAGTTTTCGCGGAAGCATCTATGTGAAATCTGCCTCTAGCCCCCGTAAAATAGACTTCTTCCGCTATTGAATCAGGAGTATTCGTAGGGTAGCGGCACGCTGGTCAACTACACCGCAGCCTGCGGTTCTATTCGACATCTCCGGCAGCCCCATGCTGGCCACCGATGGCGCGGGTGCCGTCATCTGGAAAGAAAACTACCGCCCCTACGGCGAGCGGCCGAACAACCAGGCGGGCTCCGGCAAGAACAAGCTGGGCTTTGCGGGCAAGCAGTTTGATACCGCCTTACAAGTCGTTGCAAAGAGCACTTCGAAGACTTTTCCCTTGCTTGATAAAGACTTGATTGCTGACCATCTTGATGTATCAAATCGCTCCCTAGCCCCCGTAGAACTTACCGCCATTGCTATCAAATAAGAAGTAAGTTGGCTTGAATGCCCTGGAGTCCATACGTTGAACGAGTGGGCCCAAAGTAGTGCAGTGCAAAGTGCCTGGGCATTCCAATCCTCAATGGATGGCCGCATAATTGCCCGATGCAAGCGATCAGCCAATCGTGTCGCCACCACTGTCAAAACACATTAGGGATTTCAAAAAATCATGCGCACAAACTCAACCACCACCTGGCTGCTACTAGTGCCGCTGGTGTTGTCCACACCCCAGGCCTTTGCAGAGGTTTTCAAGTGCACTACTGCGGATGGCAAGACGAGTTATTCCGAAAGGCCTTGCCCTACAGTGGGTGCCAAGGAAGTGGTGGTGCCTATCCAGAAAGGGCGCATATCAGACGGCCCTGTGCGGGACTGGGCGGCCGAGAATGCGGCCGCCAATGCGCGGATACAGGCAGCAGCCGACGCCGCGGCTGCCGCCCGCAGTGCAAACAAAGCCTCAGCGCCTGAGCCTGCTGCCTCTGCTCCCCCAAGTGACCGTGCCCTGACGCAGGAAGAGGCGGAGGCGCTTCAGCGTGCTGCAGCCGGAGCCAGACAAGCAGACGCGTCTTCCAAAGAGGCAGCAGCGGCTGCGGCCAATGCCGATGCTGCGGCCGCAGCAGCCAAGGCAGAAGCTGCAGCAGCGGCTGCGGCCAAGGCGGAAGCTGCAGCTGCCGCAGCAGTAGACAAGTCCCTGGCCGCGTCGCCCGTAACGGCAAAGGCTGCAGCTGAAGCCGCAAAGGCTGCGGCGGCAACAGCCAAGGCCGCCGCAGCAACTGCTGCAGCCAACGCGCAAGCTGCGGCCGCCGCAGCAACCGCCGCCAGAGCCAAGGCAAACGGCAAGCCACCGCCCGCTGCAGCGCCTGCGCCTGCGGCACCACCAAAAATTGGCGGCAAGTAACTCTTTTTCTTTGCATTACTGCAGCCAGGGCTAGATAGCTGGCTGTTTATACAGTATTCTGTGGCCTGCGCTTTCTTGCCCACGCCGCCATGCCCCGCACCACCGTCATTAACAATATCGCCTTGAGCCGTACCCACGCCCGGCGGCTGCGCGATGTTTACCGCTCCGCCGGCTGGCCCAGCCAGGACAGTGTGGAGGTTGAGCTACTTGCAGCAGGCCTGTTGGAGCGGCTGGTAGAGACTAGCGGGCACGACAAGGTTCGGCTCACCGATGCGGGCATCACCTTCCTGGCCGAGGCCTTTCACAACAACCGCCAGGCGCGCTCGGCCCATGATCAACTGGTGGACCGTGTGGCACAGCAGATGCTGCGCGATGGCCGCATCGTCTGGACGGACCTGAGCATCCGCGCACGCCTACCTTCGGCGCCAGATTCCACACCACAGGATGCCAACCGCTGGAAGATTTGCATGCCCGACGTGTTCTCTATCCGCAACACCTCGGTGGCGGCTTATCTGGAGCCGGTGGTGCACGAGATCAAGGTCAGCCGCGCTGATTTGCTGGGCGACCTCAAATCCAAGGACAAGCGTGACGGTTATCTGGATGCAGGCGGTCAGTGCTGGTATGTGCTGGGCTGTGACCGTAAGGGCCAACCCATTGCCCAAGCCGACGAAATCCCCTTGGAATGCGGCGTCATGCTGCTGCAAAACGAGCGGTTGGAGGTGTTGCGCAATGCGCCCAAGCGTGCAGTGGCCGATCTGCCGTTTGCGTTGTGGATGGTACTGGCCAAGGCAACGCCGCTGCGCGCACATGTTGATTTGGGCGTGGTTGGCCCCGACCAGAGCATGTTGCTGGAGTCATGAGCAAAGACGCAGGGTACAGCGTCTCGGTTCGCAACCTGTGCGAGTTTGCGGCAAAGCATGGCGACCTTGATCTGCGCTTTACCCCATCGCCCACGGCGCAGCAGGGCAGGGAAGGGCACCAACTGGTGGCCAGCCGCAGAGCGCCTGGGCATGAGGCAGAAGTAACGCTCGCGGGCATCTATGTCACTGCTGGGGATTCAGCTTCAGACACACCCTTGCGTGTCAGCGGTCGGGCCGATGGTTATGACCCCGCAACCAATGTGCTGGAAGAGGTCAAGACCTTTCGCGGTGCCTTATCCGCCATGGCACCCAACCACCGCACCCTGCACTGGGCCCAGCTCAAGGTGTATGGCTGGCTGATGTGCCAAAGCCGGGAACTACCCCACATCACGCTAAGCCTAGTCTATTTTGATGTGGTGGATCAGACCGAGCACCCCATTCAAGAAGACTGGTCGGCCGTCGATCTGCAAGCTTTTTTTGATGGCCTGTGTGCTCGCTTCATGGCCTGGGCGCAAAGCGAACTGGCCCACCGGCTCAGCCGCGACGCGGCATTACAGGCGCTGGAGTTTCCGCAGTTGCCCTTCAGGCCTGGGCAGCGCGATCTGGCCAGTGCGGTGTACAAGGCGTGCGTGCAGTCCCGCACCCTGTTGGCGCAGGCGCCTACCGGTATTGGCAAGACCATAGGCACGGTGTTTCCCGCGCTGCGCGCCATGCCCGAGCGCGGCATCGACAAACTGTTTTTTCTGACGGCCAAGACGCCGGGGCGGGGCGTGGCATTGGAGGCCTTGCACACGGTTCGCCGTGCGCAAAGCGGCCAGCCTTTGCGGGTATTGGAGCTGGTGGCCAAAGACAAATCCTGTGAGCACAAAGACAAGGCCTGCCACGGTCAATCTTGCCCGTTGGCCCAAGGTTTTTATGACCGCCTGCCCCAGGCCCGACGCGCAGCCGCACAACACGGCTGGCTGGATCAGCAAGGCCTGCGCGCGGTTGCGCTGGAGCATACGGTCTGCCCCTACTACCTGGGCCACGAAATGGTGCGCTGGGCGGATGTGGTGGTGGGCGACTACAACTACTACTTTGACCGCAGTGCCATGCTGTACGGCCTGACCCAACTCAACGCCTGGCGCATCAGCGTGCTGGTGGACGAGGCGCACAACCTCTACAGCCGCGCCTGCAGCATGTACAGCGCAGACCTGACCGCCGCAGAGGCAGCAGCGGTGCGGCCTGAGCTGCCCACCGCGCTGCGCCGCCCTGCGGACGAAGTGCTGAACCAATGGGATTTGCTGGTGATGGAAGCCCAGCGCAGTGAACCCGTGCAGCCTTGGCGTCTGCTCAAAGAGGTGCCTGACGCCTGGTTGCGCAGCCTGCAGCGCTTCAACAGTGTTGTGGGTGAATACCTGAACGACCATGCGGCGGAGGTCCAGGGTGCCTGGTTGTCCTTTTTCTTCAAGACGCTGGCATTTGCCACCTTGGCCGAGGAGTTTGGCGAACACTCGTTGTGTGAGCTGGGTCTGGCCGACGAGGGCAGCCTGACCCTGCGCAACATCGTGCCCGCGCACTTCATCCGCCCGCGGGTGGAGGCGGCCGACTCCATGGTGCTGTTTTCTGCCACACTCAACCCGGCCGACTACTACGTCAATTTGCTGGGCCTGCCCGACAACACCCAATCCATGGATGTGCCGTGCCCCTTCGACCCGGCGCAGCTGGCGGTCAGCATCCACCCCCTGTCCACCCGGCGCGATGACCGTTTGTTGACACTGGATGCGCTGGTGGATGTGATGGCTGCGCAGTACACACAGCAGCGCGGTAACTACCTGGCGTTTTTCAGCAGCTTTGATTACCTGGAGCTAGCCCAGGCGCGGCTGCAAGCGCGGCACCCGGCGGTGCCGGTCTGGGCCCAGCAGCGCCAGATGCATGAAGCGGCCCGCCATGCCTTCTTGCAGCAGTTTGACGCGCAGGGCCAGGGCATTGGTTTTGCGGTGTTGGGCGGTGTGTTTGGCGAGGGAGTGGACCTGCCAGGCAAGCGGCTCATAGGCGCCTTCATCGCCACGCTGGGGCTGCCCCAGTTTGACGCGGTGAACCACGCCATTTGTGAACGCATGCAGGCCCTGTTTGGAAGAGGCCACGACTACACCTACCTGTTCCCCGGAATGCAAAAGGTGGTGCAGGCGGCCGGGCGGGTGATTCGCACCCCCACGGATACGGGCGCCGTGCTGCTGCTGGACGAGCGTTACCGGGAGCACCGCTACCGTAGTCGGTTACCAGGGTGGTGGAATATTGCTATTATTTAAATAGCGACACCGTTATATTTTACGGGGGCTAGATGGCGCTTTTTGCTTGAGGGTATTGGGTTACAGGGCCTTGAGACGCTCCAGGGCGGCATGCAACGTAGCGTCCTGTTTGGCGAAACAAAACCGCACCACACGCTGGTCAAAGCCATTGCCATAGAAGGCGGACAGTGGAATGGCGGCCACGCCGATCTCGGCGGTCAGCCACTTGCAAAAATCGGCCTCACCCAGGTCGCTCACCTGCGAAATGTCCACACACTGGAAGTAACTGCCCTCGCTGGGCAGCAGGCGCAGGCGCGTAGCGGCCAGACCGGCGCGGAACAGGTCGCGCTTGCGCTGGTAGAAGGCGGGCAGTTCCAGGTAGTGCGAGGGCGTGGCCATATAGGCGGCCAGGCCGTATTGCATGGGCGTGTTGACCGTAAACACATTGAACTGGTGCACCTTGCGGAACTCGGCCATCAGAGCAGCGGGCGCGGCCACATAACCCACTTTCCATCCCGTCACATGGTAAGTCTTGCCAAAGCTGGAGACGATGAATGCGCGTTCGGCCAGGCCGGGAAAACGGGCCGCGCTCTCATGCGCCACGTCATCGAACACCATATGTTCATAGACCTCGTCGCTGATCAACAGCACGTTGGTGGGGGCCAGTATTTCTTGCAGGCGCAGCATGTCTTGCCGCGTCCACACCGTGGCGCTGGGGTTGTGCGGGCTGTTGACGATGATGGCGCGTGTCTTGGATGTGATTGCCGCAGCGATCTTGTCAAAGTCGGGCCGGAAGGTGCCGGGCGTCAGGGGTACGCGCACCGCTGTGCCGCCGGCCAGTTCGATATTGGGTACATAGCTGTCGTAGCAGGGCTCCAGCACGATGACCTCATCACCTGGGTGCACGATGGCCAAAATGGCAGTGATGATGGCCTGTGTGGCACCGGCTGTTATGGTGATTTCGTCTACAGCCCCGTAGGAATGGCCATAGAGTGCTTCAATTTTGCTAGCAATCGCTTCGCGAAACAGCGGCACGCCGGGCATGGGTGGGTACTGGTTGTGGTCGGCCTGCATGGCCTGGGTCACATGGTTCACCAATACAGGGTCGCAGGCAAAGTCCGGGAAGCCCTGGCCCAGGTTCACCGCCTTGTGCTGGGCGGCCAGCGCCGACATCACGCTGAAGATGGTGGTGCCCACATTGGGCAGCCGGGATGTAAGGGTAGGAGTCATGTCCGCAAAGTCTTAGTAGTCGTAGTTCTCTGTGTGGCCATCCATGGCGCGGGCGATGAGCTTGCGGTCCAGTCGGTCGCTCAACAGCTCGGCAAAGGTGAACACAAAATTGCGCAAATAGGCGCTGCGTTTGAAGGCAACGCGCGCCACGTTCTGGCCAAACAGGCTTCCGGCGGGGCGCACTACCAGGCCGCTCTTGCCGCCGTCTTCGATCACGTCGCGCACGGCCATCTCGGCTGCAATGCCTACGCCCAGGCCCAGGCGCACATAGGTCTTGATCACGTCCGAGTCAATAGCTTCCAGTGCGATGCGGGGCGTGAGCTTGCGGGTGGCAAAGGCCTGGTCGATCTTGGTGCGGCCCGTAAAAGACGGGTGGTAGGTAATCAGGGGCTCCTGTGCCACGTCTTCCAGTGTGATGCGTTCCTTGCGGGCCAGCGGGTGGTCGGTGGGCAGCACCAGCATGTGTTGCCATTCGTAGCAGGGCAGGGTGACCAGTTCGCTGTAGGCGGCCAGCGATTCGGTGGCGATGCCGATCTCGGCAACTTCGTCGATCAGCATGCGGGCCACCTGGTCGGGCGAGCCCTGGTGCAGGCTGATGTTGACCTTGGGGTAGGCACTGCGCAGCGCGGCCACTTTTTCGGGCAACACGTAGCGGGCCTGGGTGTGGGTGGTGGCGATGGACAGGGTGCCACTGTCTTCGGCGCTGTATTGTTCTCCAATGCGTTTGAGGTTGCCCACTTCACGCAGTATCAGGTCTATGCTCTTGAGAACATGCTGGCCGGGTTCGGTCACACGCTTGAGGCGTTTGCCGTGGCGGGCGAAGATTTCTATGCCCAGTTCTTCTTCCAGCTCGATGATGGCTTTGGAGACGCCCGGCTGCGAAGTGTGCAGGGCTTTGGCGGCTTCCGTCAGGTTGAGGTTGCGGCGTACGGCTTCCTGGACAAAGCGAAACTGGTGCAGGTTCATATCGAATCTCTACTAAAGAAGAGATTCATTATGCCGGATTAAAGGCTTTCTAGAGACTATCCAGTGCAATTTGTGCCAGCAGTTGCACCAGGCGCGCGTCTTCGCCCACCGCAGCCTTTAGTGTGAATTCGGTATCCGGGTAGCGGGCCCGCAATTCGGCAACCAGCTGGGGCAGGTCTTCCCGAGCGTGTTTGCCCACGCCTAAAAACATGGGCAATATCCTGATGCTTTGCACGCCGCGTTGGACCAGTGTTTGGGTGGCCGTCGCAAGATCAGGTGTGCTGAGCTCCAGATAGGCGCACACCACCGGTGTCTCGGGTGACAGGGTGGCAATATGTCCCGCCACCGCTTCTATGGGCTTGTGCCACAGCGGATCGCGCGAGCCGTGGGCAAATAGGACGATGCCTCGGTTAGTGGTGGTGTCTGTGTTGGTCATCGTCGTATCACTAGCCAGGAAAAGGCGGTCAGCGAAAGAATGGAGTAAATCAGTCCCGGCAGGGCTGCCGTAATCCAGGGCCACCAGCCACGCAGCGCGCCCAGGTCGCCCAGCACGTTGTTCAGCAGCACAAAACTGATGCCAGCCATGACGCCGCCAAAAACATAGGTGGCCACGCTGCCCGAGCGGAAGTGCAGGTAGGCAAAGGGCAGGGCCAGCACCACCATGACCAGGCAGCTCAGGGGGTAGAACACTTTTTTCCAGAACTGGATTTCATACTTTTGCGCGGCCTGGCCATTGGCATTCAAATGGCGCATGTAGTGGAACAGATCGATCGTGCCCATGCGATCAGGACGCAGCACGGCGGTGGCCACCATTTCGCCGCTGATCTGTGTGGGCCAACGCAGGCTATCGAGCATGCGATGATCTACCTTGGAGGCATTGGTATCCGCGGTGGTGAATTCGGTGAGTTGGGCCTTGTCAAGCACCCAGGAATCATCACTGCCAAACTTGGCGGTTTGCCCCTCGGTCATGGACACCAGGACGCCTTGGTTATCAAACTCAAAAATCCTGACGTCGCGCATGCTCCCGTCCGGTGCCAAGGCCCCTACATTGACCGCGTAGTGGCTGTAGGCTTGGCGCTCCTTGAGCCAGGCACCTGTCTTGCCTACCGTGACCTTGCCCTGGTAGCGCGATTTGAGCAATTGGGCAGATTTGTCTGCCATCGGTGCCACGTAGTCACCAATGGCAAAGGTCAGCACCACAAAACCCAGTCCCAGAACCAATAACGCGCGCAAGGCTCGCCAAGGCCCCAGCCCACTGGTGCGCAATATGGTGAACTCCGAGCTTTGTGCCAGCCGCGCCATTACAAAGATAGTGCCTATCAGCACGGTAATGGGCAACAACTCATACAAGTGGCTGGGCAACAGGAGCGCTACATACAGCAGGGCTTGGGGCACCGTGTAACCCGTCTCACGGTATTTGCCAACCGCCTGCAACTCCTCAACAAAATCAAAGAAGTAAAACAGTGCGACAAAACCCAATGTGACCACAATAAAGGCCAGAATCACTTCACCATAGAGGAGCCGGCGTATGGTTTTCATGGCGCTTCCTTGGCGGCGCACTGTTTGCGGCGGGCAGAGCCGGGCATGCGCAATACCCAGTTGTTATGGCGCTTGGCAAGCCACAAAGCAGCCAGTGCCAAGGCACCCCCATGCAGTGCAAGCAAATACACGCCAAAGTGTACCTGGCTGGTTTCTATCCAGCTCTTGCCCAGGACCAACAGGTTGTAGTAAACGATAAAGGCCCCGAAGGCAAATCCCAGATTGGCGGTTCGGCCCACCCGCGGGTTGACACCGGCCGCTGCCAGTCCAATCAGCACAAAGTTAATGGCTGCCATTGCCATGCCTGCACGCCAGGACAGCTCTGCCAGATGGGCCTTTTTGGGATCAGCCAGCAGTTCCAATGTGCCCTTGGCACCTGACGGCACAAAACTGCGTGCCGATTGGTCCGGCGCATCGACCTGCACACCATAGGTCGAGAACGATGCAATAGTCAAGTCGGCCTTGCCACCAACTTTCTCCAGGCGCTGGCCATTTTGGAGAACCAGGAACTTTTCGCCATACATTTCCTTGAGTTGCCCACTGCGTGCCGAGGTGACGGTTTCCTTGTTGTCCTTTTGCGTGGCAATAAACACATTGCTACCAGCCTGCGTGGTGCTGGCGTCCTTTTCAATGAAGAAAACGCGGTCACCGCTGGCCGATTCCTGGAATTGGCCAGGCTGAATGCGGGCAATGTCGCCGCGCTTGTCATAACGGTCGCGCATGTCTTCAATCCGGCTCAGGGACCATGGCAGGATCAAAAAGGCCAACGCCGCTATGACGATCAGAATGGGCCAGGCAAACCGGAACAGGGGTTTGATCAGGGAAGTCAAGCCTCGGCCACTGCCAAACCAAATGACCATTTCGCTGTCGCGGAACATACGCGTAAGCACGCTCAACACGGCAATGAAAAGGCACAGCGACAGGATCACCGGGAGCTGGGACAACACCGTGTAGCCCATGATAATCATCACATCTGACGGATTGAAAACGCCGCGCCCGGCTTCTCCGAGTGTGCGTATCAGTGTCATGGTCATTACCACCGTGATCAGTACAACCAGGGTTGCACCGAAACTGCGCGCGAGTTCTTTGCGGATGGAGGAATGGAATAACATGGAGACAAAGGAAAACCTGAATTATGAACTTTGAACTGAAAGCTATTGGACTCGCCGGGGTCTCTACCGAGAAATGTGACGCGTTGATTGTCCTGGTACCCCAGGATTTCAAGGCTGGCAAAGATGATTTGTCGACTTTGGTGGCACAAACCCTGAAGGCTGGCGACCTGGAAGCCCTACCCGGCAAGTCGTTGAGCCTGTACCGGCCTGTGCAGGCCCACGCGACGCGTGTGGTGTTGGCTGGAATTGGTGCCGGTTCGGCCCGCGATGTACGGGGTGCCCTTTTGTCTGCGGTGGCGGCTGTCAAGTCGCCTGCGTTGAAGAAACTGCTGGTTTGTTTTGCAGCACCCGCGCGTGAAGAAGCCATGCGTGCCGCCGTGACTGCGGTAGCCGATGCCAGTTACACCTACACCACGACCAAGTCCACGCCTGAAGGGCGTACCCTGTCCAAGGTGCTGGTGGCCGCTACCAATGCCACTGAAGTGCAAGCGAGCTTTGACCGCGCCGCCGGTATCGTGATGGGTGCCGAACTGACAAAGGAATGGGCCAACCGGCCCGCCAACCACGCAACGCCAACCTTGTTGGCACAAGCGGCACAAGAACTGGCGCAGCACCCCAAGATCAGCTGTGAGGTGCTGGGCCCCAAAGAAGTGGCCAAGCTGGGCATGGGTGCGTTTATGGCGGTGGCACAGGGCTCAGATCAGCCGCTGCGGTTTATCGTATTGAAATACAGCGGTGCCGCCAAAACCAAGGCACCTACGGTTCTGGTGGGCAAGGGCATTACCTTTGACTGTGGTGGTATCTCCATCAAACCGGCCGCCGAAATGGACGAGATGAAGTTTGACATGTCTGGCGCTGCCAGCGTGTTGGGCGTTTTTCGCTCACTCGCTGCGCTCAAGCCTGCGATCAATGTAGTGGGGCTGATTGCCGCCTGCGAAAACCTTGTCAGTGGCAGTGCCGTCAAGCCGGGCGATGTGGTGACCAGCATGAGTGGCCAAACCATTGAAATCCTCAATACCGATGCAGAGGGGCGTCTGGTGCTGTGTGACGCGCTGACCTATGCCGAGCGCTTCAAACCCGCAGCAGTGGTCGACATCGCAACCCTTACCGGTGCCTGCGTGATCGCATTGGGCGGAGTCCGCAGCGGTTTGTTTGCAGCGCAAGACGCGCTGGGCAATGCCTTGTTTGCCGCAGGTGAAGCGGCCCAGGACGGCTGCTGGAGAATGCCATTGGACGACGAATATGCTGAAGGTCTGAAGACCAATTTCGCCGACGTCGCCAATCTGGGCAGGCGGGCCGGTGGCGCCATTGCCGCGGCGAAGTTTCTGCAGCGCTTTACCGAGAAGTTCCCGTGGGCGCATCTCGATATCGCTGGCACCGCCTGGAAAAGCGGTGCGGCGAAAGGGGCAACAGGCCGCCCCGTAGGCCTGTTGGTCGAATACTTGATGGACCAGGCGCAGGCGAAGTGACCGAGCTGGCCTTTCATTTCGGCGCGCCCGACAAAATGGCCTACACCTGCCGACTGCTGCGCAAGGCAGTTGGCAGTGGGGCCAAAGTGGTGGTGTTGGCGTCTGCTGATTCCGTCGCGCAGTTGGACGTCGACTTGTGGGGGCTTTCACCCACCGAGTTTTTACCGCATTGCCTGGCCAATGCCGGTGATGCGGTTCGAGGCCGGTCACCGGTGGTCATGGTGACCGATCTGCAACAGGAACCCGAAATGGCCGATGTGCTGGTCAACCTCACAGATACGGTTGCCCTTGGGTTTGCGCGATTTGCGCGGGTTATCGAGGTGGTCAGCACCGATGCGGCAGACCGTGACCTGGCGCGCCAAAGGTGGCGCCAATACACGGAGCAGGGCTACACCATTGCCCGGCACGATTTAACCTTGAAACGTGTGGACTGATGCCAGCCATCAAGCCTGTCCCCAGATTTGTCCCCACACTGACCGAGGTCGTCCAACCGGGACTACCCATACCGCCATCTCCGGCTCCCATTGATCCTGCCCAATTGGCTGAGCAGGTACTGAAATTGGTCAAACCGCGTTTGGAACAACAGCTTCGTGCATCGTTGCAGGCGGTTATTGAACAGCACCTGCGCGCTGCAGCGCCGCGTATGCGCAGTGAGTTGCAGGACGCCATTCAGGCGGCCGTAACACAAGCCATTGCCAACGCGAGTTCGCCCAAGGATTGAAGTCTTTTTTTGCGCTTTCAATCCGAGACCCAAAATTTGGGCCAAAGGCTGCTTATAATCGAAGGCTCTGGAGCGGTGGATGAGCGGTTTAAGTCACACGCCTGGAAAGCGTGCGTGGGGTAAAACCCACCGCGGGTTCGAATCCCGCCTGCTCCGCCAGAAAATGAATAGCCCCGTAGCGCAATGCGTTACGGGGCTTTTTCATTTGCTGCTGTCTCAGGATTTGGGCAGCTGGGTCATCTTCATGGCCGATCCAATCAGGGTCGCCACTTCGGCCATATGACTGGGAACAATCAAGGTGGTGGTTGCGTCCGCAGCAACCTTGGAATACGCATTTACCGCCTGTTCTGCCACCTTCAGCTGCACCGCCTGTTCACCGCCGGGCTGGCGGATGGCGGTGGCTACGCGCTCAATGGCCTGGGCGTTGGCCTCGGCAACAGCCAGAATCGCCGCAGCCTGGCCTTGAGCGTTGTTGATGGCGGCCTGTTTTTCACCTTCAGAGCGGGCGATAAACGCTTCGCGCTCACCGGTGGCGATGTTGATTTGCTCCTGGCGACGGCCTTCTGACGCGGCGATCAGTGCACGTTTCTCACGCTCGGCGGTGATCTGCTGTTGCATTGCGTGCAGAATTTCCTTGGGCGGTGTCAGGTCCTTGATTTCATACCGCAAGACCTTTACACCCCAGTTCAAAGCCGCCTCGTCGATGGCTTGCACGACCTGGGCATTGATGATGTCACGCTCTTCAAAGGTCTTGTCCAGCTCCAGCTTGCCAATGACCGAACGCAACGAGGTCTGTGCCAGTTGCGAGATGGCCACGACATAGTTGCTGGAGCCGTAACTGGCCCGCATGGCGTCGGTTACCTGAAAATACAAAATTCCGTCCACCTGAAGCTGCGTGTTGTCGCGCGTGATGCAAACCTGGCTGGGAATGTCCAGCGGAACCTCTTTGAGCAAGTGTTTATAGGCCACACGGTCAATAAATGGCATCAGGAAATTCAGCCCGGGTGTCAATGTACCGTTGTATTTCCCCAGGCGCTCAACGACCCAGGCGTGCTGCTGGGGTACCACCTTGACCGACTTGAAAACAAAGATCACCGCAATGATCAACAAGATAAATCCAAATTCCATGGTGTTTCCTTAAAGAAATGATTCGATGCTGCCCATGCGATCACACGGGCTGGGCGCTAAAGCTTGCGAACAATCAGACGGTTGCCCATTACCTCCACCACCTGGTGGGGGCCGCTAGCCAAGGGGCCGCCAGACACGCTGGCAACCGACCAATTTGCGCCCCGGTACTTGACCGTACTGGTGCCGTCCGCGTTCCATGCGTCCACATGCACGGTCTCTCCGATGTCTAAATTGACGTCGCGGTTGGCATTGGCTGGCAGGCCGGTTGGCTGCTTTTTGCGGTATTGGCGCCATCCCAGTACCGTGCCTGACGATACGATTGCAGCGACCACAATCTGCATCGCAAAGCTGCCTCCCAAATGGGCAGTGATTGCAGCCGCTCCCAGTCCAATAGCGAGCATCAACAGATAAAAGGTTCCGGTCACCAATTCAATGCCTACCGCTGTGCCTGCGATCAACCACCAGAGTGTGGAATCGGCCATAAGATCCTTGCGTGTGTTGCGATCGCCACATTTTGGGGCAAAAGGCTGGCCCCGCAAGCTGCCAGACACAATAAGTCCTTACACTTCGCGCCTGTTTTTCTATTTTTTCGCGCCTGCTGCTGGAGCCCCACATGAAATTTCGCTTTCCCATCGTCATCATCGACGAGGACTTTCGCTCTGAGAACACCTCAGGATTGGGCATTCGTGCGTTGGCGCAGGCGATTGAAACCGAAGGTTTTGAAGTGCTGGGTGTTACGAGCTATGGCGATCTGAGCCAGTTTGCGCAACAACAAAGCCGCGCCAGTGCGTTCATTCTGTCCATCGACGATGAAGAGTTCACCCCTGGCCCTGATCTGGACCCCGCTGTGCTGAACCTGCGTCACTTCATTGAAGAAGTGCGCCGCAAGAATCTGGATGTGCCAATTTATGTCTATGGCGAGACCAAGACCTCGCGCCACATCCCCAACGACATCCTGCGCGAGCTGCATGGCTTCATCCACATGTTTGAAGACACGCCCGAATTCGTGGCGCGCCACATCCTGCGTGAGGCAAAGAGTTATCTGGAAGGTGTGCAACCGCCGTTCTTCAAGGCGCTGCTGGATTACGCCGAAGATGGTTCTTATTCCTGGCATTGCCCCGGGCACTCGGGTGGCGTAGCGTTTCTCAAGAGCCCCGTGGGCCAGATGTTTCACCAGTTCTTCGGTGAAAACATGTTGCGCGCTGACGTCTGCAATGCGGTGGAAGAGTTGGGACAGCTGTTGGACCATGATGGACCCGTTGGAGCTTCCGAGCGCAATGCTGCACGTATCTTCAATGCTGACCATTGCTTCTTCGTGACCAACGGTACCTCGACCTCGAACAAGATGGTCTGGCACCATACCGTGGCACCGGGCGATGTGGTCGTGGTAGACCGTAACTGCCACAAGTCCATCCTGCACGCCATCATCATGACGGGCTCGATTCCCGTATTCTTGAAACCCACGCGCAACCACTTTGGCATCATCGGCCCCATCCCCAAAGAAGAGTTCGAGCAGGCATCCATCCAGCGCAAGATCGCAGCAAACCCTTTGCTGCGCGGAGTGGACGCCAAGTCGGTCAAGCCGCGCGTGCTAACGATTACCCAGTCCACGTACGACGGCGTTTTGTACAACACCGAGACCATCAAGAAGATGCTGGATGGTTATGTGGAGAACCTGCACTTTGACGAGGCTTGGCTGCCCCATGCCGCCTTTCACCCGTTTTACGGTTCGTACCATGCCATGGGCAAGCGCCGCGTGCGCCCCAAGCATGCGATGGTTTACGCCACGCATTCCATCCACAAGCTGCTGGCGGGTATCAGCCAGGCAAGCCAGGTGCTGGTGCAAGACTCGCAAACCGTGAAGCTGGACAAGCACTTGTTCAACGAAGCCTATCTGATGCACACCAGCACCAGCCCGCAGTACAGCATCATTGCCAGCTGCGACGTGGCCGCTGCCATGATGGAGCCACCCGGTGGCACAGCTTTGGTAGAGGAAAGCATTGCAGAAGCCCTGGATTTCCGCCGCGCCATGCGCAAGGTGGACGAGGAATACGGCAAGGACTGGTGGTTCAAGGTCTGGGGACCGGACAAGCTGGCGGAGGAGGGCATTGGTCGCTCTGACGACTGGATCATCAAGGGCGAATCCAAAAACGCAAAAGCGGGCGTTAACTGGCACGGCTTCGGCAAGATGGCGACCGGCTTCAATATGCTGGACCCGATCAAGTCCACCATCGTGACACCTGGCATGGACTTGAACGGAAAGTTTGCCAAAACCGGCATTCCGGCCAGCATCGTGACCAAATTCCTCGCCGAACACGGCGTGGTGGTAGAGAAAACTGGCCTGTACAGCTTCTTCATCATGTTCACGATCGGCATTACCAAAGGCCGTTGGAACAGCATGTTGACGGCTTTGCAGCAGTTCAAGGACGACTACGACAAAAACCAGCCGATGTGGCGCATCCTTCCGGAGTTCTGCCAGAAGTACCCCAGATACGAACAAATGGGTCTGGCAGATCTGTGCCAGCATGTGCATGCTCTGTACGCCAAGTACGACATTGCGCGCCTGACCACAGACATGTACTTGAGCGACCTGACCCCGGCCATGAAGCCCAGCGACGCCTATGCCCACATTGCGTTGCGCCAGACTGAGCGGGTGGAGATTGACCATCTGGAAGGCCGCATCACCGTGGGTCTGGTGACACCGTACCCACCCGGCATTCCCCTGCTGATCCCCGGCGAAGTGTTCAACAAGAAAATCGTTGACTACCTCAAGTTTTCGCGCGAATTCAATGCCAAGTGCCCTGGGTTTGAAACCGACATCCATGGCTTGGTGGAAGAGCGTGGTGACGATGGCTCCGTGCACTACTTTGCGGACTGTGTGAAGTAGACGCGGCTACCGTCCATAAAAATAGCGCCTGGCGGGCGCTATTGATTTTGTAGCGGGCCCCGCTTATTTTACGGGGGCTAGCGACACACTTTGCCTATGGTGTTTCCATGACGGCAACGGCCGCCTGGCTTACACCACAATCCACATAGGTGATTTGAGCGGTCATGCCGGACGCCAAATCGCTCAGCAGGAACGCGGCTACGTTGCCCACTTCGTCGATCGTCACGTTGCGTCGCATGGGTGCTGCGTTGGCTGATATGGCCAGTAGTTTGCCAAAGTCCTTGATGCCGCTGGCCGCCAGGGTCTTGATGGCGCCTGCGCTAATGCCGTTGACCCGCATGCCGCGTTGACCAACAGCCTCAGCCAGATAACGCACCGACGATTCCAGCGAAGCCTTGGCCAGGCCCATGGTGTTGTAGCTGGGCACCACGCGTACACCACCCAAGTAGGACAGCGTCAGCAAAGATGCGTTGTTGTTCAGGTAGGGCAAGGCGGCCTTTGCCATTGCCGGAAAACTGTAGGCGCTGATGTCGTGGGCGATACGGAAGTTCTCGCGCGTCAAGCCATCCAGAAAGTTACCGGCGATGGCTTCACGGGGCGCGAAACCTATGCTGTGTACAAAACCGTCAAACTTGGGCCAGTGCACGGCCAAATCGGCAAACAACTTTTCAATCTGCGCGTCGTCACCCACATCGCAATCAAAAATCAGCTTGGAGTTGAAGTCGGCCGCGAATTCGGTAATCCGGTCTTTGAAGCGTTCGCCTACATAACTAAAGGCCAGTTCAGCACCTTGGTCATGGCAGGCCTTGGCGATGCCGTATGCAATGGAGCGGTTAGACAACACGCCCGTAATCAATAACTTCTTGCCTGCTAAAAATCCCATTTCATCCTCTTGTTTAATGCATGTCTCGGTCCAGAATTGTCGCATGCTCGCGTATGGCTACAGGATTTGTAACTGGAGCGCTGCCGCCGGCGTGCGAGACCCTTCGCCAAAATCGCCCATATTTCCTTGCCCAATCTTTAATAACCCTTACAAATCAAGGCCCTTAGCACGTTTTTGCGGTACAATCCGGGCTCACGACCAAACGGGCGGGTAACTACCGCCCGTTTTTTTTGGGCGATTGTTTTTGATCGGGTTAATGACAAGTGGCATTGCAGGATATTGTTGAACAAACCGTTAGCGGTCTGGGATATGACTTGGTGGAGATCGAGCGCTCCGCCGGTGGACTGCTGCGCATCACCATTGACCTGCCTTGGACACCACCCCAGGAGGGTGTTGCTCCGATTGAGCAGTTTATCAATGTAGAAGACTGCGAAAAAGTCAACCGCCAATTGCAGTTTGCGCTGGAAGTGGATGGTATTGAATACAAGCGGCTGGAGATCTCCTCGCCCGGTATCGACCGCCCTTTGCGCCACGCACAGGATTACGAGCGTTTTGTCGGGTCTGTGATCGACATCACGCTGAAAGCGCCCATGGGGGCCGCAGCCGGCGGGCAGGTGCATGCCAGCCGCAAAAAATTTCGTGGCACGCTGGAGAAGCTTGTGGCGGCCGATGGCTCCACGGGTTGGCAAATCGTCTGGAGCGATGCGCCGCCAGTCAAACCGGGCCAAAAGGTCAGCAAGAAGCGTGTTCCTCCACCGTTGCAAGCCTTGGGCTTCACGCTGGATGAGTTGCGCGAGGCGCGCTTGGCACCCATCGTCAGTTTCAAGGGTCGGGGTGGACCTGGCGCGACGGACGGTGCGGAAGGTGACGCGGATTAAAGACGGGGATGGCAGGTCTACCAGTTGGGGCTGCATTCACAGACAGGGTTTTCGGGTTTTGTATTGGTTAAATCGAGTGTTCAGGAGAGTCATGGCATGAATCGCGAACTGTTGATGCTGGTAGAGGCAATTTCACGTGAAAAGAACGTGGAGCGTGATGTGGTGTTAGGGGCCGTAGAGGCAGCCCTGGCCCAAGCGACCAAAAAGCTGTATCCCGGCGACGTGGATATCCGCGTCGCCCTGGATCGCGATAGTGGCAACTACGAGACCTTCCGCCGCTGGCACGTGGTTCCCGATGAAGCGGGTCTGCAATTGCCCGACCAGGAAATCCTGCTGTTCGAAGCCAAAGAGCAGATCCCCGACATCGAGGTGGACGAGCACATCGAAGAGTCCGTGCCCTCCGTGCCGATTGGCCGTATTGGCGCGATGGCCGCCAAGCAGGTCATCCTGCAAAAGATCCGTGACGCCGAGCGCGAAATGCTGCTGAACGACTTCATGTCCCGCGGCGAAAAAATCTTTGTTGGTACTGTCAAGCGCATGGACAAGGGTGATCTCATTGTGGAGAGCGGTCGCGTTGAAGGCCGTTTGCGTCGCAGCGAAATGATCCCCAAGGAAAACCTGCGCACTGGTGACCGCGTCCGCGCCATGATCATGGAAGTGGACCTGACCCTGCGTGGCGCACCGATCGTTTTGTCGCTCTCGGCGCCATAATTCATGGTCGAATTGTTCCGCCAGGAAGTGCCCGAGATTGAACAGGGCTTGCTGGAGATCAAATCCTGCGCCCGTGATGCAGGTTCCCGCGCCAAGATTGCCGTGTTGTCCCATGACAAACGCGTCGACCCTATTGGCACCTGCGTCGGCGTGCGTGGTACCCGTGTGAACGGCGAGACCAACGAGTTGGCCGGTGAGCGTGTGGACATCGTGTTGTGGAGCGAAGACCCTGCCCAGTTCGTGATTGGTGCACTGGCTCCAGCCAACGTATCCAGCATCGTCGTGGACGAAGAACGCCACGCGATGGATGTGGTGGTCGACGAGGAAAACCTGGCCATTGCAATTGGACGTGGCGGTCAAAACGTGCGTTTGGCCTCTGAGCTGACCGGTTGGCGCATCAATATTCTGGACGCTGCAGAGTCTGCTCAAAAACAAGCCAGCGAAACCGACCAGGGCCGCAAGCTGTTCATGGAAAAGCTGGATGTGGATGAGGAAATCGCGGACATTCTGATCGCCGAAGGCTTTACCAGCCTGGAAGAAGTGGCTTATGTGCCACTACAGGAAATGTTGGAGATTGAAAGCTTCGACGAAGAGACCGTGACCGAGTTGCGCAACCGTGCAAAGAACGCGTTGTTGACCATGGAAATCGCGCACGAAGAGAGCGTGGAAGAAGTGTCACAAGATCTGCGTGACCTCGAAGGTCTGACCCCCGAGCTGATCGGCAAACTGGCCGACGGCGGCGTACACACACTCGATGACCTGGCCGATCTGGCGGTTGACGAGCTTACCGATATTACTGGCCAGTCTGAGCAAGACGCCAAGACCCTGATCATGAAGGCGCGCGAACATTGGTTTACCGATGAAGCCGCTTCTCAAGAGTAATGGTTATGTAAATAAAATTTCAGTCAAGGCCAACAACTGCTCGAAGAGCAGTTGGGCAGCCGCCAAAGGTTACACAACAAATGTCCAGTACGACCGTCGCCGAGTTTGCAAACGAACTCAAAAAATCCACTGATACGCTGCTTGACCAGCTGAAGTCGGCCGGAGTCGCGAAAGCGTCTGCGTCCGATGTCCTGACAGATGCTGACAAGCACAGCCTGTTGAGTTTTTTACAGGCCGCGCATGGCACTGCCAGTCCAGATCGCAAAAAGATCACATTGGTCAAGAAACAGACCACTGAAATCAAGCAGGCAGATGCTACGGGTAAAGCCCGCACCATTCAGGTAGAAGTGCGAAAGAAGCGCACGTTTGTGCGCCGGGACGATGACGTTGTTGCAGCTCCCGAAGCGGCGCCCGAAGAAGTACAGGTCAGTGCGCCGGCCGCACCGCTGATTGATGATGCCGAGTTGGCACGCCGCGAAGAAGAAGCTCGCCGCCAGGCCGAGCTAATCCGCCGCCAGGAAGAAGAGTTGGCCCAGCGCCGCCGCGACCGCGAAGAGCAGGAAGCCCGCGCCCGTGAGGCGGCTGAAAAGGCGGCTGCAGAACTGCAAGCCCAACAGGCCTCTGAGGCGAGCAAAAAAGTAAAGACCAAGGCTGCCGGTGAAGCGGCCGAAGCATTGGCCAAGACAGAGGCGGCAGACGCCGCGCGCAATGCGGCGCTGGCTCTGGAAAAGTCTGCGGCCGCTGCTGCGGCCTCCAAGGCGCTGGCTGACGAAGAGGTGGCCCGCGCTGTAGATTTGGGTGATCGCCGTCGCAAGGCAGAGGCTGAGGCAGCTGCTATTCGTTCCATGATGTCCGCGCCCAAGCGCGTTCTGGTTGCACACAAACCCGAAGCGCCCAAGGCCCCTGCAGCTGCAGACGCCAAGGCCGGAATGAAGGGGACCTTGCACAAACCAGCAGCAGGTGCTGTTGTGGCCAAGCCAGCCAAACCCGCAGCCGCGGGTGGGCCCGCCGCCAACCCACCGAGCGGCAATGGGAAAGAAGTCAAGTCTGCCAAGCTGTCCTCCAGCTGGGCGGGTGATCCTGCCAAGAAAAAGGCGATACCGACACGCGGTGACACGGGCGCAGGCGCAGGCCGAGCGACCAATTGGCGTGCAGGCCCTCGTGGCCGGCGTGGCGCCAATGACCGTGACCGTGACCACCACCAGGTCGCATCCGCACCAGTGGAAGCACGCGTGCTGGAAGTCCATGTGCCGGAAACCATCACTGTTGCCGAACTGGCGCACAAGATGGCCGTCAAGGCATCCGAGGTCATCAAGCATTTGATGAAGCTGGGCCAGATGGTCACCATCAACCAGCCGCTGGACCAAGACACCGCCATGATCGTGGTGGAAGAAATGGGCCACAAGGCCATGGTTGCCGCTCTGGATGATGCCGAAGCCTTTACCGACGACGAAGTCTTGCAACAGCACGCCGAGGCACTGCCGCGCGCGCCGGTTGTCACCGTCATGGGTCACGTGGACCACGGTAAAACATCGCTGCTGGATTACATCCGCCGTGCCAAGGTCGCATCAGGCGAAGCCGGCGGCATTACCCAGCACATTGGTGCCTACCACGTGGAAACACCGCGCGGTGTGGTTTCCTTCCTGGATACCCCGGGTCACGAGGCCTTCTCGGCCATGCGTGCCCGTGGTGCCAACGCCACCGACATTGTGATTCTGGTGGTTGCAGCGGACGACGGTGTGATGCCCCAGACCAAGGAAGCCATTAAGCACGCCAAGGCGGCTGGTGTTCCCATCGTTGTGGCGATCAACAAGATCGACAAGCCTGATGCCAACCCCGAGCGTGTGAAAAACGAGCTGGTGGTGGAAGAGGTGATTCCCGAGGAATTCGGCGGTAGTTCGCCGTTCGTGGCTGTGTCCGCCAAGACGGGCCAGGGAATTGACGAGCTGCTGGAGCAGGTCCTGTTGCAGGCTGAGGTGTTGGAATTGAAAGCACCGGTCGACGCCATGGCCAAGGGACTTGTGATTGAAGCCCGTCTGGACAAGGGCCGCGGCCCGGTTGCAACCATCCTGGTTCAGTCCGGTACGCTCAAAACCGGAGATGTGGTGCTGGCAGGTCAGACCTATGGCCGCGTTCGCGCCATGCTGGACGAGAACGGCCGCACCATCAAGTCTGCTGGCCCTTCGATTCCGGTCGAGATCCAAGGCTTGACCGAAGTACCGCAAGCGGGTGATGAGTTCATGATCCTGGCCGACGAACGCCGGGCCCGTGAAATCGCCACCTACCGCGCCGGCAAGTTCCGCAACACCAAGCTGGCCAAGCAGCAAGCCGCCAAGCTGGAAAACATGTTCACCGATATCACAGCGGGCGAAGTCAAGATGGTGCCCATCATCGTCAAGGCAGACGTGCAAGGATCGCAGGAAGCGCTGGCGCAGTCGCTGCTCAAGCTGTCTACCGACGAAGTCAAAGTGCAGATGGTCTACGCCGCTGTGGGCGCCATCAGCGAGTCCGACGTCAATCTGGCGATTGCCGCCAAGGCCGTCATCATCGGTTTCAACACCCGTGCTGACGCCGGTGCCCGCAAGCTGGCCGAGAACAACGGTGTGGACATCCGCTACTACGACATCATTTACGACGCTGTGGACGACCTGAAGCTGGCCATGTCGGGCATGCTGACGCCGGACAAGAAAGAAGAAGTCATCGGTACCGCCGAGATTCGCCAGGTGCTCAAGGTGTCCAAGATCGGTTCGATTGCGGGTTGTATGGTTACCTCGGGTCTGGTGCGCCGTACCGCCAAGCTGCGTTTGCTGCGCGGCAACATGGTCATCTACACCGGCGAGCTGGATTCGCTCAAGCGCTTCAAGGACGACGCGAAGGAGGTCAAAGAGAACTTTGAGTGCGGCTTGACGATCAAGAACTACAACGACATCCAAGAAGGTGACGCGCTGGAGTTCTACGAAATCCGTGAAATCGCCCGCACGTTGTAAACGGTAGAACTGGCTATGGCGCGCAAGAAGTCCTCTACACCCCACCGCGGTTTCCGCGTGGCCGATCAAATCCAGCGGGATCTGACTGAGCTGATCGCGCGTGAGTTGAAAGACCCGCGGGTGGGCATGGTGACGATCCAAGCGGTGGAAGTAACACCGGATTACGCGCACGCCAAAGTGTTCTTCAGCCTGCTCGCTGGCGACCCTGTGGCATGTGCCGAAGGTTTGAACCAGGCCGCGGGCTTTTTACGCGCTGGCCTGTTCAAGCGTTTGCACATCCACACCGTCCCGACCTTGCACTTTCACTTCGATCGCACCACGGAACGTGCGGCTGACATGAATGCCTTGATTGCGCAGGCCGTTGCATCCCGCTCGAAGGACAGCGAAGTCTAGCCATGAACACTGCCGGGCCGCCACAGGGTGCGAAGGCCCCCTTGGGGGGCAGCGATTCACACGCAGCAAAAGAGCGTGGGGGACCGCGTGTTCGGGTTACTCGGCGTCCCGTGCACGGGGTGTTGTTGCTGGATAAGCCATTGGGCTGGTCGAGCAATGACGCGCTGCAAAAGGTGAAGTGGTTGTTGCGAGCAGAAAAGGCTGGCCACACAGGCACGCTGGACCCGTTGGCGACGGGCGTGTTGCCGCTGTGTTTTGGCGCAGCCACCAAGTTCAGCCAAATGCAGCTGGACGCAGACAAGGAATACGAAGCTACGGCTCTGCTCGGTAGTAAAACCAGCACCGGCGATGCAGAGGGCGATGTGATTGCGGTGCGGCCCGTCCATGTGGACGCAGACGCTGTTGCGCGTGTAGTACCGTTGTTTACCGGACCGATCCGGCAGACACCGCCGATGCACAGCGCGTTGAAGAAAGATGGCAAGGCGTTGTATGAGTATGCGCGTGCCGGAATTGAGGTAGAGCGGGAAGCCCGAGCTGTAACGATCCATAAGCTGGATGTAGAGCTAGCCCCCGTAAATGCTGATCAGAGTGCTATCAATATGGTAGTAAAATGCAGCAAGGGAACGTATATTCGAACCCTGGGTGAAGACTTGGGAGAGGCACTGGGTTGTGGTGCCCACCTGACCCGGTTGCGCAGAACAGCGACAGGAGGCTTTACGAGCGCGCAGTGTGTGACGCTAGAGGCGCTGGAGGCGATGACCGAAGAAGAGCGGATGGCTTGCCTGCTCCCGGTTGACGCCCTGCTGGAGCGCCACACACCGGTCATGCTGGACGGCGACAATGCGCTGCGGTTTTTGAGTGGTGTACGCCGCCGTGGAAATTGGCCCGACGAGGAGCTGGTGGCGGTGTACAGCACCGAACCGCGCGCCTTGTTGGGTACCGCCCACACCAGGGCAGGGGAACTGATACCGGGGCGCTTGCTGAGCCCGCTTGAGATTGCACAGTCTCAAACCCAGCAAGCAGTCAGCAAGGAAGCTGCCTGAGCGCCGTACGGCGTCTGGCACAACGACAGATTCAAACGAGAAAGTGAACCATGAGCAGTAGCAAACAAATCCGCAATATTGCGATCATCGCCCACGTTGACCACGGAAAGACCACCATGGTCGACCAGTTGTTGCGCCAGTCCGGTACCTTTGCCGAGCACGAGAAAGTCGTCGACACGGTGATGGACAACAACGCGATCGAAAAAGAGCGTGGCATCACGATTCTGGCCAAGAACTGTGCCGTGAGCTGGGAAGGTACCCACATCAATATCGTTGACACCCCTGGACACGCAGACTTCGGTGGCGAAGTGGAGCGCGCTTTGTCTATGGTGGACGGCGTGTTGCTGCTGATCGACGCGCAAGAAGGACCCATGCCCCAGACCCGCTTCGTGACCAAGAAGGCGCTGGCTTTGGGTCTGAAACCAATCGTTGTTGTCAATAAGGTCGACAAGCCCGGTGCCAACCCTGACAAGGTCGTCAACGCCGCGTTCGACCTGTTCGACAAGCTGGGCGCCACCGACGAGCAGCTGGATTTCCCCGTGGTGTATGCGTCCGGCATCAATGGCTGGTCTTCCCTGGAAGAGGGTGGTCAGGGCGAGCAGTGGGGTCCCGACATGTCAGCTCTGTTCAACACTGTTCTGAAACATGTGCCCGCCAACTCCGGTGACCCCAAGGCCCCGCTGCAATTGCAAATCTCCGCGCTGGATTTCTCCTCGTTTGTCGGTCGTATCGGTGTAGGCCGAATCAGCCAGGGCACGATCAAGCCCGGCATGGACGTGCTGGTAATGGAAGGCCCAGAAGGCAAACAGGTCAAGGGCCGCATCAACCAGGTTTTGACCTTCCAGGGTCTGGACCGCGTGCAGTCGCTGGAAGCCGGCCCCGGCGATATCGTGCTGATTAACGGCATTGAAGACATCGGAATTGGCGTCACGGTGACTGACCCCGCCAACCCCAAGCCCCTGCCCATGCTCAAGGTGGACGAACCCACGCTGACGATGAACTTCTGCGTCAACACCAGCCCCTTGGCTGGCCGCGAAGGCAAGTACGTCACCAGCCGCCAGATCTGGGACCGCCTGCAAAAGGAACTGCAGCACAACGTGGCGTTGCGCGTCAATGAAACTGACGAAGAAGGTATCTTCGAAGTCATGGGCCGTGGCGAATTGCACCTGACCATCCTCTTGGAAAACATGCGCCGCGAAGGCTACGAAATGGCCGTCTCCAAGCCGCGCGTGATGTTCAAGGACATCGACGGTGTTAAGCATGAGCCCATCGAATTGGTTACCGCCGACATCGAGGAAACCCACCAGGGTGGCGTGATGCAGGCACTGGGCGAGCGCAAGGGCGAGCTGGTGAACATGGAGCCGGACGGCCGTGGCCGTGTGCGCCTTGAATACCGCATCCCGGCCCGTGGCCTGATCGGTTTCACCAACGAGTTCCTGAACCTGACCCGTGGCTCCGGCCTGATCTCCAATATCTTCGACTGCTACGAGCCACACAAGGGCGATATCGGTGGTCGCAAGAACGGCGTGCTGATATCCATGGATGCCGGTGAAATCTTCACCTACGCGCTGGGCAAACTGGACGATCGCGGCCGTATGTTCGTGAAGGCGAACGACCCCGTGTATGAAGGCATGATTGTGGGCATCCACAGCCGTGACAACGATCTGGTCGTCAACGCCACACGCACCAAGCAGCTGACCAACTTCCGCGTCTCCGGCAAGGAAGACGCGATCAAGATCACGCCCCCAATCGAACTGACGCTGGAATACGGCGTGGAATTCATCGAGGACGACGAGTTGGTCGAAATCACACCCAAGTCGGTGCGTTTGCGCAAGCGCCACCTGAGCGAAAGCGATCGCAAGCGCGCTTCGCGTTCTTAAGCTCCCCCCGATGCGGCCTCTGGCCGCTTCCCCCTCAAGGGGGCGTTACCAGCGGCCCGGCGGAGCCGGTTCCGCGGTAACCCTGACTTGGATCACGCGCTCCGTGTGGCGCCTGTGTTTTCGTGAAGTCACGCTGTTAAAAATGAAACTTACGCACAACCGGGCGGTTTTTCTGATGGTGGCTGTGGCCCTCATGTGGTCGACCGCGGGTGTGGTTTCGCGCCATCTGGATGGCGCCCGCAGCTTTGAAGTGACCTTCTGGCGGGCATTGTTCACCTCCGCTTCATTGCTGTTCATCCTGCCATTGATGCGCGGGCGCAGGGTTTTCTCTGACATTCGCCATGCCGGGAAGGCTTTCTGGATTTCGGGGGTGTGCTGGAGCGTGATGTTCACCGCCTACATGGTGGCACTCACACTGACCAGTGTGGCCAATGTGCTGATCACCATGTCATTGGGCCCGCTGATGACGGCTTTGATCGCCCGTGTCTTTATTGGGCATCGCATCGCAATGCGCACATGGGTGGCCATCGTCGTCGCAGGTTTCGGCATTGCCTATATGTACGCTCCACAAATCGCCGGTGGCCAGATGTTGGGCACTTTAGTGGCCTTGTGTGTGCCGATTGCCGGCGCCACCAACTGGACGGTTACGCAAAATGCCCACGCGCAGGGACATGATGTTGATCTGGTGCCGGCCGTTTTTGTGGGTGCTGTCATCAGCACCTTGGTCACCCTGCCGCTGGCCTTTCCTTTCCGTGCCACACCTCACGATCTGAGTCTATTGGCCTACCTGGGTGTCTTCCAGCTGGCCATTCCTTGCGTGTTGTCTGTGCTGTGCGCCCGCGTGCTCAAGGCACCGGAATTGTCCTTGCTGGCACTGCTGGAGGTGCTGTTTGGCATCTTGCTGGTCTGGCTGGGGGCAGGGGAGGCGCCTGATACCACCGTATTGATAGGCGGTGCATTGGTCTTAAGCGCTCTGGTAGCCAACGAGCTGCTAGGCTGGAAACAAAGGAGTCAAACATCATGAACCACGACAACACCACTATCGTTGAAGTCCATACCACTGTTTCTGGTGGCATAGGCCTGATAACGCTGAACCGCCCCAAGGCTCTCAATGCCCTGTCACTGCCCATGGTGCAGTCATTGCTAGCCACGCTGCAGGGCTGGCGCGATGACCCCGCCGTGATCGCCGTTGCCATTCGCGGCAGCAACAAGATCGGCCAGCCCGGCAGCCCCGAAGCCCTGTTTGGTGGTTTTTGTGCCGGTGGCGACATCCGCTTCTTCCACCAAGCCGCATTGGCTGGTGATGCAGCGCTGGACACCTTCTTTACCGACGAATACACACTCAACCACCTGATCCACAACTACCCCAAGCCCTACCTGGCCTTCATGGACGGCATCGTCATGGGTGGAGGCATGGGTATCAGCCAAGGCGCAAGCCTGCGCATCGTCACCGAAACCACCAAAATGGCCATGCCGGAAACGGGCATCGGCCTGTTCCCCGATGTGGGTGGAGGCTATTTCCTGAGCCATTGCCCGGGCCATGTCGGTGAATACCTGGCCTTGACCGGGGACACCATCAGTGGTGCTCAGGCTGTGGCGTGGGGCCTGGCCGACGTGTGTGTACCGTCGGCCACGCTACACGACCTGTGGGCCGCCATGCAAACCCAGGGGTCGCTGGACAACCTGCAGCGCTGGATTGCTAGCAATGTGATAGCGGACAATTCAGAATCTACCGGGGCTGCAGCCGAAACTGTCGTAGATGACTATGCTGCATTCGGCCTGGCCAGCATCCCCGCCATCGTCGCTGCGCTGGAAGCCTCGGGCACCAAAACTGCACGCGCCATGGCCGCCACATTGCGCCACCGCAGCCCGCTGATGCTGCACGTGGTGCTGGAGCAGATCCGCCGTGCCCGTGGCATGGAATTGGCCGACGACCTGCGCATGGAGCGCGATCTGGTGCAGCATTGCTTCTACACGGCACACCTGGACCGCTCAGGTGTAACCAGTGAGACGGTGGAAGGTATTCGCGCCCTGGCCATCGACAAGGACCACAAGCCCGTTTGGAACCCAGCGCGTATTGCGGATGTAACGCCAGACATGGTGGCTCCGTTCTTTGTCAGCCCTTGGCCAGCGGGAACCCACCCGCTCAAAGATTTGGTGTAGGAAGAGGCTGGGCACCAGGCCGTTTTGCTCCGTGTCCCCCGCCCGCTGCGCGGGCTCCTCCTTTACCTGCGCAAAACGTCCTGGCGCCCAGCCTCTTCTCAGCGAGTTTTGCTCTTCATTGCCCGTTCCACCTCGCGCTTGCCTTCGCGGTCCTTGATGGTGTCGCGCTTGTCGTGCTCGGCCTTACCCTTGGCAAGAGCGATCTCGCATTTGACCTTGCCATCTTTCCAGTGCAGGTTGATAGGCACCAGGGTGTAACCCTTTTGTTCCACCTTACCAATCAGCCGCAGGATCTGCTCCTTGTGCATCAACAACTTCTTGGTGCGTACCTTGTCCGGGCTGACGTGGCTGGAAGCGGTGTGTAGCGGGTTGATCTGCAGGCCGATGATGAATAGCTCACCGCCGCGTATGACCACATAACCATCGGTCAGTTGCACCTTGCCCTCGCGCAGGGACTTGACCTCCCAGCCTTCAAGCACCAGGCCCGCTTCAAATCGCTCCTCGAAGAAGTAGTTGAACGCAGCTTTTTTGTTGTCGGCTATGCGGGTGTTGACTGCGGGTTTTTTGGCCATGGAGCTTAAATAGGGGTGACAGACGGAATTGGAAGGCATGCTTGAGGGCTTGTCTACAATCCCGCGCAGACCTCTATTCTATGAAAACCGTTAACAAGTCCGTTTTGATCTGGTACAGCCCGCGTGAGATGTATGACTTGGTGACTGACGTCAAGCGGTATTCTGAATTTCTGCCCTGGTGCGATGGTGCTCGCATTATTGAAGAAACGGGTACCGGGATGACGGCTGAGCTCTCGATCTCCTTTGGTGGAGTACGCCAAACCTTCACCACACGCAATGTGCACACGACTTACAGCCAGGTCGAAATGGAGTTGTTGAACGGCCCCTTCTCGCACTTGGATGGTCAATGGAGTTTCGTTGCCTTGGGAGATGGTTCGCAGCGCGCCTGTAAGGTCGAACTGGCCGTCAACTACCGAATGAACAGTTCCACGTTGGGCAAGCTGGCGGCGCCCGCCATCGACAAGATTGCCAGCGACCTGGTAGGTGCCTTTGTAAAGCGTGCGGAGCAGGTTTATGGCAACTGACAGGCCTATCGCTGTCACGGTCGTTTGGTCGAACCAGGCGCGTCAGTGGGAGGAACAGACACTGAACCTGGCGGAGGGCAGCACGGTTGAGCAGGCCTTGCTTGCCAGTGGACTGGTACAGCAAACTAACTTGGCAAGCCTGTCGCAGGCCGGTCAAGGGGTTTGGGGCAAGAAGGTCGGCCTATCGCATGTGCTACGTAACCAGGACCGGTTGGAAATTTATCGTCCACTCACCGTCGACCCCAAAGTGGCGCGAAGGGAACGCTTTGTGGGTCAGGGGGCAAAAAAGGCGGCGGGCTTGTTTGCGAAGCGCCGCGCAGGGGCAAAAGCCGGATACTGAGTCTACTGCCCGGAACCGGGCAAGGGCTACCTGCGGCTTACTTACAGTCCCGGTCGATGATGGATTGAATACGCTTTAGCTCCGCCGCGCGTGCTGCGTCGTCCATGAATTCCTTTTCACCTGCGGCATTGGTGCGACCAATTCTTACACCGGACTCAAAGGTCGTTTTGGCCTGCTTGGCGCGGGCACAGTTTTCAATTTGGGCTTTGGCGACGCGTTCCTCGTCCGCTTTACGTTTGGCGGCCTCAGCATCCTTGGCTTGTTTCTTTTTGGCTTCCAATTCTTTGTCCAGGCCGCCGGCAGGCTTGGCGCCGGATGCAGGCAGGGATGAAGGCTGGCCAGCTACTGGTGCTGGCGCCGCGGCGTCAGTTGCTGCCGTGGCATCGGCAGCAGGTACCACCGGCGCCTTGGAATTGCCAGGACGCTTGATGATGTTTTTTTCTTGTATATCGGAGGGCGGCGCGCGGTCGCTGTACACCTTGCGCCCGTCTTTGTCCAGCCACTGCCACTGGGCTTGAGCCGCAAAACTCAGGCCAGCCAACGCTACCAACAGGAGGTTTTGAATCAGTTTCATGGCCGAAGTGTAGCGTCGCTCTTCGCGGGGTGGTGTCAAAATTTCCGGCGAACTGCGGTATTTTTCAAGGCCAGCGTTTGCGCCAGACGGCTTTGGGGTCTGGCACCACGGGTACAATTTCGACATTTGGAGCTTTGATATGCGCCTCCTCGGCAAAGCGCTCACCTTCGACGACGTGTTGTTGGTCCCCGCGTACTCCCAGGTCCTGCCCAAGGACACATCCCTCGCCACCCGCTTTTCCCGCAACATCGCACTGAACCTGCCACTGGTATCCGCCGCCATGGATACGGTCACAGAAGCCCGATTGGCAATCGCGATTGCGCAAGAAGGCGGCATGGGCATCGTCCACAAGAATCTGACCGCTGCCGAACAGGCTGCCCAGGTGGCCAAGGTCAAACGTTACGAGTCTGGCGTATTGCGCGACCCGGTCGTCATCACCCCCTCCCACACGGTGCGACAGGTCATGAGCCTGTCCGAGCAGCTGGGCGTATCCGGATTCCCGGTGTGCGACGGTGGCAAGGTGGTCGGCATTGTGACCGGACGCGATCTGCGCTTCGAGACACGCTACGACTTGCCAGTCAGCCAGATCATGACCCCCCGGGAAAAGCTGGTAACGGTGCAGGACAGCGCCGCCATCACGATTACCCAGGCAAAGGTCTTGCTGAATCAGCACAAGATCGAGCGCCTGCTGGTCGTTAATGACGCTTTTGAACTCAAAGGACTCATCACCGTCAAGGACATCACCAAGCAAACCAGCTTTCCCAATGCTGCGCGCGATGCCCAAGGCAAGCTGCGCGTAGGCGCTGCAGTGGGCGTGGGCGAGGGCACCGAAGAGCGGGTGGAACTGCTGGTTCGCGCCGGAGTGGACGCCATTGTTGTCGACACAGCCCATGGACACAGCCACGGCGTCATCGAGCGTGTGCGCTGGGTCAAGAAGAATTACCCGCATGTGGACGTGATCGGCGGCAACATCGCCACCGGTGCGGCGGCCTTGGCCCTGGCGGAAGCGGGTGCCGATGCGGTCAAGGTCGGAATTGGCCCCGGCTCAATCTGCACCACCCGCATCGTGGCCGGTGTAGGAGTGCCGCAAATCATGGCCATCGACAATGTGGCAACGGCCCTGAAGGGTACGGGAATACCACTGATTGCCGATGGTGGTATCCGCTATAGCGGCGACATCGCCAAGGCTTTGGCAGCCGGTGCCAGCACGGTGATGATGGGTGGCATGTTTGCCGGTACTGAAGAAGCACCCGGTGAGGTAATTCTGTTCCAGGGCCGCAGCTACAAGAGCTACCGCGGCATGGGCTCCATTGGTGCCATGCAGCAGGGCAGTGCCGACCGTTATTTTCAGGAATCCAGCACCGGCAACCCCAATGCCGACAAGCTGGTGCCCGAAGGCATTGAGGGCCGCGTTCCCTACAAAGGCTCCATGGTTGCCATCGTGTTCCAGATGGCCGGTGGCATTCGTGCCAGCATGGGCTACTGCGGATGCCCCACCATTGAAGACATGCAGAACAAGGCGGAGTTCGTAGAGATCACCACCGCTGGCATCCGCGAAAGCCACGTGCACGACGTGCAGATTACCAAAGAGGCTCCCAATTACCGCGCCGATTGATACACCTGTCGCAGTTGCCGAGGGTCGGCCTGCGGCGATGCGGTTCATCATGATCGCTGTGCTGATCGACATGATGTCGATCGGCCTGATGATTCCAGTGCTGCCACATCTGGTGGGTCAATTCACGCAGTCGCAGGGCGACCAGGCATTCTGGTTCGGCGCCATGATGTTTGCGTTTGGTATTGCCAACTTCTTTGGCGCTCCCATTTTGGGAGCTCTGTCGGACCGATATGGCCGGCGACCGGTCTTGCTGCTGGGTTTTTGCGGCCTGGCATTCACCTTTTTCATGACGGCTGCCGCCCACAGCCTGTGGTTGCTAGTGGTGGTGCGGCTGATTGGCGGAGCCATGCAGGCCAATATTGCCGTGGCCAACGCCTATGTGGCCGATATCACACCTGCGCACGATCGGGCCCGTCGTTTTGGGCTGCTAGGTGCCATGATGGGGCTTGGATTTATTCTCGGCCCCGCCTTGGGCGGCATTCTGGGTGACGTGGACCTGCGCTTGCCCTTTGTAGCCTCAGGTTCGTTGGCCGTACTGAACTGGATCTACGGCTTTTTTGTGTTGCCGGAAAGCCTGCCAAAGGACAAGCGCAATGCTTTTGAATGGCGCAAGGCCAACCCCATCGCGTCACTGCGCGGCCTCATCGATTTGCGCGGCGTAGGCCCATTGGTCGCCGTGCTTGCGTTGACAACGCTGGCACAGTTCATGTTGCATGCCACTTGGGTGCTGTACACCACCTTCAAGTTCGGCTGGGGTCCGCGCGAGACCGGCTGGTCGCTCATGGTGGTTGGCGTTGTCAGCGTGTTGATGCAGGGTGTGTTGCTCAAGCATATCCTGCGGCGCATTTCGGCCCAACGGCTGGCCGTCATTGGCATGTGCAGTGCCAGTGTGGCCTATGTGGCCTATGGGCTGGCAACCGAATCCTGGATGCTGTTTGTCATCATCGTGCTGAACATCTTCTCTGCTGCAACCGGCTCCAACCTGCAGAGTATTGTGTCAGGCGCAGCGGACGAAAAAATCCAGGGCCGCACCTTAGGCGCCGTGTCTTCCGTCAACAGCCTGATGGCCATCTTGGCGCCAGTGGCGGGTGCAGGCATGCTGGCGATGGTGTCCGACGCACCCCGTGGTGATATCCGACTGGGCCTACCTTTCTTTGTGGGTGGCCTGATCCAAGCCCTGGCCCTGGGCCTGGCGGTTTGGCACTTTCAACGCCAGCGTGCACTGCGAGCTGGTATTTCCCAAGCGACTTGAATCCCATGACACACGAACGCATTCTCATTCTTGATTTCGGCTCCCAGGTCACGCAACTTATCGCACGCCGCATCCGCGAAGCCCATGTCTTTTGCGAAGTCCACCCTTGCGATGTGAGTGAAGAATGGGTGCGTAATTACGCCAAGGACGGATCATTGAAGGGCATCATCCTGTCCGGCAGCCACGCCAGCGTCTACGAAGATACGACCGACAAGGCGCCGCAGGTAGTGTTTGAATTGGGCGTTCCCGTTTTGGGAATTTGTTATGGCATGCAGACCATGGCCCAGCAATTGGGCGGCAAGGTGGAAGCCGGCCATACCCGCGAATTTGGTTCAGCCCAGATCCGGGCACACGGTCATACCAAATTGTTCGATGGCATACAGGACAGTTCCAATGCCGAGGGCCATGGCCTGTTGGATGTGTGGATGAGCCATGGCGACAAGGTTACCCAAATGCCACCGGGCTTTACACTGATGGCCTCCAACGCTGCCTGCCCGATAGCCGCGATGGCCGACGAGGCCCGTCGCTTTTACGCTGTGCAGTTCCACCCTGAGGTGACCCACACTAAACAGGGGCAGGCCATCTTGAACCGTTTTGTTCTGGACATCTGCGCCACACGCGCCGATTGGATCATGGGCGACTACATCGCCGAGGCCGTGGAGCGCATCCGCGCCCAGGTCGGCAGTGAAGAGGTCATCCTCGGTCTGTCCGGTGGTGTCGATTCCTCCGTTGCCGCAGCACTGATCCACCGCGCCATCGGCGACCAGCTGACTTGTGTGTTTGTCGACCACGGCCTGCTGCGCCTGAACGAAGGCGACATGGTGATGGACATGTTTGTTGGCAAATTGCACGCGAAGGTCATCCGCGCGGATGCCAGCGACCTGTTCCTGGGCAAGCTGGCGGGCGTCAGCGACCCCGAAGCCAAGCGCAAGATCATTGGTGGCGAATTTGTCACTGTCTTCAAGCAAGAAGCTGCCAAACTGAGGGGCGAGGGCGCCAAAGGTGCCAAATGGCTGGCTCAGGGCACCATTTACCCCGACGTTATCGAGTCCGGGGGTGCCGGCAATAAGAAGGCCGTCACCATCAAGAGCCACCACAACGTGGGTGGCCTGCCCGAGCAACTGGGACTCAAACTCTTGGAGCCACTGCGCGAACTTTTCAAGGATGAGGTGCGTGAGTTGGGCGTGGCCCTGGGCTTGCCCCACGATATGGTCTATCGCCACCCTTTCCCCGGCCCTGGACTGGGCGTGCGAATTCTGGGTGAAGTCAAAAAGGAATACGCCGACTTGCTGCGGCGGGCTGACGCCATATTCATCGAAGAGCTGCGCAATTTCAAGGATGAAGCCACCGGCAAGACCTTGTACGAGCTGACCAGCCAAGCCTTTACCGTATTCCTGCCCGTCAAGAGTGTGGGCGTCATGGGTGACGGCCGCACCTACGACTACGTCGTGGCCCTCCGCGCCGTGCAAACCAGCGACTTCATGACAGCCGACTGGGCTGAACTGCCCTATGCCTTGCTGAAAAAAGTGTCAGGGCGCATCATCAACGAAGTGCGCGGCATTAACCGCGTGACCTACGACGTGTCCAGCAAACCGCCGGCCACGATCGAGTGGGAATGAGCAAGAATCTGCCCTAAAAGGAGGCTTGTATGCGCGGTCTGTTTGGAGTCGTCGGCTTGTTGCTCACACTGGCCATCGTGGGTGTTTTGGCCAAAAAAAACCTGTCGTCGGTGACGACGGTGGCGCCACCGGCTGGCATGGCCAGTGCACCGGCGGGTGCTACCGTCAAACAGCAAAGCCAGCTCATACAGCAGCAGGTCCAGCAAAGCGTGGATGCCACTATGCAGCAGGCCCGCCCTATGCCGGAAGACAAATAGTCTCCCGTATAAACTGCCTCTGGCCCCCGATTTCATTGCCTAGTCTGCTATCAAAATGGTAGTAAATTCGCGTGATGCCGGTTTCATGGAGTTGGCGCTATCACAGGCGCGTTTGGCGGCAGCGGCTGGCGAGGTGCCCGTGGGCGCAGTGGTTGTCAAAGATGGGCAGGTCATCGCCACCGGCCGTAACGCCCCCATCGCCTCGCACGACCCGACAGCCCACGCCGAAATTGTCGCGCTGCGCGCAGCCGCCCAGGAGCTTGGAAACTACCGACTGGAAGGGTGTGAACTCTTTGTGACGCTGGAGCCTTGCGCCATGTGCAGTGGCGCCATGCTGCATGCGCGGCTGGCTCGCGTGGTGTTTGGCGCTGCAGACCCCAAGACCGGTGCTGCGGGCTCAGTCGTTAATCTGTTTACCGATAGTCAGCTGAATCACCAGACCCACATCGAAGGTGGAGTGCTGGGTGAGGCCTGTGCAGCCCAGTTGCAGACCTTCTTCCAGAATAGGCGCGAGGCACAAGTGCGAGACAAGCGGGTGCAGCACCCTTTGCGCGATGACGCACTGCGCACACCAGACGCCCAGTTTGCCGACTTGCCCGACTATCCCTGGTCGCCAAACTATGTAAGCGATTTACCCGCTCTGGATGGCTTGCGCATGCACTACCTGGACGAGGGTCCCTCAAACGGAGCACTCACCTACCTGTGCCTGCATGGCAACCCGGCCTGGAGTTACCTGTATCGAAAGATGATCCCGGTCTTCCTGCAGGAGGGACACCGAGTAGTTGCGCCGGACCTTATTGGTTTTGGCAAAAGCGACAAATTGAAGAAAGAATCGGCACACAGCTTCAGTTTTCACCGCCAGACCCTGGTAGAGCTGGTCCAGCGGCTGGACCTGCAGCGCGTCGTGCTGGTGGTGCAGGACTGGGGCGGCTTGCTGGGACTCACGCTGCCCATGGAAATGCCGCAACGCTTCCATGGCCTTCTGGTCATGAACACCACATTGGCCACCGGCGACACAACGCTGTCACCCGGCTTTCTGGCCTGGCGGGAGATGTGCGCAAAAAATCCAGGATTCGACATCGCACGCTTGTTTGCCCGGGGAAATCCGCAAATGTCCAATGCGGAGTGCGCAGCTTACGCTGCGCCTTTTCCCGACAAAGGGCACCGTGCCGCGACGCGCGCCTTTCCGACCATGGTTCCGGACAGTCTGGAGGCCGACGGTGCAGCCCTTTCACGCGCGGCCCGTAGTTACTGGCAGACGCAATGGCAGGGGCAAACCATGATGGCGATAGGCATGCAGGATCCTGTTTTGGGTCTTGCATCCATGACTGAACTGCGACAGTTGTTGCGCGGGTGTCCAGACCCGCTGTGCGTGGAAGAGGGTGGGCATTTCTTGCAGGAATTGGGAGGGCCAATTGCACAGGCTGCGGTACGCTTCTTTGTACCGACCTAGGCAGTTTTTTTAGGGTTATCCCCATAGAAGTGGGCGAGGATTCTCAAATGTTTTGCTTTGTTTTGGATGTTTGCCAACATTTTCCTTTTGGGTGGTGCACAATGTTTGGAAAGACAACTGTCGGACAACCATTTCTAGTTTGAATGCATACTGATACTGACACGCTGCATTTCCTGGATGACGAAAGCGACACTGGTGTCGCTGCAGGATTGGTCTGGCGCCTTATGGTGATTGACGATGAGCCCGATGTTCATCGGGCTACGACATTCGCGTTGGCCGGCGTCAAGATTCTCGGACGTCCCTTGCAGTTTCTGCATGCTTACTCGGCGGCTGAAGCGACCGCATTACTGGCCTCAGAGCCTGATGTCGCGGTTGTACTGCTAGACGTGGTCATGGAGCGAGAAGACGCCGGATTGGCCCTGGTGAAAACCATACGTCAGGACTTGCGACTGGCCGAATTGCGGATCATCCTTCGCACAGGGCAACCAGGCTACGCGCCCGAAATCGAAACTATCCACGATTTCGATATCAACGATTACAAGACAAAATCCGAACTTACCCGCACAAAGCTCTATGCCACCGTAACGGCAGCTGTGCGAGCCTATGAGCAGATTCGCAAGTTGGACCAGCTTGCGTTTTATGACCGTCTGTGCAGCCTGCCCAATCGCAACAAGTTCATTGATTTGAGCGACGAACGGCTGCTGTCTGGCAAGTTCTTGTCTGACGTCATTGCCATTCTGGATATTGATGATTTTTCGGAAATCAATGACGCGCTGGGGCACCAACAAGGAGACCGCTTGCTACAGGCCGTTGCAGAGCGCCTGAAGCTGGAGCTGGGCTCCGATGTCATTCTTGCCCGGCTGGGTGGAGATACTTTCGGTTTGATGGGTGACAACTGCGTTCTGGACCCCTTGACGGTACTGGACCTGTTTCGGGCACCGTTCAAGGTTCAGGATGACTCCATGGTTGTGACCGCGACCATGGGCTTGACCCAGGAACTGGGTCCTGGCATCGCCGGGCGCGACGCGCTAAAAGACGCCAACATCGCCCTGAAACTTGCAAAGAAGAACCGGCGTGGTGGCTTTGTGATGTTTTCTGCCCAAATGGGAGCTGATATCCGGGAGCGGGTACGGCTTTTACAGGCGTTGCGTCATGCCGTTGAAAGCGAGCGCCTTTTTGTGGTGTACCAACCGCAGGTGAACCTGGCTAGCGGCCAGTTGGTTGGGGTCGAGGCCCTGATTCGGTGGCGCAACGAGGATGGAAGCTTTGTTCCGCCGGACAGATTCATTCCGCTTGCCGAGGCTTCTGGAATGATTGTCGCCATCGGAGATTGGGTGTTGCGTGTGTCATGCATGGAGTTGGCGCGTCTTCAGGCCTTGGGTTTGCCGGACCTTAGGATGTCGGTCAATGTGTCCCAGATCCAGTTCCGTCATCCTGGTTTCCTGGACAAGCTGCGCTCCGCGCTGACCGACACCGGCATAAATCCCAAATGCCTGGAACTCGAAATTACGGAATCGGTGGCTATGGATGACCCAGACTTTATGCTGGAGACCCTGCACAAAGTGCGAAAGATGGACATATCGATCGCCATTGATGACTTTGGCACTGGCTACTCTTCTCTGAGCCATCTGCGCCAGTTGCCGATTGACCGTTTAAAGATTGACAGGGCATTCGTCAGTGAATTGAACAGTGCAGTGATGGGCGGTCATATTGCTTCCATGGTGGTGGAATTGGGACGCAACCTCAATTTGACGGTGATTGCAGAAGGCATTGAGGAAGAAGAGCAGGCGAAGACATTGATGAAGATGGGCTGCCATGAAGGGCAGGGCTATCTCTATGCCAAACCCATGGTCGCTTCCGATCTGGTGCGGTGGATTGCTGACCGCGGCAACAGCAACACCCCCTGAGCGAATCACCGCCCTCACTGCCCGATAATGGCGCGGTGAAAAAACACATTTACATCTATTCCCCATCCGGTGCGGTTCGTGACAAAGCTGCGTTCAAACGTGGTGTGCGCCGTTTGCAAACCTTGGGCCACGAAGTCGAAGTTGATGTCGATGCCCTGGCCAGTCACATGCGGTTTGCCGGCGACGATGCAACCCGGCTGGCAGCGATACACCGCGCTGCTGCGAGCGGCGCGGATGTGGCCATGATCTCTCGAGGAGGATATGGAATCACGCGCATCCTTGGTGGCATACGCTACAAGGCTTTGGCCAAATCGATTGAGCGTGGCACGCAGTTTGTAGGCATCAGCGACTTCACGGCATTGCAATTGGCCTTGTTGACCAAGACCGGCAGCACCACCTGGGCAGGACCTGCATTGTGCGAAGGCTTTGGCTCCGCGGATACTGCTTTGCCCGACGACATCATGGAGGATTGTTTTAACGACATGGTGCTGGGGCAGGGGGAGGGAACAGGCTGGCGACAGGGTAGGGAAGCCGGACATTCGGAGCCTGGCCCCACCCTGCGCACCAAGCAGTCTACGATCTGGGGTGGCAATCTGGCCATGCTCACATCACTTTTGGGGACGCCCTATTTTCCTCAAATCAAGGGCGGCATTCTCTTTCTGGAAGACGTGGGCGAACACCCTTACCGCATTGAACGCATGTTGACGCAACTACTGCATGCTGGAGTCCTGGCGCAGCAAAAGGCGATATTGCTGGGACAGTTCACTGAGTACAAACTCAACAGCCATGACAAGGGCTTCAAACTGGCGACTGTAGTGCAATGGTTACGCAGCCAAGTCAAAACACCCATATTGACAAACCTGCCGTATGGACATGTCGCCACCAAAGTCTTGTTACCGGTGGGCGCTAAGGCTGATTTGCACGCCGAGGGGCGTGATGTTTTGTTGTTCTGGGGCCATGGTGATTGATCAAATGCGCAAACTGCTGTTGCGCGTCGTCAGAGACTTGGGCAATAGTCCTTTGAACATACCGCTGATCTGATCTAGTTTGCGCCGCGCCACGGCTTCCCCGTCCACTGCGGCAATTGCAGCCATCACATCGCCGCGCAAATACCAAAGATCATTCAAATCGCTGGCATAGGTTACCTTGAGTTCCAGCTTGGACGCCGTTGCCGCTCCGGGCACACTCAAGCCCTCCAGCATGGCTTCCCGAATCTCTTCCAATGCCGACTGCATACGGGACTCATTGCCTCCACCATGACCATTGAAGAAGCTTTGTACCCCGGTGACCAGTGAAGATCGTATCCAACTCATTTTTATTTCGTTTGAGACCCAACTGGACTTACGATACCAAACAATGCAGGTGCTAGGCAATAGGGCCTGATACGGATGCCTCTACATAGGCGTTATGTTCTCAAGTCCGCGGCAATGCCCTAAACTCTAACCCTAGACAAGCATCGGAACTATCGGGAATGGGCGTTCAAACCACCGTTGTATTCACAGACCTGCATGGCAGCACGGCGGTGTTTGAGACTTTGGGCAATGCTCTGGCAACTGAGACTGTCACTGAAATTACGGGCACCATCTCCCAACAGTGCGTTCAAAGTGGTGGCAAGGTAGTCAAGACACTGGGTGACGGTGTTTTGGCTATGTTTCCGGACGGGCAGAGCGCGATCAATGCTGTTGTCGAAATTCAGCGGGTCCACTCAAACCGCATGTTGCGTACTGCCCCTGAATTGCGGATGCCTATGCGCATTGGTGTCGCCAGCGGTGAAGTTGAAATAGTCGCGGGTGACTGCTACGGTGATGCCGTTAACGTCGCCTCACGGCTTTGTGACTTGTGTGGGCCTTACCAAATCTGGGCCAATGAAGCAGCACTGGCAATGGCAGAAGAACGGGCGGGCACCAACTTTCGGATATTGGGTCCTATCAATGTTCGGGGCCGGGCCGAGCCCTGCATCGTTTACCAGATTGAGTGGCATGAGGATGTGGCCTCCGACTTCCTCACCATGCAGGGCACGCTGGATCCCGCACAAGTTTCTGGGGATCGGGATGCCTTGGGCCGGGAAGTGGAGTTGACCTGGTCCGGCCACACACGGCGTTTTAAGTCCTTCGAACTACCTGTACAACTGGGTCGGGTTCGCGACGCGGATTTTGTTGTCAACGACCCGCGTGTATCCCGCATCCATGCGCGCCTGGAGTGGAGAAATGGTAGCGTGGTGTTTGTCGATGCCAGCAGTTACGGTAGTTGGGTTCGCTTTGCCGGCACCAAGGGGACTGACGTCCTTTTGCGGCGTGCGGAATGCGTGTTGCACGGTAAGGGTGAACTAGCGCTAGGAGCTTCTTTTTCCGACGCCAGTGTGCCAACGGTAGCGTTCACAATTAGTTGATAGCTGATTCAGTGAGCGACTGCAGTGAAATTGGCCAGTCCATATTTTATCTAAGTCATTGATTTTATTCAATAATTTCATATCGGCTGGCCAAATTCCCTCCGGTAGCCACGGCAGAGCCGATGACCAGTAAACAACCAGGGGGAGTCGCGTTAGCCGGCTGTCACCCACAGGTGAGAGGAGGTGACCATGATTGTTGCGCGCCCGAATCATCGTCGCCCCCCCAAACCTAACTCCAAGAGCCGCGTGAGCCTAGTCCGTCCCACAACTTGTTCGTAGCCCAAACCTTTGGAATAGTAGGCTCATGTGCGATAGGGCCGGCCCAAGCCTTGATTTGCGGTTGCGTTGCTAATAGGCCTTCCAAGTCCAGCACCCAGCGCCCGGAAGGGTATCTGCCAATTGAGATTCTAATTTTCTGACTTCGCAACATTTTCCAGGCTGCTGGAGGAGGGTAGCCATTGACAAATTTTGTAGGATCACAGATGGCCTGAAGGTTCAAATCTATGAGATTCAGTACGACGCGAGTCATAAGGTATCGACGCAGTCCCCAGTCGATCTCTAATTCCTTGGACTCGGAAGGGATGAGAACCAACGTGTTTAGCAAAGCCGATGCTCGAGCAATGCAAATTGGTTCGACGTCTATTCCACCAATCGGAAGAATGTGTTCGCAACAAAAGCGGAGCATCGCCAATCCGATTCCGCGGTCCTGAAACTCAATTCCCATCATTGTAAGAATCAGGCATATATTTTTTGCCACCTGGTGGGTAAGGGAGAATTCCTTGCATTCAGATAACTCCCTCAGAAGGGTGATGCAACTGGCGAGATACTCCCAGCCCGCCATACCAGGCGTGATGCACATTGAAAATGATTCCTGATCACCGGTCAGTAGACCCTTGTGCCAAAACATAAATGGGTCTACGCCGCCTTCGTCATGGGAGCAGTACAGACTCGTTGCCACGTCAGCTATCGGACACTCGATCAGCAGTGATCTCCAGAGAGCTTGGCGATAGTCGACATCGACTCGTGGCTGCCTTTCTTCACTCAGGTAAAACTCTGAATTGCCCGGATCCGCTTTTGTATACAGCTCGGTAAGCCGGCGCTGAACTAAGGCCAGCGTTTTTGCAAGTAGCGGACCTCCACCCTTGAGCTTCTTCCTTGCATGCCCTCGATCCTTGAATTCACCTCCTCTGAGTTTGCAGTCCCTGTCAAACAACCGATCAGCGCTCACGCCTTCGGCTTGTGTGAACCGGAGAAGAAGATGCATGGTGCTGATGACCTGCATTTTTTGCACTTGTTGCCAGGGCTCTAACTCAGACTTCACTGGCGATGTGCAGGCGGCAATGAGCTGATCGGATAGCCTGCAAACGTCATTGCGACTCCGCCCTACCATAAATGCTACAGGCTGTAAAGGGGGTAACGCTTTTTCAAGCGCTACCCCGTAGGCAGCAGATTTGGTCTTTCGTACCATGCCTCGATGCCCTCAAGCCACGTGACGAAACCCGACGGCGAGCCAAGAGACGTGCAGCAACTTGCCGCTCAGCTCGAAGCTGACCTCCTTGCAATGCACGGCCCGATGATGGGCGGCACAACCCTTCATCGTGCGTTGGGATACCCGTCCGCGACCGCCTTCCGGACCGCCCTCAACCGAGATCAGGTGCCGATTGAGGTTTTCAATATCCAGTTCCGACGTGGCAAGTTTGCTTTGACCAAGCACGTGGCAGCTTGGCTTGCAAATCAGCTTGGCGACGCATCTCAACCCAAAGTTAAAACATGAAAGGACGCCAGATGGAAACCTAGTACTGCAAATTCCTGTGGTAAGAAAAGACAAAAGCCCTTGTGTTCGACGACAAGGGCTTTTGCTCTGTCCGCTAGAGACAGCAAAGAAAAGATCACTTACACCTTTATTTTGCATGTTTTTCAGCGGACGTCAAGGCCTACCGCGTACGGTAAAGCAAAGAACGTCACTGCGGTTGGGTCATTCAATCGTTTTGTATGAAAGACATTTTATGGAAAATATCCTACAGCAACGCACAGCGACGCATAGCAACACTTGTTCCAGCAACACAGGCCTATTTGCACTCCGCGACACGCGGTTCGGGGGGCTGAAAAAACGGTACGCAGCAAATCGTTTCAAGCTACTCCGGACCGTTGATCCATTTCAAGTTTTGAACGTCGAGTTCAAAAGCCCCCTCCATCTGGACAATTGGCTCCTCCGGGTATTCACACCCTGTGTAACCTTTTGCGACACAGCTTTTCAGGGCTTGAAATTCATAGAAGCTGGAAAGAACCGGATCGTGAAGGCTGACCTTCTGACCACTTTCCAAGATGAAATCCAAATTGTCGACTTGGTTGTGAAGGGCTCACCCAACCAGCCACCTGACACCTGGTACCAGCTCGAACAGGTCTCTACTGCCTTCGGCATTGTTCCGAAACTGCGGACGGAGGATGAGATCCGTAGCAATCCGATCCTGCTTCAAAACCTGGACCGGTGGTGCCAGCACCGGTTGTGCCACACCGTTGTAGATCGTGACTTCCAGGAACAGGTCCTAAATGCGGTGCCTATCCGGGGCGAAATCACGGTTGAGGAACTCTTGAAGGAACTGAAAGCCTTCTGGTTTGCTCGGGCGACCCATGAGCACCTTGAAAGCGCTTTGATCGACCTTTACCGAAACGGCGATCTGCTCGTCAATGTCTCGGACTTAAGCTACTGCCCCGAGTCAATTGTGCGCAGCGCCTGAAGCACGCTTGACCGCCGCTTAGCGCGGCTGCGTGGGCTGGCGGTCGACCCGAGAGTAAGTCGTCGAGTAGTCAAGCAGGACGGCTTCTACTGCAAAGCTAATTGCCCTCAACTTAGGCCAGTAACTTGTTCGCGCAGGCGGTATTGCCCGTCTATGGACCCGCTACTCAAGTATGTGCATACAACCACGTAGGAAGTGCAATGACACACCCCAAAAAAACATCTGAAGTTCCCGTTTTGCAAGAACATTTTCGGCGATCCAACCTGCCGGAATGGTGCCAAGACATGTCGCTATGGCCCAGCTACGACGACTCGCTCTTGGGAGGAAAGGACAAAATCCGCTATCGAAATTTGCGGGATGCCACCGCCCTGTATATGAATGGCAGACCGATGGCAGAGGTGACAGCAAAGGCCGGCGTCGGCGATCGTCGTTTTCATCGGATATTCCAGCGGGTTTTTGTGCGGGACAGTGCCGGTCAAATCCTGGGATGCCGGGCATTCGCAAGGGGGGCCCACATTGCGCCACCCAATGTCACCGAACTGAAGGAAGCCAGCAGCGGTGGACGGGGCGGCTTTTATGGTGCATTTCGATTGCTTTTGCGCGAGTACCCGAACATCACTGCGCAACTTATCACCTACCTCAATGGCTATGGCGCAGAAGGCCTGCGCCCGAACAGAGTGCTGTTTCGCCAAATTCGCCGGAAGTTTTTGGAGATTTGCAAGGCCGAGAAAGTGCCGACTGACGGCTATCCCTTCAATACAAAAGAGGGTGGCCGCAGGTCTTTGCGTAGGTGGATTGACTCCGACTATATGTCGATGTACGCACGGCGTTTCATCACCCTTGAAGACGGGAAAGACGCGGGCGGTTTAATTGGCTACGGTGAGGGTAGCGGAACATCCGCGCGCTCCTTAGGTGGGACTGGCACTTGGATACTCGATGCAAACACAATCGACGTGCATGCGAGGTATGAGATACCAACGCCGGCCGGTGATTGGCAGAGCCTGGCACTTCGCCGCTTTCAACAGCTACGGGTTATCCACAAACAGACATCAGCCAACCTTGCCTGCTGTCAGGTCTATTCTGCGCAGGCAACCGCTCAAGACGTCGCTATTCTTTTGTGGAATGCATTGAATGGTCCTCCACAGGTGCCGCAAGTTGTCCCTGGCATGGCTACTGAACCGGGTGCGGAGTACCCCGCAAATGCAATCCCCGAGTTCAAATTTGCAGTCCCGACCGCCGTCGAGTTGGATAACGCACTTGCCCATCTCGCCGACGACGTCCAGCACATTGTGGCCCACCTTTTTGGAGCCAGGGTCGTCCTAGGCGCGCCCAAGACCCCACATGAGAGGGCGGCCATTGAAAGTAAGTTTGCCGCGCAAGCCCGAAGGGTCTTGCATCAAATGCCGGGTACCGCCGGCTCTGGGCCGAAAGATCCGATGCGCAAGACCCACGCAGTTGAGACAGACCAAATGATTCGTGCGAATGAGTTGGAGCAAGTATTGGATGTCTACGTCAGGAATGAAAACGCCTTGCCTGCTGCCGGCTCATTCAATGTGGCGCCTCTGGTGCGCCTGAAGCGTCTCTTGGAAACAGGCGCTATCAAGCCTAACTACTTGCCGCCAGACAAACGCAAAGCGCACTTTTTCTGCCGCCCGCACAAGGTCAAGGTGCGGGTCGACAAGGCGTCCGGCCGCGCGCCGTACATCAACTTCCTATATGCCCGGTACTCCAGCGGCGCGCTGGGAAAGCGCTTTGACCTGCAGGGCCAAACCATGTATGCCCGTGCCGATCCGCGGAACATTCGCACCATCATGCTGTTCACTGAGGCAGGCGCAGAGTTCGGCCCGGTCCAGGCGCTAGGGAGTTGGGGAGGCTTTCCGCATGACCTCCGCTTCCGTCGTATTTTTGGCAAACTTAAGCGCGACGGTGAACTTGGCCCGCGCGCGGATGACCGTCCCTTGGAAAGCGTCTTTGCACACTTGCGCAACAAGGCGCCGCGCGACTCCACCAAGGCACTTCAGTTGGCGTCAATCGTCGAGTACTTGCAGCGCCAGGATTTCGTCATGTCCCCCGCACTGGCCCAGTCTGAAAAAGATTGGAAACAAATGGCCAAGGTCGTGGAAACCATTGCGGTTATCCCTGTTGCGATCGTCACTGGCGACAAGCCTGCGGGAGCCCCGCTAGCGGCTTCAGAAGCCAAGGCAAAGGCGTCATCGCGCTGGGCGCTGCCGATGCGTCCGATGCGCAGCCGCTGAATCACTGCGGCCTCAGTCAATCACTTCGAAAGGACTATTCATGATCTCCAATGAATCTTTGCCTAACAATATGACCGAGCCGGCAGGCTTGATGCCGAACGTCACGGTCTGGACACCTGAAATCGACCGCCTGTGTTCGGTTGTTGCACGGTGGATTCGTCTCGACTTGCCGGGCGGCACCGTGTATGGCCAGCAGCGCAATGGCAAGACTCGGGCGGCCAAATATTTGGCCGGCGCCATCTCTACGCTTTTAGGTTACGAGGTTGCAGTTTTGCACTGGATCATCCCCGAGCAGCAGCATGCCAAACAGACCGAACGCGAATTCGTCCAAGAGATGATTCAGCAGTCTGGTTCGGCTCGTGTTGTCAGCCGTGACCTTGCTGTCTTGCGGCGTCGCTGCCACACCCATTTGGTCGATGTCGCCCGTGAAGCTGGATCGAAGCGGCTTGTCGTCATCGTGGACGAAGCACAGAACCTGAGCAAATCCCAGTTTGGCTATCTGATTTACTGCTTCAACGCCCTTGAGGGGCTCGGCATCTATCCATTTTTTCTTTTGATCGGTCAACCGGAATTGGAGAACACGCCCACGGCGTGGGCCGAAGCGGGTGGTATGCAAGTAACAGGGCGCTTCTTTGCTCGTGAGCATATCTATCGTGGCGTACACATCAACGATATTGAGGAGGTGTTGAAGGCGTTCGACGCGCCGTCAGAAGACAACGCACCATCCCCTCTGGCTAATGCTTTCCCCGACGATTATGCGTCGGGTTGGAGTCTTGCAGCTCTTGCGCCACAGTTTCGCGAAGCACTTGAACTCGTAATGCAGAAGCACAACATTACATCCGGGTTACGCTTACCCATGCAGTACTTGCGCGCCTCCTTGTTGGGCCTTTTGTACCGAGTCATGGACAAGAAACTCAGCGTTAGGAGAATCAACTCGGCAATGGTCTTTAATGCACTTAAGGAGACTGACTTCTTCAAGGTCATGGTGTACTACGTTGACGATGTTGACGACTCCGAGGACTTGTTGGACGAGGAGGGTGGTCTTGAAGCCGAGGGGGCAATGGCAGCATGACTACCTCCATTACCAATTCGCCAGCCCAGCGCATCACGGGCGAAGTGCGGGGTCTCCAGCACGAGTCCTTGTACGGTGCCTGGACCACCCACTGCATCCTTCATGTTATTGAACCGAAGGAGGTGTTGCCGCCTTCACTGCTGCGGCGTTCGGTTTTTGCACATTTTTTGAATCCAGAAGAGGATGTTTTGCTGTTTGCGAAACTGATGGACACCACTCCTCGGCACATTCGTCAAATGTGTGGGATGGATATCAGCGGCGTCATTGGAGCCAAAACACCGCTGCTATTTCCGTCCATGCGGTATTGCAAGGAGTGCATGTTGATGGGTTACCACAGCGTCATTTTTCAGCACATCGGTTTGGCGGTTTGTCCAATGCATGGCTGTCACCTTATGGAAACCTGTGGCGAATGCGGAAGTTCAATGAGTCCCACCTTTGGTTCTGTGTTGGAGCATCAGTTCGAATGCCAGCAATGCAATACGCCACTCGTGCGCTTTGCGCATAGGCAAGACGGGGCAAAGCTGGCCAGTCTCGTTGACGCAATGCTTGGGTCCCGCCGTCCCGTGCTTATTCGCGGCGTAGATGTAGCTCACCAAGCCCACCGGCTTAGAGATCGGGACTACGGTTTGCAATCAGCAATGAACCCAGTGTCTTCTCGACATTTCCAACGCGTATGTATTTGGCCTTTGCCAGGTGATACACAGTGGCGAACCTTTCCGGAGGCCAAGGTCCCGATCCTGGAGCCCCATGGCCGCGAGCGTGTCGATCTCGCGCGCGAACTGCATATGGCGGCAGACCGTTTCCTTTTGGCCGCATTGGCCCGATGCAAAGGCCATGAGCGTGCGGCGTTGCGCCTTCTCGGACGCATAGGTAGGTACCCCCGCGGTTTGAGGTTAAATGCCCACACCAGTATCGTCAGTGTAGCCCTATACAAAGTTGCCGCAGCATACGACTTGCTACCACGTCTAAGGATGATGGCAGAGGAGAATGAAAAGGAACCGTCCAGGAGTCGCTTTCCTCAAGCCTACACCAGCCCACCTATTCATCTGGGAGACGGGTGTTCGGAATACCCACGCTTCAGTGCCTATCTGTTGGAGCTAGAGATGTGGGGGCTCTTCGCAAAGCTGTTGGTCGCGCACCGGGCAAACGACTACCTCGATCAAGTGAGTTTTCTCGACTATCCGCATCCTCTCGAATTTGCTCCAAGCTGGCATATAGAAAAGAACGCATCAGAGGCTTTTGCCCGCGTACGGTTTCGAGCCGATGCGACGAGCATAGTGCGCTTGTTGAAGCGGCGTTGGGAGACTGTGCTGCTGTTCCGACACAAGGATCCGGTTGGCGCAGACGGCATGTGGACACACAATTTTCTTGATTCCCTTTTGCATGAAAATGGAGCCGAGAAGAAGTTGTTCGCATGGCCTACGCTCTCTCCCCTTGCCAAAGAAATTCAAGCAAGGCGTTTGTAGTCAAGCAGAACGCCATCACAATCGAGTGCGATGGAGGTCCTTTCATCGGCAGGCATTGTTTTTATATTGGGATGGCCTGAATGAGTACGCTGGCCCGGAAATTTTCAGCTAAAGCATTCGACTTCAGTACATCCACGGGAACGCTCAAAAGTGTGGCCAATTGACGTCGAAGGTGCCGATGTCAAACAATATTGTGAACGGCTGCCAAGAAGCGCACTTTTTGGCTTTTGAGCGCGGTGTTGATCCCGCTTCGACGATCCATCACTTGATATCATCCTGGTGGCCCGAGGGCCACCAGGATGATCTCCGTCTTGTTTTCCACTGCGCTGGTAACGTCAGATTATTTTGATGCTGGCGCTATTGACGACGTGGATTCATAATTTGGAGCAAGACTAAGGTACGAAATTCTTGTCTGCCTCAATCCAACGCGTGCATTCGCGTACATTGTCAAAGCTGTAGGTCAGGGCGACAGATCCACCATCAGAAGCGTTTGCCAGAGCCCTCACCGATACGCTATCAATGGAATCCGGCAACTTAACCTGCGGCTGAATCCAACGTGCAACTAATCGTCGCTGTTCAGCGGCCAGCGCCTCCATCCACTGGTTCGCATCAGTAATCTTGCTTCCAGCCATTAAATCATCGTCAAGTTCGCCATCGTTCACGTACCTTTTAATGAGCGCTTCGACAATGTCGTAGAACTTGTTCCGTAACTCGATGCCTTGGCCGTTTGACGGTATCTTTTCGCCGACTGCAGTAATACGGCACAACCCGTGAGTCGGAGTGATTGTCAAGTAGTACGACCGAAAGTCAGGATGGCCGATTTTCAGGCCCACTCCTTGATAGATACCAGATCCCTAGCCTCGACACCCTGATCGCCGACTCACAGACAATTGTCTAAGCCTCGAGTTTCTGATGGTGCAGGGCAAGTCAATCTAGGGTGCCGGGCGGCTGACCTCCAGCGCGTACTCTGAAAATAGGCCCCTTTGAACTGGTCACCAACATGGCATCTGACATCATTTTGTTTCTAGACTTTGACGGTGTTTTGCATCCCGACCCGCCCACCAGTGAGGCGCCCTTGTTTTGTCGAGCGGGTCTCTTGCAGCAGTTTCTTCACCAACATTGGGGAGTTGCAGTAGTTGTGTCCTCAACGTGGAGAAAAACGCGCACGCTTGAGCAATTGCAGGGGCTTTTCCCTGGTTGGTCTGATCGTGTGATTGGAGCAACTTCCGAGAGCATTGAAGCAAACTACACACGGCAATTTGAATGCGAGGCGTGGATGCGTGAAAACGTAGATCCATGGACTCCGTGGGTGGCTCTTGATGACAGGCCATGGAACTTCCGTCCATTTGAACAGCGGCTGGTTCTCGTAGAGCGAAGTACTGGGTTGACGATAAGTGACTTGGAGCGACTGTCAAACTTTGTTTTGCAACTGAGCAATTGATTCAGCGGCGTCATGCCTATGACGAAATCGTCAAGGTTGAAACAAATTGCAGAACTGCACCAGAGTTAGGCCAAATAGACACTGAAGTTGGACCACAACATTGATGTTTGTGTCATCCTTAGCACGGATATTGCAAACCCACAACACATGTACTCTTGCACTTATTGGCCTCTGCCTGCTGACTAGCGGAATCGGCCTTTGTGGACAGTCAATATGCCGTTCTCGCGATCCAAAGGCAGTCTAGAGCGCTCCGCCCAAGTCGCTTCGCGACAACCGAGTGAGGTAGTTTTAATGAGGTTCATTCGGTCTACCCTTAGGTTGATTTGAGACAAATCCACTCCTTCCCAATGTTTCATTCCGTAGTGAGACATGCAAATACATTGAGTTATTGTTACGAAATTTACTGAATGTGCTGCATTCATTGCGCATTAAATCTCTCCAGTTTACGACTGTAAGGTACGACTTCCCCGTAGATTCCACCTAAAGACTGGCTTTGTCCACAGTTGCAACACTAGAAGTCTGCTCCAGGCCTGACCAAAACAGCCGCTCAGTTTAGGACCGGAAAAGACACAAGGTGGTAGTAGCAAATTACGATATAGCTCCTCCGGACAGGTCATTGGAAACCGGGGATCAACAGGCAGCTTTGCGGGAAGATCAATGAAGTATTACGTTAAGCATACTCATGGTTAAGTCAACCTATCGCTGAAAGCTGGCGTAGTGAGTGGCGCCTCCCTAGCTTTCTCTTTCCAGCGTTCATATTCCGGATTCAAACCAGGAAGATGAATCGCCGGATTGACGTCTGAGGAATCTAGGTAACCATTGATCAATCCTGCCGATGTTAGGCCATGGTCCAAGCTGGCATCCTCCGTCCAATACAGAACCGGCTCATTGGAATCGTCGCCGAGAAACGGGTATAGGTAAGGTGCCCAACTAAGTTTGCTCAGCGAAACACGCGAAACAGCGAAGAGCCCCCCCGCGACTTGACCTTTGCCATGGATGGTGCGAGTCTCTACTGGATAGGTTTTCAGGCGCAGGCCGTCAGTGTTCATTCCGGTTCCCTTGCAGCGGGGGCATCGGCTGAACAGGCTTTTCCAAGACGTTACGTTAGCGCATGAAGGGCAGGCATCCATGAGCGTAATGGTTCCACCGACAGGGGCCAACGAATTGAAAGGGTGCATTTGTCCAGCGACCATGCCGACGCCAGGGCGTCGCGCCGCAGATACGATTGCGTCCAAGTGGGCGGCATCGACGGCTATGTCGTCGTCCATGCAGACGAAGACATCCGCTTCTGGCAGCGCTGCAGTTGCACTGTCAATTAAATGACGCATCGCAAGTGCTTTACCCAAGTTCCACACCTTTCCGGTTGTCTCGTCTCGCGAACATTGCCACTCCAACCCAAATTGTCTCAAGGTAGCTTCTGCCCCACCGTTGTCCCAAACAAAAAGACGGAATCGTTTGTCAAAGTCTGGCGTCTTCAACCATCCTAGCGTGGCATTGAGATACGTTGGGCGGTAGGTACATAGCAGTACTGGAATCATGTAGGCCTATTTTCGATAGTTCAATTTCACTTAGTCTACCGTTATATACCTAGCCCAGCCCACCGCCCTCGCCGCTCTGCCCAGTGCATGGCGTCTTTCAGGGTTGAAACCGAGCAGCCGAACATCAAAGACAATTGCGCCTGATCGGCCCAACCTTCGCGGCACCGGGTTGCAATTCGTCCAGCACTGCACCTTTCACGAATGAGTTCGCGCTCGAGTTCTGCAAATATTCCAAGTAGCGGTAAGAACATTCGACCCTGATGGGTTTTGGATTCAATGGATTCCGCTAGTGACTTGAAGCCGATGTTTTTGCCCGAAGTTGTTCAAGGATACGAACGAAATGAGACGTTGATCGCGCAAGGCGGTCAATTTTGTTGACAACCAAAAAATCACCAAGCTTTACTGAAACCATGCATGCATCTGTCATACCCCTGGCCTGTCCAGACAAGCTGCGCGAGTCGTTGACTCAATGCCCATTGCCATTAACAACAAGACCGAGGGGCTCCGCAGTTTGGCGACTATGTCGACGCCACGGTCGAGTTCACCGTCGCCGGCGAGCCTCACTTCTTGCTGTTAATCTCCGCTCGGCCGGAACGCTCCGCCAGGTTGATAGCGTTGTTGCACGCCTGGGCCATAACCGGTTACGCAGGCAAACCAAAGAATGCACACGGTGAACTCATGTTGACTGCGCATTGCAGTCGATGTTAAGTTTGGTTAACAACCAAGCAGCTTTGTTAAATGCAATGAACACTCTCCGAACTATTGCTGAAGGTCTCCGCCAAGGGCGCAAAGGCATGAGTGATGTTGAATTGGCTCGTAAGACAGGCTTGACCCGCCAAAGTGTGAGTCACGCCTTGAGCGGAGAGCACAACTACAACGTGAATTCACTTTTGGCGATTGCCGAAGCCAATGAGCAGGTAGTGATGTTGATACCTCGAGACGCTGCCCGTGCCCTGATGGGGATCAATGAGCCTGAAATTCCACCGTTCGCTACCATGACATCAGGGCTTTTGTCTTTGTAGCGCACCGAGATTGGAGTGGACAGGGGGGTGTAAGAACTTTTGTGTAAACGGTCTTTTGGCAGGAAGCTGCCGTCTTGTATGGAGCAATGATGACCGTCGAGAAGAAACCGTTACCCACCGAACTCATAGACGCACTGCTGGCGGACTACAAGAAGCCTGAAGATTCAATTGGCCAAGATGGCATCCTGAGGCAACTCACCAAAGCCCTGGCTGAACGGGCCCTGCAGGCTGAGATGACCGACCACCTGGGCTACGGTAAAAACCAGGTGGTAGCCAATGAGGCCGGCAACACCCGCAACGGGCATAGCAAGAAAACCCTCACGGGTGACTTTGGTGACCTACCCATTGAAATTCCCCGTGACCGGGCCGGCACGTTCGAGCCGCAAATCATCACCAAGCACCAGACCCGCTGGAGCGGCTTTGACGACAAGATACTGTCGCTGTATGCCCGATGTATGTCGGTGCGCGAGATTTGTCTAACTGCAAAAGCTCAATCACTTCTGCCACGTTGGCTCGCACCCCTTCAATGCTCTCACCTTGGCTGTGAGCGCCTGGAATTCCAAGAACACTGCCCACAAGCAAGCCCGCCTCAAGGTCGCGCTCAATGATTGCGTTGAAGTTCATGCCTAAAAGGGTCCCCGGGCGTGACCAGTTACTTCAGGCAGGGCGGCCCATCTACCTGGACCTGGAGAATCTTGAGGGGCTGACCAGCAATAGGTCGCAATGCAAAATCGCGCATACTCTTGGGATCGCGCACCTGACACCCAGCCTGCACACAGAGAGTTGGAATAGTGCATCCAAACCCTTGCTGCTGTATCCAAGTCGACTTCGTGTCCAAGTTCCCGAAGCGCCATTTGGACATTGATCGTGTCGGCTCTGAAAGTTGTAGATTCAGGGACAGTTCCCGATGTTCTGCTGCACTTCAAAATCAAACGCGCAAGGTTGGCCTGTACTTGTTCCAAATCTTCTTGTGTTAGCCGCTCATAGTCAGGGCTGCCAAATTCCCGACCCACTGGAGCCATGTTCTCCCATGCGCGGTCCTCGGCACTCATCCAAGTGAATCGGGCGTTGTGGAACCGAATTTGGAATCGCATGTTTACCTTCTGTTTACGCCGGCGTTGAGTCATGATCCTGACTGCGAAGTGTCATCGTTGAATAGGCTTTTTCGATCTATCAATTTCCCCCTAGGGAAACGTTCCTGAACATCCTCTTTTAGTGCGGCAAGTTGCCCTTCAGTCAGTGGACCATCGTCTGGCTCATAGCCAGCAGCACTGTCTGACCGAGCGATCCACCACTGTGCAAAACCAAGCAGATCATCATGCTGTGAATGACTGTGTTGCAAGGCATCGCCCACGTTGGGACTCCCAACAGGGTCACGGACGATCAACGCCTTGTGAATGCCATCATCCACTCCGACCAGGTAGGGGGCAAAGTCATCAACAAAAGCCATTGGCTTCAGCGAAGCCAGTGCTACTGCCTTGGGACTACTGACAGACGCATCATTACCAGTTGTTATGACCTGGTGGATAGGGAATCCCAGATCGCCCAAGTTCTTGAGACGTGCAGAAGCGAATTGGTTGTCCAATGCCGTAACGCACACCAGACGGATACCTCGCGATTCCAAGAGTTGACAGGCTTCAAACGCGCCAGGTACAGCTGGAATGGTGCTCCAGAAATCTTCGTCAAACACGGAACGAAAGCGTTCCAAGGGCTCTCCGATCAAACGAGGGATTCCCCAGCGGTCCATCGCCCAGTAGGCCCTGTCGTTCTGAATAACCGGGTGCGTGCCAAATGCGCGCTCCCAGGCTCTGGCATAAGCTGTACAGTAGTCAAGCAGAACGCCATCACAGTCGAGCGCGATGGTGGCACTTTCATGGGAAGGAATTGTTTTCATATTGGAATGGTTTGAAGGAGTATGTTGGTCCGAAACTTTTCAAGAGCATTCGGTTTTAGTACATCCACTGGCAGGCACAAAAAAGTGCAGTCAGTTCACGCCGAATGGCGCCGATGTCGAACATTGTTGTCTCAGGCGTGGGATCAATGAGGATGTCAAGGTCACTGCCTTCCGTATCCTGTCCGTCCAAAACAGAACCGAATACTCGGGCGTTTTGTGCTCGGTGAGCCGCGACGATTCTCCAAATCGATTCACGGTGCTTAGCCAATGCTTCGGTTGGTCTCATGCTTCCTCTCCCTGACGCCGCGGCTTCCCGTCTTTGAAAAGACGCCTGTACGCGGTGCGAACTGCATTGACTGCGCCGACCAATGGTGCAAAGTACATCCGAATGCTGTTCTTGACAAGACGGCGGAATGATGTTTAGTCTTTTATTGATCAACCTTCAGGCCAGCGCATGCGAAACAAAGAGGCTTCTGTTTTCCTGTTCCATGATTCGGTAGTCAGCCAACCAATCTTCCTGACGGTACACGTAGTCACCTAACTCTTGAGCGATAGTTGATTCGCGCTTAACTAGTCGGCGAGCGACGTGTGTAAGAGCAAGCAAGTCCGCCTCGCTGCGCACTTCAAAAGGCGCACAAAGACCCAAACCTTTGCACCAGCTGTGCCAGGATATCGCCATGGAGGGTCGAACTTCAAATGCGACTTCTTGGCCAACCTGGCGCTCCATGTCTGTGAGCAGGTCGAAATAGCGCCGGTATTCATCACTCGTCGGTTGCTGGGTCCAGCTCACAATCTTCTTGCGGGATCGTCCGAGCTTCTTGTAGTTTGGGGTCGAGTCCGCGAACGGGTCACTTTCAGGGCGCAGATGCTTGATGCGTTGGAGAGCTTCCGCCTCCACAAGATCATGGTATTGATATCTGGGATGAGTCCACCAAAGCGCGACGCGGAAATCATTGACGATGAAGACCGCGTCGTCCCAAAACGACAGGGTCTCGGGCGTCATGTCGCAATACAGGTGGCGGACAATGATTCCGTTAGTGAACACGTCACAGCGTTCGTTGCGGTGGTACAGCTTGGCCCGTTGTTTCATGGCTTCGATGGCGCGGTTTTTCATCAGAGGCGGGCCTTTCTGGCTGCTGCCAATTTGGATTCAAGTTTGGCAATAACTGTTTCAGCAGGGATCCCATCGCCACTTGAAATAGTTAGTTCAATTGCATCTTTGGCGCGACGAACAGAGTCGGTTGCCATGTCTCATTTGGTATTGCCTTCAAGGTCTTCGCAGAGAACCCTGCGCGATGTGCTGATGCAGAGGGTAGGGAGCACCGGACTTTCTACAGATGTCGGTTGAGTTAAGCGCGCGGCATGGTCTATTGTGGTCGCGCTACCGGGGACCTGAAACGCACCTCACCGAGTTGCAAACTATCTAGTTTTGTTTCGACCCAGGAGTCTACGTAGCGACTGCCATTGCTTGTGACCAAGACGTCTAGGATCTGACCCGTGTCTTCAGGATCTTTGGCCGTGATCACCGAATCGAGCACTTCCATTTTCCAGACATCGGTGCCGTTGATGTGGCTGGGGGTAACAACTTGAACGGAGTTGACTATTAACAGGCCATTTGAACTGGTCTGAGTCATGCGTTCCACCAACTCAAGGCTGTCGACAAGCATCGATCTCTGGATGGGTAACGCATCAGGTGCGTCAGAATCCAATTGGCTAAAGCAAATCAGAAACCACGTCTTGTACAAAGTCAGTTCAACTGCGAGGAATTCCGATTCGAACTTATTGCGGAAAAGTTTCGCAAATGGCGATCTGTGAGCTTCGTTTGCTAGGAACATGTTAGTGAAAATGAACAGTATACATTGTAGCCGTATAGCGCTCGTAGATTGCTAATCGGTGCGCATGACGCGCAAAAAATCACCATCAAATCACTTTCCCAAAGCATTGCAGAGACTCCGGCTCGCCAAACGCTTGAGTCAAGAAGACTTCAGCCTGGTCTCCAGTCGGACATATGTAAGCGCCCTTGAGCGTGGAATTTACTCGCCGACCCTGGCTAAAGTAGATCAATTGGCAGAGGTATTGGGCGTGCATCCACTTGCTTTGCTCACTTTGTCTTACGTGGACGCCTCACGAGCCGGGTCTGAGAACGAGCTCTTTGCCCGGGCGATTGAGGAATTGACTGCATTAAGTAAGCATGTCGACTGAACTCGTTGCCAAACTTTCGAACTGAATTCCTACGAGTGCGGACGCAGGCACTTGCCCGTTTCGGTAATGCCCAAGTGGCAGAGCTTCTGACGGTCTCGCTGGACGACTCGTTAGATGCGCCTGGCAAAGGTGCAGCCAAGCCCACGCCAGACAAGCGCGGCCCGGCGCCGAAGTGGCAACAGCAGGTGGTCAGGCAGATGCTAAATGGTCTGCTGGCCACAGAGGCGCATTGAAATGCCGGGCGGCAGCGACTAAAAACAGAAGCCACCCGCACCCCACAGCCTTAGCGGCTGGCAGGGGTTGCAGGTGGTTTTCTTGTTGAAATTGGGAGAGATAAACCCGGGCTAGCCGCTATACCGCTATACCGCTATACCGCTAATCAGCTTCAAGTTTATTGCTAGAGATGTGAATGTTGTAGACAATCGAAAGGATCGTCTGAATTGTCAGTATGACGATCCAGTCGTCACCTCCAACAAATCCAGCCACAACCGCGAAGGTTATTGCCGGACAGTACATCGCTAGATAGTAAAAAAAACGCCGCCTGCGCACATAACACCCAATCGCGACAACGAACACGACGATCTGAATCGCTATGAATCCAAGAAGGTGCAGCAGTGTCATGGTCAGAAGAAGAGTCCAGAAAGGACGTGTCCCACATTTCCAAGCCTGTCCCTGATGTTCTCGCGAATCTTCTTGCACTCGCACTCATCAGCGCCAAAGAGATGCAAAGGAGGTTCTTCACTCAGGCCAGTTAGGGTGTTCAAAGAGGCGCCTGCGCCCATGGTTGTGACAGTGGGCTTTATGCCATATTCAACGCCGATATTCTTACCGAATAGAGCCGCCGAAATCATGGGAACTCCCTTGTTCCCTAGCATGGTCGGTCCTGCAGGTCCCATTGCCGCTGACGTGATGACCTTTCGCAGATCCATGCACTTAGCTGCATCGGCCCAACTTCCGCCGCCCGCAAAATGGTTAAGGCCGATCTGAATCGCAGCGTTAGTCCCAGCTCCACCAAGGGCTCCAACAACACCGAACTCCCCCGTCGGATCAACTATGCGCAAAGGGTCACTTTCCACGTAGGCGTAGCTATTGATACCCCCAGCGAGTCCGATTGGGTCGCTCTGGATGTACCTGCCCAATCGCGCGTTGTACTCCCGGTGCCAGTTCTGGAACAGTCCCGTCTCCGCATCAAATACCTGGCCTCATGAAGTTCGTTTTCTTCGCGCCACGAAAACTGAGCCGACGAGAACAAAAGCAGTTGTGCCTGCCACAACTATCCAAACACTTCCCCCATGACTTGAGTCCGTCGCATTGATCAAGCGCGCGACTAGAACGAAAGCAAGCCATGACGCAACTGCCACCCCCCCCCCCGATATGGCGAAGTACCGAACTCTACTAAACCTTTCGAGGTGAACATTAAAATAGTTGAGCACAATACCAAGAAGCACGACATCGACAGCGAGTACGGCATATTGAGCATCAATCAAATGCTTCTTCAGGACACCCGGCTCATGTGGCCAATGCTCCTACGCGCTGAATGCTGGCTCAGCTCACGCCAAGCAAGGCAACAAGGCTGGGGTGGCAATCGAAAGAAGCCGACCTGAGACGTAGCACGCCAAGCAGCGGCTAAAAGAAGAAGCCACCGAAACCCCACAGCCTTAGCAGCTGGCAGGGGTTGTAGGTGGTTTTTTTTTGGGTTAAGAGAGAGGAAAGCGGGCGTTGGTGCCTATGGGGTGTGCGGTGGAAGCCTCGGATTTATACTGGGCCCGCCCCGTCTTTCTCACTATCCCGATTGCCTATGTTCTTTTCAGTACAGCTTGATTTCGAGCACTAGGTCGGTAAGACGATGGTTGATTTTTAGCTCTTGCAGCCTCAATGCCACAGCATCGATATCTTGCTTCCGAACACCTGATTTAAATCCATTTTCAGAAATGGACTCCCAGTAAAAGTTACGCGGAATCAGTACGTGGGCAAGATCAGAATAGCGGAAGGGTTGTCCCCACGTACCACCATCCGCAATACCAGCATCCGCAATTTCCTCTTGTTTTGGTAACCCGCTGATCCAATACCCAGCGTCCTCATTGAGACGAGCAAAGGTTGTCCAAGAACACCAAGAGTCACTCTGTGCGGCCACCGAATTCCCTCGGCCCAGGATTTCGGCACAAACCAAGAAGAAGGATTTCCAGTCTTTGCTATCCATATCAATGACCACTCAGGTTCCTGGTTTGTAGGCGAAGATCATTTCTCCGCCGGTTGAATTTGTAGCGTGGAAATGCGGGCATGCGTGGTCTGCTGGACCGGGTTGATCAGGATGCCCGAACGGATGCTCTTTTACTGAAGCCCCATTCGGAGTCACGTAGCCATAGTACTGCGGGTAATACTGGTTCATAAAACTCCCATAAGGCCTACTGCCACGTGACAGGCCACTTGGCATATTGAGATTGCTCCATTGGACATGGCTTGCACCCGCACCGCCTATTGAAATGCCTGCCCACGCATGCGCGGCCGCTTGTGCTGCTGCACGGGTCATCGTTGCGTTGCAATCTGGGCATACTTCAGCGACGGTAGTTGGTGGGGCCGAGGTAGTTGGTTTTGTCGATGTAGTCGGCGGCGCAGGGGGGCGATTTGAACTGGACCACACTCCCCAGGTAACCGCTGCAGCTGCAGCCCCGCAAAAAAACCAACCAGGTCCGCACGCCGCCGCAGCGGCAGCGGCAGCTTGCCACTGCAATCCTTGCGGATCAACGACGCTCAGTGGATTCCCACCTACATAGGCAAATGTATTGATGCCCCCCGCCAGGCCAATGGGATCAGACTGTATGTACCTGCCCAATCGCGCGTTGTACTCCCGGTGCCAGTTCTGGAACAGACCTGTTTCTGCATCAAACACCTGTTTGCACACTCACTTTAGACCCAACACCTACCTCGGAGGTAGGATGCCGGCTAGATGATTTTCAAAAACCCAACAGCCGGATCAATGGTCTCTTTTTTTGTTATGGGCATCGTTCGACTCCTGCAAGTACATAAGCCAGGCGAGTCCATATGACATGACAGCAAAGACTGTAGCAGAGTACAGGGAAATTTCGAGCCCAGAGGTAAGTCGAAAAAGGAAATCTGCAGCGGCTCCGTAAGCCGGGGGCAATAGGTGCCAGATTTTTCGCCCATGCCAGTTAAGTGCGGAAATAGCCGCCACAAGAACACCAACGCAAAAGACGAAAAGTACTGCAAGTGTCGTGTACATTTTTAGAACATTGACTTGATTGCACTGCCTGCTGCACCTAACCCACTTCTAGAACATTCACAAGAATCATTCATCGTACTTGCAACTGGTGAGTCTGGAAGCAAATCATTTGCCATCATGCTCATTGGCAACCCATATCCCCCAAATAACATCGAATTTGCGACAAATGTCTTAAATGAAGCGCCGCGCGTGAAAACTTTGGCGCCGCTGCCAACGACGGAACCAAATCCAGGGAAGAAGAATCCCTGCACTCCAGCCACTAACACTGCCGTCAAATCAATGCACTTGGCCGCCGCTCCCAGATTTCCTCCATTGGCTACATAGTTCGCCGTAAACTGCAACCCAGCATTTATACTCATTGATATTCCGGCACCGACTATTCCAACCTCCCCAGTCGGATCAATCAGTGAAACCGGATTCCCCTCGACATAGCTGTACGTATTGATGCCGCCTTTGAGCCCAATAGGATCGGACTGGATGTACCGCCCCAGCCGCGCGTTGTACTCCCGGTGCCAGTTCTGGAACAGGCCTGTTTCTGCATCAAACACCTGCCCAGGCAACCGCTGATTGAATGTGAAGGTTCCCAAGGCGTTCGGGTTCTGGTTGGGCGCCGTAGCCCCAAATGCCTCAGCACTGTCCCACCTCCAAACAATAGCCTCATCCGTTGCTCTCGTG
>CAUPQG010000024.1:0-67264 GCA_963513355.1 uncultured Rhodoferax sp. | reverse complement strand
GATTTTGTGGTGCTGAGCCCGAAGGCCGCACCCTTGCTGGCGCGCAAGACGTCGCAGGCGACCAATCTGGATGAACTGCTGTTCTCGATGATTGTGCTGGGGGATGACCGCCTCGTTGAGCGCACGGTGGTGTCTCAAGCGATTTGATCCTCTAGCCCCCGTCGGTATTGGTCAATTCGCTATGTTTTTGATAGCTATTTTCTTGGCGCACTGACGCCACGGCGTGGACTGTCGGGCGGCGCACAGGCACCAAATACAATCACCCCCAATTTAGGAGCCACCCCCATGAGCATCAAAAGCGACAAGTGGATTCGCCACATGGCTGAAACGACCGGCATGATCGAGCCCTTTGAGCCCGGCCAGATACGCCAGGCCGACGGAAAAAAGATCATCAGCTACGGCACCAGCAGCTATGGCTACGACATCCGCTGTGCGCCCGAGTTCAAAGTGTTTACCAATATCCACAGCACTGTGGTGGACCCCAAGAACTTTGATGAAAAGAGCTTTGTCGACTTCAACGACGACGTCTGCATCATCCCGCCCAACAGTTTTGCGCTGGCCCGCACCATGGAATACTTCCGCATTCCCCGCAATGTGCTGACCATCTGCCTGGGAAAAAGCACCTATGCGCGCTGCGGCATCATCGTCAACGTGACACCCTTTGAGCCCGAGTGGGAAGGGTATGTGACGCTGGAATTCAGCAACACCACACCCCTGCCGGCCAAGATTTATGCCGGCGAAGGCTGCGCGCAGGTCCTCTTCTTTGAAAGCGACAAGGACGACGTCTGCGAGGTGAGCTACAAGGACCGGGGCGGCAAGTATCAGGGCCAAGTCGGGGTAACGCTTCCGAAAGCCTGAAGCCTCCCAGACGCTTTTTGCCCCGTTTTTGCCAGACTAGGGGATAATACGGGGTGCTCCCAGCGTTGGGCGCCATTCAGCTATCGGACGGATAGCACCTTTTTTCGCTATGCGTGACCGACTTGAATACTGAACTGACTACCCCTGCATCTACTGAAATTTCGAACGAACTGAACGCCGATACGCCCCTGATGGCGTTCGCCCAGTTGCAACTGGCTGATCCCCTGGCCCGTGCCGTGGCCGAAATGGGCTACGAGTCCATGACCCCCATCCAGGCCCAGGCCATTCCGGTGGTTATCACTGGCAAAGACGTCATGGGCGCCGCCCAGACCGGCACCGGCAAGACCGCAGCCTTCTCGCTGCCCCTGCTGCATCGCTTGATGAAGCACGAGAACAGCTCTACATCTCCTGCCCGCCATCCGGTGCGTGCCCTGGTGCTGTTGCCCACCCGCGAGCTGGCGGACCAGGTGGCCCAACAGGTCAAGCTCTATGCCAAGTACACCAACCTGCGTAGTGCGGTGGTGTTTGGCGGCATGGACATGAAGCCCCAGACCCTGGAGCTGAAAAAAGGCGTTGAAATTCTGGTGGCCACGCCCGGCCGCTTGCTGGATCACATCGAAGCCAAAAACGCGGTGTTGAACCAGGTGGAATATGTGGTGCTGGACGAGGCCGACCGCATGCTGGATATTGGGTTCCTGCCGGATTTGCAGCGCATCCTGTCCTACCTGCCCAAGCAACGGACAACTTTGCTGTTCTCGGCCACGTTTTCTCCCGAAATCAAACGCCTGGCCAACAGCTACCTGCAAAACCCGGTCACCATCGAAGTGGCACGCCCCAATGCCACCGCGTCCACTGTGGAGCAGCGTTTCTACAGCGTGCCCGAAGACGAGAAGCGCCACGCCCTGCACCAGATCCTGAAGACCCGCGGCATGAAGCAGGCTTTTGTGTTCGTTAACAGCAAACTGGGTTGTGCCCGTCTGGCACGCTCTTTGGAGCGCGAAGGCCTGAAGACCGCTGCCCTGCACGGCGACAAGAGCCAGGACGAGCGCTTGAAGGCTTTGGATGCCTTTAAAAAGGGCGAAGTCGATTTGTTGGTATGTACCGATGTGGCGGCCCGCGGCCTGGACATCAAGGATGTGCCGTGTGTATTCAATTTCGACATCCCATTTAATGCCGAAGACTACATCCACCGCATTGGCCGTACTGGCCGCGCAGGTGCAACCGGCCTAGCCGTGAGTTTTGTCGGCGGCAACAACGATGCGCGTCTGGTGGGGGACATCGAGAAGCTGATCAAAACCAAGATCGAACTCGAAGCCGTTGAGTACGACGAAGACGTGCCCGATATCCGCAAGCAGGGCCGTATCAATGACGGCCGTCGCATGTACACACAAGAAGGTGAAAGCGCGGGCGGTGGCCGTGGTCAACAGCGCTCGGCGCGTGACGACGGGTATGCATCGCGCACACCGCGTGCACCTCGCATCGATTATGGTCGTCAGGCGCAGGCGCCGCGCGATCCATTTTTTGATAAACCCTACGAACCTTCGGTGGCGGGAGAAACTGCCGCTGCGCCGTCATGGGAAGCTTCTGCCCGCCCCCAAGCGCGTGGCATCTCTGCCAACATCAAGCCCAAGGTCAAGGTCGCGGCGCTGTTCAAGTCTGCCTGATACGGTCATCTGGCGCCGCCCGCGCCAATGGACCTCAGAGTTCTCCAGGGTGCTGTGACATTGCACATTGCACCTGGATCAATTCCTGGTTTTGGTCCTGCAGGTTAAAGCGCAGCGCGCTCAAGCTTCCTCCCCATACACAGCCGGTGTCCAGTGAGAGCACATCCGCTCTGCCCAGCCAACCCATGGTAGACCAGTGGCCAAAGGCCACATTGATCGCTGCCGTTTGCCTGCCAGGCACATCAAACCACGGCATGTAGCCCGTCGGTGCGCCGCCCCTACCTTCCTTGCTGTCAAACTCCATCTCGCCTTGGGCGGTGCAGTAGCGCAGGCGCGTCAGTGCATTGACGATGACGCGCAGGCGGTCCATGCCAGTCAATGTGTCGGCCCACTGCTGTGGAAAGTTTCCGTACATAGCCTTTAGGAACTCCGCAGAATGCCCACCCTGCAATACGGCCTCCACTTCATGTGCCAACGCAATGGTTTCTTGAGCTGTCCATTGCGGCAACACGCCGGCATGCACCATGAGCAACGGGGTTGAGCCTCTTTTTAAAAGCATGGCCATCTTCTGGTGGCGCAGCCAGTGCAGCATGGCGTGGCTGTCGGGAGCCTGCAGTACGCAGGCCAGCGTGTCCTTGCGGTGGGGCTTACGCAGGCCCTGGGCCACCGCCAGCAGATTCAGGTCGTGGTTGCCCAGCAAACACTGCGCGCTTTGGCCGTACCCCATCAGACGGCGAAGCACGGCTGCAGAATCAGGCCCTCGATTGACCAGGTCGCCCAAAATGTACAAAGTGTCGCGGCTGGGAGAGAAGTCCAGGGTGTCCAGTAGATCCTGCAGTGCCGCGTCGCAGCCCTGCACATCGCCAATCAGGTAAAGTGCCATGGTATTCATTCTCGCTTGGGATTCATGGAATTTTTTCTGATCGTGCTGCTCACGCTGCTCAACGGCGCTTTTGCCATGTCCGAGATGGCGCTCTCCGCAAGCCGCAAGATCCGCCTGCAGGCTATGGCCGATGAGGGTAGCAAGGGCGCGCAGGCCGCCATGGAGTTGCTGCAAAATCCCACGCAGTTTTTGTCATCTGTGCAGGTGGGTATTACATCCATTGGCATGCTCAACGGCATTGTGGGCGAGGCAGCCTTTAGTGAAGGCCTCTCACATTGGTTGCTCGCCACACTGCCGATTTCGCAGCGCGCTGCAGAAGTTTCAGCCACCGCCATCGTGGTGACAGTGATCACCTTCATCACCATACTCTTCGGCGAGCTGGTGCCCAAGCGTATCGGTCAGCTGTATCCTGAAACGGTGGCGCGCGCTGTGTCCGTACCCATGACCTGGGTCGCGACGGGTGCAAAGCCTTTTGTGCAACTGTTGTCGGTGTGCACGCACGGCATGCTCAAGATCTTGCGGATCGACACCACCGACAACCGCGCCGTTACCGAGGAAGAAATCACCGCCAGCCTCGAAGAGGGGGTGGACGCCGGCATCATTGAGCAACATGAGCACCAGATGGTGCGCAATGTGTTTGACCTGGACGATCGAACACTGACATCCATGATGCTGCCCCGGTCAGATATCGAGTGGATGGAAGCGAGCACAACCGTAGCGCAATGTTTGGCGCAGGCCAGCAATGGCGGTATCAAGGGCGCGCACTCCTGGTATCCCGTGTGCCGTGGGTCACTGGATCAAGTTGTGGGTCTGGTTAGCGTGGCGCGCCTGCTGCAGCTGGGTGCCCAGCACGAGGGCAGTGTGGAGTCAGTCGCTGAAGCCGCGGCCTTTGTACCCGAGACACTCAGTGGTATGGAATTGATTGCGCAGTTCCGCGCCAAATCTGCCCGCATGGTGTTTGTGGTGGATGAATATGGCGTGGTGCAAGGCCTGTTGACGCCGCACGACCTGCTGGAGGCAATCACCGGCGAACTAAAGCCCGACGCACAAACCCAGGCTTGGGCCACCGAGTTGCCAGACGGCTCCTGGGAACTGGATGGACTGATGCCAGTTGGGGAACTCAAAGCGCGTCTTGACATTGATGAGCTGCCCCAGGAAGACCGTGGCCGCTACAACACGTTGGCCGGTTTGCTGATGGCTGTTTCCGGTGAATTGCCTAAAGTTGGCGAACGCATCGACTGTGCGTACTGGCAATTTGAAGTGACAGCCTTGGAAGGCAAACGCATCGACAAGGTCCTGGCCCGCCAGGGTTGAACCGAGACGATCGTCAGGTTCTACACGCGGCCCATCAAGCGGTAAGCCAGCAAGCCCAGCCGCTCGTGCAAAACCAGCTGCCAACTGCGCAACCCTGAGCCGAGTGAGTATTCATCCCAGGGGGTCGCCAAGCCTGTGCGATAGTCCACCGGATAAGCCGTCACATTCCAGCCCGCTTTGGTGAACGTTGCCATGGATCGCGGCATGTGCCATGCGGATGTGACCAGCAGCCAGCGCTGTTTTTTGTCTACGCCAGGCAGTTGCGCGGTCAGTGTGGCATTTTCATGCGTGGTGCGCGACGCGCCCTCGTACTCCACACGCGGCGCCACCAGGCCTACGCTATCGAAAAACATCTTGGCGCGCTGTGCTTCGCTGATCACTCCAGGGCCTTTGGCGGTGCCGCCACCGGTGTAAACAATTCTGAGGTGGGGGTTCTTTCGCAGCATGGCCAATGGCGCTGTCATTCGTTCAGCAGCGTCGTTTAGCAAGGGCTGGGTATGTGCGGTCGCTACAAAACTGGTTTCCGTGGAGCCCCCCAGGACTACCATGCCGACATAGTCTCTGAGGTCGGCGTCCGGCGGAATCTCGTTGTGTTGTGTCTCCAGTTGGCGTATCAAAAGGTCGGGAAGAGGTCTCCACCCAAGCAGCAAGACTAGAGCCATAGCAGCCCCAACGCACGCACGCGCCAGCACAATTCTGCGGCCAGCCAAAAGACCCAAAGCAAGCAGCATCAGCACCCACACCAAGGGTTGTGTGGACAGAGAGAAGAGATCCGCCAGGATGGGCATGGCCTTGTTGATTTCGAGTTGATCCTGCAATCGTACGTGATGATTTTGATGTTGAGGGTTACTACTTAGTGGAGCTCCACACTTGTGAGTTTTAGCCATCCGATTAACCTTCGGTCCGGTCTCATCACAAATGGAAAGAACCATGAGAATTCACCTGGTCGCGCTTGGTTTGCTGGTTGGTTTGTTGTGCATGTCGTCCCATGCACAAAAAGCCATAACCATCAAACTCAGCCATGTGGTCGCTGCAGACACGCCCAAAGGAAAGGCGTCGGAATACTTCGCCCGGCGTGCGTCTGAGCTCACCAAAGGCAAGGTGAAGGTGCTTGTGTACCCCAACAGCCAGCTCTACAAAGACAAGGAAGAAATCGAGGCGCTGCAGATTGGCGCCGTACAGATGCTGGCGCCTTCCATTGCAAAGTTGAGCCAATTGGGGGTCAGGGAATTCGAGGTGTTTGACTTCCCCTTCCTGTTTGACGACACGGCCGACCTCCAACGTGTTACGCAGGGTGCGGTAGGGGCCAGTCTGCTCGCAAAGCTGGAGACCAAGGGAGTCAAGGGGCTGGCCTTTTGGGACAACGGCTTCAAGTCATTCTCCGCCAATACACCGTTGCGCACGGTTGCCGATTTCAAAGGCAAGAAATTTCGCATTCAGTCCTCCAAAGTGTTGGAGGAGCAAATCCGCACGCTCGGTGGTGTTCCGCAAGTGATGGCGTTCTCAGAGGTGTACCAAGCGTTGCGCACCGGCGTGGTGGACGGTACGGAAAACCCGATTTCCAATCTGTACAGCCAACAAATGCATGAAGTGCAAAAACATCTCTCCATCTCCAACCATGGCTATCTGGGGTATGCCGTCATTGTGAACAAGAAGTTCTGGGAAAGACTGCCCGGCGACGTACGCGAGCAGATGGAGCAGGCGATGAAAGAGGCCACTACCTATGCCAACAAGATCGCCCAGGAAGAGAACGATCTCTCGCTTGAAGCGGTTCGCAAGTCAGGAAAAACAACGGTCTACGTGCTGAGCAGGGAAGAGCGCATGGCGCTGAAGAAAGCCATGGCGCCCGTGCACAAGCTGATGGTCGACCGGGTCGGTAGAGGCCTGTTGGAGTCGATCTACAAAGAAACCGGGTTTGACGCGAACGCTCTTTAAGCGACTCCCATTTCATTTTTAAGCATTAGGAAAACTATGGATTTCAGTAGCCCCCAATTCTGGTTTGCAGTCTTGCAGATCGTTGCCATTGACATCGTGCTGGGTGGTGACAACGCTGTTGTTATTGGATTGGCCTGCCGCAAGCTTCCCGATCAGCAACGCAGGTACGGCATCTTTTGGGGCATGGTGGGCGCTATCGGTCTACGGATCATTCTGATATTTTTTGCAGTGACCCTGCTGGCGGTTCCTTTCCTCAAGATCGTGGGTGCCATGTTGCTGCTTTGGATTGGCGTCAAGTTGCTGTTGCCCGAGGAAGAAGACGCACACAACATCCAGGCCAACGTGACTCTGTTTGCGGCGATCAAGACCATCATCATTGCAGATGCTGTGATGAGCCTGGACAACGTGATTGCCATTGCCGGCGCAGCTGGTGACAGCAAGGGCTTGATCATTTTCGGTCTGGTTCTGAGCGTACCCATCATCGTGCTTGGCAGCCAGTTGGTTATCAAGCTAATGGACCGTTTCCCTTTTGTTGTGGTGGCCGGCGGTGCGTTGTTGGGATGGATTGCCGGAGGGATGGTGGTTGGTGATGTGGCCGTGAGTGCCTGGTTCAAGAGCGCCATTCCCGCCTCCCAATGGGTTGGTCCTGTGGTGGGTGCGTTGGTGGTCGTTGCACTGGGTAAGTGGTTGGCTTCCCGCAGCGAAGCGAAGCGCGCACTGAAACCGCTGGAGGATTTGGTCAACGATAGCCACACGGCAAAGCCATCCTCTGCCAGCTAGCCTGACTAGTCTGGTTTGTCGGGTTCCGATTAAGTATTCAAGGAAGTTAGCTATGTTCAAGATTGTGGTGGCCATTGATGGGTCAGAGGCAGCGCTGCGCGCTGTCGGACACGTGATCAAGACTTTTTCGGGCAACGGGGCGGCACTGGAGATCCATTTGATCCATGTGCAATACCCGGTCCATGGCGGCGTCAGTGCATTTGTAGATTCCACGCAGATCAAGGAATACCACTTGCAGGAGGGGGAAAAAGCACTGGCCCCGGCGAGAGCCCTGCTGGATGTGGCGGGCGTGCAATACCACTCGCATCTCTTCGTTGGCGAGCCCGCCGAAACCATCACTCGGTACGCAAAAGAAAACGCCTGCGATCACATCGTGATCGGCTCCCGCGGTCTGGGCGCTGTATCCAGTCTGCTCTTGGGATCGGTCGCCACCAAGGTCATTCACCTGGCAGATATGCCCGTATTGATCGTCAAGTAAATCACTGCACATTCTGCAAGTTCGTTTGTTTTTCTGTTTTTCCTACAACTAAAGGAGCTTCCCCTATGAACACCAAGTTTTTGAAATCTCTTGCCTGCATTGCGCTGCTAGGAAGTGCTGTAGCTCACGCACAGGACTATCCGAACAAGACCATCACCATGGTGGTGCCGTTCGCCGCCGGTGGCCCAACGGATACCGTTGCACGGTTGGTGGCACAGTCCATGGGGACCAAGCTCAAGCAGCAAATCATTGTTGAAAACGTTGGCGGAGCAGGTGGCACCATCGGTGCAGCACGCGCAGCCAAATCGGCACCGGACGGCTATACGCTTTTCCTGCACCACATCGGCCAATCCACTGCCCCGGCGTTGTATCGCAAGCTGACCTACAACGCGATTGACGGTTTCGAACCGATTGGCCTGGTGACTGACGTGCCCATGACACTGGTGGCACGCAAGGACTTTCCTGCCAAAGACTTCAAGGAATTGCTGGCGTATGTCAAAGCCAACAAGGACAAGGTGACATACGCCAATGCGGGATTGGGTTCAGCCTCTCACCTGTGCGGCATGTTGTTCATGACGGCCATCGAAACCGATCTGACCACCGTTCCGTACAAGGGCACCGGCCCGGCCATGAACGATCTGTTGGGCGGCCAGGTGGATTTCATGTGTGATCAAACGACCAACACCACCGGCCAGATCAAGGCTGGCAAGGTGAAGGTGTACGGCGTCACCACCAAGACGCGTGTGGCGTCCTTGCCAGACGTGCCGACCCTGAATGAAGCCGGCCTGCCAGGCTTTGAAGTGGCCGTGTGGCATGGCATGTACGCGCCGCAGGGCACGCCCAAGGCGATCATCGACACGCTCTCCGGCGCACTGCAGGTTGCGTTGAAGGACCCCATGGTCAAGCAGCGTTTTGCCGACCTGGGCACTGAGCCTGTGGCGGAGAGCCGAGCCAAGCCCGAAGCACTGAAAGCACACCTGAAGGCCGAAATCGACAAGTGGGGCCCCATCATCAAAAAGGCCGGCGCCTACGCGGACTAACTATCTAGGGACCCAAAGTGCCTTCATTTATTCGCCATCCCAAAGACTTTTGGACCGGCACCCTCTTTCTGTTTGTCGGTCTGGCGGCGGTCATCCTCGGTCAGGATTACCCGATGGGCACGGCAGGAAAAATGGGTCCGGCCTACTTTCCGACCGTACTGGGCTCACTGCTTGCGCTGATTGGGGCTACTGCCGTGATTCGTTCGCTTGTGCGCACGGGTGAGCCGGTTGGCAAGTTCTATATCAAGGAAATCATTCTGATCCTGTCGGCGGTTCTGTTGTTCGGCGCGCTGATGCGCGGCGCGGGGCTGATTCCCGCCGTTGTGGTGCTGGTTGTACTCAGTGCCTATGCCAGTCCCAAGTTTCACTGGGGCTCTGCCTTGCTATTGGCCGGCGGTTTGGCTGCCTTCAGTGTGTTGGTGTTCGTCAAGCTGCTGGGCTTGCCGATGCCGATGCTCGGCCCCTGGTTTGGTTTCTGATGAGGAATTGATATGGAAATTTTCAGCTATCTGGCCTTGGGCCTTGAGACCGCCTTTACCCTCACCAACCTGTTCTATTGCCTGGTCGGGGTTTTTGTCGGTACGGCGGTGGGCGTGCTGCCCGGACTGGGTCCGGTCGCCACCATTGCGATGCTGCTGCCGGCCACGTTCGGCTTGCCGCCCATCTCATCACTGATCATGTTGTCAGGCATCTATTACGGGGCGCAGTACGGCGGATCCACGACGGCCATTCTGGTCAACCTACCGGGCGAATCCTCCTCGGTGGTGACGGCCATCGATGGGTACCAAATGGCGCGCAATGGTCAGGCGGGCAAGGCTTTGGCAACAGCCGCGCTTGGTTCGTTCTTTGCTGGCACTGTCGCAACTGTGCTGCTGGCACTGTTTGCACCGCCTCTGGCGGACCTGGCGCTCAAGTTTGGGCCGGCAGAGTACTTCTCGTTGATGGTGATGGGCCTCGTGGCATCGGTGGTGTTGGCCAGTGGTTCAATGCTGAACGCCATTGGCATGGTGATCCTCGGTCTGTTGCTTGCGTTGATCGGGACCGATGTCAACTCAGGCACCGCGCGCTATACCTTTGACGTGCCAGAAATGGCGGACGGCATCAACTTTGTCATCGTCGCCATGGGAATGTTCGGTATTGGCGAAATCATTCGCAACCTGGAGCATGACGAAACGCGCAACTTGGTGATGAAGAAAGTTTCCGGGTTGATGTTGACCAAGGAAGATTTCAAACGCATTGCCGCGCCGGTTTTCCGGGGCACGGTTCTGGGTTCAGCGTTGGGCATCCTGCCCGGCGGTGGCGCCATGCTGGCGTCGTTTGCAGCGTATTCGATCGAGAAAAAGGTGTCGAAAAACGCGGCACAGTTTGGTAAAGGAGCCATCGAAGGGGTCGCAGCTCCTGAGGCGGCCAACAATGCGGGGGCCCAGACGTCATTCATCCCAATGCTGACACTGGGAATACCGTCCAACCCGGTCATGGCACTGATGATTGGCGCCATGATCATCCAGGGTATCCAACCCGGCCCGGCCGTGATGACCGAGCAGCCCGCGCTGTTTTGGGGCCTGATCGTGTCGATGTGGATTGGTAACTTCTTTCTGGTGGTGCTCAATCTGCCGATGATCGGCCTGTGGGTCAAGATGATCACGGTTCCCTACCACCGCTTGTACCCGGCCATTCTGATGTTCTGCGCTATTGGTGTATTCAGTCTTAGCAACAGCGAATTTGATGTGTACCTGATGGCGCTGTTTGGTTTGCTCGGCTATATCTGCGCCAAACTGGATTGCGAAGCCACGCCCATGCTGCTGGGTTTCATCATCGGACCGATGATGGAAGAGTACTTGCGCCGTGCCTTGCTACTGTCGCACAGTGACCCGATGGTGTTTGTGCAGCGCCCCATCAGTGCCACGATGCTGGTGCTTTCGGCGGTGGCAATGATGGTGGTGCTTAGCCCGAACTTGCGCAAAAAGCGAGAAGAAGCCTTCCATGAAGACTAAACCCCTTGCGCCTGCGTGAGGGTTTACAGCAATACCCATGGGGCAGTTATGGGTCGATAAAGCAGTTTTAGGTTCGGGAGTGCAGGCCATGCCAGAAACGCCACAGAGTCTGATTGCCTATTGCCGTGGGAACAGCCGCGTGTGCCCCATGCCCAAAAGCTGGAACGCCCTTTTTGAGATGCTGCCCAACCGCAAACGCACTGCGCTGGGTTGGGAGCCACCGCTACCGCTGATTCTGGAAGCCTGGGACAGCACCCCAGGCCCACTCAAGACCCTGCGTCTGGCTGAGCATATTGAGTGGGCGGCAGATCATGGGGCGCTGGAGTCAGTAGCCGCTTTTTTGCGGGGCCTGCCTGAAGAGGAGTGGCTGCACGCGGGCTGATCGCTGTCAGGGCCTTGGTCGGTTGTGCGGCGGCTACGGCCTGGCGCAGGGCACGCAAGAAGTCCTGCACCTCTTCGTTGGGCCGAACGGGTTCTTTCCAGTATTCGCTGCAGTCGGCCTTGCGCCCGAGCAGCTTCATGTTGACCAGTTCGCGCCGCAGCGTAGCCTGGTCCCCAAAGGTGTGGTGTGCGTTGAGCACCTGGTTCACTTCCTTCTCGGTGTATTTGCGCCGCACCGCAAACTGCGTCCACATCCACCACATGGCCATTTGCTGCACGGAGAACTTGTTGGGCAAACGCACCAGGCGGCCTGCCGTGTCAAATTGCATCAGCGTTTTGCGCACCGTAGGGGACAGCGTGCCGTAGTCAACGGTGGCTTCTTCATCCGTGGCTTGCGCCGCCGTTGGCAAGGCGTCTGGCCCCGCCGGGGAACTGGTTTCTATCGACGCCCTGAGCGTTTGGAAGTTGCGCATACCGGCTGCGCGGGCCAGCAGGTTGAGCAATTCCACGTGGGAGGGGGATGCAAGGCCTTGGGCGGTGCGTTCGTCCAGGTCTGCTTTGAGCTTCTTCGCATAGGAAGAAAGGTCCGGTATGGACAGGGGTAAGAGCATGCGAGTCATCAAAGTTCCTCGTGCGCCAAAGACTCCATCAAGAGTGCTGGGGTTGCCACTTGCAGCGTAGGCACACAAAAGATTTTTTGATGCGTACTTGCCATTTGCCGATCAGGTTTAGCGTGAGTCAAAAAAACTCTGGCAACGCCTGGGTGAACTGCGGACCCGAGCGGGGATTGTAAACAGATTCCAGGTTTGGCTCAGCCAGCAATCCGCTGGCTGCCCGTCTGTAACTGCCCGCTCGGGCATGCTGAAATCTAGTAGGTGTAGATTGCTGCTGCAGCGCTCGCGTTGACTTGAAAATCGAAGGTGCTCGTGGCACTTGAACCGCCCACTAGCAAGACCGAGCCATCACCCAGCCTAATGGCGCTATGCAAAACCTTCGGCCCCAAGACTAGCGGCTTAGTAATGGACCACGTGTTGGTCGCAGGGTCATAGAGCTCGCAGACGTCAGTTGCGCCCAGGGACGTTCCACCGCCCGATACCAGCACACTTCCGTTCGACAAAAGCGTTGCGGAGTGTCGCTGGTGTGCCTTGGAAAGCGTGCCAGCCGGTGACCAAGTCTCGGTATCAGGGTTAAAAAGTGCTGCACCGGCGAAGCTTGATGTTTCAGTCATCACATACAGCACCTTTCCATTTGCCAACAATGTGGCAGAGCCCTTGTTAGCTCCAATTTCCTGTGTTGCGGGTGAAGACGTCGCAACGCTGGACTGTGTTGTGGGGTTGTATAGCTCCACATCGTTGTTTGCGCCGCCGACCAACAACACCTTCCCATTGGCGAGTATCACGGCCGAATGTCCAGTGCGTTCCTTTACAAGGGTTCCGCCGTCTGTCCAAGCATTGGTTGCCGGGTCGTAGATCTCTACGGTGTTTAACACATCAACAAGGAATTCTTGGCCACGAAAACTTGTTCCTCCGGCGACCATCACCTTGCCATTGGGTAGCAGGGTTGCGGTGTGGTTTGTGCGTGGTCTGTTCATGTGCGCAGCGATGGCCCAGGTTTTGGTGGCAGGGTCATAAATCTCTGCGCTGGAAATCCATGAAAGTGCAAACTCCGTAGTTCCACCCACGACCAGGACTTTACCGTTGGGCAACAACGTAGCGGTGTGGCCAATGCGACGCTGGCTTAGCGTTCCTCCGGAAGACCAGACTTTTGCGGCCGGCTGATACAGCTCTGCCCCGGCTATTACGAGACTGTTGGACCCGCCCCCGACGACCAGGACGTTGCCGTCCTGCAGCAGCGTGGCGGTGTGACCGGCGCGCGCTGACTGAAGGGCCCCAGTCGTATCCCATGCAGCTTGTTTTGGTGGTACTGGCGTCACAGGAGTCACAGGTATCACAGGAGTCACGGGCGTGGGGCCGGTGCTCGGTGCGCTGGACGATCCGCCGCCACAAGCGGCTACTAGGGTTGCCGCCAGCACTGCAATTGTCATGCTGAAACTAACACTCAGAATTTTCATTCATTTCTTTCAAATAGTTATCGCTGAGTGGGCGCTGTACGGTACCTCAGTCGAAGAGGTAGTCGCACGCCACAAGACTCGAATGCGAAGCCGTCGAGAAGTTGAGCTTCATCGAGGCTAGCTCTGATGCGTGTCGCAGCAATTCTGCTTGTTGGATGTTGAACCGATCGCCGCGCCAATCAAAAAAGCCTTGCCATCGGCAAGATGGCAAGGCTCTCAAATTGGTGCCGGAGAGATGAATCGAACACCCGACCTTCTCATTACGAATGAGCTGCTCTACCGACTGAGCTACACCGGCTGGTCAGCGTCAAATTGTATCTCGTGGACCCTAGCCTTCCAGGTGATACCGGGTCACGCGGTCCACTTCGTTCTTGGAACCCAGGCACACGCTGACACGCTCGTGCAACTTGCCGGGCACGATGTCCAGGATGCGCTCGCGGCAGTTGGTGGCAGCGCCGCCAGCTTGCTCGACCAGCCAGGCCATGGGGTTGGCCTCGTACATCAGGCGCAGCTTGCCAGGCTTCTCGGGCTCGCGCTTGTCCCAGGGGTACATGAAGATGCCGCCGCGGGTCAGGATGCGGTGCACGTCGGTCACCATGCTGGCAATCCAGCGCATATTGAAATCCTTGCCACGCGGGCCTTCCTTGCCTGCCAAGCACTCGTCGATGTAACGCTTTACCGGCGCGTCCCAGTGGCGCATGTTGCTCATGTTGATGGCGAATTCCTTGGTGTCCTCGGGAATGCGCATCTTCTCTTGCGTCAGCACAAACGAGCCTTGCTCGCGGTCCAGTGTGAACATGGCTACGCCGCTGCCCACAGTCAGCACCAGCGTGGTTTGGGGGCCATAGACGCAGTAGCCAGCGGCCACTTGTTTGCAACCAGCCTGCAGAAAGTCCTGCTCGGACACGCCAGCGCCTTCGGGCTTTTTGAGCACGCTGAAGATGGTGCCAATGCTGACGTTGACGTCGATGTTGCTGGATCCGTCCAGGGGATCAAACAGCAGCAGGTATTCGCCCTGCGGGTAGCGGTTGGGCACCAGGTAGATGCCTTCCATTTCTTCCGATGCCATGGCTGCCAGGTGGCCGCCCCACTCGTTGGCTTCGATCAGCACTTCGTTGGAGATGATGTCCAGCTTCTTCTGCACTTCACCCTGGATGTTTTCGCTCTCGGCCGTGCCCAGCACGCCACCCAAAGCGCCCTTGTTGACGGCGTGGCTGATGCTCTTGCAGGAGCGTGCCACCACCTCCAATAGCAGGCGCAGCTGCGCGGGGATGGAGCCGTCTACACGCTGCTCTTCAACCAGGTAGCGGGTCAGTGATATTTTGGATGCCATAGTGTTCCTTGTGAAATCAGTCCGCCAGGGCGCGGTCAATGACCTCGCGTACATCGTTGCTCAGGTCTGACTTCGCAGCCACGCGGGCCAGAGCCTCGCGGGCGGCGCTGCGGTAAGGCTCGGCCAAGCGCTTCCAGCGGTCCAGCGCACGTGCCAGGCGAGCGGCTACCTGGGGGTTGATGCCATCGAGTTCGATGACGCGCTCGGCCCAGTACACATAACCCGCTGCATCCGCGCGGTGAAAGCCACCGGGGTTGCCATTGCAGTAGCTGAAGATCACGCTGCGTGCCCGGTTGGGGTTGCGGATGTTGAAGTCCGCATGCGCCATCAGCTGGCGCACGGCGTGCAATACATTGCCACCGCGGTCTGGTGCACCGGCTTGCAGCGCAAACCACTTGTCCAGCACCAGGTCTTCGTGTTTGAACATGGCATGGAAGCGGGCCAGCGCGGGTGTGGCCAGTGCATGGCCGCTGGCCACCAGGGCCTGCAGCGCATTGGCCTGGTCGGTCATGTTGCCCGCGTCTTTGAAACGCTGCAGGGCCTTGCCGGGCCAGACGGCATCACCACTATGGGTGGCGGCCAGGCACAGGTAGTTCAGCGCCATGCCAGCCAGGGCACGGCGGCCGGCGGAGGTCGCGTCAGGGCGGTAAGCACCGCTGTCCTGGTGGGTGTCAAACGCCCACTCCCAGTCGGCTTGCAGGCTGGTAGCGATTTGCAGGCGCATGGATTCGCGCACGGCGTGGATGCGCTGCGGGTCGACCACGTCCAGCTGTTCGGCGATATAGGTCTCGCTGGGCAGGGTCAGCACCAGCTCCTTGAATGCTGCGTCCAGCGTGGGGTGGCGCAAAACACTGCGCATGGCCGAGAGGTATGCGTCATTTAGCACGCCAGCCCCTGTCGCAGCTTGGGTATCTGCTATCGCATTGATAGCGCTTCGCAGCGCCAGGCGCTGTCCGGCTTCCCAGCGGTTGAAGGGGTCTGGGTCGTTGGCCAGCAGCGTGAGCAATTGCGCATCGGTGTAGTCAAAGTCCAGCACCACGGGAGCGGAGAAGCCGCGCAGGATGGAGGGCACGGGCTCTTCTTGCACGCCGGTGAAGGTGATGCTGGCCGTGTCGCCGGTCATCACAAACAGGTGGTTGTCGGCCGCAGCGTCACTGCTGCCCTGCACGGTCAGTGGCAGGGCGGCGCCACTATGGGTGCCCACCAGGCCCAGCAGCACCGGGATCACAAAGGCTTGTTTGGCCGCTTGGTTGGTGGTGGCTGCACAGCTTTGGGTGAATTGCAGTGTGTAGGTCTGGGCCTGCGCGTCGTAGCTGCCGCTGGCAGCCAGACGTGGTGTACCGGCCTGGCTGTACCAGAGCTTGAACTGCGGCAGCAGCTGCGCCAGGCTGGAGCCAGGGTTGGCGTCGGCCATGCTTTGCGCAAAGTCGTCACAGGTGACGGCCTGGCCATCAAAACGCTCAAAGTACAGCTTCATGCCCTTGGCAAAGCCGTCACGTCCGACCAGGGTCTGCATCATGCGTACAACCTCGGCACCTTTTTCATAAATGGTGACGGTGTAGAAGTTGTTGATCTCGATGTAGCTGTCAGGCCGTACAGGGTGGGCCATGGGGCCCGCGTCTTCGGGGAATTGGGCGGTGCGCAACACACGCACGTCTTCAATGCGTTTGACGGCGCGGGCAGATGCTTCGCCACACATGTCCTGGCTGAATTCCTGGTCGCGGAACACAGTCAGGCCTTCCTTCAGGGACAGCTGGAACCAGTCGCGGCAAGTGATGCGGTTGCCGGTCCAATTGTGGAAGTATTCGTGGCCGACCACGCTTTCGATGTTGGCAAAGTCCGCATCGGTGGCGGTGGCCTGGTTGGCCAGCACGTACTTGGAGTTGAAGATGTTCAGGCCCTTGTTCTCCATGGCGCCCATGTTGAAGTCGGCCGTGGCGACGATCATGAAGCGTTCCAGGTCCAGCGGCAGGCCAAAGCGTGCTTCGTCCCAGGCCACGGAGGCCATCAGCGAGTTCATCGCGTGTTCGGTCTTGTCCAGGTCGCCGGGGCGCACGAACACTTGCAGCAAGTGGTCTTTACCCGCGCGGGAAGTGATGCGCTGCTCCCGTGCAACCAGTTGGCCGGCTACCAGGGCGAACAGGTAGCAGGGTTTCTTGTGCGGGTCGACCCACTTGGCAAAGTGGCGCCCGTCGTCCAGCAAGCCTTCTTCCACCAGATTGCCGTTGGACAACAGTACGGGGTACTTGGCCTTGTCGGCGCGCAGGGTGACGGTGTACATGGCCATCACATCGGGACGGTCCAGGAAGTAGGTGATGCGGCGAAAGCCTTCTGCCTCGCACTGGGTAAAGAACGAGTCGTTACTCGTGTACAGGCCGGACAGCTTGGTGTTCTTGACCGGTGCGCAGGTGGTGAAGATTTCCAGCTGGAAGGGCTCGTGGCCTTCCGGCAGGTTCTCCAGCACCAGGCGTTCACCGTCCATTTTGAAAGAGGTGCCCTGGCCGTTGACCAGTACACGCGCCAGGTTCAGCTCTTCGCCATCCAGCACCAGCGGCTGGACTGCCACGTCCGGATTGCGGCGCAGCAGCATCTTGTTCAGTACGCGGGTTTTGGCCGGGTCCAGATCAAAGGTCAGCTCCACCGTGTCGATGTGGTAGGCCGGCGCCGTGTAGTCGGCCCGGTTGATGACGGTGGGGGCAGCTTCGTTGTCGCGGAATTGCAGCATGTTGTTCTCCAGGAATTCTTGTGAGCGGGCCGGATCAGACGCCCTGTTTTAGGGATGCTTCGATGAAGACGTCTAGGTCACCGTCCAAAACCTTCTGCGTAGCAGATACCTCGACATTGGTGCGCAGGTCTTTAATGCGGCTGTTGTCCAGCACGTACGAGCGGATCTGGTGGCCCCAGCCCACGTCGGTCTTGGTGTCTTCCAGCTTTTGCTGGGCTTCCTGTTGCTTGCGCAGCTCAAAGTCATACAAGCGGCTGCGAAGGCGCTTCCAGGCCACGTCGCGGTTGCTGTGCTGGCTGCGTCCGTCCTGGCACTGCACCACGATGCCCGTCGGGATGTGGGTCAGGCGCACGGCCGAGTCGGTCTTGTTGATGTGCTGACCACCGGCGCCGGATGCGCGGAAGGTGTCGGTGCGCACATCGCTGGGGTTGATTTCGATTTCGATGGAGTCGTCGATTTCGGGGTACACAAATACCGACGCAAACGAGGTGTGGCGCCCGCCCGACGAGTCGAACGGCGACTTGCGCACCAGGCGGTGCACGCCCGTTTCGGTGCGCAGCAGGCCAAAGGCGTATTCACCCTCGATCTTGATCGTGGCGCCCTTGATGCCGGCCGTATCACCCGCGGTTTCGTCTTCAATCGTGGTCTTGAAGCCCTTGCGCTCAGCGTATTTCAGGTACTGGCGCAGCAGCATGCTGGCCCAGTCGCAGGCTTCGGTGCCGCCCGCGCCGGCCTGGATGTCCAAAAAGCAGTTCAGCGGATCGGCCTGGTTGCTGAACATGCGGCGGAACTCCAGCCCTTCGATGATGGCGGCCAACTTGGCAGTCTCGCCCTCGATCGTCATCAGGCCGGCCTCGTCGCCGTCTTCCTTGCTCATCTCGAACAGTTCGAGGTTGTCGCTGAGTTCAGTTTCCAGCTCGGTGATGGTGACCACCACGCCATCCAGCGCTTTTTTCTCTTTGCCCAGCTCCTGGGCACGTTTGGGGTCGTTCCAGACGGTGGGGTCTTCTAGGGATGCAACAACGGTGCGCAGGCGTTCAGCTTTGGCATCGTAGTCAAAGATACCCCCGTAACTCTTGGGTCCTTGCGCTCAGGTCCGTGAGTTGGGTGCCGATGAGGTTGATGCGTTCTGCTTCCATGATGCGGGTCCTAAACTGTGAATTCTGGGAATAACCCAGCATTTTAGTTGGGACATCGCTTACAGACGCATGTTTCGGCCTGCCTGCTTGCCAGGAACCCGCAGATCATCCAGATAGTCGCGTCCAATGTTCACCGTAGAGGCGACGCCCAGCGACGAAAACCGCTTGGCCAGCCACTGTTTGGCGCATTCCTGACCGAGGTCGCGCAGCGTGTGGATCAGCTTGGCATCGGTTGCTGACTTGGTGGATGCATGGTAGCCATTCAGGACTTCTCCCCCATCGATACGGTGCATCAGCACATCTTTGTAGCGCGCGGGATCCAGCTTGCCCTCCAAAAGCAGGCGTTTGACGAAATCTATCGCGCGCATTTCGGCCATCAGAGCGGCGTTAAACGTGATCTCGTTGATGCGGTCCATGATCTCGGCGGCCGTAGTGGGCAGCTTCTCGCGCTGTATCGGGTTGATCTGTACCAGTACCACGTCGCGGCTGGTGCACTGGTAGATAAGAGGGTGAATGGCCGGGTTGCCGGCATAACCGCCGTCCCAATAGTGCTGGCCATCAATTTCAACCGCTTGGAACACCGTGGGTAGGCAGGCCGATGCCATGACGGCCTTGGCGGTTAGCTGTTTTCCGGAGAACACCTCGGCCTTGCCAGTGGTCACCCTGGTGGCCACAACAAAGACTTTGAGGGCGTGGTAGGCGGCCAATTGGTCAAAGTCGATTTGTCTGTGCAGAAACTGCAAGAGCGGATTGAAATCCAGCGGATTGCTCTGGTAGGGCGACACACTGCTGGCCCAAAAGCTGGTTACCGCATCGCTGAGCAACTGGCTGGGCGACTGGTGGTTGCCGGTGAGGGCGCCAAAACCGCCAAACAGAATATCCAATGGTGCACGCTGGGCCTGTGCCACGGACGACGACACCGCCCCCATGTCCACAATGCCCTGCCAAAAGGCTGCCAGCGATGCACGTGCCGATTCGCGCATGGCCAGCTCTGATTGGCCCTGTGCTTGTGCAAAGCCGTGGGCCATGGCCACGGCATTCATGGCACCGGCACTGGTGCCGCTGATGCCTTCAAAGGCCACGCGGCCATCGTCCAAGAGCGTGTCCAGCACCCCCCAGGTAAATGCGCCGTGCGAGCCGCCTCCCTGCAGAGCGAGGTTGATCCGCGGTGCTCCCATCAGGCGATGAACCGTTCAATCAGCCCCGCCAATACCTCGGGCTGGTCGTGGTGCATCATGTGCCCCGCATCGGGGATGAAACCGATCTCCACATTGGGCACATTCTTGATGCGCTCGTGGTATTGCGCCAGCGTGAACTTGCCCTTCCACCACAGGTCCAAACTGTTGTCAGACGCTTCCACGGCCAGTACCGGCATGCTGAGGCGGCGGTACAGCTCCAGCACCTCTTCAGACTGGTACAGGTGCGCGCTGATGACCTTGTGCGCGGGTTGGCCCAGTATGGTCCATTTGCCCTCGGCGTTCTCTTCGGCCCAGTGGCGGGCCAGCCAATCGGCCTTGTCCTGGCTCAGGCGCGGGTTGGTCTTCATCAGGCGGCGGGCCACGCCGCTGACGGCGTCATAGGCTTTGAGGTCCATCTCGCCGCGGTGCAGTTTCTTCAGCTCGTCCATCCATTTGGCATAACGCGCGGGGGCCATGTCGGGCGTGGTGGCGGGCAGGCCAAAGCCTTCCAGGTTGACCAGACGGCGGATGCGCTCGGGGCGCACACCGCCATACAGCATCACCACATTGCCGCCCAGGCTGTGGCCTACCAGGTTGACCTGCTGGTCTGGTGCATAGTGGTCCAGCAAGAAGTCCAGGTCGGCCATGTAGTCGGCAAACCAGTAGTTGTCGACATTGCCGCTGGGGGTTTTGCCATACCCGCGCCAGTCGGGCGCAATGATGTAGTGGTCGTTTGCAAAGGCGTCGACGACGAACTGGTAGCTGGCCGCGACGTCCATCCAGCCATGGACCATGACCAGCGGGGTCTTGTCTGGCGCGGGTTGGCCCCAAATTTGCACGTGGTATTGGAGATTGCGTATAGGGACAAACTCGCTACGGGATTTTCTTTTGACTTGGTACATTTAACCCATCATACGGAGGCAGTGGATGCCAGTCAGTCAGCCCAGAGACAACGCCAAGCCCGCCAGCCGGGCGCACTTATCAGAAACAGGCAGCACGCCTGAAGCCTATAGCCGCGTACACAGCAGTTTTACCTGGGCAGTGCCCAAGCACTTCAACATCGCCCAGGTGTGCTGCGCGCGCTGGGCTGCGCTGCCGAATGCTACGGAAAACATAGCGATTCAGTCATATTTCTCGGGGGCTGGAGACACTTTTTACTCCTATGCCTTGCTGCAGGAGCAGGCCAACCGCCTCTCCAATGTGTTGGTGGCGCAGGGTGTGCAGCGCGGTGACCGTGTGGCCATTGTCATGCCCCAATGTTTTGAGACGGCCGTGGCCTACATGGCTGTGCTGCAAATGGGTGCAGTGGCCATGCCGCTGTCGTTGTTGTTTGGCCCCGACGCATTGGAGTTTCGGCTGCAAGACAGCGAGGCCGTTTTCGCCATTGCCGACAGCACAGCGCTGGCCGACCTGCAACTGGCCCGCAAACACTGCCCCATGCTGCGCACCATCATCGGTGTGGGGGCACCCGATGTGGTGCAGCCCCTGGCCGATTGCGAGTTTGCCGAAGCGCTGGAGCAGTTCAGCACCCAGTTCACCCCCGTGCAGACGCTGGCAGATGACCCTGCCATCCTGATCTACACCAGCGGCACCACCGGCAACCCCAAGGGCGCGCTGCTGGCGCACCGCGCGCTCATCGGCAACCTGCCGGGTTTTGTGGCCAGCCAGAACTGGTTTGGCTTTGACCCCAATGGTGGGTCAACCTCGCAAGCCGTCTTCTGGTCTCCGGCGGACTGGGCCTGGACCGGTGGGCTGATGGACGCACTCTTGCCCACGCTGTACTTTGGCCGCCCCATCGTGGCGTACCGCGGCCGCTTCAGCCCGCAGACGGCGCTGGAACTGATGCAAGCGTGTGGCGTTTCCCATACCTTTTTGTTCCCCACCGCGCTCAAGGCGATGATGAAGGCCTTCCCCGGCACACCGCAACACACTGTGCGCCAGCAATTCAATCTGCAGCTGCAAGCCATCATGAGCGCGGGTGAGGCCATGGGTGATGCGGTGTTTGCCTACTGCGAGCATCAGCTGGGCGTCCAACCCAACGAGATGTTTGGCCAGACCGAGATCAACTACATCGTGGGCAACTGCAACGCACTGTGGCCCTCCAAACCGGGCAGCATGGGCATGGGCTACCCTGGCCACCGCGTGCAGGTGATAGACGATGCCGGCAACGAATGCCCCGTGGGCGTGCCGGGCGACGTGGCGTTGAACCGCTTTGATATCCACGGCCAGCCCGACCCCATTTTCTTTCTGGGCTACTGGAAGAATGATGCAGCCACCGCGGCCAAGTTCACCGGCGACTGGTGCCGCACCGGAGACATGGCCGTGCGCGATGCCGATGGTTACCTGTGGTACCAGGGCCGGTCTGACGACGTGTTCAAGGCCGCGGGCTACCGCATTGGCCCGGGCGAGATCGAGAACTGCCTGGTCAAGCACCCGGCCGTGGCCAACGCTGCGGTGGTGCCCAAGCCCGACGCCGAGCGCGGGGCGGTGGTCAAGGCCTATGTCGTGATTGCTCCTGATTTTGTAGCGCAGTATCCAGCTGATACGGGGGCTAAGGACCAGTTTCACCAAAACCTTGTGATGGCTCTGCAAACCCACGTCAAAGGCCTGCTGGCGCCCTATGAGTACCCCAAAGAAATAGAGTTTGTAGACGCTCTACCCATGACTACCACCGGCAAGGTGCAGCGCCGCGTGTTGCGCCTGCAGGAAGAAGAGCGTTATGCAGCTACCCGCACTTAAGGCCAGACTGGTACAGCGCATCCGGTGGCTGGGCTGGGGCCAGTGGCTGGCCCTGCCGGTCTTGCCGCTGCTGATACTCGCCACACGGCCCTGGGGGCGCATGTTCGCCGCCCTGTTGGTGTGTTCAGTGGTTCTGAGCCTGGCGCTGTCTGTGGCGCTGCGCGCCTGGCAGACCAGCCTGCGCCGCCAGTTCATCCGCGAGTCCACCTTTCCGCGCTTCTTGGGTGCCAAACTACGCGAGCAATACCCCCAACTGGGCCTGCGCGATGTGGAGCTGGTGCTGCACGGCCTGCGCCAATTCTTCATGGCCCACTTGCGCAGCCAGCGGCAGTTTGTGGCCATGCCCTCCCGCGTGGTAGACGCCGCCTGGCACGAGTTCATTCTGCACACCCGCGCCTACGAGTCCTGGTGTAGCGTCGCCTTTGGCAAGCTGATGCACCACACGCCCGCCGAAGTGCTGGGCCGCGACCCCAAACGCAACGATGGCCTGCGCCGCACCTGGTATTGGGCGTGCAAGGAAGAAAGCATCAACCCTCGCACACCCACACGCCTGCCCCTGCTGTTTGCGCTGGACAAAAAGTTCGCCATTGCGGGCGGCTTTTCCTATGTACCGGATTGCAGCGACATCGACCGCAAAAGCGGTTCGGGTGCCCACTGTGGCACCAGCTTTGGCGATGGCGGTGGAGACGGCGGCTCTGCAGGCGACGCCGGTACATTTGGCGGCAGCGAATCCTCGTCCGGCGATGGGAGCGGGGGAGGCGACGGTTGTGGAGGCGGGTGTGGTGGTGGCGATTGAACCGCCACGTTGCCGCCGCTACTTCCAGCGTAGGGCCTGCTTCTCCACCAGGTGCCACGACAGCCCGGCCAGCGCAAACGTGATAACCGAGCTGGCCAGCACATAGCCTGCAAAACTGGCCTCGTGCAGTTTGAAATGTGCCAGCACCTGCTGCACCGGAAAGCCATACAGATAGGCTCCATACGACCAGTCGCCAACCCGAGCGGGAACACGCGGCAGCCAGCGCGCAAACAGCGCCAGCCACAGCGTCAACACGCCAGCACCCAGCAGGTAGGCCAGCATTTGCCATGTGCTGGCCTTGGGCAAAAGCAGCGCAACCACCAGTAGCAACAACGCGGGCCACAGCATGGGGCGAATGTGGGCGCGCCAGCAGCCAAACACGGCCCCCAGTGCAAACAACAATCCCAGTTTGACGTGGTAGTAATCCAGGCCCAAAAACAGATCAAAAACGCCCAATTGCGGCGACGCTGGGCGTACCAATAACAACGCTACCAAACCAAGGCCCATGAGCACGGTCTTGATTCGCAAAGACCCTGGCAACAGACTGGCCAGCGCCAGCACGCCGTAACAGGTGATCTCATACGGTAAGGACCACAGCGCGCCGTTGACGGTAATGGGCTGCGGGTTGGCATGAAACACCCCCGGCAACGGGTAGTGGATGATCCAGGCGCTGGCGGTCTGCAGGTAGGTCCAGGTCAGCGCATGCTGCCAATACGCCGCCAGCGGCCACGTGGTCATCAGCGGCCCCAGCACCAGCACACACAGCAGGCAGATGGTGACCAGCGCCGGGTAGATGCGCAACGCGCGGCGCCGGGCAAATTCCAGCAGGCTGGGGCTGCGTTCCAGCGACAGCGTCACCAGGTAACCGCTGAGCACAAAGAAGATGGAAACGCCCACGCCACCCAGCGTGTCTATGCCCAGCGTGCTGGCTAGTGGCTCGCTGCCAGCACTCCCCCCCAGCGGGTAGCAATGGCTGAACAACACCAACCACGCCGCGAACAGGCGCAGGATGTCAAAGCGGTTGTCGTCGCGGTTCAGCGTGGTCACGGGAAGAGTAGGAAAGCTAAAGCTGCTGCGGTGCCTTCGCAGGAAACGCCACAGTGAAGCAGCTTCCCTGACCGGGTTTGGATTCGACCGTCAGTTTTCCACCCAGCAGCGAGGTGACGATGCGGTGAGAAATTGCCAGCCCCAGGCCGGACCCGCCTTGCCCGAGCCGGGTGGTGAAAAAGGGATCGAAGATGCGCGACATCACGCCCAGCTCCATGCCCACGCCGTTGTCCATCACCTGCAGTTGCACCCAGCCACTGGCTGCGTCGTGTGTCGCTTGCAGCGTGATGGCGTCATCGGGCGCGCCGGTAAAGCCGTGGGTAAAGGAGTTTTGCACCAGGTTGGTAATGACCTGACCCAGGGGGCCGGGAAAACCATCGCAGCCAATGCCTGGCGGAACCGCATTGCGGATCTGGACGGTGCTGGATTTCTTCATGGTGGGGCCAAGGGTGTTGAGCACATCCTCCACCACGTCGTGCAGAAGGAAGTGGCGTCTGCGCTGTGAGGTCTGGTCTACCGCGACTTGTTTGAAGCTGGTGATCAGGTCGACCGCCTTGCGGATGGTGCTGACCTGCAGCGCGCTGACTTCGGTCAAAAACGACACAAACTTTTGCAGCTCTGTACGCTTGAGTCCTTCGCCGGATAGCAGGGTGCTGAACTCAGCCACGCGGTCATGCATGGTGCTGGAGAGCATCAGCACGTTGCCGATAGGGGTGTTGAGTTCGTGCGATACCCCTGCCACCAGCGATCCCAGTGATGCCAGCTTTTCTGACTCCACCAGCTCTTCCTGCGAGCGCTTGAGCAAGGCAAGCATGTTGCTCAACTCTCCGGTGCGCTCGGCAACCCGCGCTTCCAGCTGCTGCTCCCGCACCTTGGCTTCGGTGATGTCGCTCAGTCGTACCAGGCAGCCCTCTTGCAGAGGGGCGCAATAGACCGAAAACCAGCACCCCTCACCACCGCTGGCGGGGTGCGCGGCGATAAAACGCTCTTCTTCAACCGCATGTGCATGGACAAGTGCGCGCTCGCACAGGTCTGCAAAGCCCAGCGCTTGCCAGCGGGGTAGTGCCTGCGCCACCGGCCGCCCTTCGATCTTGGTCGTGGCCGCGCCGCCCAATGCAGCCATGGTTTTGTTGGCGACCAAGACCATCCAGTCGGTTCGGCCCGGCACCTCGCCCACCACGCGCCGCAGCGCCAAAATGGCATCGCGGCTGCCATCCAGCACGGCGTCCAGCAGATGGGCTCGCATCTCCAGCGGCTGGTTGTAGACGACCAGCGTCAGACCACCATCAGCGCGCTGCAGCGGAAGTATCAGGCGCTCCCAGGTGAACACCGAAGACGCCCGGTCCGAATAGTGCAAGGTGTACACGGGCTTGCGCCGTGCCTGCACCTCGCGGTAGCAGCCGAGGAAAAAGGGGGCCAGCACGCCACCAAACTCGGAGACGCGTTTACCCGTCATGCTGATCTGGCTGTGGCGGCTGATCTCCACGCCATAGTGCAGGTACTGGAAGTCGCCATCGTCCAGCGCGTCCAACACCATGACCTTGGGCGCAAACTGCCGCAAGTGCTCTGCCAATGGCTCTTTGTGCAGCGTAAAGTCGTCTACCTGTGGCAGGTCCGCACCGCGCCGGGGCAGCGCCTGCCAGGCAAAGAGCAGCCCCAATACATCGGCATTGGTGACCACGGACTCGATCTCGTCCCACACCATGCGGTGCCAAAAGGCTGTTACTGCAGGGATGCTTGGTGCGGCGTCAGGTGTCGTCATTGTGCGTATTTCTAGGCATCCGGCTCATCGCGATGTTGCTCTGCAATGGCCATGCAGTCCGCCTCGATCGCCACAAATGCATCCAGCACATCGGGGTCAAAGTGGCTGCCCCGCCCCCGGACAATGATCTGCATGGCTTGCGCATGCGGGAAGGCCGGCTTGTAGACGCGCTTGCTGATGAGTGCGTCATAAACATCAGCAATGGCCATCAAGCGCGCGGCAATGGGAATGGCGTCGCCTGCCAGGCCCTCGGGGTAGCCAGAGCCGTCCCACTTCTCCTGGTGGGAGTAGGCGATCTCTTTGGCGCACTGCAAGAAGGGTACGTTTTTGCCCAGCCGGGCCTCGGCACTTTCGATGGCCAGTTTGCCCAGGGTGGTGTGGGTTTTCATGATCTCGAACTCTTCGGCCGTCAACTTGCCCGGCTTGAGCAAAATGCTGTCGGGTATGCCAACCTTGCCAATGTCATGCAGTGGCGCGGACTTGAACAGCCGGTCAATCATCACATCGTCAAGGTAGTCGCAAAAGCGGGGGTGGCTGCGCAGTTGCCGGGCCAGCAGGCGCACATAGTGCTGGGTACGCACGATGTGGTCACCGGTCTCGTTGTCCCGTGTTTCGGCCAACGAGGCCATGGTGAGAATCGTCACATCCTGCACGTCACGCAGCTCGGCAGTTTGGCGCTGTACCTCCGCCGTGCGGCGCTGTACTTCCTGCTCCAGGTAGTCGTTCTTGCTGCGCAGAAAGTCGGCCGATGCTTTCAGGGTCAAGTGGGTCTTGACCCGCGACAGCACGATCGCTGGACTGATGGGCTTGGCAATGTAGTCCACCGCACCCAGTTCCAATCCCATCTCCTCATCGTGCTCTTCGGTTCGGGCGGTCAAAAAAATGACCGGTATGCCCCGCGTTGCAGGATTGGCCTTGAGTTGGCGACAGACCTCGTAGCCGTCCTGCTCGGGCATCATGATGTCCAGCAGAATGAGATCGGGGGGCTTCACACCGTTGGCGATCTTCAAGGCGCGCGCGCCACTGGAGGCCACTTTGACGGTGTACTGCTCCTGCAGCAGGTCGTTCATCAATACCAAATTGGCTGGTGTGTCGTCCACAACCATCACGGTCTGGCGGTCCTCGGTGGAGGCGGATGGGGTTTCCATGGTGAAGCGCTCTCTAGGGTGTGTGCGTGGGGTGCAGGGGTTATAGGGCCATCGATTCAATTATCTCCAGGGCTTCGTCCAGCGCCAGGCTGTCGATGGCGTTGCGGATCAGGGGGTATTGTTCGCCCAGCATGGTGTCAAACAAGGCTGCCTGTTCGGAAAAGTGGCGTTGCGCATTGGCGTCGTCATTGCGCAGGAGCTTGAGCAATTGGTCCATGGCCTTGCGCTGGCTGTCGGCGTCAACACTGGCCTGCGGAGTGGGTGCCTGCGCGGCCGCGTCCTGCTGCAAAACCGGTTGCAGGGCCTGTACCAGGCGGTTAAGTGCGTGGGCAACATCCGGCAGGTGGTTGGCCGCCGTATTGCTGTTGCCAATGGCTTCCTCCAGCGTGTGGGCGGCGCCATGCAGCGCGCGGGCGCCTATGGTGCCGGCCAGCCCCTTGAGGGTATGGGCCGCACGCTGCGCGTCTTGTGAGTTGCCATCGGACAGGGCCAGCGAGATGCGTTCGGTAGCGTCGGCCTGCTCACGGACAAAATTTTTCAACAAGGCCAGGTAGCGGTCCTCGCGACCCATGACCCGTCGCAAGCCTGCCTGCATGTCCAGGCCTTCAATGTGCGCTGGCAGCAGGGTGTAGGCGGGCTCGACGACATCCCCAACCGGCTCTGCCCATTGGGGTGGCTCGCCGCGCCAGGTCCAGCGCAGCAGAGCCTGGAACAGCTGTTCGGGTTCTATGGGCTTGGCAACGAAGTCCACCATGCCAGCATCCAGACAGCGCTTGCGGTCGGCGTTCATGGCATTCGCTGTCATGGCAATGATGGGGGTGTGGTTCCACCCCGGCATAGCCTGTAGTGTGCGGGTGGCATCCACGCCATCCATTTCCGGCATTTGCATGTCCATCAGGATGGCATCGAAAGTCTGGGCCTGTGCCATCTCGACCGCAATGCGCCCATTGCCGGCGATCATGACATGGACGCCTACATCGGACAGCACCTCGCTAGCCACCTGTTGGTTCAACAGGTTGTCTTCGGCCAGCAATACGCGTATGCCCGCCAGGCCTTCTACCGCCAGGGCACGGTCACTTCGTGCTCCGCCACCAGGTGCCATGGTGGGTTGTGAATCGTCTGTCATCAGGCGAATCAGCGCCTCAAACAAGGTAGATGGGCTGACCGGCTTGGCCAGCACTTCGTTGATGCCCATGGCAGTGGCCTGGCCCAGCAGGTCGTCGCGGGAGTAGGCGGTCACCATGGCCAGATGGGGGGGCTGGGCGCTGGACAGGTTGCGTATGTGCGCAGCCACCTCCAGTCCACCCATGCCAGGCATTTGCCAGTCGAGCAGTACTGCGTCAAAGGGCGCTGTGCTGGTGCTGATGGCCTCCAGCGCAGCTTGTCCTGAGGATACTGCGTGGGCCTCAAAGCCCATTTGTTGCAGCAGGCCATGCATCACGGTGCGGGCATGGTCGTTGTCATCCACTACCAGTACGCGCTTTCCACGCAGATTGGGCATGGGCTTGCGCAGGGTCTGGGTCGCGGTGCTCAGGCCGAGGCGCGCAGTGAACCAGAAAGTGGACCCTTTGTCGACTTCACTCTCTACGCCCACATTGCCGCCCATGAGTCCGGCCAGTTGTTTGGAGATGGCCAGGCCCAGGCCGGTGCCACCATATTTGCGGGTGGTGGAAGCATCTGCCTGCTGGAAGCTTTGGAACAGGCGCCCCATTTGCTCCTGCGTGAGACCAATGCCAGTATCGGTAACCGAGAACTGCAGCAGTACGTCGGTGGTACTGCGTTCCACTACACGCACCACAATTGCCACTTCGCCCGTATGGGTGAACTTGACCGCATTGTTGGCGAAGTTGATCAATATTTGGCGCAGTCGCAGAGCGTCGCCAACCAGAGCCGGCGGCACGTCGGGGGCCACGTCAATCACAAACTCCAGTTGCTTCAGGGCTGCCTTTTCGGAGATGAGTGTGGCCACGTCGTCCATCAAGCCTTCGAGCATCATCTCGCCATATTCGATTTGCAGCATGCCGGCTTCAACTTTGCTGAAATCCAGCACGTCGTTGATGATGCCCAGCAGGTGCTGACCCGATTGCTGGATCTTCTGGACATAGTCGCGCTGCTTTGCGGTCAGCTGTGTGCCCATGGCCAGGTAGCCCATGCCGATGATGGCATTCATGGGTGTGCGAATCTCGTGGCTCATGTTCGCCAGGAAGTCGCTCTTGTGCTGGTTGGCCGCTTCGGCAGCGGCGCGGGCCTGGGTGACTTCGTTGAACAGGCGCACATTGTCGATGGCGATGACGGCCTGGTCCGCAAAGGTGCGCAACAACTCCACCTGGTAGTCTGGAAACGGCGTGGCCTGCTGGCTCGCCATCTGGATGACGCCAATGGACACACCCTCCCGCAGCAGCGGCACCAGCATGAAGGCATGGTAGCCGTTGCGTTGCGCCCATGCGCGGGTGGCGTCGCCAAGTTCCACGGCCGTTTGCGCATCGCTGACCTGTTGCGGGTGCTTGAGCGCCAGCGTGCTGCCCAGCAAGGTGTCTTCGGTGGCGGAAGGTAGGTGGTCGCCTATCAACCGAATGGTCGTGCGACTGCCTTTGACCAGCCGCTCGGCACTCTCAACAATGGCGTCAAAAACTGGCAGCACATCGTCTCGCGATTGGGCAATGACCTTGAGGATGTCTGCGGTGGCGGTTTGCCGCTCCAGCGCGTCACGTGTTTCGCTGAACAGTCGGGTGTTTTGCAGGGCAATGACGGCCTGGTCTGCGAATGTCTCCAGCAGCGTGACCTCTTTGTGGGAGAACGGACCCACGGTGTCTCGCCCGACGTAAATCGTGCCGATGCCCACTCCGTCGGACACCAGGGGTACAAACAAGATGGAAAGCGTGCCGGTCTTGCGGCTGTTGCGCCGCAGCTCGTTTGTGGCGCCAGGGTCGTGGTGCACATCGGCAAACTGTATGGCCCGCATCTCCTTGATGACCTGGCCCGTAACCGAGCCCGGCACCAGCTTGCTGGGCAAGCCCAAGGCCAGCTCTTGCGCGCCTGGACCCTCGTGCGCGCCCAGGTGAACGATGTCGCCGTCAGTCAGGTACAAGATGCCGCCATGCAGGCCGGTGAACAGTTGAAAGCAGCTCTGGGTGATTTTCTCGAAAACGGGCTTGGCATCGGCCATGGAATTGCCCATGACGTGGAGTACCGAAGCCGTAGCCACCTGCTGCGCCAGTGCCTCCTTGGCCTGTGTCTGGCGCAGGGTGGCTTCACGGAGGCGTGCTTCTCGCTCTGTAGCGACTTCCTGCTTCAAAAGCCGATTGAGGTCCCAAAGCTTCCAGGCAATGGCGAGCGTAACAACACCCAAGGTACTTACCGATAGCGTCAACCAGTCCACTTGCATGTGGCCCAGGCCCTAGGCCCACTTCTTGGACAAACGCTCCAGCTGCATGTGCAGGCTGGCGGCGTCACTGGCTTCACGCAGAATCTTGTCTGACAACTGCGCAACTTCCTGATCGCTGAGTCTGCCCTGGGCCATGGCGGCCACGATGCGTGGTGTCATCAGGGTGTGCAGGTCGTTGAGGCGTGCGTGTGTTGCAGTGGGTGCGCCGGATTGGGGGTAGGACTTGTCGTATGAACGCTGCAGTGCGGGCGATGTTGCCCGAGGTGTGGCCTGCTGCAGCACACCTTCGAACGTGGGTGCCTGTTGCACGCGTGCGCCCATGCACCAGCGTGACTGCGGTACACCGGCCCAGTGCAACAGGGTTGCCAGTATCGATGTGGAGTCGTAGGCCGTTGGCGTGGTCGAGCGGAATACGGTTTGCTCCTTGATCCATGGTGACACCAAAATGGTCGGCACACGCACGCCCATGATGTCGTATTGGAACCCGTCGTTGCGGTCGTTGGGCCACGGGTTTGCGGCATAGGGCGGCGGCGCATGGTCGAAGATGCCACCGTGCTCGTCAAAGGTGATGACAAACAGCGTGTCTTTCCACTTGGGCCCCATGCGGATGGCGTCATAAATTTGGTTCAACGCCATTTCGCCGGCCAGCGGGTCCGCACCGGGGTGGTAGGACGTGGTTCCCGTCATCGCGATCCAGATGGGCTCCAAAAAGCTGAAGGCCGGCAGTGTGCCCGCCAGCGCGTCTTTTTTGAACTGGTCCACCGTCTGCAGGAAGCTGGTTGCATTTGCCGCTATGGCCGTATCCACCGAGGGGATGGTGCCCTGCAGGTATAGGTGGTACGTGTGTACGTAGTTCATCCACTCGACCGAGTGGTAGAGCTTCCAGTCGGTGAAGCCGTTGGTCCAGAGAACCTTCCAGATGGATTGCCGATGCGGGTTGCTCGGCCAGTACTGGTAGGTGGTGCCGTTCTGGAAGTTGTTCAATTGCCCCAGTGCCGAGCCAGTAAATGCGAAGGCCCGGTTGGGATCGGTAGCGCTGGGCATGGAGCAGTACCAGGCGTCTGAGATGGCGAAGTTGCGTGCCAGCCCGTTGAGTATGGGCAGCTGCTTGGGTGAATAGGTCTGCATGACATCGTGCACACCGTTGTTCCACACAAACCCGGCCATGCCAGGTATCTCACGCTTCTCGTAGCCGTCTTTCTGACCCCAGAACAACTGGCGCATTACGTCAGACTTGTCGTGAAAGGGGTCGTTGGGCAAAAAGTCCAGATCCCACTGTTCGCTGAGCTGGCCACCCTGGTACTGGCTTAGCATGACTTTTTGCGGCGTTTTGCCGTCCGGCCCGCCACAGGGGTCGATGTTGAACATGTCCGTGCTGGCGCCGTCAAACGGGGCATCGCTACCGATGAAATTGATGCCGGTGTCGTCCTTGCCGTAGAGCCACCCGCACACATGGTCGAAACTGCGGTTCTCCAGCATGATGTAGACAACATGCTTGATCTTGTCGCGCATGAAGTCCATGGTGCCGGGCACCTGTGCCTGCACCGCGTCCACCGTGCGCGGTTGCTGCACCATGGTCAGTGTGGTGGTGGCATCAAAACCGGCCGGCAAGACGCCCTCGCGCACCGGGCCTTGCAGCGGGTCGGCAGCGTTGGGGTCGAACGCCCACAACCGGTAGGCACCGCTGACCGGAATCCAGTCCAGCACGTAGTCGCCAAACGGAACCAGCTTGTGCTCGGGCCCCATGTGGGGCCAGCGCCCTTGTTGCAGCGCCGGCAGCGCCAATGGCATGATGGCCTGGGGATCAAAGCTCCACAACCAGTATTCACCGGTGTCGGCCAGGCGGTCCAGCACGTAGTCGCCTATGGGAATCAATTCATGGTCGAAATCAATGGTGTCGAACGAGCCTTGCGGTGTGTACGGCAGGGGCAGGGGGTCGGCGCTCTGCGGGTTGCCGGAGTTCAGCGCCAGCGGGTTGGGGTCGAAGTTCCACAGCTGGAACGTTCCCCGACCCATGGTGGGAATGACATTGAGCATGAAACCGCCCAGCGGCAGCAGCATCAGTTCTTCACCAGAGTCGTAACTTTCCTTGGCGCCATCGGGGTTGCCAAAATCGGCGCGGTAGCTCCAGAACTTGGCCTTGGTCCACAGCCCCTTTTGCAGGGCTGGCGCCATCAACGGATTGCTGCTGGTGGGGTCAAATTCGAACAGCCGGAACGGAAAACAGGGCTGGTAGTCCTTCAGCATCATGGGGCCCCACTCCAGCACATAACGACCGATGGGTGCCAGCTTGTGGGTGCGGTCAAATTTGGCCGTGTCTCCGTGGGACACACGCCGCAGAAGCTGCGGGTCGTTCAGATCGAACTGCCAGACCGTGTAGGCGTCACTGTGGGAGTCGCGGCTGATGACATAGTCATCCCTGTTGCGTGTGGCGGTGCTCATACTGGTGTGCTCCCTGAAGCTTCAATAGACACGAATTTTGTGTCAGTATGGTAGGGGTTTTAGGGTCCACTGTGTTTTTTTTCGACGCCAGGGAGAATTCAAAATGTCAGAGCTAGCCCCCGCCTTGCCACACGGCGACATCCAGCAAGTTTTTGCCGATGTTTTCTTTGTCACCGGCACGATGCAGACGATGCTGATGGGTGCACATTGGCACTTCAGCCGCAACATGACCATCGTGCGGGAGGGCTCCTCGTTAACCCTGATCAACACGGTGCGGCTCAACGATGCAGGGTTGGCCCAGTTGGATGCCTTGGGCACGGTTAAAAACGTCGTCAAAATTGGCGCGCTGCACGGGCTGGACGATGCGTTCTACAAAGAGCGCTACGGTGCTACGGTGTGGGCCCCGGCTGGCATGCCCCACCAGAATGGCGTGGTGACTGACAAACTATTGGCCCCCGGTGGAGAGATGCCATTTGCAGGAGCCAGTGTGTTTGTGTTCGAGGCCACCAAATTGCCCGAATGCATTGTGCGCATCGACCGCGAAGGAGGCATTCTGGTCGCCTGCGATGCCCTCCAAAACTGGGTTGGACCGGACGCCTTCTTTTCAGAGGAGTCACGCAAGATGATGACCGACATGGGCTTCTTCCAAACTGCCAACATCGGCCCGGTGTGGATGAAGGTCAACGAGCCTCAGGCGCAAGACTTCGTGCGCCTGCGCGAGCTTTCGTTTCGCCACGTCTTGTGCGGCCACGGGGTTCCCCTGCGGGATACCGCAAGGGAGGCCTTTCAGGCGCGCTTCAGCCAGGTGTTTTCCGTCTGAAGCCTGTCAGGGCTTGGCGGAGTAGTCAGGCAAGGGGCAAACCTGGTTGTTGTGCTGGGTGCACCAGGCCAAGGCCTGTGGCTTGCTCCACGGTGCAAATTGCGGGCTTTTGTCAATGACGGCGGTTGTGCACAGTTGCGCAGCCTGCTCGGATTCTGGTTTGGGGTTTTCGTATGCGGCCTTGCACGCCGCGCCCACCGCTACAGGGTCTGCGCCCTGGTTATCACCCATGGTTTTTGCAAAGCAGGCCGTTGCCAGGTCTTGCGCAGCCATGGCGGTGATGCCGGGTGTGGATGAGCAGGTTTGGTAAACCGCAGCAATGGGATGGTTGGCCCCCATGAAGGCTGTCTTTTTCTGTGGGGCAGCGGCCCACAGGCTTGCACTGCCGGCTTTGAGGACGGCTGTTGGCGTGGAGGGGTAGGCCGCATTCCAATATCCAATGGCTTCTGACCCGAACACAATGACAGGCCGTGTGGTGTCGCTTTGGGTCTTGCCTGCTTCGGGGCTGACCAGGGCCTGCAGCATGGTGGGTATGTAGGCCGAACCTTTTGCCCCAAAAAACCGCATGGCATTGGCAGTGGGGAAGCAGCCAGACTCGCCACTTCCCGGAGCAGCTATGGGGAAAATGTCCACCGTGGTGGTGTACAGCGTCCAGTCCGCCTGCGCTACACCCACCGTGGTGAGCAACCGCTGCCACCGGTTGAGGGTGGCGTTATTGAGGTAGTCCGACTGCTGCATGGCCGAGTACGGTGGGTAGTGCAGCAGCATCACCATCTTTTGTGACAGCATGGGCAGGCCCAGCGGCAAATAGAACTGCCAAGGCCCCGCACAGGTCAGGTTGGTACCCTTGGGTTCCCAGCACATGGGGTCTGTGCTGCCCTGGCAGGCTTTGATGCCTTTGAGACCCAGAGCCGCATGTTGAAGCCACTGGCTTTGGGTAGCGCCGTATTCGCCAGCCCTCGGGTCGTTGGAGTAAAAGCTGACCTGGTAGCCCTTGGCACCCTGCGGGATGACCTGGAGGCTGCAGGCATCGTTAATCAGATCGCGGTGCAGCGAGTTCTGCAGGTAAAGCTGGATGCTGCTCGCCACGGCCATGCTGCGGTCATAGGCAGATGTCGACGCGGTTTGTATCACCGGGTACAGCTTGTCGATGTCTGCCCGCAGCCCCAATGTGTAGGAAATCAGGGGTTTGCCTCCGCACGGCGCTGGCGCGGAAGTCTGTGCGAAAGCTAGGCCGCTGGCCATTGCCAGCGCAACGGTGAGAGAGATACGAAGCCTGTTGAAATGCTGCATGGTGGTTCCTCCTGTCAGGTTACATCGGTGTGGCGCTTCTTCTGGCTGGCCTTCATTGCGTACATGCGTGCGTCTGCCGTGGCCAGGCAGTGTTCCAGTGTGTTGGAGTTATCCAAGCGCAAGGCGTAACCCAACGCGCTGTTGGGATGCATCAGCTTGCCATCGGGCAGCGTGTGGGTCAGCGTGGCGCAGCGCGTCTGAAAGGCTTCCAACTGCTGCTGTACCGGTGTGCTGGTATCCGACAAGGGCACCAGGAACAAAAACTCATCACCCCCCATGCGGTAGCCCTTGGCGTTTGGCCAATGGGCGCGGGCGGCTTCGGCCAGCATCTGGATCAGGCGGTCACCAGCGGCGTGGCCGTAGGTATCGTTGGTGCGTTTGAGGTTGTTCACGTCGGCAACTACCACCGCCTGCGGAAAGCCCAGGCTGGTGCTGAGCGCGTCGGCGTGGTGGCTGTAATGGTTGCGGTTGAAGAGGCCGGTCAACGTGTCGGTGTAGAGCAGCTCTTCGCGTTCGCGCAGAAACTGTGTGGTCAGGCGTTCGTTGGTCAGCTTGCGGGCGGTTACGGCGGTCACCACCACAATGGCTACCAGAGCCAGGCCCAACAGCCCGGCGATCCAGCGGAGGCGACCGGTGCTTTCGTTGGTGAGCGTGGGCACACCTTGTATGCCGCGGTACTTCATTTCTTCAAACGACAGCAGTGGAATGACCTTGTCCATGATGCTGGCCAGTTGCGGCTGGGTGCGGCTCACGCCAAAGTAGACAAACGAATCGCTGGATGTGTTTCCCCGTTTGACCAGGTCCTGGTAGCCCAGGCCGTTGATGTAGAACTCCACCACGGTCGGGTTTTCTATCAGGTAGTCGACCTCGCCCTTGCGCACCTTTTGCAGGGACTCCATGATGTCCTGTGTCTTGACCAGGCGCGGGTCCCGCAGGTTTTTGCGCAGGTACTCTTCATGCCAGAAGCCATCAATAACGGCGACGCGCAGGCCATCCAGCGCGTAAATGTCAGATATCGGTGGGCTGGTCTTGAGGCCCACCACGATGTCGCGTTCGGTACTTATGGGGTGGGGGAACAGAAAGTCACGCAGCCGGTCTTCGGTCTTGGCCATGTCCACCACATGCACCTTGCCGGCGCGGGCCTGGTCCATGATGCTTGCAAACGGCGCAGACACGACGGTGTAACGAATGCCCACCGTATCGGCAATGGCACGAAAGTACTCGCCTGCAATACCCAGGTAACGCCCCTTGCTGTAGTAGTCAAAGGGCAGGTAGTCTTCGGCCACACCCACCACAGCTTCGCTGGAAGCCTCCAGCCAGTCCAGCTCTGCATCTGACAGACGCAGGGCCTTGCGGTTGTAGGTCTTGCGGGCATCCTGCGCCATGGCAGTGATGCTCTCCTGGTTTTGGTCCAGGTAACGCTCCAGAATGCTGGCTAGCATTGCATCTTTGTGCAGCACAGCCAGCGTCATGTCGGAGGTGATGGCCCTCAGCTGCGTAACCACCGCCAGGTCCGGGTTGCCCACCAGGTACTCCACTTCCACGCCCCCGCCGGAGGTCACAAAGGCGTCAATAGTGCCCCGGGCCAAGGCTGCCAAGGCCAGGTTCTGATCAGCAAAAACAAAGGGTTTGAAACGAACGTTGGGGTAGACGCGGGGCAGCGCCTCAATGACAAAGTCATTGGCAATCACACCCAGGCGCTTGCCGTCCAGGTCGCCCAGGGTTTGCACATTGCCGCCTTTGTGTGCCAACACTACATAGGGGTAGCGCTGGGCGGGCGCAGTAAAGCGCATGATCTTTTCACGCTCTGGCGTCGCGTTGGCCCCATACAGGATGTCGATCTTGCCCGCTACAAAGCGGCTGTAGGCATCGTCCCAGCCAGCACTGTCGGCTGGCACCAGGCGCAGCCCTGTCTGCTTGTGGATATCTGCCAGCAGCAGGTGCAGAAAGCCGTAACGCTTGCCCCGCAGCTCAAAGCTGTCTACCCCACCGAAAGGATCAAAACCTACGGTAAAAGTCTGGTTCTTGTGCTGGGTGAGCCAGGTGGTTTGCTCCGTAGTGAGGGGCACGCCCGTACCGGGTGCAGCCTGTGCGGTCGGTAGCAGCATTGCAAGCAACAGCAGGCACGCCCACCAAACCTTGCAAAGAGCCAAGCCGCACTGCTTCATCAGGGGGTACCTCTCGCGTGGATAGTGCCTTTATTCATTGCGTATAACTATACGGCCTATACATGCAAGAATGCGCGCGCAAACCCCAACTACGACATCCCCGATACACCATGCATACACTACAACTCGGCCGCAGCGGCCTGCACGTTACCCCCATCTGCCTGGGTACCATGACCTTTGGCGAGCAGGTGGACGAGGCCACCGCCCACATCATCATGGACCGCGCCGTGGATCGCGGCATCAATTTCCTGGACACGGCGGAAATGTATGCCGTGCCCGCCCGCGCCGAGACCTACAACGCCACCGAAAAAATCATGGGCAACTGGCTGGCCGCACGCCCCGGCCTGCGCCAAAAGCTGGTGATCGCCACCAAGGTAGCAGGCCCCTCACGCGGTATGCCCTGGGTGCGTGGTGGCAAGGCGGACACGTCCGCCCAGGACATCATCGACGCGTGTGATGGCAGCCTGCAGCGGCTCAAGACCGATGTGATTGACCTGTACCAGATCCACTGGCCCAACCGCGCGGTACCCATGTTTGGCGGCATGTATTACAAGCCCGCCGATGACAGCGCAGTGACCAGCCTGCACGCGCAGCTGGAGGCGCTGGGCCAGTTGGTGAAGGCAGGGAAAGTGCGCGCGATAGGCCTGTCCAACGAAACACCCTATGGCGTGCATGAAATGGTGCACCTGGCCGAACAGCACGGCCTGCCGCGCGTGGCCACCGTGCAAAACGTCTACAACCTGATCAGCCGTGGGCTGGAGAACGGTCTGGACGAAACCATGCATCGGTTGGGCGTTTCCCTGCTGGCCTATTCCCCACTGGCCTTTGGATTGTTGACTGGCAAGTACGACGCAAGCGGCACAGTGGGGCCCGACGCGCCCTTAGAGGCGCGCATTGCCAAGTTTGAGTCCATCCGCAAACAGCGCTGGGGTCGCCCGCAGGCATTGGCTGCTGCCCGGCGCTACAACGCGCTGGCGCAGTCGGTGGGGCTGACACCCACACAGCTAGCGCTGGCGTTTTGCTACACCAAGTGGCAAGTGGCCAGCACCATCATTGGGGTGACTTCGATGGCGCAGCTGGATGAGGACATCAATGCGTTTGGAACGACGCTGGCTCCCGACACGCTGGCGGCGATTGATGCGATTCGGTTGGAGATGCGGGATCCGGCGTACTAGGACTGGGGCGGGTTGTGCTGTCGGCTACAGACACATAGCGGTCTTTCGCGGCGCTCCGAAGCGGTCGCTAAGAATGCGGCTTTAACTCCGTCGCTGCCCGGCATCCAACACATGCCGCGAGTCGGCCTCCTGGCGGTGCGTGTCCGTTCCGAGGCACTTGTTAAAGCGCATCTTCATAGCTTCGCACACTACCACAGGCGGTGAATAAGTACTTCACCCAGCCGGGAAAAACTTCCGCTCGGATAGACACTCCGAAAAAGCCTCAGCCTCTCGTCGCGCGAAAGCCAACGCGAGTAGAGCAGTGACCAAAAAACGATGCCTACCAAAGATCCAGCAATCGCCGACAACAATAGGAAGATCACAATTGTGACGGCGAAGAGGAGACTCCAGTCGCTTCCAAGGATTGGATTCATTGCAGCCACAGCCACCTCGGTGGAGCCAAATAAAGATATGACCGCGACCCAAGAAAACAGGAACACCCCCACCATTGGTCTCAGTGAGGCGGATGCGAATTCTGATTTCACTAGCGGCATAGGCGTAGCTTTAACGGCCCACCAACACGCGCGGCGAAGCCGCTTCCTGTTGTTGTGGGTCCGCGTCGATTGAAATGTTAAGAGGCATCATGCCGCTTCTCATGCCCCACTAGAATCGAGACTCTCGGGTGTGAAGGCAAATAACGTACTGGGACACGCTGCCCCGCCTCCAGCAGAACGCGACCGTCAAGCTTGCGCGTAACCGTCACCTCAGCTTGATTCCCTTCGGGAAGGTACGTGAAGGTCACCTCGGTCCAGATGAAGCGGCTTCCCTGAACGAGACACTTTACGACCTCACCTTCAACGAGAACACCACGCACCCGCAGATGTTCGTTCGCCTTCGTCCGACCAGCGCGATGGAAGGCCCACATCACCAAGACGGACGCCATGCCAATTGCCGCAAACCAGACTCGGTAGTCCATGCCTTTTAACCTTGGAAGCAATTGGACCGCAAAGCACGGTGCGAAGCCACCATCTGCTGTTGCGGGTCTGCGTTTGCTGAACTGTTAACTTTCACCATGGCACGTTGACTCCATGTTTGTAAAGGTACCGCCTGGCATTGAGGGCGTTCTCGTCGATGTTGATCGCGCTGAAGTTATGCTCGAACAGTTGCTCGCCTAGATCATTCAACACGACGATCAATTGCCCGACACCCATGCTCGCCGCACTGAGTTCACGCAACCTTACTTCCAAAAGGTTCCTAAGCAACGGAACCAGACTTCGGTCCTGTAGGTACCCAAAAGCCCGAACCGCCGTAGATACATTCTTCGCGTTCTCGTCCTGGACGTATTCCAACAGGCAGTCCTTCAGCACTTCGACGTCACCGTCTGTGAACGGCTCTGCCGAATACATGCTCGCATACGGCTCATCAACTCCTGTTCCGACGAGACCCATTCGGTACGCCCGCAGCAACTCATTCGCCCCAAGCAGGGCATCTGGGTCGTCAGAACGGATGCCAGAAAGGATGAGGGGGAGAGCAGAGTGCATCTTGGAAGAGTTAAGTTTGTGGCCGAAGCTTAGCGCATCACTTCCAAGCATCAAGCGAATTGGAACAACAAGCCGGATGTCCGGTAACGCCCCACTGCGGAATTACCCCCGGGTGACACATTTCCGAATCTTATCCCGACGAATAACGCCCCCAGGCTGGCGGATCGGGTGTCCGTTCATCGGCACTTCATTCGCGGTTGCCACAGAGCAAGCGTGCCCGCCAAGGTATTAACGAACCCATGCCCGCACACCCAAACCGTTCGCCCGCGAGCAAGGGACAGGGAACGGATACCCGGTCCGCCAGCCCCGCACACACTATGGCGCGTAACCCATCCTCAATCAGAACAGCTCCTAAAAACATAGCACTACCATAATATTAAACGGGGGCTGCAGCCCATTTATCCTCAGAGCGGTTTTACTGAAACTCCGTGTCCCCGCCCTCCGCCACTACCCCAACCGCACCCGATGCCGCGCAATCTGCGCATGCACCTGCACCGGCGCCGTGCCACCCAATGTCTTGCGTGCGTTCAGGCTACCGCGCAAGCTCAGACATTCGTACACATCCTTCTCAATCATCGGATTGAATTCCTGCAACACCGCCAATGGCAGTTCCGACAGGTCGCAGGCGTGTGAGGTGGCGGCCTTCACGGCGTGGGCTACGATCTCGTGTGCATCGCGGAAGGGCAGTCCCTTCTTGACCAGGTAGTCGGCCAGGTCGGTGGCGGTGGCATAACCCTTCAGGGTGGCCTGCTCCATCGCAGGGGCGTTGACGGTGATGCCGCCTTCCTTGACGCCCGTGGCCGGGTTCATCTGGCCGCCAACCATCTCGCTGAAGATGCGCAATGTGTCCTTCAAGGTGTCCACAGTGTCGAACAGCGGCTCCTTGTCTTCCTGGTTGTCCTTGTTGTAGGCCAGGGGCTGGCCCTTCATCAAGGTGATCAGGCCCATCAGGTGGCCGACCACACGGCCGGTCTTGCCGCGGGCCAGTTCGGGCACATCGGGGTTTTTCTTCTGCGGCATGATGGAACTGCCGGTGGTGAAGCGGTCTGCAATTTTGATGAAGCTGAAGTTCTGGCTCATCCACAAGATCAGCTCTTCGCTCATGCGGCTCACGTGCACCATGGTCAGTGTGGCAGCTGCGGTGAATTCGATCGCAAAGTCGCGGTCGCTCACTGCGTCCAGGCTGTTCTGGCAGACCTGGGGGTTGCCTTGCTCATCGACCATGCCCAGCGTGCGGGCCACACGTTCGCGGTCCAGCGGGTAGCTGGTACCGGCCAGGGCCGCAGCGCCCAGTGGCAGGCGGTTGGTGCGGCGGCGTACCTCTAACATGCGCTCAGCATCGCGGCTGAACATCTCTACATACGCCAGCATGTGGTGGCCAAAACTCACAGGCTGTGCCACCTGCAGGTGGGTAAAGCCGGGCAGGATGACATCCACGTTTTTCTCGGCCACGTCCACCAGAGACTTTTGCAGGTCGACCAGCAGTTCACTGATCAGATCGATCTCGCTGCGCAGCCACAGGCGCACGTCGGTTGCGACCTGGTCGTTGCGGCTGCGCCCGGTGTGCAGGCGCTTGCCGGCGTCGCCCACTAATTGGGTCAGGCGCGCTTCAATGTTCAGGTGCACGTCTTCCAGGTCCAGCTTCCACTCAAAGTTGCCGGACTCAATGTCTGCGGTGATCTGAGCCATGCCGCGCTGGATGGAGGTGTGGTCTTCGGCATTGATGATGCCCTGGGCTGCCAACATCTCGGCATGGGCCAGGCTGCCGGTGATGTCGGCCTGCCACATGCGCTTGTCAAAAAACACGCTGGAGGTGTAGCGTTTGACCAGATCGCTCATGGGCTCAGAGAACAGCGCGGACCACGCCTGGGATTTTTTATCGAGTTGGTTTTTGGACATGGTGGGCAGGGCGGGTAATGGAGTCAAAATCCGGGTTCATGAAAGACACCCAAATATTATCGGCGTTCCAGGACATGCCCCCGCCGTCCGAAGACAGCAGGCCTGCGGGCGGCGCGTCGCTGGAAAAGGAGGGGCTGGTGTTTGACGCCTGCCAGACCGGTGTGGTGCTAAGGGCTGTGCTGTTTGTGGAGGTGTGTGTCGGCGTTGGCGTGGCATTTGGCGCAAATGATGCTGTGGACTGGGTCGTGCGTTTGGCCATGGTGACCGGGGGTGCCTTGCCGGCCACACTGTCCTGGCTGTTGCTGGCCTGTATTTCCAAGCGGGTTTTGGCACGCCTGACGCCGGTGGCGCAATACGCGTTGGCCGTGGGCATGGGTGCGGTGGCCGGTTGGTATGGCTGTGCCATGCTGGCCTGGTCAGGCATCATGGTTGGCCCCCCCTGGGTGGCCAGTGCCCTCAGTGGTGCCCTGCTGTCGGGTATTCTGGTGGCGGCTTTGGTCATGCGCAGCAAGGGCCGCATGCCGGCAGACACCTCGGCCCGGCTGGCTGAGCTGCAGTCCCGCATACGCCCGCACTTTTTGTTCAACACGCTCAACAGCGCCATTGCCCTGGTGCGGGCTGAACCGGCCAAGGCCGAAGCACTGCTGGAGGATCTGAGCGACCTGTTCCGCGAGGCCCTGAAAGACTCGGGAGAGCCCGTGCGCCTGGAGCATGAGATTGAGCTGGCCAAGCGCTACCTGGCGATCGAGCAGGTGCGCTTTGGCGACCGCCTTCGGGTGCAATGGGCGCTGGACCCGCAGGCCGATGGTGCGCTGCTGCCGCCTTTGCTGCTGCAGCCATTGGTAGAAAATGCGGTACGCCACGGGGTGGAGCCCAGTGATACGGGCGCCGACGTGCGCATTTCGACTCAACGCAGGGGGTCTATGGTGGTGATCAAGGTGACCAATACCGTGCCCAACGGTCAGGGCGAGCAGGGGCAGGGTCTGGCGCTGCGCAATGTGCGCGAAAGGTTGGACTTGCTGCACGACGTGCACAGCCAGTTTCGCAGTGCGCTCAAGGACGGTGTCTTTCAGGTGCGCATGGAGGTGCCCCTATGACCGGTGGCCTGCTCAAAGCCCTGGTGGTCGATGACGAAGCGCTGGCCCGCGCACGCATGCGCACTCTGCTGGCAGACTGCAAGACCCCCGCCGTGCATTGCTTGGGCGAAGCTGCCAACGCGGTGCAGGCTATGGAGATGCTGCAGCACCAGGCGGTTGATGTGGTCTTGCTCGACATCCACATGCCCGGTGCCGATGGTTTGGCGCTGGCGCAATCGCTGCAGGCATTGCCGCAACCACCGGCACTGATTTTTGTGACGGCCCATGCAGAGCATGCTGTTCGGGCCTTTGATCTGGAGGCGGTGGATTACCTGACCAAGCCAGTGCGGCTGGAGCGCTTGCAGCTTGCGCTACAAAAAGTAGAGCGATACATTCAATCTCGACGGGGGCTAGAGGCCAATTTGGCTCAAGAGGAAGTGCTGATTATCCAGGAGCGTGGCCGCACCGAACGGATACCGATGCAGCAGATTTTGTATTTCAAGGCCGAGCTCAAATACGTGACCGTGCGCACCGCCAGCCGCAGCTACATCCTGGATGGCTCGCTCAACGAGCTGGAGGAAAAACACCGCGCAGACTTTGTGCGCATCCACCGCAACGCTCTGATCGCCCGGCGCGCCGTGCGGGCGCTGGAGAAACACTTCGATGCGGAAGAGGGCGAAGGCTGGGCCGTGCGGCTCAACGGGGTGGATGAGCTGCTGGCGGTGTCACGCCGCCAGCTCGCTGCAGTGCGGGAGCTCGTTTCTCGTTAACCAGTGTTCCGCAGCCCCGCCGCAATCCCGTTGATCGAAATGTGGATACCGCGTTGCACGCGTTCATCCGCCTTGCCTTCCCGGTAGCGACGTACCAGCTCTACCTGCAAGTGGTGCAGCGGGTCAATATACGGAAAGCGGTGGCGGATGGAGCGCTGCAGCGCTGCGTTGTTGGCCAGGCGGTTCTTGTCGCCGGTGATCGTGGCCAAGGCTTGCGCCGTGCTGTGCCATTCGGCCTCAATCGCGGTAAAGATTTTCTTGCGCAGCCGCGCATCGGCCACCAGCTCCGAGTAGCGGGAGGCCAAGGCCAGATCACTCTTGGCCATCACCATGTCCATATTCGACAGCAGGGTCTTGAAGAAGGGCCACTGGCGATACATCTTTTGCAGTAGCGCTGTGCGTTCTTTTTGCTCTGCTGCTGTGCCTGTGGAAATGAAACTCTGTACCGCAGAGCCAAAGCCGTACCAGCCGGGCAGCGTCAGGCGGCATTGGCCCCAGCTAAAGCCCCAGGGGATGGCGCGCAGGTCTTCAATACGCTGGCTGGCCTTGCGCGATGCAGGGCGCGAGCCAATATTGAGCTCGGCAATTTCGCGCAAAGGCGTGGCGCTGAAAAAGTATTCGGTGAAGCCCGGGGTCTCGTACACCAGTGCGCGGTAGGCGGCCATGCTGTTGCGCGAGAGTTCGGCCGCGGCATCCAGATAGGCCTTGGTGGCTGATTTGGTGGGCTGCAGCAAGGTGGCTTCCAGCGTAGCGGCGACCAGGGTCTCCAGGTTGCGCCGACCGATCTCGGGGTTGGCGTACTTGGAGCCGATTACCTCACCCTGCTCGGTCAGTCGGATCTGGCCGCGCACCGTGCCCGGGGGCTGGGCCAAAATCGCTTCATAGCTGGGGCCGCCGCCCCGGCCGACCGTGCCGCCACGGCCATGGAACATGCGTAACTTGATGGGGTGGCTCTTCGCGAGTTCGTCAAACAATTCCACCAACGCGATCTCTGCGCGGTACAGCTCCCAGTTGCTGGTGAAGATGCCGCCGTCCTTGTTGCTGTCGGAGTAACCCAACATGATGTCCTGCTCACCGCCGCTGCGCTGCACCAGGGCTGCAATGCCGGGCAAGGCGTAAAACTCGCGCATGATGGGGGCGGCGTTGCGCAAGTCTTCAATAGTTTCAAACAACGGCACCACGATCAAGTCGCAGACCGGGTTCAGCGGGTCGGACGCAGTGGCAGAGGCTGCTGCATGGGCAGCACCGCCCAATACGCCGCGCATCAGCCCTACTTCTTTTTGCAGCAACAGCACTTCCAGCAAGTCGCTAACGGTTTCCGTGTGGCTGATGATGTAGTGGCGGATGGCGTCCGCACCAAAGCGGTCGCGCATGAGCTTGGCGGCCGAGAAGATGGCCAGCTCGCTTTGGGTATGCGCCGAGTACTGAATGCCGTGCACTTGCAGCGCACGCGCGTCGCCCAGCAAGCCCATCAGCAGTTTGCGTTTGGCGGCTTCGTCCAGGGCCGAGTAGTTGGCTTCTATACGGGCCGTGGCCAGCAGCTCGGCTACTACTTCCTCGTGTTTGTCGGAGCTCTGGCGCAGGTCCACCGTGGCCAAGTGGAAGCCAAACACATCCACGGCGCGGATCAGCGGTTGCAGGCGCTCAGCCACCAGTGCCGAGCCGTGGTTGGCTTTGAGCGAGGCTTCGATGGTGCGCAGCTCAGCGGCGAATTCCTGCGATTGTTTGTACGGGTTTTGCGGTGCGACAGCGTGGCGGGCAGCCTCGGTGCCGGTCAGCTCTTTCAGCGTGGCAGCCAGGCGGGCATAGACGCCGGTGAGCGCGCGGCGGTACGGCTCGTCCATGCGGTGCACGTTCTGGTCGGGGGAGCTTTCGGCCAAGGCCTTCATGGCGGGCGTGCAATCGTTCAGCATGGCGGATACCGACAGCTCACCGCCCAGGTAGTGCACCTCGGTCAGGTAGTGGCGCAGCGCCACTTCGGCCTGGCGGCGCAGTGCATAGTCCAGCGTCTGGGCGCTGACATTGGGGTTGCCGTCGCGGTCGCCACCAATCCACTGGCCCATGCGCAAAAAGCTGTGCACCGGCTGGTTGTTGCCCAAGAGCTGTTCCAGGTTGGCATAGAGCTTGGGGATTTCGCGCAGGAAGGTGGATTCGTAATAGCTCAACGCGTTTTCAATTTCATCAGCCACGGTGAGTTTGTTGAAGCGCAGCAGGCGGGTTTGCCAGAGCTGCATCACGCGCGCACGCATTTGGGCCTCGTTGGCGGCGAGTTCGCGGGCGCTCAGGGCATCTTTCTTGTTCTCAAAAAAGGCGCTACGCATTTTGATCTCATCGCGTTCGGTCAGCAGTCGGGCGATGCCGCGTTCGGCGTCCAAAATGCTCTTGCGCTGCACCTCGGTGGGGTGGGCGGTCAGCACGGGTGACACATAACTTTGCGCCAGCGTGTTGGAGATGGTCTTGGGCGCAATACCAGCCCAGCGCAGGCGCGACATGGCCACGTCTATGCTGCCTTCCTGGGTGTCGCCCGCGCGCTCGTGGATGGCGCGGCGGCGGATGTGGTGGCGGTCTTCGGCCAGATTGGCCAAGTGCGAAAAATAGGTGAAGGCGCGGATCACGCTGACCGTCTGGTCGCCACTGAGGCCCTTGAGCAGTTTCTTCAGCGCTTTGTCAGCTTCGTGGTCGGCATCGCGGCGAAAGGCCACCGACAGCGTGCGAATTTTTTCGATCAGTTCAAATGCTGCGTCCCCTTCTTGCTCACGGATCTCGTCCCCGAGAATGCGGCCCAGCAGGCGGATGTCTTCCACCAAGGGGCGTTCGTTGTCTTTTGCGCGCTTGGCGGGGGCAGGGGCAGATGCATTTTTCATGGTGCCCATGCTAGCATTGCCCACCCGCAATAGATTACAAATGGGTTACGACTAGAGGCCATGGCAGCACACAATTTAACAATCGCCACACGAGAGAGCCGCTTGGCTCTGTGGCAAGCGGGGCATGTCAAGGCTCTGCTCGAACAACAAGGCCACCAGGTCACCCTGTTGGGCATGACGACCAAGGGTGACCAGATACTGGACCGCTCGCTCTCCAAGGTTGGCGGTAAGGGGCTATTCGTCAAGGAGCTGGAAGTGGCCCTGGAGGCCGGGCAGGCCGATCTGGCTGTGCATTCCCTCAAAGACGTGCCCATGGAGTTACCTGAAGGTTTTAGCCTGGCCTGTGTCATGGAGCGCGAAGACCCGCGCGATGCGTGGGTCTCCAGCCGGTATGCCTCGCTGGCCGATCTGCCGCAGGGCGCGGTGGTGGGCACCTCGAGCCTGCGGCGCATGGCCTTGGTTCGTGCTCTGCGCCCCGATCTCAAAATTGAAGGGCTGCGTGGCAACCTGGATACCCGTTTGAAGAAGCTGGACGATGGCCTGTACGACGGCATTGTGCTGGCTGCTGCCGGGCTCAAGCGCCTGGGTTTGGAGTCCCGCATCCGTGCAACCTTCAGCCCCGAAGAGATGCTGCCGGCGGCTGGACAAGGCGCGTTGGGAATCGAGGTGCGGGCCGACCGTGCCGAGGTGGTGCAGGTCTTGCAATCGCTGTTGCACACACCGACCTGGCTGGCCGTGTCTGCCGAGCGTGCGGTCAGCCGTGTCATGGGTGGCAGTTGTTCCATGCCGTTGGCTGCCTACGCCACGCTGCAGGGTGATGTGCTGAGCATTCGGGCCACCTGGGGGGACCCGGAGGGTGTTTTGCCCCTGGTTCATGCGCAGGCACAGGGACCTGTTGGGGATAGCCTCGCGGCTACGCAGTTGGGCGAAGCAGTCGCCCGTCAACTGCAGGCCAAGGTTCGGCAGCAGGCCGAGCAGGGGGGCTAAGTCATGCGTGTCATCGTTACCCGCCCCACACAGGAGGCCGCGCAGTGGGTCCAGGCTCTGAACGATGCCGGTTTTAAGTCCCTGGCTCTGCCCTTGATTGGCGTGTTGCCGCCTCCCGACCCGGCCGCTGTTGCCGCGGCCTGGGCGCGCATCACCGAATTTGATGCCGTGATGTTTGTCAGCGGCAATGCGGTAGAACACTTCTTTGCGTCAAAACCACAGTCAGCCCCCGTGTTTGGTATGCCTGGCGCTACAAATATCAGAGCATTTGTCACCGGACCCGGCAGCCTGTCTGCGCTGAAACGGGTGCAAGTTGACCCGCGCTGTATTGACATGCCGGACCGGGCTGCTGAGCAGTTTGACTCGGAGGCGTTGTGGGTCGTAGTAGCGCAGCAGGTGCGACCCGGCTTCCGTGTGTTGATCGTGCGTGGCAGCGGTAGCAGTGGCGATGGTGCGTCCGGCGCGGCGGGCAGTGATAAGGCCTCCGACGGTGTCGGGCGGGACTGGTTTGCCGAACAGGTGCGCGCGGCAGGGGGCAGCGTGGAATTTGTGGTCTCGTACCAGCGGCGCCCCCCAGCCTTGTCGGACAGCGACCGCGCTCTGGTGCGCGAAGCTGCGGCCGACGGCTCCGTGTGGGTGTTCAGCAGTTCCGAGGCCATAGGCAATCTGGTGGCCACCTGCACCGATCAATCCTGGAGCCATGCGAAGGCGGTGGTCACCCACAGCCGCATCGCCCAGGCTGCGCGCAAGGCCGGATTTTCTGTTGTTTGCGAGTCACGCCCTTCGCTGGCCGCACTGATGGCGTCTATAGAATCGGTGGCATGAACACCGAGCCCAGCCTTACCGCGGCGAGTGCGCCTCTGGAAGGCTCGCCTGCACCCGCACAGGACCAGCCCAAAGCCAACGCCATGCGCTTGCAGTGGGCGGTTGCCGTGGTAGCGGGTCTGGCACTGTTGTTCAGTGCTCTGTTGTGGCAAAAGCTTGGCAATATCCAGGAACAGTTGGCCCGTCAGAGTGCTGACGCGGGGAGCCAGGCTGTTGAAGCCAGAGCTACCGCACGGCAGGCCCAAGAACTAGCCATGGAAACCGCCGCCAAACTGGCAGTGACTGAGGCACGACTGAGCGAAGTCTCTTTACAACGCAGCCAGCTCGAAGAACTGATGCAAAGCCTGTCGCGCTCGCGGGATGAAAACCTGGTGGTCGACATCGAGTCCGCGCTGCGGCTGGCCCAACAGCAGGCGCAATTGACGGGCAGTGTGGAGCCGTTGTTGGCTGCCCTCAAAAGTGCCGAGATGCGGGTATCGCGCGCTGCACAACCCCGCCTGACCCCGGTACAACGGGCCATTGCTCGGGATATCAATCGCATCAAGGCTACGGCTTTGGCTGACACGCCAGCGCTCTTGGTCAAACTGGATGAATTGATGCTGCTCGCGGATGAGTTGCCCGTTGCCAATGCGCTGCCCACCACCGGCTCCAACGAATCGCTGAAACGCAAACCGGAAGAGGCAGTGGGCCAATGGTGGGTGCGTCTGGGTCTGTTGGTCCGCGACGAAGTGCGTAGCCTGGTGCGCGTGAGCCGTATCGAGAACCCGGACGCAGCCCTGCTTTCGCCCGAACAGTCGTTTTTCCTCCGTGAGAACCTCAAACTCAAGTTGCTCAATGCCCGATTGGGTCTGTTGTCGCGCCAGATTGATGCCGTTCGATCTGACCTGACCGCAGCGTCTGTGGCCCTGGGCCGGTATTTTGATGCGTCTTCACGCAAGACACAAACTGCCAGTGCACAGTTGCAGCAGGTGCGTGGCCAGTTGAAGGCATTGGAGTTGCCGAGGGTTGAGGACACTCTGGCCGCCCTTGCAACGGCGGCGGCGGGGCGCTAGATATGCGCGTCGCTCTGTGGCTGATGGCGCTATTTGCCGTAGCGGTGGCCAGTGCCCTGTTTGCGGGTAACAACGCCGGCACCGTGACGCTTTTTCTGCCACCCCACCGTGTGGACATGTCGTTGAACCTGTTTCTGTTGCTGCTTGCTGGCGGGTTTTTGACTTTGCACCTGGCCATGCGTGCCCTTTCTGCACTGACCAATATTCCCAGCCAGGCGCGCAACTGGCGTTTGTTGCAAAAAGAACGTGCCATGCACACGACGCTGCTGGATTCATTGCTGCACCTCATAGCGGGACGCTATGTCAGGGCACGCAAAGCGGCAGAGCTGGTCATCTCATTGGAAGACTCACTCAAGCGCAGTGGCGAGCGTCTGGCCTATGGCGCACGCCTGCGCACCTTGTCGCACGTGTTGGCGGCTGAAAGTGCCCACGCGTTGCAAAACCGGTCCTTGCGGGAAAGCCATTTCCAGCAGGCATTGCAGGAAGCCGCCGGGCGTGAGGCTCAGGATGCCCGCGAGGGGGTGCAGTTGCGCGGTGCCCAGTGGGCTCTGGACGACCGCGATGCCAAGACTGCCGTGCAGTGGCTGGACCAGTTGCCGCAAGGTGCTTCCCGGCGCACGTTGGCCTTGCGCCTGCGCTTCAGGGCTGCCCGCCAAGCAGGACAATTGCAGTTGGCATTGGAGACGGTGCGGTTGTTGACCAAGCACCGTGCCTATTCCGAAGCGGCAGGCAAGAGCATTGCAAGAGGGCTGGCGATAGAGATGATTCGGTCCGCACACGATAACGTGCAGATCCAGCGTGTCTGGGATGCACTGGACAGTGCGGAGCAACAGGTGCCCGAGGTAGTCTTCGAGGCAGCAGAGCGGTTGCTTGCACACGGTGGCTCGGTGGCCGTGTCGCGCCAATGGCTGTTGCCTGTTTGGGATGTCATGGTGCAGCGCCACGATGCACTGACCCTGCCCCAGCGGGTGCGTTTGGCCCGCGTGCTGGAACGCGGCTTTGCGGCTTCCGATGGTGCGCCAGACGCCGCCTGGTTGAGCCGAATTGAGGCTGCGCAAATGAGCAACCCGCGCGATGCGGTATTGCAATACCTGGCCGGTGTGGTGTGCATGCGCCTGAGCCTTTGGGGGAAATCGCAGCAACTGTTCAAGCAGTCATTGGCTGTCTTGACAGACTCCGATTTGGCACGGGATACATGGCTTGCGCTGGCCCAGATGGCTGAACAACGCCAAGACACGGCTGCTGCAACGCAGGCCTATCGCGAGGCTGCAAATAGGTGACGGGAGTTGGATTCAGGGCTATTATCCGGCCATGGCCACACTCACCGAACACATCATCAAGTTGACCGACCACCGGGATCGGGAACTTCTGGAGCTGACCCTATCCAAGGCGCTGATTGACCTGCTGCGCATTGACCGCGTCGTCATTGCGCGGGTCCTCAGTGAAGAGGGTGTCAAGCGATGGTTGGAGGTAGCGTCGCTGGATGTGCGGGGCGGCGGCAAGGTGGTAGACCCCTTGCGCGTGGATTTTGACTCCCTGCGTGAATTGGCCGACGAGAAAGATCGCTTGCGCTGTTTGCAGACCCGTAGCCTGGTCGAATATGCCTGGGCGGGTGAAGAAGGGCCACGCATCAGTTTTTTCCCATTGTTTGCGGATACCGCCAGCGACGATGAGGGCGTGATTGAGGTGCATTCCGGCGCGGCTCTGAGCGTGGGCCAGGTTCAGGTCATTGAGGACATCGTTCATGTGTTCCGCAACATGTACCGCCTGTTGGCTTACAGCGACCGGGACGCTCTGACCGGATTACTCAACCGCAAGTCGCTGGATGACACCTTTTACAGTGCAGTGCTGGAAGAAATGGACCACGGCCTGGAGGGGCAGACTGCAGTGCTGGAGGCTAGTGTGTTGCCCGTTGCCGAGCGCCGCCACCGCGTTCCACCCAACTATTGGTTGGGCACTGTGGATGTGGACCATTTCGGTGTTATCAACGACAAGAGCGGCCATCTGATCGCTGAAGAGGTGTTGTTGTTGGTGGCCCGTATCATGAACAATACCTTCCGCACCTACGACCGCATTTACCGTTTGGGCGGGGAGCAGTTTGCGGTGTTGATGCATTGCCCGGACGAGGCTTTGGTGCTGGCGGCCTTTGAGCGTTTTCGTGCCAATATGGAGAAATTCAATTTTCCGCAAGTCGGTCGGGCTACAGCATGCGCTGGTTTTACCAGGGTGACGGCTGATGATTCTCCCAGCACGACTTTGGAACGCGCCGAACGAGCGGTCGATTACGCGCAACGCAACGGCCGCAACCAGGTTCACAGCTACGACGATCTGGTGCGCAAAGGGTTGTTTGGTGATGCCGTGAAAGTTGGCGCAGTCGATTTGTTCTAATCAATATCGCAGCAAAAAAAAAGAGGCCCTTGGGCCTCTTTTTTTATGGAAGCACCCCGGTGTACGGGGTGTTGTAACCTCAGACGGCGGGTGGCTGCTCAAATGGCAGTGTCATTTTGCGCAAGTCTCGCTTGGTTTCAACCAGGACCAGCGGTCCAGTGTCAATGCTTACCGGCGCAGGCCGTTCGCGGGGCACGTGGATAGGCTTGGGTTCTGCTGCTATGGCTGCCTGGACTGCAGCGATCTTGGCAGCGTCGGAATTCACCCACTGCAAGCCCGAACTTTGTGCAACTTCCACCAGCTTCTCGGTGGGCAATGTGTAGCTTGTCACCTTGGGCATACGGTCTACAGGGGCAACTGCTGAAGGGGCAGGTGCCGGTGCCGGTGCTGTCGCAACCGGTGCAGCTGCACGAACGTGCTGCACAACGGGTGCCTCAGGCGCCGCGTTTGCAACCGGTTCGGCGGCGCTTGCTGCATCTGACACCACTGCGGCAGTTTCTTCAGACACAGCGGGCTGTGCCGGAATGCGCAGGTCGGGCCGCTCTTCGCGCTCGCTGCGGTCTCCACGGGGCGCGCGTTCACGCCCATAGCGGTCACGTGAGCGCTTCTCGCGGGGTTCACCGTTATCAGCGCGAGGTGCCTGGCCATTGGCATCTGTCGTAGGTTGTGCGCCGGCAACTGGGCTCACGGTGCCGTTGTCCGTTTCAGCGAAGCCCAGCTGGGTTTGCTGGTTGCTATCACCACCGCCATTGCGACCTTCACCGTCCGGGCGGGGGCCGCGACCGTTGCGTCCACCGCGTCCGTTGCGCCCACCTTCTCGACCACCTTCGCGGCCTTCGCCACGGCCTTCTCGGGCCTGGCCTTCGTTGCGTGGAGCGTCAACACTTTCGGCTACAGCGTCACCACGGCCTTCTGCCCGGGGTTGCTCATTGCGTTCACCGGCTTCATGGCGTTCGCCGCCGCCACGTCCGCCACGGCCACCACGTTCACGGGGAGCGCGTTCAGGGCGCTGCTCTTGGCGATGGCCATCAGGCCCGCCGGTGGATGGGCCGCCTGGCTGCACGCTGGCGTCCATCGGCAGGGCGGGTTTGCCTTCTGCGTCAAAACGCTCACGTTGTGCGCCACCTTGGCGGTCAGCACCACCGCCGCGTCCACCGCGTCCGCCACGGTTATTGCGTCCGTCGCCGCGGCCTTCGCCGCGAGGACCTCGACCTTCGCCACGGGCTTGGCCGTCGGCGCGGCCCTCGCCGGGCTTGCCGCCGTTGCGGTTGCCATCGCGGTTGCGGTTGCCATCGCGGTTGCGGCCATCGCGGGTTTCGCGACCTTCAGGTGCCTTGGGGGCGGGCGCAGGTTCGGGCTTGGCGGGCGCAGGTGGCTCTGCTGCAAAAAGGCTCTTGATCCAGCCAAAGAAACCTTTTTCTGCTGCCACGGGTGGCTTGGTTTCTGCCGGGCGCTGGGGCGCAGCAGCCGCAGGTTGTGCAGCAGGAGCTACTGGGCGCGGCGCGGCCACGGGGGCTGGTGCATCCGGCAGCACACCCTTGATGATGGGCGTTTGCTTGTTGGTTGGCTCTTGCGAGCGGCGTGTCACGCCGGTGGGATCTTCCATCTCATCGGCCAGTTTGTAGCTGGCGTCGATGTTGTCCAGGCGAGGGTCGTCGTGCTTGAGGCGCTCGAGCTTGTAGTTGGGCGTTTCCAGCGTCTTGTTGGGAACCAACAGCACGTTGATGCGCTGCTTCAGCTCGATCTTGGCGATTTCAGAGCGCTTTTCGTTCAGCAGGAACGAGGCGACATCCACTGGCACCTGGCACAGCACGGAGGCTGTGCTGTCCTTGAGCGACTCTTCCTGGATGATCCGCAGAATCTGCAATGCGCTGGATTCGGTATCCCGGATATGGCCGGAACCGCCGCAACGCGGGCAGGGGATGGATGCACCTTCGGAGAGTGCCGGGCGCAGGCGCTGGCGGCTCATTTCCATCAGACCGAACTTGGAGATGGTGCCGAACTGCACACGTGCGCGGTCCTGGCGCAGCGCGTCGCGCAAGCGGTTTTCCACTTCGCGGCGGTTGCGGGACTCTTCCATGTCGATAAAGTCGATGACGATCAAGCCGCCCAGATCGCGCAGGCGCATCTGGCGGGCCACTTCGTCAGCAGCTTCTAGGTTGGTGCGGGTCGCAGTTTCTTCGATGTCACCACCCTTGATAGCGCGAGCCGAGTTGACGTCCACGGAAACCAAGGCTTCGGTGTGGTCAATGACGATGGCGCCACCGGATGGCAGGGTCACGGTGCGGGCATAGGCCGATTCAATCTGGTGCTCGATCTGGAAACGGCTGAACAGGGGAGCGTCGTCACGGTAGCGCTTCACGCGGGCAGCGTGTTCGGGCATCACGTGGGCCATGAACTGCTGGGCCTGCTCGTATACGTCGTCGGTGTCGATCAGGATGTCGCCGATGTCGTGGTTGAAGTAGTCGCGGATGGCGCGGATCACCAAGGAGGACTCTTGGTAGATCAGGTAGGCGCCCTTGCCACCCTTGGCCGCGCCGTCGATGGCGGTCCACAGTTTCAACAGGTAGTTCAAGTCCCACTGGAGCTCGGGCGCGCTACGGCCGATACCGGCAGTGCGGGCAATGATAGACATGCCGTTGGGGTACTCCAACTGGTCCATGTTCTCTTTGAGTTCGGCGCGGTCTTCACCTTCGATGCGGCGGGATACACCACCACCGCGGGGGTTGTTGGGCATCAGCACCACATAGCGACCGGCCAACGAGACGAAGGTGGTCAGGGCTGCGCCCTTGTTGCCGCGCTCTTCTTTTTCAACCTGGACGAGCAGTTCCTGGCCTTCCTTGATAGCGTCCTGGATGCGTGCCTGGGAGGCTGACACGCCTTCCTTGAAATACATGCGGGAGATTTCCTTGAACGGCAGGAAGCCGTGGCGGTCTTCGCCGTAGTCGACGAAGCAGGCTTCCAGCGAGGGCTCTACGCGGGTGACGACGGCCTTGTAGATGTTGCCCTTGCGCTGTTCGCGCCCTTCGATTTCGATTTCATAGTCGAGGAGTTTTTGTCCATCGACAATGGCCAGCCGGCGTTCTTCAGCCTGCGTGGCGTTAATCAGCATCCGTTTCATGGATTGCGTCCTTCATCAGTTTTACATGCCCTCAAGGGGCTATTGATACCTGGACTGAACGAGACGAATGCGAGGTGGAATTGCCGGAGAACTTCGACTCAAATGAGGCGACGAAGCGTAGGCGCGTGGAGGGGAGCGAGGGGATGCGTTTGTGAGTTCGCTATCAATTGCATAGCGGGTTGCGCCCGTTTGACGGGGGCTTGATGCCGATTTACGCCAAGCAACGGCGCGAAAACGCTCCGTAGGCAAAGGCATATCAGGCACATCAGCACAAACATCTCGTTTCATTCCGTTCACAGACGAGGGGTCTGCAAACTGTGGGTATTCCGTATCAGTATTTCGTTTCGCAGTCTTGACCGTGTTGTTTGCAAACCACCACAGGCATTTGGCGTGTGGTTTGTTTGCAGCCCAACGCGGCGGCATCGACCTTCCAGTACGTCTGTGTATGGCGTGTGGACTAAACTCCAGACAAATCAACCACTTACAGCGCGTCGCTAGTGAAACACATTATAGGGGGCAATCCTGCGCCCCCGTCCGCCCAAGTGCTGCCCCAGGTGAAAACCCTGACCATCGATGAAGATGGGGCAGGGCAGCGGCTGGACAACTACCTGATGCGCCACCTCAAGGGCGTTCCCAAGACCCATGTGTACCGCATCATCCGCAGCGGCGAGGTGCGGGTCAACAAGGGACGGGCATCGGCCGAAACCCGTTTAAATGCGGGCGATGAGGTGCGGGTGCCCCCGGTACGCATATCCGAGCGGGTGGCGGAAAAGGCCCAGGCCATGGCCGAACAGGTGGCCAGCCATGCGCCAGCCAAGGAATTTGCGGTTTTGTACGAGGACGACAGTCTGCTGGCGATCAACAAACCGGCCGGCGTGGCGGTCCACGGCGGATCGGGCGTCAGTTTTGGCGTGATTGAACAGTTGCGGATGGCGCGGCCCCAGGCGAAGTTTCTGGAATTGGTGCACCGACTGGACCGAGAAACCAGCGGCATCCTGCTGGTGGCCAAGAAACGCAGCGCGCTGAAAAACCTGCAAGACCAGTTCCGCGAGCGGGAAACCGGTAAAACCTACCTAGCCATGGTCATAGGGCAGTGGCCCGCGAATAAGAAGGTGTTGGACAAGCCGCTGCACAAGTATTTGCTGCCGGACGGCGAGCGCCGCGTCAAGGTCGTGGCCAAAGACGATCCGGACGGCATGCCATCGTTGACCCTGGTCAAGGTGCGGGCGGCTGGCGGTGTGGTCCCGGGCACGCACCAGGCTCCTGTCAGCAGTGACCGCGGTTATTCCTTGCTGGAAGTAACCATCAAGACGGGTCGCACCCATCAGATCCGTGTCCATTTGGCCTCCGAAGGCCTTCCCATTGTCGGCGACGACAAATACGGCGACTTTGACAGCAACAAGGCCTTGGCGCGTGCCAACAGCGCCACCCCATTGAAGCGCATGTTCCTGCATGCTTGGCGGCTGCAGTGCAATCACCCGGCCACTGGCGCGCGTCTGGAATTGCAGGCTAACCTGCCGACTGAACTGGCCCAGTTTGTGCAACAAGTGTTGCCGCAGGCCAGTTGAGTGCCAACCTCTCTTGATTGTTTTTCATGTCTACCAAACCAACCCGCCCCTTTGACCTGATTGCTTTTGACTGGGATGGCACCCTATTTGACTCCACGGCCATCATCACCCGCTGTATCCAGGCTGCGGTTGTGGATGTGGGTGGGCGCAGACCCAGCGACCAGGACGCGGCCTATGTCATCGGCCTGGGTCTGATGCAGGCGCTAGCCCATGCCGCGCCCGACGTGCCGCCCAGCAAATACGCTGAACTGGGCGCGCGCTACAAGCACCACTACGCCGCACACCAGAACGACATCAGCCTGTTTGACGGAGTTCTGCCCCTGCTGGCCGAGTTGAGAGCGCGCAACTACGTGCTGGCCGTGGCTACCGGGAAAAGCCGGCGCGGACTCAATGAGGTTCTTAAAGCTTCGGAACTGCAAGGTGTGTTCCACGCGTCTCGAACCGCAGACGAAACTGCGGGCAAGCCGCACCCCCTGATGTTGCAAGAGCTGATGCAGGAGTTTGGGGTGCCTGCACAGCGGGTGCTGATGGTGGGTGATACCACCCACGATCTGCAAATGGCGCTCAACGCCGGTTGCCCCAGTGTGGGCGTCAGTTATGGAGCCCATGAGCCAGCAGCCTTTGCGGAACTCAAACCCCTGTTCGTGGCCCACACCGTCGCCGAACTCAATGCCTGGTTTGCCCAACATGCCTGACGCAACCATACCGCTGTGCAATTCCGCCGATCTGGTCAATAGCGGCGAGGCCGTTCCTTTTGATGTGGTGTATTGCGGGCGTACGTCCCGCGGCTTTGCCATCCGCTTTGAGGGCCAGGTCTATGGCTACCTGAACCAGTGCGCCCATGTTCCTATGGAAATGGACTACCAGCCCAATCGTTTCTTTGATAGCAGCGGCCAGTGGTTGATGTGTGCCACCCATGGTGCCATGTACCGCCCGCAAACCGGTCACTGCATCGGCGGTCCCTGCCGCGGTGGCCTGGTCAAGATAGCCATGACCGAGCGCGATGGTGTGGTGCACTGGCATACTGGCCCCAATCTGCAAGCTCTCGATTTTTGATATACGACCGATCTGGATAACCCTTTCATGACACCGAATCAACCCCCGGCCCCCGAAGATATTACCGACGCTGCTATCAAAAACGAAGCATCTTCCTCCGCTGCCGCTGCCGCTGCCGCTGCCGACCGCACGCCGGGATGGGAGCGCGCCACGCTGGAGACTCTGGCCATGGCCGCCATTGCCGAGCAGCGCCAGGCGCGCCGGTGGCGCAATGGCATCCGTCTGGCTTGGCTGGCCTTCTTTGTAGCTTTGTTGTGGCTTGGCATGGACCGCGGCGGGAGTACCGCTGACCCCACCACCCCCCACACCGCACTGGTCAAGATCCAGGGTGAAATCGCATCCGGCTCCGAGGGTAGTGCCGAACTCATTGTGGCCGCCATGCGCAGTGCCTTTGAGGACAAGGGTGCCAAAGCGGTGGTGCTGCTGATCAATTCGCCAGGCGGTAGCCCGGTGCAGGCTGGCATCATCAATGACGAAATCAATCGACTCAAAGCGCTGCACAAGAAGCCCGTCTATGCGGTGGTGGAAGAGACTTGTGCATCAGCCGCGTACTACATCGCCGTTGGAGCCGACAAGATCTTTGTCGACAAAGCCAGTGTGGTCGGTAGTATTGGAGTGTTAATGGACGGGTTTGGCTTCACCGGTCTGATGGAAAAGATCGGTGTAGAGCGCCGACTGATGACAGCCGGCGAAAACAAAGGTTTCCTCGATCCCTTCAGCCCCCAGACGGATAAGCAGCGCGAGTTCGCCCAGGCGATGCTCAACCAGATCCACCAACAGTTCATTGCGGTAGTAAAGGCTGGCCGTGGTGAGCGCCTGAAAGAAACCCCGGAAACTTTCAGTGGTCTGTTCTGGACCGGTCAGCAGGCCATTGACTTGGGCTTGGCCGATCAATTGGGCAATCTGGACTACGTGGCCCGCGAAGTGGTGAAGGCAGAAGAGCTGATCGACTACACCCGTAAAGACAACGTAGCCGAACGCCTGGTCAAGCGCTTCGGCGCCGCCATTGGGGAAGGCAGTGTCAAGGCCATGCGTAGCCTGCCAGCCCTGCGTTAAGCAGGCCACTACCATGGGAGCTTTGGCGCTTTAGCGGCCGATAGCAAACACTGTGGGTACGGTGTTAGCCAGGGTCCACGACTTGTGCTTCCAGTTCTTTACCAGGTCGCTGTGACACTGGGCTGTGTCCAGCGTCAAGCCACTGGCCGTGGCCAGGCGCGTGTTGTGTTGCAGGGTTTGAAGCAACGCCTGTTGCATGGCCTGGTTACGGTAGGGCGTCTCGATGAACAATTGGGTTTGTCCGGTCTTGAGAGCCAACGATTCCAGCTCGCGGATGCGCTGGCTGCGCTCGGCCGGTGTGCTGGGCAGGTAACCCACAAATGCAAAGTTTTGCCCACTGAGGCCGCTGGCAGCCAGGGCCAACAACAAGGACACAGGGCCGACCAAGGGCACCACACGCAGACCCAGATCGTGTGCGGCGCGCACCACCGAGGAGCCCGGGTCGGCAATGGCGGGCATTCCAGCTTCGCTGACCAACCCCATGTTTTCTCCCTGCGTTGCAGCTTGCAGCAGGTAACGCGCATCAAAGTGACCCTGATGGTCGCCTTTTTTGTGGACTTCATGCGGCAGCTCTTGCAGCTGCATGGCCTGTAAAGGCTGGCACAGGGGGTGGGTCTCGGCGATGCGCTTGAGGTAGGCGCGTGTGGATTTAGCGTTTTCACAGATCCAGTACTTCAGGCTGGCCGCCACCTCCAGGGTTGCTGCGGGCATAGCACGGTCCAGGGCCACCTGGCTGTCGCAACCAAAGTCCAAGGGGGCTGGGACCAGGTACAGGGTGCCGGGCGTCATGGTGCGGTCCGCTGGGTGCCGGTCAACAGCGCAATGCCCGCGGCACGCAGCATGCGGCTGGTGCGAATCAGCGGCAATCCAACCAAGGCGGTGGGGTCATCGTTCTCGATCGCATCCAGCAGGGCAATGCCCAGTCCTTCACTTTTGGCGCTGCCAGCACAGTCATAGGGTTGCTCCAACCGCAAGTAGCTCTCGATTTCTGTATCGTCCAGCGGGCGGAACTGAACCCGAACCGGTGCGAGTGATTGCTGGCTAAAGCCCGTTTCCAGGCAGACCACGGCGACTGCCGTCTGGAACACCACGGTCTTGCCACGCATCTGGCGTAGCTGTGCAACCGCCCGTTCATGCGTTCCAGGCTTGCCCAGGGGTTGTCCATCGAGGTCGGCGACCTGGTCGGACCCAATCACCACGCAATCCGGAAAGCGTGCGGCCACTGCAAGGGCCTTGGCCAGTGCCAGCCGCTGGGCCAGATCAGCCGGTTGTTCACCGGGCCTCGGCGTTTCGTCGACATCGGGCGATTCCACCGAAAAGGGTACGTTCAAACGGCCCAGCAATTCACGCCGGTAGACCGAAGTGGAGCCGAGTATGAGTTTTCTATTGGAAGTATCTGGCATGGTCCGATTCTCTTACACTGCGCGCATGAAACATGACTACGACCCCCAGCACCTGAACATCGAGGCTTTCGCCAAGGCCAACGGCAGTATCGCCGCCAGTGAAAGCCTGGCGCGGTTTGACCGATTGCTGGAGGAGGCGCATGGCGCCGGCGGCCAAAACCCGGTGCGTTATACGGCCCATGGCATGACGCGACCCAATGGCGCCGCCAGTGATCAGATCTGGCTGGTTTTAAGCGCCGAAGTGGCCCTGCCACAGACATGCCAACGCTGCCTGGGTCCGGTGGACGTGCCCGTGCAGTTTGAGCGGGAGTTTCGTTTCGTGGTGAGTGAAGAGGTTGCCGAGGTGGAGGACGAAGAGTCGGAAGAGGATGTGCTGGTGCTCAGCCGCGACTTCAACCTGCTGGAGCTGGTGGAAGACGAGTTGCTGATGGCCTTGCCGGTGGTACCCAAGCACGACATATGCCCTGGCACGGTGAAGTTGCAGGTAGCAGACCCGGATTTCTCCGAGGATCAGCAAGAAAAGCCCAATCCTTTTGCCATTCTTGAGCAGCTGAAAAAGCGCCCCTAGCTCTGCCGCTGGCTTTGGGCTATAATCTAAGGCTTCGCGTGTGGAATCTGCCGCGTTTTTTACTAACCCCCAGTGTTGCGGCCTGCGCAGCACCCCAGCTGAGGAGCCTAGTCATGGCCGTCCAACAAAACAAGAAGTCACCTTCCAAGCGCGGTATGCACCGTTCGCACAATGCACTGGTAGTGCCCGGCATTGCCGTTGAATCCACCACTGGTGAAACCCACCTGCGCCACCACATCAGCCCCACCGGTTTCTACCGTGGTCGCAAGGTGCTGAAGACCAAATCTGAAGCCTGACCAAGGTTCTTCTGCCTAAGCCCGGAGCTACAAATCCTGTAGCGTCGGGCTTTTGTCGTTTTTGGCCCTGCGGCCATTGTTTGATCCCCTTTCTTTTTGGGCGTCTACCCGATGATCACAATCGCTGTTGACTGTATGGGAGGCGACCATGGCCCCCAGGTCACACTGCCTGCCTGTACCCAATTTCTGGATCAACACCCTGATGCTTCGCTGGTTCTGGTTGGTTTGGCCGATCAATTGGCGGGCTTCTCGCACCCCCGCGCTACCGTCGTAACCGCCACTGAAGTGGTGACGATGGACGATCCGCTGGAAATCGCCTTGCGCCGCAAAAAAGATTCGTCCATGCGCGTGGCCATCCAGCAAGTCAAGGAAGGTAAGGCCCAGGCGGCCGTATCGGCTGGTAACACGGCCGCATTGATGGCCATTTCGCGCTACATCCTGAAAACCATTGACGGCATTGAGCGCCCAGCAATTGCCGGCCAGCTTCCCAATGCCACGGGTGGTGCCACCACCATGCTGGACCTGGGTGCCAATGTGGATTGTTCGGCTGAGCACTTGCTGCAGTTTGCGGTCATGGGTTCTGCCCTGGTTTCGGTGTTGAGTAACAAGGAATCACCTACGGTAGGTTTGCTCAATATTGGCGAGGAAATCATAAAAGGCAACGAAACCATCAAAAAAGCCGGTGAACTGTTGCGTTCAGCGTCGAAAACTGGCGATTTGAATTTTTTTGGAAATGTCGAAGGCAACGATATTTTCAAGGGCACCGTGGATCTGGTTGTCTGTGACGGCTTTGTGGGCAACGTCGCATTGAAGGCCAGCGAAGGTCTTGCCGGCATGATTGGTAATTTTCTGAAGGCCGAGTTCTCTCGCAATATTTTTACCAAAGTGGCTGCAATTGCAGCTTATTCGGTTTTAACTGCTCTTAAAGTTCGCACTGATCACCGTCGGTACAACGGCGCAGCCTTGTTGGGATTGCGTGGCCTGGTATTCAAGAGTCATGGATCGGCCGACGTGCTGGGTTTTGGGTTCGCACTGAACCGGGCGTATGATGCAGCCCGAAACAACTTGCTTGACCGAGTTCAGGTTCGCATTGCGCACGCAGCGCCGCTTTTGGTGGCAGCTGACAGCGCATCCTGAAACCTGACCGGGTGTCATCAACCCCACCATGAAATATTCGCGAATTACAGGCACGGGCAGCTATTTGCCCCCACGCCGGCTGACAAATGCCGATTTGGTGGCCGAACTGGCGGCAAAAGGCGTGGAAACATCCGATGAATGGATTGTTGAGCGCACTGGCATCCGCGCGCGGCACTTCGTTGCAGATGGAGTTTTCAGCAGCGATCTGGGTCTGGAGGCTGCCAAAAAAGCGCTGGAGGCGGCTGGCCGCGGTGCCCAAGATATCGATCTGATCATTGTCGCCACATCCACGCCGGACATGGTGTTCCCGTCGACTGCCTGCATACTGCAGAACAAGTTGGAGGCCAATGGCTGCGCCGCTTTTGATGTGCAGGCCGTTTGCAGTGGTTTTGTCTATGCCTTGACGGTAGCGGACGCCATGATCAAGACCGGCGCCGCCCGATGTGCGCTGGTGGTGGGGGCTGAGGTCTTTTCCCGTATTCTGGATTTCAACGACCGCACGACGTGTGTGCTGTTCGGCGATGGTGCGGGCGCTGTTGTTCTGGAAGCGTCCGATACACCGGGCATTTTGTCCAGCGATTTGCACGCCGATGGCAAACACGTGGGTATTTTGTGTGTGCCAGGTCATGTGTCAGGTGGCGCCATTCTGGGCGATCCGGTGCTGAAAATGGACGGGCAGGCCGTGTTCAAGCTGGCGGTGGGTGTGTTGGAGAGTGCAGCCCGCGCGACTTTGGCCAAAGCCCATCTTACCGAAGCCGACATTGATTGGCTGGTGCCGCACCAGGCCAATATTCGCATCATGCAGGGTACGGCACGCAAGCTGAAGCTTTCCATGGATAAGGTGGTGGTGACGGTGGACCAGCACGGCAACACGTCGGCCGCGTCCATTCCACTGGCCCTGGATGCAGGCGTGCGTTCTGGCCAGGTCAAACCCGGCCAAACCCTGTTGCTCGAAGGTGTTGGCGGCGGATTTACCTGGGGCGCTTTGCTCCTGATTTTGTAGCTAACTCAACATATTCCAAAGGGGCTAGAGGCCCTTTTACTTAGTAGCGGTTATGAAAAATTTTGCATTTGTATTTCCCGGACAGGGTTCGCAATCGGTGGGCATGCTGGACGCCTGGGGCGACCACCCGGTTGTAGCGCAGACGCTGCAGGAAGCTTCAGACGCCTTGGGCGAAGATGTCGCCAAGCTGATCCATGATGGTCCCAAGGAAGCATTGGCGTTGACCACCAATACGCAGCCCGTGATGCTGGTTGCCGGTGTGGCCGCGTACCGGGTTTGGATGGCTGAGGTGGGCGTTGCGCCCTCAGCGGTTGCAGGACATTCACTTGGAGAATATTCCGCCTTGGTCGCCGCTGGTGCCCTGACGCTGAAGCAGGCTGCACCTTTGGTGCGACTGCGTGCACAGGCTATGCAGGAGGCGGTTCCAGTGGGTGTAGGGGCCATGGCCGCCATCCTGGGAATGGATGCGGCGCGCGTGAGCGCGGGCTGCCTGGAGGTTACCCAATCTTTTGGGCCTGGGTCTGCAGAGGTTGTGGAGGCGGTCAATTTTAATGATCCCGCCCAAACGGTCATCGCAGGTAGCAAGGCGGCGGTAGAAAAGGCCTGCGAGGTACTCAAGGCCAATGGTGCCAAACGCGCATTGCCGCTGCCGGTATCTGCACCGTTTCATTCCAGCTTGATGAAGCCTGCTGCTGAAAAGCTCAAGGCCCATCTTGAAACGCTGGACATTGCGGCGCCACAGATTGCACTGATCAACAATATTGACGTGGCGGTCGAGGTTGATGCGGACCGCATTCGCGACGCTCTGTATCGCCAGGCATTTGGTCCCGTGCGCTGGGTGGAATGCGTACAGGCGATCAAGGCCCGGGGTTTGACTACACTTGTGGAGTGTGGTCCTGGCAAGGTGCTGGCCGGCATGGTCAAGCGCATTGATGCGGAGCTGACAGGCTTGGCGGTATTGGACCCCGTTACATTGCAAGATATAAAGGGTGCGTTGGCATGAATGAAGTGAAGTTTGAAGGCCAGGTGGCCCTGGTGACAGGCGCTTCGCGCGGCATTGGTGCTGCGATCGCGCTTGAACTGGCGCGCAGGGGCGTCAAGGTGATTGGAACAGCCACAACAGACGCCGGCGCGTTGAAGATTGCGGATGCCTTGTCCGCTTTTGCAGGTTGCGCGGGGCGTACGCTGGATGTGACCCAGGGTGCAGCTGGCGAAGCATTGGTTGATGCGCTTGTCAAGGAACACGGCGGCTTGCAGGTGCTCGTCAACAATGCCGGCATCACCCGCGACAACCTGGCCATGCGCATGAAGGACGACGAATGGGACGCGGTGATGGAAGCCAATCTTAAGGGCGTGTTTCGCATGAGCCGTGCCGTTATGCGCACCATGATGAAGCAGCGCTATGGACGCATCATTAACATCACATCGGTGGTCGGAGCTTCCGGCAACCCGGGTCAGGCCAACTACGCGGCCGCAAAGGCCGGCGTCGCAGGCATGACGCGTGCGCTGGCGCGGGAGCTAGGCTCGCGCAACATTACTGTCAATTGTGTGGCGCCCGGTTTTATTGAGACCGACATGACCGCCAGCCTGGGTGAAGACCAGCAAAAGGCCCTTTTGGGTCAGATTCCGCTGGGGCATCTTGGCAAACCGTCCGACGTGGCCCATGCTGTTGCATACTTGGCGTCCCCGCAAGCCAGTTATGTAACCGGCCAGGAATTGCACGTCAACGGCGGCATGTACATGTAAGGTTCTGCGCGCAGAAATTCAGCCGATTTGTCCGTTCGGCGACCCGTTTGGAGTTGCGACTCTAAGCCCGGGTAAAATTACGGATTCTTTTACAACCCTTAGAGGGAAGCCATGAGTGATATCGAAGTCCGCGTCAAAAAAATTATTGCCGAACAACTCGGTGTGGAAGAGTCCCAAGTCACCAACGAAAAAGCCTTTGTGGCCGATCTGGGTGCAGACTCTTTGGACACCGTCGAATTGGTGATGGCGTTGGAAGACGAGTTTGGAATTGAAATTCCTGATGAAGACGCAGAAAAGATTACCACCGTGCAAAACGCTGTCGACTACGCCAGCACGCACAAGAAAGCCTGATTCCGGGCTTTTGCAGCAACGTGGTGCTGCGTAGATCGGGGCATTAGTCGTGACAACTTGTCACGGTGCTTCCGATCTGAAACATGGCCGACTCGATCGGCCTTTTTTTGACCAAAGTTGAAACCTGATTGCTATGTCCCGTCGTCGCGTTGTTGTCACTGGTTTGGGTTGCGTCAGTCCCGTGGGGAATACCGTGGATGCGGCATGGTCCAATCTGCTTGCTGGCAAGTCCGGCATCGATTTGATCAGCCGTTTTGATGCATCCTCGTTCGCCTGCAAGATCGCTGGCGAAGTTCGCAATTTTGATTTGGATTCCTACATCAGCGCGAAAGAAGCGCGGACTATGGATTCATTCATCCACTACGGTATTGCTGCCGCCATGCAGGCTGTTGTGGACGCCGGTCTGCCCACGGGTGACGCATTAGGCGAGGAGGAGGCCACCCGCATTGGTTGCGTGATCGGCTCCGGTATCGGTGGCCTGCCGTTGATCGAGAGCATGCATACCGAGTTGATTAACCGTGGTGCACGCCGCATTTCTCCGTTTTTTGTACCTGCCACCATCATCAACATGACTGCAGGTCACGTGTCAATGAAGTACGGCTTTAAAGGGCCCAACATCGCCATCGTGACGGCTTGCACAACAGGCTTGCACTGCATCGGCGAGGCAGGTCGCATGATCGAATACGGCGATGCCGATGTCATGGTGGCTGGTGGCTCGGAAGCCACAGTGTCCCCTTTGGGCATTGGCGGTTTTGCCGCGATGCGCGCCTTGAGCACACGCAATGATGACCCGACCACGGCTTCACGCCCCTGGGACAAAGACCGTGATGGGTTTGTTTTGGGCGAGGGTGGTGGTGTGATGGTGCTTGAAGAGTACGAACACGCCAAGGCCCGTGGCGCCAAGATTTATGCCGAATTGGCTGGTTTTGGCATGAGTGCCGATGCAGGCCACATGACCGCTCCCAATATGGATGGCCCCCGTCGCGCCATGTTGAGTGCTTTGCGCAATGCTGGCGTTAACGTCGACCAGGTAGATTATTTGAATGCCCATGGCACCTCGACGCCACTAGGTGATTTGAACGAGTCCAATGCCATCAAGGCTGCGCTGGGAGACCATGCCAAAAAGATAGTGGTTAACTCCACGAAGTCCATGACTGGTCACCTCTTGGGTGGTGCCGGTGGTATTGAGTCTGTGTTCACCGTACTGGCGGTACATCACCAAAAGAGCCCGCCAACCATCAATATCTTTAACCAAGATCCAGAGTGTGATTTGGACTACTGCGCCAATGTTGCGCGCGATATGCGCATCGATGTAGCAGTGAAGAACAATTTCGGCTTTGGTGGGACTAACGGCTCCTTGGTGTTCAAGCGCGTCTAGGCGCTACGGGCCCAACGTCAGACTCCATGCATCGGGCCCCTGCGGTCATTTTTATCGTCAAACGCTCGCGCTGGCAATTGCGGCTCATTGCCTGCTTGAGTGCGCTGGCGTTTGTTGCCCAGGTTGCTTTTGGTTCGGGGCAGTCTGGCCCGGATCATCGTACAGCCCTGTTGGCGTTGGCCATTGTTTTCGCCGGCAACGTGGCTTGTCGGGGATGGGCGCAGTCTCCCCAAGGAAGTTTGCGCTGGGATGGTCAACATTGGCTCTGGTCGGGTTTTGGAGAAGGCTTGGCTTGCCACCTGGGTCTGCTGATGGATTTTCAGAGCGTCATGGTTGTCAAGGTTTGTGCCATAGACCAGGTCCCTTTTTTTCTTTGGCTGGAGGCGACACCCGGTGATTCGAACTGGACGTCATTGCGACGCGCGATAGTATCGAGCCATGCTGCCGCAGAGGGCAAATGCAAAGATGCCCGCCCCGGCATTGTCGGAGACTCAGCATGAGCGATGACCTTCCCCAAATCCCTCAGGATAGCGACGCGGTACTGGTTCAGCGCACGGTCGCAGGCGATCAGCGGGCCTATGGCTTGCTGGTGTTGAAGTACCAACGGCGCATTCAGCGTTTAATCGGACGCATGGTTCGCGATGTTGACCTG
>CAUPQG010000023.1:0-67646 GCA_963513355.1 uncultured Rhodoferax sp. | reverse complement strand
CTTCCTTCCCACACTCGGTCGCCCGCATGCAGTTGCGCTTCACTTCGCTCACTGTGACCAGCTCGCGGGAGGACTTGCACCTCCAGGAGTGCGCCCATGCTGGGCGCACAAAAAAAACCCCAGCACGTGGGCTGGGGTGGTAAGCCTATTAGCTGTCACACATCAAGGCCCCGCTCAGGGAGGAAAAGCGGGAGGTAGCAAGCTACCCGGAACAGAATTTAGCAAAGTTACGAGCCAAATGCAAGCCGCCCCTGAAAATTCTAGGGATTTGAGTCCGTTTGTTTGCCACGCGCTGCGAGAGGTGCTTCGTTAGTGATCCGAAAAGAAGTGGTTCTTTTTTGTTTGACAGTTGATCTAGCTGAACGTACATTCGGCTGCCTTTTGCATTTTTTTAACACTCAGATTAAAGGAGTTTCAGCATGGCTGATATTACGTACAAAGAGTTGTCAGATGCCATTACGGTCCAAGCGTTGAAAGACACCAACTTCCGAAAAGAGCTGTTGGCCAATCCCACCGCGACTTTCGAAAAGTACTCCGGTCAGCCTGCTGGCACCAAGGTATTTGTGCATGAAAACTCTGCCAGCGAAACACACTTCGTGTTGCCCCCTCCCGTCGCGCAGGGTGAATTGAGCGACGACGATCTGGAAAAAGTTGCAGGCGGAGAATTCTTTATTGGCGTTGCCGTTGTAGGTGCCATTGCAACCTGCGCAGTGGGTGGAGCCGCCATTGCCAATGACCAAACCAAGGCGCGACACGGCTGGTAGTACTTCCGCATCAGAGAAATCGCAGTCTTCTTGGTCACCTTCTCCCAACTGGAGTCGGCGTGGCCCATTGGTGAAGACCCCACATTACTGAACATCCGGATTGATTTGATCCGGGTGTTTTTTTTCACCTGCAAGACACCATGCACACTCTGGAAGTCCTCCGCGCACTACCGGCCAGGCTCCAATGGTTGGTCTTTTTCCGTCTGAATTCCATTGCTCGGTTCGCCGAACCGGATGTCATTAAGCGCATGTTTTTCTTGCGCAGCGACGCCGAGCTCTCACACTACTCACATGTAGTACTCACGTCCGAAGGTCGTTACCTGAGCCGGGCCGATGGCACCAATCTGGACCCTGCGGGTGACGAACCCACACCACTCAAACACTACAACGAATCTTCCATACTTGACCGGTACAACGACAAACTCTGTGGTTTGCCGCTGGAAGACGCAGACTGTATTGGAGTAGGCCTCAGCCCGGGGTCCCCGCCTGCATTCCTGCATGTCAAACTAGGTGCCACCGCTGGTGAGGCCATCGCTCTATTGAGCCAAGAGCCGACACAGCGCCACTACGAATTGCTGCCGGTTATTGGGGTTGAGTATCTGGGCGGTGAGGCAACACCCGCTGGGTATGTTGCCAGGTTTCGCAACCGCTTGGCCACCCATATCAAGGCAGGCATGTTGTCAGGGTTTACACGAACCGAGAACTGCAATCTGTTCTTCATTGACCACGCCGAAATCAACGAACCATTGGCGCATGGGCTGCAAAGCGCGTTCAATGACCGACTGACCTCTGGTCGCCAGATCATCAAGACCTTCTTGCACAAGCTTGCGGTCAAGGCGATGCAAAGCCCGCTGGCCATGACCTGCGTTCCCCCACCACCAGAAAGCCCGTTTCCCTACGGCGACCTGGTGCCACTGGGATTTCTGGTGCGGGGCATCAGGGCCATTACCCAATCCCAACCGGCCCCCGCGCTGCTGCTGCAAGTGCATGAGGACCTCGCCATCAAAAAACTCGTCCGTTATGTCAACGACGCCAAGTCGGACGGTCTTTGGGCCTTCCACCGTGGTCGACTCGTCACGGCGACAGACTCTGCACTGGTGTTACTTGGTGTACTCCAGAGCGTGCCTTGCGAAGCGCTGGAAGCGTTTGCAGACGGCCAAGGCGCCTACTATCCGCAACTTTCGGCAGATGAGGATGTGCACGGAAAAATGGAGTCCGACTTTTCCAATGCCCACTGGCGTCAAGCCGATTTCGCAACCACCTGCCTGATTCGCGGGTTACGCACTGAGAGCCAATTGCCCGCCAAGACGCCTCCCTCGGTGATAACGACAGGATTCGACCGCCGCAGCGGCCTGTTCTTTGCGAACCCTTATCTTGTGGATTGGTGCACCGCATTGGCCATCAAGAATGATCCAGCACTGGTACATCTGCAAGAACGGCTTTTGGAGGAAATCTTGTCTAGCGCCAATTCAGACGGCTCCTATGGCCAATATGACGTGGGGCTTTCGACCGGTTTGGCCATCTTATGCATGGGGTCTTTGGGATATCACGGTCCAGCATTGCGCTTGGCCCAAATACGGCTGTTGAACCTATTGGATGCCGGCCCTTGGCCCATCAGCACACCGTTTTATTCGACTTTCATGCAAACGCAAGAGGCAACGCCCACATCCGAACACATCAGTTGTCAGGGTACCCTGCATGCGCTCTCCTTGTACCGCGACGGATACCGCATCGTCTTCAGTGGAGTCACTGGCATGGCACTGGCCATCGACAGTGTCGTAGCGGACAACGAAGCCCCCATACCGCGCACAGATCCACACCCCCGCTACCGCTGCACCGATTTAGCAGACTATGTGGCACGCTTCGCACTGCCTCCCTACATCGAATCGAATCGCTGCATGGTGCTTCTCGGTCTGTCCCTATAGTGCACTGAGCGCAGGATGCCATTGACCAAGGAACAGCGGCAGACCCTATTGGCGCGCGCCAGTAGCCTGCGCGAACGGATTGAACGCGGATCTACTGCGGCATCCACGCCTACCGACAAAGCTCTTGCCAGCGCACGGCGCGACCGATGGTGCAAGGCTGCAAGCAAAGGGGACTTTGCAGCTTTTGAAAGCATGCTAGTGCGCCGGAACATAGAACCCACGGAACTAGATCAAATCCTGTCGTCCCCTCTGTATGCTGACGACACCCTAGCAACAAATTGGACGGAGTCCATTGACGCGGTGCTGGTTGAGGCAGCTCGCACCGAGGCAACTTCGGTGCTACCGGACGCGAGCGATGTCCCGTTTGCAGAGTTCTACGTTCCGTTTTGTGCGGTAGCACATAAAGGCCTGGTTCTGGCGTTAACGGCGGGTACTTGCACATTGCCCGATACAGTGCACCGCGCAATCTCGGGCAGCCTGGCGCGCTCCTTGCACTTCGTCTTTCAATCCGCCCTGGCCTTGGAGCGCAGAATTGCGAACATCGCGCACGGGACCCAGACTGGCGACGACTCCGAAAGTCGTTTTGCCAACGCACTGCGGCAGCCCCAAAATTTGACACGTTTCCTACAGGAGTACAGCGTGGCAGCGAGAGCTGCCAGTACCTTGATGGAACGATGGCAGCACAACACCCTTGAATGGGTAAGACGACTTGCCAACGATACCGAGGCCATCACGAGCATCTTTTTGGCAGGTGCGCCGCTCGGGAAACTCTGTCAGATCGAGGGAAATCTCTCTGATCCTCACCAGGGCGGCAGATCGGTGATGCGACTGCACTTCACATCGGGGTTGCGCCTGATCTACAAACCTCGGTCTGTCGCACTGGATCTCGCCTACAACAATCTTTTGGACTGGCTGGATAACCATGGCGCACCCTACCCACTTCGTAAACCGGTGTATCTTGCCCGGGCCGAATACGCATGGGTTGAACAAATAGACCACTCACCTTGCCGTTCGCAGGACGAACTTCTACATTTTTGCAACGCTGCCGGGGCATTGTTGTGCGTCAGCTACCTGCTGAACGCGACGGATCTGCACGACAGCAATCTGATTGCGACGCCAGAATGTCCGGTTATCGTCGATCTGGAAACACTGTTGCAACCGCGTCTTGCGGCACAAGACGCCAGCCAAAAACAAGATGCCCTGCGCAAAGCAGCTATGTTGACGGATGACTCGGTCTTGCGAACGGGTCTGTTGCCCTCTCTCAAAGCCGGTGCTGACGGCACGGTTGCCGATGTAGGTTGCCTGGGCGGCCTGTTTGGAGCCGTCTCGACCGCATGGTACCGACACGAGAGATCGGCTTCCCCGCTATCCGATGCCATGCTAAGTGCGATGACCAGTGGCGCCCTGGATCCAACGGTTATGGTTGAAAAAGTTACCCATGGGTTCGCGCAGACCTACCGTTTTGTAATCGGTAAGCGCGATGCACTGCTGGACGGTGAAGGACCGCTGAAACACTTCAACAACCGAATTGTGCGATTCTTGTTGCGCGACACAACGGTGTACATCAAGTTGCTCGAGTCATCTTTCTCGGCGCATGCCCTGCGCGAAGGCGTTGATCGCAGCATAGTCCTGGAAGCTTTGTACCGAACAGCACAAACCCGACCCGACTCTGACGCGTTGGCAGCAGTAGTTGAAGCAGAAATCGCAGCCCTCGAAGCGCTGGATGTACCACTCATCTCGGCCACCACGCATAGCACTGGATTGCACCCGCACCTCGGTGCATCAGAACCACGCCTATTCGAGCAAGCGACCTATCCGGCGATGCTGCAACGCCTACATGCTTTCGGTGAGGCAGATCTCACGCGGCAGTTGGACTATGTGCGCGGAGCCTTTGCTGCGCGAATGGCAAACATGCCTACGACGCGCAGCCCCAACCCATCCGCCGGGAAATCAACCGAAGAACCCAGAAGCGCCTCCGACGGATTAGCCATGGTCCGCGCCTTTGCCAACGAATTGCAACAGAAGGCGATTACCGGGGACGACGGAAGTGTCACCTGGATGGCACCCGTGCCTATCGCCGGCACTGGGCACTTCAGATTTGACATGCTGCCATTGAACCGGGAGTTCGGCATACTGGGTGTTGCTTTCTTTTTGGCAGCCTACTGCCGCACAACGGGCGACACCGCCGCTGGAGCATTGGCCATTCGAGCGGTTCAAACCGTTGTTCAAAGGCTGGAACTACAGCGCGACTCTTCCCCCACAGGTACCGGCTCCACGTTGTACTCACTGCAACGCATCGCTGATTTTCTGAATGCCCCTGAAATAGAGGCTGCTGCACATCGACTGGTCCAGCGGCTGCCAGATATCAAGGGAGCTTTGTCACAAGGGCCGTGGAGCGCGGCGGACCGCTCGCAACTCTGCCTGGGTTTGTTGGCAATTCGCAAAACAGAGCTTGGCATTGCATGGGGGCAACAACTCTTTCAGCACTGGAATCAGCTGGAACGCCCGCAAAGGCGCGCAACGGTGTTGACAGCCCCCAGCTTGGCGCTGTGCTGGCACCGCCTGAGCGTGGCGGCCTCTGCCGAGCATTTCGAGCTTGCTAGCAGAGAAACAATGGAGATGCTCCGCGAGGCATCTGAGCACGATGCCACACAAGCGGTCAACTTGCACTTTGCGCTGCTGGACTGTGTAGATCAACAGCCTGATCAATGGTTGGATAACTGGCTGTCAGACCCATTTGCATCAAGGCGACACGATGGGTCGTCTGTTTCTGACAATCTTCTACACGGCACCTGCTCAGTCGCAGAGCGACTGGTCACCGCGTCTCGCAAGCTGCACCGGCCGGAACTCCACGGTGCAGCGAAACGCCTTCTCGACGACATGGTGCGACAGGCTGTTCTCGCAGGGGGCTACCAGACCGTTCCCGGTTTGCCCAGGGGTGCGTTTTTTCCTGGCTTCAGCCAGGGACTGTCTGGCATTGGATATACGTTACTACGAGGCCAAGCGGACTCCAATTTACCCTGCGTGCAATTGTGGGACTGAGGGATCTGGGTATATTCCATCCATCATCCTGGCAAACCGGAGCAAAGAACACGTATGCCAAAGACACCGCTCTTCATCATGGAAGAACACCACGAGGCATTCTTCATTTGGCATTACGCCATACAACAACAGTTGATGGCCGCAAGCGGAAATACCTTGTTGCACATTGATGAACATGCTGACATCGGCGCGCCGCGTCTCTTCCAGTCGGTGGACACTCTGGGCACAGACCTCCACGCAATCTACCGCTTCACGTTTGATGAATTGTCCTGCTTTGAATTCATCATCCCCAGTCTTTACCTGGGTCTGTTCAAGGAACTGGTGTGGATACGTCAATCGGCTGAGCGCAAATCCGACCAGTTAGCCATCGTCCGCGCGCCCCAAAAGTCTGGTCAACTCTTTGAAATTTCGGGTTACAACGTTTTCAACAATCAGGCGACGCTGCCACCCAGCGCGCCGACCGATGGCCATTGTGTGCGCTATCGACACCAGACCGCCACCGACACGCTCCCCGCAATGGACAGGGTCATTCTGGACATTGACCTCGACTATTTCTCCTGCGAAGACGCGGTCAACTTGCCGCAGAAACTTGAAGTATCCCCCGAAGAGTATGCGAAGTTTCAGACCGACCGTTACCACTTCCTGCGTATCAACCAAGGTAGCCGCATCAAGATGCAAGAGGAAGGTGGAAAGTACTTTTTGTATCTCAAGAACTATCCAGAAGCCGCACCGACTCCTCTTCGTGTATCGAAAAGTACGATTCTTGAACGCCTGGACGGTTTCGTGGCCTTCCTCCAGGACAAACAGGTCAAACCCCAGATTATTGACATCGCGCGATCTCGCTTCAGTGGTTACACACCCCACGACCAGTGGCAGTTCATCGAAGAGAATCTGATTGAACGCTTGTCCACCCTGTATGACCTGGACATCAGGACCGTGGATCAGGTGTATGAAACACTGCCGCGTCGAAAAGAGGCAGACCAGGCCGTCACGCCATGAGCACCGTTTCGCTGAGCCAGCACCTGGCAGTCTCCGTCGATCCAGAACTGCCCACCAACCTGATTTCAGCACAGCACTTGCACGCGCTGCATGCTCTTGCCAGCCGTTTGCCAGCTGGCATTTGCGAGTTTTTCGGTTTTGAAAGCCGACTGGGTGACGTGCGCGCTGAAGTCGATTTCCTGCTGTGTGCAAAGGCGAATGAAGGTGGACGTGATGTGCTGGCAGGTTTGACACCAGGGCAAGCTTTACCCGCTGAATTCCTGGAGCACCCGGTGTGGAAGCAGATCCGCAGCTTTGCCGCGGCATGGGTGCAACCCGCTTACCCCTTGCATGACTGCATCCAGAATGTCTGGCTGGAGTTCGACATCGATGGAGACGCGGGCGTAGCTCTATGCGAGGGCGCGACCACTCCCCCAGTGCCATCGTTATTCATGGGCACCAATGCGCTTTATGGACGCTACGGCGGTGCCGCGCCGCCCTGGTTGCTCCACCAGGCTCTGCCCTTATGCATGGGGCAGGCTGTTGCAAATGATCTGGCGGCTTCGCTGGATGCAGCCGTTGGTGCGCTACCAGCTCATGCAAATATCTTCCAGATTGGCATGATGCTCAGTCGCCCAGGTGGGGCGAATATGCTGCGCCTGTGCGTTCGGGGAATGAACCAACAAGAAGCGGTACGTTATCTGCAGGACGTGCAATGGCCCGGGTCGCCTGGCGCCATCCAGGACTTGCTGACCTTTGTCTATGCCGGCTCCGACAGCGTCGACCTGGATATTGATCTGCAGCCCAAGGTTGGTCCGAAAATCGGACTGGAATGCTCCTTTGGAGCGGACCGCGATACCCCCACTCGGTTGGCGGCCTTCCTCGAGCACCTGGTTCACGAAGGCCTGTGCCTGGACAGCAAACGCCACGCACTGCTGGCATGGTCGCGTGGGTTCCATGAGCGTACAAACCCATCCGCGTGGCCCGCCGACCTGCGGGCACGATCGGCCAATGCCAGCACCCCGACGGCGAGCATGTTCATGCGCTGGGTTTACCACGTGAAAATTGTGTATGTTCCTGGGCAGCCACTGGAGGCCAAGGCTTATCTGGCGGTGCGCCAGGCGTGGATCACGCCTGAGTTCATCCGGCAGACCCAGAAAACGGCCGCCCAACCATCGGTCGCCTGATATGCAGTACAACCCCCAAACACCGATTGCCGTATTTCTCGGTCCTTCATTGGCGCGCCACAAGGCAGAGCGCCTGCTGCCTGCAAACTACTACCCTCCAGTACGCATGGGGGATGTCTATCGCCTAATCGCCACAGGTGTCCAAACGATAGTCATCATTGACGGCGTTTTTCACAATACCACCCCTGTCTGGCAACGCGAACTGGTTGCCGCCATGGACAGCGGCATCACAGTCATCGGTGCCGCCAGCATGGGGGCGCTGCGCGCCGCCGAACTGGACCAGTTGGGCATGGTCGGAGTTGGGAAAATTTACGAGTGGTATCGGGATGGCGTCGTAGATGGTGATGACGAAGTTGCACTGCTGCATGCCGACGAAGCCCTGGGATACCAGGCCATCTCGGAACCCCTGGTCAACATCCGTTACACCCTTGACCAGGCGGTGGAACGCGCCATTCTGAACGCATCTCAAGCAACCACTTTGCTGGACCTTGCAAAAAGCCGTTTTTTTGGCGACCGTTCCTACCACCTGCTATTGCAGTCCCCACTGGTCAAGGACCTGCCCTCTACGCAGCGTTGTGACCTGACCGATTTGCTGACAGAGAAACCCGTCAACCTCAAACAGGACGACGCTATTGCCGTGTTGCGCTACTGTGCGGCATTGGCGGATACCAAGCCCGTGCCACCAGCGCAAACGATCTCGTTGTTCCCAAGACCGGTAGTGGATACCGCCTATCCCGCTTTCGAAACCCTCAAGCGAGGGATATTGACCAGCAGCGGGGCTTTGCTGGATATTCAGGCCCTATTTGAAATGCTCAAACAGGACGCTGACTTGATGGCAGTCGAGCATGCCCGGTGTGCTGGGATGTTCTACTTATCGGAGCTTGCCGTTGCCCTTGGCCTGTCGGCCCCAAAAGCGTTTCTCTCAGAATTTCACGCCCATTGGACGGCAACACATGTGGTGGGTGAGCAGACGCTGTGGTTGCGCCAGGTCGGCTTGACACAGAGGGAATTCGACCAACTGGTGCGGGCGCGTGCAACACAAGCCTATCTACTCCAGCAAACGCCAGAGTCACTGGGCTTCGCCTACACAGACCAGCGGGTGGCTGTGGAAGCCCTTGCGCAGTGGTACACACAGGCCTCCTCCAGCCCAATAGACAAAGCTGCACTATTGGCGCAAGAGCACGCTGACCTGAGCGCCCGCGCAGTCGCCGGATGCCTGGCGACCAACTGGGCGGAGTCGCTCGGCATCTGCGCCCCAGAAGATGTCATAGAGCAATTCATTGCGCGCTGGGAACAACGTGAAGCCATTGAATCGCGTGAACGCTTTTTGAAGACCGTCGGCCTAACCGATCAGCAATTTCGTCTGGTTTGGTCACAGCAGGCCATGTACCAATGGATGCTGGAAATGGGGCCAACCTATTTTGGCTATGGCACCTATTCTTTTCCCAAAGCCCTAATGGAAGACATGCAGGTCACAGGCGCCGTGCGTGCACTTAGCACGCATTCGCAACAAGAGGCCTCGCCATGACCGCTGTTCAGACCGCTTATCACCAGGGAACCTGGCGTACGTGCTCTCCGGAGGAAACACTCGCGCGCATCTCGCCACACTTGCCAAGCTGCGGCATTACGCGCTGCGCCGATGTCACCCACCTGGACACCATTGGCATACCCGTGTATTGCGCCATCCGCCCTACTGCGGCGGTCCTCCAGGTATCGAACGGAAAAGGGTTAACCCATGCCAGCGCCAAGGTGTCTGCCCTGATGGAGGGCATAGAGTTTTTCCATTGTGAGAATCCCGAACCGATTCAGCTGCAACGCAACAGCCGTGCAACGTTACGCACGGCCGGACAGGCCTTTATTAATCCGGAAGAAATTGCCGGTTTTTTGAAAACTAACTACCACTCTGACATGCAGACCATAGAGTGGACCCAGGCACGACATTTGATCTCGGGCGAACGCATCCTTGTGCCAGCCAGTGCGGTCTATTTCCACCGTACTCCTTCGCTGCACATGACCACTACAAACGGACTGGCGAGCGGCAACCATCTGACAGAAGCCAAGCTACACGCCCTCTACGAATTGATTGAGCGCGATGCTGCCGCTGGTCTGCTGGGACAGGCGCGCATACCTATCAAAGAAAAGTGCAAGATCGTTGATCTCGCCAGTGTCGGTGATGCTGACCTCCGGCATCTGGTGGACATGGCCACACGCTCAGGCTCCAAACTGGTACTCCTGCAAGTCGAAAGCGCGATCTCCATTTACACATTCTGGGCTATTCTGATGAACGAAGAATCCTGGATCTCAGGATCGACGTTCAACACTGGCTGGGGAACACATCTGGACCCCGCAATAGCGGCCTCAAGGGCTATCACTGAGGCGATTCAATCACGGGTGACCATGATCCATGGGGCGCGCGAAGACGCACTGATCAAACCCGTCTTCCGCAAGGCACAGGAAGTTTGGAGCAGCAAGGCGTTTCAGTTCTTCATGAACATTGAAGCCAATACGCCATGGACCAACTTCGAACCCCAGAAGCTGTCGCACCAGAACGATTTGGAACATACGCTGCAGTGGTTATTGCAACTACTGGTCGCAGCGGGCCACACAGACATTCTGTTCTGCGATCTGACCAAACCGGACATCAACATTCCAGTGGTACGGCTGATCGCGCCGAGCCTCAAGCTGCGTGTAGGGTAAAGCTGGTACCGTTTAGAGAGTGAGGTGTTGGTGAAAAACGCTACTGGCCAGACCTTGACTACTGAAGAACGCATGCGGGTGCTGGAATCCTTTGGCGCGCAGGGCGTTGTGTTGCAGGAGTTGCTGGCGTACAACCGCAACACCTTTCAACGGCTCCCGGAATTCACCAATACCGCATACCCATTGCCGGATGAGGCTTTCGCCAGCGCATGGGATGAGTATTTGAGGCGCGCGCAAGACCTTGGAACGGTTGCTGTACTCAAGACCTGTCTTAGGCACCTGAACTTTCCGATTCAACAGGGCATCAGCCAGGACCCGACATACCGGGCGGTCGTCATGCGGGGTGAGCCTGCCAGGGACTGTGCGCTGGCCACCGGTTTGCCACTACTGGAACCCGAGGGCATTGAACTTCGCATGCAGGCCACTGCCGCTGGACGTATCCCCATAGTGTCGGTCAACAACCGAGCCGACTTCGAACACATACTCCAGGCGCTGCTGAACCGCAATGAACCGATGGACATTCCGCAATCCATGGGTGCTGTGATGGTTGCTGGCTACAACAACTGGGAGCGCATCGACCAACACAAGCGCCACTGGCAGCGTTCTGCGCCGCCCGACACATGGGATCACGAATTCAAGCGGCTGATCCCCCAAAAGGCGCTCCACCAGGACCGCTTTATCGTGGTGAGCACCGGGGCTTATAGCAACGTCCAGGCTGTTGACCTGGACTTGGGAGATGACGAGTGGCGGCGCTTGTCCGTCGATATACGGATCGTTCACGAGTGCACACACTACGCCATGAAACGCATCTACGGCCAGATGCGCAACAACCTGCAAGATGAGATCATCGCGGATGCCATGGGCTTGGTCTCAGCAACCGGGACGTTCTGTAGCGACTGGTTCCTGCGTTTCATGGGTCTGGAAAACCACCGCGCGCCCAGACCCGACGGAAGGGTCAACGTGTACCGCGGCGACCCGCCCGTGTCAGAGGCCGCGTTTCAGATCCTGCAGACAATGTTGGTTCAAGCCGCTCGCAACATCGAAGCGCTTTTCCCCCCCGGCTCAGATGTGCAAGCCGCATGTGCCTGCATCATGGGCGAGTTGGCGACTTCCACGCTGGAATCCCTCAGTGGCCCGCGCCGTCCTTAGCGGCCAACCGGCGCCAGGCCTCATACATGTCCTGCGGTGTCAGTCCGTTCACCATACCGCGAAGCTCGTCTATAACCGCTGCAAACTGCGCCTCCCATGCGCCGGGAATGGTGTCGCTTACCGTTGGCGCCCAGGCGCCAGGCAGGTTCTCTCGCAACAACCGCCGTTGTGCAATACGAGCCGCCATGACCTGCTGAACCAGATCCAGCGGTGATATGCGGCTGCATGCCAAGGTGAGTGCCAAGGACTCGCCTTCCGCAGCAGCGCGGTGCCAGCTGCCTTCCGGCAGGTACAGCACATCCCCTGGTTCCAGCACAACCTCGAAAAACTCGGACTCGTCCGGGCGTGGGATCGGGGCTGCCCACGGCACATGCGCCACCATCGCACCTAGCGGAAAACTCACTGTCGACAATGGTTTGTCGTAGGGGACTTTGGAGTACCACCACCGCTTCTTGCCTTCAATCTGCAGAATCCAGACCGGGTGGTCATCCAGATGCAATGAGAACCCATGGCCATTGGGAGAGTAATAGCAATTGAAGCTGAGCTCTCCCGCCTGATGCAGCTCACTGGCAAACGCAGCCATAAACTGGTTGAGCTGGGCATTGTCCTGGATACCACTGATGCAGACCGTGGATCCGGATCGAAAGGCCTCTTCTACTCTATCCGGCGAGCAGGCTCTTTCCATGGACACACCCCGTATATCGCGGGACGAAATCTTGAGGTGATCGCAATGGCGGGTCGCCCGGTGAAATGCCTGCTTGTCAAACAGGTTCGAGAACCTGTCCGTTGCGCCTCTGGCATGCAGCGGTTTCCTCTGCCAGAACTCCTCGAAGAAAGTAGAGACGGATATGCCCGTCAATAGCTGCGACAACATGGGACTATCCACATCACTCATGGCAACAATGCCCCTTCAGCGACTTGCAGAAGTCCACCCCGAATCAGTCGCTGTGCGAGGATGATTTTGCGGCCAGGGTCGAGGCTATCAGGCAGGGCATCCACCTCAAAAGCCTCCTCTGCGCCAGCTACAAACAGCAAGGCTTCTTTGTACTCGGAGCCTGCCTTGATCGTATTGCCAGGAAAGTGAATCCGGACATCGTTGTCTAATGCAGTGACACGGCAACGCATGTTGGCACGCTTGACCAGGCGGGACCTCAATCCCAGGCTCTTGGCGGCAGCATTCATGTTCGCGAAATGCCCATCCGCCAAAGGTGATGACTTGCGAATCAACTGGTCTGTCAGTACTTCGTGTACGAGCTCACCCGATGCTTTTTCCGCAAAGACCTTGATCAACGATTGCAACTGCTGGTCCACATACTGGCGTGAGCTGCCATCGTTCAAATATCCAACGGGAAGGGCCTTTCGGAATCGAACATCCTTGAGCGCGAGGTTGGTCAGTGCTGTGGAAAGTAGATCGACCCACTGCGTGGGATAAACACCAATGGTGATGTGCATGGAGTGCGCATCCGATGTTGCTGCATCATGGATGTGCCCACGGGGCAGATACAACAGGTCACCCGCCGTCAACTCCACCACCTGCTCAAGGGGCGGCAAAACAGATACAGGGATAACGGGTTGGAATGTCCCCAACAAAGGGCATTGCTGGGCCGAGCCATACAGGCTCCAAGACTTTTTGCCCTCTATCTGGAGCACAAAAACATCGTGCGTGTCGTAATGCGGGTGCAGGCCATGGGCATTGGCGGGCGTCAGGTATACGTTGAACTCCACCGAAAAGTTCATGAGCTCCTGCAACTGGCGGCACAGCAGGGCCAGCTTGGGGACAAAGCGCTGCAGGCTATTGACCACCAGGGTATGCCCTTCACCATAGGCCTTGTACAACTGATTCATGTTGAGGCTGCCATCGGCATTGACATACCTGGCTGCAGACATCTCAACCTGCTCCAAAACCACCCGCAGATCCGGTGGTTGTGGCCGGGCGTACTGCAACACTGACTCCAGTTCTGCAGAAGAAAAGAGGTCGCGGTAATACCCAGGATCCATGCGTGCAAGATGCAGCGGCTTCGTTTCCCAATAGGTGCTCAGAAACGCGGCGGGGTCGCACGGCGCAATGATGCGGTCAAAGCTGAAGGCGGTCATGGTCGTTATTCGCTTGTTCTCGGAACCAGTACATGTGCTGCTTCGGTGGGCGTCATCCGTCCGATGGCTTGCTCGGCATCAACGGGCTTGAACACCTCCGGCAAGGTTGCCACAAGCGCCTGGAGAGTGGACACGGCACGCTGGGCAGCAGCAGCGTCTAGATTGCCAGCCCCCAATGCCAACTCCCGCCATGCTGCCTGTGGCAAAACACGGTGACGAGTTTCCGCTGGCAACAGATCAGCCCATGTCGGCTGGTCGAAGGTGAAGTTCAAGGACAACGACTCGCCCACCGCTTGTGTCTGGTGCCAGTACCCTCGCGGCAGAAACAAGACCGACCCCGGCTTCATGTGCACCGTGTCTGCATCCAGTGGCAAAGTTGTCGGCAACTCGGCCGGACCATACAGCTGCAACTCTGCGGAAGGCACTGGCTGTGCTGTGGTGTAGCGGTCGGTGGGTCGCGTCAAGTGACGATTGGGCGCAACCCGCCAGATCTTTTCGCCCTTGATTTGGATGATGAAGTTGGCATTCTGGTCAAAGTGCAAGGCCTCGCCACCGCCGTCGGGTGATGCGTATACAGGGCAGCGCCCAAAAGTGTTGATGGGCAACTTCAAGTCCCAGCGCAAGCGTTCCAACATGCCTTTCAGCACAGGAAAAACATGCTCCGCATCGGAGAATGCCAAGTGATGGCCAGTGGCATACAAGGCCCTCGCCTGCGCGGAGTCCACTTCACGCCCTCCATACCGATCCGCGAGGCGCAAAAGCCCAGGCCAGACCGACAGCAGCGCGTCAGTGGATTGCAGGCCGGACACCTGGCTGATCTCCGGTATGCGGTCCAATAGGCCGTGGAACACTGCGACCGTTTCGGGCCAGTATTCACGGCAGAAGGATGCTGGCGACAGGTGTGGAAACAGGATGTGGATGCCGGAGGGAATATGGACGTAGGACAGCAACGTCAGGAGCGCAGGCAAGTGCATGGCCACGGACATGGCCCCGCGAACATGGATGCGCCCTTGCCGAAACAGTGATCTGGCTTGCGACGGATTGCGCAGCACCGTATCAAAATCATCCGCAGACAAGGCAAACGTACATTCAGCAGGCTGAACAATACCGGCGTGGCAACTCGGAGTGCTGTGCAGCACCAGCGTCCACTGTCCACCGGTCACTCCACTTATGTCAAACGCTATCACCCGCCCGAGACAGAAAACTTGGGGAGCCTCGCGCAACCGCGCAGGAACTTGCTGCTCAAAAAAAACCTGGGCGTCCATCAGTACGACAGGGCTTTCAGGTCAAAAGATGGGCATTTGCACATCAGGTGATCTTAGCCTGACGCAATTTCAGCAGCAAGCGCATTCCGCCTGATGTTCTCGTTGCGGGTTGATAATCAAACCGCAAAAACACCGCACTGTTGAAAGTAGTTGTATGACTGACCATGTTCAGGGACAAGACTCTGATCTGTTGCTGATTGCCCCAGACGCGATCATCCGATTCATCTCGGGGCGTATGTTTGTGCATACGGGCTCAGGCCCGCGCATGTACTCCACGGACGACGCCGCCATGATCAACGTGTTGGCGCATTTTTCCAGACCCACAACCGTTCTGCAGGCGATGGCCGACCAACCCATCGCACACCAACCACACTACCGCACAGCCATTGAACAACTGCGGCAAATAAGGGCCCTGGTTCCCACAGGCACACAGCAGGATCTACTTGTTGCGGATAGCGCCCCCCCCCCCGTGGATAGTCAGCTGGCTTTGTTGGCAGACAGCATTCAGCGGATAGGCGGTGGACTATCTGCAATGGGACCCTACGCCGGACAAGAACTCGACACCAGACCCAACTCCGTTTCTTTGCTGCAGCGGCTGACAGCACTGGTAGCTGGCATCACGGCATTGGAAGCAGAACTCACGGCCATGCGCCCGGGTTTCATCTCCGCCCAACTGCAGACATTGGGTCTTGCAGAGAAGCCCCGGGGCCTCAAACTGCATCTGGGAAGCGGTGCCACCCGACTGCCCGGCTGGGTGAATATTGACGCTTATCCCGCTGAACTCTCACTGGACTTGCGCTGGGGTCTACCGTTTGATCCGCAGAGTGCGGACTATGTTTTTATGTCACACGTTTTCGAGCATTTGTACTACCCGGAGGAATCATCTGGTGTCTTGCGCGACATTCATCGTGTTTTATCGCCGGGCGGGCGCTTGCGGCTGATTGTTCCGGACATCGAACTCTGCATACGCGCCTATTCAGAACACGACACGGCTTTCATGGAAAACCGCCAACACACTTGGGCCTGGTGGCCCGCGGCCGCCACACGACTGGAAGACTTCTTGGCGTACGCCGGCGCAGGTCCACGCGCCAGTCATTTCCTGGAGGGCCACAAGTTTGGCTATGACTTTGAAACCCTTTCGCATGCATTAAGGGCGGCCGGGTTTTCCGACATTCAACGCAGTAGTTACATGGGTAGTCAAGACCCGGTTCTGCAAGTCGACAACGCCAGCAGCGTGGCGGGTGCCCAGTCCAACGGACAGTATTACTCGCTCTTTGTTGAGGCGCGCAAATAGCCCTAGTAACCTGTGTTCAACGAAGCTAATGCCCAATGGTGGAAAACTCGAATTGGCCATTCTTGACCACTTGCATCACGACGGGTTTGTCCATCACATTGCCCGCCCCATCAAAACCATGCTCCCCCGTCACTCCCGACCAGCCTTTGAGCTTGTGCAGTTCGGCTGCTATATCGGCGGGAACCGTAGTCTTGGCCTTGGTCATGGCATGGGCCAAGAGTGTCACGGCATCGTAGCCTAGAGCAGCCGATGTGTCAGGGAGTTTCTTGTAACGCTGGACAAACTTGTCGTTGAAGGCGCGCACCGCAGGCGTCGGCGTGTTGGGGTGGAAGAACGATGTGACCTCCACACCCTCCACCGCATCACCACCCAGCGTCATCAGATCCGGTGAATCCAGCCCGTCCGCAGCAAAAATCGGAACCTTGATTCCAATCTCCCGGGCGGCGCGAATAATCTGCGCCCCTTCTGGCAAGGAACCGGCAAGAAAAATGGCGTCGAAGTTGTAGAAGTCCTTCCAGTGCTGCATGGCCAACTTGTAGTCACCCGCACCTGCAAGGTAAGAGACACGGTCGGTCACTTCAACACCGATCGATGTTGCGCGCTGTTCAAATGCATTGGCCAGATCCAGGCCATACTCATTCTTCACGTAGTACACCAGTACATGTTTGTATTTCTTGGACTTGGCATAGTCCGCCAGCATCTCACCCACATTGCGATTGCTGGGAATCATCCGAAAGACTTTCTTGTAGCCCTGATTGGTCAATCGCACCACGCTACTACCCTGTGTCAGCATCACCATGCCAGCGAATTCATAGACGGGCGCGGTAGGAATGGCGATATAAGAATTCAAAGTACCGATCACGGCAACCATGTCCAGGTTCGCGGCAAACTTGTGCGCTATTACAGTACCCTTGGTGACTGACAGTTGGTCGTCCTCCTTGACTAGCACCAGTTTGCGCCCCAACACACCTCCTGCAGCATTGATCTCTTCCTGGGCCATGGCGACACCCTCCCACAGCCGCCCCTTGGCGGTTGAGAAGGGCCAGGAAACTCCGACCACGATATCGCCCGTTGCCTTGGCTGCACGCGCCGCACGTTGTGCGGCAATGTCTGTGTCGCTGCATGCTGCCAGCAAAACCATGCTTGCCAGGGCTACTAGGAATGACTGGAATTTTTTGGACCACATGATCGATCGTTCCTATGCTATTTGCCGTTTTGCCAACTGCGCGAACAAGCCGTCGTTCTGCATCAGCTCTTCGTACGTTCCTTGCTCCTTGATCACCCCTCCGTCCAGGACAACAATGAGGTCCGCGTTTTTGACCGTACTCAAACGGTGCGCAATGACAATGCGCGTTGCTTCCAGTTGCTCCAGGCTTTGGCTCACTACAGCCTGGGTCTTGTTGTCCAGTGCACTGGTGGCTTCATCGAAATAGATGATGCGTGGCCTGTGAACAATGGAGCGCGCGATCAACAGACGTTGCTGCTGGCCGCCAGAGAGTCCGCCACCCATCACCACCGTGTGCATGCCCATGGGCATGTCTTTGATGTCCTGTTCCAGTCCGCACATGCGGGCCGCCTCCCAGGCGTCGTCGATGGTAAGACCCGATGAGCCAACAATGTTCTTGAAGATATCACCAGGCAGAATTTGCCCATTTTGCAGAACAACGCCCAACTGCCGGCGTATGGCCGTGATATCCAGAACAGACATATCCTGGCCATCGTAATAAATCGACCCGGAGGTAGGTGTCTCGAACCCCAGCAGGCAGCGTAACAGCGTTGACTTCCCAGAGCCAGACGGCCCCACGATCGCAACAAACTGCCCAGCCTTAATGTTCAAGGTCACGTCCCGCAGAATCGCCGGGCTATCCGGTTTGTAGCTAAACGTCACATGGTTGATTTCTATGCTGCCCTGCAGGCGCCCCGGGTCGGCCTTGGCGACATCCACTTCCGGCATGGTCTGCAAGATAGGCTTGGCACGTTCATACAGTGGAACGATTTGCAGCACCGTCACCAAGGCACCCGTCATCGACAACATGGCCACCAGAAAACTCACAAAGGCTGAATTGAAGGCCAGAAACTCACCGGTCGATAACTTCTTGTCCCCCAGAAAGAAAGCAACCGTCATAAAAATGACCAGCGACGAAACCAGTGGAAAGACAGCGTTGAAGGTTTCCAGGATATTGCCGATGCTCTCTGCCTTGAAGGTCAGCGCACGGTGCCTGGAAAACTCTTTAGCCCACATGCCAAAAGCACGCCCCTCGGACCCCGTGGTGCGCAACTTGGCGACACTGGAGAGCAACTGCAACAACAGGCCAGACACTTTGCCATCGACCTCCGCAAGTTGGCGCTCATACCGCAGCTTGAAAAGGCTGGTGGTAATGGTCATCAACAACACCACCAGCATCAGACCTATCGCGACCAGCGCCAGAAACCAGCTGTAATAGAACAGCAGCCCCAGGTTAAAGATGGAGAACACTGCCCCCAGGACGGCGTTCATGGTTGTGCCAGACAAGGCTTGACGAATGGTTGTGATGCCGTTGGCCCGCATCGCCAAATCACCCGCGGTGAAATCCCTGAAGAACGGCACCGGTAATGCGAGCAGTCGGTCCCACACGGCGGCTTGAATGGAGAGGTCCATGCGCCCCTCGATTCTCAGCATCGCAACACTACGCGTAAATTCAAACATGGAGGCACCGATCGCACCGCCGACCAGCGCAATGGTCAGCTGCATCAGTTGGCTCTTCTCTGCGCCAGGTATTACGGTGTCAAAAAGCATGCCGGTGGCCATCGGAGTAATCATGCCCAGGATGCCTCCGGCAATACCCATCAAGACCACCAAGAAAAGATCGTCCTGACAACCATGGCTACCGAACCGCATGATCTCCATCACACTAAGAGCCTTGTCCTTGAAGGGCCTATAGAAAACAAACCCAAACGGTGAAAGTTGCTCCGCAATCTCTTCGGTCACCATCGACACTGTACCCAGGGTCGTATCGTGTATCTCGTAGCTACCCCGCCGCGGAATGAGCGCGGCGGGTCGCTTATCTTTCTCAAAGTACACCAGCAAGGGGCCGTGATCAAGATTCCACCACTGCCCCTTGAGCGCAATCTGGCGGTACCGGACGCGGGACGCTTTGGCAATGCTGCCCAATGGGTCACGCTGCTCAGCTTCCGGCTTTCCATCTGGGTGGGGAACAAAAACCAGGTCGGACACACGCCCTACGATATTGCAGGCGTTTAACAATGGGCTGCCGCTAGCAGGTATGTCGTCAACCAACGATTTGCCACTGACACCGGCCAGCAAGCGCACCGATTTATCGACAACCTTTTCGTCATTCGACAGCTTTTGCTCCAGCCGCCGTCGCTCAGCGTCATTGGCGCGGTCCAGATCCAGGCGTATGCAGTGCAACAAAAAACCATTGACCTGTGTCATGGCATTCACTGCGCCGCTGAGCCGCAAGAAGCCAGCCGTTTCCATTACGGTGACAGAGCTCTTGTCGACGGCTTCAATCCAGCTATCCCCAAACAAGGGAATGAATTGGCCTGGTACCAATGCGGGGTTAGCCGTACTACTGAGAAACCTAGATGAACCTTTGACTTGCTCTGCCCATACCACCGCACCGCGCGGATTGAGAACGTCACCAGCATCCAGAACCGTTTGGCGACCGACGGCATACTCTTTGGACACCTTGGGCGGACGCTCTCTTATCAATGACAAGCTCAAGGCGACAAACCACTTGTCTGCCATGTTGGCCAGCTCCAGGCACGCCGCTTCGTCATCCAGCAGCCCAACAAGCTGCTCCGTGCCCATGGCATGCAATACGGTGCCTGGCACGGACACAGCAACAAGCTTGGCTTGACCCTGCAATGCCACGGGGTCTACGCCAAACAGAATCCCCCCCGCCTCCACACGCCCGACAGGAATGCGGGCGCCTTCATTGCCCTGCGCATCCACATCCACCAGAAAGAGATCAACTTTCCCGGATTCAATAACCCATGTCTTGGTTGCTCCCTGCAGCAGCAGTGGCTTTTCAGACACAGGTACACCACCACTGTCTGCTGTGATCTTTTCAATGACCGTCTTGTTTAACATGACCCATTGACTCCAATTGCACGGTCTGGCGGTTGTTCGGAATGTGGCATCAGCCCATCTTGATCAAATCGGCGTACAGGCCTTCGACATCTTTCAGGTCGTCATGCGTACCACGCTGCACAACCACCCCCTTATGCAAAACAATGATCTCGTCGCAATCCCGTATGGTGCTCAACCGATGGGCAACGATGAGGCACGTGCAGCCACGCCGGCGCAGGTTGTCATCCACAATCATCTCGGTCACCGGGTCCAGCGCGCTGGTGGCCTCATCAAACACCACCACCCGTGGGTTGGATACCAATGCACGGGCAATTTCCAGTCTTTGGCGTTGCCCGCCGCTGAAATTTTTCCCGCCTTCGTCCACTTCGCTGTCATACCCCAACTGGCGCGCGGAGATCATGTCGTGGATGCAAGCATCCTTGGCGGCACGGACCAACTCCGCATTGGGGATGGTCGAGTCCCACATGGTCAGGTTGTCCCTGACTGTTCCCTCGAACATGTTGATGTCCTGGTCCACCATGGACAGTGAGTTCACCATGATGTGGCGGTCAATGGCAGACCGCGGCTGACCATCAAACAGAATCTCTCCCTCCCACGGCGCATACAAACCCATGACCAGTTTGGCGATGGTTGACTTGCCGCAACCCGATGATCCCACCAGCGCCACACGGGACCCGGACTTCATGCTCAGGCTAAAGTTCTTGATGAGAGGCCCTTCCAGCGTACTGTAGCCAAAGGTGATGTTCTTCAACTCCAGTCGGCCGTCCAGCTTGTTCTTGCCAGCTCCTGCGGGCGGCGGTGAGGATTCGCCGGGCTTGGCACTACCTTGCAATATGGGGTCCTGCTTGTACTTCAGGACGTCGTCCAGCCGATTCATGTCACCACCGAGTTCCTGCAATCTGCCCCCCAACCCCACCAGGTTGTTCACCGGGGTCAGAAAACTCTGCATCAGGCTCTGGAACGCAACCAACGCACCCATGGTCAAGAAGCCATCCATGACCCTGAGACCACCAAATGACAATATCAGCACGGTGTTGAGCGCGGTAAGTACCGATGGCAACACGGCCAAGGTGATGGACGATGAACCCATCTCCTGGATTGCATTGACCACCTTGGCCTGGTAACCACTCCACTGGGCAAAGAAGTCCGATTCACCGCCCGACGCCTTCAATGTTTCGATAACGATCAACCCGTTCATCGATGTGCCCAGCATCTTGCCGGCGTCCATTCGGAGCTTTTGACTGGCGTCCTTGCGCGACTTCGACACATACTTCAGCACAATGATGTTCAACACAGCGGTCAGCAGGCCGATGCAGGTCAGAAACACGTCGTAGAACAACATCAGGATGGCGTAGAACACCACCATCACGATGTCCAGTACCGCGGACGCCAAGTCCCTTGCAATCAACTTGGCTACCCGGTCATTGATGCCCACCCGACCGCTGATTTCACCCGCGGAGCGCTGCCCATAAAACACCACTGGCAGGTGTAGTACATGCCACAAGAACTTGCCCGACTCCGCCACTGAAAGCTTTGACTCAAAGCGCATCAGGTAGTACTGCTTCAGCCAGGTCAATGCACCCCTCAACATCAAGGTGAGGAACATACCCAGCAACAGTGGTTTGACCCAGGAATCGAGCTTGCCGACCAGGTAGTCGTCGACAAAGATCTTGGTGAAGATGGGCGCTATCAGACCCGGAATTACCAAGCCCAGCCCCGCAATGATCAAGTAGATAAATGCCAGCTTGGAGCTCGAAGCGCGGCGGTACAAGGCCGCAACCATGCTGGGCCGTGAGCCCCCGGGTTTGAAATCCGGCCCCGGCTTGATTTCCAGCACCACGCCGGTAAACGACTGGTCAAACTCCTGCTCAGTCAGCACACGCGGGCCGCTGGCCGGGTCATTGATGTAGACCTTGCCGTTGTGAAAACCTTCCAACACAACGAAGTGGTTGAAGTTCCAGAAAATGATCAGCGGGAACTTCATTTCCCGCAAGCCATCGGGCTCACGCATCAACCCCTTGGCTTCAAAACCGTAGGTGCGCGCCGCCTTGACCACATTGCTGGCCTTGCTTCCGTCACGCGAGACTCCACAGCTGACGCGCAACTCTTCCAGCGGTTTGATCAGCCCATAGTGGCTCATCAATATCGCCAGCGACGCTGCGCCGCACTCCACCGCCTCCATCTGGAGAACGGTGGGTGTCTTGATGCGCGTACTGGACGGTTGTTTGATACGCGCCATATCAGACCCCGACGAATTCCCTGAGCATAGGGATCACGAGGCTGATGGGACGCTGCGAGCGAACACTGATGTTGGCCGTGCCCAGCGTTCCACTTTGTATCAGTACCGGAGGTCCACCGGGCGATGTCCACTTGTAACCACTGGTGGCACCCGCGTCAGGTGTCAGGTCCGCATTGATTTGAATTGGTGCTGCGCCCGCAGACAGTTGCTGCACCAGTTGCTGGTTCTGCAGGATGCGCATCATGCCCTGCGACGTACTCGGAAACTCCGCGACTGCCGTCACCTTACCCACCATGTAGCCATAGTCTTCCCGCTTAATGGTGGATGGCGAGATGAAGATGTCCATGCCGGGCTTGACCTTCTTGCCATCCAGTGAGGAGACAAACACCACCACCTCCAAATCCTTGATCGAATCACCCGCCAGCTCCATATTCAGAATCGAACTGCCCGCTTGCACGATGCTGTTTTCATCGAGCTTGATTTCCAGCACACGACCCGAATAAGGGCTAATGACATCGGTGCTAAGTTTCAGCCGCACCTTGACTGAATCAAGGTTGCGCTCTATCTGAACCAGCTCCAGCTCGATATCCACCTTGCGCAGGTCCAGCTCTTTCAAAGCCGCTGCGTTTTCCTCCAGTTGCTGCTGCGTGGTCAGCACGGACTGGCGGGTAATCAGGCCGTCTCTAAGTAGTCCGTTCTGGTCATCCAGGCGGCGGCGCAACACTTCGTTGTTGAACTTAAGGGTCTCGCGTTTCTGTCGCAGCAGGCTGTCACTCATTTGGGATTTGTTCAGCAACTCGGCCTTGCGCGCCTTCAGGCTGTTGAATTGCTCCAGCAAATCAGGCTGCGCAATCCGCGCGATCTTCTGGCCCCGCTTGACCATGTCGCCAGCCCTCACTGATACATCGGTAATCAGCCCACTGGAACGCGCAGACACCTCCACCACCCCCCCAGTCTTGATCAGCATGGCCGATCCAATGACCTTGGTCGGAATGTTGCCAAAAATGCCCCACATGATCGCCACCACAATCAGGCCGATCAACGCCGTCAAGGCGATCCAGCCAGCTGGGCTGGTGATGCGCACCATCAGGTCGAGCTGCTCGGGCGATGACAATCGGTCCAGCGCCGATTTGCGGAACAGCTTTTCCTGGATATTCTTGCTCGGTGGACCTGCCATGTTTGATCCTTTGATGGTCTGAAAGGGTGCGGGTAAACGGGTTTGAAAACGTTACTTCGGAGGGGCGTATGCCCTCAGCTGCTCCACTGAGAGGACCTGCGTCTCAGGACCGTCCGAGATCAACTCGCCTATCTGGTAGCGCAGGGCTGCAATGGCCGTCGCGTAGGCTGCACGCTGTGTGATGTGGTTGAGCAGGGCGTCTTGCCGCTGAGACTCCACATTCACCACATCCAGCAGGGTGGTACTACCGATCTTCAGTTTGGTACGTTCGTTTTCAACAATCTTGGTATAGAGATCAACGGTCAGTTGCGACTCCGCCAACTGCTGCACACTGCGGTTGTAACCCGCCACCGCATTCTCCACACCAACTCCAATGGAAAGCTGCAATGCACGCAAGGCGATAGTCTGTTGGTCATAAGTTGCCGACTGGGACAGGAAATTGCCCTTGGACTTGCTGTTCGCCACATCCCAGGTGTAGGTAAGCCCGGCGGTCAGCTGGGTATCGCCCGCCCGTCGGCTCAACACCAGCAAAGGATTCTCTCCCGTGGTACGGCCCACATAGTTGGCGCCAACGGTAACCCCCAAAATGGGTTGGAGGTTGTCTCTGGCTGCATTCACCGCAATACGCAAGGCATCCAGGTTGGTTTGGGAAGACTTCAGGTCGAACCGTTTTTCAGTGGCTCGTTTGACCAGCTCGGGCCCGTTCTCTATCAATGCCGTCTTTCCGTCATAGGCCGGAAATCCGTCGCTGGCCTTGGCGGCTTCCTGCAGAGCCACATAGTCCAGTCCAATTTTTTCACCCAAAGCCAAACGGGCATTGATCAAGCTCTGCTCCGCAGCTAGCCGGGCTGTGCGCTTGCCGGTCAGGTTGGCATTGATGAGGTTGATATCGGCGGCAGGACGTTCACCGGCGTTGATGAGCCGCTGGATATCGCCCACCAGCCTTTGCGCGCGCGCTTCGGATTCACGCTGGGCCTCCAGGATTTCTTCGGCAGCACGCAGATTCCAGTAGGCCACCGCTGTGGAGTAGATTGCGACGGACGCCGCATGGCGCATGTCGTATTCGCTTTTGATCAGCGACAGCTTGGCGGCATTTTCTGCGGCCGCTGCAAACTCTTCGCCGCGACCCCGCAGGATGGGAAACCCGATGCTGACACCCAACGTCGCCTCGCTCCCCGGGGTTGGACTTGCAAAGGTATTCTCGCTACGGGCGGTCAGATTGGAGCCCAGCACAATGCCACTGCGCAGTTGTTGGGAGACGCCGATGGACGAACTCGTGGTGCGGACCTTGTCCGTAGTTTCCGCCACCGTGGTGCTTGCATTAAGCAGTGGATCAAACGTGCCGCCGGCCGCCTGCAGGGCACCCTGGCTGATGGCGATCCGCGTCTCGCTGATTTGAATGTCGGGGTTCTTTTGAAGCGAAAGGGTCAGCGCACGCAGCAACGAAATGCCGCTGCCGCTTTGCCCAACTGGATTGGCCGGAGCCTGCGCCAGAGCCATGGGGCACACCGCCATCGCCATGGCTGCCAAGCCGCTTGCCAAAGACATCACTTTTGCCATGGAATCCGTCCATATGTGCAACACCAGCCAAGTGCAATCCCGGCAGCAACAACCCGCCGGCCCTACACGCGAACGATCGCTTTTGACCTGATCGGCCCACCGCATTGCAGTGCCAAGCGCTGCAGGATAACGGAGAAACGCCAGCTACTCAAGCAGTTTGCAAGCCTGCCGCCAAGCGGGTGTGCACCTTACGCATCAGCTGGGTCAATGGGTAGCAAAACAGGAAAAACAGGACACAGGCATACAAGTACACCGGCAGCATCAAACTGGTGCGGCCCGTTGCATTGACAACCGTGTTGCACCGGCTCACCAGTTCACTCACCCCAATAATGGAGGCGGTGCTGGACGCGATCACGATGATCAGCATATAACTGGTCCAGCTGGGAATAAACAGGAAAGCCGCACTGTGGTCACCCTGGCGCCAGTCCCTCAGCGCCTTGGTCAGGTTGTCCGAGGTAAACCCCACCACCGCAATGCCCAGCGCGGCTGACGCAATCAGCCAAGCGGGAAAGGCGACCGTGATGGACGTCCCAGGTAGCTTGAACTCACTGGGCAACATGAACACCAGATAAAACTGGAACACGATGGTGGGTATGTTGCGCGTGAGCTCGGTCATCAGAAGGCTCACCCTGACCACCCGGGGTTTGACCGAAAGACGCAGCAGCGCCAGACACCAGCCCAGAATGGTCCCCATCACCATGGCGCTTACCGCGATCAGAACATTGATGGCAAACCCACCCAGCAAAAATGGTGTCCAGGCCCAGAGGGCCTGCAACACATCGGATTCCTGACCGCTCATGGCGCCACCTCTTGCAGCTTGCGGTCCACCCAACCCAGAAAGCGGGTTGCCAAAAATATGAGCACAAAGAATGTCAGTAGCAGCGTGTTCATCATCACAGCCACATTGCCGTTCTCGGCCATGATGCTGGTCACGACCGACAGCAGCTCGGGCACGGCCACGGCCGACGCCATCATGGTCGCCTTGGACACGTTGATCAGCGCCGCAGTTGCGGAAGGGCTGGCCAGCGGCAGGATCTGCTTGAAGCTATTCAAACGCAAGCAATAGCCGGGTTGACTGGCCTGTACCACCTTGGTGGCCTCTAAGAAAGAGACCATCACGCTCGAGCCCGTGTACACACTCAGGCACAGCACCACCACCACGATGGGATCTACCGCAAAACCAGCGGTGTGCATGAGCGCGGAACTCAGGCCAAAGACGAATACGTAGATCACCAGCAGGGGGGGCGTCATGCGTCCTATGTTGCAAAACCAGCGCGCCAAACGCGTAACCACAGGAATGCGGGCCTCGATCACCAACGCACCGGTTACACCAACCACGATGCTGCCCAGCACACACAACACCATCAGAAACACAGTGGTTCCCAACCCCAACAAGAACCGGCTTCTGTCATAGCTGTCGTAGACAAAGCTCAAGTCCATGCCGGTGTTCTCTTTCCACCATAGTCCCACGCGGCGCAGACCCGAAGCGTCGGTCGAGTTGAGGAAGATACGGTTCCGGCAAGCAGCAGGCCATCGGTTATCCGCATCGCGCACACACACGGGCTTGCCGTCAGACCCCACCGACGTCCACAACGTGCGCATGTCAGCCAAAAACTGCGATGGCGGCAGGTGCCAGGCACGCTCGCGCTCGATCAGAAAGCCCGTTCGATGCCACTCGGCCAAGATGTCCCCCAGAAAGCGTTCGAATTCCGTTCCCTGTTCACTGCGGGATATAGCCACAGCCCACGGCGTCACCAGCTGCGGCGGCAGGGGTGCCTTGTAGCCCGCCCACTCGGGCAGGAGCAGATCACCCTGTATGGCGGTGTTGTCAAACAGGTAGCCCACACAACGCCGGTCTTTCACCGCAAGCTTGGCGTCGCGTGCGTTGTTGAACATCTGTAGATCGAGCAGAAAGCGCTCTGCCATGGCCCGGTTGAAGTAGCTGCCTTGGGTGGCGCAGACTCTCTGACCGCGGGTGGCCGCCCAGTCCGCAATGGACTGGTCGGGCCGCATGAACAGGGTGACGCCTGACGCGTAGTAATTGGGCTCCACCATGGTGGCGATGGTGCGCCGCTCCACCGTGTCGCCGGTCGTAGCAATCACTACATCCACCACACCCTCTTCCAGTCTTTGCAGGCGATTGGCCCCAGTCACCGATACCCTGGTCAGGCTCACCCCCAAGCGCCTGGCCACGTCGGCCGCCAGGTCATGCTCCAAGCCTTCGGGCTGGCCCGCCGGGTTGAGCGCGCCAAAGGGGGCATAGTCGGTCTTGACCCCTACGATCAACGCGCCCCGTTGCTTGATCAGTGCCAACCGCTCGCTGGGTTTGACCACCGGTTCAGCCGCGTGCACACCTTGCAAACAGACGATGCCCAGGGCCACGACCCATCGGAACCAACGCGTCCTCATACCGGCCTTGCCACTACCCGGATGCCATAACCCAAGGCGGCGGGCAAGAAGCGCGACACCGCCGCATCTGCACGCCCCAGGGTGCGGTGCTGCGTGACCAGCCATTCCGGCAGCACACTCTCTGCGTCCATCGCCACCACTTCAAAGCCGCAGCTGCGCAACTCACGGCGCAGACTCTGCGCCGAATACAGGTGGTAGAAAAATGTATGGGGGGCACCCGCCAACACGCGGGTGAATTCAATATTGCCAGGCTCGGCCTGCACACCCGGTGCACGGCCGGTGGCGCGGCGCAGCACGGCGGAACACCAATCCAGGGGGCGCCTGCGCCAGACGGAGGGCACGGTGATCACCAGCTTGCCGTTGGGCTGCATCAAGGCCCGCAGGCGTTGCAAGACCTCCTGGCGTGCAGCCAATCCGCCCACATGGCTCAACACCCCGAACAGCATCAGAACCATGTCGAACTTTGCACAACTTTCCAACACGTCCAGTGGCCCCGTGAGCAGACGTGCCCGCTGGCCGAATAGGGTGTTGTTGAGCAGGCTCTGGAAGGCGTCAATGGCGGCCAGCGAAATGTCGTATCCCGTCACCGTGGCCTGCGTGCGCTGCAGCAAGGCCAGTGCATAACGGCCATTGCCGCAACCAAAATCCAGTATCTGATTGGCCGCATCAGCCCCATGGGCAATCAGAAAATCCAGCGTCGTGGCGTTCGGCGTGGGGTAGCGCTTTTGGTAGTCCTGGCAGGCAAAGTAATGGTCGTATAACCCCTCCATAGCATCCTGCAGCGCCTGTTGCGAGGCATCTCTAACAGTAGCTGGCCGGTTCTGCCGCTGCGACTCACTCGCCAGTGGGGTAGGCTGCGACAGTTTCATGGCTCTGCGTCACGGATGGCATCTCTTTTTATGGGGCTCGGGATGGCAATGGTGCCTGTGTTTCAGCGCTTCGTCCAGAATCAGGCACAATTTTTAGTATGACCTCTTTTTCTTCCTACCCCCACGGCCGCCCACGCCGCTTGCGCCGTGATGCTTTCACCCGCAACCTGGTGCGCGAAAACACCCTCACCCCCTACGACCTGATCTACCCGGTGTTTGTGGTGGACGGCCAGCAGCAGCGTGTACCCATTGGCTCCATGCCCGGCGTGGAGCGTCTGAGTCTGGACCTGCTGCTGCCCGTGGCCGAAGAGTGTGTGAAGCTGGGCATACCCGTGATGGCATTGTTTCCGGTGGTGGACCAGTCGCTCAAAGACTACCAGGGCTCCGAAGCGCTGAACCCCGACGGCCTGATACCCCGTGTGGTGCGCGCGCTGAAGAAAGAGTTTCCCCAACTGGGCCTGATGACCGATGTGGCACTGGACCCCTTCACCAACCATGGCCAGGACGGCCTGCCCGACACCCGCCCCGAGGGAAACGGCTACATACTGAACGACGAAACCGTGGCCGTGCTGGTGCAGCAGGCACTGGTGCAGGCTGATGCCGGCACCGACATCGTCGCCCCCAGCGACATGATGGACGGCCGCATCGGCGCCATCCGCGCCGCACTCGAAGCCAAGGGCCAGATCCACACCCGCATCATGGCCTACAGCGCCAAATACGCCAGCGCCTTTTATGGCCCTTTCCGCGACGCGCTGGGCTCAGCCAGCAACCTGGGCAAGAGCAACAAGAAGGTCTACCAGATGGACCCCGGCAACAGCGACGAGGCCTTGCGCGAAGTGGCCATGGATATTGCCGAAGGCGCCGACATGGTGATGGTCAAGCCCGGCATGCCCTACCTGGACGTGGTGCGCCGCGTGAAGGATGAATTCAAGGTACCCACCTTTGCCTACCAGGTGAGTGGCGAATACGCCATGCTCAAGGCAGCCGCCCAAAACGGCTGGCTGGACGGTGAGGCCGTGATGATGGAGAGCCTGCTGGCCTTCAAGCGCGCGGGCGCCGACGGCGTGCTCACCTACTTTGCGCTGGATGCCGCCAGATTACTACAAAAACAATAGCATCGCCATCATATTTCACCGGGGCTAGAGCCCTATTTCTCTTAAACCGTTCTGCCAGAAGGCCCCATGCGCATTTTTCACATCCAGGCAAGCGGCATCACCGAGACCCAGGACCTGGCCGCGCTGACGGCGGCGGGCATGCCGGCCCAGGGTTTTGTGTGGGTGGCCTGCGCGCGGCGCGAATTTGAGGTCACCCAGGCCCAGGTACAAACCATGCTGCAGACCCTGTGTGGCCAGCAGCTGGTGGATTTGCATATCTCGGACCTGATCAACAACCAGCTGCCGTCACACTACGACTACACATCGCAGTACGACGTGTTGGTGTTCCGGCGTCTGGCGGCCGGTAACCGGCCCACAGCAGACCTTGCAGAGCCCGGCAATCCTGTGGCCTATGGTCCGGCGCGCAGCGGGCCGCCCATTCTGCGGCGTATCGACACCAGCCCTGTCGGCTTTGCCGTATTTGATCGCGTGTTGCTGACCGTGCACCCCACCGACTGCGCGGTGCGCGACGCCTATGCCAGCAAACTGCTGCAGGCTACCAGTGCCGAGTCCCGCGCGGCGGGTGCCCGCCTGCCCACCAGCCCGGCCGACATGATGCTACGCATCACCAACCAGATGGTGGACGGTTTTCTGGAGCTGCGCCGCGAACTGACCCACCAGCTGGACCACTGGCAAAGTGAACTGCTGAACCCCCGCACCCGCTTCAACAACTGGGGCGCGCTGCTGGACGCACGTCTGACCCTGCATTACCTGGACGAGGTGTGTGAGGACCAACGCGCCGCGCTGCAAGACTGGATTGAGGCGGTGAAGACCTGGCCCGACGCCGACACCGTTGCCGGACAGCGCGAGCGCGACCTGCTGCAAGTGCGCAGCCGCGATGTACTGGAGCATATAGAGCGCGTGGTGCACCACGTGCGCCGCCTGGAGCAAAGCGTGGAAACTGCGGTGCAAATGCACTTCAGCGTGCAGGGCAGCCGCACCAACGACATCATGCGCACCCTGACCGTGCTCACCGCCATCTTTTTGCCGCTGAACCTGATCACCGGTTTCTTTGGCATGAACTTCGACACCCTGCCGCTTATACACAACCAGACCGGTGCCTTGTGGGCCATGTTCACCATGGTGGTGGTTGCGGTAGTGCTGGTGGTGTTTTTCTGGCGCAAGCGGTATCTGGCGCGCACGGGGCGGTGAGTGCGCGCCATCGCTGCGTTGAACTTTTGTGACAACGATGCTTGACGGAATGTGAACCCAATGTTGGGGCTACTAGATTTCAACCTGGTGCCAATGGCGCTGACTAGTTGACTGCTGGTTCCAATGATTCCACTACACCCCGCTCAGTGGAGCATTTGTGTTCCATTTGGAATTGTTGGAGTGCTTCTTGCCTTCCGTCGACAAAAACGCTCGGATTGCGACACCTGTCAGATTGCAGGCTTTACTGGGGGTGCCATTCGAAAGTGCCCTGACCAAGGGTAAAGATGCCAACACCGGAAGATTGTCCAGGCAAACGAAAAAGGATCTGGCCGTCTGGGCTAGCAACAGTGCTTGCGCCGCCTTCAGAACTCTCTTCAGGCCGATTTAGGGCGTTGGGCCAGTTGGTCTGAATGATGAAAGTCCTGGTCGCTAAAGCAAGGCGCTGGATGTCGCGCACATATTCCGGTGGATCAGTCCTCGGCTTTTCAGGGTCTTGCCGCAACGCACCCGGAACGAAAATCGCGTCTGCCGTGCCAGGTGGGAGCTGGCCGGATACCAACTCAAGGTCTTCAACCTCTCTACAAATAGCGGCAGAGCAGCGTAACCCGTGCAGGCTACCGATAGGGCGTGAAGACCCCCTAGCGAAGAAAGTTGCTTCTGGATCCGTGAGGCCCTGCTTTCGAATGACGGCCGCGGTTTCACCACGCTCGTCGATCAGGAGATGCGAGATGAACTTGGCGCCATCGTCCGAAAAGGTTGGGGCACCCAATGCGATGCAAAGCTCTAAATCGGCGGCATATGCTTGAAGGCTGTGCACCGCCGGCCACACTGTTTCAGGCGTTGCTTCACGTGCAATTTGTCGATGAAACCCGGTGACTGCGAGCTCTGAAAAGGCGCAAATTTGCGCTCCATGCGATTTGGCTAAATCAATCGCCGAGCGTAAGGCTGCGACATTTTCCGCCGTAGTCCAGTGCATCGAGATTTGAGCAATTGCTATGCGGTGTGTCATGGGGGGCGTAGCTGGCAGGCTTGCCTGGGTCAGTCAATAAAACGGCGCACTCAACTTCTCCGTCACCATCACCCGCTGGCTCGCCGGCCGCTCCAGCACCCGTTGCAGATACGGCCCCAGGTGCGGCAAGTCGCGGGCCTTGCGGCCGTTGAAATTGCGCGTCCAGCGGCACAGGGTGAACACATAGGGGTCCAGCGCGCTGTAGCTTTCGCCCATGAACCAGGGGCCGCCGTGGCGGGCCAACTCTGCGTCCAGCTGGTCCAGCATGCCGTCGATCTTGCTCTGGGCGTGCGCCTTGACTTCGGCTACGCCAGCGGCGTTGCCCTCATTGGCCCAACGCTGGGGGTAGAAGTAGACGATGAGCGCGCTTTGCAGCGTGTTGGTCAGCCACATGAGCCACTTGTAGAAGTGGGCCCTCTGCACAGTGCCGACGGCGGGCGCCAAGCCGGCAGCGGGGTGGGTATCACACAGGTGCAGGCAGATGGCGGCGGTCTCGTACAGCACCAGGCCATCACTGTCGGTCAGCGCAGGCAACAGGCCGTTGGGGTTGAGCTTCAGGTAGGCAGGCTCGCGGTGGGCGCCCACCGTGTTGTCCACCAGGACCAGTTCAAACGGAGTGCCGATTTCTTCCAGCAGCAGGTGCGGAATCATGCTGGCGGTGGCGGGAGCGTAGTGCAATTGGATGGTCATGGTTTGCTCGTGGCGGTGGAAGGGGTTGCTACATCAAACAGGCGCGCGCCATTGTTCCACGCGATGTTGCGGGCTACGTCAGCAGGCAGCTCGCCCAGCCAGGCGCGGTAGCCCTGCATGGTGTCGCCGTAGTACTGCCAGCGCTGGTTGACCCAGGTGTCGGAGCCCACCAAGAAGCGCGTGGGGTACTTGAGCAGCAACGCACGCCACTCGGGGCACAGGCGTTCAGCGCCCGGGGCTGCGCCGCAGGTCAAGCCGGGGCGGTAGGACAGCTCGCCCATGAGCAGCGGGTACTGGGCCAGCAGCGCATCCACCCGGGCTGCAGGCACACCGCTGATGCCGGTGTGGGCCCAGATGAGTTTGGCCTTTTGTCCTTTGGAGGGGGTGTTGGCCATCAGCAGGTCTATGGCTACGTCATCCACATGGGCCAGCACGGCCAGGCCTTTTTCTTCGGCAAAGGCCATCAGCTTTTTGGCGACCGGGCCATTGGCATTGGCGCTGTCGTACAGGTGAAATTCGCCAATGCCCTTGTAGGCACCGCCACCGGGTGTGCCCTTGGCAAACTCGGTTTGCACCATGGTGTATATCGTCTCGTCCTTGAACCAGCTGTCATAGTCGGCCCGATTGCGGTACAGGCGGATAAAGGGCACCACCGCCACCCCGGCCTGGCGGGCCAGCGGGCTGCTGGCCAGCAACTGGGTGCCGTCATTGGGGCGGGAATTGGCAACAATAGCGCGCACGCCGCTTTGCTGCATGCGCGCCAGCACGTCGGCGGGAGAGTGCGGGCCGGCCTGACCGTCCCAGGCTTCCGTGTTGTAGTGCAGGTGGGCGTCAAACAGCGGGCCGCTGTAGTCCGCCGCCTGAGCCGCCACACCGACCACTCCTAAAGTAATAGCAATACAGGCAATGCGAACCGGGGCTAGAGCCATATTTCGCATAAAAGTCTTCTGCAGCGACATGGTGAACCTCTTTGAATGGCCCCAAGCGCAGTGGGCGCTGCGGCGTGTGGAAAAACCGTTTCGCATTATCTGGCTTCACGGATAAACTGCCTTCCATGTACCGGCATCTTTACACACTGCGCGCAACGTTCGTGGCCCTGGCAGCACTGGCTGCGTCAGGCGCCCAAGCCGAGTGCTCACGGGTGATGAACGTGCCCATGTCGGCCACTGGGCTGAGTGTGCTGGTCAACGGTGATGCCGTTAGCGGCATTTATCCCGATTTGCTGCGGGTAATGTCCGAAAAAGAAAAATGCACCTTTGCCATGACGGCCGTTCCCCGCGCCCGGTTGGAGGTATTGTTTGAAACCGGCCGCGCCGATGTGCTGATACCGGCCAGCAAGACACCCAAGCGTGATGCCTTGGGCACCTTTGTGGCATTGATCCAGAACCGCGCACTGTTGATGTCCATCCAGTCCAAGCGTCCGCCCATCAAGACCGTGCAGGAGTTGCTGGACCAAACCAGCCTGAAGGTGGCTTTGGTGCGTGGCTTTGACTACGGCCAGCCCTACCAGGACCTCATTACCGCGCTGGGCCAACAGGGACGCTTGATTCTGGAAGTGGATCCCCTCTCGGTGGCCCGCCTGCTCAAGGCCGGCACCGTGGATGTGACCATCATGGCACCCACCATTTTGGCGGGTGCCGTGCAGGGCGATGAACGTGTGCGCGACATGGTGGACACACTGCGCATGGAGCCATTGGAAGAATTGCCCTGGGGTACCAGCGGCGTCTACCTGTCCAACACCTCTCTGAGCCCGGCTGACAAGACAGAGCTGCTCGATGCCATGGGGCGTGCGGCCAAATCCGGCGATGTGTGGAAGAGTTTTCAGCGCTACTACAGTCCCGCCGTGCTCAAGAGCAGCATTCGCCCGCTGCCGTGATGGCGCCCGTTGCACTGGTCACCGGGGGCTCACGCGGCATCGGTGCAGCCACGGCCCTGCTGGCTGCGCAAAAGGGCTACGCCGTGGCGGTCAACTACACCCGCAATTCGCTTGCTGCGGATGAAGTCGTGCGCCAGATCCGCGCCGGCGGCGGCACGGCCATCACCGTACAAGCCGATGTGTCGGTTGAATCCCAGGTGATGGCCATGTTTGACAAGGTAGACGCCAAGCTCGGCCCCCTCACCAGCTTAGTCAACAACGCTGGCATTGTGGATGTGGCCTGCCGGGTAGACGCTATGGACTGGGCCCGCCTGCAACGCATGTTTGCGACCAATGTGCTGGGGTCCTTTGTGTGTGCCCGTGAAGCCGTCAAGCGCATGAGCACACGCCATGGCGGTGAGGGCGGCAGCATTGTGAATGTGTCCAGCGCCGCGGCGCGCTTGGGTGGTGCCGGGCAGTATGTGGACTACGCGGCCAGCAAAGGCGCCATCGATACTTTCACCATCGGGCTGGCCAAAGAGGTAGCGCAGGAGGGCATTCGCGTGAACGCCGTACGCCCCGGCATCATCGAGACCGACATCCACGCCAGCGGCGGCCAGCCTGATCGGGCCCGCCAGTTGGCACCCCAGGTGCCCATGCAGCGTGCCGGCACCGCGCTGGAGGTTGCCCAGGCCATCGTTTGGCTGATGGGCCATGATTCCAGCTACACCACGGGCAGCCTGTTCGATGTGGCCGGTGGCCGCTAGGCGCACATCTATCACTTTCATTCGGTAACCATATGGACTTCAAACCCCTCATCACCCTGCTAGCCATCGTGAACCCGCTGGCCATCGTGCCGTTTTTTATCCACTACACACAAGGGTTCTCGCGCGAGCAGCGCAGGCGCACGATTGCGATTTCGTCCTTCAGCTGCTTTGTGGTCATCGCCACCAGTGCACTGCTGGGCCTGGATATCCTGAATTTTTTCGGCATTTCGCTGGCCAGTTTCCAGGTGGGCGGCGGCATGCTGCTGCTGACATCGGCCCTGAACATGCTTAACGCCCAACCGGCCGAGGCCAAGACCAACACCCATGAAATGGAAGACGGTGCCGAAAAAGCGGCGCGCGGCGCCAGCATTGCGGTGGTGCCACTGACCATACCGCTGCTCACCGGCCCGGCATCCATGTCTACCGTGGTGATTTATTCCGAGAAGGCCAAAACTGTTCTGCAGTTGGGCACGCTGGTGGGCTACGGAGTCGTCATCGCACTGGCCACCGCGCTGTGCTTTTCGTTGGCGCAACCGATTGCGCGGATTCTCGGCAAAACCGGCATCAATGTGATGACCCGTTTGATGGGTCTTATCCTGGCGGCTCTGGCGGTAGAGGTGATGTCGGACGGGCTGGTCAAGCTGTTCCCCATGCTGGGGCGCTGAGCCCCAGCGCTGGCAGCCTACTGCGGCGTATCCAAGGGGAAGCGGGTGCAGCCCAGCTTGGATGAAATGTCACGGCTGGCATCGGTCAGCATGGTCACCACTTCACCCTGCCGAGACGGGTCGTAGCGGAAGGTCGGGAACGAAATGCTCAAGCCGGCAATAGGTCGGTTCAGACGGTCAAAAATAGGCACACCCAGGCAACGGATGTGGTCGTCAAACTCTTCGCGGTCCTCGCCAAAGCCCTGGGCCTTGACCCGATCCAGCTCCTGCGCAAACGCAGCAGGTTCCACGATGGTCTTGTCGCGGTACTTGGTGAATTCGGCGCCTTGCAAGATCAAGGCACGGCGGTCGGGGTGTTCCCACGCCATGAGCACCTTGCCAATGGCCGTGCAGTGCAGCGGTGCGCGCCGGCCCACCTTGGAATACATCCCCAGCATGTGGCGCGAATCCACCTTGTGCACATAGATGATTTCGCTGTCAATCAGGGTGCCCAGGTGCACAGTTTCGCCGGTCTTGTCGGCCAGCATCTGCATATGGTGTTTGGCCAAATCCACCAGTTCGGGGTATTGCAGGGCCTTGGTGCCCAGCTCAAAGACCTTCATGGTCAGGCCGTAGCGTTCGCTGTCCGCCTCCTGGCGCACGTAGCCCAGCGTCATCATGGTCTGCAGAAACCGGTATACGGTGGCCTTGGGCATGGCCAGGCGCATGGACAGGTCGGATATGCCGGTTTCGCTGCGTTCGGCCAGCGCCTGCAGCAGGCCAAATGTCTTAAGAACGGCCGCAACCGACTCGGGCTGCTTGGAATCTAGGGAGTCATCATCCATTTGTTTTGTTTTCTCTGAAAACACGTTTCAAATTGTATTGTGAACCAATTGTGCATGGTGTGCCAGTTCACTTCAATACCAAATTGGGCAGCCACATGGAAAACTCCGGTACATAGGTGACCAGCATCAGCGCAGCGACCAGCCCGCCGTAAAACGGCCAGATGGTTTTCATGACCTCGCCCACCGATATGCCGCCAATGGTGCAGCCCACAAACTGTGTGGTGCCCACTGGTGGTGTGTTCAGGCCCAGGGCGCAATTGATCAAAATGACGATGCCAAACTGCTCGGTGCTCATGCCCATCTGCTGACAGATCGGCAGGAAGATGGGGGTGCAGATCAGGATGGTGGCTGCCATGTCCAGAAACGTGCCCAGCACGAACAGAATGATGTTGACCCACAGGAAGATTACCCAAGGCTTGGAGCTGACGCTGCCCAGCATCTGGCCGGTGAGTTCGGCCACCCCGTACAAGCCAATCAGGTAGCCAAACATGGAACTGATGCCGATCAGCAGCAGCACGGAACCGGTGGCCTTGACCGCCTTGGCTGCAGCTTTCAGAAACTGTTCGCGCGTCAGGCGCTTGTAGACCAATGCTGCAAGGAATAGCGCCCAGATGACGGCCACAGATGCCGACTCGGTGGCCGTGAACGCGCCCGACAGGATACCCACGATGATGATGACCACCACCAACAGCCCCGGCAGCGACTGCAGGAAAGACCGCCAAACCACCGCCCAGCCGGGGAAGGTTCCAGCAGGGTATCCGCGCTTGACCGCCACCGCGTAAGCGGCAACCAGGTTGCAAATGGTGAGCAGGATGGCGGGTACGATGCCGGCCAGAATCAGGGCCGCAATGCTGACCTTGCCACTGGCCGCCAGCGTGAAGATGATCAGGTTGTGGCTGGTGGGCATCACCGCCCCCACCAGTGAAGCGTGGGTGGTGACGTTGACCGCATAGTCCGCGTCGTAACCCTCCTTCTTCATCTGCGGGATCAGCACCGCCCCCATGGCTGACACGTCCGCAACCGGCGAGCCCGAAACACCGCCAAACAGTGTGCAGGCCACCACATTGCTCATGCCCAGACCACCACGTACATGGCCCGCAACAGACTTGGCAAAGTCCACAATGCGGTCGGCGATGCCGCCGTACATCATGATCTCTCCAGCAAAAATGAAGAACGGAATGGCCAGAAAGGAGAACGGGCTCATGCCCGAAATCATTTGCTGGAAACCCACCGCCAACGGCATACCTTCATAAAGAAGTGCCGCCAACGAGGACAGTCCGATAGAGAAGGCTACTGGCACGCCCAGCAGCAAAAGCAGTGTGAAGCTCACACCCAGAATCGTCAGTGCCATGCGGGCTCCACGTCTTCATGGCGCAGCAGCGCAATGATATGTTCAAGGGAAAACAGCGCAACCAGTACACCCGCAAGCGCTGGCGGCAGGTACTTGAAGGCTTCCGAAAGACCCAGTGTCGGGATCTTGTAGTCCCACACACTGGCGGCCAGCACACCGCAGTTGTAGGCCATGACCAGGCCAAAGACAAGCACCAACGCCTGAATGAGGAGCTCCATCTTCAGGCGTAGCGCCTCGGGTACCAGCACCAGCAAAGACTCCAGACCAATGTGGCCTGCATCGCGCACCCCCACGGCCATACCCAGCATGGTTACGTAGAGCACCAACAGCACCGCTCCGCTTTCAGCCCAGGTGGGGGTGTCATTGAACACATAACGTCCCACCACCTGGTAGAGCACGGCCACCACCAGCAGCACCAGGCCGGCAACGCCCAGTTGCAGGCACAGCCTGGCCAGGGCGGCACAGAAACGGGTGTAAAGCGCCATAGACTTATTGGACTGCGTTGATGCGTTTGACCATTTCCTGCAGCTTGGGATCTTTCAGGAACTTGTCGTATACCGGCTTCATTGCAGCCTGGAAACTGGCCTTGTCTACATCCACAATCTGCACACCGGCCGCCTTGACGATGGCCAATGACTTTTCTTCGCGCTCATCCCACAGCTTGCGCATATAGATGACCGATTCCTTGGCGGCCATGCGGATCTGCTTCTGTTCATCCGCAGACAGGGTGTCCCACACTTTCTTGGAGAACAGCAGGATTTCCGGTGCCAAGGAGTGCTCGGTCTTGTTGTAGAACCGGGCTACTTCAAAGTGGCGCGAGCTCTCGTAACTGGGGTAATTGTTTTCCGCGGCATCAACAAGGCCCGTCTTCAGCGCGGTGTACACCTCGCCAAAAGGCATGGGGGTGGCGTTGGCACCCATGGCTTCCAGCAGTGACACCCACAGATCACTCTGCTGCACGCGCACTTTTAAACCTTTGGCATCTGCCAACGTTTTTACTGGCTTCTTGACGGTGTACATGGAGCGCGCACCCGAGTCATAGAAGGCCAGACCGATGAAGCCCTGGGCCTCGCAGTCTTTCAAGATCTCATCGCCAATGGCGCCGTCCAGCACCTTGCGCATGTGCTCGGTGGAGCGGAACAGGAAGGGCATGGTCGGCACCATGGTGGCCGCGCAGATGTTGTTCATGGGTGCAACGTTGACACGGGTCATGGCGATGGCACCGAGCTTGGTCTGCTCAATGGTGTCTTTCTCGATGCCAAGCGCCGATTTGGAAAACACTTTGATGCTGTGTTTGCCGTTGGTGGCTTTGCTCAGTGTCTCGCCCATATGGCGCACGGCCAGCACGGTGGGGTAGTCATCGGGGTGGATGTCCGCCGATCGGAACTCTGTGGCCCAGGCACCTGCCACGGCCAGCAGGGACGCTGCTGCCAACAATGGACGAATCAGGTTTTTGCGGTAAATCATGGTGTCTATCTCCTCTTGTGGTTGTGAAAAAACTCTGTCGGTTCGTAATCAGGGCAAGGCGCGGTAAGTCAGATTGGAAAAGCGCACCGCCCCTTTGCCCGCGGCGTAAAGCGCCGGGCGCAGACTCATGAAGCCATACGCAACGTTGTGGTGGTAACCACTGACTTCCATTTGTGTCCCGTACTTCTGCCAGCTACGCCCCTGGTCGGTGGACGTGTGGATACTCACAATGTGGCGGTTGTTGGTAAGGCGCATGCGCAGCGTGTTGGCCATGCCCATCGGCTTGGCACTCTTGCGTTGATCCATGCCATAACGGTGCAAGACCAAATTCTTTTGGTTGACGCCAAGACCTGCATAGAGTTTGTCGTTGTAGAACAGCAAAAGCCCCGCCTGTGCACCTTCGTCAAGGTCCAGGTCAACCTCAAACGCATAAGCTTGGTCACCTGCAATAAAGGTCAGGGGTGAACTGTTGGACGGCGAGTCACCTTGTGCCTGCAACTCCAGATACCCGGGCTTGAATCTCACGCGCTCCATCTCAGCCGCAGCGCCGCGAAAGAAGCTCCACTGCTGTCCAAACTTGTTGGTCGAAAAGTCGTCAGAGAGCGCCACGCCGTGCGGTACGGCCTGCCCTCCCATGGGTTTGGACAGAGGGGCGCCATCATCACCATCCCGGGCCTTAAACCAGCCGTCTGCCGTCCACTCCACTGCGCTTAACAGGGTCTGTCGCCCCAGGGTATAAAAGCCGTTCTCATACCCGTGGTACACCATGTACCAGTCCTTGCCGTTGGGCCCTTCGACCAAGGTGGCGTGTCCCTTGGACCACCACTTTTCGCTGACTGAGCGGGTACGCAGAATGGGGTTGTAGGGGGAGTTTTCCCACGGTCCATGAATGGACTTGGAGCGCGCCGACACCACCATATGCCCGGTGGGCGGCCCAGCAGTTCCTCCCAGGGCCAGCGTCATGTAGAAGTATTCGCCTCGGCGCAGCATCTTGGGGCCTTCCTGCGAATAACTCTCGACGTCCCAGTCGTCCGGATACTTCCAGCCGTCGTAAACGTGGGTCACCGGCCCCGCGGTCCGCATACCGTCCTCAGACAACTGCACACGATCGCCATGCGACAGAAACAAATATCGGCGGCCATCTTCACCGACGATGTGTCCCGGGTCTATGCGGTCGTTGTTCAACGCGACTGGCGCAGACCAAGGGCCGCGAATGTCCTTGGCATGAACCACATAAATGTTGTTGCCGCCGGGATGCTTGACCGGGATGTAGATGTAGAAACGATCCCCGTGTTTGGTCAACTCGGGGGCCCACACACTCCCTATGTATTGGTTGAGCGCGGCGCCAATGGGCTGCCAATTCACCAGGTCACGTGAGTGCCAGATCGTCAGCCCCGGGTTAGCTTCGAAGGACGAAAAGGTCATGTAGTAGTCGTCACCATCCTTCAGGATGCTGGGGTCGGGATGGTCACCCGCCATGATGGGGTTTAGGTAGCGTCCGTCCCCCAGGTCGGCCTTGCGTTGTCCTTCTACACCCTGTGCCCAGGCCACGGAGGCGGGGGGCAGTAGCAGCGCCCCGCACATCACGACCAGGGGCCAGAGACGTAGCATGGTTAGCGCACCTCCGCCCGGGCCAACGATGCCCAGCCCGCTTTGGGGCTCATGTCATGCAAGTTCCAATCTGCGGGGTTAAAGACACGACTGGTAGGTGCATAGCGTGGGTAACCCATCGCATTCTCGACTTCGGAGTCAATGATCAAGCCACGCCCTTCCGCCACATCCGATAACAACTTGAAGTCAATCGGATCACGTTGCCATGGCCGAGCACCGGCGACCAGCGGCAGGTCGCGCTCCAGGTCGTGAACCGGATAGACATGGATGCCCTGCGGCAGGTAGGGCGCCTCCGCCTGCACGATGCGTGCGCGGCTCGCCGTGTACACACCGGTATGCTCCACGACCTGGCCTACGTCATCCACCGCGATGTTGTCCTTGAGGTAGAGCTCCACATCACCATGTCCTCCCAACGCAAACAGTGGCGTGTTGGCCTTGGTGTCGGGACCTTGGCGGTACACATTGCCCACCAGGGTGACCTTGCCGGTCTGGTAGTCATGCCCACTCCATTCGTGCGCCACCAGGTTGTAGTGCACGGCCTTCTGCCCGGGGTTGAAGACCAGGTTGTTCACCATGGCGGCATACACACCGCCCTTGAACAGCGCATTGCGCTCCCGGTTCGAGGCATAAACATTGCCGTATAGCAGGACGCCGGTGGCGTTGTCGTGCACCAGCGTACCTTTGGAATGCTCACCTTTCTGATGCACCGAGTTGGCCAGACCTTCATAAATGAGGTTGTAGCTGTAGGTGATCGCGTGTGAGGTATTGCGCCGCCAATCTGCAGGGCCTGCGCCTTCAAAACGGGGGCCACCAACGGACAGGTTCTCGTCGGTCGCCCAAGACAGGGAACAGTGGTCCACGATGACGTGGTGTGCTCCCGCCTGGGTGGAGATGCCGTCCTGGTCTTGGCCGCTGCGCTTGGCACGGCCAAATTCACCAGGTCTGAACATCATGTGCTGGATGATCACATCATGGGTGGCAATATTGGTTTCAGACTTGATCACGGTGATACCGGGCGCGGGCGCGGTCTGCCCCGCTATCGTCAGATACGGGTTTCTGATGGTGATGTTCTTGCCACCCATGTCGATGACACCACCCACCTCAAATACAACAATGCGAGGACCTTCTGCCTCGACGGCTTCCCGGTATGAACCGGGTCCTGACGCGTTGAGATGCGTGACGCGGATGATGCGGCCGCCCTGCCCACCACGGGTTCCGGTGGCCCAACCTTGCGTATCGTAGGTATACGGATTCATCTGGGCTTGGGCACCAGCTACAACCCCAAGAACGCCCATGGCAAGCACCGTCACGGCGCGTCGTACAAGGTGGTTCATGCAGTTTCTCCAATACGCAAGAGGGCCTGTCGCATGCCGAAGGTCTCTATCGCTGAACGGGCGCTCTCAAGCGCCCCCGCTAAACCTTCAGTTCCAAGCACTGCGGTATTGAGCGCGCCAGATGGTTCTTTGAGCCCTTGGAAGGCGGCAGCCAACGCCAACACCAGGCGCGGTGGGAAACGGCCGTTGGTTTGCGCAAAGGTTTTGATTTGGGGCACCAGACGGGTGACACACTTGCTGGCCATGTTTAAGGCGATGGCCTGCAGTTGGTGCTGGATATGGGGGTTGCGGAATCGCAGCAATACCTCTTGCACATAGACCCGCAAACCTTCCTGTTCCATTGGCAGCGACGGCAGAATTTCCTGGCTCAGTGTGGCTGCAAGAAACGCCATGACCTCGGGATCTTGCATCGCGTCTCTCACCGTCCGCACACCAACCAATAGACCAACTGCTGCCAACACCGTGTGTGCAGCATTCAGAATGGCGACTTTGCGCAAGCGGATAGGGGTCAGGTCTGCCACCCACTGGACGTTCAGGCCAGCACGCTGAAAAGGCAGTTCAAGCGCCACCCAGGGCGGTGCCTCGATAGCCCAGTAGTGGTACCGCTCGCCGGTGACCAAGAAGGCATCCTGGTAGCCCAGCGTGGCCTGCAGTTGCCCGATCTCCTCTACCGGATGGCCGGTAACGATACGGTCCACCAACGTGGAACAGAAATAGCAGGACTGCGCCAGCCAGGTGTGGAACTCCGCAGACAGCTGCCACACGTTGGCGTAGTGCAGCACAGCATCCCGCAATGCCGGGCCGTTGTCTTCTATCAACTCGCAGGGCAACAGCACAACGCCCTTTAAGGGATCACCTCCAAAGTGCTGATGCCGTTCGTGCAACCACCGGGTCAATTTGGCCGGAAAAGTTTGAGGTGGCCGGTCGGTGTAGCGGTCACTGCCATTCACCGATATACCCGCTTCGGTGGTATTGGATACAAGGAAGCGAACATCGGGGTTGCGAGCCAGGGCCAGGTAGTCTGCAAAGTGCACCGAGAGATCGAGTTCCCGCTGCACGCAGTTGATCTTGCGCACTTCCGTCTGCAACTCTCCGTGCGCGTCCAGACCGCGCAACACCGTTGTGTAGCACCCACCCTGCGTATCAAGCAAGGGCGCTTGAGACCGGGACGTGGGGCGAACGATGACCACACCAAAATCAAGACCGCAGTGCGTGTTCAGTATATCCAACTGCCAGTCCACAAAACCGCGTAAAAAAATACCCTGCCCAAATTGAAGAACACGAATGGGCAGCGCGAAGTCCCCGTCACGTTGCAGGCGAGGCAGCGCAGTAGTGCCGTTCATAGTGAAATGTCACGCCGCCAGAAAATGAAGTCGTGCTGCCCGAGGCGATCTGCTTGGGTCACTTGTCGCCCGGATGCAATCGCGATAATGTGCTCCAGCAAACCATCTGCCAACAACTCTGGATCAGCTCCCTGCAGGATGCTGCCGCAATCGAAGTCGATAAGCTCGGACAGTCGCGTAGCGACATCCGTGTTGCTGGACACTTTCACGACAGGCGCTATGGGGTTGCCTGTGGGCGTGCCAAGCCCGGTAGTGAACAACACCACATTGGCACCGGCTGACACAAGCGCAGTCACCGACTCCACATCGTTGCCCGGGGTGCACAGCAGCGAGAGACCCGGCTTGTTGGCAACCTCCCCATAGTCCAGCACGGCAACGATGGGTGAACTGCCGCCTTTGCGTGCGGCCCCGGCGGACTTCATGGCGTCAGTAATCAGGCCGTCACGAATATTGCCTGGACTGGGGTTGTCGGCAAACGTGGTCCCCACCGCAAGTGCACGGCTCTCGAAGTCATGCATCAGATCCGCAAACCGCTGCCGGTCCGGGGCGTGCAAACAGCGCTCCAGCAGGCTGGTTTCAACGCCACACAGTTCCGGAAACTCCGAAAGAATGGAACCGCCGCCCAGCGCCACCAATCGATCGGATACCAGCCCCAGAACCGGGTTGGCGGTGATGCCGGAAAAGCCGTCGGAACCTCCGCACTTGACACCAATGCGCAAGTGCGACAAAGGTACTGGTTGCCGCAGGACTGTATTGGCAATTTCCAATTGCTTCAGGGTGTCCTGCACCACGGCCTTCATCATGGCCCCCTCGCCACCCTTACATGCCTGCTGTTCGTAAACCAAGCAGGGCTTGTCGAAGTGCGGGTTCAGCTCGGCCAGCGCAGCCTTGAACATGGCCACCTGCGCGTTCTGGCAACCCAGGCTGAACACTGTCACACCGGCCACATTGGGGTGGTCTGCATACGCCGCCAGAATGCGGCAGAGGGACCGTGCGTCTGCACGCGTGCCACCACACCCACCCTGGTGGGTGATGATGCGCACGCCATCCACGTTGGGAAAGGGTCGGCTGGACGCGGGTGCACGGGACGGTGTCCCGCCCAACAACGAACGGGTGAAATCCGCCAGATCCTCCTCCTGGCCATATCCCAACGGCCGCACCAGTGCATCGCGCAGCTGCTCCACATTGCGGTTCTCGCAAAAGACCAACGGAAAAATCAACCAATGGTTGGCTGTACCGACCCGGCCGTCCTTGCGCACCACACCCTGGAATGTCATCTGCCGCCAACGTGCTACATCCGGTGCGGTCCAGGTGGGTTCAGGGGTTACTGCATCTACCCTTGGTGTTGACGCGTAGTGCTCCAGATTGTCAGTGGTGACTGCGCAGCCTGTACCAATGAACTGTGTCGCCTTGCCCACTGGCGTGCCGTACAGCTTCAGGATGTCACCTTGTGCACAATCGCGGCGGGCTACCTTGTGCTTGCGTTGTACCGCTGTGCGTATGAACAGTGGCTGCTGTGCCCACTCCACCGTTTCACCCGGATGCAGATCCACCAGGGCCACCAGCATGTCGTCGTCCGGGTGAATGCACAGAACCTTGCCAGGCGTGGTGGTTGTCATAGCGCGAAATAGCGTTTGGCGTTGTCATAACAAACACCACGCACAATGGTTTCCAATGTTGACCGGTCATGGGGATACTCACCATCCGTCACCCAACGCCCTAACTGTCGGCACAGCAGGCGGCGGAAATAGTCATGCCGCGGATAGGACGCAAAGCTGCGCGAATCGGTCACCATACCGACAAAAGTACCCAGCACACCGTGGTTGGCCAACACTCGCAGTTGGCGCAGGTTGCCGTCCTTGTGGTCGTTGAACCACCAGGCGGGACCCATCTGCACCTTGCCTGCCATGCTGCCATCCTGAAAACACCCGATCAGTGCGGCCAGCATTTCGTTCATGGCCGGGTTCAGGCAAAACAGCATGGTCTTGGGCAGCAGGCCATCTGCATCCAGCGCATCCAGCAAACCGGCGATACCGCGGCTGTGGCCCGCATCGGATATGGCGTCGTACCCTGTATCGGGGCCCAGAATCCGCATGCCACGCTCACTGTTGTTGCGCTGGGCTCCGATGTGCAGACACATGGCCCACTGGTGGCGCGCATAAATGGCACCCAGGTCCTGCAAAAGGCCGCGCTGAAACGCAGCCTGCTCGGATTCGCTCAGTAGCAACCCCGACAAGCGCTTGCTCAGCAAGGACTCACAGGCATCCACCGACACCGCCTCGTGGCTGATAGGGAAGTCGATGGCATGGTCCGATATCCGCGCTCCGCGATCGTGAAAGTAGGCAACACGGTCGGCCAATGCGGCGACAAGATCTGCGTAGCGCGTGATGCGGGAGCCCGTCACCGCCCCCAGGGTCGCCAGGTAATCGGCAAAGCCGGGGCGGTTGATTCGCATAGCCGCGTCGGGGCGAAAGGCGGGCAACACACGGGTCGATAGCCCCGACCGGGCAATCACCTGGTGCTGCACCAGGTCGTCCACCGGGTCATCGGTGGTGCAGGCCACCTCGACCTTGGCCTGCTCCAGCAAGGTCCAACAACTCATGCCTACCAGGCTTGCGTTGGCCTGCTCCCAGATGCGGGGTGCATTAGCCGCGTTGATGGTCAGCGTGATGCCAAAGATTCGCCGCAGCTCCAAGTGGCACCAGTGGTAGATCGGGTTACCAGCCGCCAACGGCAGCACGCGACAGAATGCCATGAACTTGGCCTCATCGTTTTGTGGCCCGGTCACAAAGTCCTCGGATACGCCTGCACTGCGCATTAGGCGCCACTTGTAGTGGTCGCCTGCCAGCCACAACTCCGCAATGTTGCGAAACTGTTTTCTTGCGGCAATCTCACTTTGTTGCAGGTGCGAGTGGTAGTCGATGATCGGTAGATCGGCCGCGACATCCTGGTAAAGCTGCTGCGCAGTTTCCGTGTCCAGCAGGAAGTTGGAGTCCATGAAGTCTGGCATGTTTAGTCCGCCTGTGTGCGCCCGGCGCCTGCCCAGCGTTGCACGCGGGCTTGCACTTCTGACACGCTGTCCAATGCAAGAAAAAGGCTGGGCGTCCAACCCACATCGTCGGCCCAGTTGACGCTGGGGTGGTTCACCCGCAATTCCGACAGCAAGTCCACCGGCACACCATTGTGGATAGACCCTCTGTCGGCAAAGCGATTGCCCTTGAGGACACGCAGCAACTGGACAGAACGCACGTTGGGAGGTGTGAGCCAAACATTGCGTTCACTGTAGATTCTGGACTGCAGTCCCAGGCCTAGCGAATAAGCATAGGGGTAGCCACCATCGGCGTTGCCGTCAAAGAGGTTGTTGTAGACATGGACGTCGCCATAACGCACCCGTGGTGTGCGTTCCTTGGTCCGCTGGTACCAGTTGTGGTGGAACGTGACTTTCAACTTGCCTGCGTCCTGAATATGCGCGTCACTGCCACCCACCAAGGTTGTCTTGTCGTGGTCACGAAAATGATTCCAGGACACGGTCACCCAATTGGACTGGTGCGATATGTCCAACAAGCCATCATGGTGCTGCACCTGGCGGCCCAGCAAAACAGGCTCGAGGTGGTCTGGCCGTGGCCCGTCATCAAACGTGCAGTGGTCTACCCAAACATGGGTAGCGCCGCGCAGTGAAAGGTTGTCGTATTCAGAGTTCCATTCGCCGTTGGCATTGTCCTTGGGGTCCCAGGCCGGGAAGTAGTCATAGGCATCGGAGAAATGGATGTTGCGGATGATGACGTTGTCCACCCGGTCCAACGCAAGTCCTCCATTTACGATGGCAGCATCCGATCCCTGACCCACGATGGTGGTGTGTGATGGAACCTTCACCACCACCTGCTGCGACTGCCTCTGCGCGGACCGCTGGCGTGCCTCTTCTTGCATCCCGACAGGGGGTTCTTTGCCCCATGTGGCAGGGTCGTAGGCCAGTGCAAACGCCTTCGGATCAAACGCTGGATCACGGTAGTCTTCAAAGCCCAGCGAACGTCCCTGCGCATCGGTACTGAGGTCAATCCGGCCCGCCACATGCACCACACGCGGGTACGCGCCGGGTGCCAGCGCCGCCACCAACTCGGAACGGTTGCGCACGGTGTAGACATGCTCTAGCCGGGCCTGCGCACCACCCCATGTCCCCCCTTGCGCGGCAGCCCAACCGTCCTGGGGCGCCAGTATCTCCCGGCTCCCGTCCGCGCTCTGCTGGTTGTGCAACTCCAGCAACCGGTTGGCCTGCTCGCCGGTTGGACTGAAGGGTCTACGCGATGTGGAGGCTGCCCAAGGGCCAACATGGCTTCCCAGCACGCTGTCACGCACCACCGCCTGCCCATTGGGTGACACTGCCTTTTGCCATGCTCCCTTGGCAACACCCTGGTCCCACGCACGCCCCAGTGAAACAGAGCCTGGGCGTAGCCCGGCTTCGCTGATCCACCGGCTGTTGGTAACCAACATGCCCAGTCGCGTTTGTGCAGCCGTGCTGGGCGCCAACACATGCCCGCCCTCCCCCGGGGCCCTTCGCCCTGCCCGGCTGAGGATGGTGCTGTCATCAATCACCAGTGTGCCCGCGCCAAATATGAAATCCACGTCACCAGCAACCAGGCTGTGGCGCACGTAGACCCGGTCACCCGCATCGCCAAGTGCTGCGCGCACATACAGCGTGTCCTGGTGGCCTAGAAGGTGCACGTTTTCCAGCTGGATCTTGTCGCCCTGGGTCATCAGCGCGACGGCCTGCGCACCACCTGCCTCTGCGGCCGCGGCCGGATAACCAACCCCATGACGCACGTTGTTCATCGCATCGTTTTCAACCGCCAGGTTGACCAATTGCACCTCATTGCTGAAGAGTGCCAGCGTCGCACTGCTGAAAGTTCCGTAGGTCGGTGCATCCAAGGCGGGCATACAGGGATTACCGGCATCCAATCCCGGGCGTTTGCCCTGTGCGGCATAACGCGATGCAACGATGCGCACGTCAGCCGGTTGACTGCCAAGCCCTATCAACGTAACTGGCACTTTGCCCCGCAAGCAAACCTGCCCTCGGTAGATCCCGGCAGCAAGGCCAATGACCACGCGCTGCGCACCTGCGTCGGCTGCGGGCACGGCGTCGAGCGCAGCCTGCAGACTCGTATAGTTGCCACTGCCGTCGGAGGCCACCACGACATCCGGCCGCAGGCCCCGAAGTGTGGATCGTTCTGCCGGCGACCAAGGGGTAGGACCTTGCGCGAGATAGGTCGCCACGGTGTAGTCCGCCTCCGCGGCAACAGGCACCTGGGGCCTCGCAACATCTTGTGCCCATGCGCCCATTGCGAAGCAGGTCACGATGCCCATCCAGGACTTCATCGCACTTCAACGTCCGCCAGATACAGGGCGGGCTCACCCTCAGCATCCGAGCTGAACAGGATCTGCTCTTCGTTTGGGGTAAACGAGGGATGCGGATGTGTCACCTGCCGGCTGCCTTTGTGGACACGCCACGACGAATCATGGTGCGCCACGGAACGCACAGTCCCCGCTTTGAGATCGAACACATGCAGAAATGGATCCGTCGCGATGTCATGGCTTCCGGTATCCGCAACGTCGGCAGGTGAACCACACCCATCACCGACCAGTAGACTCCCATCGAAATTGCTCATCAGGTGTGAGCACGGCGGCATGGACATCAAGCGCTTGTCCTCCAGCGTGATGGGATCGAGGGCGCAGATCCAGCGGTCCCGCTGACCTTTCAAATAGGACACGTAAATCATGGAGGAACCATCGGGCACCCAGAATTCATGGGTGCAGCTTTCACCCGCCTGGTGTACCTTGCCGCAGCGCAAGTTGCTGCCGTCTTCGTTGATGAACCACATGCGTGCATCCACCAAGTCGTGCGGACCTTCATGGCAAAAGGCCACGGTGTCGTCATGAAAAGGCTGGTATTGGGGGTGGCCCAACCAACCGTGCTTTTCCAGTATCACGTCCCGCTGACCGGTGACCAGGTCGATGCGGATCAGGCGACAGCGCGGCTTGGCGTGGTACATGTCGTGGAACTTCTTCCAGTCGCTCAATGGAAACCAGTCATCCGCATGGATTTCGATACCGACCATCCTGGTACATGCCGTGTTGGACACCCAGGTGCCATAACCCACCCATCCCTGCGGCACGGTGTAGACCACCTCTTCGGTCAGGTCGGACAGTGTGAGACGGATCAACTGGCGCTCGGCGCGCACGAAGTACAGGTGTTGATCATTGGGCGTCAAAAAACCACCAAAGGTGTTTTCGCCACGCTGGTCGGTCAGCTGGGTCGCGACCTGGCTGTGCAGATCCAGCAGGTGGTAGTTCCAGGCGTTGCCCGGCCCAAACTCACCACCAAAAATCAGCTTGGAGCCGTCATTGGTAAAGCACCTTTGATAAAAGTAATTGCGGTGACACGTGATGTCCAGCGGGGTCAATCGGGTCACGCGGGCGCCAGTGTCGGGATCACGCTTGGTTGCGAACGTCAATTGGCGTTGGGTGGATTTGCTCATGGTTTTTATTTGATACGTTTCAGAAGGGCGTTGCCCTCTTCCACCAGGCGACGTGCAGCCTCCTGGTCAGTGGTTTTGTTGTAGGCCACGGTTTCAAACACCTCACGCATGAACTTGTGCAGGCGTGCGTGTTCGAATAAAGGTGCCGGCACTGGCACCCTTCCTGCGTCGCGCTGCGTCTTGATTTGCTCGTGGGCAGCCAGCTCCATGGCAGGCAGTTTGTTAGTTTTCACCAGCACGTCCAACTGGCTGCGCGCGGCCGGTACACCCCGGGTCTTGCCGAGAATGCGTGCCGCCTGGGGGTCCGTCAGCATGAAGTTCACCAGGCGTGCTGCCAACTCCGGCTGCTTGCAATTGCGCCCCACCGCCAGCATGACCGTGGGCCGCCCAAACATGCCGCTAACACTCGCACCCGGCAGCGTGGGAAATCTGCCAAGCACAAGCTTTTGCTGCGCGTTCAGGGTGGCTGCGCGCAGTGGAATGGCAGAGTCCCATGTGAAGTTACCCGCCCAGTTGCCCACTACCCAGTCCTGTTGCTGTTCGGTGGGCTTTTCGGCGCCACCCAGACTCGCGCGCAGGGGCAGTGGCGTCGCCACGTGTTCGGTGATCAGACGCCTGTAGGTCTGCACCCATTCCAGGGCGGCCCCCGGACTCATGGCGACTCGGGGTTCAAGTGGGTCTACATAGGGCGTGCCGTACTTTTGCTGCACATAGGCCTGGGCCAGCAGGATCATGTCATACAACTCACCATCCAGTGGGTAAACATGGTCGCCAAGCTTGGCCCTGAAGACCGGACCTGCAGCGAAGAGTTCTTCCCAGGTGGTAGGTAGCGCCACACCTGCTCGGTCAAAAGTCGCCTTGTTCCACAGAAACACCCGCGCGGTGTAGGCTGAGGGCAAGGCGTTGAGCTTGCCTGCGACCCGACCGGCGTTTATGTCTTCCGGGCTGAACTGATCGATCGCCAGCAGGCTGCGCTGCTGGTCCAGATCCATGAATCCATTGCCGCGCTTGGAGAACATGGCCAGCCATGCCCAGTTGATCTGCATCACGTCGGGCTCGGAGCCCCCGGCGATTTGTGTGGTCAGTCGCTCCAGGTACCCGTTGAACCCCATGTATTCGGCCTTGATCTTCAGGCCCGGGTTTTGTTGTTCAAACAAAGCAATGGCCTTCAGCGTGGCTTCGTGCCGGCCCGCACCACCCCACCAGGCGAACCGCAATACGGTGGGCTTGGAAACCTGTGCCTGCGCCAGCAAGGGGCTCAGAGCGAGTGCAGTGAAATGTCTTCGTTGCAGCATGGCGCCTACTTCAGAAGGGTCAATCCACTGTCTGCATCAAACAGATGGCAACGTTGCATCTGCAGATGGAAGGTGTGCGCGGCACCACGGACCTTGTCCTGCAGGCCGTGTAGTTCGTCAGCGGGTACCCTTGCGCTCAGCGTGAGGTCGCCCACATTGAAGTGCACGAACACCTCACTGCCCATGTGCTCGGTGAATCGCAGGCTACCTTGCACGGGCACACTGTCTCCCTGTGCACGGGGTCCGGCCGACACATGTTCGGGCCGCAAACCGAATTTCACCGCACCGGTGCGCCCGGCAATCTGCTCGCTCTTGCCCGTGGGCAGGCGCAAGACCTGCCCACCGAGCTGAACGTGCAGACCACCGTCTTGCGACAGCAACTGTGCATCCACAATATTCATCTCCGGCGAACCGATGAAACTTGCCACAAACGCGTTGGCCGGATGGTCATACAGCGCAGTGGGGGTGTCCACCTGCTGGATCACACCGTCCTTCAGCACACAGATGCGTTCGCCCATGGTCATGGCTTCCACCTGGTCGTGTGTCACGTAGACCACGGTGGCGGGCTGGCCGGAGTCCCTCAGCGTGCGGTGCAGTTCCGTCAAGCGCACGCGCATGGCGGCGCGCAGCTTGGCATCCAGATTGGACAACGGCTCATCAAACAAAAACACCTCAGGTTTCTTGACAATGGCACGCCCGACCGCCACGCGCTGGGCCTGGCCGCCACTGAGTTGTTTGGGATAGCGCTCCAGCAAATGCTCCATCTCCAGCAAGCCGGCAGCATGGCGGACCCGCTGCTGCACTTCGGCCTTGGGGGTTCCGGCTAGCTTGAGGCCAAAGGCCAGGTTGTCGTACACCGTCATGTGCGGGTACAGGGCGTAGTTTTGGAACACCATGGCAATGCCGCGTTGTTTGGGTGCCAGATCGTTCACCAGCTTGTCACCAATGTGCAGCTCCCCACCAGAGATGCTTTCAAGCCCTGCAACCATGCGCAATAAGGTGCTCTTGGCGCAGCCCGAAGGGCCTACAAAAACCATGAACTCACCATCGCGCACTTCGAGGTCCACCCCATGCACAGCCTTGAAACCGTTGGGGTAGATCTTTTCAACTTTCCTGAGGCTTAAACGTGCCACTGATTTGTCTCCGTTCTTATCCTTTGACGCCACTTGATGTGGCGCCCTCGATGAAGTGTTTTTGTGCAGCAAAGAACACAGCCACTGATGGGATCAGCGCCACGACCGAGATGGCAATCACATTGGCCCACTCCACCTCCTCTGTCGCACCTATGCTCATCTTCAATGCCAGTGACACCGGATACTTTTCCACCGATGCCAGGTAAATCAAAGGCCCCATGAAGTCGTTCATGGTCCAGATGAACTGGAACACGATGACGGACACGATGGCTGGTTTGAGCAATGGCACGATGATGTGCCACAGCAGTTGCAGGGCATTGCAACCGTCTATCTGCGCCGCCTCTTCCATGTCCCGCGGAATGCCCTTCAGGAACTGCACCAGCATGAAGATAAAGAAGGTGTCCGTTGCAAACGCAGAGGGAACTATCAGTGGCAAGTAGGAGTCCAGCCAGCCCAGCTCGCGGAACACCAGGTATTGTGGGAGGCGCAGCACGATGAGGGGCAGCATCATGGTGCCCACCATCACGGAGAACAGTATCTTCTTGCCCCAAAACTCAAACCGCGCAAATGCATAGGCCACCAGCACACACGAGATCACCGTGACGATGATGCGGGGTATGGTGATCAGAAAACTGTTCAAGAAGTAGGTTGCAAAGGTGTACTCGGTACTGGTCTTCCAGCCCTTGGCATACGCACCAAAGTCAAAACGTTGTGGCCAAAAGCCCACTTCGGTGAATATCTCGCTATTGGTCTTGAAGGAAGCACCCACAAGCCAGATGAGCGGATACAACATCACCAGCGCGACCAGCCCCAGTGCCAGATAGCGCAACCAGGGTCGCCCCTGTTCACCTTGGGTTGGAGCGTGCAGGTTGCCATTGCTCATTTGCGCTGCTCCTTCTCACCTGCATAGAAGACCCAGTACTTGGAGCTCCAGAAGCTAATGGCACTCAGCCCGCCCACCAGCGCAAACAGCACCCAGGACAAGGCTGCACCGTAGCCCAGGTTGAAGAAGCGGAAACTCTGGTCATAGATGTACAGAGCCAGCACATAGGTGGAACTCAGGGGGCCGCCTTCGGTGATCATGTACGGCCCGTTGAACTCCTGAAAGGCGTGCACCATCTGCATGATCAGGTTGAAGAAGATCACAGGTGTTATCAGCGGCACGGTGATGCTCCAGAACTGCTGCAGCTTGCTGGCACCGTCGCACTCGGCTGCCTCGTATAGCGACACAGGCACGTTTTGTAAAGCCGCCAGGAAAATCACCATAGCGGAGCCAAACTGCCAGGTAAACAGCAGCACGATGGTCCACATGGAATAGTGCTCATCGGCCAGCCAGGCAATGGGCTCCAGTCCCAGTTGCACCATGATCAGGTTGACCAGACCGTTCTTTGCAAAAATGAATCGCCACAGAACAGCCACCGCGATCGACCCGCCCAAAATCGACGGCAAGTAAAAGGCCGCCCGGAAGAAGTTGATACCGCGCAGACGAAAGTTCAACACATGCGCAATGAACAGCGCGAACCCCACGCGCAGTGGAACGGCCAGCACTGCAAACAAGAGGGTGACCCCCAAAGACTTGCGTAACAGGGGGTCGGCGGTTGCCAGTTCGCGGTAGTTGTCCAAGCCCACGTACTGGGGTGGATCAATCAGGTCGTACTGCGTAAAGCTGAGCGCAAAGCTCATGACGAAGGGAAACAGCTTGAACAGCAACACCCCCAGCACAAAGGGCAATACAAACAGAAAGCCCAGGCGCTTGTTCTCGTACATAGTGGCGTTCTCCGGTTTGCCTGCGGTTATGGCTTATCGTGCCAACCAGCCACCGTCCACGGCCAGGGTGTATCCGTTGACATAGTCCGACGCCTTGGACGCCAGAAACACCACAGGCCCAGCCAGATCACTGGGTAGCCCCCAACGGTTGGCGGGAATGCGCTCCAGTATGGCTGCATTGCGTGCGGCGTCAGCGCGCAAGGCCGTTGTGTTGTCCGTAGCCATGTAGCCCGGTGCAATGGCGTTCACATTCACACCATGTGCTGCCCACTCATTGGCCATGGCCCTTGTCACGCCCATCACACCACTCTTTGAAGCTGTGTAGGAGGGCACCCGCACACCCCCCTGGAAGGACAGCATGGACGCGACATTGATGATCTTGCCACCCTTGCCCTGTTTGATGAACTGCTTGACCGCAGCTTGCGCCAGGAAGAAGGTGGTTTTCAGGTTCAGGTTAACCACATCGTCCCAGTCTTTCTCACTGAAATCGATAGCATCGTTGCGCCGGATGATGCCCGCGTTGTTGACCAGAATGTTGATCTTGCCGGCATGCCCCAGCGCTTGTTGAATCACATCCTGCAGGCAGCTGGCATCCGACAAATTGGCCCTGATGTCCCAGAAGCGATGGCCGGTGGCTTCAATGGCCTTGCGGGTGTCGGCGGGGTCACTCAGATTGACGCCAACGATGTCTGCGCCCGCCTGCGCCAATGCCAGCGCCATGCCCTGGCCCAAACCGGTGTTGCAGCCCGTCACCATGGCCACCTGGCCATTGAGTTGGAAGTTTTCTGTTGTCATTTTGCGATCTCCCTTTCAACGCAATGCAGTCATGGGTATGTGGTCCATGTCTTTGAAGACCTGGTTTTCTCCGACCATGCCCCAGATAAAGGTGTAAGCCTGCGTGCCTACTCCGCTGTGCAGGGACCAGCTGGGGCTGATGACTGCCTGTTCATTGCGCACCACCAAATGACGGGTTTGCGTGGGCTCGCCCATCATGTGGAAGACAGCCGCATCTGCGTTCATGTCAAAGTAGAAATACACCTCCATGCGTCTGTCATGGGTGTGGCAGGGCATGGTGTTCCAGAGGCTGCCGGGCTCCAGCTGTGTCATTCCCATCAACAGCTGGCAGGTGGGCAACACATCAGGCACCAAGAACTTGTAGATGGTGCGGCGGTTGCTGGTTTGGGCCGAACCCAGTGTTTCCGGCGAGGCCTCGGCCAGCGTGACCTTGCGGTGGGGATAGGCAACATGGGCCGGCGCACAATTGAAGTACAACTTGGCAGGCTGTGCAGCGTCAACACTGAAGAATTCGAGCGCGCGGGCGCCCTGACCTACATACAGAGCCTCACGCGCGCCCACGTCGTAGTTCACCCCGTCCACCACCACACGGGCGGCGCCACCGATGTTGATGAGCCCGAGTTCGCGGCGTTGCAGGAAGAAATCTGTACCGGTGTGTTTACCCAGTTCAGCAGAGAAGGTTACGCCGGTGCTGACCGGCATGATGCCGCCGATGATGATGCGGTCGATCTGGCTATAGGTCAGAGTGACCGTGTCGGCCACAAACAGGTCTTCCACCAAGAAGTGGCGGCGCAGGCCTTCGGTGTCCAGGGTTTTGGCATGTTCGCTGTGGACGGGTTGGCGGATTTGCATGGTTTCTCCTGTTTCCAGATGGTGTTGGCTACAGAGCCGCGCACGGCCCTTCTTTTTTAAGACTAAGCTACAAAACTATTTAATGAAATGCTGGTTTCTACTTAGTGAACCGACGTTTCATTTTTATTTGATGGTGATATAGTAACAGCAAAACAAGGTTCCAATAGTTTGCTTTGCGCAAATTTGACAGCATCTGAATCGCAACTTAGCCGAGGCACCGCATGCACTTTTATGAACAAAACGCCACGCCATGGACTGAGCTGGGTGATGGCATCCGCAGAAAGATCGTGGGCCATACCCCACAGCTGATGGCCGTGCTCGTGCAGTTTGACAAGGGTGCCATTGGCACACCCCATGCCCACGATGTCCACGACCAGATTGCCTTCGTCATTTCCGGGTCCTTTGAGGCCGAAGTTGCCGGCCAAAAGAAGATCCTTCGCGCCGGCGATGCCTTTATCGCACCACACCACCATACACACGGCGTGGTAGCCCTAGAAGACAAGAGTACCTTGCTAGACCAGTTTTCCCCTTGCCGAGACGATTACCTGACCACCTGAATACAAGCCTGACGCTTGCCCCCAACGACAAAAAACGAGGAGACACTTTCATGTCCAACCAGACAAAACCTTTCTACCCCCTGCTAAACGCCATCAGCCGAGCGGTTCGCGCCTTGGCCGCCAGCCCACCGCGAGCCAGAAGGCCCGCCACGCCCTCGCTGGCATATTCCTTCTCCGTAGTTCGCGGAGCCAGCCGTGCACAGTTGCTGGGAGTGTCGTCCCTGCTGCTGGCAGCCAGTGGCACTGCATACGCGCAAACAGAGAGCCAGGCTAAACCACTGGAAGCGGTGGTGGTGACCGGCATGCGCGCCTCTCTTGAGAGTGCATTGAACGCCAAGCGCAACGACAACGGCATCGTCGATGTGATCAAGGCAGAAGACATGGGCAAGTTCCCCGACACCAATCTGGCCGAATCCCTGCAGCGGGTTCCCGGTGTGGTGATCGACCGCGACGCGGGCGAAGGCCGCAGCATCACGGTGCGTGGCCTGGGCCAGGACTTCACACGCGTTCGCATCAACGGCATCGAAGGTCTGGCCACGACCGGTGGTACCGACAGCTCTGGCGGTGCCAACCGCTCACGGGGTTTTGACTTCAACGTCTTCTCGGCTGATCTGTTCAACTCACTGACTGTGCGTAAAAGCAGCTCAGCCGATGTTGACGAAGGCTCCCTGGGTGCCACCGTGGACCTGCAAACCACCCGCCCCTTTGATCTAAAGGGGCGTGCGGCCGGTGTATCGCTGAAGGCAGGCTACAACGATTTGTCGGGCAAGACCTCGCCAAAAGCGTCATTCCTGCTGTCAGACACCTTTGCGGACAAGAAAATCGGCGTGCTGGTCTCTGGTGCTTACTCCAAACGCCAGGTACTGGAAGAAGGTTTCAGTACCGTGCGTTGGGACAATGGCTCGTCGTCCGGTGGCTGGTGCCCGCCACAAGGTATCACGAACGGCTTGCCCGCAGGCTCGACCGCCACCACGTGTGGTCCGGCCGCACAAGGTGTGCCCCGTTTGCCCAACACCCCGGCCAACATCGCGGCCTACAACGAAGCCACCAACAATGCCAACTTCCACCCCCGCCTGCCCCGTTATGGCCGTCTGACCCATGACCAAGAGCGCCTGGGCCTGACCGGTTCCTTCCAGGTAAAGCCCGCAGAGGGCACGCTGGTGACTTTTGACATGTTGTATTCCAAGCTGGATGCAACCCGCCAGGAGGACTTCTTGGAGGCCATCTCCTTTAGCCGCGCCCTGACTGCCGGTGGCAAACAACAAACCAGCGTGTTGAGCACGGCCTACGCACCCAACGGGGCGTTGCTGTACGGCACCTACAACGGTGTGGACGTGCGGGCGGAATCCCGCTACGACGAGCTGTCCACCATCTTCACGCAACCCACCTTGACGCTGGAGCAGGACATTGGCGAGAGCATGAAGCTGACCGCTCGCATTGGCCGCGCCACCTCCAAGTTTGAAAATCCGATCCAGACCACGACCACGCTGGACGCTGCCAACGTGAACGGTTACTCCATTGACTTTCGTGGCGACACCCGCAACCCCATCATCAACTACGGCAACCTGAACCCCATCGATCCCAACGGAGCACTGAAGATCCTGGGCGTACCGGTAGGCGCAACCAACATCACCAACTTCACGCCCAGTGAAGTGCGCCTGCGCCCCAACGGCGCCACCAACACCAACGATCTGGCCCATGTAAACCTGGCCTGGGACGTGATCCCGGACAAGATGACGCTCAAGTTTGGTGGAGACTACAAGAAGTTCACTTCCGATGTGTATGAGTCCCGCCGCACCGTGGAAACCATGAACACCGTGCCGGCTGGCATCAACCCTGCCAGCCTGGTTACCACGCTGAGCGGCTTCGGCAAAGACCAGAACCTTCCACCGGGCTCGGTGACTTCGTGGGTGATTCCTAACTTGGGTGCCATTGCCTCGGCTTACGACATCTACTGCAACTGCCTCAAGAGTGGTCCGGCCGGTGGTCCCGGTGACTACCGTTTGACCTCCATCACCAATGGCGCAGCGCGTGGCGCCAACCGCACCATCACCGAAACCGACACCGGTGCCTTCTTCATGGCGGACTTCACGACCAAGCTGGGTGACATACCCTTGCGCGGCAACGCCGGTGCACGGTATGTGAGAACCAAAATGTCGGCACAGGGTTACCTGGCAACGGCAGGTGGCACACCCGTGACAGCAGAGAATGAGTACACCGACTGGTTGCCGTCAGTCAATGTCGCTGCCAACCTGTCAAAGGATCTGATTGTGCGTGGAGCCATTGCCAAGGTAATGGCTCGCCCACAGTTGGGAAATGTGGCCCCTGGCGGCACGCTAAGCACCACCGGCACCCTGTCTTACACCGGTGGCAATCCAGCCCTGCAACCCTTCCGCGCCGACACGCTGGACGCCAGCGTGGAGTGGTACCACGCACGCAACGCCTTTGTGGGCGTGGGCCTGTTCCAAAAGGACATCAAGAGTTACATCCAGACGCTGCGCACTAACATCCCGTACAGCCAGACCGGTCTGCCACTGTCGTTGCTTCCCCCTGGCTTCAATGGAGAAGAAGTCTTCCAGGTGTCAGCACCGGTCAACACCGAAGGGGGCAAGCTCACCGGACTGGAGCTCAACATTCAGCAGCCGTTCTCGTTCCTGCCAGGAATTGGCAAGAACTTCGGCGTGATACTGAACTACACCCTGGTGAATTCGCAGATCGCCTACATCGTGTCGCCCAACAGCACCACTACGCTCACGGATGACCTGATCAACATGTCGCCCAAGGCATTCAATGCGACCCTGTACTACGACGATGGCACCTTCAGCGCACGTATTTCCGGCTCGAAGCGCTCGTCTTTCCTGACGCGTGTTCCTGGCCAGAACAATAACGACGTGGAAGGCAAGAATGAAACCGTCAACATCGACGTGTCCATGTCCTACAAAGTGTCACCCAACCTTGACCTGACACTGGAAGCGACCAACCTGTCCAACCAGCCGAACGACCAGTTCGTCAGCCGCGACCGCAACAGCGTGGTGGTGAACAACGTGACGGGCCGCGAAATCATGGTTGGTGCACGTTACAAGTTTTGATCGTTTCGAAGCAGACAAAACAGGGCGGCGCAAGTCGCCCTTTTTCTTGGGAGTTTCGCTATGCGCCCTACCGCTTTTTCCTTGCTGGTGGCCCTGTGCATGGCCGGCTGTTCCAGTGTGCCCACCACACACAGCCTCAGCGGTTTTGCCGCCACCCACACCCGCATGGCGGGCGCCCACATCAGCGTGCGCGATAGCCGCGCCTTGACGGTGACCACCACGGCTGATGCGCGTGGGCGCTACCAGCTTGATGCGTCCCGGCTTACGCCACCACTGGTCGTACTGGCGATGGAAGCAGGAGGCAACAATTGCCGCACCAACCAGGCGCCACGCGCCATCTGTGTAGCAGCGCTGGTGCCCACCCTGCGCCCCGGGGCCAACACCGCTGACGTCAATCCACTCACAGACCAGATCACCTCGGACGTAGCCACCGCCCTGCGCTTCACCGGACCGCAGCAACTGGCAGAAGCACCCGCCGTGCCGGCCATCCCAACCCAGATATATGCCGATGCCCTGCGCCAGCAGCAGGCCGGGTTGGGTGAAGCGCTCGCCCAGGCTGGCGACCTGGATGCCATGCTCGCCGTCATCAATCACACGCGGGGTTACGACAATGACAGTGGTGAAGCGTCGGCCACCGTCATCACCGACATGGGCTGGCGACCCATCACACGGCCCTTTGGTGCTGCTGCCAATGAGCCCTTGCAACTGGCACGCGCCGAACAAGAGTTGACAGCCATCCAGGCGGCCCAGCTTCGCATTTTTATTGTGGGCGACTCCACAGCCGCCACCTATGAACGCCAGCGGCTGCCGCGCATGGGTTGGGGCCAGGTGTTTGAAGAGCAGTTCATTCCCGGCAGCGGTGTGAAGGTTGTCAACGGCGCGCGCGCCGGGCGCAGTTCGCGCGATTTTTTCAACGGTGGCTGGTACCGCCAGATGGCGCGGTTCATTCAACCTGGAGACTACATCATCATCGCCCACGGACACAACGACCAGAACTGCAACAGCCAGCGCCCAGTGCGGGGCGCGGCTGATGTGGCCAACCTGTGCACTTACCCTAACGATGCACAAGGCCAACGCCAAGCCCCGCCTGGGCAGCCGCAAATGTCGTTTCAGAACTCTCTGGAGGTGTATGTCAACGACGCAAGGTCCCGGGGAGCGATTCCGCTGCTCATGACATCCACCACACGTTTCCTGAACACGGACCGCAAAACCGCCTATGTGAACGGCGACAACCGGCCCGTGGTGTCACAACACCTGACACGACAGAACGCGGCCCATGGTTATGCCTTTACTGGCGACTACAGCCAAACGATCAAGGACACAGCCCGCGCCAACAGCGTGCCAGTGATCGACCTGGAGGCCAAAACCATTGCCTTTGCCAATAGCCATGCCCACGACTGGCAGAGCTACTGGCTGGTGGTGGGCGACACAGATAAGTACCCCTGGTATGCCACCCAAACCGCCGGCACACCGGCCGCCCCGGACACCACCCATTTTCAGGAGGCTGGTGCGCGTGCCATAGCCGCCATGGTGGCCCAGGGCATCAGGGAGACACCGGCGCTGCAACCCCTTGCCCAGCATTTGAAGTAACTCCAGAGGCTGCCAGGTCTTCCATGGCCTGCAGGGGAATCAGCGCCCCAGGATGCTGTATGACCCGCGCCGCCAGGCGGTTGCCGAACTGTGCAGCCAACACTGGTGTATGGCCTGTGAGTCGTCGGCTCAGGTATCCCGCTGCAAACGAGTCTCCGGCGGCCGTGGTGTCGATCACCCGCGGCACATGTTCAGTGGCCACCGCCTCCCATGCACCTGCGCCAGCGCGGACCAATGTAGGCGCGGCGCCCCGCTTGATGACAATTTCTGCGGCGGGCAACTGCTGCGCGGCCTGTACCGCTTCTTCCAGACTGGCCAAGCCAAACAGGGCCTGGTGGTCATCGGCCGTGACCAGCACCACACTGGCCAACGCGAACGCTCGGGTAAAGGCCGCACGTGCCACCCCTACCTCCGGCCATAGGCGTGGCCGGTAATTGTTGTCAAACACCACGGTGGCACCGCGGTCGCGCAAGGATTGCGCCAGCGCAAACAGGCGCTCACGCCCCTCGGGTGGCAGGATGGCCAGGCTGATACCGGAAAAGTAGAACGCATCCCACTCTGCAGCGCGCTGCTCCAGCGGTGTATTTGGTACCTCGAAATAGGCGCGGGCGGCGCTTTGGTCCCGCCAGAAGCTGAAACGGCGCTCGCCATGGGCATCCACCTCGATTTGGTACAGGCCCGGCAAGCGCCCGGGAATGCGGCGCACCAGTCCCAACTCCAGCCCCTGCTGCGCCCAACGGCGCATCATCTCGGCGCTGAGGCCGTCGTCCCCCAGGGCGGTGGCGTACCAGACACTGAGCGCGTCGCCCCCACAGCGGGCCAGATAGACGGCGGTGTTGAAGGTGTCGCCGCCATAACTCTGCTGCATGGCGCCGAAGGCCGTGCCGTGCAGCTCCAGCATGCACTCCCCAATCAGGGCAACTTTGTGGTTTTTTTTCACGATGAGTTTACTTTTTGAAACGCTGTTTCATTGTACTATCGGACTGTTCAAACGCAAGACTTCAGCGCCAGCCAACTCCCCATGGTTCTCAATTTTCCGGATCACTGGATCAGCCCTGCGCAATGGTTTGGTTACCTGGCCTTTGTGCTGGGCGTGGCCTCGTTCCTCCAAAGAGACGACAGGCGATTCAAGTGGCTGATGGCCGGTGAGTGTCTGGCCTATGTGGCGCACTTTCTGCTGCTGGGTGTACCCACGGCCGCAGCCAGCGCCAGTGTGTCGGTGGTGCGTTCAATACTGTCGCTCTACACCCGCTCGGTGTGGGTTGCGCTGGCCGTGGTGGCCGTGAACCTGGCGCTGGGCTACGGCCTGGCCACGCAGTGGTGGAACTGGCTGCCCTTGATTGCATCGTGCATTGGAACCCTGGCCCTCTTTTTACTCAAGGGCATACGCATGCGACTGGCCATGCTGGTCGGCACAAGCCTGTGGATCATCAACAATGCCCTGGCGGGCTCTATCGGCGGCACTGCGCTGGAGGTAGTGATACTGGTGGTCAACAGCTACACCATCGCGCGGATGTTCAGGGCCTCCAGGCTGGGCACCGCGCCCGGTTAAAAGCGAAACGCCTACTTGGCGCCAGCGCCCTCCACCTGTTGCAGCCACTGCGCAATCTCGGCAATCACCGCATCCGACGCCTCGGTCAAGGCCCGCACCCCGCCCGCAGCATCTGCACTGGCGGCCGGGCGCTGCACGATGAAGCTGCGCTGGGCTACCAGGCGTTGGCTGCCCTGGCCGCCTTGCCCCAGCGTGGCGCGCAGGCGCACCAGGCCGCTGCTGCGCTCCGCTGTTTCAAACAGCTGGCTGAACTCGTCCAGCTCCAGGTGCAGCACCATGGCGGGCTTGTCGGCCACCACACCCTGCGCGGCATTCAGCACGGCGCGGCGCTGGCCCAATTGATCATGCAGGCGCTGGCGCAGCAGCTGGGCCGGCGTCATGCTCCAGCGGGCCAACGCATAGGGGCGCAGTTGCTGGGCGTCGCTGTAGGCCAGGCGGTACAACACGGCGGTGCTGTCCAATGCTGCGCTGGCCTCGGTGTCGGCCAACACCAGGGTGGGCAGTGGTGCCATGCGGTTGCTGGCCGCAGTGGCAACCGGGCCTGGGCCAAAGTCATACACCGTGGCCCGGGGCTTGGGTTGCAGAGCCATACAGCCCCCCAACGCCAAGACGCTTAAGCAAATAAGTGCTCTAGCCCCGGTGAAATATGCTTTAGTAGCTATAGTTTTCATAGCAGTGTCCTGGTAAACAGTTGCAAGACGCACCAACCGGCGGGTGCGCTCATCGGGCGTTGGGCGCCGCAAAGCCGGGCTCACCCGGCCCCGGCAGGGCCGCGCCACTGCCCAGCAGCAGCGATTGCGGGTTGTCGCCCACTGCGTCCACTGCCCGGCCCAGCTGGCGCACCGTGCGGGCGGTGTCGTCTGCGGTGCGGCTCAGGCGGGGGACCAGCGTGGTGTTCAGGGTTTGGCCGGTGGCCTGCAGGGCTTCGCTGCCCTGGCTGATGTCGTCCAGTGTGCCGCCCGGTTCGGTCATGCGACTGGACATGATCTTGAACGCATCGGCCGACGTGCGTACCGAGTCCGCACTGTCGCCCAAACGGTCCGAGGTTTCGCGCAAGCCCTTCAGCGTGACGGATGCCTCTTGTGCCAGGGCTGGCAGGTTGGACTGGTTCGCTGTTTTGGCCAACTGGCTGATGTTGGCAGCGGCCTGGCCCAGGTTGTCCACAGCGTCCATCAGCTTCTTCTGGTTTTCCGGTGCCAGCAACTGGTTGACGCGTTGGCTCGCGTCGTCCAGCTTGACCAACAAACCCGCTCCTTGGTCGGTGAGGCGCGACATCAACCCCGGGCGCATGGGAATACGCGCCAGTGTGTCACCGGTGCTGACCAGCGGCTCCTTGGATTCACCGGCGTCATCCAGCTGGATAAATGCCAGGCCGGTAACGCCCTGAAAGCCCAGCGATGCAAAGGTGGACTTGGTGATGGGCGCGCTGTCATCCACACCAATAAGAATGCGCACATTTCCCACCGTTTCAGGGTCCAGTGTGATGGACTGCACACGCCCCACGGTGACCCCCTTGTAGCGCACACCGGCCTGACGCTGCAGACCGGTGACGCCCTCGCGGCTGGAGATTTCGAACACGCGGTGCTCGCCGGTGTCGCGTGTCAGCCAGGCGGCCAGCGCCACCAGCAGGGCGGCGAGCACCAGCACGAAGGCACCGGCACCTATGGCGTGGGATTTGTTTTCCATCAGCTTCTCTTTCTACACGTCGGCCGGGTGCAGGCGCAGCAGTTCCATGGCCCGCAGCCCCCGCCCACCCAGGAAAAAATTCCGCACAAAGGGGTGGTCAAAACCAATCACCTCGCGCGGCGGTGCATTCACAATCACATGCCGGTCCGCCACCACGGCCACCCGGGTGCTGATTTCGTAGATGGTATCCAGGTCATGGGTGACCATCACCACCGTCAGGCCCAGCTCCTGGTGCAAGGATCGCACCAGGGCACAAAACGCGTCGGACCGGTCCGGGTCCAAACCAGCGGTGGGTTCGTCCAGCAGCAAGAGCGGTGGGTCCATGATCAGGGCCCGCGCCAGCGCCACACGTTTGATCATGCCGCCCGACAAATCGGCCGGCATCTTGTGCGCATGGGCCGGGTCCAGCCCCACCATCTGCAGCTTGACCATGACGGCATCCCGCACCAGGTCTTCGGGCAGGGCCTTGAGCTCACGCAGCGGAAAGGCAATGTTCTCCAGAACGGTAAAGGCCGAGTACAGCGCGCCATGCTGGAACAGCATGCCCACGCGGCTGGCGGCACCGGCGTGCGTCAATTCGGTGGCCGGGCGGCCCAGCACGGTGATGCTGCCGCGCATGGGTGTCTCCAACCCCAGGATCTGTCGCAAGAGCACGGTCTTGCCACTGCCCGAGCCACCCACGATCGACAACAACTCGCCCTGCGCAATGTCCAGGTTCAGGTCCTTGTGGATCAGCGTCTCCACACCGCCCACACGAAAGCCGGACCAGAGATCGCGTATCGACACAATGGGGGGACGACCTGCCGCCGGGCCGCCCCAAGGCAGGTCAGCCCCCTCGGGGGGCAGCGACCCGTGTAACGGTGGAGCGTGGGGGCTCTGGTTCATATACCTACGTTCTTGAAGACTACGGCAAACATGGCATCCACCAGTATCACCATGGTGATGGAGGTCACCACCGAGGCCGTGGTGCCCTCACCCAGGCTTTGTGTGTTGGGCTTGATGCGCAAACCGTAGTGGCAGCCAATCAGCGCAATCATCAGGCCGAAGACGGCCGACTTGCCCACCGCCAGCCACAGGTTGGACACCTGCACGGCCTTGGCCAGCGCAGTCACAAAATAGGCCGGCGTGAGCCCCATCACCAGGTCAGACGCCAGCATGCCGCCCAACAAGGCGGCCAGCGTGGTCCACACGGCCAGCAGCGGCATAGCCACCACCATGGCCATCACCCGCGGCAGCACCAGACGGAAGCCTTTGGGTATGCCCATGACCTTCATTGCATCCAGCTCTTCGGTGACCCGCATCACACCGATCTGCGCGGTGATGGCCGAGCCCGAACGCCCGGCAATCAAAATGGCGGCCAGCACCGGCCCCAGCTCACGGATCAGCGCCACACCCAGGATGTTGACGATGAAGGCGTCCGCCCCAAACTGGCGCAGCTGCTGCGACATCAGATAGGCCAGTACAACCCCAATCAAAAAACCAACCAGCGCGGTAATGGGCAAGGCCGTGGCGCCAATGCGGTACAGGTGACCCGACACATCGCGCCAGGGCCCCGCGCGCGGTGCACGCACCAGCTGGATGGCGTCCAGCAGCAACTGGCCCAGCAGGCGCACAGCGCCCACCACGTGTTCTTCTACCCGCACCACCACCGCGCCCAGCCGCAAGAAAAGATCCCACGCTGTCTGCCGCTTGCGGGGCGGCAACACCGACGAAAACTGGGCCACCCGCTCCAGCATGGCCCGCTGGGCCGGGCTGGTGAACGCGGTCTCTGGCCATTGGCGGTACCAGGCATTCCACAGCAACTGTGCACCGGTGTGGTCCATGCGCTGCACCTCACGCAAATCCCACTGCCAGTTGCGCCACTCGGGGGGCAAGGCACCCAGGGCGGCCTGCAGCGCATCCCAGTGCGCTGGGTCTGCCAGGTTTTCGGCCGTCCACAAACCCAGCAGCTTCGCCTGCATGCCATTGGCAGTCGGCTCAAAAGCGATGCGGGGCTGGGTATCCTGCATGGTGGCTAGGTGCTTCGGGGCGTTGGTTTAGAGGTTGACTGCACATGGTACAGGCTGGCGCCGGGGTACTGAGAGAAAATGCAGACATTCTGCCCTCACGTGCTGACAGGTAACACCTGCAGCGAGGTAACGCAGCATGAATACAAAACATCCATGGCCTAGCCCGCAAAGACACAGATCATGAAAAGCAAACAGTCTGTAGTTTCCGTGGGGTCAATGTCTCTTGGAGTGCTGGTTTGGCTGTGTTGTGCTTTCAACGTGCACGCAGAGACTGTCGTGTCACCTGTAGAAGCCAAGTCCAGTGCGCCTCCTAGTCTTTTGCAATGTACCGCTGTCACGCCTGCCACCAAGGTGCCGTGGATCGAGGTTTCCCAGTTGCCCGACTTCACCAACGCCTTCGCCTACTTTGAGGCTTGCTCTGACCTTGATTACGCCTGGTCAAAACAAAGTTATCCCGATCCGCGATATGTACCGGAACGAACACCAGAGCACCGGGCACGTGTGAACTTTCTCATGCAAGGTCTAAAAGACTATGCGACGGCGCATTCGGACGATTGGGTTTCGTACGTCAACACTTGGTTGGGAATTGCGTTGCCAACTTCCAAGGCGCGACAGAGTTCGTTTTCCAACGGAAACGTTTTTTTGTCTCTTGTGTCCTATGCAAAGACGCCAGTTTCAACGAGATATGGTTTTGGCAGCGAAACAATTGGCGTCTACAGCACGCAAGTAACAACCCCATCGGGGGTAGCTACTTCCAGCGAAAGACGGTTTTCCATTCAAGGAATCGAAGCCGAAAAGTTGTGCGTCACACCAGTCGATTTGCAAAT
>CAUPQG010000022.1:0-86320 GCA_963513355.1 uncultured Rhodoferax sp. | reverse complement strand
TGGATTTGGTATCGTTCTTCTTGGGTCAAGTGTGTATAGGTCATGGTGCAACGTTTGGGACTGGCCGGTCACAAAAGTGCATCCTATTCACTCTTGGCCCAACCCGTTTCTAAAACGTTGCACTTCGTACTTGAATCCGCCGTTAGTACGAACCCCTCATGTTTCGTTCGTTTAGCAAACGATCATTAGAAGCCGTCATTCGGGAATTCTGCACAAGTCAGGTCACGCGAAGCGACCACGGCTAGCCAGGCGCCAATCTTGGGCAGCTCGTAGTGGAAGAAATACTTGGCTGCACCGACTCGCCCCTGGGTTGCCGCGTTGGTCTGGGCGGCATCACCCGCGAGTGCCTTGGCGGCCACGTCTAGCCAGATCCAGGCCAATACCGTATGGCCGAAGGCCTGCATGTACGGCACGGCATTGGCCAGAGCTTCGGTCGGGTTGCCGGTGGACCATGCCTTTTGTGTCGCCGCAGAGACCTGTTGCAAGGCATTGCCCAAGGCGGCGGCGTGGTCAGCCAGAGCGGACACAGACGCTGCTTTGTGAATAGTGGCGGTCATGCGCTCGGCCAGCAACTTCAGCCCCCTGCCCTCCTCCATCAGCACCTTGCGACCCAGCAGGTCGGTAGCCTGTATGCCGTGGGTGCCTTCGTGGATCATGTTGAGGCGGTTGTCGCGCCAGTATTGTTCTACCGGGAAGTCGCGGGTATAGCCATAACCGCCGTGGATCTGGATGGCCAGGGAGTTGGCCTCCAGGCACCATTCGCTGGGCCAGCTCTTGGCAATCGGAGTCAACACTTCGAGCAACAGGCGGGCGTCGTCCGCAGCTTCGCCACCGGCGGTGTGGTGTTCGTCCACCAGCCGGGCGCAATATAACTCCAGCGCCAGAGCCCCTTCGCAGTAAGCCTTTTGAGCCAGTAGCATGCGCTTGACATCGGAATGCTCAATGATGGCCACTTGCGGTGCTGCCACATCCTTACCCCCAGCACCCAGTGGCCTGCCCTGTGGACGGTTACGCGCATAGTCCAGCGACGCGTAGTAACCCGCCATGCCCAACATGGTGGCGGCAATGCCCACACCGATACGGGCTTCGTTCATCATATGGAACATGCACTGCAGGCCTTTGCCGGGCTGGCCCACCAGGTAACCAATGGCCCCGGCCTGCCCTTCCACCGGGAACTTGCCTTCGCCAAAGTTCAGCAAGGTATTGGTAGTACCGCGCCATCCCAGCTTGTGGTTCAGGCCGGCCAGTGCCACATCGTTGCGCACGCCGGTCAGCTCACCTTGTGTGTCGACAAGTTTCTTGGGCACGATGAACAGCGAAATGCCACGGGTGCCGGGCACCAGCTTGCCTTCTGCATCGGGGATCTTGGCCAGCACCAGGTGAATGATGTTCTCGGTCAGCTCGTGCTCGCCGCTGGAGATCCACATCTTATTGCCCTTGAGGCGGTAGCGCGCCCCCAACGGGTCAGACGCGAAGCTCGCACCATCCGGCACGGCGCGTGTAGCTACGTCGCTCAAGCTGGAGCCGGCCTGCGGCTCGGACAGACACATGGTGCCGGACCAGCGACCAGCGAATTCGTTTTTGGCAAACACTTCTTTTTGCGCCTGCGTGCCATGCACCATCAGAAGGTTGGCATTGCCGGTGGTCAACATGCCCGAACCAATGCTGACCGAAGCACAGGCAAAGAATGCGTTGGCCGCAGCTTCCACGCTGTAAGGCAGCTGCATGCCGCCCATGTCGTAGTCCTGCGCGGCGCTGAGCATGCCGGATTCGGCGTAGGCACGGTTGGCGTCATGGGTGGCCTGCGGCAGGATGACCTTTTCACCATCAAAGTGCGGCTCTTGCGTGTCTACCAGGCGGTTGAAAGGCGCGTATTTCTCGCGGGCAATGCGCTCACACGTGTCAAGCACAGCGTCGAACGTGTCGCGGGAGTGGTCGGTAAAACGGGCGCGCTGGGTGAGCGCCTCGGTGTTGAGCCAGTCGTTGAGCAAAAAGTCTATCGTGGGGCGCAGGTTCATGGTGGTTCCAACAAATGTTGCTCCGAGCGTAAGGGAAGCCCCGGCAAATGGCTGGCACCAAAGAGACAATTTGAGGCCCAAAGCGCCAAAAAAAAGCTCCGGCCATTGCTGGCAGGAGCTTTTAAATTGCCTCAGGCGTTGCCGCCCGAAACCCGAAACCCGAAAAGAACCTAATCAGAACTCATATTTCAGGGTGACCTGAACCGCCCATTGCGATTCACCCTTGTTTTGTTTGGTCGTCAGATCCGTTGGATCGTTGACTGCATAAATCATCTTGCCAGTTGCTGGGTCGATACCAGAAAAATTCACAAACTGGCGTGCATTGCCACCGCTACCATCGCGGAAATTGACTTCATCAATACGGCCCCACTCCTTGTTGATCATATTGCCGATGTTCAGAATGTCAAACGAGAGGATACCCTTGTGCTTGGGCATGAAGCCCGGCACTTCCTGGCTGATACGCACATCGAACTGGTGGGTGATGGGCGAGAAGGAGGAATTGCGCGACACCACGGAACCCTTGGAATTGCTCAAGCCTTCGTTAGCATCCACGATGGTCCAGAACTTGTCTTCAGCTTGCGCAGCCGTCATCGTGGAGCCCGCCGTACCGCGATACAGCACTTCACCCGAACCCTTGCCAGACGGCACATACAACAGGTCGTTCACCACCCCGTCGCCGTTCATGTCGTTGTTAAACGTCCAGCTGTAAGGACGTCCGTCCTTGCCTTCATAGAACACACCGAACGTGGTCTTGTAACCTGAGAAGAAGGACTTTGTCGCGTTGAATGAAGCGTTCAGGCGGTTGCGTACCAGGTAGGCGGAGTTGGCTGCAACTTCTTCATTGGGGTTGTAGACCGCGCGATTGGCAAAGTTGGAGTTCGCTGTGGACGAAGTCAGCGGGCTCACTTCCGTAGCAGTAGTGCGGGTATAGGCCGTGCTCCAGCGCATGGATTTGTCGATGGCACCGCTCAATGACAGTGTCAACGCATTGCCGCCACCCTCCGAGGTCTTGTCAATCAGAGTCACATTCGCAAAGCTGGAGTTGCTCAGCGCCTTGCTGGTAGGCCGGGCCGCGCCGGTTGCACAGGCACCAGTTGTCAATGCCAATGCATCACCGTTGTAACAGGTGGGGCTCACACCAGCGGCATTCCAGAACATCTGGCGGCCATCGGGAGCTGTACGTGTAGGTGCACCCAAGTTGAGGTGCTTGTAGTACAGGCCCTGTTTGACATCCGTGTGCAGCAGCTCTGCGCCCACTACCAAGCCCGCCCATGGCAACTCTGCATCCCACGCAAAGTTCGCCTTCCATACGGAAGGCTGGCTCACACCTGGTGCGATAAAGTCAACGGCGGCTGCGGGTGCCACGCCTGTAATAGTGGGCTGATTGCGGGGGTCAAAATTGATGCGCAAATCCGTTGGGCAAGCAGGGTTACCGCTCGTACCGCAGGCATAGGTGGCTAGCGCCGCGCCAGTGGTCTGGAAGGGGTTGGTCAACCACACGTTGGCTGCAGAACCCTGGAACAAACCGAAACCACCGCGTAGCTGGGATTTACGCTTGTCTTCGGTATCCATGTTGTAGTTAAAGCCAACACGCGGTTGGAACAACTTTTCTCCGTCCAGTGTTTGGGTATTGTCGTAACCAAAACCACCAGTCTGGCGCGCTCCGGTTGCAGGGTTACCGGCGATAACTGGCGCAGACGCGCGGGCGTTCGCAATAGGGCGGTCATTAGTACCAAGCATGTCATAACGCACGCCACCGGTTACCGTTAGTTGTTTGTTGACCTTCCAGACGTCTTGCACAAACAACCCAGTATTGGTCATGGTCCAGTCAGCAGCACCGTCTTGCAGGGTGCGACCGGGCAGCGGCACTTGCACAGTGAAGGTGGTCGGGTTGCCGGCTACCAGCAAAGCGGCGGGATCGGTACCACGGAAGGTGTAACGGCCACTGGCCCCGCGCACAAAGGCGTTCAAGATTTGGTTGCGCTCGATGTCCACACCACCCTTGATCTCGTGGTCATTCAGCGTCAAGGTGCCGGCTGCAAACAGGTTGCGAGTCTTGGTTTGAAGATCGTTGAACTGGCGGGTTTCTTCAGTACCGAAGCGCAGCGTGCGATCACCCGTCGCGGTACCCGCGGGAGCGGTTCCCGAATACACCAAGCTGACTTCAGGTGTATTGGCGTTCAAGGCTGGTGCGCTGGAATAATTGCGAGTAGAGATCTTGACTTCGGTTGTGAAGGTATCCGTCCAGTCGCCAAACCACTGCGCTACCGCTGTGTCTATGGTTTTTTCTGTGGCGTACCAATACGAACTCAGGCTCAACGCATTGTTGAAGTTGCCTGGAAAAATGGGGTCAGTTTGCGTGGTCTTGGCATACCGCACGTTCGCGCGGTGGTTGTCGTTGATGTTCCAGTCGACCTTGAAGAGTGTGTCTTTCACCACGGTTTGAACGGAGGACGGCACATCAGCCGTTCCTGCCTCGATACCGTAACGGGATTGTGCCGCGGTCTGTGCGGCAGAAATCTGTGCTGGCGTGATGCCAACGTTAATCAACGAACTGCCCAGTGGTCCAAAAGTAGGTGCATTGCGGTTGCTGCGCAACTCTTCGAAACTGGTGAAGAAAAACAGCTTGTCCTCAACAATAGGGCCACCCAAGACGAAGCCATTGGTGGTCTCGCGTGAGAAAGGCGCAGAGGTGTAAGAATCGTTGGTGCGGTTGTAACGATCGCCCTGCCAACGGTTGTCGCGGTAGACGCTGTAAACGCTACCCTTGAATTCGTTGGTGCCGGAGCGGGTGACCGCATTGATATTGGCACCGGTGTAACCCTGTTGTGTCACATCGTAGTTGGACAAATTGACCTGGACCGCCTGGATCGCTTCAATGGAAATGGGTTGCTTGATGGTGGGCAGGCCGTTGGCTTCCAAGCCAAAGGTGTCATTGGTCCGCATGCCGTCAATGGTCAGCGAGTTGTAACGCGAGTTTTGTCCCGCTGCCGAAATTTCACCGCGGTCTTTCTCAGTCTGCGACAGACGGGGATCCATACGCGCGTAGTCGTTCAAACTGCGCTGAATAGAAGCGAATGCATTCAATTCCTGGCGACCCATGTTGGTACCAGCACCCATGGAAGCAGAGCCAAATTTGTTGGCTGCACCAGTCACCACCACTTGTTGCAAGGCCTCGCCCCCAACCTTCAAGTTCAGTGTCAGGCTCTCGGCCAACTGAAGAAAAACATCATCACGGGTGCTCTTGTCATTGCCTTTGGTGACCACGATGGTGTACGGACCACCTACGCGCAATCCCCGTGCGGAATAACGGCCATCTGCATCGGTCACCAGGCGGTTGGTTGAACCCGACTCTGCGTGAACAATGCTCACGTTTGCACCGGCAACTGGCTTTCCGTCGGCGCTGGTAATTTGGCCACCAATCGCTGCGGTGGTGTTCTGCGCCAACGCTGGCGCGGCTACCACGATAGCAACGGCTGCACTCAAAACCGTTCGTGAAAAACTGGAAAAACTCATATGGTGATTGCTGCGCATCCTGAAAGCTCCTAGGCGATTGGGTCCCAACGAAGGGGGGTTTTAGTGGGTGTAAATATTTGCAAAGACATGCAATATACCCATGAAGTTAACCATATAGTCAGGAAAGTTTCATGACAACTGTTGTATTCCAGACACCAACTTATGATCCACCAGCCGGTGCTTTGCACCACCTGCCAGCGACCTCCCCCATTTGGAGCAAAACCCTTGAAACACCGCCGCTTTATTGCACCCATTCAGTGCGTTTTTACCTATGCACTAGGGTTTTCACTAGTCACTTTGTTGACCGCTTGTGCAACTTCCTCACCGCCCACTTTAGAGTCCTCACCCTCGGCCATTGAGCTCAGTATTTTTTCCATCAACGACTTTCACGGGCACATCCAGCCCAAGTCGCCCACTCCCCTTTCACCGCGACTGCCTGATCCGGTAACGGGAGAAATCAAACCCCAACCGGCAGGCGGAGTGGCGTATTTGGCGACCGTTATGGACAAACTGCGTGCTCAGCGCCCCAACCATGTGTTCGTGGCGGCTGGGGACCTGTTGGGCGCATCACCACAACTGTCCTCCCTGTTGAAAGACGAGCCCACTATTTCTGCCATGGGCGATTTGGGGCTCCTGGCATCGTCCTTGGGTAACCATGAGTTGGATGCCGGACTGCCTGAACTGCTGCGCAAGGCACGCGGCGAGTGTGGAACGGGTGGTTGCGTTTGGCCAGAATTCAAAGGTGCCAGCTTTCCCTACCTGGCCGCCAACATGTTTGAAGCGGACAGTGGCAAACGCATTTTGCCCAGCCACGTATTCAAGGAGGTCGGCGGTCTGAAGGTGGCCTTTGTGGGTGCCGTGACACGGGACACGCCCAGGGTGATCAGTCCGAAGGCTATTGTGGGACTGCGATTTGGCGATGAGGCGGATACGCTGAACGCCCTGGTGCCCGAGCTGCGCGCTGCCGGTGCGCAAGTGTTGGTGGCCATCATGCACGAGGGTGCCGTACACGAAGGTGGAGCCAATGACCCAAGCTATGCCTGCCCTACTTTGCAAGGCAGAGGAGTTGACATTGCCAAGCGTTTGGACCCTGCTTACGCCATCATCATCAGCGGCCACACGCACCAGGCCTACACCTGCAAAGTCAATGGGCGCTTGCTGGTGCAGGCGGGCAGCTTTGGCGGCTGGGTGACCGAGAGTCGCTTGAAGCTGGACACCAGCGGGCGCGTATTGGAAGCCGAAGCGATCAACCACCCGGTGCTGCAAGGCGCCTATGCACCCAACCCGGCGTTTGCCGCCCTGGTCCAGCGTGCAGCCGCATTGACCACCGCCGTACGTGAAAAGCCCGTGGCCTTGTTGACCCGCGGTGCCCAGCGCTCAGCCACTGCCCCATTTGGTGACTCAGCGCTGGGGAACCTGGTGGCTGATGCCCATCTTGCCCACGGCAAGAAACATGCAAAGGCCGATATCGCGATGACGAATTCAGGGGGTATCCGTGCGGACCTGGTCGTTGAGCCAGGGCGCATGGTGACGATGAGTGACCTGTTTGCCATTCAGCCTTTTGGCAACAATCTGATTGCTCTCACCATCTCCGGAAGCCAACTGCAGGAGCTCATTCGCAAGGCGCTGCCCAAGCGGCCCGGGCCTGCATCGCTGCAGGTTTCACACAACCTGGGTTACCAGTGGAGTCAGGCTGTCGGTGGCGAGCCGGTACTAGAGTCCGTCACGTTTGAAGGCAAACCACTGGACTTGGCGCGGGATTACCGCGTGGTCGTCAACTCATTTACCGCCGACGGTGGTGACAACCTCAGCGTGCTGCGCCAAGGGCGTGACCGCGCCACGCTGGGGATGGATATCGATGCGTTGGCAGAGTGGCTGGCCGAGAACCCCAAGGCCATGGAAAACATTGCGCCGGGCCGCATCGTGAAGCAGTAGTCAGGGCAACAATTCATACAGCGCAGAGCCGTCGCCGTTGTCTTTCACCAGTTTGATGCGGGGATGGCCCGCCAAATAGCGCTGTGCAACACTTGCCGATGAAAAGCCCAGGCGCACGCCTGGCACTGGCGTAATGCGCCAATTGCCGTCTGCCGAAGGGTTGACCTGTTTGTTGGCAGACAGGGTGTCCATCATGCGCAAGTACTCAATGAGCACCTGGCGATTTTCGTCCGGTGCTTCCAGCACCACCTTGCTGGCGTTTAGGCCTGGAAAGTTGCCGCCGCCAAAGGCGCGGTAGTTGTTGGTAGCCACAATGAATCGGGCATCCGGCAGCACGGGCTGCCCCTGGTAGCGCAAATTCTTGACGCGCTGGGCATCGGCCGCCACCAGTTTGCCATTGGCGTCATAGCGGGCGGGCTGGGTAACATCGATCTCATAGCTTACGCCGTCCAGCGTGTCAAAGTTGAATGAGCGAAAGCTGGAGTTCAACAAGGATTGCAGCGGTGCGCCTTTGGGGTCGATCTGGTTGAACTGGCCGGCCGACATTTCAATCCATTCCTGCACCTCGGCACCGGTCAGCAGCATGGCCTTCAGTGAGTTGGGGTACACGTAAAGGTCGGCCACATTTTTGATAGCCACCGGACCAGCCGGTATATCGGTGTAGTAGTCCCAGCCTTGACGGCCACCGGTTTTGAAGGGTGCTGCGGCCGACAACACGGGGTACTTCTCATAATCCGTGCCCTGCATGGCGCGTTTGACGTAGGCAATTTGTGCGTTGGCGACGATCTGCACCGACGGATCATCTTCCACTTGCGCAAAGTAGCTGTAAATCGGAGCACTACTCACGGCGACCTTGTTGCGCACATATTCCAGCGTGGCAGCCTGCACGTCAGCCACGGCCTGGGCGACCATCGGGTCGGCAGCGGCAATGGACTTGCGTGTTGTTTTGTCGAATATGGGGCGCAGGCTGGCCTTGCTGTCCACTACTTTCCAACTACCGCTGGCATTGTCCAGCGTCAGGTCGACCACCCCAAGATGGTCCCCCCAGCGTCCGGGCATAACGGCTGCCACACCGTTGATGGTGCCGCGCTCCAGGTTGACCTGCGGGTAGTCTTCAAATGCCTTGCTGGGAAACTCGGCGTGGGAGTGGCCAAACAGCACTGCGTCGATACCGGCTACTTGGGTCAGCATCCCCACTGCGTTCTCTGAGAACCGCGCCACAGGGAGTTTCTCAAAACCCGCATGTGGAATGGCAACTACCAACTGTGCGCCTTGTGCCCGCATGAGCGGGACGTATTTGCGGGCGGTCTCCACCACATCACGCGCAACCACTTTTCCTTCCAGGTGGGTCTTGTCCCATTGCAGAATTTGCGGGGGCGCAAAGCCTATGACACCGACGCGTACGGTGTGGTGTTTGCCCTGTGCATCCACCAGTTTGCGATCCAGCAGCACATACGGCGTAAAGGCGTGTTGGGCCTTGTCGCCATCGCGGTCGGCGTTGTCTACATAAATGTTGGCATTGACGTAGGGAAACGCAGCGCCCTTGATGGACCGCCGCAAGAAATCAAGTCCAAAGTTGAATTCGTGGTTGCCAATGTTGGCCGCGTCGTAACCCATTTGGTTCATGACCCGATAGGCGGGGTGAATCTCGCCCTCTTTCAGAGGTTTGACTTTGGCGACGTAGTCACCCATGGGATTGCCTTGGAGCAGATCGCCGTTGTCAAACAGCATGCTGTTAGGTACCTCCGCACGGGCAGCCTTGATTAACGACAGGGTCCGGTCCAAGCCATATTGGTCAGTGGGCTTGTCCTGGTAGTAGTCATAACTCAGCAGGTTCATGTGAAGATCCGTGGTCTCCATGATGCGCAGACGCACCTCGGCGGCCTGCCCTGCACTGCCAAGCAGCATGACAAGGCAACCCATACCTACGATCCGGAGGGTCTGCGCCACGGCAGACAAATTGTTCAAAGGTCGACTCATCGGCATCTCTTGTGCTCCAACATGTTTCAATGATCCGCAACTGTAACCAATCTGACTACAAGGTCAGGTTTTTCCGTTAAAGTGAAAGCATGAACTCCCAGGAAACCGACCCGCAGTCCGCGGGCCCGGCGCACCGCCCGCGCCCGCAATCCAAGACCGACCTTTTCTTCTCGTTCTCCATCTTGGCCCTGCAGGGTTTTGGCGGTGTGCTGGCCATCGTGCAACGCGAACTGGTGGAGAAAAAGCGCTGGCTGACGCAGGAAGAGTTTCTGGAGGATTGGGCCGTTGCACAAATCCTGCCCGGGCCCAACGTGGTGAACCTGTCGCTGATGATTGGTGACCGGTATTTCGGTTTTGCCGGCGCACTGGCTGCGTTGGCCGGCATGTTGACCTTCCCGCTGGTAGTAGTTCTGGCGCTGGCGGCGCTGTTTGGCGGCGTGGCCGACACTCCGGCAGTCCAGGGGGCTTTGCGTGGCATGGGCGCTGTGGCGGCCGGGCTGATTACTGCGACCGGCATCAAGCTGGTTGGCGCGCTCAAGCGCAATGTCATGGGCCTTGCGGTGTGCTGGGGCTTTGCTGCCGTGTGTTTTGTGGCCGTTGCATTGCTGCGCGTGCCACTGGTCTGGGTGCTGCTGTGCGTGGGCGGACTGGCTTGTATCTGGGCCTACCGACAGTTGGGCAATGCCCAGCAACTGGAGGACCCACTATGACGCTGGCTTTTGCAGGTGCCGACTGGCTTGCTCTGTTGCTGCACTTTCTGTCCCTTTCGTTGCTGGCGATTGGCGGCGCGATCACCACCGCGCCAGAGATGCACAGCTACTTGGTCAACGACAAGGCTTGGTTAAGCGACAGCCAATTTACCTCTTCCATCGCCCTTGCTCAGGCAGCCCCGGGGCCCAATGTCCTGTTTATTGCGTTGTTGGGCTGGAATGTAGGCATGAATGCTGGTGGGGGCATGGCTGCCGGCCCTCAAGCCTGGTGGATGGCATTGGCCGGGGTGGCCATTGCGATGGTGGGCATCATGTTGCCCAGTACCACGCTGACATTTGCAGCCGCCCGCTGGGGGCACCGCAACCGCGAACTGCGCGCTGTGCGGGCCTTCAAGCAGGGCATGGCGCCCATCGTTATTGCCTTGCTGATGGCAACTGGCTGGATCCTGGCAGCCAGCCACGGAAACGGACTGGAGCATTGGCCATTGTGGGCCGTGACGGTTGTAACGGCGCTGCTGGTATGGCGCACCCAGTTGCACATACTGTGGCTGCTGGGCGCCGGTGCTGCCGTTGGGGCCCTAGGACTGGTGTGAACTGCTAGCGCGGGCTCTCGAAAAACACGTAGTTTCCGGCGTAGTCGCTGATCTCAAAGTAAACCTTTTTCTCGCCGGGATCGGCCAGCATGTTCAGGTTTTCATCCAGCACACCATAGCCAAAACGGTAGGGCCTGGGCTTGCCGTCATCAGTACCCAAAGCCGTGGAGAGTTTGTCGATCTTGATGAAGCGGCGCACCAGCTTGTCTCCGGCGTAGATCTCCAGCACGCCGTTGGTGCCCGTCCAGTTCTGGATATCACGGCTGATCTTGTTTTGTTGCTCCTGGGTACAGGCACTCAAGAAAAACAAGGCCATAGCCCCCGTAAATACTACAGATATTGCTCTTGATTTTATAGCAATCACACCTTGCCTCCTAGACTGTTCGCTGGCGTAAAGCTTCGTACAGGCAGACGCCGCTGGCCACGGATACGTTCAGGCTCTCGACGGCGCCACGCATTGGAATGCTGACCAGCGCATCGCAGGTCTTGGCCGTCAGCTGGCGCATGCCCGCGCCTTCGGCACCGAGCACCAGGGCAACCGGGCCCTTGAGGTCGGTCTGGTACAGCGTGGCAGGCGCTTGGTCGCTGGTGCCAATGATCCAGATGTTGCGTTCCTTGAGCTCATTCAAGGTGCGCGCCAGGTTGGTGACCATGAAATACGGCACCGTCTCGGCTGCACCGCTGGCGACCTTGGCCACGGTGGCGTTGATGCCGGCCGCGTGATCCTTGGGAGCGATCACTGCGTGGGCACCGGCGCCATCGGCCACGCGCAAGCAGGCGCCCAGATTGTGCGGGTCGGTGACGCCGTCCAAGACCAGAATCAGCGGTTGATTGCGTTGCTCGGGTGGCAACTCGGCGTTGGCGGCTTCCAGATCTTCCAGCAACTCGTCCAGCGAATGCACCTGGGCAATGGCTTGCACCTTGGCCGCGATGCCCTGGTGGCCATGACCGCCACACATCTTGGAGAGACGCACACCATCGGACTCAATCAGCTTGACGCCGGCCTCATTGGCACGGTCCAAAAAGCTGCGCATGCGGGCATCCCGACGCGTAGGCTCGAAGTAGATTTCGATAATTGATTGGGGCGCGGTTTTGAGGCGCACGCCCAGGGCATGGAAGCCGAACAGGACTTTGGGGGATGACATGCGTCGATTATCGCCGCCCTCGCCCAGACACCTAATCGATCACTAAACCACGCGGCCGGCCTCGATCGTGATACGCCGGTCGCAGCGCTGTGCGATCGAGCGGTCGTGGGTCACCAGTACCAAGGTTGTACCCTGCTCACGGTTCAGATCAAACATCAGCTCCATGATCTTCTCACCGGTCGCAAAGTCCAGGCTGCCGGTGGGTTCGTCGGCCAGCAATACTGCTGGGTGCACCACAAAAGCCCGGGCCAGGGCCACCCGTTGTTGTTCACCGCCACTAAGTACCTTGGGGTAGGACGAGAGGCGCTGAGAAAGGCCCACACGTGCCAGCATCTCGGTGGCGGCTTGCCGCGCGTCCTTGCGTGCGGCCAGCTCCAGCGGCAACATCACATTTTCCAGCGCGGTCAAGTTACCCAGGAGTTGGAAACTCTGGAATACAAAACCGACCTTACTGGCGCGCAGACCGGCCCGTGCGTCTTCGTCCATTGCAAACAGATCGGTACCGGCCAAATGCACCGTTCCAGTAGTGGGGGTATCCAAACCGGCGATGATGGACAACAAGGTGCTCTTGCCCGAACCGGAGGCGCCGACAATGGCCGCCGTCTCGCGGGCTTTGAGCGCAAAATCGATATCGCGCAGAATCTCCAGCGTGCCGGTGGAATCGGTTACCGATTTGCAAACGTGTTCAACAGAAATAATGACTTCTTCACTCATGGGACTCTCTTTGGTTCGTAGACACTGTATCGCGCTTGGTCTTTTGGCCGTGCTTGCGGGGTTTTTACCCGCCGCGGCTGCACAGCCTCCAGCCCGCGCACCTGCGACCATTTTGGTCGTGGGTGACTCCCTCAGCGCCGAGTATGGCCTCAAACGCGGCAGTGGCTGGGTAGCTCTGATGGAGCAACGCCTGGCACAGGAGAAAATAAACGCCACCGTTGTGAATGCAAGCATCAGTGGCGACACCACTTCAGGTGGCCGCGCGAGGCTGCCGGCGCTGCTTGCCAAGCACAAGCCCACGTTGGTGATTATTGAACTGGGGGGCAACGACGCGCTGCGCGGGCTGCCACTGACCATGACAGAAGACAACCTGAAGGCCATGACGCAGGCTGCCCAGGCCTCCAAGGCCAAAGTGCTGCTGCTGGGCATGCAGATGCCACCCAACTATGGCCAGGACTACGCTGATCGCTTTGCCGCGCTGTTTACGACCGTGGCCAAGAACCACAAGACAGGCCTGGTGCCGTTTTTGCTGAAGGATGTTGCGGATGGGCCTGACGCGCTAAAGCTGTTCCAAAGCGACCGCATTCACCCCACTGAAGCAGCACACCCCACCATACTGAACAATGTGTGGCCAGCCCTAAAGAAGCAATTGTCATGAGCCTGCAAGTATTGCCCGCTACCCAGGTACTGGCCCAGTTGGATACGTTTGACACTGTCATCGACGCCCGAAGCGAGGGTGAATTCGCCCTGGACCATTTGCCTGGTGCTGTGAACTGGCCCACGCTGAACAACGAAGAGCGCATATTGGTCGGCACCCTGTATGTGCAGGTCAACCAATTCGAAGCCAAAAAGCGCGGTGCGGCGATTGCGGCGCGCAATATCGCAAGCCACATCGAACGCGAAGTGATCACCAAGCCCAAGGAGTGGCGGCCACTTGCCTATTGTTGGCGCGGGGGCAAACGCAGCGGATCGCTATCACTCATACTGGACCAGATCGGTTTTCGTGTCACGCTGGTGGAAGGTGGCTACAAGGCATTTCGTGCTGCCATGCTGGCGGACATCGTGGAGAAAGTGTCTCTTCTGAATTTTCAGGTGGTGTGTGGGACTACCGGTTCGGGCAAGACGCGGCTGTTACTGGCCTTGGCCGCGGCTGGCGCCCAAGTGCTGGACCTTGAAGCTCTGGCCCGACACCGCAGTTCGGTGCTGGGTGCCATACCAGGGCAAACACAGCCCACGCAAAAGCGTTTTGACACCTTGGTATGGGATGCGCTGCGCAGGTTCGATCCCCAGCGCCCTGTCTTTGTAGAAAGCGAGAGTAAAAAAGTTGGCAATGTATCCGTGCCCACCACTTTGGTGGAGCGCATGCGCGCCAGCCCCTGCTGGGATCTCACTCTACCAATGGATGAGCGGGTTGCCTTGTTGCTGGAAGACTACGACTTCTTTGTCAAAGACAGCAAGCACTTTTGCAACCGCCTGGACGTGTTGGCGGACTTTCGCGGCAAGGCCGTCGTGCAAGCTTGGAAGGACCAGGTCGCTGCGGGTAATTTTGCCCCTGTGGTACAGGAACTGCTCACGGAGCACTATGACCCCGTGTACTTGCAATCCATGAAGCGCAACTTCGTGCAATACCCGCAAGCAACCTCCATCACGCCTGGTGACAGATCCATTGAATCCATGGGCGGGCTTGCGCGGCGCATGGTTCAAGGGATGGGGGTTTAAGTGGTCTGAGCGCCTTCTGCCGGGACAACACCGACTGGAGACGAGTCGTTATCCGGTGCGGTCTGGCTGTCGTCGCCAGGGCCGTGAGCTTTACGCTCGTTCTTCTCCTTGAGCTTTTCTTCTTTCTTCTTTTTCTTTGCCAGTTCTTTCTGACGTTTCTCGTAGCCGTAATTGGGTGTTGCCAAGGTGTACTTTCTGTAGTTGGCAGCACTTTAACACCTCAGCCCGCGCCACCACTTGATTCAGGGGGCCAAATCACACTGCCACGATAGGCATGCCAACTCGCATGGCCCAGCCAGGGCCCCACAACCAACAAACCCAGGCTCCATGGCAACAGCATGGCAAGCACCACCAAAGTGGTCAGCAACAGGCCCCACAAGACCATCACGCCAACGTTCGTAAACACCACTTCCAGGCTGGTGATCGCAGCGGAAATGGCATCGGTATCACGGTCCAGAATCATGGGAATGGAAACCACTGCGGTAGAAAAAACCAACATGGCAAACGCTCCCCCCACTGCTGCATAGGCCGCTACAAACTCCCAGTTTTGCGGATTAAACACAGCTTGCAACACCCCGGTGGTAGACGGCATACCGGTGTTGAAGAACACCGCAAACACCACCAAAGACGCCCTCCCCCACAACAGCTCTAGTACGACCAGAACCAGCACCAATAGCCCCATACTGCCCAAATGGCGGTCCCAACACGTCACAGAGGCACCTAACTCTGGCGTAATTCCCAGTTCGCGCCGACGGCTGACCTCATACAAGCCCATGGCCAAGAAGGGGCCAACCAGAAGGCAACCCGACGCAATCGACATCGTGTATTCAGGCTTGGAACGAAAAACCGCAGCCAAAACCACAGCCATGGTGCAAAACGCTACGCCATAAAAAGACGCAATACCAGGGTGCGCCAGCATGTCGACGGCACCGGCTCGCAACCATGAAAAAGGCTGCCCCCACGTGAGCGAAGCAATGGTTTTGCGTGGTGCATTGGAGGGCGGCGGAACATAGGGCTGAGGCTTTACTGCCAGCGCCTGTTCGGGTGAATCCGTAGAGGGTGATGTCTGCATGGACTACAGCATAAAGACGCCGCTGGTCCTTGCCTACTGAGGAAAACACGCAGAGCGCGATCCTCAGTGAGGGATAGAAAACTACCGCAGGGTATTCAGTGCCTGTGCAATATCGGCCTGCAGATCTGCCGCATCTTCCAAACCAATAGAAAAGCGAACCAGTGTGCCGGGCAACAAATGGCTTGGCCAACCAGAGCGCATGGCTTCCAGTTCGTAGGGCACCACCAAGCTGACGGGACCACCCCAGCTGTAGCCCAAGCGAAACAGCTTGAGCGCATCACAAAACGCATCGGTTTGTGACCGGTTGAAGCGTTTGTCCAGAATAACGCTGAACAAACCTGCTGCCGTGCCTTCCCCGCCGCCACACAGTGCTTTCCAATGCGCGTGACCTGGTGATTCTTGCAGCGCCGGGTGGAGAACCTGCACAAATGCAGCCTGAGTCTGCGCCCAAGCGGCCAATGCGCGTGTTGCGACATCATGGGCGCGGTAACGCAGCGCAATGCTGGGTAGTGAGCGCAGGACCAACTCCACATCGTTCATACCCACACCAAAGCCAAAGCGCATATGGGTGAGCTTGAGTTTGAGGTGAAGAGCGGCATCCCGCGTCGTGACGCTGCCCATCAGCACATCGCCACCGCCACTGGGGTATTTGGTCAGTGCATGGGCAGAAATATCAACACCAACTGCAGGGCTTACGCCTGGAACGAGATCAAATGGTGCAAAGGCCAGACCCGCACCCCACGTATTGTCCAACGCAGTCCGTACATTGCGGCGCTGGCAGATACGCACCAGCTCCACTAGGTTGGGAAACTCGAGCGTGACCGAACCTGCCGCCTCCAACCAGACCAGCTTGGTACGACTGGAGATCTGAGCCTCCAGGTCTTGGGGGTCCATGGGGTTGTAATACTGGTGGGTAACGCCCCAGCCCATCAACTCACCCTCGACCAGGGCTTTGTTCGGACCATAGACATTGTCAGGGAGTAGCACCTCATCACCGCTTTTGAGTAGCGACAGTGCCACCAGGCCCAAAGCGGCCAGGCCACTGGGAACCAACAGGCATTGGTGCCCACCTTCCAGAGATGCCAAGCGCTCTTCCAGCACATAGCTGGTGGGCGTGCCATGCAGACCGTAGGTGTAGGCAGTTTTGTCCTTCCACTCACGGCTGCGCATGGCAGCCACGGTCGGAAAATACACAGTAGACGCCTTGAAAACGCCCGGCTGCGGCGCGTCAAAACCTACCGGCGCAACGTAGGGGTGGTGGATCAAGCCGGTAGTTTTGTCCTGCATCTCTGGCCTTCGAAGTGCGAGTTACACGCTCCACTTCTGGATGAGTTGCTCGGGACGCATCGCGTCATAACCTTCAAACGGCTGGTGAATCCAGGGATTGGTGGGCAAGAATTCGACTGAATAGTCAGGGACAAACGTTGACAGGGCCTTGGTCCAGATCACGGCGCTGCGCAGTTCGCTAATGGGCGCGTAATCGTGCTTTAACTGGTGCACAACGGCTTTGAGCGTATGGCCGGAATCCGCCAGATCATCCACCAGCAACACGCGCCCGGCGATCTCGCCTTTGGGCGTTGTGATGTAACGGGCAATATCCAGCTTGCCTTGCTGCGTACCGGCCTCAGCACGGTAAGAGCTGGTGGACATGATGGCCAAGGGCTTGTCAAACACACGCGACAAAATGTCTCCTGGGCGCATGCCACCACGGGCCAGGCACAGAATAGTGTCAAACTCCCAACCCGACTGGTGGATCTTGATGGCCAGCTTTTCGATCAGGTTGTGGTATTCGTCATAACTCACATAGAGGTGTTTGCCGTCTTCTGTCAACATAGGTTGCTCCTGTATTTATAGCTAAAAGTGCAATGTTTACGGGGGCTAGAGCCCAATTTGTCCAGAGATCATTCCGCAAGGTAGGGGTGGCGCATCATGATGGTATGGTCACGATCTGGGCTGGTGGACACCATGTGAATGGGTACACCCGTCACCTGCTCAATACGCTGCAAATACAGGCGGGCCGCGACAGGCAGCTTGTCATACTGGGTGACACCCACTGTACTGTCACTCCAGCCTTCCATCACTTCGTAGACCGGCTTGCAGCGCTCGATGTCGTCGGCGCCCATGGGTAGGATGTCAATCAGTTCGCCGTCCATCTCGTAGCCGGTGCAAAGCATCAGTTCCTTCAGACCATCCAGCACGTCCAGTTTGGTGATGCAAAGTCCCGACAGTCCATTGACTTGAGCCGAGCGCTTCAAGAGCGCGGCATCAAACCAACCGCAACGGCGCGAGCGACCGGTGGTCACACCTTTCTCGGCTCCGACCGTGCTCATGTGGTAACCCGGTGTGCCCTCCACTTCCCAGTCCAGTTCGGTAGGAAACGGTCCGCCGCCTACGCGGGTGCAATAGGCCTTGGTAATACCCAAAATGTAGTGCAGCATGCCTGGGCCTACACCCGCGCCAGCAGCGGCATTGCCGGCTACACAGTTGCTTGATGTCACATACGGATAGGTGCCATGGTCCACGTCCAGCAAGGTGCCCTGCGCGCCTTCAAAAAGCAGATTGGCGCCTCTGAGGTTGGCCTCGTTCAACTCGCGCGACACGTCAGCCATCATGGGTTTGAGCAATTCGGCGTGGCGCATGGCTTCCGCGTACACAGGCTCAAACTGGACCTGACCATCCTTCATGTAAGGCGCAAGTGTGGGGCCAAAGTCGAACGCCGCTGAGCCCAGGTAACTGGTCAACACATGGTTGTGCAGGTCGAGCAGTTCGCGCAGCTTGGCCGCAAAACGCTCCGGATACTTCAGATCCTGCACGCGCAGCGCACGGCGGGCAATTTTGTCTTCATAGGCCGGCCCGATACCACGCCCGGTAGTACCAATCTTGGCGGTTCCACCTTTTTCGCGGAAGGCTTCACGGGCAACATCCAATGCGGCGTGGAATGGAAGGATCAGCGGACAAGCCTCACTGATACGCAGACGCGAACGCAACTCTACGCCCACCTTTTCCAGCCCTTCGATCTCTTCAAACAACTTAGCGGCTGAGAGCACCACACCGTTACCGATGTAACACTTGACGCCCGGGCGCATGATGCCGCTGGGGATCAAGTGCAAGGCGGTTTTGACACCGTTGATAACCAGGGTATGTCCAGCGTTGTGGCCACCTTGAAAGCGAACCACTCCTTGGGCGCTCTCCGTAAGCCAATCGACCAGTTTGCCCTTGCCTTCATCGCCCCATTGCGTGCCGACGACGACGACGTTGCGTCCTTTGGTGGTTTTCATGTGTGTGGTTCTCAGATTACTTTTACAAGCCATTGGCCGTCGGACTGTTGCAGTTCGCGGTCGCAATGGAATTCATCAACTTCACTCTCGTGGCCAGGTAAAACGCAAACTACAGTTTCACCCTGGCGACGCAATGCGGTGATTGCCGCGCGCAATTCAGCGGCCTCACCCCAAGGCGCACGGATGGCGGCCCGTAGAGGGCGATCCGCCGCAACAGCGGTCAGGGCCTTGATGTCCAGACTAAAGCCCACGGCAGGACGCTTGCGGCCAAACACCAAGCCAACCTCGTCATAACGGCCACCACGGGCCAACGCATCGCTGGCTCCTGGGGCATACAAGGAGAACATCGCACCGCTGTAGTAAGCGTACCCGCGCAAGTCTGCCAGATCAAACGAAACCTTGGCCCCTTCGACATGGCTGGACAGCCATTTGAGATGGGCCAATGCGGTCTGGATGTCATGGGTTGCGGGCAGCACCTTGCGCGCCTCATCCAATACAGACGCATCACCATACAGTTGCAGAAGATCGATCAATGCAGTGGATGTAGCGGCAGGCGCCTGGCGTAACAGTGTTTTGAGTTCGCTGGCGTCCTTGGCGGCGAGCGCTGTATGCACTTGGGCAAGCTGTACAGCGTTCAGAGACAGATCATCCAGCAGGGCATGGACGATTCGCGCATCGGCCATATCCACACTGATATCACCAATCTGGGCAGCTTTCAGGCAATCCAGCGCCAGGGTCAAACTCTCCAAATCGGCTTCCAGACCCGAGTGCCCATAGATCTCGGCACCGAACTGCAGAGGTTCTCTGGTTGCATGGGGGCCGTCGGGACGGGTATGCAGCACAGGCCCGCAATAACACAGGCGGGTCACACCTTTCCGATTGAGCAAATGTGCATCGATGCGAGCAACCTGAGGGGTGCTGTCGGCTCGCAAACCCATCATGCGCCCGGACAGTTGATCAACGAGCTTGAAAGTCTGAAGATCTAGCGCCTCGCCAGTACCTGAGAGTAGCGACTCGAGATGCTCCAGCATCGGCGGCATGACCAGTTCATAGCCATAGCATCGCGCCATGTCCAACAGGTCTCTTCTTATTTCTTCGATGTGGCGCGCCTCGGAAGGCAGCACATCGGCAATGTGATCCGGTAAGACCCAGGCTGACATGTGGAAAGTGCAGGCTATTAAAACCTAGATTTTACCGGGCTTGGCACCCGGTTTTCACGAGCCGGTCAGCCAAATCAACAGCAAACCACCCAAGATGCTGCACATGCCGAAGAAACGTATCTGCCCATCGGTGAGCGACAACAGCTGTGCGAACATCTTGCGCCAGCCTTCTGGCGACACAAAGGGATAAAGCCCTTCGATGACCAGCACCAAGGCGATGGCCATCCAGATCGTATCGCTGCTCACACGCTATTTTTTGGTGGAGGTGGCCGGCGCAGCCGACCCGCGGAACACCTTGAAAAACTCGGATGAAGACGGGTCCAGCACCATGACATCGCTCTTATTGGCGAAGCTGGCTTTGTAGGCTTCCAGGCTACGGTAAAACTGGGCAAATTGAGGATCTTTGCCAAAGGCTTCACCGTAAATCCGGGCGGCCTCCGCATCACCCTCACCTTTGATTTTTTGGGCATCGCGATAGGCGTTCGCAATGGCAACTTCGCGTTGGCGGTCGGCATCGGCGCGAATTTTTTCACCCTCTGCTGCGCCAGTTGAACGCAATTCATTGGCGACCCGTTTGCGCTCCGCTTCCATACGGCGGTAGACCGACTCGGTAATAGCTTCTACATAGTCCACACGGGTGATTCGTACATCAACGATGTCAACTCCCCAGGGCTTTGCACCGCGCACTTTCGCCAAAACCTCAGATTTGACGTCAGACATTAAGTCCTCGCGCTTAAGCGACAGAAGTTCCTTGACCGTGCGTTTGTTGACTTCTTCTTGGAAGGCATTACGAACCACACGGTTCAACTGAATGGTGCCGGCACCCTCATTCAAACCAACATTTCGAATGTATTCGGTCGGCTCCGAAATGCGCCAGCGCACATACCAGTCAATCACCACACGCTGCTTTTCAGCAGTGAGCATGGGTTCGGTATCCGAGCTGTCCAGCGTGAGCAGGCGTTTGTCGATGTAAGAAACATTCTGAAACGGGGGCGGCAGTTTGAAGTTGAGACCCGGTTCGGTGATCACTTCTTTGATCTGGCCCAAGGCATACACAACGCCAAACTGACGTTGGTCCACCACAAACAATGTAGAACTAGCCAACGCAATCAGCACCAGCAGCGACGAAAAAATCAATCCAATTCGATTCATGGGGTGCTCCTAGCGGGATTCGCGTTCACGGGTGCGGGCAGCTTCACGGCTGCGGGCATCACTGCCAGAACCGGTAGACGGAACCACTTGCACGGGAGTTGGCAGGGCCGGCGCGGTCGCTGCACTTGCTTCACCCGCTCCTGAGGTCATGTGCATTACTTTATCCAAAGGCAAATACAACAGATTGGAACCCTGCTTGGAATCCACCAGGACCTTCGTCACGTTGCCATAGATTTGCTGCATGGTGTCCAGATACATCCGGTCCCGTGTGACCTGTGGCGCCTTTTGGTATTCGGCAAACACTGAGCGGAAACGTTGCGCATCACCCTGGGCTTGGGCAACGACACGCGCCTTGTAGGCCTCAGCTTCTTCCTTCAATCGCGAAGCAGAACCTACAGCCCGCGGAATCACATCATTGGCGTAGGCCTGAGCTTCGTTCTTGGCACGCTCGCGTTCTTGCCCAGCTTTCAGCACGTCGTCAAAAGACGCTTGCACTTGCTCAGGTGGCCTTACACCGCCGGACTGCAGGTTGATGCCCACCACTTCAACACCAACTTTGTAGCGATCCAGAATTACCTGCATCATGGCGCGAACGCGGGGTCCAATTTGGTCGCGCTCCTCAGAGAGGGCTGCATCCATCTTCATCTTGCCCAAAACCTCACGAACCGAAGTTTCAGCAGCCTGAACCACTGCCTCAGCCGGGTTTTTGCTCTCATAGAGGAAAGCACGAGCGTCATTCAATCGGTATTGAACCGCAAACTTGATATCCAGAATGTTTTCATCCTCTGTCAACATCGCTGACTCGCGCAGTCCAGTGGCCTTCAGCACGTTGTCGCGGCCCACATCAACTGAGCGAATCTGCGTCACAAACACCAACTCATGGTTTTGAATGGGGTAAGGCAGACGCCAATTGAAGCCGGCATTCACCGTGCCCTTGTACTTGCCAAACTGCGTAATCACAGCCTGCTGACCTTCTTGAACGATGAAGAAACCGGTTCCCAACCAGATCAAGGCCAGAACCCCCACGATCAAACCTGCTCCAATACCGGCATTCTTCATGTCAGGTTGAAACCCTCCGCCGCCACCGCCACGCGGAGACTGGGTGTCCTTACCAAAAAGGCCACCCAATTTGCGGTTGAAGTCTTTCCAAACCTCTTCCAAGTCCGGCGGACCACCAGCGGGCGGATTCTTACGACCTCCGGAAGATCCGCTATCCTGCGGAGGCTTGTAGGGTTCACTGTCTGGCGGTGGCGCCCCCTCTGTGTTACTGCCTTCGGTTGGCTTGTCGTCACCCCGCCCCCACCGAGAATCGTTGAGATTGAACATTCTTTGCAGCCAACGAGGCGCAAAAACTGCAGGAAAAGCAAATATACGAACAGGTAGTTTCATTTCGTCGTTTTTCATAGATCTGTTCCGGATTGTGCCTACTCAGTGGTCGTCCCCAGGGCTTACGGGGGAAAGGTCGACTGGATTCTCACCAGTGAAAGTCTGACGCGCAATGTCAGCGAGGCGTTGGCGCAAGAGCGGGAGGCCTGTTGCATCTCTTGCACTGACAAAAACACGCGGGATTTGCACGCTATCGATTTCAAATTGGTCTTCAACCCTCAAAGGTTGGTGCTCCGCATCCAAAGCGTCGATTTTGTTGAAAACCAATAGTTGTGGAATTCCATCTGCCCCTATTTCTTTGAGCACACTTTGAACTTGCAAAATTTGTTCTGCAAAGTTGGTGTTGGCTGCATCCACAACGTGAAGCAATAGATCTGCATCAATAGCTTCCTGTAGCGTAGCCTGGAAGGCGTCAACCAAACCGTGCGGTAGATCACGGATGAAGCCAACCGTGTCGGACAGCGACACAGAGCGTGCAGCTTCTCCCAGGTAGAGCTGACGCGTTGTAGTATCTAAAGTCGCGAAGAGCTGGTCTGCAGCATAGGCTCTTGCCTTTACCAGTGCATTGAATAAAGTGGACTTACCAGCGTTCGTATAGCCGATAAGTGAAATATTGAACGCATCTCGACGTTCGCGCTGGCGCCTTTGGGTTTGCCTTTGTTTCTTTACTTTACTCAAGCGCTCTTTGGTGCGTTTGATGGTGTCGCCAATCATGCGCCGATCCAACTCGATTTGGGCTTCACCAGGCCCCCCGCGCATGCCAATACCGCCACTCTGACGCTCCAGGTGCGACCAGCGGCGCACAAGGCGGGTGCTCAAGTATTGCAGCCGAGCGAGCTCGACTTGGAGTTTGCCCTCATGGCTACGCGCGCGCTGCGCGAAGATCTCAAGTATGAGGAAGGTCCTGTCATTGACCGGCAGTTCCAAGTGGCGCTCAAGATTGCGTTGCTGGCCTGGACTCAAGCTTTGATCGAATAAAACCTCTTTGGCTCCCAATTGCGTGGCCAATAATTTGATTTCATCGGCCTTGCCAGAACCAATAAAAAGAGCTGCATCGGGCGCTCGGCGCTTACAGGTGACACGGGCGACTGCCTCCATGCCTGCCGATTCCGCCAACAAGCCCAACTCCTCGAGGTCTTTGTCAAAATTTGAAACGCCCAAGTCCACACCCACCAAAATGGTCGGCGTCTTGGCGGTTTGAAGCGCTGCTGTCAAATGGTCTACTGAAAAGCTGCCTTGGGACTCACTTAGCCGCGATGGGCCGGAAACTTAAGCGGCGTCTGGCGCATCCACGCTCGGAGCAGCAAAATTCACCGCGCGCCCTGGAACAATCGTGGAAATCGCGTGCTTGTAAACCATTTGAGTCACGGTATTGCGCAGCAAAACCACGTATTGGTCAAAAGACTCAACTTGACCCTGCAACTTTATGCCGTTTACCAAATAAATTGAAACTGGGACATGTTCCCTCCGCAAAGCGTTGAGAAATGGGTCCTGCAGTAACTGCCCTTTGTTGCTCACGATATTCTCCGTGTTCAAGAATGATGAAGCGTCAACGATAACACACCAAGGCCAATGCCCTGGGGCGGACGCCAGAATAGTCGGTACAAAACCTGTGTTTTAGACCAAGTCGAGTCGGTCAGGCATCTTTGTCGGAATAAGGATTCGACGAAGACTTCATTTGAATGCGCAGCGGTGTGCCAATCAGATTAAATTCCTTGCGGAAGCGTCCTTCAAGGAATCGCTTGTAAGCATCGGTGACGTGTTCCAGTGAATTACCGTGGATCACAATGATAGGTGGATTCATGCCGCCCTGGTGCGCGTAACGCAGCTTGGGTCTGTACATGCCAGTCTTCTTGGGCGTTTGGAATTGAACTGCCTCCAGCAGCAAGCGGGTCAAGACCGGGGTAGACATTTTGCAGTTTGCCGCTGCATGAGCCTGGGCTATTGACTCCCACAGGGGCCCCAAGCCCTGGCGCTTCTGCGCTGAAATCAGATGCAAGGCTGCAAATTTCAAAAAACCCAACCGGGTTTCAATCGAGCGCTTAACCAGTTCGCGGGCGTACTCATCCACCGCATCCCACTTGTTAACCGCCACTACCACTGCCCGTCCCGACTCCAGAACATAGCCCGCAATGTGGGCATCCTGGTCAGTCACCCCCTGTGTGGCATCGATCAGCAGCAATACAACACTGGCGGATTCAATTGCCTGGAGCGTTTTCACCACGGAGAACTTTTCAATGGCTTCAAACACCTTGCCTTTTCGCCTGAGCCCAGCAGTATCGACCAATTCAAAGCGTTGTCCATTGCGTTCGAACGGTACAGAAATCGCATCCCGCGTAGTGCCAGGCATGTCAAACGCGACCAAGCGTTCTTCACCCAGCCAAGTATTGATCAATGTGGATTTGCCAACATTGGGTCGACCAGCGACGGCCAACTTGATGACACCAGGCTCATCCGCAACACTTTCCGAGCCATCCTCAGGCGACACCAGCGGACCAAGCGCCAGATCCACAAGCGGACGGATGCCATGTCCATGGGCTGCAGAAACTGGGAACACTTCACCCAAGCCCAACTCAAAGAACTCCACGAGTTGGGCCCCTGCCGCCATCCCCTCTGACTTGTTTGCAACCAGAACACAAGGCTTGCCAAGCTTGCGCAGGTACTTCGCAATTTCGTGGTCTTGCGCTGACAAGCCGGCGCGCGCGTCAACTACAAAAAGCACTACATCCGCCTCAGCTACCGCTTGGCGTGTCTGCTTGGCCATTTCCTTGTAAATACCGGATGTAGCATCCGGCTCAAATCCACCCGTATCAATGACAATGAATTCGTGCTGACCCTGTTTGCCATTTCCGTAATGGCGATCCCGCGTCAACCCAGCGTAATCTGCCACGATGGCATCACGAGTTTTGGTAAGGCGGTTGAATAGGGTTGATTTGCCGACGTTGGGTCGACCAACCAATGCGATAACAGGTTTCATGATGTATGGTTCAGACCATCACTCCGGTTTGAAGCCAAAAATTCCGCCTCGTTGCGTCACAACAACTAGCGTCTGTCCTGCCAACACGGGTGCAGAGCGTATCGCAGAACCATCTGTGGAGAGGCGATTCAGCGGTGATCCATCCTGCCGCGACAGAAAATGTAACGTACCGGCCTCATCACCAATGACCAATGAGCGCCCAACAAGTGTGGGGCCAGTGAGAGTTCTAAAGCGCAGCCGCTCTGAAACCCAAAGGCGCTCACCATCCGCACGATTCCATGCAATTAACCGACCGTCACTCTCGGTTCCAAAGACCTCAGCTGGATCACCATCCAGACCTGTTGAGCCTGATGCGGACTTACTCCAAACCAGGCTCCCCCTGTCGCCATCGACACAAGCAATGGCGGACTGAAATGCCCGGACACAGACCTGATTACCCTGACGGCTCACCCCTGAAACCAGGTCAACAAGACGCTCTACTTCATTGGTACCGCGGCTATTGGCAACTTGAACTTCCCACTTTACTTTCCCATTGAGCGGATTCATGCCAACCAAACGTCCAGCAATACCTGTTACCAAGGTATCCCCTATCGCCATCACAATACCCGAACGCCCCAAAACCAGAGCTTCGCCACTACGTTGATGCTGCCAGAGTTTGCGTCCGGTCGCTGCGTCGAAGGCAGACACCGACCGATCTGCAGACATCGCGAACACCCGCGAACCGGCAACAAAAGGCGCGGTCAGCGTTACCGCACCAAGCTTTTGACGCCACAACTCTTTTGCACCGTCAAGGACAATGAGTTCGTTTTCCTTACTAACAACCGCGACGTAGCGCCCATCACTGCCGACTCCAGCCGACAATTTACCCCCAACGGAAGTCCGCCACAGGTCGCCACCGGTTCTGGCATCGATTGCAGCAACCGATCCATCGGTACCGGCCACAAAGACCAGATTCCCTACAGGGCGCACTTCCAGTGGGAAGTCCACGGTTCCTATATTGGAAGTCCACGCCGTCCGAACACCAATGAGGGCCGTGTTATGCCCCAGATCGAGTTGTTTGGATTTATCAGGACCCGCACAGGCGGCCAACGCCAATACGACACCGACTGATAGTGCCAACCGCTTTAAAGTCTGGCGAACAAGTGTCACTTTGCCCCCTCCGCAACCGCGGCAGTTTTGGAATCCACCAGAGGGTCCACGCCTAAAGCGTTCAACTTGACTACTACAAGCCGCCGGTACTCGGACTGTTCATCAAAAGCCTTAAAGGCTTTCTGATACTCTGCTTTAGCCTCAGCTTTTTTATCTAACAAAGCATAAACATCGCCTCTTCTGTCATCTGCCAGAGCAGAAAACTCTTGGGCAACGCCGGTGCCTAGGACTTTCAGAGCTTCGTCATACGCCTTTGCTTCAACCAAAATGGCAGACAGTCGCAACCTGGCAACGGAGGCATAACCCTTGTCTGCGGCATTTTCAACCAACCAATTCAGAGTCGACTTCGCTGCGTCTACTTTTCCAGCTTCATAGGTCATCTTGGCCACCTGTAGGCCGGCCTGCTGAGTGTAAGTTGCCTTCGCAAAACGGTCCTTCATATCCGAAAATGCACGCTCAGCTTTTTGTACGTCGCCGCTGCGCACCACTTTTTCGACCTCATCAAACATGGCTGCAGCTTGTATGGACTGATTCCGCTGCCAAGCATGGTAGCCATTCCAGGCAGCCACTGCGCCCAACACCACAATCAACGCCCAGGTAATGAGGTTTCCGTATTGCTTCCAAAAATGCTTGAGTTGGTCAAGCTGCTCTTGTTCTTCGAGGTCTAAATGGTTTGCCATATGAATATTCAGTTAAGCCGGGATTGTAGGTTGTCGACCCACCACGTCGGGAGAGTCCACGAAACGTGTTTTCTATTGCGTTGCTCGGTCAGCCGAAGCGCCAAAACGCTTCTGGATATAGTCTTCCAATACGTTCTGAAAGTCATTTGCGATGGAATCACCGCGTAAAGTCATACGCTTTTCCCCATCAATGAACACCGGAGCAGCAGGCGCCTCACCGGTACCCGGCAAACTGATACCAACATCCGCATGTTTGCTTTCACCAGGCCCATTAACGATGCAGCCCATTACAGCCACCTTCAGGTTTTCTACGCCTGGGAAACTCTTGCGCCAAACAGGCATCTTTTCCCGCATGAAGTCATCAATTTGTTGAGTGAGTTCCTGGAATGTTGTGCTGGTGGTCCGCCCACAACCGGGGCAAGCGGTGACGCTAGGGACAAAATTGCGCAGACCCAATGCCTGTATGATTTCAGAAGCGACTACGATCTCTTGGGAGCGCGATTCCCCAGGAGCCGGCGTTAGCGAAACACGAATCGTATCCCCCACACCTTCTTGCAACAAGACGCCCAGCGCTACGGATGAAGCGACAGTACCCTTGGTTCCCATACCTGCTTCGGTAAGACCAAGATGCAAAGGATAATCACATCGACGGCCCAATTCACGATAAACGGCAATCAAGTCCTGCACGCCGCTGACCTTGCAAGACAAAACAATTTGGGAAGCGTCCATCCCTATGTCTTGCGCTCTTTGAGCTGACTCGATTGCGGATGTAATCAGGGCTTCATACATGACGGGCTTTGCACCCCAAGGCACAAGACGACGACTGTTTTCATCCATCATGAAAGCCAACAGTTCTTGATCTAGACTACCCCAATTGACACCAATGCGAATAGGTTTATCCCAACGCAAAGCAGCCTCGACCATTTGAGAAAACTGCTTGTCGCGCTTGTCGCCTTTGCCGACGTTGCCAGGGTTGATACGGTACTTGGACAATGCCTGTGCACACTCCGGATATTCAGTCAGCAGGCGATGTCCATTAAAGTGAAAATCGCCGATCAAGGGCACATCGATTCCCATACGATCCAGCTGTTCTCGCACATACGGCACCGCCTGCGCAGCCTCTGGCGTATTCACAGTGATGCGAACCATCTCTGAGCCAGCGATTGCCAACTCTTTTACCTGAATAGCTGTTCCAATCGCGTCTGCAGTGTCCGTATTCGTCATCGATTGCAAACGCACTGGTGCATCTCCACCTAACGTGACCACACGCTCCCCCCATACGACACGTGCCTGCAATGACTTGCGTCGTACCGGAGTAGACAAAGCAATGGCCAAGTCCGAATCCATCACTTAACCTCAAAGCGAGCGACATTGTCACGGGCTACTGCTGACAAATTGAAGGGCTGGCCACGGACCTCGACATCTGTGGCATCGACTCGGCCTATAACGACTGATAAAGGCACAGCACCTGAAGCGCCTACAACCTCACCCTCGGCCAAGGTCTTACTAAGCTGCACAACACCTTTGGCATCCACGACCTTCACCCAGCTAACACCTCGTGCCTTGAAAACAACCGTTCCGGTAGAAGGCAACACAGGCGCGCTAGACGGGCGACTTGTCGACACTGCTGGCAAGCTTGCCGAAGCCATCGGTCGACCTGCCGACGACGCAGGCAGAGTGGTAACAGTAGGCGAACTGGAAGGCGACACAACCTTGATGGCTGGGGTGTCAGTAACAGGCGCCGTGGTCACAACCGCTACCTCACCTGAACCGCCAGCTTGGGTACTGGCAATGCCACCAACGGGCTCAGGGCTGGTGCTCAAAACCTGCGAAGAAGATGGCAATGCCGCCGACTGCCCTAAAGTACTGTCGATTGTCTCCTTCGGCTGGCTCACGGCTTCAGTTGTCAAGACTGGCTCCGTCACACCAGGCATGAAAAAAACAACTATGCCTGCCAAAACGAGGGCCGCAAAGATGAGGGTTGACGGCTTCTTCAGCAACGCTGGCAGGGGCATGGCCGTCACATCGCTCGGAGAATGAAACGGGGCATTGATCCCTCGCTCATCTGGATTCAACTTGGGCGCTGCATTCAATGGAAGCTTTAGCAGAATAGGTGCAGCATCAATTTTCAGAGCACGACAAACACTGGCGGCCAAGGCACGAACGAAAACGGCATCGTGCAACAAATCAAGCCTGTCTGCCTCAAGCGCTTCAAGTTTCTTGACTGGTATCTTCATTGACACCGCCAACGCAGCAACATGCAGACCCGCAGCCTCTCTCGCACTGCGCATCATCATGCCTGCCGTCACCGCATCCGGGGCAACGTGTGCATCACCCGCACCCATTGAATTGGAGGCCCCAACGTCATTCATTAAAAGCACCTCGCTCCAATGCCAAATTCTCACGTGACTGCGGGTAGCGTTTTTTCAACTGCGCACTGAGCTGCGCCATGGCATCGCGATTTTCCATGCGACGCTCCACTTTAATACCCAACCAAAGAGATTCCGCATTTGCCAGCTCGCTATTGTTTAACCGGCGGACATAAAACTGAGCTCTTACAAATTCACCACGTTGATAAAGAATTTGCGCGAGGTTATAGGCCGTTATCGGGTTTCCAGCGTCAAACTCGTAAGAGTGTAAAAAGCTCTTTTCAGCTTCTCCAAATTGACCGGCCTTCATTTGACACAACCCCATAGCCATCCATGTCTTGGCACGCTCACCATAGGCAGGATTGGCCAACGCACTGGTAAACCACTGCGTCGACTCTGGGAAGCGCGATTGTTGGCAAAGCATCCAGGCATAGTTATGCTGAACGCTAGAAGCCTTGGGATTGATGGCAAGTGCCCTGCGGAAACTTTCCTCTGCAACCGCCATATCGTTCAGGCGCATATAAATCAGGCCACGCAGGTTATAGGCCTCAAATAGGCTGGGATCCGCTCCTATAGACTGCTTGAGGTGATCCAGAGCGTCAGTTGTCTGTCCTTTATCAAAGTACGCAACAGCTAGTTCCAGGCGCAACCGCGCGCGCTTGCGCGCCTCGGGCTCATCCGACTCGGTCTCTCGATCTGAATTCATACCGGCACCGGAGATTCCAGATGCGCAACCGGACGACAAAAATACCGTAGCGCAGACCAAACACGACAACAAAAACCATGAAAGCGCCGAAACGCTGATCCGCAACTTATCTGTCATTCGAAGTACCCTCTTTCCCCATTAGACCCAATTCTTTTTCGGGCGTGATGATGATAGTGCGTCGCTTGCTGATTCGAGACTGAATATTCGTTCGATCTTGCACATCGCCCGCCAATTGACCACATGCAGCATCGATATCGTCGCCACGAGTCTTGCGAATTGTCGTTACGATGTCCGCATCACTCAATACTTTGGAAAAGGCGACCACTGCGCTCGGCGAGGAACGTAAGAGCCCAGAGGCAGGAAAAGGGTTAAAGGGGATAAGGTTAAATTTGCACCATGCCCGCTCCCCCTTGACTGGACGCACCAACTTCACCAATTCGGCTGCATGCGCCGGAGTGTCATTCACGCCATCCAGCATGCAGTATTCAAAGGTAATAAAGTCCCTGGGCGCCACCTTCAGATAACGCTTACAGGATTCAAACAACTCGGCAATCGGGTATTTGCGGTTCAAGGGAACCAAATCGTCACGCAAGGCATCATTGGGCGCATGCAAAGACACCGCCAGCGCAACCGGACAATCCTGGCCTAGTCTGTCGATCATCGGTACTACGCCCGACGTGGAAACAGTCACACGCCGGCGCGACAAACCATACGCATGGTCGTCCAACATGACCCGCAAGGCGGGAACCAGCGCCGAATAGTTTTGCAGAGGCTCGCCCATACCCATCATCACCACGTTGGAGATGATGCGCTCGTCCTTCTTTAAGTGTCTACGAAGGAAATGCTCGGCAAACCAGAGCTGGGAAACAATCTCGCCAACCGTTAGATTGCGACTAAAGCCTTGATGCCCCGTGGAGCAAAAACGACACGCCACAGCGCAACCGGCTTGAGATGAAACGCAGAGAGTTCCACGGTCATCTTCTGGAATAAACACAGTTTCTATGGCATTGCCACCACCCACATCGAACAACCACTTTATGGTTCCGTCGACAGAGATGTGCTGAGACAGCACCGGAAGTGCCTGGACGTGTGCAGATGTTTTGAGTTTTTCGCGCAAAGACTTTGCGAGATCACTCATATCCTCGAATTGAGCAGCACCCTTTTGGTGGATCCACCGAAAGAGCTGGGTCGCGCGGAAGCGCTTTTCCCCGAGCCGCTCGCAAAAAGCGGCCAATCCCTCCAGATCGTAATCGAGCAGGTTGGCCGTCATTGCATAACTTAACGGGAGAAGACGTTCGCGCCAGCAAAGAAAAACGCGATTTCGACAGCGGCAGTTTCTGCTGCATCGGAACCGTGCACTGCGTTGGCATCAATGCTGTCGGCGAAGTCTGCGCGGATGGTTCCGGGCGCGGCCTTCTTGGGATCAGTGGCGCCCATCAGGTCACGGTGCTTCAAGATGGCGTTTTCGCCTTCCAGTGCCTGGATCATCACAGGGCCGGAGATCATGAAATCCACCAGATCCTTGAAGAAAGGACGTGCCTTGTGGACTGCGTAAAAAGCTTCTGCTTCGCCGCGCGACAAATGAGCCATGCGAGCAGCAACGACCTTCAGGCCCGCTGCTTCGAAACGGGCATAGATTTGTCCAATGACGTTCTTGGCAACGGCGTCGGGTTTGATGATGGAGAGAGTGCGTTCGATTGTCATGATATTTCCTGAACTGATTGAGAATCTGACCAATTGCCCCGAAGCGGGGCAAAGCCTGCTATTTTAGCATCGCAGTCTAGCGGCTTCGTCCCTTACGGCGTTGACCACCAGGTCCGCCTGATGGTCTTTGTCCGCCATCCTGACGTTGGCGGGTGAAGCTATCCGCGCCAATATACCCAAAAGCGGTTTTCATGGGGTCCGGTTGCGCCGCCCCGCCCCGCCCGTCTCGCGGGGCATCAAAACGATTCCCGTCCGGTCGCCCACCGCCCTTGGGCCCACCCTGGCCGCTTCGACCCTTAAACCCACTGGGTGACGGGTTCGGCTGGCCACCAGCATTGGCCCCACGGGGTCCGCCAGTGCGCCCCCCTCGGCGCTGACCATTGCCTTGCGGACCACCACGCCCTTGATTGCCACGCTGAACTCCTTCTTCCCGACCGCCTTCTGAAGTCGCACGAGCGCCACCGGCAGCTTGTACCAAGGATCGAATATCAGCCTCATCCAATTCCATCCAACCGCCTCGCTTCAGCCCACGCGGCAAAACCATGGCGCCGTATCGGATGCGGATCAAGCGACTTACCGCATGGCCAACCGCCTCCAGCATGCGGCGCACCTCACGGTTGCGACCTTCAGAAATGGTTACCCGGTACCAGCAATTAGAGCCTTCACCGCCACCGTCTTCAATCGAGCCAAACTGCGCCATCCCGTCGTCCAGCTTCACGCCCTCGAGCAGCAGTTTCTTCTCTTCTTTGTTCAGTGAACCCAGTACCCGCACCGCATACTCGCGCTCCAGGCCGAATCGGGGGTGCATGAGGTTATTCGCTAACTCACCGGAACTGGTAAACAGCAGCAGACCTTCAGTGTTGAGGTCCAGGCGCCCGACTGATTGCCATTTACCCTGGTGCAGTTTGGGAAGTCGGCGAAAAACAGTGGGTCTGTTTTGCGGGTCATCGTGGGTCACAACTTCGCCCACAGGCTTGTGGTACGCGATCACCCGGGCAGGCGGGGGATCAATGCGAAAACGAATGGGCTTGCCGTTAACCTTGATGTTGTCACCAAATTGGATACGCTGGCCAATATGGGCAGGCTCGTTGTTGACCGAGATCCGCCCTTCCATGATGAGCTGCTCCATCTCCAAGCGCGAGCCCATGCCCGCCTGGGCCAAAACCTTGTGCAACTTGGGTGTCTCCGCCATCGGTGCCAAAACACGCTTGGGTGGCGCCAACTCCGTCAACTCTTCGTCGGCATCAAACTGCCCCGAAATCACGTCGCTGAAACGGTTGTCAAACGCCGCCTTTACCTGCCCAGCGGGTGCAACAGTCAGATCTACCGGGGGCGATGACTCAGCCGACGCCAATGGAGCAGAGTCATCCACTTCAGCCCTATTCGGAGCAGCGTTTTCGGCAACCACCTCTTCGTGCGTTGGCTGTGCAGGCGTGTTTTCGTTCATTCTGAGAATCCATTTAAAGGTGGAAGCACGTCTGGATTGACGGCTTCCAGTGGCATGTCCAATTGCATTTTTTCGTCGCCCATAACAAGCTCCTCAGCGGATGGCAACGCTACCGTCTCTCCTGCTGAATCGACCAGGGCACCAAAAACTCCGTCCTGATTCGCCACACTCTCCAACAATGGCAACTGGTCTAGTGACTTCAGCCCCAGATCGTCCAAAAACTGCCGAGTTGTCGCATACAGAGCCGGGCGCCCCGCTGCTTCCCGGTGTCCAATGACCTCGACCCATCCCCTGTCCTCCAGCTGCTTTATCAGCATGGAGTTGATGGTTACACCACGTATATCTTCCATATCACCGCGCGTGACCGGCTGGCGATACGCGATGATGGCCAACGTCTCCAATGTAGCCCGCGTGTAGCGCGGCGGTTTCTCAGGATGCAATCGGTCCAGGTATTCGCGCATCTCAGGACGGCTTTGAAAGCGCCAACCGGATGCAATACTGACCAATTCCACACCTCTTCCCGCCCATTCATTGCTCAGTTCTTCGAGCAAACTTTTGAGCGTATCAACACCCAATGACTCATTGAAGAGCGAACGCATATCGCGCAACGGCAAGGGTTGCTGAGAGCAAATCAACGCAGTCTCCAAGACCCGTTTTGCATCTGCCATGTTCATAGTCAGGCTTTATCGGAAACGCCACCATCCCGGTGAGCAATCAATGAGATTCCAAACAAACGGCAGCAGATGTGAAGAAATCACCGTGCCTAGCCCCTGCTTGTGCAGAGGCGTTTACGGGCTTTCGGCCCAAACAGGCGGATTGTAGCGCAGGCCCAATGCTGAAAGAAGATCCATGAAATCCCTGGGCGGCGGTGCCTCGAAGACCAATTGCTCGGCCGAAACTGGATGCGCAAAAGCCAGCCGCTCAGCATGTAAAGCCTGCCGATGCATGCCCGCGGTAATACTGCCACCGTAAACCGTATCGGCAATCAGCGGATGTCCCAATGAGGCCATGTGGACTCGAATCTGATGGGTACGACCAGTATGAAGAATACAACGGACGAAACAACCGCCATCCACATTGCTCAGCAGCACCATATCCGTTTTTGCCGTTTTTCCAGACTGGTTTTCCAGATCAACGACCGCCATCCGCAATCGGTTGCGCGGATCCCGGCCTATGGGCGAATCTACGGTCTGGCGCGTCGGCCCAGCCCAAGGGCGGTGTGCGACAGCCAGGTACTGCCGGCTCACATCCCGCGCCGCAATGGCCTGTACCAAGGCATCCATGACCAAGCGGCTTTTGGCCACCACCATCAGCCCACTGGTATCTTTATCCAGACGGTGCACGATGCCAGCTCTGGGGACGGTTGCTATTGCCGTGTCGTATGCCAGCAGCCCATTGAGAAGCGTGCCACTCCAATTTCCTGGCGCCGGGTGTACGACCAAACCCGCAGGCTTGTTAAGGACCAGAATATGAGCATCCTCGAAAACGACGTCCAGCGGCATGGCCTGGGGCGTAAAGGCCTGGCTTTGGGGCGTGGGACGCAGCTCAATAACCAGCTCCTCACCCGCCTTGACCTTGTGCGAAGCCTTTCGTGCAACCTGTGAGTTAACAGTTACGCGCCCGGCTTCAATCAACTGCTGCAAGTAGTTTCTGGAGAATTCTGGCGCCGCATCTACCAAGGCCTTGTCCAGCCTTTCACCATGTTGCCCCGCAGAAACGCTAAGCTTGCGCCACTCGACTTCAATTGTGGCGTCGCCCAACTCCTCTGAGTCGCTTGACGTCGGGTCGCTCGATATAATTCCAGTGCTCTGTTTCAAGAAAGTTTCCTAACATGCTTCGTGTCAAATTATCGGTCGTTTGCGTTTCACTGCTGGCGACCGTCACACTCTTGACCGCTGGCTGCTCCAGCACCTCGGTGGACAAGACAGCCACGATGAGCCCCAACAGGATCTACGCTGAGGCAAAGGAAGAGATCGCAGCTGGCCAATGGGAGCGAGCCATACCGCTACTGGAAAAGCTGGAAGCACGTGCTGCCGGCACACCGCTGGCGCAACAGGCGCAATTAGACAAGGCTTACGCACAATACAAGTCAGCAGAGCCTGCGCAAGCCTTGGCTACGCTGGAGCGGTTCATGAAACTACATCCGGTAAGCCCTGCTATGGACTATGCCATTTATCTCAAAGGCGTAATCAATTTCAATGATGACCTGGGCTTGTTTGCCAAGTTCACGCGTCAGGATTTGACAGAGCGTGACCAAAAGGCCTCCAAAGAATCCTTTGAGGCTTTTAAGGAGCTAGTGGACCGCTTCCCGGATTCGCGCTACGCGAGCGACGCGCGCCTGCGCATGAACTACATCGTGAGTGCGTTGGCCCAGTACGAAGTGCATGTAGCGCGCTACTATTACAAGCGCGGTGCCTATCTGGCTGCCGTCAATCGTGCGCAAATTGCCGTGTCCGACTACCGAGAAGTAGCGGCCATCGAAGAGGCGCTTTACATCATGTACCGTTCCTATGACGCTCTTGGCTTGACTCAGCTGCGGGACGACGCCAAACGGGTACTGGAAAAGAACTTCCCCAAGTCCGACTTTCTGGTTTACGGCTCACGGGCTCTCAACGATCCGTGGTGGAAGGTCTGGTAAGCAGATCTTCCAGAGCATCAGCAAACTCGTCTTGCGACGAGATTCTCCGCATCGCTGGAAGTGCTGCCAGGATGCGGCGGCCATACGCCATCTGAGCTAAGCGTACATCACACACCACAAGCATTCCTCGGTCCGTCTCGCGGCGTATCAGACGACCTGCACCTTGCTTCAATGCAATAGCGGCCTGGGGTACGTGGTAATGGTGGAATGGGTTGCTCCCAGCGGCTTCCAACATCCGGGCCCGAGCCTCCACCACCGGGTCCCCGGGAGGTGAAAACGGTAGCTTGTCAACCACTACCAGTTGCAAAGCATCTCCTGGAACATCTATGCCCTCCCAAAACGAGGCCGATCCAACGAGGATGCAGCCATTGTTCCCGGCAACAGATCCACGGACAAAGCGCTCCGTCAATTCCCGCTTTGGGGCTTCCCCTTGTAGCAGAACATCCATAAAGGAGAAGGTGTCGAAGTGTTGGCGCAACGCCACCGCAATATCACGCATGGCCCGTAGAGTGGTCGTCAACACCAAAGTACGCCCACCTAGCACTGCGGCCCCCTGGGCAACAAGCTGGGCGACTGCAGCGCTGTGGCCTGAATCAGCGGGTTTTGGCATGTGTGCCGGGATGTAAAGCGCTGCCTGGGTCAAATAGTCAAACGGGCTTTGAACTTGCAGAACCTGCGCCCCCTCAAGGCCACATGAGGCTACAAAATGTGCCATGCTTGCGTCATGACCCAAAGTAGCCGATGTAAAAATCCAGGACTTGCGGTTCCCGGTTTCGGCCCCGGAATGCATGACGCGCGACCGTATGGTCTCAGCAATTTCCAAGGGAGACTGAACCAGACGAACCTGGGAGTGGCCCACCTCCAACCAGCGCACTGCATCGGGCGGGACTGCGTGTGAAAACACGTCCAACTCCGCCATCAGGCGTGAAGCACGGTCATGCAATGCCCTGAGATCTGGAGACAAATCTTCCAAGCTGCGCAACACGACATCCACATGCTGCAAGGCAGTATGCACGTCTGACACCGCGCACAGCCAATCCTGTGTGGCGATTCCGGATGGCTGCTCTGATTGCCAGGCGATACGCCCCATCGCCTGGCCACCACTGCAAAGGGCGCGCAAAACCTGAACGCTGCGACTGATTTCAGCCAACATGTTTGGCCAATCTGAATGGGCCTGAACCATTTTGTACCCCTGCAGCCGCAGATCGCGCCCCAGGTAGTCTAGCTGTTGGGTAGAAAGCTGACGGCCCAAAAACTGAACGCCAATTTCATTGAGTTGGTGTGCTTCGTCAAACACTACCGTGCGCACATTTGGCAGCAGTTCGGCCACGCCCGACTCGCGGATGTTGAGATCGGCAAAGAATAGATGGTGGTTAATGACCACAACGTCGGCCGCCAACGCCTCACGTCGAGCCAAGTTGACGTGGCAGTTGTTGATTTGCGGGCAACGTGCGCCCAGACAATTGTCACGGGTGGAAGTGACGAGGGGGATGACGGGTGAACCCTCATCGAGTGCAGTCAATTCGGCAATATCGCCCGCTCTGGTACTCTGAGACCAGGCCTCGACACGCGCCAAGTCGCGTTGCACTGCAACCTTATGCGCTATATCACTTTGTCTGGCGTCAGCCAGGCGGTGCATGCACAGGTAACTGCTGCGGCCTTTGAGTAGAGCTATGCGCACAGGTAGACCGAGTGCTGTCACCAAGCGCGGAATATCTCGTCCAAACAACTGATCCTGCAGGTTTTTTGTCGCAGTGGACAGCAGAACCCGTTCACCACTCAGCAAGGCAGGCACAAGGTAGGCGAAGGTCTTTCCAACACCTGTGCCAGCCTCGACCACCAGCACACCACCGGCGTCGATGGTCTGCGCCACGGCATTGGCCATAGCAATCTGACCACCACGAGGCCGGAACTCTTCCACGCAGTCCGCCAGCACGCCATCCGCACTAAAGGCCCGCTCGACCGCGTCCTGCAAGCCCATGGTTCAGGCTGGCTCGTTGGGCTGCAGTTCTCGCTCAAGACGCGCGATTTCGTCACGCAAAGACAAGCGACGTTTCTTCAAACGGCGCATCATCAGTTCGTCAACCGGCGCGTCGTGTGCCGCACGGTCAACGAGTGCATCCAGGTCGGCGTGCTCTATGCGCAACTCGATCAAATGGCGTTCGGGTGAGTGGAGATTTGTTACCAAGGGCAATGCAAGTTAGTACGGGTATAAACTACGACACCAAAGGTCGTGCTGGCTTGATAATACGACCTTACTGTCTTTTTCCAGAAAGTATTGCTTCATAAGCAAATCAACATGGCCACTGGTTACCGACTCACTGCTTCTACTGGGATACACAAGGGCGACCGCGAGTACCAGCAGGACCAGATCGCGCTCTTGAAACACCCTCGGGTTAATGGTTGCATACTGGCTATCGTGGCTGATGGCATGGGTGGACGCAGCGGGGGCCGCAAAGCGTCCGACCAGGTCATGATGACGTCCAAGCAACTGTTTGAACGGTATGACCCCGACACCGATGACGCCTCTGCCATCCTGGCGCAGGTGGTGCAGGAAGCCCACGTTGTCATCAAACTCACAGCCATTTCTTCTGAAGAAGAACCTCACAGCACCTTGGCAGCCTTTCTGATCAATGCCGGAGGAGACTGCCACTGGGCGCATACAGGCGATTCACGCATCTACCATTTCCACGGTAACCGATTTGTCAAACGCACCATGGATCACTCCTATGTGCAGGCTCTGGTCAACCGGGGCGAGATCACCGAAGAACAGGCTGCAGTACACCCCCAGTCCAATATCCTGATGGGATGTTTGGGCACCGAAAACGATCCACCAGTCGATTTCCACTTTATTTCGCAACTGCGCCCTGGCGATGTGCTGATGGCCTGCAGTGATGGCATCTGGCATTACTTCAACACCGGTGAACTGGGATCGGTTTTGTCCACCCTGAGCGCCCGTGAGGCCACAGAATTCCTGATCGAAAAGGCGCGCTCCCGTGGACGGGGTATGGGTGACAACCTGTCGATTGTGGTGGTCAAGCTCGAACCATTGACGCCCTAAGGCGGCAGCGGCAACGGCGCTGCGCCTTTGCCATGGTCGAGCAGTCTTTGGTCACGCTCCTGGCGGCGTCTTTCGAGTGCTTGCTGCTTCTCCAGGAAAGCCTCCCGGTTCTTCTCAACGGTCTTTGCATCTAACTCAGTGCCCGATTTCGCGGTCGGGTCCTGGTTTCTGGCGGGTTGAGCCCGAAGTTGATGGGCGCGTTGTTTGTCTTGCTGTGCCTGCTCGCGGGTTTGCAGTGCCTGTTTGTCAGTGTTGGCCTGGGCCTCGAGTTGGCGTTGCACGTTGTCGGCAGCCTTTAGCTCCGCCCGTTCAAGCTGCTCTGTACCCCTTTGCTTTCGCTCAGCGGCATTGAGTACGGCTTCTTGGCGCTTCAAATCAGAGAGCATCTGGCGCCGCCGCACACCGACTTGGTTCTGGCAGTCGGTAACCGCAAATCGCGACAAACAGGCCGCATCTTCTGCATCCAGCTCAGCGGTCTTTTGCTGGCGCAAGCTTTCAATGCGGGCACGCTCAGCCTGATTGCCGGATACCATCAGACCGGTATCGCCCTGGCCCCACCCCGCAAAACTCATGCTGGCGAACCAAAGGGCGACCATCCAGCGGCGCATCATGTCAGGCCTGTATCCACTATACGCCGCTCCTGGGAGAGGTACTCCTGGGACTGCATCTCGCTCAGGCGCGACACAGTGCGGGGAAACTCATGGGCCATTGGTCCGTCCGTGTAGAGGTCAATAGGCGCAACCTCGGCCGACATAATCAGCTTGACCCGGCGGTCATACAAGACATCGATCAACCAGGTAAAACGCCTTGCCTCGGATGCCATGCGCAGGGGCATATGCGGCACATCGCTGAGAAAGATGGTGTGGAACTGGGTGGCGATTTCCAGATAATCGTTCTGCGAGCGAGGCCCACCGCACAAGGACTTGAAGTCAAACCACACCACCCCGCCGGCCTTGCGGCGCACCCAGATCTTGCGTGATTCAATGTTCAGCACCGGCTCTTCGTCGTGGGTTTCTTCCAGCGCATTGAATGCCTGCTCCATCGCCGCGTCCGCTGCCGGGCCGTTGGGCATGTGGTACAGCTTCAGCGACTCCATCGTCCGCTTGCGGTAATCGGTTCCATTGTCTACGTTGAGCACCTCCAGGCGCTCGTTCAGCAGGGCGATCGCAGGGAGGATCCGGTCGCGATGCAGGCCACCAGGGTATAGGTCATCAGGCTTGAAGTTGGACGTGGTGACAAAACCCACACCATTCTCGAACAGCGCGGACAACAGCCGGTGCAGAATCATCGCGTCGGTGATATCCGCCACGTGAAACTCGTCAAAACAGATCAAGCGAAAACGCTTGGCCATGCGTTTGCCCAGCTCGTCCAACGGATTCACCGTGCCCTGCAGGTCCGCTAACTCGCGGTGAACCTCGCGCATGAACTCGTGGAAGTGCAGACGCGTCTTGCGCTTGAGTGGGACCGCGTTGTAAAAGCAATCCATCAAAAAGCTCTTGCCCCGCCCTACCCCACCGTACAGATAAACCCCGCGGGGTACTGTGGGCCGGTTGATCAGCTTCTTGAAGGCGTTGGAGCGCTGTTCCTTGAAGTCCGCCCACTCACGTGCGCAGCGCTCCAGGGCATCGACCGCGCGCAATTGCGCAGGGTCGGCCACATAACCACGACTGGCCAGCTCGGCTTCGTAGGTTTGTTTGACGCTCACCATGCAGCCCCCCTGAATACTATCAATTTAATAGCTAACAGACCATATTTCACGGGGGCTGACGGGCTATTTGACCAATAGGAAAATTAGAAATTCAATGTCCGCTTGTCCACGGCCAAGGCCGCTTCCTTGGTCGCCTCACTCAGGGATGGGTGCGCATGGCAGATGCGGGCAATGTCTTCGGCACTGGCCTTGAACTCCATGGCCACTACAGCCTCGGAGATCAGTTCGCTGGCCTGCGGTCCTACGATGTGCACACCCAAAATCTCGTCTGTCGTGGCGTCAGCCAAAAACTTAACGAAACCGGTAGTGTCGCCCAGTGCCCGCGCGCGACCATTGGCCAGGAAAGGGAACTGGCCCGCCTTGTAGGCGACGCCGTCCGCCTTGAGCTGTTGCTCGGTACGGCCCACCCACGCAATTTCGGGGCTGGTGTAGATGACCCACGGCACGGTGTTGAAGTTGACGTGTCCGTGTTGACCGGCAATACGCTCGGCCACGGCAACACCCTCTTCCTCTGCCTTGTGCGCCAGCATGGGGCCACGCACCACATCGCCCACCGCCCATACGCCGGGTAGATTGGTCTTGCAGTCGCCATCAACCACAATCGCACCGCGCTCGTCCAACGCCAAGCCCACCGCTTCAGGGTTCAAGCCGATGGTATTGGGCACGCGGCCGATGGAGATGATGAGCTTGTCCACGTCCAGCGTCTGCGCTTCACCCTTGGCATTGGTGTAATCCACCGACACGCCTTTTTTACCGTTCTTGATCTCGCCGACCTTGACGCCCAGCTCAATCTTCAGACCCTGCTTGGTAAACGCCTTGAGCGCTTCCTTGGCAACTCCTTCGTCCACCGCGCCCAGAAAGACCGGCAGGCCTTCGAGGATGGTGACGTCTGCGCCCAGGCGCTTCCACACCGAGCCCATTTCCAGGCCGATCACGCCGGAGCCGATCAGGCCCAGCTTCTTGGGTACGGCGCCGATGTTCAGGGCGCCGTCGTTGGACAGCACATTGACTTCGTCAAACGGTGTGCCGGGCAGCGCACGGGCATTGGAGCCGGTGGCGATGACGATTTGTTTGCCGGTGATGACCTCTTCGGCAGCGCCTGCCACCTTGATCTCGTAACCACCTTCGGCGGCTTTGACGAAAGAACCGCGGCCGTGGAAGAAGGCAATCTTGTTCTTCTTGAACAGGTACAGGATGCCATCGTTGTTCTGCTTCACCACGGTGTTCTTGCGGGCCAGCATCTTGGCAACATCCATACTCACGCCCGTTGCCGAAATGCCGTGCTCGGCAAAGTGGTGGTTGGCGTGGTGGAAATGCTCGGACGACTGCAGCAATGCCTTGGAGGGAATGCAGCCCACGTTGGTACAGGTACCGCCGGGTGCAGGACCGCCCTTCTCGTTCTTCCACTCATCGATACAGGCCACGTTGAAGCCCAGCTGGGCGGCGCGAATGGCGGCGATGTAGCCACCAGGGCCACCGCCAATGACGATCACATCAAATTGTTTACTCATACATTTTCCTAGGAATCTGGGCCGCAGAGGGGTCTGCGCAGGTAAAGGAGGAGCCCGTAGGGCGGCGGACACGGAGCAGTGCCCTGTGCGGCTCACACTCCGGGTCAACCCTCAAGGTTTTAGATATCAAACAACAGACGTGCGGGATCTTCCAGCGCATCCTTCATGGCCACCAGGCCCAGCACGGCTTCGCGACCGTCGATGATGCGGTGGTCGTAAGACATGGCGAAGTAGTTCATCGGGCGCACCACCACTTGACCGTTCTCAACCATGGCACGCTCTTTGGTAGCGTGCACGCCCAGGATGGCGCTTTGCGGTGGGTTGATGATGGGCGTTGACATCATCGAGCCGAAGGTTCCACCGTTGGAGATGGAGAAGGTGCCGCCGGTCATGTCTTCGATACCCAGCTTGCCGTCCTTGGCCTTTTGGCCAAACTCGGCAATCTTCTTCTCGATGTCGGCAAAACTCATTTGGTCCGCATTGCGCAGGATCGGCACCACCAGACCACGTGGCGAGCCGACGGCAATACCGATGTCAAAGTAGCCGTGGTAGACGATGTCGTTGCCATCCACCGACGCGTTCAGCACAGGGAATTTCTTCAACGCGTGCACAGCGGCCTTGACGAAGAAACTCATGAAACCCAGCTTGACGCCGTGTTCCTTTTCGAAACGCTCTTGCATGCGTTTGCGCATCTCCATGACCGGGGCCATGTTGATCTCGTTGAAGGTGGTCAGGATGGCGTTGGTCGATTGCGATTGCAGCAAACGCTCGGCCACGCGGGCGCGCAGACGGCTCATCGGCACGCGCTGCTCGGGGCGATCGCCCAGATTTACGGCTGGACCTGCAACTTGGGGCAAGGATTTGGTTGGAGCCCCAGTAGGTATTGCCGCTGCTGCTACAGCTTTAGGAGCAGAAGCACCGGCCGCCACAGCGCCCAAAACATCACCCTTGGTGACACGACCGTCCTTGCCAGTGCCGGCTACGGCACCTACGGAGAGGTTGTTATCTGCCAGCAGTTTGGCGGCGGCGGGCATGGCGACATCGCCCTTGGAGCCGCCAGTGGAAGCTGGCGCTGCCGGCGCAGCTGCAACAGCAGCAACCGGTGCGGCAGCAGGCGCCGCTACCGCGCCAGCCTTGCCTTCGGTGTCGATGCGGGCGATCAACTGCTCCGCCGCAACGGTGGCACCGTCGCCAGCGACCAGTTCCACGATCACACCGGCGCTGGGCGCGGGCACTTCCAACACCACTTTGTCGGTTTCCACCTCAATCAGGATCTCGTCTACCTGGACCTGGTCACCAACTTTTTTCTTCCACTGCAACAGGGTGGCTTCTGCCACGGACTCAGACAGCTGGGGAACTTTTACTTCTACGATTGCCATTTTGTTCTTTCCGTTTGGGTTTGATTGGGTAGGGGTTCTGCTGCGTTACTTGGTCAGGATGAAGCCCTTGAGCTTGCCAAACGCGCCCTCTACCAAAGCCTTTTGCTGTTCCTGGTGCAGGTGGGAATAGCCCACCGCAGGAGACGCCGATGCCGCACGGCCGGAGTAACCCAGGCGTTGGCCGTCCATCATGTTTTCATGGATGTTGTGCTGGATGAAGAACCAGGCGCCCTGGTTCTGTGGCTCGTCCTGGCACCACACGATGTCGCTGGCATTGGGGTACTTCTTCAGTTCTGCCGCAAAAGCCTTGTGCGGGAACGGATACAACTGCTCAATGCGGATGATGGCCACATCGTCCAGACCCTTTTCTTCGCGCTTCTTGACGAGGTCGTAGTACACCTTGCCCGAGCAGGCCAAGACGCGCTTGACCTTGTCACCCTTGAGCTCCTTGCTCTCTGGAATGACGGTCTGGAAGCTGCCCTTGGTGAACTCTGACAGTGGCGACGACGCATCCTTGTTGCGCAACAGCGACTTGGGCGTCATGATGATCAGAGGCTTGCGCAAGTTGCGCACCATCTGGCGGCGCAACAGGTGGAAGATCTGGCTGGCCGTAGTGGGCTGGCACACCTGCATGTTGGTGTCCGCACTCAGCTGCATGAAGCGCTCCAGGCGGGCTGAGCTGTGCTCAGGACCCTGGCCTTCATAACCGTGCGGCAGCATCAGTGTGATGCCATTTACACGACCCCACTTCACTTCACCCGAGGCAATGAACTGGTCGATCACCACCTGGGCACCATTGGCAAAATCGCCGAACTGGGCTTCCCAGATCACCAGGGTGTTGGGATCGTTGGACGCATAGCCGTATTCATAAGCCAATACCGCCTCTTCCGACAGGATGGAGTCGATAACGACAAACGGCGCCTGATTTTCGGCCACATTTTGCAGCGGCACATAGGTGCCAGCATCCCACTTTTCTCGGGCCTGGTCATGGATCACCGCGTGGCGGTGGGTAAAGGTGCCACGGCCGCTGTCTTCACCTGACAAGCGCACGGGGTAACCGCTGGCCACCAGGGATGCAAAGGCCATGCTCTCGCCCATACCCCAGTCCACATTGATCTCACCACGGCCCATGGCTGCGCGGTCGTCATAGACCTTTTTCACCAGGGAGTGGGGGGAGATGCTGGCAGGCAAGGTGGTCAGCTTTTCGACCAGGCGTTTCCATTCGGTCAGCGGGATGGCGGTGTCACCCGCGTCCGTCCACTTCTTGCCCAGGAAAGGCGCCCAATCCACGGCGTAATTGCTCTTGAAGTTGGTCAGTACGGGGTCAACGGTGTGGCGACCTGCATCCATGGCGGCGCGGTAGGCCTGCACCATTTCGTCACCCAGCGTTTCGCCCAAGCCTTGTGCGGCCAGCTTATCGGCGTACAGCTTGCGGGTGCCAGGATGGGTGGCGATCTTTTTGTACATCAGCGGTTGGGTGAGCGCGGGGGTGTCCTGCTCGTTGTGGCCCAGCTTTCGGAAGCAGGTGATGTCTACCACCACGTCTTGGCGGAATTCCAAACGGTATTCCAACGCCAATTGCGTCGCCAGAACCACGGCCTCAGGGTCGTCTCCGTTCACATGCAGCACTGGTGACTCGACCATCTTGACGATGTCGGTACAGAACGCGCTGGAGCGCATGTCGCGCGGATCGGAGGTGGTGAAACCGATCTGGTTGTTGATGATGATGTGGACCGTGCCGCCGGTGGCGTAACCACGGGTTTGGGCCAGGCACAGGGTTTCCTGGTTGACACCCTGGCCACCAAACGCAGCGTCGCCATGTACCAAGACCGGCAACACTTGGGCACCCACGGCGTCGCCACGGCGGTCCATGCGGGCTCGCACCGAGCCCTCAACGACCGGGTTGACGATTTCCAAATGCGAAGGATTGAACGCCAACGACAGGTGGACGGGGCCACCCGGGGTGGCCACATCGGAGCTGAAGCCCTGGTGGTATTTCACGTCACCTGCAGTCAGGTCTTCAGGTGCTGTGTGATCAAACTCGGCAAACAGATCGGCGGGCATCTTGCCCAAGGTGTTGACCAACACGTTCAAACGACCCCGGTGGGCCATACCGATCACGATTTCCTGAACGCCCTTGGCACCCGCTTGCTGGATCAGTTCATCCATAGCCGCGATGAAGCTTTCGCCACCTTCCAGCGAGAAGCGCTTTTGCCCCACGTACTTGGTGTGCAGGAAGCGCTCAAGGCCCTCGGCCGCGGTCAGCCGGTCCAGGATGTGCTTTTTCTTCTCTGCGCTGAACTGGGGCTTGCTGCGGATGGACTCCAGCTTTTGCTGCCACCAGCGTTTCTGATTCTGGTCAGTGGCGTACATGTACTCGGCGCCAATAGTGCCGCAGTAGGTCTCGCGCAAGGCATTCATCAGGTCCCGCAGACTCATGGAGTCGCGACCGAAGAAAGTATTGCTCGTGTTGAAAACTGTTTCCTGGTCCGCGTCGCTGAAACCGTAGAACGACAGCTCCAGCTCGGGGATGTTGTCGCGTTCCTGGCGCTTCAGTGGGTCCAGATTGGCCCAACGTGCACCCACGTTGCGGTAAGCCGCTATCAGCTGCTGCACGGCTGTGCGCTTGCGGCCCATTTCGGAGTCTGCGCCAGTGGCCAGTACAACCTGGGTGCCACCCTGTTTGGCGCGCTCGGCAAAAGCGTTGATCACCGGCAGGTGCGGCACATCACGTGCATTGGTGCCGTCAACCGCTGGCACGTGCTGCAATGCATCAAAGTAATCGCGCCAGGAATCTGGAACGCTGCCGGGGTTGGCGAGATAGTTTTCGTACATCTCTTCGACGTATGGCGCATTGCCACCGAAAAGGTACGTATTGCTTGAATAAGCGCTGTAAACAGACGCTGGGCTCGTCTTCTGCGACGTTGTTTCACTCATATTCCGCTGACCTCCGTTTCCCTTCAGGAAACATTAGCTGGTTAAAGCTGTTTTTGATTAACCTTCCGCGGCACGGCTGAACCGTTTGGCGGATGCGACTGTGGCGTGGGAAGGGCCTAGTTACGCAGCGGATTGTGCCACCGTTTTGCAAATTGACCAATCCTAAGTTTTACGCATCCTTACCGCGGCATAGCAGAACAGCACAGATCCGCACACACGTGCTTTTTGCAGTATTGGCCGGTAGCCCCCGAAATATATCAAGTTAATGCTATCAATTATATAGCATATGTATCGGAAGTGCGTAACCAATCTTGCGGTGCCTGCAATGCAGCCTCAAAGCTTTCAAAGAAGCGGCCTACATGAACACCGTCCATCAAGGCATGGTGCACCTCTACAGACAACGGCATCCATTGCCGTTCGCCATCGGCGTCGATCCTTCCAAAAGCGATCTTGGGGATGGCGTCGTTTGGGCTCCCCTGGCGCGCGTTGGAATAGCTGCTGAAGTGCACCCAGGGCAAGGTCGTCATGTGAACAGCAGCCCCGGCGTCTTTGTTGGGTTCAAACGGGGCATCGAGCGTGCGCCCTTGGGCGAGCGCCAGCGCACCTTGGGCACAAAACGCTACAAAGTCACGGTTGTGCTCCAGCGTCGCAAAGCCAAAAGAATTGTCCTCGCGCAGCACGGTGGTGCTTCCGTGTACGGCCTCATACACACGCACACGGTCTCCCTCCAACCGGTACCGAAAGGGCTCGATTTCATTCGCCAGCCGTATCGCAATAAAGTGATAAGCCAAAGACAGACTACCCACACCCAGTTCCTTCACAGCCTGACGCAGCAATGCCACGTCAAGCTTGGCGCACAAGTTGAAGGTCGGAGTGTCAAACCCGCGGAAGAAATCATAGGCTGAGCGGCGATTCCAGGTGTCCAAGTTCAGATAGCGCGGGTCAGGGTTGAGGGCGCTCATTGCGGGTCTCCGGCTAAAGTGAATTCCACGACCACCTCGTCGTGGACCGCGAGTATGCCGCCAAACACAGAGAACGGCTTTACGCCAAAGTCCGATTGCCGCAGCACCAATGCGCCCTGCGCGGTCAACTGCTCGGGCAGACCCTTCACAGTGAGTGGAGTCCAAATCTCCCGCGTCTGCCCATGCAGCGCGATGGCCACCTTGACCGCGAATTTGGGTTCCTCACCAACGACTTGTAGTGACTGAATGCGCAGCAAAGGAAAGCGGGCAGCCTGAAAATTGTTGTCTCCCAGCATATTGTTACGCGTGCTGGCGGTATCTTCCGGTGAGATGATGGATGCGAACGCAGGCCCTAGTTCGGCGCGATGTTCTGGTACATCAAACACCAGTTGATCCAATCGAAAGACCAGGTCAAAACGCGAGCTTGCAGCCCCCTCAGGTGGCAGGTAGTAATACCCGTCAAACTTCGGTGCAGACAACACATGGTTGTGACCAAACCGCGCGGCCCGCCCTGCCCTGAACGCAAAGACACGAATGCTGGAGGTCTTGGGATTCAACCGGAACACCCGCCCACCCTGAACCGCCAAAGCTGAATAGGTCGCGGCTACATATTCTGACGATTGGCCCACCGACGGCTCTGCCTGCACGGTGTCCCCAACGGTGGGCACGCTGGTACAGGCAAACAAGCACATGACCAACGGAAGTGTTATCAGTCTGAAAGCCATGGATTCCCTTCTGCACAGTAGCTGAAGAGTGTACCCACCACGTGTTTTGCACAAACGAAAAACTCACCTGTATATGGGATGGTGTTAAGACAACCCGGTCGCTAGAGTTTGCCTTTCACACCACAGGTGTCAGCCATGCCAAATAGTTCTTCTGGTTCCCTGGTTCACGCATCCGACAACCGTATGGGCCTGCGGGCTATGCTCAATACCTTGACCGGTATCGCACTGGTAGCAGCGCTGGGCATCAGCGGGCTATCGTTCTGGGGTTCACAGGCCAGCGGCGAGGCCGCCAGCAAATCCTTTGTGGCCAAAGACGTCACCGCCGACGTACTTCCACCACCGATGTATCTCATTGAAATGCGTTTGGTACTGTCGCAGGCGGTGGAAGGCAATATGGCTTTTGCAATGGCCAAGTCCGAAATCAAACGCCTGCAAGCCGAGTACGAAAGCCGCGCAGAATTCTGGCGCGCCAACCCACCCTTCGGTCTTGAAAGCCACTTATTGGGTACCCAGCATCAGGAGGGCCTGGCTTTCATTGCTCTGGCCAACAAGACACTTGACTTGTTGGCCTCAGGCGCAACACCCGACGCCGTTCAGTCATCGTTGATGGCAGCCCACAGCACCTACCTTTTGCACCGGGCCGGTGTAGACGCCACGGTCAAGGAATCCATGGCATTTGCAGACCAATCCATCGCGCACTACGGCACCACCACACAAACCATGCGCTGGATGCAGAGCATGGGATTGGCCTTGGCTGCTGCATTGCTGATCGGCTTTGGCATCTGGATTCGTCGCTCCGTATGGTCAGATGTTGGCGGCGAGCCCGTGGTCGCTGCTCAGGTTGCCCGCCATGTGGCACAGGGCAATTTGTCCATCCATATTCCACTATTGATGGGCGACCAGCGCAGCATTGTGGCCGCGCTCAAGGAAATGCAGACCCGATTGGCGGCGGTTGTGGGTAGTGTGCGCCAAGGTGCCAACGAAGTTGCAACGGCCAGTGCCGAGATCGCCCAAGGCAACCACCACCTGAGTTCGCGCACCGAACAACAAGCCAGTGCTCTGGAAGAGACCACTGCAGCCATGGAAGAACTGGTCTCCGTTGTTAAACAAAACGCGCAGAGCTCTGAAAAGGCCAACCAGTTGGCGCTGAACGCGTCAAGGGTAGCCGTCGAAGGCGGTCAAGTCGTGACACAGGTGGTGGCCACCATGAAAGGCATCAACGACGCTTCACACAAGATTGCGGACATCATCGGCGTGATCGATGGCATTGCGTTTCAGACCAACATCCTGGCACTCAATGCCGCCGTGGAGGCCGCACGCGCTGGGGAACAAGGGCGCGGCTTCGCCGTGGTGGCCAGCGAAGTGCGCTCACTGGCTGGCCGCTCGGCTGAGGCAGCCAAGGAAATCAAGTCCCTGATCCATGCCAGTGTTGAGCAGGTGGACAAGGGCTCTGCCCTGGTCGACAAAGCCGGCACTACGATGGACGAAGTGGTACGCAGTATCCGCTGCGTAACAGACACCATGGCAGAGATCAATTCAGCAAGCCATGGCCAGGCCGCAGGCTTCGCGCAGGTGGGCGAAGCCATGACCCAAATGGACCAGGCCACACAAAAGAATGCCGCCCTGGTCGAAGAAATGGCCGCCGCAGCCAGCAGCCTGAAGAACCAAGCTAACGAACTGGTCGACATCGTGGCGATCTTCAAGCTGGATGGGGACGTATTGCAAGCCGGGGCCAACGCACCTGCGGCCGCTGTCGGTCAAGCCAAAAGCGCACGAGTTGCGACTGCCTCTGGCGTCACCCTCCCCCGCCTGGCGCTTGTTTCCAAACTCGGCGCCTAGCCCCAAAACAAAAGGCCTCCAATTGGAGGCCTTTTGCCCATGCTGTTCGGCTTACAGCACTTCAAACACGCCCGCTGCGCCCATGCCACCACCAATACACATGGTCACACACACGCGTTTGGCACCACGGCGTTTGCCTTCGATCAGGGCGTGACCGGTCAGACGCTGGCCACTGACACCGTAGGGATGACCCACGGCGATGGCACCACCGTTCACGTTGAGCTTGTCTGCAGGAATGCCCAGCTTGTCGCGGCAATAGAGCACCTGCACGGCAAAGGCTTCGTTCAACTCCCACAAATCAATGTCGCTGACCTTCAGGCCCAAGCGTGCCAGTACTTTGGGAATGGCGAACACGGGGCCAATGCCCATCTCGTCTGGCTCGCAGCCGGCCACCGCAAAGCCCAGGAAACGGCCCAGGGGTTTCAGGCCTTTTTGCTCGGCAATCTTTTCGTGCATCACCACCACAGCGCCGCCGCCGTCAGAAAACTGGCTGGCATTGCCAGCGGTGATCAACCCACCGGGCACGGCAGAGCGCAGGCCCTTGATACCGTCATACGTGGTGCCAGCGCGGATGCCTTCGTCATCACTGACGGTGACCTGCTTGGTCATCAAACCCATAACCTTGTCGGCCACACCCATGGTGACGGTGATGGGTGCGATCTCGGCCTTGAACAAACCGGCTTCCAGCGCGGCAGTTGCTTTTTGCTGGCTGGCTGCACCGTATTCGTCCATGGCTTCGCGGCTGATGTTGTAGCGCTTGGCTACGTTCTCGGCCGTTTGCAACATGTTCCAGTAAATCTCTGGCTTGTTTTTCACCAGCCAAGGATCGGCCATCATGTGTGTGTTCATCTCTTGTTGCACACACGAGATAGCTTCCACACCACCGGCCACATAAATGTCGCCCTCATTGGAAATGATGCGCTGTGCGGCGGTTGCAATGGTCTGCAGGCCCGACGAACAAAAGCGGTTAATGGTCATGCCTGACACGGTGACGGGGCAACCCGCACGCAAGGCGGCTTGGCGGGCGATGTTGGCACCGGTAGCACCTTCGGGCGTGGCGCAGCCCATGATGACGTCGTCCACCTCACCGGCCTCAATGCCAGCGCGCTGGATGGCGTGCTCGACCGCGTGGCCACCCAGAGTAGCGCCATGCGTCATGTTGAAGGAACCCTTCCAGCTCTTGGCCAGGGGGGTGCGTGCGGTAGAAACAATAACTGCGGATGTCATGGTGATTCCTTATTCGGTAAAAAGCCTGATCGCTTAGTTGAAGGCCTTGCCTTCTGCTGCCAGCTTGGCCAGCAGCGGGGCTGGTTTCCAGAACTTGGCATCGTCCAGAGGATTCTGCGCAAAACGGTTCATGGCTTGCACGACGTTGAACAGGCCCACCTGGTCGGCGTAGTTCATGGGGCCGCCACGGTGCGCAGGGAAGCCATAGCCAAAGATGTAAACGATGTCGATGTCGCTGGCCTTGTTGGCAATGCCCTCTTCCAGAATGTGGGCCGCTTCGTTGACCAGGCTGAAGACAAGCCGCTGCACGATTTCCTCGTCCGAAATCTTGCGGGGTGTGATGCCCAGCGCCTTGCGGTGCTCTTCAATCATGGTCACTACTTCGGCATTGGGAATGGCGTCTCGCTTGCCTTCGACGTAGTCGTACCAGCCCTTGCCTACCTTCTGGCCAAAGCGCCCCTTCTCGCACAGCAAATCAGCAGTTTTGCTGTACTTCATGTCTGGCTTTTCCTGGTAACGGCGCTTGCGGATGGCCCAACCAATGTCGTTGCCTGCCAGATCACCCATGCGGAATGGCCCCATTGCCATGCCAAACTTCTCCATGGCCTTGTCCACTTGTGCTGGAGTGCAACCTTCGTCCAGCAGGAAGCCACCTTGGCGGCCGTATTGCTCGATCATGCGGTTGCCGATAAAGCCATCGCAAACGCCGGACACTACCGCGGTCTTGCGAATCTTCTTGGCGACCGTCATCACGGTGGCCATGACGTCCTTGGCAGTTTCTTTGCCACGCACCACTTCCAGCAGTTTCATCACGTTGGCGGGGCTAAAGAAATGCAGGCCGACCACGTCTTGTGGACGTTTGGTGAAGGATGCAATTTTGTCCACGTCCAATGTGGAGGTGTTGGACGCCAGGATCGCGCCCGGCTTCATGACGCGGTCCAGTTCTTTGAAAACAGCTTCCTTCACGCCGATCTCTTCAAACACGGCTTCAATCACCATGTCGGTACCGGTCAGGTCGTCGTAGCTCAGCGTGGTGGTCAGCAGGCTCATGCGCTGGTCGTACTTGTCTTGCTTGAGCTTGCCCTTCTTGACCTGGGCTTCGTAGTTTTTGCGGATGGTGGCCACGCCACGGTCCAGCGCCTCCTGCTTCATTTCCAGCATCTTGACCGGAATGCCGACGTTCAGGAAGTTCATTGCAATGCCGCCCCCCATGGTGCCAGCACCGATGACCGCTATGGAGTTGATAGCGCGCTGCGCTGTATCGGAGGGGACATCAGGTATCTTTGATGCAGCGCGTTCAGCCAGAAACAGGTGGCGCAGCGACTTGCTCTCGGCGGTCCACATCAGGTTGATGAAGATATCGCGCTCCACGGCCATGCCTTCGTCGAATTTCTTCTTGGTGGCGGCTTCCACGGCATCCACGCACTTGGCGGGTGCAGGGAAGTTTTTGGACATGCCGTTGACCATGTTGCGGGCAAACTGGAAGTAGGCGTCACCCTGGGGGTGTTTGCATTTGAGGTCGCGCACCAGTGGCAAGGGGCGCACATCGGCCACCGAGCGGGCATAGGCCAGCGCTTCTTCGGCCAGGCTCTCAGGCGATGCGGCCATCTTGTGGAACAGCATTTGTCCTGGCAGCATGGCCAGCATTTCGGACTTGATGGGCTCTCCGCTCACAATCATGTTGAGGGCTGGCTCCACGCCGAGCACACGGGGCAGGCGTTGTGTGCCGCCAGCACCGGGCAACAAACCCAGTTTGACTTCGGGCAGGGCCACACTGGTACCGGACGCAGCTATGCGGTAGTGGCAGCCCAAGGCCAACTCCAGACCGCCACCCATGACCACCGTGTGGATAGCAGCGATGACAGGCTTGGAAGAGTTTTCCAGTACGCCGATCACGCTGTTCAGGTTGGGTTCCTGCATCGCTGTCGGTTTACCGAATTCCTTGATGTCAGCACCGCCCGAGAATGCTTTCCCGGCGCCGGTGATGATGATGGACTTGACCGCCGCATCAGCGTTGGCCTTGGCCATGCCATCAGCGATACCCTGACGGGTGGACAAGCCCAAGCCGTTAACGGGCGGGTTATCGAGCGTAATGATGGCTACGTCACCATGGACTTGGTATTGGGCGGTCATGCTTGCATTCCTCAGGGTAGAAAATGGAACATTCAAAAAAAGAACGATCGTTCGTTTTAAATTGTAGGGGGTTTTGGCGCCAGCGAAAGCTGGCTTGTCACCGTTGGGACAAAAGAGGTTTCACCGCCGCAAGCCGCAGCGCTTAAACCTCCAGCCACTCCTTGCGGATTTCACTGTTGTTTCGGAGTTCCTCGGGGGTTCCCTCAAACACGATGCTGCCATGCCCCATCACAAAACAACGGTCCGAGATCTGCATGGCGATAGTGAGTTTTTGCTCGATCAGCAATACCGAGACACCGCGCTTGCGCAGCTCTTTCAGGTACTCGGCCACCAGCTCAACAATCTTTGGGGCCAGCCCCTCTGTAGGCTCGTCGATGATGATGAGGTCAGGGTCGCCCATCAGCGTGCGGCACAGCGTCAGCATCTGCTGCTCGCCGCCGGACAGCACGCCAGCCTCCGTGTGTTCACGTTCCTTAAGACGAGGGAACATCTTGTACATGTCGTCAAATGACCAACGCGGGTTTTTCTGGCCGCGTTTTTGCCCCAGCAACAGGTTTTGGTGCACGGTCAGTTTGGGGAAAATGTCGCGGCTTTCGGGTACGTATCCGACGCCCAGGTGGGCGATCTCGAATGTCTTTTTCCCCAGTGCTTCCTGGCCCTTCCACAGTGCTGACCCATGGCAATCGACCAGACCCATGATGGCCTTTGCGGTGGTGGAGCGGCCCGAACCGTTACGCCCCAGCAGCGCCACAATTTCACCCTCTCTGACATGCATGTCTACACCGTGCAGGACATGGCTCTTGCCATAGTAGGCGTGAAGGTTGGATACCTTTAACATAATCAGTGACCTCCTGCTTGGGCATCCGCTACAGCAGACCCCAGATAAGCTTCCTGCACCCGCGGGTTGGCGCGCACGGCTTCTGGCGTGTCAAAGGCAATCACTTCGCCATACACCACCACCGCGATCTTGTCTGCCAGGCCGAAGACAACCCCCATGTCATGCTCCACGGTCAGCAAGGTCTTACCTTCCGTGACCTGCTTGATCAGAGCGATAAAGCGGGTGGTCTCGCTACGGCTCATTCCTGCGGTGGGTTCGTCTAGAAGAATGACATTAGCACCGCCACCAATCGTGATGCCAATCTCCAGCGCCCGTTGTTCAGCGTAAGTCAGGTTCATCGCCAGCACGTCATGCTTTTTATCGAGCTTGATCATGTGCAGCAATTCATTGGCCCGCGCATTGGCATCATGCAGGCTGGAAAGAAAGCGAAAGAAGCTGTACTTGTAGCCCATGCTCCACAACACACTGCAGCGCAGGTTCTCGAACACACTCAGCTTGGGAAAGATGTTGGTAATCTGGAAGCTGCGTGACAAGCCGAGCCGGTTGATTTCATAAGGCTTCAAACCATTGATGACGGTGCCATTCAGCAACACATCACCACTGCTGGCGCCAAAGCGGCCACTGATCAGGTTGAACAGGGTTGACTTTCCCGCCCCATTGGGGCCGATGACTGCCACACGTTCGCCGTGGCGCACTGCCAGATTGACACCGCGAATGATCTCGGTCTTGCCAAAGCTCTTGCGCAAATCCTTTAGCTCCAGCGCAAAGGAATCCGTTGTTGCGGTCATTGCGCATCCTCCTTGTTCACTTGTTTTTCTATGAAGGCCTGTATGGCCTCCCACTTCAACGCAAACTTGCGCCGTGCCATTTCAAACAGGAAAAACCCAATGGCAAGGACCAACGTGGCACCCAACCACGCTTGCATACCGGTGGTGTTCAACATCATTCCCATATACGCGATCTCGGGGCCCTGTGAAGAACTGAGTTGCAAGTGATAGGTCATCTCGATCAGTGCTGCGGCCCCCGATAGCGCAATGAGACCAGTCACGGCCAATGCCAGATAGTTCAAGGCCAGTTCACGCAACCTGCCGAACATGGCAACACGCAGATTCATCATGATCAGGCTTGCAATGCCTCCTGGGGCATACATCACCATGAACAAGAAGATCAAGCCCAGGTAAAGCAACCATGCCTGGGTAAATTCACTGAACAGCACGAAGGCCAGCACCATCAAGACGGCACCAATGATCGGTCCGAAGAAGAAGGTGGCTCCGCCAAGGAACGTAAACAGAAGGTAGGCACCCGAGCGGGAAGCGTGGACCACTTCTGCGGTGACGATTTCAAAGTTTAATGCCCCCAAGCCGCCCGAAATACCGGCAAAAAAACCGGCAATGATGAAGGCTGTGTATCGGATGCGTTGTGTGTTGTAACCCACGAACTCGACCCGCTCAGGATTGTCACGCACCGCATTGAGCATGCGCCCCAGCGGCGTGCCAGTAAAGGCAAACATGGCCACAACCGAGATGAAGGTGTACACGGCGATCAGGTAATAAACCTGAATGGCAGGCCCATAGGTGATCCCCATGAAAGGGCTGCCGATGACCCGGTTGCCCGACACGCCACCCTCCCCGCCAAAGAACTCAGGGACCATCAGGGACATGGCAAAAACCAGCTCCCCCAGACCCAGCGTGATCATCGCGAAGGTAGTACCCGACTTGCGCGTAGTCACCCAGCCAAACAGCGCCGCAAACCCCATTCCTGCCACACCGCCCACCAGCGGTACCATCGAGACGGGTATGGGCAAGGACCCACCCGACACCGAGTTCAACGCATGGATAGCAACGAAAGAGCCTAGCCCGGTGTACACGGCGTGACCAAAGCTCAACATGCCCCCCTGCCCCAACAGCATGTTGTAGGACAGGCAGGCAATGATGGCAATGCCCATCTGTGACAGAACGGTCAGCCCCAGGCCTCCGGTGAACAGCATGGGTGCAACAGCCAGTGTGATGGCAAACAGGCCCCAGACCACCCATCGTCCGGTGTTGAAAGGTTTGGATTGTGTGATGGTATTCATGGTCTTATCCCTCCCGTGTTCCCAGGAGACCTTTGGGCCGGAAGATCAGAATCAACACCAGGAACAGGTAGGGCAATATGGGCGCGACCTGGGACAGTGTGAGCTTGACAAAAGTATTGTTGAGCGTTGCGGCACTCAGCTGCAGACCCAGTTGCTGCGCCAGTGTCGCAACAGAGTAGTCAAATGCAATCGCAAAGGTTTGTATGACACCAATCAGCACTGACGCCAAGAAGGCACCAGAGAGGGAGCCCATGCCGCCCACAACCACCACGACGAAAATCACGGAGCCCACCGTCGCTGCCATCGCCGGTTCGGTGAGAAAGGTGCTGCCTCCAATCACACCGGCCAAGCCAGCGAGTGCAGCACCCGCGCCAAAAACCAGCATGAAAATTCTGGGTACGTTGTGGCCCAAGGCCTCTACCGCCTCGGGGTGGGTCAAAGCCGACTGAATAACCAGGCCTATGCGCGTGCGTGTCAATAGCAGCCAGACACTGAGCAGCATCACCAACGCCACCAGCATCATGAATCCGCGGGTCGCCGGGAAGGGTGAGCACACAACACGCACGGCTGCATCGGCGGCAATGCACATCTCGCTGGGTGCAGCACCCCACAACAAACTCAGGCCGTTGATGGAATGGTTGATCAGCGTGAAGGCGGGGCCCTGCAGGGCAGCAGGCGGTTGAAACTCAACAGCAATGCGGCCCCAGATCAGCTGTACCAGTTCCAGAATGACGTAAGACAGGCCAAAGGTAATCATCAGCTCGGGTACGTGACCGTACTTGTGCACTTTGCGCAGGCACAGGCGCTCGAACAAGGCCCCCAGGGCCCCTACGATCAAAGGCGCCAACACGAGTGCAGGCCAGAATCCCACAAAACGTGAAACCGTGTAACCCACATAAGCACCCAGCATATAAAAGCTGGCATGCGCAAAATTCAAAACGCCCATCATGCTGAAGATCAGCGTGAGCCCGGAGCTCAGCATGAACAGCAACAGGCCATAGCTCAGCCCATTGAGCATTGAGATGATGAAGAACTCCATAGTCGACAAGCCTCTATCGTCATTGAAAGAAAAAGAGCCCGATGCGGCATACCCGCTCGGGCTCCTGATGTCTAAGCGCCCAAACCAAGGGTTACGGACGCTTCATCTGGCAGCTCGTGGGGGTGCTGGAGACATAATTGGCAAACTCCTTGACAGGCGCCAAGGTCATACCCGTGTTTTCGGGGCTGTAGGGGTACTTCTTGTCCGCCTTTTGCCAAACCGACATGTACAGCGGCTGCTGCAATTGGTGATCGGTCTTGCGCATTTCAACTTCGCCGTTGAAACTGGTGAACTTCAAACCTTCCATGGCTTGCGCCACTTTGACGGGATCGGTCGACTTGGCCTTGGCCATGGCCGCACCCAGGGTTTGGTAGATACGAATGACTGAACCTGTATAGAAGTCATCGTTGTACTTGGCCTTGAACTCGGTCATCCACTTGTCCATCTGACCACCCATGTTGTAGTGGTTGTAGGCGATTTGGTAGACGCGACCGGCTCCGTTGGTGCCCAGCGCCGTGGGCGTACCGGTCACACCAGCGTAGTAGGTAAAGAACTTGCCGGTGTAGCCGTTCTCATTCGCTGCCTTGATCAGCAAAGAAAGGTCGGAGCCCCAGTTGCCAGTAATGACGGTGTCGGCACCAGACGCCTTGATCTTGGCGATGTAGGGCGCAAAGTCACGCACTTGCGCCAATGGGTGCAGGTCTTCACCCACGATCTGGATATCGGGACGCTTGCGGGCCAAAGTCTCTTTCGCATACTTTGCAACCTGCACACCGTGGGAATAGTTTTGGCCCAGGATGTAGACCTTCTGGATGTCTTTCTGGTCTTTCATGAAGCTGGACATCGCTTCCATCTTCATGGATGTGTCGGCATCAAAGCGGAAGTGCCAGAAGCTGCACTTGCTGTTGGTCAGGTCTGGGTCCACGGCAGAGTCATTGAGGTAAATCACCTCTTTGCCGGGATTACGTTCGTTGTACTTGGTAACCGCATCGGACAAGGCGAGAGCGACCGATGAACCGTTGCCCTGGATGATGTAGCGTGCACCCTGGTCAATGGCGGCCTTGAGGGCATTCAAGCTCTCGGTGGGACTGAGCTTGTTGTCAATCGTCGTGAATTCAAATTTGACGCCAGCAGGATTGCCAGCACCACTGAACTTCTCCGCGAAGAACTTGTAGCTCTTGTCCTGATTGACGCCGACGGGACCAAGCAGGCCTGTCAAGGGATCAATACGGACCAACTTAACCGTCTCGCCACTTTGCGCAAATGCGCCTTGGGCACAAACCAACGCTACCGAAGCAGCGACTAACTTCAGACCAAACTTCATCACGTGTCTCCTTGGAATAATACTGAGGTGAGCGTACAAGAATTACTGCACTGCAACGCGAGGGTTTCCCCTAGACCGTATCACCTTGGTGACTGGGCCTAGGCAAACATGCATATTCAGGTACCTGGCAGTGTGTAATCTTTCAGCAATTCGCGCAGTTTCGTCTTCTGCATTTTCCCCGTACCGCCTAAGGGAATAGCGTCTACAAAAACCACATCGTCCGGGATCTGCCACTTGGCAGTTTTCCCCTCATAGAAGGCGATGAGTTCGTCCCGCGAAACGTCTTGTCCGGGCTTCTTGACCACCGCAACGATAGGCCGCTCGTCCCACTTCGGATGCTTCATACCGATGCAAGCGGCCATCGCTACCGCAGGGTGCGCCATGGCAACGTTTTCAACGTCAATTGAACTGATCCATTCACCACCTGATTTGATGACGTCTTTGCTGCGGTCGGTGATCTGCATGTAGCCATCGGGGTCGATGGTCGCCACATCACCGGTGGGGAACCAGCCATCCAGTAGCGGTGAGCCACCCTCGCCTTTGAAATAATCACTGATGACCCAAGGGCCTTTGACCAGCAGGTCGCCGTAGGCCTTGCCATCCCAGGGTAATTCTTTGCCAGTGTCATCCACGATCTTCATGTCCACGCCAAACACTCCGCGGCCTTGTTTGAGCCGCACCTTCATCTTGTCGGCAGAGTCCAAATTCAGATGCTTGTTCTTCAGCGTGCACACCGTTCCCAAGGGAGACATCTCTGTCATGCCCCATGCGTGCAGCACTTCCACACCATAAACATCGTTGAATGCGGTGATCATGGCCGGCGGACAAGCCGAGCCGCCAATGACGGTGCGTTTGAGCGTGGAAAAGCGCAAATCACCGGCCTGCATATGCGCCAGCATCATTTGCCATACGGTGGGCACACCGGCGGCAAAGCTCACCTTTTCGGACTCAATCAACTCAAAAATCGACTTGCCATCCATGGCCGGGCCAGGGAAAACCAATTTGGCGCCGGTCATGGCGGCGGAATAGGGCAAACCCCAGGCATTGACATGGAACATGGGCACTACCGGCAGCACACAATCGCGTGCACTCATGCTCAGCGCATCAGGCAATGCGCCAGCCAATGCGTGCAGCATGGTCGAGCGGTGGCTATACAGGGCGGCCTTGGGGTTGCCGGTGGTGCCACTGGTGTAGCACATGCTGGAGGCCGAGTTTTCGTCAAACTCGGGCCAGGTATAACTGGAGGACTGCGTGCCAATCCAGGCTTCGTAGCTTTGCAACCCAGGAATGCCGCTGTCGGCCGGCAGTTTGTCGGCATCACACAAGGCAATATAGTGTTTGACAGTTTTGCAGTGGCCGTGAATAGCCTTGATGATGGGCAGGAAGGAAAGGTCAAAACACAGAACCTGGTCTTCCGCGTGGTTGGCTATCCAGGCAATTTGCTCTGGGTGCAAACGGGGATTCAGAGTGTGCAACACGCGGCCTGAGCCGCTCACACCAAAGTACAACTCCAGATGGCGGTACCCGTTCCACGCCAGCGTAGCCACACGGTCGCTGAATGCCAGCTTCAACTGGTCCAACCCATTGGCAACTTGGCGGGACCGCACTGCGATATCTTTGTAGGTGCATCGATGGATATCACCCTCTACCCGGCGGGACACCACTTCTGCTTCAGCATGGTGCCGATCGGCAAACTCGATCAGAGATGAAATCAGCAGTTGCTGACTTTGCATTAACCCTAGCATGGATACTCCTTGGAACAGTAGATACTGCGATTCATCATAGTGGTTTACAGAAAAAAAAGCGGGCGGGGTGTAGCGTTGGAGACGCCTTTTTATTTTGTGAACTTCTCACCGGGGCTGACAATCGTCAAGCCTACATACCGAGAGCCCTGCCGTGCGTCTTTGCTGAATCCGACGGCAAAGCCCCCCAGATCCACGCTTTTCATAGCGGCCAAGGTATCCACAAACTTTTTGCGGGAAAGGTCCTTGCCACTCAGGCGCAAGGCCTCCACCAGCACCTTGGCGTTGATATAACTCTCAAGGCCCAGGAACGACAGATTGCTGCCATACCCGGCCTTGAGCATGGCCGCGCGGTACTCACGCGCCAGGGGGTGCGTCATGTCCCAGGGGAATGGCACAACGGTGGTCACCACCACACCCACACCATCGGCTCCCAGCGCACGCAGGGTGGCCTGGTTGCCCATGACCGACAGGGTGTAAAACTGCATGCCTTTGCGCACCTTGTTGTAGGCCTTGATAAAAGCCACGGTCGGTGCGCCCGCTGTAATCATGATGATGACCTCCGGCCGCGTGTCATACATGGCGGCCACAGCCTTGTCGCTATCGGAAGCGTTTTGCTCGATCTGGACGCTGGAATAAACCTTCTTGCCTCGCTTTTCCAAGGCCTTTTGCACACCGACCAACCCGTCCTTGCCAAAGCCGTTGTTGCTCCACAGCACGGAGATGCGTTGTGTGCCCAGCGTGGTGAGGTGCTGCACAATTTTTTCCGCCTCGTCACCATAGCTGGCGCGAATGTTGAAGACATGGTTGATTGCGGGTAAACGCACCACATCCGCACCTGTGAATGGCGCAATCAGGGGCAGCGGCGGATTCGCCTTTTCCAACAAAGGCAGAACAGCGGCCACATTGGATGTCCCCGTCATGCTCATCAGCGCAAACACGGGCTCCTTTTCGATCATGTGGGTCACCACCTTGACCGTGTTGTCCACCACATAACCGTCATCCATGGTCAGGGTGCGAATCTTGCGCCCGTGGACGCCACCCTTGTCGTTGACGCTGTCAAACAATACCTTGGTGGCGTTCAGGATATCCGGCGCCAATTCAGCCAACGGACCGGTGATGCCAGCAGGTTGCCCCAACAGTATCTCGGTGTCGGTGATACCGGCTTCACCAGCATGCACGATAGGCAACCCCATGCACAGGACCACCCCGACCAGCTTGAACCAAAACTGCAATGCTTTTGCCATGGCTGTCTCCATTTTTATGTTTGTTCGTTTGTCTCCAACGACCTGCGAGAGTGTGCTTGCAGGAAACGCGTGGTGCAAATGGTGTCGTCTGGACGACACCTGCTTCGCAAACTACTGATGTCTGAGGGGTATGCGGCAGCTTGCAAGCTGGCGCACAATCCGCTGCAATTACCTGATAACAGCGCCTTGGTGGGATGTGCCATCCAGCGGGGTTGAAAAATGTTCCACACCATTCAGAATCCAGTCCACAACTTTCTGCAATCACAACCCTGGTTCAAGGCCATGCCGGTGGAACAACAGGAAGGCGTGGAGGCCCAGGTTTTCACTTTGTGTGCGGCGCGCGGCAAGCCCATGCTGCATGCCAACGAACGCACGCAGGGCTGGTATGGGGTGCTGCGCGGCCTAGTCAGAATATCCGCTCCAGCCACGGCGGGGCGGCGCTCGGATTTTTTGGGCGTTGCAGCGGGAGAGTGGTTTGGAGAAGGAGCCGTCCTCAAAGACGAAGTACGGCGATACGAAGTGGTTGCCCTGCGGGACACCGAACTGCTGTGCCTGCCCAGCCCCGTCTTTCACCAGTTGCAAGCCAGTAGCCTCGCCTTTAACCAATGCCTTGTGGCTGGGCTGAACCTGCGTGTCTCGCAGGCCATGGCAGTGATCCACGCCGGACGCTCGCGCAGTCCCGAGCAGCGTATCGCACTGTCGCTGAGCCGGCTGTTCTGGAGCCGCACCCGCCAACTGGACCTGACACAAGACGAACTTGCCAGCCTGGCCGGCATGTCCCGCCAAACTGCCAACCGGGTGCTCAACGCCCTGCAGGAACGGGGTGTGATCAGCCTGTCCATGAACCGCATCAAAATTTTGGACGACGCGGCGCTTTCGCAATTGCTGGATTCCTGACTGGGCATGCCCGCCCTGGCTTACCCTTGCACAGGTGGGGTTTGGCGGGTCTACGGGACAATAAGGGTCCATGCAAGACAATTCCCCCCACCCTTCTTCTGGTATCACTGGGTTGCCCCACGGCTGGCGCTGGAGCAACAGCTTTGCAGAGTTGGGCACCGACTTTTATGCCCCCATGGCCACCCAGCCTGTGGCCCAGCCCCATTGGGTGGGCGTCAGTGAATCGGCCGCCAGTCTGCTGGGGCTGACACCCGAGGCCCTGCAAACCCCGGATTGGCTGAACACCCTGGTCGGCAACCAGGTGGCCCCAGGCACCCAACCCCTGTCCAGCGTCTACAGTGGCCACCAATTTGGCGTCTGGGCTGGCCAATTGGGTGATGGACGAGCCACCTTGCTGGGCGAACTGACCCCGCCACCAGACCACGACGGCGTGGCGCAAGAGGTTCAGCTCAAGGGTTCCGGTATGACGCCCTACTCCCGTATGGGCGACGGTCGGGCCGTTCTGCGCTCCAGCATCCGCGAGTTTCTGTGCAGCGAAGCCATGCATGGGCTGGGCATTCCCACCACCCGTGCACTGTCGGTCATTGGGGCCGACCACCCGGTCTACCGCGAGCAGCCCGAAACAGCCGCGGTGGTCGCACGCCTGGCACCCAGCTTTATCCGCTTTGGGCATTTCGAGCATTTTTGCCACCACAACCTGCATCCCCAGTTGCGTCTGCTGGCCGACTATGTCATCGACCGCTTTTACCCCGCTTGCCGTACCGACACCCGGCTCAGCGGCAACGCTTACGCCAACTTCCTGCAGGCAGTAACAGCGCGCACCGCGAAGATGGTGGCCCAATGGCAGGCAGTGGGCTTCTGCCACGGCGTCATGAACACCGACAACATGAGCATTTTGGGACTGACGATTGACTACGGCCCCTTCCAGTTCCTGGACGCTTTCGATCCCGGCCATATCTGCAACCACTCTGACAACCAGGGCCGCTACGCCTTCTACAAACAACCCAACGTCGCCTACTGGAACCTGTACTGCCTGGGCCAGGCCCTGCTTCCGCTGATAGAAGACCAGGATCTGGCAATTGCTGCACTGGAAACCTACAAAACGATTTACCCCGCAGCCGTGGATACCTACATGGCGGCCAAGCTGGGTTTTCCGGAGGTTCATCCTGGCCAACGCGAACTGGCGGAAGATGGTCTGCGCCTGCTGGCAGCCGATCGCGTGGACTACAGCATCTTCTGGCGCCGCCTGAGCCATTGGGTCAAAGCCCGCGAGAACGCGCCCCAAACACAAAACGATACGGTGCGCGACCTCTTCCTCGACCGCAAGGGCATCGACGACTGGTTGCTACGATATTCAGAGCAACTAAATCATATTCCACCGGGGCTATCGGCCGATTTGATGCTAAAGACCAACCCCAAGTACGTGCTGCGCAACCATCTGGGTGAGTTGGCCATCCAGGCCGCCAAGAACAAGGACTTTTCGGTCGTAGCACAATTGCACGCAGTGCTGGCGCACCCGTTTGACGAACAGCCGCAGTTTGATGCCTTTGCCGATTTCCCACCTGACTGGGCTGGCAGTATTTCCATCAGCTGCAGTTCCTGAAACCTCTTTGCTCCCCAGGAGAACACCCCATGACCTACCCCATCACCAAGACCGACGACGAGTGGAAAGCCCTGCTCAAGGCCAAAGGCGCTGAACCGGTGGCCTTTGAAGTGACCCGCCACGCAGCAACCGAACGCCCGTTCACCGGCAAATACGCCGACAACTACAAGGACGGCACCTACCACTGCATCTGCTGCGACAAACCGCTGTTTACCTCCGACACCAAGTTCGACGCCGGTTGTGGTTGGCCCAGCTTTGACAAAGCCATTGCCGATGGGGCGGTAGCCACCCGCTCGGACCGCTCCCACGGCATGCTGCGCACCGAAGCTTTGTGCGGCCACTGTGGCGCCCACCTGGGCCATCTGTTCGATGACGGCCCCACAGACACGGGCCTGCGTTACTGCATGAACTCGGCATCGTTACACTTCAGCCCTGCATGAAAATCCTGATCGACTTCTTCCCCATCCTGCTGTTCTTTGGCGCATACAAGGTTTATGACATCTATGTAGGCACCGCCGTGCTAATGGGTGCCACTGTGCTGCAAATGGCAATGATCTATGGCATAGACCGCAAGTTGCAGGCCATGCACAAGATCACGCTGGTGTTGATTCTGCTGTTTGGCACGCTGACCTTGGTCTTGCACGATGACCGCTTTATCAAGTGGAAACCCACCGTACTGTATGCTGCCATGTCCATCGCGCTGGCAATCGCCATCTGGGTTTTTCGCAAAAACTTCCTCAAGTTGCTGCTGGGCAGCCAACTGGATTTGCCCGATGCCGTCTGGCACCGCCTCAACGTGGCCTGGGTGGTCTACACCGCCTTCATGGCAGCCATCAACAGCTATGTGGTGCTGAACTTCAGCACCGAGGCCTGGGTCAGCTTCAAGCTGTGGGGTTACGCCTTCCCGCTTGTCTTCCTGGTAGGCCAGGGCATCTACATTGCGCCCCATATCCAGGGTGACGATGCCGACAAGGTAGCCGAAAAAGAAGGCAACCCGTGAGCCAAGCCACCAGTACAGCGCCAACCGCTGCCCATATTGAAGCCCGCCTGCGCGAGCGACTGAGCCCTACCCGCCTGGAGGTGCTGGACGAGAGTTACCAGCATGCCGGACATGTGGGTGCCAATGACACGGGTTTCGGAACGCACTTCCGTGTACGCGTCGCTTCACATTTGTTTACAGGTTTGAGCCGGGTGGCCCGTCACCGGCTTGTGTATGATGCGCTGCAAGATTTCATTGCTCAGGGCCTGCATGCCCTGGCCATTGAAACTGAAAACCCGCCAAACACCCCTCCGGTTTGACACGCCATTTTTTGGCACCCCTTTTTTTGATTTGTATCCCTGAAGGAAAACGCATGAAGAAGCAAATTTTGTCCGCACTCGCCACTGCCACCCTGCTGGCAGCTTTGGCACCCGCGGCCATGGCCCAAAACGTTGCCATCGTGAACGGCAAGGCCATTCCGAAGGCCCGTGTGGATGCGCTGGCTGAGCAAATGAAGCGCTCCGGCCGCCCCGTGACGCCCGAAATGTCCGGCCAGCTGCGTGACGAAGTCATCGCACGTGAAATCTTCATGCAGGAAGCCCAGTATCGCGGCCTGGACGCGACCGAAGACTACAAGACCCAGATCGAACTGGCCCGCCAAGCCATCCTGATCCGTGAACTGTTTGGCGACTTCCAGAAGAAGAACCCCGTCACAGACGAAGAGATGAAGGCCGAATACGACAAGTTCGCGGCCCAAAACTCTGGCAAGGAATTCAAGGCCCGCCACATCCTGGTGGAAACCGAAGACCAGGCTCGCGCCATCATCGCGCGTATCAAAAAGGGCGCCAAGTTTGAAGACATCGCCAAGAAAGACTCCAAGGACCCAGGTTCGGGTGCCAAGGGTGGTGATCTGGATTGGGCCAACCCCAGCAACTACGTGAAAGAGTTCTCGGAAGCCCTGTCGGCTCTGACCAAGGGCAAAATGACCGATACACCGGTCAAGAGCCAGTTTGGCTACCACGTCATTCGCCTGGACGACATCCGTGACGCCCAGTTGCCAAAGTTTGAAGATGTGAAGCCACAAATCGGCCAGCAGCTGCAACAGCAGAAGATTGCCAAGTTCCAGGAAGAACTGCGCGCCAAGGCCAAGATCGAGTAATGACCCGATGGCGGTAACGCTTGGATAAGATAAAACGCGGCTTCGGCCGCGTTTTTGCGTTGGGCCTTTGTATTTTTTGACATTTTTCGGAACTACACCTCCATGAAACTCCTGCGCTACGGCCCGGTTGGCCACGAAAAACCCGGTGTATTGGACGCGGCGGGCCGCGTGCGCGATCTCTCGCACGTGATTGCCGATGTGGCAGGCGAGGCGCTGCTACCCGCGCAACTTTCCAGGCTAAAGGCGTTGGACCTCACCACCCTGCCCCTGGTCAGCGGTACGCCCCAGCAGGACCTGCGCCTGGGACCCTGCGTAGCCCGTACCGGCAAGCTGATCTGTATCGGCCTGAATTACTCTGACCACGCGGCCGAGGCCGGCATGCAGGTACCACCCGAGCCCGTGGTGTTCAACAAATGGACCAGCGCCATCTGTGGCCCCGACGACGCCGTGCAGATTCCCCGCGGGTCCTCCAAGACCGATTGGGAGGTCGAGCTGGGCGTGGTCATAGGCCAAGGCGGCCGTTACATCGCCGAGGCGGATGCTTTGGCCCACGTGGCCGGCTACTGCATCGTCAACGATGTGTCGGAACGCGAATACCAGTTGGAGCGCAGCGGCACCTGGGACAAGGGCAAGGGCTGTGACACCTTTGGCCCCATGGGCCCCTGGCTGGTTACAGCAGACGAAGTGCCCAACCCCCAGGCGCTGGGCATGTGGCTGGAGGTGGATGGTAAGCGGTACCAGAACGGGTCGACCGCCACGATGGTCTACCAGGTGCCGTTTCTAATTAGCTACCTGAGCCGTTTCATGAGTTTACAGAGTGGCGACGTGATTTCCACCGGTACACCGCCGGGTGTCGGCATGGGCCAAAAACCACCAGTCTATCTGCGCGCCGGCCAGACCATGCACCTGGGGATAGACGGACTGGGCACACAAACCCAGCTGGCGGTGCAGGCCTAGCGGGCGCTGGCCCATTGGGCCGGCTGCTGGGATAATCTCGCCCCATGTCCTTGCTCGACCACCAACTCGAACTTCTGGCCCCCGCCCGTGACGCCGATATCGGCATCGAAGCCGTCAACCACGGCGCGGACGCGGTCTACATCGGCGGCCCCTCGTTTGGCGCCCGCTCCAGTGCTGATAACAGCGTGGCCGATATTGCCCGCCTGGTGCGCCACGCCCACCGTTTCAACAGCCGCATCTTTGTCACCATGAACACCATCCTGCGGGATGACGAACTGGAGGGCGCACGCAAACTGGCCTGGCAGCTGTATGACGCCGGTGCGGACGCGCTCATCATCCAGGACATGGGGCTGCTGGAGATCGACATGCCGCCCATCCAGCTCCATGCGAGCACCCAGACCGACATCCGCACACCGGAGAAAGCCCGCTTCTTGCAGGACGCAGGGCTCTCGCAAATCGTACTGGCACGGGAGCTGACGCTCAAGCAAATCGCCGCCATCCGCGCAGTGACCGACCCTGAGCGTTGCACCCTGGAATTCTTCGTGCACGGCGCCCTGTGTGTGGCCTACAGCGGTCAGTGTTACATCAGCCACGCCCACACCGGGCGCAGCGCCAACCGCGGCGAATGCAGCCAGGCCTGCCGCCTGCCCTACCAGGTGGTGGACGACAAGGGACGCTTCGTGGCGCACGACAAACATGTCTTGAGCATGAAAGACAACAACCAGAGCGAGAACATGGCCGCCCTGGTGGATGCGGGCATTCGCAGCTTCAAGATCGAAGGCCGCTACAAGGACATGGGCTATGTGAAGAACATCACAGCCCATTACCGCAAGCTGCTGGACGAACTGATTGAAGACCGCCAGTACTCCGACCAACCGCTTTCCCGCGCCAGCAGTGGCAGCACCACCTTCACCTTTACGCCGGACCCCAACCAGAACTTCAACCGCGAGTTCACCGACTATTTTGTCCAGGGCCGCAAGGAAGACATTGGCGCCTTTGACTCGCCCAAGAACCCCGGCCAGTCCATAGGCTACGTAACCCAGGTTGGCCCCAACTGGGTGGAGCTGGAAACCACAGACGCCGCCACCGTGTTGCACAACGGTGACGGCCTGTGCTACTACGACCTGCAGAAAGAGCTGATGGGCCTGGCCATCAACCGCGCGGAGGCAGTCGGCAAACCCAAGGCCGACGGCACCCAACAACGCTGGCGCGTGTTCCCCAAGGACGACATGGCCGGCCTCAAAGACCTGCGCAAGGGCACCCAGGTCAACCGCAACCGCGATATGAACTGGATGCGCGTGCTGGACAAAAAATCCAGCGACCGGCGCATAGCCGTGTGGGCGGCGTTGCGCAACACGCCCAACGGCATCACCCTGACCTACACCGATGAAGACGGCTGTATGGGCGAAGCCAAGGCCAGTATTGCGCACGAACAGGGCAAGGACGCGACTGCCACAGACGCCAACAACCGCACCCAGATCAGCAAACTGGGTGCTACTATTTTTGAAGCAATAGATACAGACTTGACGGGGGCTACCGGCCTATTTGTTCCTGCATCCTTGCTCAATACCCTGCGCCGGGATGCGGTCGAGGCGCTGGAAGCCTCCCGCAGCTTGGCGCTGCACCGCCTGCCACGCGCCAAGCCTGTGGAGCCGCCCGTAGCCTACCCGCAGGACAGCCTGAGCTATCTGGCCAATGTCCACAACAAGGCCGCCCACGCCTTTTATGCCAAACACGGCGTCAAGGTAATTGATGCCGCGTATGAAGACAACCAGGAGCTGGGCGAAGTCAGCCTGATGATCACCAAACACTGCGTGCGCTTTTCGCTCAGCCTGTGCCCCAAACAGGCCAAAGGCGTGGTGGGTGTGCAAGGCCAGGTCAAGGCCGAGCCGTTGCAACTGATCAACGGCAAGGAAAAACTAACGCTGCGTTTTGACTGCAAACCCTGCGAGATGCATGTCGTGGGCAAGATGAAAACCGGTGTGCTGAACCAGCTGAACAAGGCAGCGGCCGGGGATGTGGTGGCTGCACCGCTGACGTTTCACAAGACACGGCCACTCCACTAGAGGCGGCGATGTGGAAGCCTTTGCCCAAGGCTTTCTGGACTCTCACTCGCTGCCGCGCGCCCAACCGGGGTGACGCACTTTCAATTTACGTAAGCCCCCTCACGCCCCAAAACCGTGCAAGGGTTTTCACGCGCTGAGTAGCGAGTGGAAGGTGTGATACTGCGCCTCGTTTGGTTGGAAATGGCGATCTGACCTTACAAAAAGTCGACAAAAGTGTATCGCGGGCGTTGGCGAACCACCGGGGCCGGGTACCTACAAAGAACCACTACTTGGAGACAACGCATGATCACTCGCTTACGTACCACCACGTGCAGACTACTACCAGCTCTAGCGCTTTTGGCCATCGGCTCTTCTGCTGCTGCCAGCACCCTGAATCAGAACGTTTCCTGGACCATCGATCGAGCCGCCACCACGACCAAATACCGTGTGGTGGCCTACGGAGATTCAATTTACGCCGGCTACAACGGATCCACCACCAACGCAGCCAAGTACTCGGCACCCACCGTGGAGGCTGAGTACCTGTCGGCTGCCTGGAATGCCGACATCGAGAGTGTGCGCCGCACCAAGTCCGGTGCCGTTGCGTCGGACATCTATACCAACAAGATCGTGGCTGAGAAGTCTTACATGCAAGACAGCCGCACCCGCGTCGTCACCTTCGAAATGTGTGGCAACGATGGTTTGCAGGCTCGCACAGCGTTCAAAAAACAAACCGGCACTTGCGATTACTCGGGCATGAATGCAGGTGTGAGCAACTGCAAGACCTATGTCGCGTCTGCCATGGACTACATCAATGCCAACGCTTACGCCGGGGTGAAAGTCAAAATCATCTCCAACCTGCACTACCCAGGGTATTCAGCCGACAACGTTCAAAGCACTTGCAAGGACGCCACAACGGGCGCCACCGTCAATCTGCAGTCGACCTTCTTGCCCAAACTGGCAACCATGAACTATTGGATGTGTGAATATGCCCGTCAAAAGGGTTTTCAATGCACCGACAGCTTCGCTGGTTTCATGGGAGCAGACTACGATAGCAATGGCGACGGCAAGGTGGACTCCGAAGCACTGCGATATGTCGCCGGCGACACTGAAGCCGCGTACCTGACACGTATCACCAGCACTTTGCGTTCAACTATCCGCGACGCCAACGCACACTTCGTATCAGCCAGCAGCAGCTACGACTACATCCAGACTGATGACACCCATCCAACCTACACCGGTGGTACGGTCAGTGCCGGACTGTTTGGTGGCACCACTGGCTCAGGTGCAGCACGCTACACCACAATTACCGGTGGGAAGAACCCGATCTGGAACCAGTACGGCCATGAGCGCATGGGCTGGGGTGTGTCAACCTCTAACCCCGCCACGCCGTAACGCTTAGACAGGCGCCCTGCCTAGTCGATGAAACCGCTCGACCGCCCGGCAAAACCCAGCGCGAAGACTTCCGCGCAGGATGACACCTGGCGTCCGTCGTTCGGCTTTGTCGCCCTGGCCATGGCGATCGCGGCCGGTTGCATTACCTATCTGGTGATGGCACCGACCACCGAGCGCCAGGGCGTCAGTTTGGCCGCGCACACCCCCACCCCGCCCGCAACGCCTTTGGCGCTGCCGCCCGCCTCAGCCCCCGCGACACCTGCTACCACAGGTCTGTGGATACAACAGAAGCCCGGCGCAGCCCCCACCACGGAGCGACCCGTCAATGGCGATCCCACGCCCGATCTCTCCAACTACGTCAACCCCGGCGACAACCCCACGATGCAAGAAGTGATTACCCGACTGCAACAAAACGGGATAGAGACAGGGCTGGCTGCGTTTTCACCCCCTGGCACCCGCCCGCCCATGGTTGGTTTGGCGGTGCCCGAAGACTTTGCGTTGCCACCTGGATATGTACGCCACCACCAGGCCACTGACGATGGCCAGCGTATTGAAGCAATCTTGATGTTTGCGCCAGACCGCGCCTTTGTCGACACGCCCAAAGGATCAGTTGCCGTGCCTAAAGACCGCCTGGTTCCGCCCGAACTGGCGCCTGAAGGCTTGGCACTACGGCGCATTGTTATTCCAGCGCCACTGCCTCCGCCGGTGCCACGGTCTTGAAACTCCCTGCCCTGTTACAACGGCCTGCAATACCCATGCTGGCGGGCACCGCCGCCAGTGCGGGCCTGTCCGCCTTGTATGCACGTGGCGGATCTGGCTGGCTGTTGGGTTTCGTTCTGTTGATTCCGTGGTTGGCCACGCTGGATCAGACTCGCTCAGTGCGTGGAATTCTGGGCAGCGCATGGCTTATGGCGGTAGCCTACTCAGCCGCAGTTATGGCTTGGTTCGGAATGGCCATCGGCAGTTACACCCAGGTGGGTGCGGGCTCAGGACTGGCGTTGTTGTTGCTGGCCGCGCCGCTGTTGCAACCCCAGTTTCTGGCCTATGGATTAATCCGCCACCTGGTGCGCCAACGCCATGGTCAGATGCTCACCGCCCTGGCGGCATCGGCAGCCTGGGTTGCCACTGAATGGCTGGTTCCCAAGATGCTGGGGGACACCCTGGGCCACGGCCTTTACCCTGCGACGCTGCTGCGCCAGGGGGCCGATCTGGGCGGGGCTGCACTGCTCACCCTGCTGCTGCTTCTGACCAACGAAGCCCTTCTGGCTGCGCTGGAGCGACACCGCGACGGCCTGCGAGCCGTAGCCGCACCCCTGACGTTGGCTGCAACAATCCCCCTGCTGATGGCAGGTTATGGGCTCTATGCCTATGCCCAGGCGCCCAATCCATTGGCCAAGCCACTGCGGATCGGAATGGTGCAAGCCAACATCGTGGACTACGAGCGCTTGCGCCAGACCCGGGGTACCCTGGCTGTGGTGCGTGAAGTGCTCGACACCCATTTCGCCATGAGCTACGACGCAGTAACGCGCTACCAGGCGGACGCCATACTGTGGTCTGAAACTGTCTACCCCACCCCGTTCGGTAGCCCCAAAAGCGCAGTTGGCGCTGAACTCGACCAAGAGATTGTGGACACCGTGCGCGCTGCGGGTGTGCCATTCGTGTTTGGCACCTATGACCGCGATGGCGCAGGCGAATACAACGCGGCAGCATTTGTGGAGCCCGACGCAGGACTGTTGGGCTTTTACCGCAAGACCCATCTCTTTCCTTTGACCGAGTTTCTGCCCAGCTGGGTGGATTACCCGCTGGTGCGCGCCTGGTTGCCGTGGACGGGCAGTTGGCGCGCCGGCAATGGCGCACGGGTGTTTCCCCTTCGGCTGGCCGACGGGCGGGAGGTTCCCGTCCAGGCGCTGATTTGCCTGGACGATGTACACCCCCAGCTGTCCATCGACGCCGCCCGATTGGGTGCGCAAGCGCTGCTGACGCTGTCCAACGACTCTTGGTTTACGTCTACCCCACAGGGCGCACGTTTGCACCTGGCAGTGGCAGCGTTTCGCAGTATCGAAACCGGGTTGCCGCAATTTCGCGTCACCACCAATGGGACCAGTGCGGCCATCAATGCGTATGGCAGCGTAGTGGCCAGTGCCCCCATCGGCGAGCGCATGCTGGTTATCGGCGACCTGCCGGTGGGCCCACCGGTTCGCACCCTGCACGTCGCGTGGGGCCAATGGGTCGGGCCGCTGGCTTGTGGTTTTTTGCTTGCCTGGGCAACATGGGTGGCATCAGCAGCGTTGCAGCGGCGTCGCGTTGGCGGCGGCGCAGACGCATCCCATGCGGCCCCGCTGGCGTGGCCCGTCACGGTGGTGCTGCTACCGCCCGCCATGCGCCTGGCGATTGGGCTGATGCGGGCCTTTTCCCGCGGCAACCTGTTGTGGATGGGGGCGGCCATGCTGCTGGATGACAGCTTGCGTGGCAACACCCTGGCGCAACTTCGGTTGTTTGTTGGTTGGTTCTTGGTGCCAGAGGCCATTGCCGTCAGCCTGCTGCTGGCCTTTAAAGCGCGGGCATCCCTGGAGAACGGCATGTTGGTGTTTAAACGCAGCGGGGTGCACATGGCGCTGGCTATCCGCGACATCACGTCCATCACCAGCTGGAAACTTTCCCTGCCCGGCCCTGGACTGGCGCTGCGTACGGTCAATGGTAGCCGCTGGCGTTATGGCGTGGCCACACAGCGACCGGACGCCTGGCTTGCAGCGCTCAAAGCTGCGGGTGCTCCGATCGACGATGCCCCCAGCAACACCTGGGTTGCAAGGTACCGGCGCGCCCAGCAGGCAACAACCCAGGGGTGGTTGGGCCATGCTGGCACAAAGTTTGGCTTGTTTCCCCTGGTATTGGCCCTACCGGCATTTCGCCTGCACCAGTACATTGCGTATGGGGGCACATTTGGAGAGTTCTACACATTCGGTTTGCAGGCCTACCTCACGACGTTCTTGCTGTGGTGGGCAGCATGGGCTATTGGTGTGGTGCTGTGCGCGGCAGCGCTGCGCGCCGCGATAGAGGTCGCGACGGTTGGGGCGGTGGTCTTGGTGCCCCAGCAAGCCACGACCGTGCGCCTTTGGCTTGAACGCGTTGGGCTGGCACTTTTGTATGTGGGCCTGCCGGCTTGGCTGATGTCAAAGGCGTTGGGCAACTAGCGCATGTGTTTGAACAGTTTGGCGGCAAACCGCTCTGGTATGCCAACCCCACGTGGCCCGGGTACGAGCGCAAATGCATCGCCTGCCGCCAACGTGCCTGGCTCATCGACCGCAAGATAGAAACCGCAAAACCCGCTTTGCGCCATGGCCTTGACCGCGGTGTTGAAGCCCATGGCGGCATTGAACTTGAAGCAAGGCTCGCGCGGGTCTGTTACCCGCAGCGCGCAATTTGGAAACCGCAGCACATCGCCCACCCAGACGTCAGCCTCCAACAATCCATTCAGCGTCAGGTTCTCACCCATGGAGCCGTGGGGCAACGCGGTGTCGATGCCAGCCACACCCGCTGCACGTCGTGCCTCAAGCCAGAAGGCATAGTGTTCGGCCGGATAGGCATAGACCGCTTTCTGCAAGCCACCGTGCACCGACAAGTCGGCCTGCTCGTCTCCCTGCAGGCCCAACGGTTTGACGGCAACAGGCCCCTCCACAGCGGTCTTGCGGATGGCGGTCAGAATGGATCGGCCGGATATAACGACTTTGCGGGACTGTGCCACCTGGACACTGGCGATCGAATACGCAGCGCTGGACATGGGACTGCTCCTTAAAGCTGGTGGTACAACATTTCGCCCGTGCGGCTGGAGTAGCGCACCTTGGCGTCCAGCTTCTCAAACTGCACCACCACCGCCCGCTGGTGGTAGACGTTTTCCTTGAGCCAACCAAATTCAGCCTCCAGCGTCTTGCTATCGCTGATGCGGGTGCTCCAGACCTTTTGCTCGGCGCTCCAACGGTAGCCTCTGGCCTTGAGTTTGTCTTTGGCGTCAAACGGCGCATGGGTCGCCATTAGCCGGTAGCTGGGCTTGCGGGCCTGCTCCATCAAGTGGGCCAGGCCGGTGTGCGACAGCAATGGCAGGTTGGCGGCCAGCACGGCCAGCAAGGCATGGCAATCCATCTCGGCACGGTGGGCGTCATAAAACCAACCCATGTCTTGCGCCAGGCTTTCCAGCTTGGATGAGCGTTTGCCCTGTTCCCGCCAGGGAATGTCGGCAAACGAGCAGGCCCAGGCCAGGCTGCTGAACGACGCCAGCCGCGCTTCGCAAAAGGGGCGGTCAAACCCTGCGTTGTGGGCGATGACCAGGTCAACACCGTCGAGCAAAGCGGCTATACGGGCCTCGTCCAGCCGCTGCCCTGCCACCATGGCGTTGTTGATGCCCGTAATGTCCTGCACTTCTTTGGGAATGGGCATGCCCGGGTCTTCAAGCTCGTCATACACCTGCACCTCACCCACCGGTAGACCGGTGGCCAGGTCGATGTCTACCCGCAACAGGGCCAGCTCGATGATCTTGTCGCGGCTATGGTCCAGGCCCGTGGTTTCGGTGTCCAGCACCACCACGCGGCAAATGCCATCAACTGGAGCGCTGGGCCAGGACAAGCGGGGTTTCAGGCGGCGCAAGATCCGGTAGTCGGCATGGGCTTCCAGCGTCAGAGCCAGGGGCTCCAGGTCATCACCGGCGGCACCGTGCTGCGCCGGACTGGGCTGCAAACTCTCGGCAACCACAGGGGCAGGGACTACGGAAGCAAGCAAGGGCGCGGTGGCCCCGCTTTGCGGAGACCGGGGTGGCTGCGCAGCCCCCTTGCCCCGGGCCGCGCGTTTTTTCACAACCGGTGCAAGTGTGGGAAGCTCCGCTACAAAGGCAAAATCAAGCTGGTTTGGTGTCAAAGGGCTACCCTGTGCTGGCGGTTGTACGGTTGGAGACTGCGGGGGTCTGTGTTGGCTCAGGCGCCCATTATCATGGCCCTGTAGGCGGACGACCGGCACCCCAGCAGTCGTTTTGAAGAAATCTGCCTCTAGCCCCCGTGAAATGGACTTCAGGCGCTATAAATTTCATAGTTGATTTATCCATGACCACCAAGACAACAACCCCCATGCCCACTGCAAAACCCCTGCTGCCGCTCAAAGGGGTGCGCATCGTCAGCCTGGCACTTAACCTGCCGGGCCCCGCCGCACTGATGCGCTGCCAACAAATGGGGTCAAGCTGTGTCAAGCTGGAGCCGCCGCCCCATCCGAGCGCGCCCAAGGGCACATCGGGCGACCCCATGGGTTTGTATAACCCCAAGGCCTATGCCACGCTGCACCAGGGCATGCGCATTGCCCAGGTGGACCTGAAATCCGAGAAGGGGCAAAAGGCCTTGCACCGGGAGCTCGCCAAGGCCGATGTGCTGCTCACGTCTTTTCGGCCCTCCGCATTGCAAAAACTGGGGCTCGAATGGAAGACGCTGCACGCGCTCTACCCCACACTCTCGCTGGTTGCCATATTCGGTGCTCCCGGACAAAGGGCCGAGGAGCCGGGCCATGACCTGACCTACCTGGCCGAGAACCAATTGGTGAACGGCCTGGATCTGCCGCCCACGTTGTATGCCGACATGGGTGGCTCTTTGATGGCGTCAGAAGCTGTTTTGAAGGCTCGGCTTCTGCAATTGCAAAAAGGGAAAGGCGTTCGCCTGGACATTGCACTGTCTGATGCCGCCGCCTATTTGGCCTTGCCACGCACGTGGGGCCTGACGACCCCTGGCGCAGCGGTGGGCGGTGGGCACGCGGGCTACCGTGTCTACCCCTGCAAAGACGGGCGCGTGGCCGTTGCGGCGTTGGAACCGCACTTTGCTGCAGCGCTGGCAGGGGCAGTGGGGCTCAAAGCCTCCAACATCATGGCCATGTTCACACCGGAAAGCCATTCGGCGATTGCCGCATTCCTGCTGACCCAGACCCGTGCACAGCTGGATGCGCTGGCAGTGGAGAAGGACATTCCACTGCACACACTGGCCTGAAGTACACTACAAAAATAGTAGCAAACCCCCTATATTTTACGGTGGCTAGCGGCATATTTCATCCAATGCGCTAGCGTGGCTTGCGCGGCAGCTTGGATGCCACAACACGCCCGGACCCGTTGTCACGGGGCGGCAAGCCGGTGTGGCGGGTCAGAATCAACCCCTTGACGGGTTTCACGGCTTTGACCGATTTGGCAGGAGCCGCAGCTACGGTTGAGTTTTTCTTGCGCGCGCTCTGGTACCCGCCATCTCCCAGTGGCTGGAAGGTGGGAATCAGGTGGTGTTTCCCGTTGCCGACCAAGTCCGCACGGCCCATGGCCTTCAAGGCCTCACGCAGCAGCGGCCAGTTGTTGGGATCGTGGTAGCGCAAAAAGGCCTTGTGCAGGCGGCGGCGCTTTTCACCCCGCACGATGTCCACTGTCTCATCATCCGTCTCGGCGGTACGGTGAATCTTGCGCAGCGTGTTACGGCCGCTGTGGTACATGGCGGTGGCCGTGGCCATGGGGCTGGGGTAGAAGGTTTGTACCTGGTCGGCGCGAAAACCGTTCTTCTTGAGCCAGATGGCCAGGTTCATCATGTCTTCATCCGTGGTGCCGGGGTGGGCGGCGATGAAGTAGGGAATCAAAAACTGCTTCTTGCCAACCTCGGCGCTGAACTTTTCAAACAGGGTCTTGAACTTGTCATAGCTGCCGATGCCGGGCTTCATCATCTTGGTCAGCGGGCCCTGCTCGGTGTGCTCAGGCGCAATCTTGAGGTAGCCACCCACATGGTGCTGCACCAGTTCCTTCACATATTCCGGGCTCTTGACCGCCAGGTCGTAGCGCAGACCGGAGCCGATCAGGATTTTTTTGACGCCCTTAAGCGCACGGGCGCGGCGGTAGATCTTGATCAGCGGGCCGTGGTCGGTGGTCAGGTTCTGGCAGATGCCGGGGTAGACGCAGCTGGGTTTGCGGCAGGCTGCCTCGATCTCGGGGCTACGGCAGCCCAGGCGATACATATTGGCCGTGGGGCCGCCCAAATCGGAAATGGTGCCGGTGAAGCCCTTGACCTTGTCGCGGATATCTTCCACCTCCTTGATGATGGATTCTTCCGAGCGGCTCTGGATGATGCGGCCCTCGTGCTCGGTGATGGAGCAAAAGGTGCAGCCGCCAAAACAGCCGCGCATGATGTTGACACTGAAGCGAATCATCTCCCAGGCGGGGATCTTGGTCGCATGGTCGTGGCTGCCGTTTTCGTCCGCATAGCTGGGGTGGGGGCTGCGGGCATAAGGCAGGTCGAACACAAAGTCCATCTCGGCCGTGGTCAGCGGGATGGGCGGTGGTGTGATCCACACATCGCGCGCGGTGACGCCTTCGCCGTGGGCCTGCACCAAGGCGCGGGCATTGCCGGGGTTGGTCTCCAGGTGCAAGACCCGGTTGGCGTGGGCGTAGAGAATCGGGTCGCTCTTGACCTGCTCGTAGCTGGGCAGGCGGATGACAGATCGCTCGCGCGGTGGAACCTTGTAACTGCCCAGGCCGTGCAGCGCGGGCTGCAGGTTGGGATTGGGCATAAAGGTCAACGGCTTGATACTGTCATTGACAGGCGCATTTGCCGCATCTTCCTTGGCACAGGTGCTGCCCTGCTCTGCCGCCTGCTCCGAGGTGGTCATGTAGGGGTTGATGTGGGATTCGACCCTGCCCGGCGCATCCACGCTGGTGGAGTTGATCTCGATCCAGCCTTTGCCAGTCTCATCATCGGGGCGGCGCACAAAGGCGGTACCGCGCACATCGGTAATTGTTTCGACCGGCTCCTTGGCCGCCAGGCGGTGGGCGATCTCAACAATGGCGCGTTCGGCATTGCCGTACAGCAGCAGGTCGCACTTGGCATCCACCACGATAGAGCGGCGCACCTTGTCAGACCAGTAGTCATAGTGGGCGATGCGGCGCAGGCTGCCCTCGATACCGCCCAACACAATGGGCGTGTCCTTGAAGGCCTCGCGGCAGCGCTGGCTGTAGACGATAGCGGCGCGGTCGGGGCGCTTGCCGCCGACGTCACCAGGGGTGTAGGCGTCATCACTGCGGATCTTGCGGTCCGCGGTGTAGCGGTTGATCATGGAATCCATGTTGCCGCTGGTCACGCCCCAAAACAGATTGGGTTTACCCAGGGCCTTGAAGGCCTCGGCACTGGTCCAGTCGGGCTGGGCGATGATGCCGACCCTGAAACCCTGGGCTTCCAGCATGCGGCCAATCACCGCCATGCCGAAGCTGGGGTGGTCCACATAAGCGTCGCCCGTGACCAAAACAATGTCGCAACTGTCCCAGCCCAGCTTCTCCATCTCGGCCCGGCTCATCGGCAAAAAGGGGGCCGTGCCAAAGCGGGCCGCCCAGTACTTGCGGTAACTGGTCAGCGGCTTGGCGGCGCGCGCGAAGAAGGAGACGTCGACTGGGGCGTTCATGGTGCTTTCGGGATAAGGGGGGCATTTTAAGGTTTTGCCCTAAACCACGCTGCCTAAAGGTTGTCTAGCTGTAAACCCGACGATCCAAGCCCTCGCCAGCCCGTAGAATGAAATTTTGGCTTTTCCAAGGATGCATCCATGAAGAAACTACTGTTGGCCGTCGTTTTGGGGGCCTTGGGCACCGTATCTTTTGCCCAGGGCAAGGACCTGAAGGTCGCTATCGACCCCACCTATGAGCCCTTTACTTACAAGGTGGACGGCAAAACGACCGGTTTTGACGTGGACATTGCCAACGCCCTGTGTGAGCAAATCAAGCGCAAATGTGTTTTTGTGGAGCAAGGTTGGGACAGCATGATTCCCGGTCTGATGGCACGCAAATACGACGTGATCATCAGCTCCATGTCCATCACCGAAGACCGTTTGAAGCAGATCGACTTCACGGACAAGTACTACAACACACCCAGCCGTGTGGTCACCAAAAAGGCCTTCAACTACACCGGCCCCGCATCGCTCAAGGGCAAGAAGATCGGCGTGCTGAAAGCCAGCACCCAGGAAAAATACGCGCTGGGTGAGCTCAAGACCGTAGGTGTGGATGTGGTGTCGTATGAAGCCCAGGACCAGGTCTACCTGGACATCCGCGCTGGGCGCCTGGACGGCACGGTGGCCGACCATGTGGAAGTGACCGGCGGCTTTTTGAGCAAGCCTGAGGGCAAGGACTACGAGCTCAAGGGCGACGAGTTGTACATCCCCAAATACTTCGGCATTGGCGCCGGCATTGGCCTGCGCAAGGGCCAGGATGCACTGAAAACCGAACTGAACGCCGCGATCAAGACCATCCGTGGCAACGGTGTCTACAAGAAGATCAACGACAAGTACTTCAAGTTCGACGTCTACGGCAAGTAAGCGGATGAACGCCTATGTCTCGGCCATTCTGCAGGGCGCGTTGCTGACCATTGGGGTCTCGGTAGCGGCCTTGCTGGTGTCCATCGCATTGGGCCTCCTGGGTGCAGGAGCCAAACTCTCGGGACGCCCGGTGTGGGTGGGGTTGGCCACCGCCTACACCACCATCATCCGCGGCATCCCCGATCTGGTCCTGATGTTGCTGATTTTTTACGGCGGAACCATTGGCCTGAACAACGCCCTGGAGTGGATGGGTAGCGAGGCCACGGTCGACATTAACCCCTTTGTGGCCGGTGTTCTGACCCTGGGCTTTATCTACGGCGCCTACATGACCGAAACCTTTCGCGGGGCCCTGTTGTCCATACCCAAAGGCCAGGCCGAGGCCGCGTGGGCCTTTGGCATGGGTCGAACCCAAACGTTCGTGCGCATCACCGCACCACAGATGGTGCGTTACGCCCTGCCCGGCTTCACCAACAACTGGCTGGTGTTGATCAAGGCAACGGCTCTGGTCAGTCTGATTGGATTGCAGGAAATGACATACGCGGCCAAGCAGGCCAGCGCGGCGACACGTTCACCCTTCATGTTTTTTCTATTCACGGCGGGCTTGTTTCTGGTGTACACCACGGTTTCGCTGTTCGTGCTGCGCAAGCTCAATACCCGCTTCAGCCTGGGCACCAAGCGGGGAACGCTGTAAATGAACTTTGCAGTGATCTTTGAAGCGCAAAACGTCGCACTGTTTGGTACCGGCATTGCCACTACGCTGACCCTGCTCTTTGCCTCCCTGGCCGTGGGGGCCGTCATGGCGCTGGTGTTTGCATTGTTGTTAACAGGGCCATGGGCGGTCGCGCGGTGGCTGGTCGGTGCCTACACCTACGTGATTCGTGGCACTCCGTTGCTGATACAGGTCTACCTGATTTACTACGGTCTGGGCCAACTGGAGTGGATTCAGGCACGCTGGGACAGCGTATGGCCCTGGACGCACTTCAAGGAGCCCTTCTTTTGCGCACTGCTGGCCTTCGCACTGAACACGGCTGCCTATACCGCCGAAATGCTGGCCGGCGCCATACGCGAAACCAGTGCGGGTGAGATCGAGGCCGCGCAGGCCTATGGTATGGGCCGCTTCCAGGTCATGTTACGCATTGTGTTGCCCAGTGCGATGCGCCGCACGCTGCCCGCCTACAGCAATGAGGTGGTGATGATGCTGCACGCCACCAGTCTGGCCAGCGCCGTGCCGTCATTGGTCGACGTGACGGCCGCTGCCAGCAGCATTTATTCGCAGTATTACTTGCCGTTCGAAGCCTACCTGGCGGCCGCCGCCATTTATCTGGTGGCCTCGTTCTGCCTGATTGGCCTGTTCAAACTGGGTGAACGGCGTTTACTGGCTTATCTGGCGCCGCGCACCCACTAACTTCTGATCACTGCATCGACATGCAACGCATAGACCACCCTCTGTTGTCCCCCAGCCTGGGCAGCAACAAGACGCTGAGCAGCTTCCACTTTGGCGCGCCAGGGCGTGGCCCCAAGGTCTATATTCAGGCGAGCCTGCATGCCGAAGAACTGCCGGGCATGCTGGTTGCACACCACCTGCGCACCCTGTTGGAGGCCGCAGAAGCGGCTGGCAAGATGCAGGGCGAAGTGATCCTGGTGCCAGTAGCAAACCCCATTGGACTGGCCCAACGCGTGGACCACAAAGCCATGGGCCGCTTTGACCTGGACACATCGGAAAACTTCAACCGCCACTACCCGGATTTGGCCAAGGCTGTATGGCCCAAGGTGCAAAACACTTTGGGTGCTGACGCAGTTGCGAACGTGCGCACTGTGCGCAGCGCCATCAGCCAGTACCTCCAGCAGGACTGGAAACCCGACACTGAGCTGCAAAGCCTGCGCCACCGCCTGCTGAGCCTGTCCTTTGATGCGGACTTTGTGCTGGATTTGCATTGCGATTGCGAGTCTGTCATGCACTTCTACACCGAAGAAGCCTGCTGGCCGCAATTCGAACCGCTGACACGTTTTCTGCAATGCCAGGCCGTGTTGCTGGCCAAGAATTCAGGCAGTGGCCCGTTTGACGAATGCCTGTCTGGCGTCTGGTGGCGACTGGCCGACAACCTGGCCGCGGCCGGTAACGCGGCCCCCCTACCCCAAGGCTGCTGCAGCACGACCATTGAACTGCGCGGCGAGACCGATGTCAGCCATACCCTGGCGCACATCGATGCCCAGGCCCTGTGTAGCTACCTGCAACACCTGAACGTATTGGCCAGCGCAGAAGCTCCCGTTGTACCACCGGCTTTGTGCCAGGCTACGCCTTTGGCCGGTTCGGAAACCCTGGTTGCACCCTCGGCCGGCGTTGTGGTGTTTGCCGCGCAGCCTGGGCAAATCCTGCAAGTGGGCGACCTGGTGGCCGAGGTGATTGACCCCATTGCCAACCGTAGCCAGCGCGTACTGGCAGGCGTTGCAGGCCCACTGTATGCGCGCATCCGCGAGCGTTATGTGACTGCGGGTGGCGAGCTGGGCAAGATTGCCGGCGCAGTAGCCTTTAAAACCGGCGAGCTGCTGGGCGCTTAAATTTCTTCTATGACTCCAAACGCACTCAAACTACAGGTCGACAACATCCACAAGCGCTTTGGCTCGAACGAGGTGCTCAAGGGCGTATCGCTCGCGGCCCACGCAGGCGATGTCATCAGCATCATCGGCAGCTCTGGATCGGGCAAGAGCACGTTTCTGCGCTGCATCAACCTGCTGGAGAAGCCGCACGAAGGCAGTATCGCCGTCGCCGGTGAGACCCTGAATCTGGTCAAGCAATCCAATGGAGAACTGGGCGCAGCAGACCCCAAACAGTTGGCCCGCCTGCGTACAAAATTGGCCATGGTGTTCCAGCACTTCAACCTGTGGGCGCACATGACCGTGCTGCAGAACATCATCGAGGCGCCCGTGCATGTGCTGGGCGTGCCCAAAGACCAGGCGATAGAGACCGCGCGCAAATACCTGGCCAAGGTGGGCCTGCCCGGCAAGGAAGACAGCTACCCCGCCCACCTGAGTGGTGGCCAACAGCAGCGCGTAGCGATTGCCCGGGCACTGGCCATGGAGCCCGAGGTGATGCTGTTTGATGAGCCGACCAGCGCATTGGACCCGGAACTGGTGTCCGAGGTGCTCAAGGTCATGCAAAACCTGGCACAAGAAGGCCGCACCATGGTGGTGGTGACCCATGAGATGGGTTTTGCCCGCGAGGTCTCCAAACACCTGATCTTTCTGCACCAGGGTCGCATTGAGGAACAGGGCCCCCCTGCCACCGTATTGGCTGCGCCCAAGAGCGAGCGTTTGCAGCAGTTTCTATCGGGCAGCCTCAAGTAAGGGTGCGAGGTCAACCGCATGGCCATCGACCATTCCTCCAAGCCGCTGGAGCCGTTGCCGGAAGGTGTTGCGGCCACCCAAGCGCTGCAACTCAGTGAAAACCTGCTGCGTAACTTGCTGGAGACCATACCCGACCGCGTCTGGCTCAAAGACACCCACGGCATACACCTGGCCTGCAACGCCGCCTTTGCAGAGCACGTAGGCGCTACCGCCGCGCAGATTGTGGGCACCGATGATGCCCACTGGTTTGGCAAGGCACTCGCTGAAGAATTCCTCAAAGCCGATCGCATCGTTATCCAAACTGGGAAATCGCTAACGCTGGAAGGCACCATGCCGTCGGCCCATAGCAACGATGCCAGCATCTACGAGGTCGTCAAGGCCCCGATGCGGGATGCCGAAGGCAAGATCATTGGCGTGCTGGGCATGGGCCGCAACATACAGGCCCGCAAAGACACAGAAGCCCGCCTGCGCGACGCCACCGAACAACTGGAGCTGGCGTTGATGGGCGCCGACCTAGGCCGCTGGGACCATGACCTCAGCGTGGAAAAAGGCTACTACCTGGACGAGCGCTCCTGCGCCATGCTGGGCCGCGAGCCGGCCGAGAGCACGCACGGCCGCGCGTGGGGCCACCTGATACACCCCGACGATCTGCCCGGCACGCTGGACGCCATGCGCGCCCACCTGAGCGGTGAGCTACCAGCTTACGAGGCGGAATACCGCGCACGCCACATGGCTGGCCATTGGGTATGGCTAGGCAACCGGGGCAAGGTGGTACAGGTCAGCGCCAGTGGCAAACCTGTACGCATGGTGGGCACACTGATGGACATCTCCAAGCGCAAACGGGTGGAAGGCGAGCTGCTGGCGACGCAGGCCGAACTGAAATCCACACTCAAGGCCATCGAGCACCTGGCATTCCACGACACCCTGACCGGTCTGCCCAACCGGCGCATGCTGGTTGACCGGCTGGAAACTGCCCTATCGGCTAGCCAACGCACCCAAAGCTACGGCGCACTGCTGTTCCTGGACCTGGACAAGTTCAAGGAACTGAACGACACCTATGGCCACGAGGTGGGCGACCTGATATTGCAAGAGGTTGCACAACGGCTGGTGCACTGTGTACGCGCCATCGACACCGTGGCCCGCCTGGGCGGAGATGAGTTTGTGTTGCTGATCCAGAGTCTGAGCGGCCCGCTAGACGACGCCCGATTCCATGCCAGCACGGTGGGCCACAAGATTCTGGCCAGCTTGAACGAGCCCTACCGGCTCAAGGATGTCGAACACACCCTGACCCCCAGCATAGGCGCAACCCTGTTTTTGGGCCACGCACTGAGCGGCGCCGAACTGCTCAAACAAGCTGACATGGCCATGTACGAGGCCAAGGCCAAAGGCCGCAACACCCTGTGCTTCTTTGAAGAAAAAGGCCTATAGCCCCCGTATTTATTGAATATAACGCTACCACAACTATAGCAATCGACAACTTTCCCATGCTCTCTTTCCTGCCCTCCCCTTTGAGATTCACCATTGCGACACTGCTGATGGTGATCAACGCGCTGTTCTGGGTGCCCATACTGCTGGTGTTCTCGTCGCTCAAACTGGTACTGCCATTCAAGGCCGTGCGCCTGCGCATAGACCCTATCTTGCTGGGTATTGCCGAGAACTGGATCTGGGGCAACAGCGCCTGGATGGCATTGACCCAAAAAACCGAATGGGACGTGCAAGGCCTGCAGGGCCTGGACCCGCAAAGCTGGTACATGGTCAACAGCAACCACCAGTCGTGGGTGGATATTCTGGTTTTGCAGCATCTGCTGAACCGCCGCATACCGCTGCTGAAGTTTTTCCTCAAGCAGCAGTTGATCTGGGTGCCGGTCATGGGCCTGGCCTGGTGGGCGCTGGAGTTTCCCTTCATGCGCCGCCACACCGAAGAGTATTTGAAGAAACACCCCGAGATGCGGGGCAAGGACCAGGAAACCACACGCAAAGCCTGCGAAAAGTACGCGCTGATCCCCACCAGCGTGATGAATTTTTTGGAAGGCACGCGTTTCACCCCTGCCAAACACGCCAAGCAGCAATCGCCCTACCGCCACCTGCTCAAACCCAAGGCCGGTGGCATGGCATTGGCTCTGAATGCCATGGGTGACAAGTTTCAGGCTATTCTGGACGTGACCATCGTCTACCCTGACGGCCCCATCAGCTTCGCCGACTTTTTGAGTGGCAAGCTGCGCCGGGTCATCGTACGCGTGCGCCGCTTACCGATCCCCCAGCATTTGATGTCTGGCGACTACACGCAGGACCCGGCGTTTCGCGAGGCGTTTTCGCAATGGGTGCAGCAGCTGTGGCGGGAGAAGGATGCACAAATTGAAGCATTGCTGGCGCAGGCAAATCCCATGTCTAAAGATGCGCCAAAGGCAGTGGGTTAGATCGCTAAACTGCCGCAGTGGGGCGGAAGCAGTCATACAACACGCGTCTCCGATTTCGATCTTTGGCGCTTTCAACGTCGAGAATCGTTTGACGGCCACTGCGGTGTTTGTCGGAAGTTTTAATACTGCATAAAAATGCTTTGAATCCGTGCAAAGCTAGGCCACAAGCCAATTTTCAGAGAATTTGATGTCCAGTTTATCGAGCAACTCCCAACTTATAGAGCAGGTTCTGCTCTATACATTACGTTAAGTTTCGTCATGCGGCGAAAGCGCTTCAACCATTCTGTCGAGACGTTATGTGCCATGTTTTGTGGTTGGCGACTAATGAATTCTTACGAGGCAATTCAAAATTTAGGGACTGGCCTTCTGGAAATTGACGCATTA
>CAUPQG010000021.1:0-96417 GCA_963513355.1 uncultured Rhodoferax sp. | reverse complement strand
TGCAGCAATGCCACCTGTGGTCAGCGCCGCTACGTCGCGGGTCTCCATCGCAGCGATACCGTCAGTGCTCAAGGCAGCTACCTGGCTGGTCCGCAAGGCAGCAACCTGGTCGGTGCGCAGGGCCACAACCTGGTCTGTGGTTAGTGCTGCGACTCCCGATGTTGACAAGGCAGTCACACCTGCGGTTGTCATGGCGGAGACTTGAGATGTAGTCAAGCCTTTACTGACTTGGTCTGTGGTGAGCGCAGCAATGCTGGCGGAGGTCAGCGCGGCTACATCGCGAGTCTCAATTGCGGCGACTTGGTCCGTGGTCAGCGCGGCGACCTGGTTGGTCTTCAGCGCTGCGGCCTGGTCTGTGCGCAAGGCCACCACCTGGTCTGTGGTCAGGCCTTTACTCAGTTGGTCAGTGCTCAGTGCCGCTACGCTAGCTGTGGTCAAGGCCGCTACGTCGCGGGTTTCCATCGCAGCAATGCCATCTGTGGTTAGGGCTGCAACCTGGCTGGTCTTCAGGGCCACAACCTGGTCAGTGCGCAGGGCCACGACCTGATCTGTAGTCAGCGCGGCGATGCCAGCCGTTGTCAAGGCACCTGCAGCTGCCGTTGTCAGGGCCGCAATCTGGTCAGTCGTCAAACCTTTGCTCACCTGGTTGGTACTCAAAGCACCTATGCTGGCGGTGGTCAAGGCGGCAACATCACGGGTTTCCAATGCAGCAATGCCATCAGTGGTCAGCGCCGCTACCTGGCCAGTCTTAAGTGTGGCCACTTGGTCTGTACGCAAGGCCACGACCTGGTCAGTGGTGAGCGCTGCGATACCCGCCGTCGTGAGCGCCCCTGTGCCAGCCGTCGTCAAAGCGGCAATTTGCTCGGTGGTTAAGCCCTTACCCACCTGATCAGTGGTCAAGGCTGCGATGCTCGCGGACGTCAACGCAGCGACATCGCGGGTTTCCAGCGCAGCAATCTGGTCTGTAGTCAGCGAAGCAACCTGCTGGGTCTTAAGCGCAGCTACCTGGTCAGTACGCAAGGCGACCATTTGATCCGTGGTCAAGCCTTTGCTGACTTGGTTGGTCGTCAGCGCTCCAATGCCGGCGCTTGTCAATGCCGCCAAATCGCGTGTTTCGACAGCTGCTATCTGAGCGGTTGTCAGTGCGCCCACCTGATCCGTCTTCAAGGCAGCCGCTTGGTCCGTCCTAAGCGCCACGACCTGGTCTGTCGTCAACGCTGCGACGTAATTGGTCGTCAGCGCGGCAATGTATTTGGTCTGTAGCGTGGAGAACTGATCAGTCGTAAAGGCTCGAACCTGATCCGTGGTGAGCACCAGATAGTCTGCCGTGGTCAGGCTATTGAGTTGGGCAGTGGTTAAGACAGCGATGTTCGCTGTGCTCATTCCCAGGAAAGGTGATGCCATGAAAATTCTCCTACGTGTTGCCGGGCCTTGAGAAGCAAGCCGGCCCAGCAAATTCACTAACGGAATACCAGTATCTGAGAACTATCGGCAAAAATTTTGGGAAATTAAGCAACTAGTCGGTGCCAATTCCGGCGCTTTACTGCGCCGCCGCTTAGGGCGATAAGCGCAGAACAAGGGTAAACCCTTAATTCATTGTCCCATCTGCCAAAAAACAAGACCGAAAACCAGCCGCAATTTGAAGACCCTGTCACCGCATTTCGCCATAGCATGTACGCATGCAAAACCGTCCGCCGCCTGATGAACAGATCCCCAGATACTTCACCAGCACAATGCTTGTTCCGAAGTACGTCACACAGTTTGAGTGCCTAGGTGGTAGCTGCCCGGACACCTGCTGCTCAACCTGGTCCATCAGCGTAGACCAAGACACCTTCGACCGTTATCGCGGCGAAGACCACCCAGAGCTCAAGCCATTGCTACAACAGTATTTGGTGCAAGTTGACAAAGCGTCTTACTCCAAGCACGGTAAGCTCGAGCTCAGAACTTCGGATTCACGCTGTGGACTACATTCCAGTGACGGTTTTTGTGCTGTCCAACGTCACCTAGGGGAGGACGCGCTGTCCGACACGTGTTATGTGTACCCGCGTCATGTTGTTCAGTTTGGCGATCACTTCGAACAAAGCTTGACGCTCTCTTGCCCCGAAGCAGCTCGATTGGCCTTGACGCAGGGAGACGCATTCGACTTTGTGAGTGCAGACTTCACCTCCCGCCTGGCAACTACACCGGTAGTTGCACCTACCCGTGGCTTCTCCATGGACGCAATGAATGAAGTTCGAATCTTTCTGGTTCAACTCTTTCAGACCCCGAGCCTCACAAACCCAGAACGGTTGGTCTTGGTGGGATGGCTTTGTCAGCAGATTGACCAATTGGTTGTGACCCATGCGCAGGCAACTGTCCAGACTTTGCTTTCGGAGATGATCAAAATGGTCGAAAGCGGAAGCATTCACGCCACAGTGGCCCAACTCAACAAACAGCAAGCGACAAGCGTGACACTGTTCTCAATCTTGTTCGGCGCGAAATCACCCGCAGCAGTGCAAGGCATTCAACGCGATGTATTGGATAAAGTCCGATCCGGACTTGGAATAACTGGAGATTTGGACCTACCCACCATTTCCGACAACTATGTTCGCGGCTCCAAGCTTTTAGCGGAAGATGGTGAAACTTATGAGCAAATATGCGCAAAATACCTGCTCAATGACTTGATTCGAGAAACCTTCCCATGGACCCGCGCTTCCGCAATGGAGCACTACAGAATTCTGTTGACCCGGTATGGCATCCTTCGGCTAATGCTAGCCGGGGTTGCCGCAGCACAGTGCAGCAAACTGGACATTGCAACCATGGTGCAAACGATCCAGGTTTTTTGTCGGATCTACCAGCACAACGCAGTGTTCAACAAGCGTGCAGAAGCCCTCTTGGCGCAATCCGAATGGACCGAACTGGACCGGCTCTACGCGCTCCTGCATTGAATCAATGCAGGTAGGGCGGATGATCAGTCGATTTTGCATCCAGATGCTCCAACCACGGCTCCGCGAGATAGCGAATCTGCGCATCGTTGTGCAGGATCCGCTGCATGATGCGGGTCTTCTCCGTCCGCTGCTCTGGCAAAAGCTGCTCTGATCGGCTGTGCAGGCGGAGCTGCTCAATAAGCACTGCGCACACACCTTCGCAGCGCACAACCTGCTCCCAATCCTGCGACTTGGCCGCATCCAGCATCTTCAGACTGCTTTCCTCTATCGATTTGTAGTAATCAATCAGCATCTGTGACATTTCACGCTCCTGCGCGCACGGAGTATTGGGGCAGATTGGCCACTTCAGCCTTGATATCGGTCCATGCTTGTGCGACCGGCTGAATCAGTCGTATCACTTCGTCTATCTTCTTGATGTCATTGCGCAAATTCGCTTCTGTCAACACCACTATGCAATAGTCATACAGGCCGCGCAAATTAAGCGCCAGTTCCCCACCTTTTTCATCGTTTAGCCCAGCCTTTAGACCTTCTTCAATCAACCGAACTGCCCGCACAATCGCCTTGCCCTTTCCCGGGATGTCGCCCGCTTGAATGCAAAGCCTCGCGGCACCGCAAGACTGCAGTAGGGCTTGGTAAAGGAGGCCAACCAATTGATGGGGGTCGGCTCCGGCAACGGCAGTTTCAACCCCTACGGTTCTGTAAGCATTTGCGGAACGCATATTGACGGAAGTGTACATTTTGAGTCTCTGTTAGCTGCTGTGTAATCTAGTTATCGGCAGGCTCCCAACGAACTCAAGAGGGACAATTGGGCAAATTGGACGATTCTTGCCTTCCAAATGCTATCCATAAGTGATCCAGCCCCATTTTCTGTCCACTTCGGCGGGTTGCGCTACAGGAGCAACAGTGCCTGTGCAGCCTGTGGGTGCTGTGGATCACACCTTAGACATTCCTCAAACATGACACGGGCGTCTTGCGGCTGCCCACGCAATATTGCGCAATAGCCCAGCCAGTAGTAGGCTGCACCATCTTGGGGCAACTCACGAACTGCCTCAAATAACAGCGACATTCCAGCCTCTACATAACCTTTTTGGACCATGGCTTGCGCCCACCGCATACGAATAGCGGGCCACGCCTCCTTCAACAGCAATGGGCCGCGCTGGACAATCCGCTCCAAACTTTCGGTTTGCTGGTATTGAAGCAACAGAAGAAGCCAAACGTCGATCTCCCTTGGCACCTCTGGACAGCGTTGCGACGCGTAATCGGCAGCACCTTCGGCAACCAGCTTGCGAAAAAGCAAGACTGCAGATCGATTGGCATTCCCATCAACAGCCCACAACAGCCAAGCATCCCAATCGCTTCCTGCTTCGACGTGACGCCCCAACACAAAACTTGCCAAACCCCGGGTAAGCAAGGCCGCTGGCGAAACGTTGGAAGCCAACAATTCACAGGCCTGCTGTGCTCTACCGGTATCGAGTAACACGCGCGCCAAAAGTGCGTCTATTTGTTGATCGCCGACATGGCCCGACAAAGCAGCTTCAGCCTCGCCAAATCGTGCTTGTTTATGCAGGCACCACCCCAGCTTGAGCGCAAGCGCGGCGTTGCCTGGGCTTCGGTTACAGGCTTCTACAAAAAACGGCACCGCCTGTTCGATCGCACCACTGTCGATTAGCAACGCGCCCATCTCTGCATGGGCACTGGCATAGTCAGCTGGCGACTGCTCCAACGCGATACGCAATTGCTCCAATGCTTCATCGCGACGGCCAATCTGCCGCAGAGCGTGGGCCAGCCCAGTGCGCACGCCATGACCGATTGCCGCCGGATCAACTACAAGCTTAAAACCAAGCGCGGCATCGCTAAGCGCCCGTCTAAAGTCCTCAACGGCACCGACGAACTTCCCCTCAGCAATGCGCACGCTTCCACGCTTGTACAAAAGATCTGGCGACTCAGGGAACAATGCCAAAGCACGATTCGCCATTTCAATAGCCTGCTCAACAGCTCCTCGCTGCAGGTATAGATTGACCACGGACAGATACAGGTTGACAACGTAGTGTTCGCCTTGCACCCGCGCGGGGTCGGCATTGATCAATTCAATTGCCCGGTGCGCGGCTGCAAGCATGCTGTCCCCGTCAGAATGGACCAATGCCATTGCATAGACAAACCATGAAAACGGATCATCTGGACGCGACTCCGTCAACTTATGTGACAACCGTATATTGCGCTGCGCTTTGTTTGCGCTTGCCACGATGGCTGCTGTATAGCCATCATGGTCCAGGTAAAGGCAAGAAAGACTGGACGTACGCAGTTTGCCCTCAGAAACGGCTTGAAGCTGCTCGTGAATTTCCCCTCGATACCGCATACCAGAGCATTCACGGCGAAAAAGTCGAAAAACCATGGCCTTTGAATACGTTCCATCGTCGTTGAAACTGCGGATGGGCACACTAAAACCATCCCATTGCGACTGCAGCAAGGCGGCCTGAAAAGCAGCGGGGTCTTCAACGGTGAGCGTTTCGTCCCCGTCCAGCACCAACACCCACTCACAAGTGACTTGGTCCAAAGCCGCATTGCGGGCTGCAGCAAAATCATCACACCACGAAAAAAAGGACACGCGGGCGCCATACGCTTTAGCGATGTCAATGGTCCCGTCCGTCGACCCGGTATCCACCACCACCATCTCGCCAACCCAGTTGCGCACTGACGCGAGACACCGCGCCAAGGCCCGCTCCTCATTTTTCACGATCATGCACAACCCCACCTTTTCGCGAGGAAAGTTCAAGGGTGTTAGTGTGGCAGTCATGTGACCAAGTCTAGTGTGCGATTGACGTTGTAGACAAGCGCAGAAGCGCAAAAAACCAGTGATAGGAGCAATGGGTTCAACGGTATCATCATGCATCAACGCCCACGAACCCGATGCTACAGCGGGGAAACCGAGACACTACATGAGCTTTAAAGACCTGATTCAACCCGGCGCTCCGTTGCAGATATTGGATGTGGGCGCGGCATTTATTAACGAGCGGCCCGTTTACCTGCCATTACTCGAAGATGGCTTGGGACACTTGAATGCCTTTGAAGGTGACGCCCGTCAAACAGAGAAAATCAAACAGGCGTACGGCGACAGAGCGAACGTTTTCACACAATTTCTAGCCGACGGTCTTCCCCATACCCTTTATGTAACCCACCCCGAAAGTGGAATGACATCGCTGCTCAAGCCCAAGGCTGATGCCTTGAAGTTTTTCAACCAATTTGAACACTTTGGCAAGGTTGAGCACACAGAGACGGTTCAAACCACCCGGCTGGACGATGTAGGCGGATTACCGTCGATTGACTTCCTCAAAATGGATGTTCAAGGTTCAGAGCTCACGGTGCTCAAGAACGGCAAGAACAAGCTAGACCAATGCGTCGCCATACAGCTAGAGGTTTCTTATATAAACCTGTACGAAGACCAACCCACTTTTGGTGAGGTGGATGTATGGATGCGTGCCCAGGGATACGTTCCACACTGCTTTGTAGACGTCAAGCGCTGGTCCATAGCGCCCACCATTAAAAACAACAACGTCAAGGCTCCGTTTAATCAGCTGCTGGAGTCCGATATTGTCTACATCAAGGACCCCCTCAACTTACAACTGCTCTCCAATCCACAACTTGTGAATTTGGCGCTCATTGCCCACTACTGTCTGGCAAGTTTCGATTTGTGTGTATTCGTACTGTTGGAATTGATCGCACGCAAACAGCTCAAACCGGCGGCGCATAGTCTGTACCTGGCGTTGCTAGCAGAGAGGACACCAATCGAAGAGACCACAGCGCAAGTGATGCCGCCGTCGGTTGCTGCAGCAACCACAGACCAGGATGCGTCGCCACTGTGGATCCGCTTCGAGGCCTGCCCACTGTGCGCCAGTACAGATACCGTTTTGCTGCGCAGTGATAGCTGCGAGAACTATCCCATCTGGCAACCGGGATTACCTCTGAAACTGGATTGGATGCACTGCCAGGAATGCCAACACGTCTACAGCCGCAATTACTTTACGACTGCGGGCCTGACACTACTGTTCAGCAAAGCCCATCCCATGCAGGTGACCGGCCTGAACCTTGACCAGGAGCGTGCACGTTGGGCTCCGACCGTGGAGCGCATACAAGATCATCTTCAGCAACAGGCCTGGATGGGAGACAGTCTGGTATGGCTGGATGTTGGCTGCGGTGCCGGGGGATTGGTCATCACTGCAGCAGAGTATGGTTTTAACGCGATTGGTCTCGACAGTCGCTTGCAGGCGGTGGAACGCATTGAAGCCTTGGGTTACAGCGCCGTGGTGGGTGACCTGATGGAACTGCAGGTCACCGACCCGGTGACTGTTATTTCTCTGGCGGATGTCCTGGAGCATGTGCCTTTTCCACGCGAGGCATTGAGGCGAGTTCATGCAGCCCTCATGCCAGGTGGGCTGGTGATGATCTCCTGCCCCAACATGGATAGTGGTTCCTGGCGCAAGGCCAATGCAGACGGCGTCAACCCCTATTGGAGTGAGCTGGAACATCACCACAATTTCAGCCGCGCGTCCCTTATGCGCCTGTTGGCAGAAGAAGGATTCATTCCTGTTGACTACAGCATCAGCACCCGCTACAAATCTTGCATGGAGGTCATTGCACGGCGGACGTAGCGCCTTGTGCGGCCAAGGCCTGGTATTTGAGGGCTTCATCGCGCCGCCCGAGACCATCGCATATAACGGCAAGATTGGCGCAGGCTAGGTAACTACCGCGTCCCTGGACAGCGCCCTCGAGGTCGGGTCGCTCGCCGATTTCGAGGCACCGCAACCAACTCGACTCCACCATGGGCATCAGAGCTTCCGCCTGACCGGGTTCTTCACATGCCCAATCAAGCAAAAGATCTCCCACCGTAAACCAGTAGTCCGGCGAGCCCTGCCAATCGGCCATCCGGGACTCTGCCAATTCCACGGCGCGGGCGTGCAGGCGACACTTCTTCAAGGCGAACAGCCACCGCAAAAGGAGATCGTGCGCAATAGTCAACCCAGGGGGCAAGACCTGGTCAGCCTGCTCAAAGCAGCTAGCAGCTAGTTCGAACCGGTGGTACACCGAGTGGTCCTTGCCTAGTTGGTACAACATATAACCATTACCTGGCGTCTCCGAAAGCGAACGCGCAAGCAAAGCGGCGTTTCTGCCGTCTTTGGCGGCCATGGCGGCCGGGGTGTATCCAGTGTGATCCAGATGCACTGCCAACTTACGCACAGGCAATGCATGTTGGGGTTGCTCATGGATACGCCCGCTGTAACGCACTCCACGGGGCAATACACGCGAAATCCATGTCGAAGCAAATCCTTCGGAATTGAATTCTCCGAAGCGATTGTCCTGGCGAATAGAGCCCACGAAATCGGGACGGGTTGCCCGCAACTGTGCGATTTTCTCCCCCCCCACAGAGAGGACCTCATCTGCATCCAGAACCACATTCCAGTCTGCATCTGCCAAGTCCAGCGCACGATTGCGTGCAACTGAAAAATCATCCACCCACGTGAAGTGCTCTACCCTGGCGCCCGCCAGTCGGGCCAGATTTACCGTATCGTCCGAGGATCCGGTATCCAACACAAGCATGTGGTCGACCCAGGGACGAACGCTCTCTAAGCACTTGGAAATCGAAGCCGCTTCATTGCGGACAATCATTGCGAGTGCGAGAGATTGCATGGGTTGCGCGCAGTCCAGAGGCTCGGAGATGGAAGAAGCAAGTCAAGTTGTTTTGTTCCACTGCGCGAGTTGTGCGGTGACATACGAACTCAACCCGCTCATTTTGGCCATTTGGGCGTCCAGCGCTGAATACTGCGCCCGCAAACGTTTCTCAACAACTGCGGCACGATCGTTGACACGATCTTGGTCTTTTCCGTTTCGACTGATCGCACCTTGCAGTGCGGTCGATTTGTTACTGACCGTGCCATCCGCCGCCAGCAGGCCGCTGGCCAAATCGCGCAGCTTCAACCCAAACCCATTGGTCGCCGAATTTGCATTATTGGTTGTAAACAATTTTTGCAAATTGCTCACGTCTCCCATTGCAGTCGCCAGCTTGGTCGTGTTCAACTTCAACGATCCGTCCGTCTGTTGCTCAAGACCGACCTCAGAGAGGCGAGCATAAGTGGAACCCGTACTACTGGAGCCAATGACTTTTCGCATAAGGCTTTGCAAGCCTACCGTCGTCGAATCGCCTTGCAATGCACCGGACCTGCCGCCTTGAACATACTTGGTGGAGTCGGCCAACGTCTTATTCAGCGCTGAATAGGCATCTGCAAAAGACTGGATATTCTTTTGCAGTGCAACTTTGTCCTGTGCCACATTGATTTGCACTGGTGAACCGACTGTCGTGGTCTGCAACAAGCTCAGTGTCACGCCCGGCACGACATCCGTAACCGTGTTGGTAGCGGACTCGACAGAGACACCATTGATTTTCAGTGTGGCATTCAACCCTGATTGGCTCGACTCCATTCCCAACGCAGACTCAGATCCATTGCTCAACGAAGTGAATGAGAGACTATCCAGCGCGGCAAAGCCGCCATTGGAGGCTATCGAAAACCCTGCGTCGCTACCAGATGTTGTCGACTGAAAGGACAACCGTTCGTTGTTTCCAACTTTCAAAACCGTCGCCTTAACCCCCGCATTGGTAGCGTTGATGGCATTGGCGATCGTCGTGTACGTATCCGTTTCACTCACGTTGATATTCACCGCGGCGCCTGCCCCGGGTACGAAAGGCCCTGCACCGAGAGGGCCCCAGCTTCCCAATTGAATACTCAGCTGCCCTGTCCCCGATCCAGCGCCCAATGAGGAACCAGCGGTTATTGTTCTTGAAGCGGTCGTCTGCGACTGTGCCAATCGGGTGATATCCAACCCAAACGACGTCGAAGAGGCTGTCGAACCCACGGCGACTGTGGCTGCCGCTGTATTTGACGAAGTCGCTGCCTGGCTTGCCCAACTGGTGGCTGACGCCAAGGTTGAAGCAGCATCCTTGAGCGCCGAGACCTGCGACTTGATGGTCCCATACAGGGACAACTGGCTTTGCAAGGTGGACGCCTTGGTCTGCAACGCCTGCAGGGGTTGCTTTTCAATAGCAACCAATTGGGTGACGATGCTATTGACATCCAGCCCACTACCAACCCCAGGTGATGAAATTGCCATGGTGGCCTCCTATTCCCAGTTTATAGCGCCCAAATGCCAACTGCAAAACGCAGAAAAGCGGCGTTGGCCCGTGCCAAACGCCGCAGAAACAAGGTGGGAGCCCTCTCTCCCACCATTGCCCGTCGGTTTACCGCAGCAGGGCCAGCACACCGTTTGGTCCCTGGTTGGCCTGCGCCACCATGGCCGTGCCGGCTTGCTGCAACACCTGGGATCGGGTCAGGTTGGCCGTTTCCATCGCGTAGTCAGCATCCACAATGCGTCCACGGGCAGCTGCTGAGTTTTCCGCGCCGACCCGCAGATTGGCGATCACTGTCTCAAAGCGGTTCTGCGAGGCGCCCCAGGTAGCCCGCAAGGTTGTGACAGCTCCAATATCCACATCCAACTTGGCAAGTTCGGCATTTGCTGTGGTAGATGTTGTACCCAGTGTCGTCGACGTACCGGTGTAAGTTGCACCGGCGACGGCAATCTGGTCGCCCGTGTTGGCTCCGACCTGGAAGGTGAAAGTAGTAGCGGCGATAACGGCCGTGTTGTTGAACAAGGTGGCCGTCGTGACCCGTGTATTCTCTGCGGCGAGCAAGGCGAACTCTTGCTCCAGGGACGCAATATCGCTGGTGGTATTCGTTCCGTTGGACGCTTGAACGGCCAATTCACGCATACGCTGCAGGTTGTTCGAAATGGCACCAAGAGCACCTTCCGCAGTGGCAGCCAACGAAATCGCATCATTGGCATTGCGAATAGCCACATTCATGCCCCGAGTCTGGGCATCGAAACGCTCGGCAATGGCCAGACCGGCCGCATCGTCCTTTGCACCATTTACACGCAGTCCGGAAGACAGGCGCTCCATGGACACCGCCAGACTATTGGACGACCGCGACAGATTACGCTGCGCATTGATCGAGGTAATGTTGGTATTGATAGTTGATGACATTTGATTCTCCTAAAGATCGTTACAACCAGGCATCGCTGCCCTTTTCATAGCCAACCCCAAGGTTGGTCGCCATGACCGGGGCATCTGGGCAGACGCCTTCTGGCCGACGAGTCCTTGATACAGAACCCGTTGGATTTGTTTTCGGTCACTTTGGGCCAAGACTTAAGGATTAATTGCCAAAACCCAGGTCAGAGCGCTTGAAATGGCTTGTTTTTACCGCTTACATCCGGGCAATGAAATATTCAAGTTTCTCCACAATTTGCTGACCGTGTAGCCAAGTCGGCGAGTGAGCTGACTCCAACCGGGAATAACCCCGGGCTTAACAGCTTTAAAGGAGCTCCTGATGTCAAGTACCATTAATACCAACGTTGCATCGCTCAATGCGCAACGTAACTTGTCAACCTCGTCAACGTCACTCACCACGTCCATGCAGCGCCTGTCTTCCGGACTGCGCGTCAACAGCGCAAAGGACGATGCGGCCGGTCTGGCCATCGCTGAGCGCATGGACACCCAGACCCGGGGCATGAATGTGGCCATCCGCAATTCAAATGATGCGATCTCCATGGCGCAGACCGCGGAAGGGGCTCTGGGTGCTATCACCAGCAACCTGCAACGCATGCGCGAACTTGCAGTGCAGGCGGCAAACGGCACCAACACTACAACAGACATCGCCTCCCTAGACCAGGAATATGCCTTGTTGAAACAAGAGAACGACCGGGTCATTGCGGCAACGTCCTTCAACAATGTTCCGCTGTTGAGCGCAGCAGTAACCGCCCAGTTTCAAGTCGGAGCAAACACCGCGGACGTGATCATTGTCAACGCGGGCGCGGCCACCCAAACCGCCACGACCCTGGGAACCACCAACGCGACGGCATCAGCCGAACTAGCCATTCTTGATACCGACATCAGTACCATGACAGCTATTCGCGCAACGTGGGGCGCGTCACAGAATCGCTTCGAGCAGGTCATTGCCAATCTGCGCGTCGCAGCAGAAAACTCTGCCGCTTCTCGCGGTCGCATCATGGACGCAGACTATGCGAAGGAAACCGCCAACCTGTCCCGGGCAACCGTTCTACAGCAAGCCGGCACTGCAATGGTGGCGCAGGCCAATCAGATGCCACAAAGCGTATTGGCTCTGCTGCGCCAGTGATGACCTAGAGTCCAGCAGCCCACACACTACTACAAGTGTCGGGCCCGGATACAGGGAATACTTGTAGGCTCGCGTATCAGTGGCGCAGGGCAGGCACGCCTGCTACCCAAACTGGATCCACTGCCGCTCAAGAAGCGTCGGTAACTGCCGATACACACTTTGGTTACTCTCAAAAAAACTCTCCGCACGCTACACGGATCGGCCTGCAGAGGGCCTTGCTTTGCGTCACGTCCTACAAGCTGTAGGGCAACTTCCTACACGCAACGCGCGCTTTCAGTACAAACGGATTAGCCGTTATCCGATTTAAGTTTCTGGCACTCCAGCCCAGAATTGGCTCCATGGTGATTCACACGAATTGCCGCTGATACCAGGAGCCGAAATTGACCAACGAACAACTGCTGAACGAAATTCGCGAAGCGAACATGACGTATCTGATGCTGGCACAGAGCTTGATCCGTAGGGACAAACCCGAGGCACTCTTTCGCTTGGGCATGTCGGAGGAATCCGCAGACCTGATCGGTGCGCTCTCGCCCGCACAGATCATGAAAATTGCCTCTGGCAACATGCTGCTGTGCCGCTTCCGCGTAGACGACGACATGGTGTGGAACCTGTTGACCAACCACTCCGTCAACAAGGTGGACAACGACGCGACCACCAAGCTGCATGCCAGTATTCTGATGGCGGGCCGTTACGCCGAGACAATGTAAAACACCCATCAATTCCCGGAGCAAGACCATGGCCACCAAAAGCGTTTTGAACGATTCCAAGCAAGTTGAGCGAGCAGTTGCTCTCATCCAATTGGGTGCACGCCTGCAAGTTTTGGAAAGCGAGACCGATCTGTCTTATGAACGCTTGCTTCGACTTTACAAAGAGGTGGCCGGACGTTCTCCCAGCAAAGGGCAGCTGCCGTTCTCTACCGAGTGGTTTCTCACTTGGCAACCCAACATCCACGCATCGCTGTTCCAAAACACCTATGAGTACTTGACCAAGGTGTGCGCCATGGATGACATCGATGCCATCATGAAGGCCTACCGCCTGTACAGCGAACAGATCTCTGCCTGTGGCGTTGAACCACTGCTGTCTGTCACACGGGCCTGGCGCCTGGTCAAGTTCATCGACAACAACATGCTGTCGATGACCAAGTGCAGCAAGTGCGGTGGCCACTTTGTCAGCGAAGCTTATGAAAACAGCAGACACTTCGAGTGTGGTTTGTGCACCCCACCTGCACGGGCTGGTAAGGGTGCCGCGACCGGCGGGATACTGTTGCACTAATTGCTACTGCATTCATATCAATGCAGTAAGCATATTCGGGGGCCAGAGGTCAATTTGACCCAAATCCCTTTGGAAAAAGTCCGCCAACAACGTTTTGGCCGGCTGCTGTGTGCGACGGTTGCAGCACCCTTCCCTTCAAATTTCTCAAGCACTTTTGGGTGGCGCCGATATGATAGTGACAGGGCGTAAAAAGCCCGTCTGTTCAACCCTTGAAGCTCCAAGCTTCCCTGTCACAATGCCCCTATGCTTGTAATCGTCGGCTGGCTTGTCATCTTGGTGTGCGTCTTTGGCGTGTACATCGTTCACGGTGGAAACATCATGGTGATTTTGAAGGCGCTGCCGTTTGAAATGATCACGATTGGTGGCGCAACCCTAGGCGCTTTTGTGGCCAACAACCAAATGAAGGTCATCAAAGCCACACTGAAGGGGTTGGGTGAATGCTTCAAAGGCAGCAAGTACACCAAAGCCCGTTACATGGAGTTAATGGCACTGTTGTTCGACATCCTCCAAAAGGCCAGAAAAGAAGGGTTGATGGCCATTGAGAAAGATGTCGAAGAGCCACACGAATCCGAGCTATTCAAGAAATACCCCACGGTCGGCCACGATCACCACGTTGTGGAGTTCATCACTGACTATTTGCGCATGATGGTTTCCGGCAACCTTAATGCCCACGAAATCGAATCCCTGATGGATAACGAAATCGAAACACACCACCACGAGGCACATGCCGCTGTTGCCGCCATCCAACGGATCGCCGGCGGTCTGCCAGCATTTGGTATCGTGGCCGCCGTGTTGGGTGTGGTCAACACCATGGGCTCAGTCGGTCAACCACCCGCCGTATTGGGCGGGATGATTGGCTCCGCGTTGGTCGGCACCTTTCTGGGCATTTTGCTCGCCTATGCGTTCGCAGAACCCTTGGCTGGCGTGCTCGAGCAAAAAGTGGATGAGGGTGGCAAAGAGTTGCAGTGCATCAAGACCACATTGCTCGCCAGCATGCAAGGCTACAACCCGTCTACTGCTATTGAATTTGGTCGCAAAGTCCTTTATTCCACAGAGCGCCCCACTTTCGTCGAGCTGGAAAGCTATGTGAAGGGCAAAAAGTAAGACCATGGACACCTGAAGATGGCCGGGGACGCCAAAAAGCTACAACCCATCATCATCAAGCGGGTCAAAAAGGGTGGCCACGCTGCGCATGGGGGTGCCTGGAAGATCGCTTATGCCGACTTTGTGACGGCCATGATGGCGTTCTTTCTCTTGATGTGGCTATTGGGAAGCACTTCCGAGGGGGATAAAAAAGGCATTTCTGACTACTTCCAGTCACCCATGAAGGTGGCCATGCAGGGTGGCAGTGGTGCGGGCGCCAGCACCAGCGTGATCAATGGAGGCGGCAGCGACCTGACCCAAACCACGGGACAGTCCAAACGGGGTGACGGTGCAGACAAACGTGCCAAAAAGATGTCCGGCGAACTGAAAAAGGCCGAAGTTGCCCGCCGAGACGCCAAAATGCTGGGGGAATTGAGCGCCAAGATCGCCGCTGCCATCTCCAACAATCCCAAAATGGTGGAGTTCGCCTCGCAGATCCGGCTGGAGATTACACCCGACGGTTTGCTCATACAAATTGTCGACAACCAGAAGCGCCCCATGTTTGATAGCGGAAGCGCGGTGCTCAAACCTTACATGCGTGAAATACTGCGGGAAATCGGTACCGCCTTGCTCGACGTGGAAAACAAGATTAGCCTGGACGGGCACACAGACCGCAGTGCCTATGGCAACTCAGCTCGGGGCTACAGCAACTGGGAACTTTCCGCCGACCGTGCCAACGCCTCGCGCCGAGAGTTGGCGGAAGCGGGTATGCCTGAGGAAAAGCTGGCCCGCGTGGTGGGCATGGCCTCCAGCCTGCTTCTGGATGCGTCCGATCCTTTGAGTCCGAGCAACCGCCGGATCAGCATTCTGGTCATGACAAAAGACGCGGAGGAAAGGCTCCTGGGCGGTCTGCGGGTTACCGCCGACGTAACCGAAGAGGTTGAAACACCTTAAGCGCGTCCGGCATGCGCATCAGCCCATTGATTCCAAGCAAAATTCGGTGATACTTAGCAATATGCAAAATCCACCCGGGAAAGGGTAATCCATGTCAAAAGAACTGCGCTTTTTAGTCGTCGATGACTTCTCCACCATGCGACGCATCGTGCGCAACCTACTCAAGGAGAGCGGGTTTGTTGATGCGGACGAGGCAGAAGACGGAGTAGTCGCCCTGCAAAAACTTCGCAGTTCGACCTTCGATTTCGTGGTGAGTGACATCAACATGCCCAACATGAACGGATTTCAATTGCTTGGCGAGATCAAGAAAGACGACAAGCTCAAGCACATTCCCGTTCTGATGGTGACCGCTGAAGCACGCAAAGAAGACATTGTGCTGGCGGCACAGCAAGGTGCAGCTGGATACATCGTCAAGCCTTTCACCAAGGCAACGCTGGAAGACAAAGTCAATCACATACTGACCAAAACCGGACTGAAATAATCCGGGTTTTCAAGGAGGTCAAGCCTCCCTTCGAATAAGCAGGCGTATCCGCCTGCTTATCGAGCTTTAGTTCCAGAGGTCCCTCAGGACAATGGTGGCAACTACAGAGCCCCACCATGGAACAAGGCAGTCAAGATCGCAATTTACCGGCCTCCGAGCGGAAGCTCAAGAAAGCACGGGATGACGGTCAGGTTGGTCGCTCGGAAGACCTTTCACACCTAGCAGTACTGGGCTCCGGTGCCGTATGCGTTATGGTGCTGGCCCCCATCCTGTTTGACCAGTTGCGGCACAGCATGGGCAAGCAGTTGTCCTTTGATGCGACTACGGTCAAACAAACCGGTTCAATGCTCACCCGGCTGTCCGACGCTACCAGCATTGGTGTTGCTGGCAGCGCCGCTTTTGCGGCGATCATCACAGCTGCCGCCATACTTGCCGCCGTTTCTTCGGGTGGCTGGGTAAACAGCCTGAAGCCTTTAATGCCAGACTTCGGCAGACTCGACCCCCTTGCCGGTTTCGGCAAATTGTTTGCCAAGAAGAAGTTGCTGACCGTGCTGAAGATGGTCGTGATTACCAGCATTCTTCTTGTCGTCGCAGGCCTGTTTTTAAGCTCTGGATTTCAAACGGTCTCAGCCCTGGTGCTACAGCCATCCAGTATGGCCATCCGTCACCTGACCGAGTGGCTTACCAGCGGCATGGGCCTATTGCTCCTGGTCATACTTATGGCAGCTCTGATTGATGTGCCGTTACAAGCCTTTCTGCACAAGGACGAAATGAAAATGTCCCACCAGGAAGTCAAGCAGGAAGGCAAAGAGTCCGACGGCAACCCCCAGATCAAGGCCAAGATTCGCCAACGGCAACGCGAAATGGCGCAGAAAAACAGTGTCAACGCGGTTCCCAAAGCCGACTTTGTGGTGATGAACCCGACCCACTTTGCAGTGGCCATCCGCTACGACGAAAAGACGATGGGGGCACCCCAGGTCGTATCCAAAGGCACCGACCTTCTGGCCATGAAGATTCGTGATGTAGCCAAGCACCACGCCATTCCTGTCTTGCAGTCACCTATGTTGGCCCGTGCTTTGTATGCCAACTCAGAACTGAACCAGGACATTCCTTCCAGCCTGTACACCGCCGTTGCCCAGGTTTTGGCGTATGTCTACCGGTTGCGTGCCGCCATGCGGGGTGAAGGCCCGATGCCCGGCGAACTCAACCACCCATTTGTTCCTCCAGAGCTTGACCCGCTCACAAAAACAGCCAAGGCGACCGCGGCATGAAAACCAATATCAAGTCCCTGCAGCAATGGTTTGGAAGCAACTCCTCGCTCATTCAAGGTGCCTCGGCGCCTATGCTGGTCGTGGCAATCCTGTCCATGATGGTTTTGCCGTTGCCGCCACTTCTGTTGGACGTCTTTTTCACCATCAATATTGCGGTGGCGCTGATGGTCATGATGGTGGCGGCCTACATGATCCGACCACTGGACTTCGCAGCGTTCCCGTCCGTACTGTTGCTCACCACGTTGATGCGACTGTCGCTCAACGTCGCATCCACCCGTGTGGTGTTGTTGGAGGGTCACACCGGTCCAGGCGCTGCCGGTGCGGTGATTGAAGCTTTTGGCCACTTTTTGATTGGCGGCAACTTCGCGGTCGGTCTGATCGTCTTTGCCATCCTGGTGGTGATCAACTTTGTCGTGGTCACCAAGGGCGCTGAGCGTATTGCCGAAGTGTCCGCACGATTTACCCTGGATGCTATGCCGGGCAAACAAATGGCAGTCGATGCCGATCTGAACGCAGGACTGATAGACGAGAAGGAAGCCAAGAGGCGGCGCGCCGAAGTGGGCGAAGAAGCCGAGTTCTTTGGCTCAATGGACGGTGCATCGAAGTTCGTGCGCGGTGACGCCATCGCCGGCATTCTGATTCTGCTCATCAATATCTTTGGCGGATTCGCCATCGGCATCCTGCAGCACAACCTGACAGCCTCTCAGGCAGCCAACAGCTATATCCTGCTCGCAGTTGGTGATGCGCTGGTTGCCCAGATTCCAGGACTCTTGATTTCCGTCGCGGCGGCCATGGTGGTGTCGCGCGTAGGCAAAGAACACGACATCGGCAAACAGATCGTGGGTCAGATGTTTATGTCCCCCAAGGTACTGGGCATTACCGCGGTGATCATGTTCATTCTGGGCGTGATCCCCAACATGCCCCACTTTGTATTTCTGACTATTTCCGCCGTGCTCGCCTATGGCGCCTGGGTGCTGGCCCACAAACCACCACCTGTCGATCCGCAAACCGTGGTCGCACCAGTGGCAACAGACGGCGAGGCTTCATGGGATGACCTACAGCCCGTTGACCAGCTGGGTCTGGAATTGGGTTATCGGCTCATCGCTCTGGTCGACAAGACACGCCAGGGAGACCTGTTGACGCGGATCAAGGGCGTACGCAGAAAGTTTGCACAAGAGGTTGGATTTCTGCCGCCCCCTGTCCACGTTCGGGACAACCTGGAGCTCAAGCCTAGTGGTTACCGGATCACGCTGCGTGGCGTCATTGTTGGAGAAGGAGAGGCCTTCCCGGGCATGTTCCTGGCTATCAACCCGGGCGGGATCACCACACCACTGATAGGCACAGCCACCACAGATCCTGCATTCGGACTGCCAGCGCACTGGATTGACGAGCAGCAAAAAGAAACAGCGCAAATGGTGGGGTTTACCGTGGTTGATTCTGAGACCGTGATGGCTACACATTTGTCACACTTGATGCAGGTTCAGGCCTCCAAACTACTCAGTCGTACAGAGACCCAACAACTTGTGGAACACGTTGCCAAACTGGCCCCCAAACTGATTGAAGAAGTCGTACCCAAAATGGTTTCCGTCGCTGTATTCCAGAAGGTGCTGCAGTTGCTGTTGGACGAATCGGTGCACATCCGTGACATTCGGACCATCATCGAGTCGATCGCCGAGCACGCCAGCAGCACCGCCGACCCAGCCGAGTTGGCCAAGCGCGTACGCGTGGCGCTGTCGCCCGCCATCGTGCAACAAATTTACGGTCCTGTCCGCGAACTCAACGTGATCGCCATTGACCCAGGTCTGGAGCGTCTTTTGGTGCAGGCCCTGGGTAATGCTGCCGGCCCGGCACTGGATCCCGGCGTAGCGGACATGCTGACACGCAGTGCTGCTGAAACCGCAATGAAGCAGGAAGAAGTGGGTGTTCCCGCCTGCTTACTGGTGCCAGACCAGATTCGCAGCGCCATTGCCCGCTTGGTACGGCGCGTGGCCCCCCGATTGCAGGTACTGGCTCACAGTGAAATTCCTGAAACACACACCATCCGCATCGGTCCGATCCTGAGAGGCGCAACACCATGAACATCCAACGCTTTACCGCACCTACCTCGCGTGAGGCGCTAGCCAAGGCACGCATGGCCTTTGGCGACGGCACCTTGATCCTGTCCAATCGGCCGACTGAAAATGGCGTCGAGGTGGTGGCCACCGCCGAGGACAGCCTGGCGGCACTAGATCAGATGCCTGCAAACCCCATTTCCAAAGTGGGCGGGAGCCCCGCGCGCAACGACCGTCCGGCACCGCAGGAGATGGCGACCAAAGTCGACGACGATGCCGCGCAGTTGAGCATGAGTACGTTGTCATTTCAGGACTATGTGCGCGAACGCATGCTGCGCAAGCGCCACGAGACCAGCACTACAAATAGCGCCGAAGTCTTTGCACCGCAACCGCAGGAGCGACCTCGCGTGGCGGTGGCCGAGCGTCCATTGAGCAAAAAAGAACCGGTTCGCAAGCCGCAACCAGCCTCGGCTCCAGCGGCAGTATTGCCACAGGGCATTGTGGACGAGTTGCATGCCATGAAGGAGATGATGGAAGACCGGTTCAACACCCTGGCCTGGTTGGGCCAGGCGCGCCAAAACCCGATACAAGCCAACCTCATGCTCAAGCTCATCCGCGCGGGCTACTCACCCAACCTGTCTCGCACGATTCTGGAGCGGATGCCCGAGGAAATGAGCGCGTCGGAATCGGTGCACTGGGTGATGGACGTATTGGAGCGCAATCTCAGGACAGACTCCGAAAGCATGTCCCTGATTGAGGAAGGCGGTGTTTTTGCTCTCATTGGCGCGACTGGCGTTGGCAAAACGACAACGACCGCCAAGTTGGCTGGTCTGTGCGCCCGCACACATGGCGCTGCGAGTGTCGGCCTGATCACCCTGGACACCTACCGCGTGGGTGCCCATGAACAATTACGCGCCTACGGAAAGATGCTGGGCGTAGTGGCACACCTGGCACATGACCGCGTTGCACTGCAGGACTTGCTGGGTCTGCTGTCGAACAAGAAAATGGTGCTGATTGACACCACCGGCCTCGCTCCTCGGGACCCGCGAAAGCAAGAGATGATGGAACTGCTGGACCTGCCTAACGTCAAACGCCTTCTGGTGTTGAACGCAGGAAGCCACGGAGACACCCTGGACGAAGCTGTGGCGGCTTTCAAGCCCGCTGGCACGCAGCATGCCATATTCTCCAAAACGGATGAGGCTGTGAAGCTCGGCCCCGCCATTGACGCAGCCATCCGCAACCAGTTGGTGCTGCGCGGCATAACCACAGGCCAGCGGGTTCCCGAGGACTGGGAAGCGGCGAATGCATCCAAGCTGGTTCGGCAGTCCATGCGCACCGTCGGCATCTCTGCATACGACCCTAAAGTGAGCGACCTGGGCTTTTACTTTGGTCAGCCCTCCGCTCAGTCGCTTGCCAAGGGGCGCATGGATGCTTGATCGCTATGCCAACCAGGCATCCGGCCTGTGGGGGCTGGGTTGCCAGCCGGGGCCAAAGTTGATCGCCATGGTCAGCCATGGTGACGAACAAGCCGAATTGCCCTTGTTGTGGCAGCTGTGCCTGTCTTGGGTTCAATTGGGATACTCCATCACCGTTTTGGATGGAACAACCACCGAATCCGACACCAATCCCGGCCTGGAACAGTCGCTGACAAACAGACACTGGCCAGACGACGCGGTTAGCGGCATGCCTGCCTGGACGGTCATACCCTCTGCCAAAGGCATTCAAAACCTCTGTGCAGACCCAGAGACACCTGCGGGCAGGCTCCAGCAATTGCGCCAACTAGTCGCGCCAGAGGGGGTCATTGCACTCTACTGCAGCGCTGAGTACATGACCTCGTTGATTGGCGACAGGACTGCAGAACCCCTGCTTGCGGTGTCATCAACACAGACATCCTTGCTGACCAGCTACATGGCACTGAAGCGGCTGTTGATTACTGGCAAACTTAAGCCTACTATCATCCATATGCTGCAAGACTCCAATCTCGCCCCCCGCTCAAACGCGATGCAGACATCGTCGGGGTTGGTCGCGTGCGCGAAACGGTTTCTGGGGTATGAATGCAGAGCCCTTAATATCCAAGTGCCGCACAATGACTCCCAGCCCAGTGCGGAAATACAGGGCTTGGCACTGCGTTTGCTCGAAAACTCGATGACACTGGGCGCGACTGATGTGCCATCGAAAGGTATTAACCGGTTGACGCAGTTGCGCCGTTTTGACCAATTTGCGGAGAGTCATTGATGTACACCGAGAAGGGCCAGTTGGACCGGTCTGCGCTGATTAAGCAGTACCAACCTTTGGTGCGTCGGCTGGCGCATTACATGATGGCCAAATTGCCTGCCAGTGTGGAGGTGGACGACTTGATACAGGTCGGCCTTATCGGGCTGGCAGACGCTTTATCCCGTTACGAGTCGGCCCAGGGTGTCCAGTTTGAGACCTTTGCTACGCAACGCATTCGCGGTGCGATGCTCGACGAGTTGCGGGGAAATGACTGGATGTCACGCGGCTCCCGAAAGAGCCAAAAAGAGATCGAGACCACCATGCGGCGCCTCGAACACCGCCTGGGCCGCAGCCCCATTGAATCGGAAATTGCTGCAGAAATGGGAATGAGCCTGCTGGACTATCAGAGTTTGCTGGGCAAGGTACGGGGCACACAGCTCGTGTATCTGGAAGATATGTCCCGCAATGGCGAGGAAGACGACAGCTTCCTGGACCGCCACGTGGCAGACAACGAAGCGGATCCCATGAATATGCTGCGGGACCACCGCTTGCGCGAATCCCTGATCGCTGCAATTAAGAGTTTGCCTGAACGCGAACAGTACATCATGAGCATGTACTACGAACAGGACATGAATCTCAAGGAAATTGCGGCGGTCCTTGACGTTACAGAGTCCCGCATCTGCCAGCTGCACAGCCAGTCCATTGCGCGCCTGCGGGCAAAAATGCGTTCACATTAACGATCGCAGGCTTAGACCATCGCAGGCTTATTCACCCAGCCTGCCGCTGGAGAAACCAAGCGGGATTCAGGCGGAAAGTACCGAAAACGCGCCGGATTGCTGCACAGGCTGCCCGTAGACCCCACCGCCCGCATAAGTAGATTTATCGCGGGTCGCAGGCACCACAATTTCGAGAGCGCGCCCCACAAAGGCCAACTGGCGCAAGAGGTTTTCCCGCACATTAGCAATGCCTGCCGCCAGTGCTTTGATGCGAAGTAGTTGGGGGGACGACTTGAGCCGCATCTGACCAGCGCCTTTGGCCATTTCCGCAAGCTCCACAGACAAGCGCTGCAGGGTCGCGCCAGCGGCTAACAAGGCATCGAGCCGACTATCAATCAGGCACGCCGATAGGGCCTTGAATTCGGATTCCAAGAGATCGAGATGTACATCCACAGCAGAACTTGACATATCAGAGCCTTTGCATCAAAGAATTGGCGCAGGCCCCAAAGGTGCTCAGCTGGTGGTGCGGTTGAGCATTTCCTGCGCGTTGGACAAAAGTTTGTCGGCAATGGCCTCGGGGTTGACCACGTATGACCCGTTCTCGATGGCCGCCCGGACAGACGCAACTTTTTGTGCATCCACGTCTGCCCCTTCGTTGCGCCCGGATTTCTCCAATCCCCGCGCCAAGGTGGACACCGTGACCGCTACACCTGCGGACCGCGTGCTCTGGGCTGCTCCGGTAGACGCAGCTGTACTGGCACTTGCATTGGCGTTTTGAGCCGCTTTCTGCGCACCTGTGGCATTGCCGAGCTGGACTTGAATCGAATTGTCTGGCGTTTGACCGATTTTCATAGGGTTCTCCAAAACCACGGTAGATGTAGTCTCGTGCGATAGATATCGGCCGCATCATGACTGACTTTAGAGAAATTTGCATAGGAAACCACCAGTATTTCTGGTTTACAGGTCAATTTTCACTGTTTTTGCATCCAGTACAGTGCCAGATGAGACTCGACCGTTTTCCATGCGCACCCTAGCAACCTGCCCCACAACCCCCGCGGACACAGCCTGCCCTTCGGCAGAAACTTGAAATCCGACCCCCTGGGCCAGCACACGAACCTGTGCTCCAGCCTGAAAGACCTGGGCTGGCCTGACCATGCTCTGCCTTAGGGTCTGCCCGGTCGTTAACGCACGGGTCGCGACCTGCCCAACCCACAACGCTTTGTCTCTCAGCACCGGGCTGCTTTCCTCGGCCCAGTTCACCTCGGCTTCAACAACGTCGTCTTCCGTGAGCGTTGCGCCCAAAGCCACTTGCCCTTTAATGACCCAAGCGGTGCCATACGCGTTGACGGTAACCGGCAGGGACACATTCCACCGGCTTAGACCATCGACACAACGCAGTCCGACACGGGTGCGACCCCAAAGCCGGGTTCCGGGCGGCAAATAGGGTTCCACATTCCCGCAGGGTGCCAGTTTAAGACGACTGTCCAGACTACCCACTTTTACATCCATACGCAAAATACCAGCTCCGGTGGCCTGCGCTGTCGTCGCGTCACGCAACCAGTCCTGCGCAATGGACTGAAAGTCCGCCCCCCCTGGAGTCTGAGCCTGCACCGCGCAAGCAACAGTCGCCAACAAAGTTCCGCCCACCAGCGATCGCCGTGCGGACTTTGCTGCTTTTAGTAGAAATTGACGAATCATGGCTGCTCTCCAAATACTTCTGCCCACTGGCACATGCGCGGCATGGCCGCCAGAAGCTTAAGTTCCGTCAACTATAGGGAGCGGCTTGCCGGACAAACCCTCCAAATGACGGTCTTTATCCCGCGTATTCAGCGGCTAAGAAATTAAAGGTTTTCCCATAATTGCCACACGCCGAACAACCTGGTCCATCCAGGGGGTCCGCATTCCCATTCGGAGGTGATCAATGTTTGCCAATCTAACCCGCACACTGGACTTCCACTCCAACGCGCTGGTCCTGCGCGCCGAAAGGCAGCGCGTGATTGCCAGCAACATCGCCAATGCTGACACCCCAGGCTATGCCGGACGCGACATCAACTTCAAGGAAGCCCTGAGCGCGGCCAACGGTACTGGCAATTCGTTCGAAAAGCCGATGCAGTCCAATGCTGCGGGCAACCCTCGCCACATCCCGCTGCAGGCCAGCACCACCAGCCTGGACGCCACGGCTTTGCGCTACACAACCCAAAGCCAACCTGCAATGGATGGCAACAGCGTCGACATGGACCGCGAGCGTGCCAATTTTGTCGACAACTCGGTGCGTTACGAAGCCACGCTGCGTTTCATTAACGGATCGGCCAAGACCTTGCTGAGTGCCATACAAGGTCAGTAGGGAGAATAACCATGTCCATGTTTTCCATCTTCAACGTGTCTGGCAGCGCCATCAGCGCCCAGTCACAACGCCTCAATGTGGTCGCCAGCAACCTGGCCAATGCGGACGCGGTTGCCGGACCCGACGGACAAGGCTACAAGAGTCGACAGGTCATTTTCGAGACCACGCCCATGGGTGCTGATGCGTCATCTGGCGTGCGGGTCAATGGCATTCGCGAGAGCAACGAACCGATGAAACGGGTCCACAACCCTGCGCACCCTTCGGCCGATGCAGAGGGTTATGTGACCCAATCCAATGTCAATCCCGTGGAGGAAATGGTCAACATGATCTCCGCCTCTCGCTCATACCAGAACAACGTTGAGGTGATGAATACCGCCAAGACGCTACTGCTCAAAACCCTGCAAATGGGTCAATGAGCCAAGGAGACACCAACATGGTAACCAGCGTCAGCAACACCAGTAGCACCACAACAGCCGCAGCAGGCAAGACCCTGGGTCAGACCAGTGCCGATGCGCAACAAGACCGTTTTCTGAAGTTACTGGTCGCGCAGCTGAACAACCAAGACCCCATGAACCCCATGGACAACGCCCAGATGACCAGTCAGATGGCGCAGATCAACACGGTATCGGGCATACAGCAACTCAATGAAACCATGAAGTCCATGGCTGGGCAGTTCACATCCATGCAGGTGATGCAAGGTGCCTCCATGATCGGTCACGGCGTCATGGTGAAGAGCAACACGCTGTCTATTGACGCGGGCAAGGCACGCGGCGCTATCGATCTGGAGGGCAATGCCTCCAATGTCAACGTCCAGATTCTGAGTCCGGGCGGACAAGTTCTGGACACCATCAACCTTGGTTCCAAGGCGGCCGGTCGACACCCTTTTACTTGGGATGCATCCAGCTATAGCGGCGTCGGCAACCCCACGTTCAAAGTTCTTGCCACCAGCGGCAAACAAAATGTGGAGTCCACAGCACTGGCCCAGGACACGATAACGTCCATCGGTACCAGTGGCGGTGTCATGAGTGTCCAGCTCAAAGGGCGCGATGCCATCAGCTACGACGCCATCCAAGCCATTCTTTAGTCCAAATCAAACAACATACCTCCTAGCTAACCGAAGGAACACACCATGAGCTTCCAAACCGGCCTGTCGGGCTTGAACGCATCCGCCAAGAACCTCGATGTCATTGGCAACAACATTGCGAACTCCAATACGGTTGGCGCCAAGGCGTCGCGCGCTGAGTTTGCTGCGGTCGTCGCGTCCTCCATTGGCCCCAGCGGCGGCGGTGGTGCGGGTGGAGGGATAGGGGTGGAGGTGTCCACTGTGTCCCAGCAGTTTTCGCAAGGAACGATCAACATCACAGGCAACAACCTTGACGTCGCTATCAACGGCGGTGGTTTTTTCCAGCTGAATTTGCCCGACGGCAGTCGGGCTTACACCCGCGATGGACAATTCAAACTGGACCCAAAAGGCAACCTGATAACCAACTCTGGCGCCAACGTGATGGGTTACCCAACAGACTTGACTGGGACACCAACCAGCACGACTACTGCCCCATTGGTCATTCCGGCTGGCGCTCCCATTCCAGCCCAAGTCACCAGCGAAATCACTGCATCCTTTAATCTGGATGCACGCGCGGTCATCGCAGCATCCGCCGTTCCTCCCACACCCTACTCCACTTACGGCGCACCGATGACTGGTTTCGACCCCCAAGGGGTTGAGGTTCCTATCAGGATGTATTTCATCAAGACGGCAGCGGACGCATGGGATGTCTACGATGGTGACCCTCTTGGCGTCCCTACACCCGGCAACAACCTGGGCTCCCTGACCTTTGACAACACCGGCAATTTGCTGACACCGGCTGCGCCCGCCACACTCAACATCACACTGACCTCCAGCAACCCCAATATCGCACCATTTGTGGTGCCCATCGACTTCTCTGGAGCAACGCAATACGGGACCGCCTTTGCGGTATCGGAACTGACACAGGATGGCTACACCGCAGGCACGTTGACTGGCGTATCCATCAGCGAAGAAGGTGTCATCACCACCCGCTACTCAAATGGCCAAAGCCAGGCCACCGGGCAGCTTGCCCTGGCGGAATTCCGAAATGTGCAAGGGCTTAAACCTGTCGGCCAGGGCAACTGGGTGGAAACCAATACATCTGGCCAACCGATACAGGGCAATCCGGGTCAAGGCAATTTCGGCTCGATTAACTCTGGCGCGCTAGAAGCGTCCAACGTGGATTTGACCGCAGAACTGGTTGCCATGATGACCGCCCAACGCGACTACCAGGCCAACGCACAAACCATCAAAACGCAGGACACCGTGTTGCAAACACTGGTCAACCTACGCTAACCGCAACCTAACGGAGCCTCCCCACCATGGACCGCCTCATCTACACCGCGATGTCGGGCGCCAACGCGGCCGCAAGTCGCCAGGCCGTCCTGTCCAACAACCTAGCCAATGCCTCGACCAATGGGTTTCGCGCCGAACTTTCGACCTACCGCGCGGTGCCCCTGCAGGGCGAAGGCGCGACCACACGGGTCTTTGCGGTAGAAGCCACTGCCGGGCATCTGGACCGACCCGGCCCCGCCATGCGCACCGACCGCAGCTTGGACGTCATGGCCAATGGCAATAGCTGGTTTGCCGTCCAAGCACTAGACGGGACCGAGGCCTACACGCGCAATGGACACCTGGAAGTGTCTACTGACGGAACGGTCGTATCCGGAATTGGCCTTCCCGTTCTGTCCAACGGCGGCGCGCCCATGACGGCACCCGCAGGCGCCGTACTCTCGATCGGCAACGACGGCACAGTCACCGCCAAGGTGGGCAACCAACCGGCCAACGGCATTGGCCGCCTGAAAATGGTCACGCCCAATGGCGATGATCCGATCAAACGCGGGGCAGATGGCCTGTTCCGGGCCAACTCGGGTGACCCACTGCCCAACGACGAAACCGCCAAGCTGCAAACCGGCGTGCTGGAGGGCTCCAACGTCAACCCCATTGAAACCATGGTGGGCATGATCCAGACGGCCCGGCAGTTCGAGACCCAGATGCGCCTGCTGCAAACCGCTGAATCCAACGACCGCTCGGCCGGCCAGTTGTTAAGCCTGCAAGGTTGATGCGCCCGCGCCGCCAACCCCACCCACTAGGAAAATGAAATGATCAACTCACTCTGGATATCCAAAACCGGCATGGAAGCCCAGCAAATGCAGCTGGACGTCATTTCCAACAACCTGGCTAATGTCTCCACCAACGGCTTCAAGAAGTCGCATGCGGTGTTTGAAGACCTGATGTACCAGAACCTACGCCAAGTCGGCTCCAGCACCACGGAACAATCAACACTACCGACCGGATTGCAAGTAGGCTTGGGGGTTCGCACTGTCGCGACAGCGCGCAATTTTTCCCAGGGAAACATGCAGCAGACGGGAAACCCTGCGGACATCGCGATACAGGGCAAGGGCTTTTTCCAGGTCACCATGCCCGACGGTACGATTGGGTACACGCGCGATGGCTCGTTTCAAATCGACAGCCAAGGCAGGATCGTCAACTCTACCGGGTTACCCATTGTGGGCGGCGGCAACGTGCCCGCCAATGCCAGCAGTCTATCGATCGCTGCCGATGGCACGATCACCGCAGTGGTTCCCGGCTCGACCACTCCGTCCACCATAGGCGCGCTCACGATAGCCAACTTTATCAATCCTGCAGGTTTGGAGCCCAAGGGACAGAACATATATGCAGAGAGCGCGGCTTCAGGGCAACCAACAGTAGGCACTCCCGGCGCAGACGGCTTGGGCCCCTTGATGCAGGGATATGTGGAGGCTTCCAACGTCAACGTGGTGCAAGAACTGGTCACCATGATCCAGACCCAGCGCGCCTACGAAATGAATTCCAAGGCCATCCAGACATCCGACCAGATGCTGCAGAAACTCGGCCAATTGTGAGGTTTGCTATGAAAAACAGAGCAACTAAACCAATTAACACGGGGGCTAACGGTAGATTTTGCGCCTCCATCCTGGCTACGCTGGCATTGACTGCCTGCCAACAGATTCCGCAAAAGGTGGTGGTGGACTTCGCCGAACCCAAAGTAGCCCCGATGCCGATGGCCACCCCGGCAGCGGCGCGCCCGGCCAACGGCAGCCTATTCCAGACTGCAGGCTACCGCCCCGGTTTTGAGGACCGGCGCGCCCGGGCCATTGGCGACACGGTCACCGTGCAAATTGTTGAAAACGTGACGGCCAGCCAAAAGTCTACGTCCACTGTCAACCGCACCAGCTCCATTGACTCCAAGGCCACCGCCCTGCCCTTCAACAGCGTGGAAGGTCTGGGCAAATTGGGCATAGGCGCCAGCACCAACAATGCTTTCTCCGGCAAGGGCGGAACCGAAAGCGCCAACACGTTTGCAGGCTCCATAACCGCCACGGTTATCGAAGTCCAGCCCAACGGCCACCTCGTCGTGGCGGGTGAAAAACAAATTGGCGTCAACCAGAATGTGGACGTTTTGCGCTTCTCCGGCACGATTGACCCGCGCCTGGTGCAACCTGGCAGCGTGATCAGCTCCACCCAGGTGGCCAATGTACGGGTCGAATCCCGCGGCCGTGGCGCCCAGGGTGAGGCACAGACAGTTGGCTGGCTTTCCCGGTTCTTTTTGAGCTTTCAGCCCTTCTAAAGTTATCCAGAATAGTGCCGAGGGGTAACAGATCCACCCGGATCTGCCCACCAACCAACTCTGCACATGACCACCTGGACCCAACCGGCAAACACCACCAGCCCTCGGCCATGGGTCAAGCTGCGCCTGGTGCTATCCCTGGCACTGAGCCTGGTGCTCTGCTTGGGTATGGCCTCCACCGGCCATGCCATGCGCATCAAGGAAGTGGCCAGCGTTGAAGGCGTGCGCAGCAACCAGTTGACCGGATTCGGCTTGGTCGTCGGCCTGGACGGCACAGGTGACCAGACCACACAAATGCCCTACACCTCCCAGGGCCTGGCCAACTACCTGCAACAACTGGGCATCACCCTCACCTCCACTACCCTGGCACAGCTGCAGATGAAAAACGTGGCAGCGGTGCTGGTTACCGCGCAGTTGCCCCCATTTGCACGCCCCGGGCAACTGCTGGATGTCAATGTATCTTCGGTCGGAAATGCCAAATCTTTAAAAGGCGGCACCCTGATCACATCCCCCCTCAAAGGAGCGGATGGCGAGATCTATGCCCTGGCGCAGGGCAACCTGATCGTCGCAGGCGCCGGTGCGGCAGCCGGCGGAAGCAAGGTCACGGTCAACCATCTGAGCGCCGGTCGCATTCCCGACGGCGCGCAGGTCGAGCGCGTGGTACCCACGGCCCTGCAAGAAGGCTCTACCGTGAATCTGAGCCTGCGGGCCAGTGATTTCCAGACCGCCCGCAGGGTTGCGTCCGCCATTAACACCAAGTTCGGCCCCGATGTGGCGCAGGCACTGGATGGACGGACCATCCAGGTCAAGGCACCCATGAGCCCCAACGACCGGATCAGCTTCCTTGCGGAGATGGAAGAACTGCCGGTGCAAGATTCGGTAGCAGCCGCCAAGGTCATCATCAATGCGCGCACAGGGTCGGTTGTGCTCAACCAAGCCGTTTCGCTGGGCGCCTGCGCCATTGCACACGGCAACCTGTCCATCAGCATCTCATCCACGCCGGTCATCAGCCAGCCCAATGCCTTGTCCACCGGGGGGCAAACCGTGGTGGCCGAAAAGGCCAATATCGAGATCAAGCAGGACGCTGGCAAACTCATCCAGTTGCCTGCTGCGGCCCAGCTTGCCGATGTGGTGAAGGCACTGAACTCGTTAGGGGCAACGCCACAGGATCTGTTGGCCATTCTGCAGGCCATCAAATCAGCAGGGGCGCTGAATGCGGAGCTGGAGGTGATCTGACATGAGCTACGGATCCATATCCCCTTCCAATGCGCACTCACTTGCGGCTGACGCCCATTCGCTGGGCAATCTGAAACTGGAGGCAGGCAAAAACACGCCCGCCGCCATCAAAGAGACCGCGAAACAATTTGAGTCGCTGTTCATGCGCGAGCTGATGAAAAGCATGCGCGAAGCCACCATGAAGTCGGGTCTGCTGGACAGCGCTGGTGGCGACCTGGGTACCGACCTGCTGGACCAGCAGTTTGCCGTGCAAATGTCCGGACAGCCAGGCGGCTTGTCCGACATGATTGCCCTGCAGCTCACCCGTCAAATGGCCAGTGTTCCCAAAGACGGTGCCACCGCAGCAGCAGCAGCAGCAGCAGCAGGAACGCCCCCCGCTACGGCAAGCGCGACCAAGACCATCAGGTCATCAAGCCTCCCGCCCCTGTCTGCGTCCGCTATGGGCAAGACGACACGCACACCCACCGAGACCCAGGCCAATTTTGTACAGCAGCACTCGCAGGTCGCGAACGAAGTGGAAAAGGCCACTGGCATACCCGCAAGCTTTATGCTGGGCCAGGCAGGACACGAGACCGGCTGGGGCCGATTTGAAATTAAACACAAAGGCGGCGCAACATCCCATAATCTGTTTGGTATCAAGGCCGGCGCTGGATGGACAGGAAAAGTGGCTGAAGTGACCACCACAGAATTTGTGAATGGCGTCGCGCAAAAAGGCAAAGCCCGTTTTCGGGCTTATGACTCTTATGCAGACGCATTCAAGGACTATGCACGCATGATCTCCGAGAGCCCACGGTACGCCAAGGTCATGGATCAGGCCAATTCTGTGCACGGTTTTGCCAGCGGACTGCAAAAAGCCGGTTACGCGACGGACCCGGACTACGCGGCCAAGCTGAGCCGCGCCATCAACACCACGCTGCAAATCCGGCGCGCACAGGCTTAAAGCCGGGAGAGCATCATGGGCAGCTTACTCAACATCGGAGCCCGGGCACTGCAGGCCAACCAGGCCGCACTGCAAACGGCCGGCAACAACATTGCCAACGTCAATGTGCCCGGCTATTCGCGCCAGAAGGTGGTGCTGACAACCGTACCAGGACAGTACGCCAGCAACGGCTATGTGGGCCAAGGCGTCACCGTTCAGACCATACAGCGCAATTTCAGCGAGTTCCTCACACGCCAATCCACAATTGCAGCCTCTGCGCAGTCGGCAGACGCCACACGCTCCGACAAGCTGCGTCAGCTCGAAGCGGTTTTCCAAGGTGGAGCACAGGGTCTGGGTGCATCCATCAACGACATGCTCAACGCGTTTTCTGACGTTGCCAGCGCTCCCACCGACATGACCGCCCGCACCGTGGTTTTGACACGTATCGACGAAACAGCCTCCCGCATGCGCGCTGCGTCGCAACAGCTGGACGACCTGCAAACCGGTGTAAGCCAAGAGCTCGCGCAGAAGATCAACAACATCAATAGCCTGGCCAGCAGCATTGCCGCGGTGAACGAGCAGATTGCCAGAACCAACGGCACCGGGCAGCCGCCCAACGACCTGCTCGATAGGCGCGACCAGCTGATCAAGGAACTCAACCAGTACGTACAAACCACATCCATCAAGGCCGACGACGGCACGGTAGGCCTCTACATTGCAGGCAGCCAGGAACTGGTACTGAGCACACGGGCTTCCACCGTGGCACTGGTGAGCGACGACTTTGGCGACACACGCAGCAGCAAGCTGGCTATTGTGCGTTCTGGCGTAGCGACTACGCTGGATGAGAACTTGCTGGGTGGCGGCGAAGTCTCCGGGCTACTGCGCTTTCAAAACAACGATTTGAACGAAGGCCGCAACCTGTTGGGACGGCTGACGATGGGTATCACGACTGCCATGAACGACCAGCACAAGCTGGGTCTGGACATGAATGGCAATGTCGGTGGCGACCTGTTCAGCCCCATCGTGCTGGGCACCAGCAACGTGCTCGAACCCAAGGCACCCGCTGTGCTCAATACCGGCTCCATGAGTGGTGCGGCAGCGCCCACGCTTACGGTTTCCGACAAAACCAAACTGGTGGCCTCCGACTACGAAATGCAGTTCTCCGGCGGCAGCTTCACCATAACCCGTCGCTCAGACGGCGCGGTATTTACACAGGCCCAGGTTGCGCCATCACCCACTGCGCCACCCGATGTGTTCGCCGAAATTGACGGGCTACAGATCCGCAACCCTTTGGGCGGCGCCGCCAACCCGGGTGACCGTTTTCTGTTCAAGCCCTTCAGCACCTCGGCCAGCAACATCAGCAGCATGTTTTCCACGCCCCGTGCCTTGGCCGTGGCCAGCCCAATTGCTGCAACCATGGGCACGGCCAATGCAGGGAGTCTGCAACAGATATCAGTCAGTGCGCGCAGCAACCCCATCGCCCCCGCATCGCTGGGTGTTGTGCTCACGTTTACGGGCAGCAACACCTATACCCGCAGCGACCAGGGCGCAACGGTTTTCACCTATACGCCCGGGCAAGCCATTGAGGCAACTGTGACCGGCCCCCCGCTGGCCGACTGGTCATTGACCCTGCAGGGCACACCGGCCGTGGGAGACACCATCACCGTCAACACCAACCTGTTTCCGACCCTCTCGTCGGGTAACGCCACCGCCATGATGAACCTGCGCGATGTGGCCATGTTTGACGGCGCGGCCTTGACGGATGGTTATGCTGGATTGATTTCGCAAATCGGCATACGCACCCAAAGCGCCGAATACGCGGCATTGGTTTCATCTTCCATTGCAACCAATGTGGAACGCGACCGCGCGGGCGTCTCGGGCGTCAACCTGGACGAAGAGGCCGCCAGCCTGTTGCAATTCCAACAGGCATACCAGGCGTCCGCCAAGATGATCCAGGTTGCACAGAATATCTTTGACACCCTGATTCAGAATCTGGGCCGCTAACGCCCATTGATGTAGGAGGCAAGACATGGCCAACTTTGTTCGACTCGGATCTGCCAACGCCTACGACACTGCGTTGTCCAACATCATGACCCGCCAGACATCGCTGGCCAACTTGCAGGAGAACCTGACCTCTGGCAAGCGGGTGGTACGCGCCAGCGACGATCCCACGGGCGCGGCACAAGCCGAGCGCGCCATCACCCGACTGGCCCGTATCCAGACTGACCAGCGCGCCTTGGAAGCGCAGCGCAGCTCTATTGCGCAAGCCGAGGCAACTCTGGGCGATGTCAACATGGCCCTGCAAAACTTTCGCGAACTGGCTGCAACAGCGGGCAATGCATCCCACTCCGCATTGGAACGCCAGTCAATAGCCAATGAGCTCAAAGGCTACCGCGACCAAGTCTTTGCACTGGCCAACCGGCAAGACACCAACGGCCTGCCGCTATTTAGTGCACTGGGCAGCGCCCTGGCTCCCTTTGTGGGCCCCCAGGGCTTGCCGCAGGACTACACCTTTGCCGGCCAGCCTGGCCAGGTGGCCAGCAACGAAGTGTCCATTCCCTACGCACTGGACGGCGACCGCGCTTTCATGAACCTGCCCGCCCGTGATGGTGTGTTCAACGTAACCCTGACCACCGTGGCCGGCGCGCCACACGAACTACGCAGCAGTGGCGTCACGCTGGTCAACCCGCTGCCAGCCGCTCCGTCGGGTTTGTCGTCCAACTCGTCGTACACCATCACCATCAACAGTGTGGACACCACCAGCGTACCCGGCACCACCACCGTGACCTATGACATTGCCGAAAACCCCAATGTCCTGGGCCCATTCAGTGGCTCGTCCAGCTACCCCAGCAACACGCCGGCCAATATCGCGGTCACGGCAATTCCGGGGCTGTCCATCAACATCCGGGGCGCACCGGCAGTGGGCGATGTACTCACGCTAGACCCACGCCCCAGTATCTTCAGCGTGTTGGACGACGCCATACGCGATATTGGCAACGCACCAAATAGCAACGCATCAATGCAGGCCGTCGGCCAGGCTTTGCACAATGTGGATATCGGCATGTCACGCATCTCGTCGGTCCGTGGCCAGGCGGGTGACCTGCTGAACCGGGCAGACCGTATCTCGTCCAACCAGGAAAAACGCAGCATCCAGGTCGAGGGCGACCGCTCCCGTGCTGAAGATCTGGACATGATCAAGGGCGTGTCTGACTTCCAGAACCAGCAGACCGGCTACCAGGCTGCACTGCAGTCGTACGCGCAGGTGCAGAAGCTGTCGCTCTTCAACTTCATCAGTTGAGGCTTGTAGACACCGACCGTTGACGCCATGACTCCTTCGGTTCTGGGCAGCGTCACCCTTGGCTACGAACTGCTCTGGAACCAGAAACGTCGCTGCTGCGGCGTGCGCTTGTTTGTAGACAACCCTGTCGGCAGCGCCATAGAAGCCCGCCACTTGCTCACTGCGCTGGCTGAACTTTGGCCAGACACAGCACCCACGCTCCTGTTGCAGGTGCGTGACCCGTCTTTACTGGCAGGCCTGCTGGCGCTCACGCCACCGCGTGGCCTGTGGCTGGAGTTGTCTGAAACACAACTGGCCAACCCCACGCTGGCAGGCGCCCCACGCCAAGCCCAGGCCCGCGGGCTATCTTTGGTCTGGAGCGGAGAAGCAGGCCATGCGCCAAGTGCCAACACGGCGCAGCTGTTTCACAAGACCCTGCGCGCATTGACACCCCACCAGGCGCTGGCCGCACTGCGCGCCACGCAGCACCCCGGCACACCAAGCCCGGTTGTTGCGGGCAGCATTTATGAGGGACTGGCCAGCCCCGCGCTGCTGGAGCAAGCCCTGGACCGCCAACGCGCCTGGGCCGTGGCCGGCTGGCCGGTGGAAGAAGTTTTGCATGCCCACCGGCTCAAGCAGATTCAGCCCGCGCGCCAGTTGCTACGCGCCCTGGTGGCTGCCATTGAAGCCGATGAGTCCCTGGACGTGCTGGAGCACCGCATGGGAGAAGAGCCGCTGTTGGTCTACCGTTTTTTACGGTATGCCAACTCGGCCCACCTGGGCGCGCGCTGCGATGTAACCACCCTGCGCCAGGGCCTGATGGTCATGGGCACCAGCAAGCTGCGCAACTGGTTGCTGGAGCAAATGCCGCAGGCCAGTACGGACGCCAACCTGGACCCGATACGTTGTGCCATGGTGCTGCGCGCCCGCATCATGGAGCACCTTTCCGAAGCAGGCCTGGAAGACGCGCTGCGCAGCGAAGTGTTTTTGTGCGGCGTTTTGTCGCAGCTCGACCTGCTGCTGGGCGAACCCCTGGGCGCCGCGATCCACCGCCTACCCTTGCCCGGGCGCATTGCCTCTGCAGTAGTTGGAGAAAGTGGCCCCTACGCACCATGGCTGGCCGTGGCCAGCGCGCTGGAATCCAGCAACACGCGCATGGTGCGTGAGGTGTGCCGGGCGCACAAGATGCCGGCGGATGTGGTGAACCGTGCGCTACTGCGCGCCTTGGCCACGGTTTAGGTGAATGTATCGATTGAGGGGCACGCGGACTGCCCCAATAAGCAGACGCTCGGCATAGCAAGACTTGCATTCGCTTTGGTCCATAGCTGCGGTAGTTATGTAATGCCTCCTGCCAGGCACCAACTTAACTGGGTGCATAAAGCTAAAGGCCAACTTTTCAACTAGCGTGCTTGCGCACCATGGTTATCGGGTCACGGCAATAATGAGTCGTTAGCCACTTGGGAGCACCAGTACATGCATCGTCATTCAGAGCGCGTTTTCACCATTCCCGACTTTCTCTCTCCAGCAGAGTGCGATGAATTGATCGGTCTGGCAGAAGCAAACGGGTTTGAGGCTGCATCAGTACGGACGCAAACCGGCCCGCAGTTGATGACGACCGTGCGCAACAATCAACGTGTCATGTTCAGCAGTCCCCAGTGGAAGGATCGACTATGGAATCGTCTTTCACTTGCTGACCTCCCACTACTTGATGGCAACGCACACGCCGTTGGCTTGCCCGCAGATTTACGTTTTTACAAGTACAGCGCGGGAGAGAGATTCAAAATGCACAAGGACGGCCCTTGGAAAGAAGGTGGCCTGACCAGCAAATTGTCGTTTCTTGTTTATTTGAACGACGGATTTACAGGCGGCAGGACCGACTTCCGAGATTTCGTTATACGGCCTAATACGGGCATGGCCTTACTCTTCGTTCACGACACTTGGCACGAGGGGGAGAAAGTAGACACAGGCACAAAGTATGTGCTTCGTTCAGACGTACTTTATGCAGCACGTGGCTAACCCGTCCTATATCTGCACCGGGCTATTTGCGAGTGCTGGTGATTGGCTGCCTCGGACTTGTTCAACTTGAATTTCTGTGCAGTCACAAGACCAGCAGTCTAGGTCTGAGTCAGACACATTGCAGTCATCCATGGGGCTCCAGCGCGAGTCGGGTACGCAGCGGAAGCGGTCGTTCACTGTCGACAATCAGCTTTTGACAGCCGCTGTCAACACAAGCTGCGAAGCCCGTCCGCGAACAGGATAAAGCTGGGAAAACAGGATTGTGTTCTTATCATCCTCCGCTAGCCTCCACCTCCTTCAGGGTTTTCTAGCTGTACATTTTGAAGGTGGGCTGTTAGCATTTTCTACCCTTACTCTCACTTGCCGCGATGAAGCCAGCCCAAATCCCGACTGATGAATTGCAGCGTCTTTTATCTCTGCGGAACTTGGGCATCCTGGACACCGCCGCTGAAGAAAATTTTGACTGCCTGACCCGCGCAGCAGCACTCGTATGCGGCATGCCCATTTCGCTTGTTAGCTTGGTGGACGCAGAGCGGCAATGGTTCAAGTCCAACTACGGCTTGGGCCAAGCAACCGAGACCCCGCGCGACGCCGCATTGTGCGCACATGCCATCTTGGGTGACGGCATTTTTGAGGTGCAGGACACGCTGACAGACTCGCGCTTCGCTGACAATCCGCTTGTCATTGGCGACCCCGGAATTCGCTTTTATGCTGGCGCACCCTTGGTGCTAAATGATGGTGCCCGTGTGGGAACCTTATGCGTTATTGGACGGGAGCCGAGCGTACTTAGTCCAGTTCAACGGGAAGTGCTTGGCAACTTGGCGCGTGTGGCGGTGTTGACCATGGAGTCCCGCCACATCACTATTGATCAGGCACACAGCGAGGCACGGTTTCGTGCCATGAGCGAAGCTTCACCGTTGGGCATTTATGTCACCGATGCTAATGGCGCTTGCGTTTACACCAATGCGAAGTGGCAGGCTATTTATGGCTTGAGCGAAGCTCAAAGCCTGGGGACCGGTTGGACCGCTGCCATACACCCCGAAGACAAAGCTGCCGTGTTCGCCCAATGGCAAGTCTGCGCAGAATCTGGGCAACCCTTTGCCATGGATTTTCGATTGCACCACCCAGGCGGCTCATTGCGTTTGGTGCACAGCACGGCCCGCCAGACACTGGACGATCATGGCGTGCGGACCGGCTACGTAGGTGCAGTAGAAGACATCACCGAAAAGTCAGCAGTCAAATACATCAATCAATCGATGTTGTCTCTGATCATGAAGCACCGCATTGTTTCATTTACAGACTTGAGTGGAGCGATAACAGAGGTCAACGACGCATTCTGTGCAATCAGCGGCTACAGCAGGGAAGAGCTGATAGGCAAGAACCATCGCGTCATCAACTCGGGCACCCACCCGGCTGCTTTTTTTGCGGGCATGTGGCGCAATCTGAGTCATGGTGAGTCTTGGAAAGGCGAAATTTGCAATCGTGCCAAAGACGGCCAACTTTACTGGGTTGAAAGCATTGTGGCGCCATTGCGGGGTGCGGATGGGGCGATTGAGCGGTATGTCTCCATTCGGAATGACATCACCAAGCGCAAGCTGCAAAGCGAAGAGTTGTGTAAGAGTCAGGAATTTCTTGATCAAACCGGCCGCTTAGCCGGTGTAGGTGGGTGGGAGGTCAATGTACTTGCCGGTACGGTTTACTGGTCTGATGAAACATGCCGAATACACGAAGTCGAGCCGGGCTACCAACCTGTGCTCGCCGAGGCAATTAGCTTTTATGCACCAGAGGCGCGCCAGACAATTCAAAAGGCAGTTCAAGAAGGGATGGACTTTGGTAAAGACTGGGATCTTGAGCTGCCATTGATTACCGCAACAGGCAAGCGCATTTGGGTCCGTGCGGTGGGGCGCGTCGAGTTTGCAAACAGTGCTCCGAAGCGAATCGTAGGCGCATTTCAAGACATAACTGAAATGTACTTGCAGCGCCAAAAGATCAACAGTATCCACAGTCGCTTTCAGCTTGCCACGCGCGCAGGCGGTATTGGCGTTTGGGACTACAACCTCGTAGACGGCTCACTAACCTGGAGCGCAGAGATGTATCCCCTCTACGGCTTGCCTCCTACCGATGCAACAGGCGTTTACGAGCTTTGGTCCAAGCATCTGCACCCAGACGACAAAGTAAAAGCAGAAACCGCTGTGCAAGCCGCAATACAAGGCACCAGCGACTTTCAGCCGGAGTTTCGCGTGGTCTGGAACGATGGCAGCATCCATTTCATACAGGCTGCGGCCATGGTCGAGCGCGATGACAGCGGTAAGGCTCTTCGCATGGTGGGTGTCAACTGGGACGTCACTGCCCAGCGCAACGCGGAAGCAGCGCTTTCCGAGAAGAATGAACTGCTGCGGGTGACCATGCAGTCCATCGGCGACTCAGTGATCACCACTGACGCTAAGGGTTGCGTCACTTGGCTAAACCCGGTTGCGGAACGCATGACGGGCTGGAAAAATTCCGAAGCCTCTGGTCGCCCTCTGGGCCAAGTATTTCATATCGTTAATGAACAGACCCGTTTGCCCACCGAAAACCCGGTGGACACCTGTCTTAAGCAAGGAAAGATCGTCGGATTGGCGAACCACACATTGCTGATTGCCCGGCACGGTGAAGAGTTTGGCATTGAAGACTCCGCCGCCCCTATTCGCAATGCAGCTGGCGACGTTTTGGGGGTTGTTCTAGTGTTCCATGATGTGACAGAGCAGCGGCGCATGTCGGGCGAGATGTCTTATCGCGCCACGCATGACGAACTCACCGGGTTAGTCAACCGCGCTGAGTTTGAAGCGCGTCTGCGCCGACTGCTGCAAAAGTCGCACGAAGATGGCAGCCACCATGCTTTGATGTTTATCGACTTGGACCAGTTCAAGCTGGTGAATGATGCCTGCGGTCACTCGGCGGGCGACCAGTTGCTTCAGCAAGTCAGCAAGCTGCTAGGTGAAGCAGTGCGCGCGCGAGACACTCTGGCGCGCCTGGGTGGAGACGAATTCGGCGTCATTTTGGACCATTGCACGGGTGAACAGGCCCAGCGTGTCGCACAACAGATTTGTGACCGCATGGAAGAGTTTCGCTTCCTGCACGATGGCAGGCGCTTCCGCATTGGCACCAGTATCGGCTTGGTCGCAGTATCCAACGCGTTTGCAACAGTTGCCGCAGTGATGCAAGCCGCAGATACCTCGTGCTACGCAGCCAAAGAAGCTGGGAGAAACCGAGTGCACACATGGTTTGATACAGACCAAGCGCTGCGTGAGAGGCACGGTGAAATGCAATGGACAACGCGTATCGAGCAAGCCTTGGATGAAGATAAATTTGTACTTTACGCCCAGCGCATCACTGCTTTGGACGATGGCAAACACGGGACGCATGCCGAGGTATTGCTGCGTATGGTCGACCATGATGGAAGCATTATTGGCCCCGCAGCTTTCATACCCGCAGCAGAGCGGTTTAACCTGGCGTCGCGCATAGACCGGTGGGTGCTACGCAATGCGACGGCTTGGTTAGAGAAGCATGGGGTTCAAGCCAACATGCAGACCCTTTGTGTCAACTTGTCCGGTCAGTCTGTTGGTGACAGGGCTTTTCATCGACAAGTGATGGAGACATTGGGGGCACTTCCAAGCGGCATATGCCAACGCCTGTGTTTTGAAATTACGGAAACGGCGGCGGTCACTAATCTGGCTGATGCTGTACTCTTCATTGAACAAGTGCGGGCGCTTGGGGTACGTATTTCGCTGGATGACTTTGGTGCAGGTGCCTCTTCGTTCGGCTATCTCAAATCTTTGCGAGTGGACTATCTCAAGATTGATGGCCAGTTCATCAAAGACTTGGTTGACGACCCACTGGACGATGCCGCTGTAAGGTGCTTTGTGGATGTGGCACGCGTCGTGGGAGTGAAGACCGTTGCCGAATATGTAGACCGGGAAGCAGTGTTGCAGCGTGTCCAAGCCCTAGGGATTGACTATGCCCAGGGTTTTCATTTGCACAAACCAGAGCCAATCGAACTATTGGTCAATTCCCGGGAGCACAGCCCCCAATTCAACTGACTGACGGTCAGATTGAGAAATTGATTTTCACCGCTGAATGACCGGTCCCGAGGTTCGGGTGTCAAAAATGAAAGTCTGCTTCCGTCGAAATCGAAGGGCGGCTTACGCCATTTCGGAGGATTTCTGGGTATGCCGACCAACGTCCGGTAATGGCCTGCAAGAGTCATCCACGGCGTCAAATCCTACGGCGGCTTACACCCCAGATCCGTCAAAGCGTCTGCCCAACAGAACACCGTCACTCGACCAGCTGGCAGTTGCCAGCTACGCGCCTCACTGCTCCGCCCTTAGCCGCTCAAACGTATCCCAAAACTGCGCATCCTGCGTCGTCGCAAAGTTGATACGCATCAGCGTGCTGGGCTGCCGCTCGGCGTGGAACAAGGCACCGGGGGCCAGCAGGTAACCCTCGTCCAGCATGCGCTGCGACAACACATCGGTGTCCACCCTAGTCTCGACCCAGCCAAACAAACCCGCCGGTGGCGTGGCAAAACTGCAGCCGTGGGCCAGCGCCAGCTTGACGCTGCGTCCGCGTGCCTGGTCCAAGCGGGTGCGAATGCGTTCGGCATGGCGGCGCAACTGGCCTTGGTCTATGCACCAGGCCAAGGCTTTCTCCAGCAAGGCTGGAGTGGTCAGCGTGGCCAGCAGTTTGGTGTCGACAAAGGCCTCCACCAGCGAGGCCGGTGCGGCCAGAAAACCGACGCGCCAGCCGGGCGCCAAAATCTTGGCAAAGCCACTGACGTAGATGGTGCGCTGCAAGCCGTCCAGTGCACACAGGCGGGTGGCATGGTCGGGGGCGATGTGGCTGTAGGTGTCGTCCTCCACGATGTGGAAGTTGTGGGTATTGGCCAGTTGCAAGACCCGGTGCGCGCTGCCGGGTGACAGGCAATACCCGGTGGGGTTGTGGAACACGCTGACACTGACAAACAGCTTCGGCGCATGCAATTCACAGTAGCGCGCCATCACATCCAGGTCTGGCCCGTCCGCGCGGCGGGGTACCGGCAAGATGCGCATGCCCAGGGCTGCCAGGCGGGCGAACTCGATGGCCCAGCCGGGCTCTTCAACCATCACATAGTCGCCCGCGCGCAGCAGGGTGCGGCTCACAATGTCCAGTGCATGGGTGGCGCCCACGGTGGTGACGATCTGGCTGGGTGCGGCGTGCACGTTGTAGGCCACCAGTTTGTTCGATAGCGCCTGGCGCAAGCCGCTGTCACCCGCCGGTTCTCCATACTGCAGCGAGAAGGATTGCAGCGAACGGGTGCTGGTGACCTTGCGCACGGCGGCTGGCATAAACGTGGTCTCCAGCCAGTCCGACGGGAACACACCCATGCCGGGTTGTGGTTTGTCCGAGCTGCGGTGGAACATGCCGCGTATCAGCGCCGTAGCGTTCACCGGCACATGCTGGGCCTGGAAGCCACCCCGATGATTGCTTGATACTACGATATTTGTAGCACTATCAATAGCATTTTCGGGGGCTACAGCCATTTCCCGCACATAGAACCCTTTGTTCTTTCGGGCCTCTACCAGCCCCTGCGCCAGCAACTGGTCGTAGGCGGCCACCACGGTGGACGGGCTCACGCCCTGCTGCTGCGCACACTGGCGCACCGAGGGCAGGCGCGCGCCGGGTGCCAGCAGCCGGGTGCGGATGCGCTCGGCAAAACGGGTGCACAGCTGCTCGGTCAGCGACTGGGATGCGGTCTTCATCAACATGGTGCGGGTCTCCTGCGGCGTGCGCCTGTGTTGCCCCAATCACCAATACAGTTTCAGCGAATGACCCAAAAACTGTACTGGTAGTGTGTTGATTTCAACTATAAAGTCTGTTGCATGACTTGGCAAGAATTTACGGCGTTACTGGTGCTGGCCACGGCGATGAGCTTCACGCCCGGCCCCAACACCGCGCTGTCCACCGCACTGGCAGCCAATGGTGGCTTGCGCCGCGCCATGCCGTTTGTCTGCGCCGTGCCGGTGGGCTGGGGCATGCTGCTTCTGGTCTGCGCGCTGGGCCTGGGTGCCCTGATGCTGGCCGTGCCGATGCTGAGCTGGGCTGTCAAGATTGTGGGCGTTGCCTACCTGTTGTGGCTGGCCTTCAAGCTGAGCCAGTCACGCCAATTGGGCGAGGCCGATGCGGCGCGGCTGCAGGTGGGTTTCTGGCAGGGCGTGGCGCTGCAGTTTGTCAACATCAAGGCCTGGATGCTGGCCCTGGCCATTGTGGGCGGCTGGATTGCCGGGCGCGCCGACCCGGCCCAGCGCCTGGCGGTGGTGGTGCCCACCATGCTGGTTTTCGCCTTTGCCAGCAATATGCTGTACGCCACGCTGGGCTCGCTGTTGCGCGACTGGCTGCGTGGCCCGCTGGGCAGTGGCAAACGCTTGCTGGCCTTTAATCGGGTGATGGCCGCTGTGCTGGTGGTCACTGCCCTGTGGATGCTGACCGTATGACAACAACCACCCTTGCCAATCAACGCCAGATCAACCAAGGCCTGTGGCTGGGCCTGCTGGGCATAGCCATCTTTTCGGTGACGCTGCCCATGACCCGCATGGCAGTGGGTACGGCAGACGCACCGCAGATGTCGGGCTTCTTTATTGCCATGGGCCGTGCCGTGGTGGCGGCGGCCCTGTCGGGTGCATTTTTGCTGCTGACCCGCGCACCCCTGCCCCGCCGAGAAGACTGGCTGCCTTTGGCTATTACTTCCGGGGGCGTGGTGTTTGGCTTTCCGCTGTTCACGTCCTTCGCCATGCGGTATGTCGAGGCCATGCATGCCAGCGTCATCATTGGTGTGCTGCCGCTGGCCACCGCCGCCGTGGGCGCGCTCTTGCACCGCCAGCGCCCGTCCTTGGGTTTTTGGTTGTGCGCGGCGCTGGGCAGTGTGCTGGTGGCGGTGTTTGCAGTGATACGCGGCAGTGCATCTGTTACCACTGGCGCGCCAGGCGGCATTTCAGTGCACAGTGCAGACCTGCTCTTGGTGGCTGCCGTGTTGTGCGCTGCTGTGGGTTACGGCTACGGCGCACGGCTGTCGCACCTCATGAAGGCCGAGCACGTGATCTGCTGGGCCCTGGTGATCGCCCTGCCCCTCACACTGCCACTGTCTGCCTACCACTGGCCCACCGCGCCATTGAGGAGCAGTGCATGGTGGGGCTTTGCCTATGTGGCTGTGTTTTCCATGTGGCTGGGTTTTTTTGCCTGGTACCGCGGCCTGGCCCTGGGCGGCACGGTGCGTGTGAGCCAGGTACAACTGGTGCAACCCTTTTTGAGCATGCTGGTGGCCGTGCCCCTGCTGGGCGAGAAGCTGGATGCGGTGACGGTAGGTTTTGGCCTGGCCGTGATCGCCACCGTGTTCATTGGAAAAAAAATGCCGGTGTCACAACACCCCAAGCAAAGCGCAAAATCTATCCCTTAACTAAAAACCGAGGCAACCCGAGATGAAACCCAACGACCTCCCAACCAACACCCCCTGGACCATGGCCCGCCGCGCCGCGCGCATGAACCCTTCCGTGATCCGCGAGATCCTCAAGGTCACCGAGAAGCCCGGCATCATCAGTTTTGCCGGTGGCCTGCCCTCCAGCAAGACCTTCCCTGTATCGGAATTCACCGCAGCCTGCACCCAGGTGCTGACTAAGGATGCCCAAGCCGCACTGCAATACGCCGCCAGCGAAGGTTTTGCACCGCTGCGCGAGATGGTCGCCGCCCGTCTGCCGTGGAACGTAGACCCCGCACAAATTTTGATCACCACCGGCTCCCAACAAGGCCTGGACCTGGTCGCCAAAATCCTGATTGACGCCGACAGCCGCGTGCTGGTTGAAACCCCCACCTACCTGGGCGCGCTGCAGGCCTTCACGCCCATGGAACCCGAAGTGGTGAGCGTGGCCAGTGATGACGAAGGTGTGGACATTGCCGACCTGGCGTCCAAGGTGGGCACCGGCGCCGGCAAGGCCCGCTTCCTGTATGTGCTGCCCAATTTCCAGAACCCCACCGGCCGTACCATGAGCGAAGCGCGCCGCGCCGCACTGGTGGCCAAGGCTGCTGAACTGGGCCTGCCGCTGATCGAAGACAACCCCTACGGCGACCTGTGGTTCGACAAGGAGCCGCCCGCGCCTCTGACATCGCGCAACCCCGAAGGCTGCATCTACCTGGGTTCCTTCTCCAAGGTGTTGGCACCCGGCCTGCGCCTGGGCTTTATCGTGGCACCCAAGGACATTTACTCCAAGCTGCTGCAGGCTAAACAGGCGGCCGACCTGCACAGCCCCGGTTTCAACCAGCGCATGATTGCCGAGGTCATGAAAGACGGTTTCCTGGACCGCCACATTCCTACCATCCGCGCGCTGTACAAGTCACAACGCGACGCCATGCTGGAAGCATTGAAGAAAGACATGCCCAGTGACGTGACCTGGAACTCGCCCGACGGCGGCATGTTCCTGTGGGCGCGCCTGCCCGAGGGCATGAGCGCCCAAGCGCTGCTGCCCAAGGCCGTGGACAAGGGTGTGGCCTTTGTGCCGGGCGCCGCCTTCTACAACGACCATGGTGACCCGCGCACCATGCGCCTGTCGTTTGTAACGCCCAATGTGGATGAAATCCGTACAGGCGTTGCAGCTCTGGCTGCTGCCATCCGCGAGCACCGAAACACTTAAGCAATGGCTGACGACACCATCCACCTGTGGGGGCGCATCAGCTCCATCAATGTGCGCAAGACGGTCTGGGCGGCGCAGGAGTTGGGGCTGGACTTCCAGCGCACCGATGCGGGCGCGGCCTACGGCGTGACCACCACAGCCGAGTACCAGCACAAGAACCCCAACGGTCTGGTGCCGCTGCTGGAGATTGGCGACTTCAGGCTCTGGGAGTCCAATGCCATCGTGCGCTACCTCTGCGCGCGGTATGGCGACGCTGAGCACAACTTCTATCCCGCGGAGCTGGAGCCGCGCTTCGACGCGGAGCGCTGGATGGACTGGCAGCAAACCACCTTCAACCGCGCTGGTGGCCCGGCCTTCATCCAGCTGGTGCGCACTGCGCCAGATGCGCGCAATGCCGATGCCATCCGGCAGTCGGTTGCCGCGACCGAGCCCCTGCTGGCGCTGCTGGACGCGCATCTGCAAAGCCATGCCTACATGGGTGGTGAAACGTTTGGCATGGCCGACATCCCGCTGGGCTGCGAGATGCACCGCTGGTGGGGCATGCGCACCGCGCAGTTCGATGCCTGTGGTGTGACGCGCCAGGAGCTGCAGGCCTTCCCCAACGTGCAGCGCTGGTTTGGCCAGCTGCAGCAACGCCTGGCCAGCCGCGGCGTTTTGGATATCACACTGAGCTAGTTATGCAACAACGCCCCTTCAAACAAGTTGACGTCTTCACCGCCCAGGCTTACCGGGGCAACCCGCTGGCGGTAGTGCTGGATGGCACAGGTCTGAGCACCGAGGAGATGCAGCAATTCGCCCGCTGGACCAATCTATCGGAGACCACCTTCCTGCTGCCACCCACACCTGAGGCTGCGGCGCAAGGTGCTGACTACCAGGTGCGCATCTTTACCACCACCTATGAGATGCCCTTTGCGGGCCACCCCACGCTGGGAAGTTGCCATGCTTGGCTGGAGCATGGGGGTGTTCCCAAGAAGCCCGGAGTGGTGGTTCAAGAGTGCAAGGTCGGCCTGATCCAGATCAACCAAGCCGGTGGCCGTCCGGCCTTTGCCGCGCCTGCGCTGCGTCGCGGTGATGCAATGCCCGAGCTGGTGGCGGCATTGGCCGATGCACTGGGTCTGCCCCGCGAGCACATCTTGGACAGCCAGCACCTGAACAACGGCCCCGCCCACTTTGGCCTGTTGGTCGATGACCTGACCGTGTTGCTGGGCCTGAGCCCGGACGCCGCAAAACTCAAGGCCGTGCTCAGCGGTTCCGGCATCAGCGGCGTGGGTGTGGCCACGGTGCAAAACGAAGCGCCTGCCACCGCGTTGATAGGCCGCTCCAACCGTGAAGCACGTGCCTTTGCGGGCGGTACCAGCGCGGCTGCATCTGCCAACGCCGATGCGGCGGACCAGCCCACTGTAGAAGTGCGCTTCTTCTTCGACCACGGCAACGGTGTGGGTGAAGACCCCGTCACAGGAAGCTTCAACGCCAGCCTGGCGCAGTGGTTGATTGCCGAAGGCCATGCCCCAGCGCAATACATAGCAGCGCAGGGCACCTGCCTGGGCGTGCAGGGCCGCGTGCATATCCGCCAGGATGCCAGCGGCCAGGTCTGGGTAGGTGGCGATGCTGTCACCTGTATCAACGGTACAGCACTGCTGTAAATGCCATCGATAGATCACCTGGTAGTGATGGCCACCGACCTGGCGCAGGGCGTGGCGTGGTGTGAAGCCACGCTGGGCGTCACGCCTGGCCCGGGTGGCGAGCACCCGCTGATGGGCACCCACAATCGCCTGCTGAAGATTGCCACCGCAGAGCACCGCACGGCCTATCTGGAGATAATTGCTATCAGTCCAATAGCTACTCCATCAATAAATACGGGGGCTAGACGCTGGTTTGACATGGATGACCCGGTGCTGCGGTCCCATCTGGCAGAGCACGGGCCGCAGCTCACCCACTGGGTGGCAGGCGTGCCAGATATAGGCACGGCTGTCGCCGCTCTGGCCTCGCAGGGGCTGGACCGGGGCGAAATCGTGCATGCCTCTCGCGCCACACCTGGCGGTTTGCTCCAGTGGCAGATCAGCGTACGTACCGACGGCCAGCGCCTATTTGACGGCTGCCTGCCCACCTTGATCCAATGGGGTGACACCCACCCCACCAGCGCCATGCTAGAGAGCGGCATCACGCTACACAGTCTGCACGTGCAGCATCCCCAGACTGAGACACTGGCCAGCGCCTACAACACACTGGGCCTCACCGGCCTTGTTGCTCCCACCCGTGGCCCCGCGCGCCTGAGCGCGCACCTGCAAACGCCCAAGGGGCTCATCGAAATCCACACACCATGAACCTGCCCACCCTGCTTGACATCGAAGACAGCGCCCAGGTGGTGTACCGCGCCTTTGCCGCCACGCCGCAATACGCGTGGCCACTGCTGGCTGAAAAGCTGGGCACGCCCTGCTGGGTGAAGCACGAAAACCACGCCCCGGTAGGCGCCTTCAAGATCCGTGGCGGCCTGACTTACTTTGACCAGTTGGCGCGCCGCGGCGCACTGCCTGCCGAGGTCATCAGCGCCACGCGTGGCAACCATGGCCAAAGTATTGGCTGGGCGGCGCGGGCACATGGTGTGCGCTGCACCATCGTTGTACCGCACGGCAATTCGGTGGAAAAAAATGCCGCCATGCGCGCCCTGGGTGTGACGCTGATCGAACACGGCACCGACTTTCAGGAGAGTCGCGAACACGCCATGGCGCTGGCCACACAACGCGGCGCGCACATGGTGCCCAGCTTCCACCCCGATCTGTTGCGCGGTGTCAGTACCTACTGGTGGGAACTGTTCAAGGCCGTGCCCCATCTCGACGTGGTCTATGTGCCCATTGGCCAGGGCTCGGGCGCCTGCTCGGCCATTGCCGCCAAACGCGCGCTGGGCCACCGTGCCCGCATCGTCGGCGTGGTGAGCGCCCACGCCACCACCTACGCCGACTCACTGGCCGCCGGCCATGTGGTGGAAGCCCCGGTGACCACACAACTGGCTGACGGCATGGCCTGCCGCGTGGCAGACGCCGAAGCGCTGGACATTCTGCAAGGCGCAATCGACCACATCGTGCAGGTGACCGATGCCGAGGTAGCCCAGGCCATGCGCGACATTTTTGCCTGCACCCACAACGTGGCCGAGGGCGCAGGTGCCGCCAGCTTTGCGGCGGCCATGCAGGAGCGCGAACAACTCAGTGGCCTAACCGTGGGCCTGACTCTTTGTGGCGGCAATGTGGACAGCAAGGTGTTCGCCGACACACTACAAAATAGATAGCACAATACCAAACAGCAACGGGGGCTATGGCCGAGTTTGACGCAAAGCCCCCACAGCTGTCGCCCCTATGACAAGAGAAAACAGGCCCCGTGCCTTAGATTCGTTGCATGGGAAAACTCTATCTGGTACGACACGGGCAAGCGTCATTTGGAGCGGCCGACTATGACAACCTGAGCGACCTCGGCCACAAGCAGAGCGTTCGACTGGGTGAATACTTTGCCTCCAAAGGCACGCGCTTTGACGCGGTGCTGACCGGCACGCTCAAACGCCACGCGCAAACCTACTCCGGCATTGCGCAAGGCGCCGGCATGGACCTGCAGCCCACGCTGTGGCCAGGTCTCAACGAATACGAGGCGGAAGCGGTGATCGCTGCCATCCACCCCGGCCCGTTGGAGCCGCCCACCAACCCTGAGTCCTACAAGCTGCACTTTCGCCTGCTGCGCGATGGCCTGACGCAATGGATGAATGGTGTGCTGACACCCAAGGGCATGCCCACCTATGACAACTTTGTGCAAGGCATCACCAGCGCGCTGGACCATGTGCGCAAGCACCACACCGGCGATGTATTGCTGGTAAGCAGCGGGGGGCCCATTTCCACGGCCATGGGCCATATCCTGGGTACGCTGCCGGAGAAGACGATTGAACTCAACATGCAGATCCGCAACAGCGCTGTGACCGAATTCTTGTTCACGCCCAAGCGCCACCTGCTGCTGAGCTTTAATTCCCTGGCCCATCTGGACGGTGCAGAATATGCACCATGGATAACCTACTCCTGAGTTTGATACTGGCCAGCGCATGCGCTGGTCTTCACGCGCAGACTGCGCCACCCACCGCCAACACGGACCGCACCATCCGGGTCAATGCGATCGGCATGGCGCTGGTCCGCATACCAGCCGGTGAATTTTTGATGGGCAGTGACGAGCCCATTGCCGCACTGGAGAAGGCCTATCCACTGATGGAACGTCAGCGGCTGGAAGAACTCCGCGATGAAGCCCCGGTGCACCGCGTGCGCATCACCCGAGACTTTTACCTGGGCCGCACCGAGGTCACCGTGGGTCAATTCCGCCGCTTCCTGGCCGCAAGTGGTTATGTGCCCGAATCCATTGCCGATGGCACCGGGGGTTATGGCTACAACACACAATACATACCGAACAAAGGGGCTCGCGGCGAACAGTTTGAGGGCCGCGACCCGCGCTACAGCTGGCACAGCCCAGGCTTCGCGCAAACAGACGCGCACCCAGTGGTCAACGTGACGTGGAACGATGCCCAGGCCCTGGCGCGCTGGCTCAGCACCACCGAAGGCCGCGTCTACCGCCTGCCCACCGAAGCCGAGTGGGAGTACGCCGCCCGCGCCGGCACCCGCACCCGTTACCAGCACGGCGACGACCCCCAAGGCCTGACACGGGTCGCCAATGCCTTTGACGCGGCGGCACGCCCGCTGTGGCCGGCCTTTGCCGACCATGCACTGCCAGGCGACGATGGCCATGCCTTCACCGCACCGGTGGCAAGTTATGCGCCCAATGCCTTCGGCTTGTACGACATGCACGGCAACGCCTGGGAATGGACCAGCGACCTGCACGACGAAAACTACTACGCACAGTCACCAGTGAACGATCCACAAGGCCCGGTCGAAGGTTCTGTCTATGTGCGCCGCGGTGGCTCTTGGCACAGCTGGCCGCTGTACCTGCGTTCCAGCTATCGCAACTGGAATTCACCGCAGACCCGCTACACGCTGGTGGGCATTCGCCTGGTCATGGAAACAGGCAAAGACTAGACCGCTAGCTGGATCTCGACAACGGTGTTGCCAGGCGCGCTGGTGATGTGCAGTTGCGCACCAATGGACAACGCCCGCTCGCGCATGCTGGCCAAGCCATTGCGGGTGCTGGCGGTAGGGTCGAAACCACAACCGTCGTCGATCAGCCGCACAAAGACCCTGCCCGTACCTCCCGGCGCATGGCACTCGACCCGCAGCACACGTGCCTTGGCGTGCTGCAGCACATTGGACAAGGCTTCGAACAGCATGAACTGCAGCTCGCTCATGGCGCTGGCATCCAGCTTCGCACAGACAGGCAACAGGTCCACATCCCACTGCAACTCAATGCCCATGCCAGCAAAGCGTGGACCCATGCGGTAGCGCATATTGGCCAGCAGGGCGGTCACATCGCCCGGCGCCAGATGGATGGCGTCTATGGAGAGCTTGAGGTGGTCCAGCCCGTCGCGCAGGGTTTGCAGCACCTCGCTGCGACCAGTAGTGGCAAAACCTGAACCCTCCATCTGCAATTGCCGCATGGCCGAGCTGATGTGGGCCCCCACGCCGTCGTGCATATTGCGCAAGATGCGCCCGCGCTCGGCCATGCGCTCCTGGCTGCGGGCCAGGTGCTCCAGCGTCTTGCGACTGTCCAGCACCTCCTGCACGGCTGTGCTGCTGATGTGGTCAAAGGTCAGCGCAAACAAAAAAAGCACCGACACCAGGCCGCCAGTGCACACCATGTTGAAGGCTGTGGCGTACTCCTGCTGGTAGAGCTGCGGAAACTGGTACCCCAAAAGGCTGGCCGCACCATACCCCACCGAGATCGCAAAACACACCAGAAACCAGACCAGGGCATCCACCCCATAGCCCAGCAGCAACACTGCAGCGACCGGTATCAGCGTAAACCAGGGCAATACCGGAGAGTCCGGGCCGCCAGAGAAAAAACTGCAACCCATTACCGCGACAAACACCACGTTGGCCATGTACCAATTGACGCTGGTGCGGAGCTTGCCAGTGGCACGAAAGTAGAACAACGCGGCAAACAGGAACACGATGCCGGTGCACATCAGCCATGCACCCATCGCAAATCCGATGGCCAGCGACGTGAAAACATACAACAACGAAAACACGGAGTTGATCAGGCAGATGTAGACAAACATCCGACTGGCACTGAGCGCGCGTTCGTCCAACTCCGCTCTGTGCGGGATGAACCAGCCCACCAGGCGGTCCATGCGGTTCAGGGTTGCGTTGCTGATGGCCGTGTGCATGGCTGACCCTCAGCGCACCTAGGCTACATGGTCCGTCAGCGTGCTCAGGGGAAGCTGGTGCAGCTCCGCCAGCAGGCGTGCCAGCGCGCGGCCCGCCGCCTCCAGTACGGCGCGCCCCTTGTCGGCACTGGCATGGGCCGCATTGCCCACGGCGCCATGGGGGTTGTAGTCCTGCATCTGCCAGCCCAATTTGGCACTTTTGCCATTGCCCAGAATGGAGAACTGTGCCGCGCGTGCTTCCGACGTGGAGGCAAAGTTCTGGGCCTTTGCCATATCCACCAGATCAGGGGCCAGCGCCAGCATCATGGAAGTCTCGATGTCACCCGCATGGATGCCAAAGCGGTGCTCGTGTGCGCTAAAGAGTGCGTTCACGTCCTCGCCCTGTGGCCCCAGCAGGGGCAGGCCAAACCAGTTCACGCTGTAGACCAGCATGCCCAGACGGGCGCGCAGGTCGCGGGCCACGATGTCCATCACGCCAACCTGGCCACCGTGTGAATTGAGCAGCACCAGTTTCTTGACACCGGTGGCGGCCACGCTCTCGGCGATATCGGTCCACAGGCGAATCGTGGTTTCGGGTTTGAGGGTCAGGGTGCCGGCAAAGCGGGCGTGTTCGGGGCTCAGGCCCACGGCCTGGGTAGGCAAAAAGAGTGCGGGCACATCGGCAGCCAGGTGAGGCAGGGCGGCAGAGATGACACCATCCACCAAAGCGCTGTCCACCTTCAGCGGCAGGTGGGGACCATGCTGTTCGGTGGCGGCGACCGGCAACACGGCAATCGTCTGCGCCAATGCGCCTCTGGCCTTGTTCAACGCAAAGTCTTGCGTACTCCAGTCGGCCCAGTAGCGGGATGGCAGCGCAGCGGGCATAGAGGAAGTGGCGGAGGCTTCAGACATTGTTGTGAAGAATAGGGGCATCCAACGGAGCAGCCATGGTAACGCGCTATGGTGTCAAAAACCACGGCAGTATCATGGCGCCATGCAATCCAGCCGCCCCCGCAATGCCACCGGCGACTCGTTTTTCGCCTGGGACGGTGACACCCTCATCGTCAACATCCTGGGTAAGCCCGCTGCCAGCAAAGACGCCATAGGCAAACCCAAGGGCACACAACTCAAGGTCAGCGTCACCGCAGCCCCCAAAGACGGCAAGGCCACGGACCATATGGTTCGCTTCCTGGCGCCACAATTTGGCGTGGCGGTGGCAGATATAGAAGTGGAGTTTGGCCAGGAAAGCATCCACAAGCAACTGCGCATCAAGGCCCCCAAGAAGCTTCCGCCCGTGTTTTTGGTTTAGTGCTGGCCGATGCCACAATGGTGGGCTGACCCGCGGTGCACCACGCCGCAGCGGAACTTTTAGGCTGCCACAAGCTCCCAATTCGCAATGACCCACGCCTTTCCATCCCCGTCAAAGCGCTCCGGCGCAGCCCACTTGTCTTCTGTGCCCTTGCGAATCGCTATATTTTTTATAGCTTTGTGTGCAGTGTTCACGGGGGCTAACGCCCAAATTCTCTTGAGAGGCACCGCCCAGACAGGCAATGTATCCGCTGTCGTGCAAACGGAGCAGGTGCGCGCCGAACTGCTGGCCCACGTGCCCGATGGCATTGACCCCGGCAAGACCGTATGGCTGGGCCTGCAGCTCAAACACCAGCCTCACTGGCACACCTATTGGACCAACCCTGGCGACTCCGGCCTGCCCACCACCCTGCAGTGGACACTGCCAGCGGGCCTGACAGCCGGTGACATTGCCTGGCCCACGCCCCGGCGCATTCCGGTGGGCGGCATGGCCAACTTCGGGTATGAAGACACGGTGTTGTTGCCCGTGCCACTGACCGTGGGCAAGGATTTCAAACCCGCTGCCAACGGTATGCTGGAAATTGGCCTGGCGGCCAACTGGCTGGTCTGCCGCCAGGAATGCATTCCACAAGAAGGTAGATTTGTGCTGCAGCTGCCCACCCGGGGCTCCACCGCGGTACATGGTGCAGCCTTTGAGGCCACCCGGGCCGCCAGCCCCCGCGCCGCGAATGGCTCGGCACAGGCCACGCTGCAGGGTGATGCCATGGTGGTCAGCGTGACCGGCTTGCCCGCCAGTTGGAGCGGCCGCGCATTGCAAGTCTTCCCAGAAACCGCGCACATTGTTGAGCCCGTCACCACACCCCAAGCCAGCGACGCCGTAGCCAGCGGCACGCCCACAGCAGGCAGCCCACCCACCCAGGCCTGGAACAACGGCGTGTGGAGTGCGCACTTCCCACTTTCAACCCAGCGCGAGTCCGCTCCCTCCACCTTGCCCGTGGTGCTGGTGCTGGGCACTGACAGCCTGCGCACCGAGGCCACCATCAGCGGCACCTGGCCCGCGGTGGGTGCCGCAACCCCGTTGGCAACTGCGACAAGCGCCACCTTTGCCACGCAACCGGTCCCGGTAGTTGCTGGTGGCCTGGGTACCTGGGGGCTGGCCCTATTGGCCGCTGTACTGGGTGGCCTGATACTGAACCTGATGCCCTGTGTACTGCCCGTGCTGGCCATCAAGGTGCTGGGTTTTGCCCGCCATAGCGAGCACAGCCGCGCCTCGCAGCGTGCCCAGGGGTTGGCCTACACAGCGGGTGTGGTGTTGTCGTTTGTAGCCTTGGGAGCGCTGATGCTGGCCTTGCGCGCCAGCGGTGAACAATTGGGTTGGGGCTTTCACCTGCAGTCGCCCGCCGTGCTGGCCGCGCTGGCCACCCTGTTTACGCTGCTGGGCTTGAACCTGGCCGGTGTATTCGAAATTGGCAGCCTGCTGCCCCATCGCATTGCGAGCCTGCAGGCGCGCCATCCGGTGGTGGACGCCTTTTTGTCGGGCGTGCTTGCGGTGGCTATTGCCTCACCCTGCACCGCGCCTTTCATGGGCGCGTCGCTGGGCTACGCCATCAGCCTGCCCGCCGCACAAGCCTTGGGCATTTTTGCTGCGCTGGGCTTGGGTCTTGCCCTGCCCTTCCTGGCCGCCGCATGGGTGCCGGCGGTGGGCAACTGGTTGCCCCGCCCCGGCGCATGGATGGATACGCTGCGCCGCTTTATGGCCTTTCCCATGCTGGCCACCGTGGTTTGGCTGGTCTGGGTACTGGGTCACCTGAGCGGAGTGGACGGCGCCGGAGCCCTGCTGGCGCTGCTGCTGTGCTTGAGCCTGCTGGTCTGGGCCCTCAACCTAGATGGCCGCAGTCGCACCGTATTTGCTTCAATTTCAGTAGCATTATTGTTAGGTTTAACGGGGGCCATAGGCCCATTGGTCGTAAAGACCGAGGACACCGCAACGAATGCAGGCGCGGCCACTGCCGCTTCCAACGGCCAGTGGCAAGCCTGGGCGCCCGGCAAGGTGGAGGCCGAACTGGCCGCCGGCCGACCGGTGTTTGTGGATTTCACGGCGGCCTGGTGCATCACCTGCCAGTACAACAAAAAAACGACGTTGGCCAACGCGGAGGTGCTGGCCGACATGCGCGCCCGCAATGTGACTTTGCTGCGCGCCGATTGGACGCGACGTGACCCCGCCATCACCGTGGCACTGGAGGCCCTGGGCCGCAGCGGTGTACCAGTCTACGTGCTGCACCAGGCCGGCAAGCCACCGGTGGTGTTTTCGGAAATTCTGGACGTGCAGGCGCTGCGTTCAGCACTGGCCGCGCTTTAGGCCACCGCCATGCCAACACCACACGCTGCAGACACACAGGCCGACATGGCCTACATCCTGGACCACTGCCGCACCGTGGCCGTGGTTGGCCTGTCGCCCAAGCCCCACCGCGACAGTTATGCCGTGAGCCGTTACATGCAGGCCCAGGGCTGGCGCATCGTACCCATCAACCCCAACGCCAGCTCGATCCTGGGAGAAACCGCGTACCCCACGTTGGTCGAAGCGGCCCGCCACCACGCCATCGAGCTGGTGAACGTGTTTCGCAACGGTGCCGAAGTGCCACCGGTGGTGGATGCGGCCATCATCATCGGCGCTCAGGCCATTTGGCTGCAGATGGGCGTGGTGCATGACGTGGCAGCCCAGAAAGCGCGTGACGCCGGACTGCGCGTGGTACAGGACAAGTGCCTGATGGTGGAGCACCGTCGAAAGCAGTAGCCCAACCAACGCCCGCCACTGCGTGGTGCTGTTGTTCGCCTGGTCAAAGTACCGCAGATGAACTGCGACAATCACCCCCATGATCGACACCACCTTCGCCAACCACCACAACCCCTCCTTTCTGCAAGCCTGCCTGCGCCAGGCTACACCGCACACACCCGTCTGGCTAATGCGCCAGGCTGGCCGTTATTTGCCAGAGTACCTGGCAACGCGAGTCAAAGCGGGCAACAGCTTCATGGGCCTGGCCACCAACGTGGACTACGCCACGGAAGTCACACTGCAGCCCCTGGACCGCTACCCGCTGGACGCCGCCATCCTGTTCAGCGACATCCTGACCATCCCTGACGCCATGGGACTGGGCCTGAGTTTTGGCGTGGGTGAAGGCCCGCGTTTTGCGTCCCCCGTGCGGGACGAAGCCGCGGTTGCCAAACTGGCCGTACCCGACCTGGACAAGCTGCGCTATGTGTTTGACGCCGTCTCCAGTATCCGCAAGGCCCTGACCCGACCCGATGGCAAAAGCCGCGTACCGTTGATTGGCTTTTCCGGCAGCCCCTGGACACTGGCCTGCTATATGGTCGAGGGCGCGGGCTCCAGCGACTACCGCTTGGTCAAAACCATGCTGTACAGCCGCCCGGATCTGATGCACCGCATCCTGGCCACCAATGCTGATTCAGTCGCCGCGTACCTGAACGCGCAGATCGATGCCGGCGCCCAAGCCGTGATGATTTTCGACAGCTGGGGCGGTGTGCTGGCGGACGGCGCCTTCCAGGAATTCAGCCTGGCCTACACGGCCCGTGTGCTGGCGCAGCTGAAGAAAACCCATACCGATGCTGCAGGCAACACCGTACGCATCCCTCGCATTGTGTTCACCAAGGGCGGCGGCCTGTGGTTGCAGGAAATGGCGGCACTGGATTGCGAGGTGCTGGGCCTGGACTGGACCGTGAATCTGGGCCGGGCGCGCGCGGCGGTCGGTGGCGTGGAGAATGGCCCGGGCAAGGCCCTGCAGGGCAATATCGACCCCAATGTGCTGTTTGCCCAGCCGGCGCAGATCGAGACCGAGGTGGCCCGTGTGCTGGACAGCTTTGGCACCCCCTACCAAGGCACTGGCACTGGACCCACGCACATTTTCAATCTGGGCCATGGCATCAGCCAGCACACGCCCCCCGAACACGTAGCCGCCCTGGTGAACGCTGTGCACAGCCATTCCCGAGCATTGCGGGCATAAGTTTCTTACCATTGTTTTGGTCCAAAACCAAATCGTGCTATTGCAGTTATGCACAAAAACAGGGTGTGTCACTACGGGCTATCCCGAATAGGGACGATAGGCGCTATGAAAGCAATAGCGCTTGTAAGTTGTTGATTTATAAGGAATTCAAACTTTGCTTTTTTTCTGGGCATTCCAGCTAAAGCCTTGATTTTTAAGGGCTCGCGGGGTCTCAGGAGCAGATATCAACAAAGTTATCCACAGAAACTCTGGGTTAGATGCAAAGTCTTTTCAAATCAAGTACTTAGCACCGCTTTCGCTAGTCAACATCAATAATTCCGTTCAAGTGGCGTTTTGCACCATGCCCCACCGCACAACCAGCTTCCCTGACCCATGAGCCACTGGTTGTGCGTACTCGTCCAAACACCGGCCCATGCAAGCCTGGGTTCGGTGCTGAGCTATAGAAGTGAGTCGCTACTAGCGCCCGGCACACTGGTACGTGTGCCTTTAGGCAAGCGCGAAACCCTGGGTGTGGTGTGGGACGCAGATGCCGCGCAGGCCACGGGTGAGCTGGATCCGGGCAAGGTGCGTGACGTGGCGGGTGTGCTGGAAGGCATACCGCCGCTAAGCGCCCACTGGCAACAATTCCTTACATTTACAGCGCAGTACTACCAACGATCCATCGGCGAGGTCGCGCTGGCAGCGCTGCCCCCCCAGCTGCGGGAACTGTCACCCCAACAGGTGCAGCGGCGTCTGCAGCGCGGACGGAAAGCACCATCCAACACCGCCCAGGGCACAGACCCCGCACTGCCCACGCTCAGCCCCGAGCAGGACCAAGTGGTGGCACAGATCCAGTCGCAAGCCGGGCCTTTCTTGTTGTTTGGGGCCACCGGCAGCGGCAAGACCGAGGTTTACCTGCAGAGTGTGCAAACCCTGCTGGCCAGCGACCTGCAATCCCAGGCCCTGGTCATGGTGCCCGAGATCAACTTGACACCGCAGTTGGAAGCGCGCTTCAAGGCCCGCTTTACGCCGCTGTACGGCGACGACGCCGTAGTCTCCTTGCACAGCGGCATGACCAATCCGCAGCGGCTTAAGAGCTGGCTGGCGGCCCACAGTGGAACCGCGCGCATTGTGTTGGGCACCCGCATGGCAGTGTTTGCATCCATGCCGCAGTTGCGCCTGATTGTTGTGGACGAAGAACACGACCCCAGCTACAAGAGCAGCGAAGGCGCACGTTACTCGGCGCGTGATCTGGCGGTCTACCGCGGCCGTCTGGAAGGCGCCAAGGTTCTGCTGGGCTCGGCCACACCGTCGCTGGAGAGTTGGCACCACAGCCGCCCCGTGGCCGAGGGCGGGCGTTATTTGCGACTGCACATGCCCAGCCGCATCGGCGCGCCGCCGGTTGCACCTCCCAGTGGCGCTGCACCCACTGCCCTGCAAGCCATGCGTAGCACCGCCGCCACCCCCGATGGCCTGCCCCTGGTGCGGCGGGTGGACATGAACCACCAGCATCGCAACGCGGTGTTCTCCATACCGCTGCTCGAAGCCATCAAGGAACGTGTGGCACGCGGCGAGCAAAGCATGGTGTTCTTGAACCGGCGGGGGTATGCGCCCGTGCTGCACTGCACCGACTGCGGCTGGAAGAGTGAATGCCCGCATTGCAGTGCCTTCCGCGTGTTCCACAAGATCGACCGCACCTTGCGCTGCCACCATTGCGGCTTCACCGAACGCGTGCCCCGCGCCTGCCCCACCTGCGGCAACCCCGACATTGCTCCGCTGGGGCGGGGTACCGAGCGGCTGGAAGAACATGTGGCCGAGCTGCTGGCCGATGTGCGCAGACCCAACACCGTCAGCGCAGAGTTTCCCGATGGGGAGCCGGTGCGCGTGGCCCGCATTGACGCAGACACCACGCGCCTCAAGGGCGAGCTGCAAAGCCAGCTGGCGGCCGTACATGCCGGTGATGTCGATGTGCTGGTGGGCACACAAATGATTGCCAAGGGCCATGACTTTCGGCGCATCACGCTCGTGGCAGCGGTCAACCCCGACGGCGCGCTGTTTTCCAGCGACTTCCGCGCACCAGAGCGCCTGTTCAGTCTGCTGATGCAGGCCGCCGGCCGTGCCGGGCGAGATGCCGCCTTGGGCGAACGTAGTGAGGTGTGGATACAGACCTTCCAGCCCGCCCACCCGCTGTATGCAGCACTCAAACGCCACGACTACCCCGGTTTTGCAACCCAGCAACTACAGGAACGTCAGCAAGCCGGCCTACCGCCATTTACCGCCCAGGCACTGGTGCGCGCAGAGGCCCGCACCCAGGAAGTGGCCCAGTCCTTTTTGAATGCCGCCAGCAACACGGCGCGCACCGAGATGGCCCAGTGGGAAGGCTGGGCCGCCGTGCTGGACCAGATCACGCTGTACCCGGCGGTGCCCATGAGCATCCAGCGTGTGGCCAATATCGAACGCGCACAGATGCTGGTGGAAAGCCCATCGCGTGCAGCCTTGCAGCAGTTTTTGACGGCGTGGCAGGCCGTGTTGCACGCTACCCGCCAAGGACCTGAAGGCAAAGGGCTCATACGCTGGGCCGTTGACGTGGACCCGCTGGCGATCTAGACGTCCACCACGCGGATCAGCGCTCTGCCTCGGATTCGCTGACCACCCGCGGAAACAACACGCGAATGCGCGTGCCCTCGCCCGGTGTGCTGTGCACCAAGATTTGCCCGCCCAGAATACGGGTCACGATGCCGTGCACGATGTTCATGCCCAGCCCGGTGCCACCGCGCCCCATCTTCGTGGTGAAAAAAGGGTCAAAAATGCGTGCCCGCACATGCTCCTCCATACCCACACCATCGTCGGCCACCACCAGCTCCACCGTATCGGCGTCGGCCGCTCCTATGGATACCGAAATATTGCCGCCGGGGTTGCCGTCAAATGCATGAATGGTTGCATTGATGACCAGATTGGTCAGCACCTGGCCGTAGCGGCCAGGGAAGCTGTCGCACACCAGGCCAGGGCTAAGGTTCTTGGTGATGTTGCATCCCGATTTGCGCAACATGGGTTGCAGCATGTTCAGGATTTCGGTACTGACTTCCGCCAGGTCAAACACACGGCGCTGGTCGCTGGTCTGGTCTACCGCCACCTGTTTGAAGTCTGAAATCAGGTGCGCCGCACGCTGCAGGTTTTTCAGCGACAGGGCCAGACCCTCATCGGCGCGGGCAATGAACTGATGCAACGAGGAGCGGCGCATGGAGCCACTCTCAAGCTCCACCCTCAGTTCCACCAGCTCGCCCTGGATGGTGGAGGCTACAGTCAGGGCATTGCCTATGGGGGTATTGAGCTCATGGGCCACGCCGGCCACCACACGCCCCAACGAAGCCAATTTTTCGGTCTGGATGATCTCCTCCTGCGCCCGCTCCAGCGTCTGCAGGGTTTGCTCCAGGGACTCAGTCCGTTCGGCGACCCGCTGCTCCAGGTGTTCGTTGGCGTCGGTCAACTCCAGGTTCCGGCTCTCCAGCTGGGCAATCAAGTGCAACAGCGCCAGGCGTGTAGCCTCCAGACTGTCGGCCAGCGCCCCCACTTCGTCACGGAACACCGGTCGTATGGGTACATCCAGCTGACCTTGTTCAAGGCGGCCGGAGGCCCTGACCAATTCCTCCAACGGGCGCACCAGGCGCCAATGCATGAGCAGCAAAATGACGATCAAGGCACCGACCGAAATCTGTGCACCGTGCTTCATGTACTGCAGCCGCACCTCGTTGACCTTGCGCAGGTATCCGGCGGTGGACATCTGGATGGTGAGCTTGCCCACCATGGTCTTGTTGCGCTCGACCACTTGGGTGGCGGAATCGACCAGTCGGGAATCTTCGGCACTGCGGCTGCGGGTTGCAAAGGGCGTGCCCTTGTCGTCCCAGATTGCAATGGACACCACATCCGGGTTCACAAACGCAGCCTCCATGATGGAGTTGGCCTGCTCGGCCTCAAACTGCCACAAAGGCTCGCGCAGGGCCAAAGCGGTCAGGGAGCCCAATTGATTCATTTCGCTTCGAATCTGGGCGATGTGCTGTTCCCGCAAATCCGAAGTTTGCTCCACGTAGGACAAAAACGAGGCCAGCAAAACGCCTACCACCACGGTCAGCGCAATGGCGATCCGCAATGAACGCAGCCGCAGCAACAGTTTGCGCATGCGAACGGTGAAGGGTTCGGTTATCCGCGTCATGGAATGGAGTGTTTGCGCCACTGTAACGCATAGTGCCCAGCCTATGCTATCTCTGGCATTCCAGATGTCGTGAGCACATCACAATCGGCACCCCATGCCAAGCGTCTGTGCTTAGCGCAGACCACGAACATATTGGGGGCTATCGGCCTGCAGTTCTGCGACGACTGCCTGGGCAGCGTTGGTAGCCAACAGACTGCGCAAGGTGGGCATAGGGCTGTGCCCCTGCGACCTGTTGTCTTTGGTGCGGGGTGGCGCTGTGGGCGGCAAAACCGCCAATTCCAGCTTGTCGGCCCACGCCACCAGCTCAGTGTGGCCATCATCCGACGCGCTTTGCCGGGCAAAACGCACGATCTCCATAGCGTATTCGACGTTGTCCGCCATCCACTGTGTATCCGTTACACGGCCGGTCTTGCGGCGCAACAGCACGTGTAAATGGGCCGCAATCGCTAGTTTTTCACTGGCAAGCATCTGCAATCTCCTTTCAGGTTCCCATGTGTTCGCGGTGCTGGGTAATGTCCAGCCCCGTGACTTCAGCGCCCTCCTCCACCCTCAGGCCCACCATCAGTTTGGTAAACCACAACAGGGCAGCACTCATGGCGCCGCTGTACACCACCACGGCGACCACGCCGATCAACTGCACAACAATGTCGCCCTCCACACCCGACACGGCTTTGTTGGCCAGCAAGCCCGTCATCAGCGCACCAACAATGCCCCCAATGCCGTGCACGCCAAACACGTCCAGGGAGTCGTCGGCGTTGAGCATTCGCTTGAGCCCGGTCGCGCCCCAGTAACAGGCCAACCCGGCCACGGCACCGATGAGCAAGGCGGACGCAGGCGTCACAAACCCTGCCGCAGGCGTGATGGCCACCAGGCCCGCCACCAGGCCAGAGCACAACCCCAGCAGCGAAGGCCGCCCGCGCACCACCCACTCCCCGATCATCCAGGTCATGGCACCGGCCGACGCCGCAATGTGGGTGACCGCCATGGCCAGCCCAGCACGGCCGTCCGCAGCCACGGCCGAACCTGCGTTGAAACCAAACCAGCCCACCCACAGCAGACCGGCACCCGCCATGGTCAGGCCCAGGTTAAAAGGCTCGAATGACTCGCGTCCATAACCCTTGCGCGCACCCAGCATGTAGGCACACACCAGTCCGGAGACCCCGGCGTTGATGTGCACCACGGCGCCACCGGCAAAGTCAAGCACGCCACGCTGTGCCAGCCAGCCACCGGGCTCCCAGACCCAGTGCGCTATCGGTGCATAAACCAGCACCGACCAGAGCCCCACAAACCACAACAGTGCAGAAAACCGCAGGCGCTCCACCACTGCACCCACCATCAGCGCTGCGGTGATGATGGCGAAGCTGAGTTGGTACATGGCGTATACCGCCTCCGGCACATTGGGCGCCACATGGCTCACCGCCACCTTGCCGGCCTCCTTGAGGTAGTCCAGCCCACTGAACCACAGCCGCGTGTCTCCCCCGAGCAGGCCATTGCCAGGGGTGAAGGCCAGCGAATACGCCAGTGCAAACCACACCAGACTGACCAGCGCGGCAACAGCGACCACGCTGGCCATGGTGTTGAGCACGTTCTTCCTGCGCACCATGCCGCCGTAAAACAGTGCAATGCCGGGAAGGGTCATCATCAGGACCAGGGCTGTGCTGGTCATCATCCACGCCGTGTCGGCGCCATTGAGACTGTCCTGCGCCACCAGTCCGGGCCGGGTCAGCACCGTGGAGGTCTGTGCCCAAGCGCTGGTAGTGAGGAGTACCGTAGAGGCAAACAGGCCCCTTAGTCCGATTCGGTGCATCTTGTTCCTTCGTAGCGTCCAACTCCCGGTTGATACGCACAAGGCGTGCCACATCCAAATTGCGCAAATGCTTCCCCAGTTTGGTGCGAAAGTTGCTAGGGGTTGGGCATGTTGTCCAAACTGTCCCATTGGCTGGGCCACTTGAGTGTGGGCCGCAAACTCACACTGATCTATTTGCTGGATCTGACGGCCGTCATCTATGTGTCGGGCATCCTGATCCACGAGAAGTACCTGGCCATCGACTTCGCGCGCAAGGAAATCGTTGGCGCGGCCTATACCGAAGCCGTGCGGCAAAACCTGATGGATGTATTTCTGGATACCCATCGCGCCACTCCAGCCAGTGCGGCCGCCAAAAGCCTGCAAGATGCACGCGAACAATACGATGAGCGCCTGCACACCGAAGCCATGGCGAGCCGCTTCGCCGAGACACTGAACAGCCTACGAACTACCGCAGCGACAAACCAGCCTGCCCACGCACTGGACCCAAACCGGGGTGCGGTGCTGGCACAGGGGCGCGACCTGCTGACCACCATCGGCAACCAGTCCAACCTGATCCTGGACCCAGACCTCGACAGCTACTACGTGATGTCCTTGGCCGTGCTGCGTTTTCCGGAACTGCTGCAGGTGCTACACGACGCCCACGACTTCATGCAAAGCTGGGGATCACCCCAAACCGGCAAGAACCAGGCTGCACAGTTGCTGACCCTGGTGGGACGGCTGGACGCTGTCCTGACCGGCATGGAATCCGACTACGACCAGGCATGGGCAGCCGGCTCGCCGCAGCTGACACGGGCTCTCAAGGCCAGCCGCACGGCGCTGCACAGCCAGGCGCGCAGCTACCAGAACGCGCTGGAAGAAGCGGCCAACACGCCTGATACGGCCCAACGGATCCCCCGTGCGGAGGGCACCATGCAGCAGGCCACACTGGCAGCTCTGGACGAGGCCTGGCGCGTGGCTGTCATGGAGCTCAACACGCTACTGCAAACTCGGGTGGAGCAATTGTTTTCGCGCATGTGGCTGCACCTGGGCACTGCACTCTTGTTGTTGGGCAGCATTCTGAGCCTGGTCTACCTGGTGGCCAGTCAAATTGCCCGGCCGCTGCAGGCGCTGGCCAAGGTGGCCGACCAGGTGCGCCGCAGTGCGGATTACACGCACCGCGCGCAATGGACCAGTAGTGACGAGATCGGCCGACTGGTCACCGCCTTCAACGATATGCTGGCCCAGCTGGACCGTGACCGCATCATCCAGCAAGAGCAGGCGGCGCTGGCCGGTGCTGCCCAAGCCCAGCGCGAGCTGGTGGAGGGGTTTCCCATACCCATGGTGGTGACATCGGTGCCGGACCACGAGGTGCTGCATGCCAACGCCCCGGCTCTGGCGTGGCTGGGCGACATTCGGCGTGACCCCTGGGCGCCAGGCCTGGAGCCCCATGTGCGGGCCCGTTTTTTCCAGCGGCTGGCCGACCACGGAACGGTCGATGAATTCGAGGTGCGCTGGCTGGCCGGTGCGGCGCCATCCTGGGCCATGTTGTCGGCGCGGCGCCTGCAGTACCAGGGGCGCGAGGCGGTGCTGACCGCCTTTGCACCCATCAACAAGCTCAAGCTGCTGGAGCAGCGGCTGGAGTTGTGGGCCAAGGTGTTTGAGGCCTCCAGCGAGAGCATCGTCATCATGAATGCGCAGCGGCAGGTGATCAGTGTCAACCAATCGTTCTGCCGCAGCACTTTTTACGACTTTCATGAGGTCATGGGCGCCGACTTCGCCACCCTGGTGGACAGCCCCCAGGCGCTGAAGTGGACCCAGCATCCCGAAAAAGATGTATGGCAGGGCGAGGTCATGATCTGCCGCATGGACGGGAGCCGCTACCAGGCCTGGCTGATGGTGTCTGCGGTGTACAAAGGATCGACCAGCGGTGAGGTTGTCAACTTCATCGCCACATCCATCGACATCACCGACCGCAAGGCGCACGAGGAGCGCATCCACTTTTTGGCGCACCACGATGTGCTGACCGAGCTACCCAACCGTTCGCTGTGCCAGCAGCGCCTGGGTGAGGCAATGGCCCAGGCGCGCGGCAGCGGCGAGAAAGTGGCCGTGCTCTTCATAGACTTGGACCGCTTCAAGACCATCAATGACACCCTGGGACACCACATTGGTGACGGTCTGCTGCGCATCGTGGCGCGCCGCCTCAGCCAGACCGTGCGCGCTGAAGACACAGTGAGCCGCCTGGGCGGGGACGAGTTTGTCATCATCATGCGCCATGTGCGTGACCATGAGGAACTGGAAGCCATGGTCAACCACCGCCTGATCCCCGCCATACGCCAGACCACGGTGGTGGAGGGCAACACCATCTCCGTCTCCTGCAGCGTGGGAGTGGCTGTGTACCCGGATGACGCTGACAACCAGGACGAACTGATGCGCCGCGCGGACGCTGCCATGTACGAGGCTAAGGCCGCCGGTCGTGACATGGCTCGCTTCTTCTCGACCGAGACCGATCAGCGACTGCTAGCACGCCAAACCATGGAGGCCCAACTGCGCTTGGCGTTGCAACGGGGTGAGTTCAGTCTGCACTACCAGCCCCGCCTATGCGCCCGCACACGACGCATGCTGGGCGCCGAGGCCCTGCTGCGCTGGACCAACCCCGTGCTGGGCACCATATCGCCAGCGGAGTTCATCCCGCTGGCCGAGGAAACAGGGCTTATCAAACCCATAGGTCTGTGGGTACTGGAGGAAGCGTCCAAGCAATGGATGCAGTTCCAGTCAGACGGCCTGTTTGAACGCAGGCAGTTGTCAGTCAACCTGTCGGCCGCGCAGCTGGCCGACCCCGATCTGGTGGGCCAGCTGCAACACATACTGGAACGCACAGGGCTGCCTGCCACACAGCTGGAGCTGGAACTGACCGAATCGCACCTGATGGACAACCCAGGCGCGGCACAGGAGCAGCTGTCAGCACTCAAGGCGCTGGGCGTGCACATTGCCATCGACGACTTTGGCACCGGCTACTCCAGCCTGGCCTACCTCAAGCGTTTTGAGATCGACATCCTGAAAGTGGACCAGTCCTTTGTGCGCGACATGCTGGACGACAGCGCCGACGCCGCGATCGTGCACGCGGTCATCGCCCTGGGCCACACCCTGGGTTTCAAGGTGGTGGCCGAGGGGGTAGAAAACCTTCCCACGGCTCAGACGCTGACGGCGCTGGGTTGCGACGAGTTGCAGGGCTACTGCTTCAGCCGGCCACTGGCCGTACCGGAGTTCCAGGAATGGGTGCGCAACCATGGCGTGCCGCCACAACGCAGGCGTGGGACAACCGGAAAACTATAAAAACCATAGCATTAGAGCCATATTTGAAAGGGGCTAGATGGCATTTTGAGTATACGGGTCGCATCCCCATGCTACGCACCACCTCTACCACGTCAATCACGTTCCCGGTCACCCCCACCATCGCGCTCACCATCCGTGCTGCGGTGGCACCGCACGCAGTTATCAAAGGTTTTGAATGCCCTCGTCCTCGTGTTCTCTGCGCACGTTGGCAACAGTGTGTTCATGGCAGCCGTAACAGGTGTACTTTCGGTAATCTGTGCTGACGGTATGGCAGGTCGCACAGGAAACGTTGTGGTCCCGGTCAAGTACGAAGAACTTGTCGTGTTCGAACGTGGCGGGCTTCCACGCTTCGGTCTTGTGGCACTGGGTACAACCCACGCTTAAGTTGCGGTGAATGGCATTGCCGGGTGCAGTGTGGCATGTCGCGCAGCGCTCGCGCGTCTGCTCCCGCAGCAGGGCATGTGAGAACTTTTTGCTACTGCGCCGCGCGAGTTTCGGCCCGGCATGGTCACTGTGGCAGGCCATGCAGTTTTGCTCGGTCAGCTCTTGGTGGAAGGACATTTTCAGAGGACTCTTCCCGACCTTCGGGGCGGCCACAATGGCCACGCCCTTACTGGTGCGCAAGCCAATATCAGACAGCGCGTGGCAGGTAACACACCTCTCGGCACTTGCACCCTGCAAGGGAGCGTGGCAGGCAAAGCAGTCTTTGGCCAACTCCGCGTGTTCGGGCACCAACGGCCCAGGACTCACCATCAGATGCGGGTAGAAGAAGACGAGCGACACCAGCACCACAAGGTTGGCGGCGATGACAATCCACAGCCACTTGCTTTTCATCGCCACCCCCAGAAGAGGAATACGGCGATGATGTGGGCCAGCGCCAGCACGGCGAAGGCGAGCGTGATGGGTATGTGTACCGAGCGCCAGTGTTTCACCGCGTCAAAAGTAAGGCTGTCCCAGTACGTACGCTCTGCCATCTGCTCTGGCGACAAACCCTGCTCCCGCATCTTTTGCCGCGCATCCTCAAGGCGCCGCCGCGAGCGGTTCAACAGGAATTTTCCGGTCAATCCACTGGCCACGTTGATGAGCATCGCCCACACAGCAAGCCAGCCCAGAATGGCATTGAAGTGGATGCCCGCATGCACCAGCACCAGCAGGGAGCCAGCCCAGGCCATGTATTCATGCAACCGCAGCAACGTGGCCGGATTACCCGAGCGGATGAGCTTGCGCTTGCGCAGCGAGTAACCCAGCGAACCAATGATGAGCAAGGTGCCGGGAATTCCCAGCCATTTCCCAATCCACACGGCATTGAGCAGATGCAAGGCAGCATCACACAGCAACGCAGCGGCCGCCAGAGCCAACAGTGACAGGAAGAACGGCACCACCTCCCGACTGATCAAGTGGGCTTTTAAGGAGGGCATGCAGAGCGCCTCATGCTTCCAACACCAAAGCCGACGTCGGCATAGCGACACACAGCAGGCAATGGCCCGGGGAAATGTCGTAGTCGGGTTGGTCAACATAGCGGACCGCGCCGGACACAAGCTTGGCCTCGCAAGTGCCGCAGCTGCCTGACCGGCAGCCCGAATCGACCGCCACGCCCTGGCGCTCCACAAAATCCAACAGATTGTTGTCCTGGCCATCCCAGACCAACGTGCGGCCGGACCGGTTGAGCCGGACATCCCATGACACCACAGTGCCGGCCAAGGGTTCGTTCGAGGAGGGAATAGCAGGGCGTACTGTTGCGGGCCCAAAGGATTCGTAATGGATGTCGGCCTCCTGCACACCCCAATCGCGCAGCGCTGGTACGAGGCTTTGCATCATCGGCGGTGGGCCGCAAACATAAAACTGGTGACGGCAGTGGGCCAGGGTATAACGCAGAAGGTCGATATCGATGTACCCCGCATGCTGGTAGTCGCGATCCAATACGTCACTGGGCCCCGCGCTGCTGTACACCACATGCAACGTGAATGCCGGGGTCGACCCGGCCAGCGCCTCAAGCTGGGATTTGAAGGCGTGGTCTGCACTGTTGCGTACGCCGTAAAAGAGGTGAACCGCGCGTTGTGGCTGGTTCACGAGAGACCAGCGCAACATGCTGACCATAGGAGTGATGCCGATACCGCCTGCGATGAACACGGCAGGAACCGTAGCGTCGCTGTCCAGAAAAAACTGGCCTGCCGGCGCTTTCAGCTTCAATACATCGCCCACCTGCACAAGGTCATGCAAGTAGTTGGAAGCCAAGCCCGGTGGTAGATCACTGCGATTGGCTGGAGCCAGCGCGCGCTTGATGGTGAGCCGATAGACAGACGGATCGGGCTGGTCCGAAAGCGAGTAGCACCGGATGAGGCGACGCTCAGACCCGGCTTCCAAAGGCTTGCCACCGTCCGCTGTTGCTCCGATAGGCAATGAAACCGTAATGTATTGGCCCGGCTTGAAGTCTGTGAGCAGTTTGCCATCTACGGGTTGCAGGTAGAAGGAGCACTGACTCTTGGAAGCATCTTCAAACTGGCGACCCGTTATACGGAAGTCGCGCCAACCCGGCCATGCGCCCCCAGTCGCAGAACGCTTCGCCTGCTCATTGCTCTGCGGTGCTTGCTGGGCCACATACTTCAGGCGCCACGCCGCCACCGCAACACCTGCGGCGACTTGCAGCAAGAGCCCAGCGCAGATGATGAGGAGAAGATGAAGGGCAGTCATGCGGGATGTATTGAGCAACAGCATTGCTTGCAGTGGCTGGCGCGCCAACCGACTTGCGCAAAATCAACCAACACCGCAATAAACCGCGCACAGCACCCCCTGGCGCGATAGTGCAGCGGTCAAATTGTTCGCCTCAGCCAACGCTGCTGCACACGCTTGACCAGTTCGAACCACGCCAAGCCGAGGACAACAAAAGTCACGGCAACCAGTAGCATGGCAAGAGGAGGTGCTGCAAACGCGAACAGCCTGCTAACCGCAGGGACGCCCATCACCACTGCAAGAACAACGATGGCGCCCCCGGCAATCCAACCAAACTGGCTGTTGGATTCCGCATTACCCAGTAGGGCCGTATTGCCCCAAGATCGGTTGACATGGATCAGCCCCAGGTTGGACAACACCAACACAAAAAACGTCAACGCGCGAGCCATATCGTCTCCCGCAACATCGCTTGCCAACCAGGCCCTTGCGCCTGCATAGACCAGGAGCAGCAGCAACAGCAGACCGACGCCCTGCCAGAGACCGCGGACCATGACCGCCCGTTCAAAAAGCTTTTGGTCCGGCTTGCGCGGGGGCAGCTGCATGGCGTCCGGCTCCAGCGGCTCAGCCTCAAAAACAACCGAACATGCGGGATCAATGATGAGCTGCAAAAACAGAATGTGCACGGGCATCAGCAGTATGGGCCAACCGAACAACACCGGAACGATGGACAAACCCACAATGGGCACATGCACGGCCACTACAAACACGATGGCTTTGCGCAAGTTGGCAAACACGCGGCGGCCATAGCGCACCGCGGTCACCAACGAGGAAAAGTCGTCCTGCAGCAGGACCAATGCAGCGGCCTCACGCGCGACCTCTGTGCCTCTTGCGCCCATCGCCACGCCGATGTCGGCTGCCTTGAGGGCGGGAGCATCGTTGACACCATCGCCGGTCATGGCTACCACGTCGCCCCGCGCCCGAAACGCCTGTACCAGGCGCAATTTCTGCTCGGGTTGCACCCGGCAGAAGATGTGGGTATTGCCCAAGCGCGCTTGGAGCGTCTCGTCGCTCATGACCGCAAGTTCGGTGCCAGCGATAACGGGCGCGTCCGTGCTCAGGCCGGCCTGCCGCGCCACCGAGACGGCAGTAGCCGGATGGTCGCCCGTCATCATCACCACGCGAATGCCGGCGGCTTGGCACTCGGCTATGGCTTGCGGCACGTCAGGCCGAACCGGGTCTTCCAGCGCGACCAGGCCCAGAAAAACGAAGTCAAAGTCATGCTGCACATCCGGTAACTCACCCGCAGCAAAACATGCGCTGGCCACACCCAATACCCGCAAGCCTTCGCCTGCCATCACACGGACCTGCTCGGCAATGCGCTGCCCCTGTGCGGCATCCAGATGGCAAAGATCGACAATGGCTTCCGGCGCACCTTTGGCTGCAATCATGCGTTCGGCCTTGTCCGGCGACTGCCATACGCGCGACATCGCCAGCATCTCAGGGGACAAGGCGTAGTCGTCCACCAGGGTCCAATCGTCATGCAGATGCTCGGTGTTGGCCAGCAATTGCTTGCCGGCTTCGCTAATGGCAGTCTCCATGGGATCGAAGGCGCGGCGGTGGCTGGCCAGCATCGCGTACTCCAGCACGCCATGCAGTTCCTCCGGCAGCGGCTGCGGGCCAGCCTGCGCTGTGTTGTACTGTCCTTGCTGAGACCACAGCCGCCGCACGGTCATGCGATTGGCAGTCAGGGTGCCGGTCTTGTCGACACAGAGCACGGTGGTTGCACCCAGCAGTTCCACAGCCGGTATGCTGCGGGCCAACACTTTCTCCCGCGCCAGGCGCCAGGCGCCCAAGCCCAGAAACAAGGTCAGTACCACTGGCAGTTCTTCCGGGAGGATCGCCATGGCAAGGGTCAGACCCACCAGCACGCCGCGCAGCAAGTCTCCCTGCGCAATCCCGTACGCCAGGGCCAGTACGGCGGCGAGCAGCAAACCAACGATGGCGACCCGCTTGACGACCCGGTTCATCTCCTTCTGGATCGGTGTCGCCTCAACCACAATCCCTGCAAGCGATTGCCCGATGCGGCCCAATGCGCTGCGTTCACCTGTGGCCACAACACTGCCGCGCGCCGTTCCGCGCGTAACCAGCGTGCCAGCGTAGGCGTGCGAACTAGCCTGGCTTTCGGGCGTCCCCTCGTCTATCGAACTGTCCTGCCGCTGGGCGCCGCACTCCTTGACCACGGGCACCGACTCTCCGGTCAACAGCGATTCATCAACTGCAAAATTGGAAACCTGCAAGAGGTGTACGTCTGCAGGCACACGGTCTCCCTCGGCGAGCAGCACAACGTCACCCACTACGAGTTCGCGGGCGTCAATCCGCGCAGGCTTGCCATCTCGCAAGGCCATTGCCAGCGGATTGGACATGTCACGCAAGGCTTCCAGGGAGTGCTCGCTGCGCCGCTGTTGTACGAAGCTGATGCCCATGACGACAAAGACAAAGCCCAAGAGCATCCAAGCCTCTTCCCTGTCGCCCAGCAGCATGTAGATAGCGCCGCAGGCCACCAGCAGCAGGAACATGGGCTCAGAAGCGACCTCGCCAGCCAGCCGCAGCACGCTACGCGGCTTCGACACCGGCAACTCATTGGGTCCATCGGTTGCCAGGCGCTGCCTGGCCTCGGAGTCGCTCAACCCTTGCGCGGCTGCGCGCGTATCCGATGCGACATCATCATCCATTTGCGGGCCATCAAGCGTGTTGTCGTGCACAGGCATTGCCTTTATCACTCCGCGGCGTCACGGGCCATCGCGTGGGCGCCGAGCCGCAAGTAGCTCATAGCTCCGCTGTACTCACGCCATTCTTTGACCCCATTCGCAAACGACTGGCTTGCGCTTGCGAGTGGAGGGAACTGCAGGCCGATGTAAAAGGATCCGTATCGGTCTGGGTTGCTGGGGATAGTCATGGATGTGCTCTGCCTGCCTGGCTTTCACAGTGTCTTTGGAGTTCAACGCCATCATCCGTGCGTTGACCAACACAACAAGCCGTTCAGTGCATTTGACCGGCGAAGCATGGACGGGGACTTGATCCACATCAAAAGACGCCGACTCCACGCCATGCCAAGGCAGTCATGAGCCTGCCGACGCTGAAGCCTCGGAATGGTCCAGATCAGGGCGACGCCAGGGGTCTACGTGTGTCATCACGTTGAGCACACGATGGCGCATCAGCACGCGCTGTCGGGCTTCCACTGCAATGTCATGGCCCGCTTCGACACTCAGGGTGGCGTCGACTTCAATATGCACATCCACCACGATCATGTCACCCATCTTTCGGGTACGGATATCGTGCACACTTTTTACGCCGGGCGTGTCCACCAGGGTCTGCCGTATTGCGCTCACTTCTTGCTCGTCCGCAGATCGGTCCATCAGGTCATGCATGGCGTCCCAGCCAAAGCCCCAGCCCATTTTTGCAACCATGAAGCCGACAATAAGCGCTGCAATGGGGTCCAGGATGGGGTAGCCCGCCAGGTTACCAACGATTCCAACGCCTACCACCAGTGACGATGCGGCGTCAGATCGTGCATGCCATGCGTTGGCGACCAGCATGCTGGACTTGACCCGTTTGGCGACCGCCAGCATGTAACGAAACAGCACCTCCTTGGCAATCAGTGCGCCAGCGGCCACCCACAAGGCGATGATGTGCACCTGCTGCACCAGCTCGGGTTCTTCAAGTTTGAGAAAAGCCGACCAGAGCATGCCTATGCCCACCGCCAGCAAGAGCGAGCCCAGCACAAGGGAAGCCGCCGTCTCAAACCGCTGGTGCCCGTAGGGGTGGCCAGCATCTGCATCCTTTTTGGCATGGTGGCTGGCAAACAGCACTACAAAGTCTGCCACCAAGTCCGACAGCGAGTGGATGCCGTCCGCCACCAGCCCCTGCGACTTTGCCGATATGCCAACAACGATCTGGGTCACGGTAAGAACCAAATTGACCCCCACACTCACCCAGGTACTGCGGCTGGCGGCCGCTGCGCGCTGGGCACTTGTATGGGAGGCGTGCTCTGAATCGTCGCTGAAGTCGTTGATGTTCATTGCGAACCCATCTTAGGTCATCAGTGCCACCGCTCCGGCAAACGTAAAGAAGGCCGCGGCAGTGGAAACCAGAATAATGCGCGCTATGCGCCCGTTGTCCGCGCCAAAGCGCTCGGCCAACAACGATACATTGCTGGCGCTGGGCAGCGCCGACAGCAGCACCAGCACGGTCAGCGCGAACCGGTCGAGCGGCACGCCCAACTGTATCGCGCCAGCCCCCACCAGCAGCACAAGCAGCGGGTGCAGCAAGAGCTTGATCGCCGCCACAGGCACCACTTCCATCCAGTGCACGGCCTGGGCTTCTCCGGCCTGTGCCAGCATTTGCGAGCGCGCCAACACAGCCCCAATGGTGAAGAGCGCCACGGGGGATGCTGCGTCGGCCAACAAGCCCACGGTCTGAACCACGGGTTTGGGCAACTCCAGCTGCAAAGCCGACACCAGGGCACCCAGCAGAATCGACCAGGGCATGGGGTTGGTGGCGACCCCCTTGAGCGCATTTTTGGCGGCCTGAGCCGCTGAAGTGTCCCCCGGGCCATGGCGACCCAAACGCGACAAGGCAATGCAAAGTGAGGTGGTGATCACCATGTCCACCAAGATGGTCACGATGGCCGGCCCCGCTGCCTTGGGACCCAACAGTGCCACCAGTAGCGGCACACCCATAAAGCCGGTGTTTGGAAAGGCACCCACCAGGGCACCAAAGGCGGCGTCGTTCCAGCCAATGCGGCCATGGCGTGTGATGGCCACCACAAAGCCCACCATGACCATAGCGCACAGCAGGTAGGTCAACGCCACACTGGGGTCCAGCAATTGCGCAATCGGCGTGCTGGCACCGAAGCGGTACAACATGCACGGCAACGCAAAAAACAGCACAAATGCATTGAGGCCAGGAATGGCGGCAATGGGCAACATGCCCCGCCGTGCGGCGATGAACCCGCACAAAACCAGGGCGAAGAACGGAAAGGTGACGGTTAGGATTTGCAGCACGGGTCCATTGTCTGGCATTTCCGATCACACCAAACTGCATGTCGCAGCGGCCATGCACTACGATTTTTGTAGCGAACCATTGAGACTTTTCGGGGGCCAGGGACCGATTTGGCTAAAAGACACCCCGCAATGGGTGACTGATGTGTGTGCAGCCTGTCGCGGGTGGCCCCTATTAAGCCAGGTTAACGGCGCCCTTGCCCGGTAAGATGGCGCGCTCTTCTGCTTGTATTGCCCGCCTGAATGTCCGCCGCTCACCCCTCCCACTCGTCCCCCATGGCCCACGGCCTGAATGTGGCCCAACAGGAGGCTGTCAACTACATGCACGGCCCCTGCCTGGTACTGGCCGGAGCAGGCTCGGGCAAGACACGCGTCATCACCCACAAGATCGGCGCCTTGATGCATGCGGGCCTTGCGCCACAGAAGATCGCCGCCATCACTTTTACCAACAAAGCTGCGGCTGAAATGCGCGAGCGCGCAAAAGGCCTGATAGGCCGGGCGGCGAAAGACGTCGTGGTGTGTACCTTCCACGCCTTGGGCGTGCGCATGCTGCGCTTGGATGGCGCAGTGCTGGGCCTCAAACCCCAGTTCAGCATACTGGACAGCGACGACGTGACCAGCATCCTGAAAGACGCCGGCGGCAGCACCGATATCGCCACGGCTCGCCAGTGGCAATGGACCATCAGCGCCTGGAAGAGCGCCGGCCTGAATGCCGAGCAGGCGCTAGCCCAGGCCGCCGATGACAACGAACGTGTCACCGCGGTGGTGATGGGCCGCTACGAAGAGCGGCTGACTGCCTACCAAAGCGTGGATTTCGACGACCTGATCAGCCTTCCACTCAAACTGCTACGCGACCATGCTGAAGTGCGACAGAAGTGGCAAAGCATGATGGGCCATGTGCTGGTCGACGAGTACCAGGACACCAACGCCACACAGTACGAAGTGCTGAAACTGCTGGTTGGTGGCAGACCCGCCGACGAGGCGCGTTTTACCGCCGTGGGCGACGACGATCAATCCATCTACGGCTGGCGTGGCGCCACGCTGGACAACCTGAAAAAGTTGCCAGTGGATTTTCCGGCCCTCAAGGTCATCAAGCTGGAGCAGAACTACCGCTCCACCAGCGCCATCCTACGCGCCGCCAACAACGTGATCGGCCCCAACCCCAAGCTCTTCCCCAAGACGTTGTTCAGCGAACTGGGCGAAGGCGAACCAGTGCGCGTGGTGGACGCCGACAACGAGGAGCACGAGGCCGAGCGCGCGGTGGCCCGCATTCAGAGTCTGCGCGCCGACGGCACCGCAAGCCAGGGCAAGCAATACAAGGAGTTCCGAGACTTTGCGGTGCTGTACCGCGCCAACCACCAGGCCAAACCGTTTGAAAAGGCGCTGCGCAGGGCTGGCATTCCGTACAAGGTGTCGGGGGGACAGAGCTTTTTTGACCGCGCCGAAATCCGCGACCTTTGCGCCTGGTTTCGGCTTTGGGCCAATAACGATGACGACCCCGCTTTCCTGCGCGCTGTGACCACGCCCAAACGCGGCATAGGGCACACCACGCTGGGCACGCTGGGGGTGTTTGCCACGCAGTACAAGCTCAGCCTGTTCGAGTCTCTGTTTGCCAGCTCACTGGGGGCGGTGTTGTCTGCCAAGGCGCTGGGCAGTCTGCACGAATTTGGTCGCCACATCAACGACCTGCAGTACCGCGCCAAGCAGACGGAGGGGGCCGAGGCCGCCAAGACCTTCATGATGGATTGGCTCAAGGAGATTGGTTACGAGCAGCACCTGTTGGATGGCGAAGACAGTGAAAAGGTGGCTGCCGCCAAGTGGGGGAATGTGATGGAGTTTTGCGACTGGATGGCGCAGCGCTGCGGCGGCGAGTTAGACGACACCGCCGGCGTGACCACACAGCGCGAGATCAAGAATCTGCTGGAAGTCGCGCAGACCATAGCGCTGCTGTCCACTATCAGCGAGCGCGAGAAGGATCAGGATGTGGTGACACTGTCCACACTGCACGCCTCCAAAGGCCTGGAGTGGCCCCATGTGCTGCTGGTGGGGGTGACCGAGGGCATGCTGCCCTTCAAGCTGGGGGACGGTGCCGACTCGCTCGGTGGTTCACAGAGGTCCCACGAGTCTGCCAACGAGGACATGGCCCAGCGCCTGCAGGAAGAGCGGCGTCTCATGTATGTTGGCATTACCCGAGCGCAACGCAGCCTGGCGGTCAGCTGGACGCGGCGACGCAAAAAAGGCCGTGAGATGGTTGCCGCTTTGCCCAGCCGCTTTATTGCCGAGATGGGCTTGGACCAGACGACGGTGCGGGAAGACCCGCGTGAAAAACTCAAAGCGTTGAGGGCAGAGTTTGCGCAAAAGGCACTGAATTCAGCGGCAGCAGCGTCTCAAATACGCTGATCAACGCTGGGGCACATGGGCGAGGGTGCGCCCCATCAGCGCATCGAATCCCAACCGGTGCGCATCACGGAATCCGAGAAACCTGTGCCACCTTTGGGCTCGGCAGCACCAAACTGCGCATCGTGAATTTCGGCCAGCAACATCATCGCGTTTGCGGCATCCTGGTTGAAGCCCATGCGTGCGTGACCCATGCCATCGCCGCCGCTGAGTATCAATTTGGAAATGTAGTCACTGCACTCTTTGTAGCCCCAGAGCGTACGAATGGTGTTGGCGATCCGGTGGTGGTGCAGCTCTACGGTTGCGAGCGCTTCTTCTCTTCGCTGCTCCAACGTCTGCGCTTCACGAGAGACAGACACGTCAGGCGCACTGGGCACCTCAACATGCAAGCCCATGGGTACCGTACTCTGGAAGGCTGGATCCAGCGTAGGCAATGCACTGAACTTGGAGTCTTGCTCGGCGACCGCATCTTCCCAAAGACCCCATGCAGTGTTGGGATCATCTTCTACGACCTCAAGCCCCCGCGAGTCCACCGCATCGGGTGGAGCCGCAGTTTTTTTCCCCTTGCCTAGAAAACCATTGAACATGGTATCTCTCCATTATTTGCGCCAATGCTACTCCAGCAAGCGAATGTTTGCCACCCAAAGTGCGTACCCGGACGCCAAAAAGCAAAAAGCCCGTCACACGGACGGGCTTTAAGAAAATTTGGAGCGGGAAAAGAGGCTCGAACTCTCGACCTATACCTTGGCAAGGTATCGCTCTACCAACTGAGCTATTCCCGCATGTGACCACCGAGGTGGTCAAAATAGAAACCCATCAAAAGGCAGATTTCTAAATTTGGTGGCCTGGGGCGGAATCGAACCACCGACACAAGGATTTTCAATCCTCTGCTCTACCGACTGAGCTACCGGGCCTGAGCCATCGATTATAGCACCAAGATTGACGCCATTGGTGCCAATCCCATCAAATTCCGTTGCGTTTACCACGCGTCAGGTCAACACCCAACTGTTTGAGCTTGCGGTAAAGATGGGTACGCTCCAGTCCGGTCTTCTCGGCGACACGGGTCATCGAACCACTTTCACGGGCCAAATGGTATTCAAAATACGCCTTTTCAAACTCGTCCCGTGCTTCGCGCAGCGGCTTGTCCAGAACAAAATTCTGTGTGGCCTGGAGGCCTGTTTCCACCGAGGCAACGACAGACGGCGGCACATACGCCAGCGAAGCCTCCATCGTGACCGCCAGAGGTCGCGCGACGGTTGTCGGCATGGACTTGTGCAAGGTATTGCGCACCAGACCCTGCTCCACCGCCTTGAGCAGCTTTTGCAAGGTGATGGGTTTTTCCAGGAAAGCCAGGGCACCGATCTTGGTCGCCTCTACCGCCGTATCGATGGTGGCATGACCACTCATCATGATCACGGGCATTGTCAGCAAGCCGTTGGATGACCACTCTTTGAGCAGCGTCACACCGTCGGTGTCTGGCATCCAAATGTCGAGCAAAACAAGATCAGGGCGTTCCCGGGTGCGGGCTGAACGGGCCTGTGCAGCATTTTCAGCCAGCTCGACGTTGTGACCTTCGTCATTAAGGATTTCCCAGAGTAAATCCCGAATGCCGTGCTCGTCATCAACAACCAAAATGTTTGCCATGGTGTATTCGGAGTCTCTTTCTAAGCTGGTTATTGCACTCAAGCCGGCGCGCTGCCGTCGGTCGCCAATGATAACGATACTTGCGCACCCAGCACCGTGCCGTCTGTAACACGGTTCACAATGTCTATGCGCGAGCCGTGTTCATCTGCAATTTTCTTGACCACTGCGAGGCCTAGACCAGTGCCCTTGGCCTTGGTGGTTACGTAGGGCTCAAAGGCGCGCTTGAGTATGTGTTCGGGGAATCCGCTGCCACAATCCAGCACGCTCAGTCGAACACGTCCGGCAGTGCGCTGGTATTGGGTACGCACAACAATGCTGCGGTCATCACCCGAAGGGGCAGCCTGGGCCAATTCACTGGCGTCTTGGGCATTTTGCAAGAGGTTGTGGATGACCTGGCGCAGCTGCTGTGCGTCTCCCAGCACGCGGGGCGATGCGGCGTCCAGTTCTGCGCGAACCGGGACGCTTTGGCTTTCACCCTCGTACAAGTGCAATACGTCCATCACCAAAGCATTCAGGTCTACCGGCTTCAGTTCTGCGGCGGGCAGTCGTGCGTAGTCGCGGAAGTCGTTCACCAGACGCTTCATGGCTTCCACCTGGTCCACTATCGTTTTGACCGATTTTGTCAAAACGGCCTGGTCGGAGGCTACCAGCTTGCCGGTCAACTTCATCTCCAAACGCTCTGCCGACAGCTGGATTGGTGTGAGCGGGTTTTTGATTTCGTGCGCCAACCGGCGTGCCACTTCACCCCAAGCCTGGGCACGCTGGGCCGACACAATGTCTGAAATATCGTCAAACACCAGGAGGCGCGCGCTGCCTGGCAGTTCAGCACCACGCGCGACCAGGGTTAAGGTACGGTCAAAAGGCCCATGCAAGGCGGCCTCACCGCCGCCGCCCAGCTCAAATGACTTCTGCCAATGGTCCAGGCCCTGTTCATTGCGTTGCGCCAGAAAGTCTACGAACTGTGTCTGCACCGCCTGCCCAAACTCAACCAAGCCATCGATTGACGCCAGCGGCTGGCCCTCGTAATCGGAGAGCGGCGCCTTGAGAATACGGGCTGCACCGGGGTTAAACGAGCGGACACAGCCCTGGTCATCCAGCACGATGACACCCGCCGTCAGGTTGTCCAGGATGGTTTGCAAATTGGCTCGCGCCGCGTCAACCTGGGACATGCTTTGCTGCACAGCCTGGCGCGCATCTGCCAATTGTTCGGTCATGGACGCAAAGGCACGGGTCAATCCACCCAACTCGTCCTTACCCTGCATTGCCAGCTTTGGGGTCAGATCCCCTGCAGCCACCTGGCTAACGCCCTCGGCCAACATCAATAATGGGCGCGCAATTTGATCGCCCAGAATGACTGCCAACAAAACTGCGGCAAAAACCGCCAAGAACAAGCTGAGCGCTAGCGTGCCGAGATACATGCGCTTGAGTCCCTCACGCCCAAGTGCCCGCTCTTGGTACTCGCGGTAGGCGCTTTCCACCGCCAATGCGTTGGCGACCAGATTGGGAGGCAGAACACGTGAAACGAGCAAGAACCGCCCTTCTGGCGCCAGACCCAGCGCGGCGCTCGACATAGGCACCAGCACCTTCACACGCACGCCACCTGGATTTGTCGCCGCCGCTTCGTCCAGTCCTTCCACCCAGGACAGGGCGCGATCCGCTCGAGCGGCGCGGAACTGAGACGGCGTGGGCTTGTCGGGCGCCAACTGAAAGCGTGACTGGCCTGCGCTGGCGAGCAGCTTGCCTGAAGCACTCCAGATCGTGACGTCTGCCGCACTCAACTGTTCCACCATGCGGTCCAGCGTCAACCCCACTGAAACCTCGCCAGTTTCTGATAATTGGGAAGCAGCTGTGCGGGTCTTGGAGGCAAGGTCATTTGAAAGCGTTTCCAGCGTAACCCGCCCCAAACTCAAGCCCCCCTCCAGTGCACCTTCGACCTTTACATCAAACCATGTCTCAATGGAGCGCGACACGAATTGGTAAGACACACCAAACACCAGAAGGCCTGGCGCGACGCCGACCAACGCAAAGATTGTTGCAAGCTTGACCAATAGACGGCTACCGAATCGACCCTGTCGCAGTCGCACGAACAGCCTGTAGCCCACCCACACAATCGCGCCAAACAGCACCGAAGCAACAACCACGTTAACAATAACCAAGCGTCCAAAGTTTCGCTCATTCATCTCTCGGTTATTGGTGGCCTGTGTCAGCAGATACAGCAGAACCAGGCCAATGATGACCATGGCAACGGCCCCAGCAGCCACGGTCCAGCGCAGGGCCCTGGAACTGCGCAGTGTTGTCATCGCTTTGCTGTCGCGCAGATCGCTCATTACTTCAGGGGTGCAAGCGTCAGCGTTGTGCTGGTGGTGGCGGACAGGTCCCAGTCAGATTGACCCAGTGCGCCGATCTGAAACGGTCGCGGCAATTGGCTGATGTCCAACCTAAAACTGAAATTCACCTTGTATTTGATGCCACTCTCCAGGTCGGCCACGTCAGCGACCTTCCATCTTGAAACCCGTTTGATGGCCGACAGGGCCTCTTCCAGGGTTTCAAAGCTCGGATTCAATGCCAAACCCACACTTGCTTCGCGGCCTATGCCCGCAGTGATGTTCAGCCGCCATCGACGCGTGAGAGGCTGGTAAGCGAGGCGCATGTGCCGTTGCGCCGAAACCAGTTTTTTGTCGTACCAATACCAGCGCTCCCGAACTACGGCAGCCTCCGTCACAAAAAACATGGGCACGCCCTTGAGCAAGGCATCTTCTACAGCTGCAGGGAGGTCAAACATGACTTGGGCGGAAACCGCTACCTCATCGTCCAACCGCTCCACCTGGTATTGGGTGACGTCTGCGACGATTTGCGCCTGACTCACTCCTGCGAACCACAGCAAAACCCATATGCATAGCTGTCGCAGGCCAGTTTCAGGCCATCCGTTTTTGCAGCAACGCGTAATAAAAGCCATCGTGGTCACGGTAGCCATTGTCCGGGACTGCTTCTGCTTTTTCGACATTTTGGGGCATTAAATGCCCTGCTGACGGCAGCAACACCGCATCGGTGTTGTGTGTGAGAAACGTTTGGACCTGTCCGTCCCCTTCTGCCAAAAACAACGAGCAGGTGCAGTACAAGAGGCGTCCGCCTGGGCGCAACAAGCCCCACAAGACCTTCAGCATTCGCTTCTGAATGGCCGCCAATTGGGCAACATCTGCCTCACGACGCAACCAACGCACGTCAGGGTGGCGGCGCACGATGCCCGAAGCGGTACACGGGGCGTCGAGCAAGATGGCGTCAAATAGACGTCCATCCCACCAGTCCTGGGGACGCGATGCATCCGCCGTCACCACTTCGGCGTGCAGTTGCAACCGCTCCAGGTTTTCAGTGATTCGCCGCGTTCGAACCGCATCAATGTCCAGCGCCAGAACCTGGCCCTCCGACAGTTCGAGCAAGTGTGCTGTTTTGCCACCGGGGGCCGCACAGGCATCCAGGATACGCAGACTGCCGGTATCCGTTAGTCCATCCAATAACAGCGGAGCAGCCATCTGGGCCGCAGTATCCTGCACCGATACCAGGCCCTGCTCGAAACCGGGCAAGCGCTGAACGCCCACAGCTTCGTTCAATACGATGGTGGTGCCACGGGCGTCCTTCACCGAAATACCGGCATTCTGCAAAAGTGCCAGGTACTCACTTGGCGTGGTTTTCTTGCAGTTGACCCGCACCGTCATGGGCGCATGGCAATTTGCCGCCAGAAGCACTTCGGTCCAGCGAGCCGCTTGCTCTTTTTGTAGACGTTTGATCCACCAGGCTGGATGATTCCAGACTGCCACGGGATCGGCTTCGGTGCGGGCGATCATGGTTTCGCGTTCGCGCAAGAAGCGCCGTAGGCAAGCGTTCAGGAAGTTGGCTTGCGCCACGGTATCAGCGCCGCGTTTGGCGGCCTCTATGGTCTGGTTAACCAGGGTAAACGCATCGTAGGGCGCATTTTTCTCATCCCAGACCAAAGCCAGTGCGACACACAAGAGTGCATCGGCCGCAGGAGGTGGCAATTTGCTGGCCAACTGTTTGCGCAAGGCCCGGGCGCGTCCCAGATTGCGCCATACATGGAAGGCCAACGCTTGTACACCGGGCCGCAGCTCACTGGGCACGCTTTCAAGAGCCGTGGTCCCCGACTGTCCCTCATTTACCGCCTTCACTACCGCAGCAGTCGCGTTGAGTTGGCGCCACAGGGGTATCTGTTGATTTTTTGAATTCATGATGTCGTTAGAGCTTGCTACCTGGTTTGAAACCCATTGCGCCAGCGACCATTCGCGCCGGGAACTGCCCCACTGCTTCGTTGTACTGGGTCAGTATTTGGTTAAACCCCCCTCGCGCTGTTTCCACACGCAGAGTCACTGCATCCCATTGCGTCCGCATCATCGGGGGCACAAGCGGCCCCGCGAGGTCAGGAGGGGCCTCATTCAGTCGGTGCCAGGCGGTCTGGACAGCGTCAAAGGCCTGCCCCAAGCGTGCTGGAGCTTCATTGCGCAACGCGCTTGTTCCCGCGTCTTTCAGCGCATCTTCGAAAGCATGGAGCGCGGCCATCAAACTCTCCCAGTCATCCTGGGGGGTATCTGAGACGGGCGTGTGCAGTCCCACGGCTGCGCCTCTGGCCAGATCGTCGCGCACCAGGTCCGCATAAACACGCATGTGCTTTTCCACCGACCCCAGAGCGCTAAGACTGCGCGCACGTATGCGCATCAACCGGTTGTACAAGCCTACCGCCCAAAACACAACCAGCGCCAGAACCGTCAACAACAGCAGTGAACCACTCATGCCACTCCTACATAAAAAAAGCCTCAAGCCCCCGTAAAGTGGACTTGAGGCGCTACGTTTAATGTAGCAATGCGGTATTACTCGCCAGTAACACCTTCGCTATCGAGTGGCTCGGCTACCGCCTCTGCATCACCCGCCAACTCAGCAGCTTCCGCCTCGGCAATGGCGCGGCGCTCGGCGTCGTCCATGTTCTCGCGAACTTTGCGCGCTTCGTGGTACGCCAGACCGGTACCGGCTGGAATCAGGCGGCCCACAATGACATTTTCCTTCAGACCACGCAACTCGTCGCGCTTGCCCATGATGGCAGCTTCGGTCAATACGCGGGTGGTTTCCTGGAAGGAAGCCGCGCTGATGAAGCTGTCGGTGGACAGGGACGCCTTGGTAATACCCAGCAGCAGATTGGTGTAAGTGACTGGGATCTTGCCTTCGGCCCGCAGAGCATCGTTGGTATTGAGCATTTCGGAACGCTCAACTTGTTCACCATTGATGTAGCTGGAGTCACCCGCGTTCTCGACCACCACGCGACGCAGCATCTGACGAACAATCACTTCGATGTGCTTGTCGTTGATCTTCACGCCTTGCAAGCGATAAACGTCCTGCACTTCGTCGACGATGTAGCGTGCCAACTCTTCGGAACCCAGCAAGCGCAGGATGTCTTGTGGATCAGCAGGACCGTCCACCACGGACTCGCCCTTGTTGACCACCTGGCCTTCGTGCACCAGCATATTCTTTTCCTTGGGCACCAGGTCTTCCCAGACCTTGCCATCGGGATCGGTAATCTGCAGGCGAATCTTGCCCTTGGTCTCCTTACCGAAGGACACGGTACCCGTGATTTCGGCCAGCGTACCCTTATCCTTGGGCGTACGCGCTTCGAACAGCTCGGCAACCCGTGGCAGACCACCGGTGATGTCTCGGGTCTTCTGACCTTCAATGGGAATACGGGCCAAAACTTCGCCAGGACCGACTTCCAAGCCATCTCGAACCTGGATCAGCGCACCGACCGGGAAGCCAATGGTCACCGAGTGATCGGTTCCAGGAATCTTTACCTCGTTTCCGGTTGCATCGATCAGCTTGACCTGCGGACGCACCACCTTGGTGGCGCCACGGCGCTTAGGATCGATGACCACCATCGTGGACAGACCGGTCACTTCGTCGACCTGCTTAGCCACCGTCAGACCTTCTTCCACATTCTCGAAATGCGCTTTGCCGGCGAATTCGGTAATGATGGGGCGGGTCAACGGGTCCCAATTTGCCAAAATCGCACCGGCCTTGATAGGCTGGTCGGCTTTGACGGTCAAGGTTGCGCCATACGGTACCTTGTGGCGCTCACGTTCACGTCCATGTTCGTCATGGATGATGATCTCGCCGGAGCGGGCAATAACAACCAGTTCCTTCTTGCTGTTGGTCACATACCGCATGGTGGCGTTAAAACCAATAGTGCCGTTAGATTTGGCTTCCACGCTGGACGCGATGGCCGCACGCGAGGCAGCGCCACCGATGTGGAAGGTACGCATGGTCAGCTGCGTGCCGGGTTCACCGATGGACTGGGCAGCGATCACACCGACGGCTTCGCCGCCGTTGATCAGGCCGCCGCGACCCAAGTCGCGACCGTAGCACTTCGCGCAAATACCAAAACGTGTCTCGCAAGTCAGCGCTGTGCGGACCTTGACTTCGTCGACGCCTGCCACTTCCAGCTCGTCGATCATGTCTTCGTCCAACATGGTGCCAGCACTTGCCAACACCGCGCGATTTTCCGGATGCAACACGTCTTCGGCAGCAGTGCGGCCCAGAATACGGTCACGCAGGGACTCGATGACTTCACCACCCTCGACAATGGCGCGCATCAGGTAACCACCATGGGTTCCGCAGTCTTGCTCGGTGACCACCAAGTCTTGCGTAACGTCAACCAGACGGCGCGTCAGGTAACCCGAGTTCGCCGTCTTCAAGGCCGTATCAGCCAGACCCTTTCGGGCACCGTGGGTGGAGATGAAGTACTCCAACACGTTCAGACCTTCGCGGAAGTTGGCGGTAATCGGTGTCTCAATGATGGAGCCGTCAGGCTTGGCCATCAGACCCCGCATACCTGCAACCTGGCGAATCTGGGCAGCAGAACCGCGGGCACCAGAGTCAGCCATCATGTAGATGGAGTTGAAGGATTCCTGCTGGACCTGGTTGCCATGGCGGTCGGTAACCGTTTCCTTGGACAACTTGGCCATCATCACCTTGGACACTTCGTCGCCCGACTTGCCCCAGATATCCACCACCTTGTTGTAGCGCTCACCAGAGGTCACCAGACCGGACACATACTGCTGCTCGATCTCTTTGACTTCCTTTTGGGCACGGGCAATGATGCCGTGCTTTTCCTGCGGCACCAACATGTCGTCGATACAGATGGAGATACCGGCGCGTGTCGCCAGGCGGAAACCGCTCTGCAACAACTTGTCGGCAAACACCACGGTCTCTTTCAATCCGCACTTGCGGAAAGACACGTTGATGAGCTTGGAGATTTCCTTCTTCTTCAACGCCTTGTTGATGTTGGAGAACGGCAGACCCTTTGGCAGTATTTCGGACAGCAGTGCACGGCCTGCGGTGGTTTCCCACAGCTTGGTCGAAGCGATGAATTCGCCGGTCGCCTTGTCTTTGGTGTACTCGGTCAGACGCACATTGATCTTGGCGTTCAGTTCGACCTCACCCGCGTCAAACGCGCGCTGCACTTCTCCGGTGTCGGAGAAGATCAGTCCTTCGCCCTTACCGTTGATGCGTTCGCGGGTTGTGTAGTACAGACCCAACACAACGTCTTGCGACGGAACAATGGAAGGTTCGCCGTTGGCCGGGAAGAGCACGTTGTTGGAGGCCAGCATCAGCGTGCGGGCTTCCATTTGTGCTTCGACCGACAAAGGCACGTGAACCGCCATCTGGTCACCGTCGAAGTCGGCGTTGAAGGCCGCGCAAACGAGGGGATGCAGCTGGATGGCCTTGCCTTCGATCAGGATGGGCTCAAAGGCCTGGATACCCAAACGGTGCAGCGTAGGCGCACGGTTCAGCATCACGGGGTGCTCTTTGATGACCTCTTCCAGAATGTCCCACACGACGGGCGTGCCGGATTCAACTTCCTTCTTGGCCGCCTTGATCGTGGTGGCAATGCCCATGGCTTCCAGGCGCGCGAAGATGAAGGGCTTGAACAACTCCAAGGCCATCAATTTCGGCAGACCGCACTGGTGCAGCTTGAGCGTTGGGCCCACGGTAATCACGGAACGACCGGAGTAGTCCACGCGCTTGCCCAACAAGTTCTGACGGAAACGACCGGATTTACCCTTGATCATGTCAGCCAAGGACTTCAGGGCGCGCTTGTTGGCGCCTGTCATGGCCTTGCCGCGGCGACCGTTGTCCAGCAAGCTGTCCACGGCTTCCTGCAACATGCGCTTTTCATTGCGTGCAATGATTTCCGGTGCCTTCAGCTCCAGCAAACGGCGCAAACGGCTGTTGCGGTTGATAACGCGGCGGTACAGGTCGTTCAGGTCCGAGGTCGCAAAACGACCACCGTCCAGCGGAACCAGCGGACGCAGGTCCGGTGGCAACACGGGCAGTACGTCCAACACCATCCACTCAGGCTTGATGCCAGACTTCTTGAACGCTTCCAGAACCTTCAAACGCTTGGCGTTCTTCTTGATTTTCAGTTCAGAACCGGTCAGGTCGTTACGCAATTTCTCGATCGAGCCTTCGATGTCGATGCTTTGCAGCAGGTCCTTGATACCTTCGGCACCCATCTTGGCCTGAAATTCGTCGCCGTATTCCTTGAACTTGGCGTCGAAGTCGTCTTCCGACATGATGCTGAACTTTTTCAGTGGGGTCATGCCAGGGTCAGTGACGACATACGCTTCAAAGTACAACACGCGTTCGATATCACGCAGTGTCATGTCCAGCACCAAGCCCAAGCGGCTGGGCAGGGACTTCAGGAACCAGATGTGGGCGCAAGGCGCGGCCAGGTCGATGTGACCCATGCGCTCGCGACGCACCTTGGTCTGGGTGACTTCAACACCGCACTTCTCGCAGATCACACCGCGGTGCTTCAAACGCTTGTACTTGCCGCAAAGGCATTCGTAGTCTTTGATGGGTCCAAAGATCTTGGCGCAGAACAGACCGTCGCGCTCAGGCTTGAACGTGCGGTAGTTGATGGTTTCAGGCTTGCGCACTTCGCCAAAAGACCACGAGCGGATCTTTTCGGGCGAAGCCATGCCGATCTTGATCGCACCGAAGTGCTCATCGGGCGTGAACTGCTTGAACAGGTCGAGTAAAGATTTCATGTGAGTTCTTTCCCTTTGGTCTTAAGAGCGTTCGAGTTCGATGTCGATGCCCAAGGAACGGATTTCCTTGACCAACACATTGAACGATTCCGGCATGCCGGCTTCGATAGAGTGCTCGCCCTTGACGATACTCTCGTACACCTTGGTACGACCTTGCACGTCGTCGGACTTGACGGTGAGCATTTCCTGCAGGGTGTAAGAGGCACCATAAGCTTCCAGCGCCCACACCTCCATCTCACCGAAACGCTGTCCACCGAACTGGGCTTTACCACCCAGCGGCTGCTGCGTAACCAGAGAGTACGGTCCGGTAGAACGGGCGTGCATCTTGTCGTCCACCAAGTGGTGCAGCTTGAGGTAGTGCATGTAGCCAACCGTGGTGGTGCGCTCAAATGCGTCACCGCTACGTCCGTCATACAACTGGGCTTGCGTCCGCGCGACGGTCAGGCCCTTGGCCTTGGCTACGTCATCGGGGTACGCCAGTTGCAGCATGTCACCAATTTCAGCTTCGGTGGCACCGTCAAACACGGGAGAAGCAAACGGCACGCCGTTGGTCAACTCCTTGGCCATGCTCTGCACTTCGTCATCGGACAACTGGCCCAGATCTTCCTTGCGGCCGGTGCCGTTGTAGACCTTTTCCAGGAAACCACGGATCTCGGTCACTGCTGCTTCGCGCTGCAGCATGTCGCCAATGCGTTGGCCCAGGCCCTTGCCGGCCCAACCCAAGTGCACTTCCAAAACCTGACCGATGTTCATACGCGAAGGCACGCCCAACGGGTTCAGCACGATATCGACAGGCGTACCGTCGGCCATGTAAGGCATGTCTTCCACCGGTGTGATCTTGGAGACCACGCCCTTGTTACCGTGGCGTCCGGCCATCTTGTCCCCAGGCTGCAGACGGCGCTTGACGGCGATGTAGACCTTGACCATTTTCAGCACGCCGGCTGGCAGTTCGTCGCCCTGTGTCAGCTTCTTGCGCTTTTCTTCAAAAGCCAGGTCGAAGCTGTGGCGGGTTTGCTCCAGAGAGTTCTTGATGCTCTCCAGCTGAGTTGCCACCTCATCGTCTGCGGGACGAATGTCGAACCAGTGGAACTTCTCGACGGAAGCCAGGTAGGCTTTGTCGATCTTGGTACCCTTGGCCAACTTCTGTGGTCCACCGTTGGCAACCTTGTTGGTCAACAGCTTCTCGATACGGTCAAAGGCGTCTGCTTCCACGATACGTAACTGGTCGTTCAGATCCAGGCGGAAACGCTTGAGTTCGTCGTCGATGATCTGTTGGGCACGGCGGTCACGGGTGATGCCTTCACGGGTGAAGACCTGCACATCGATCACAGTACCGGAGCTACCCTGGTCCACGCGCAACGAGGTGTCCTTCACATCGCTGGCCTTCTCACCGAAGATGGCGCGCAGCAGCTTTTCTTCTGGTGTGAGCGTGGTTTCGCCCTTGGGCGTAACCTTGCCAACCAGCGTGTCACCGGGCAACACCTCGGCACCCACGTAGATGATGCCGGACTCGTCCAGGCGGTTCAGCTGCTGTTCGCTCAAGTTGGGGATGTCGCGGGTAATTTCTTCCGCGCCCAGCTTGGTATCACGCGCCATCACCACGAGTTCTTCGATGTGGATGGAGGTGTAACGGTCTTCAGCCACCACGCGTTCGCTGATCAGGATCGAGTCTTCGAAGTTGTAGCCGTTCCATGGCATGAAGGCCACCAGCATGTTCTGACCGATGGCGATTTCGCCCAGATCGGTAGAAGCGCCGTCTGCAATCACATCACCCTTGGAGAGCTTGTCGCCCTTCTTGACGATGGGACGCTGGTGAATGTTGGTGTTCTGGTTGGAACGCTGGTACTTGATGAGGTTGTAGATGTCCACGCCCACTTCGCCAGCTTGCGCTTCCGCGTCGTTGACACGGATCACCACACGGGTTGCATCGACGTAATCCACGATACCGCCGCGTGTAGCCACAACCACGGTACCAGAGTCCACAGCCGCCACGCGCTCGATGCCGGTTCCCACCATGGGCTTCTCCGGACGCAGTACAGGCACAGCCTGGCGCGACATGTTTGCGCCCATCAGCGCTCGGTTCGCATCGTCGTGCTCCAGGAACGGAACGAGAGACGCCGCCACCGACACGATCTGCGCGGGCGACACGTCCATGTACTGCACGCGCTCGGCACCCACCAGGATTGATTCGCCTTTTTCACGGGCAGACACCAGGTCGCCGGTCAGCACGCCGTCTTTGTCCAGTGCCGCATTGGCCTGAGCAATCACGTACTTGCCTTCTTCGATGGCCGACAAGTAATCAATGTCGTTGGTCACCTTGCTGTCGACCACGCGGCGGTACGGTGTTTCGATGAACCCGTATTCGTTCAGGCGGGCGTACAAAGCCAGCGAATTGATCAGACCAATGTTCGGTCCTTCAGGCGTTTCGATTGGACAGACGCGACCGTAATGGGTCACGTGCACGTCACGAACTTCAAAGCCTGCACGCTCACGTGTCAAACCACCTGGGCCAAGGGCCGATACACGGCGCTTGTGGGTGATTTCGGCCAGCGGGTTGGTCTGGTCCATGAACTGGGACAGCTGCGACGCACCAAAGAACTCTTTCAACGCTGCCGAGATCGGCTTGCTGTTGATCAGGTCATGTGGCATCAAAGGCTCTTGCTCGGCTTGACCCAAGCGCTCTTTGACGGCCTTTTCGATACGTGCCAAGCCTGTTCGGTACTGGTTCTCAGCCAACTCACCCACGCAACGCACGCGGCGATTGCCCAAGTGGTCGATATCGTCGACTTCGCCGCGGCCATTGCGCAGATCCACCAGGATCTTGACGACGGCCAGGATGTCTTCATTTGTCAACACCTTAGGACCGGTCGACTCGGAACGACCCATCTTGGCGTTGAACTTCATGCGACCGACGCGCGACAAATCGTACGTATCGGGGTTGTAGAACAGACGTTGGAACAATGCCTGTACTGCGTCTTCAGTTGGCGGCTCACCAGGACGCATCATGCGGTAGATGGCAACGCGGGCGGCAAATTCGTCCACGGTTTCGTCGGTACGCAGGGTTTGCGAAATGTAGGCCCCCTGGTCCAGTTCATTGGTGTAGATGCAAGGAAGATCCTGCACACCGGCCAGACGCAGCTTCTTCAGCAGGGCTTCGGTCAGCTCTTCATTGGCTTTCGCGACGATTTCGCCAGTGTCGCCATCGACGATATTGCACGCGACCACGCGGCCGATCAGGAAGTCTTCCGGCACGCTGATGTGCGTAGTAGCCGACTGCTCCAGCTCGCGGGTATGGCGGGCCGTGACACGTTTGTCTTTGGCCACAACCACCTTGCCGCTCTTGTCGGTGATGTCAAAACGGGCGACTTCGCCACGCAGGCGCTCAGCCACGAATTCCATCTGCGCACCACTGTCCATCAAGCGGAAGTTGTCGTTGACGAAGAAGTTGGCAAGGATGGACTCATTGGTCAGACCAATGGCCTTGAGCAGGATCGTGACCGGCATCTTACGGCGACGGTCGACACGGAAGTACAGCAGGTCCTTGGGGTCAAACTCGAAGTCCAACCAGGATCCGCGGTACGGGATGATGCGCGCGGAGAACAGCAGCTTGCCGGAACTGTGGGTCTTGCCCTTGTCGTGCTCAAAGAACACACCAGGCGAACGGTGGAGCTGAGACACGATCACACGCTCCGTACCGTTGATGATGAAGGAGCCTTTACCAGTCATCAGGGGCACTTCTCCCATGTAGACTTCTTGCTCCTTGACCTCTTTGACCACCTTGTTTTGCGTGGTGGATGACTCGCGGTCATAAATGATCAGTTGCACTTTGGCGCGCACTGCGGATGCAAATGTCAAACCTCGGGTTTGGCACTCGCGCACATCAAATGCCGGCTTGGCCAGGCTGTACTCCAGGTATTTCATCTCCACAAAGCCGTTGTGCGAGACGATGGGGAAAGCTGCCTCAAATGCAGCTTGCAAACCTTCTGCGGTTCGCTTCTTCGGGGCCACGTCCGCTTGCAAAAACGCCGTGTAGGCATCTTTCTGCATTTGCAACAGGTATGGAATTTCGAGCACGCTATCGCGATTACCGAAGTTTTTGCGAATTCGCTTGCGTTCAGTGTATGTATAAGCCATTAGATCTCCGGGCAAAGACTGAGGAATCCTGGGGGTCCTAGGCGACTGTCGTACCGAGCATCATCACGCTCGGCCATTCTTGGCGATTGGCCACTACCAATCATTGGCGGACGGTTGCGCATTGCACGCAACCCGTTCCAAGGCGTCTTCTGCAGTCGGGGTCAGAAGACACTAAAAAATAGCGTCAACACGCCACTTTTTAGTGCACTCTTACAAGCACCAAAGGCTGGAGGCCCTTATCGGAACCTCCAGCCCTTGTGGATGACTCAATTACTTGAGCTCAGCCTTTGCACCAGCGTCAACCAGCTTCTTCAGAGCTGCGTCAGCGTCAGCCTTGGCAATACCTTCCTTGACAGCCTTGGGAGCGCCGTCAACCAGGTCCTTGGCTTCTTTCAAGCCCAGACCAGTGATTTCACGCACGGCCTTGATGACGGAAACCTTGTTGGCGCCAGCATCCAGCAACATCACGTTGAATTCAGTCTTCTCTTCAGCGGCTGCAGCAGCACCGCCGCCAGCAGCAGAGGGAGCAGCCATAGCGGCAGCGCTCACACCAAACTTCTCTTCGATGGCTTTCACCAGGTCGTTGAGTTCCATGACCGTCATGCTGTCCAGCGCGGTCAAAAATGCGTCTTTATCGAATGCCATTTTTATTTCCTAACAATATTGGTTACTACAGGCAGCACGCAATTAAGCGGCAGCTGCCTCTGCGGGGGCAGCTTCTACTGCTGCGCCAGCGCCTTTTTTCTCCGCCAAAGCCGACAGCACGCGTGCTGTACGGGAGATTGGGGATTGCATCAAGCCCAACAACTGTGCCAACAAAACTTCCTTGGAAGGAATGCTTGCCAATTGCTTAACGCCGTTCACATCCAGCGCTTTACCGCCATACGCACCAGCACGGATGACCAACTTGTCGTTGGTCTTCGCGAACTCGGCCACCACTTTTGCAGCAGCCACGGCGTCGACAGAAAAGCCATAGATCAGAGGACCGGTCATCTGGTCGGACACAACTTCAAAACCGGTTCCGGCAACAGCACGGCGGGCCAAGGTGTTTTTCAACACGCTTAGCGCCACGCCATTGCTGCGCGCAGCAATGCGCAGTTTGGTCATGTCAGCGACCGTGATGCCGCGGTATTCCGCGATCACGAGCGTTTGAGCTTTAGCGGCGAGGCCGGTCACATCACTGATGACCGCTTCTTTCTCACTGCGATTAAGACTCAAGGTCTACTCCTTTAAATGCGCATTGTGGTTTTCACCACGTTACGCTCCACATTGCAGCGACCAACTGTTAACAGAAATTCTCATTCCATCTGCAGCGGGATCGCCATCTGCGTTGGCTGGTGGTTTAAGTGCAGTCGAGCCGCACGCCAACGGTCTTGGATGACCCGCTTGACCCGAAGGTAAAGCGACCCACCACATGAAGACCCCTTGCGGGATCTTCAAATTTTCACGAATTACGCCGCGATGGATTGGATATCCACACGGACACCCACACCCATGGTTGACGACACCGCCACCTTGCGCAGGTACACACCCTTGCTGGTGGCAGGCTTAGCTTTGTTCAAAGCTTCAACCAATGCCGCCAGATTGCTCTTCAATGCAGCCGCTTCAAACGAGCGACGGCCAATGGTGGAATGCACAATACCAGCCTTGTCAACACGGAACTGCACTTGACCAGCCTTTGCGTTGCGAACGGCAGTTGCCACGTCAGGCGTTACGGTGCCAACCTTGGGGTTAGGCATCAAGCCGCGTGGTCCCAGGATTTGACCCAAGGTACCAACCACACGCATTGCGTCAGGAGCAGCGATCACCACGTCAAATGGCATGTCGCCAGCCTTAACCATGGCAGCCAAATCATCCATACCGACAATGTCAGCACCCGCGGCCTTGGCTTCTTCAGCCTTGGCACCCTGGGCGAACACGGCCACGCGTTTGGTTTTGCCAGTGCCGTTTGGCAGCACAACAGCGCCACGCACCACTTGGTCAGACTTCTTGGCATCAATGCCGAGCTGCACAGCCACGTCGATGGATTCATCAAACTTGGCGGTGGCGAATTCCTTCACCAGACCCAATGCATCAACCAAGGGATACAGTTTGTTGCTGTCGATCTTGCCGACTTGCGTCTTTTGCTTTTTTGTCAGATTGGACATTTACACGCCCTCCACATTCACGCCCATGGAACGGGCAGTACCAGCGATGGTGCGAACAGCGCCTTCCAGATCGGCGGCGTTCATGTCCTTCATCTTGGTTTTGGCGATTTCTTCCAGCTGGGCGCGGGTGATCTTGCCGACCTTGTCCTTCAAAGGATTGGAGGATCCCTTGTCCAGCTTGATAGCCTTCTTGATCAAAACGGTCGCAGGCGGTGTCTTGATGATGAAGGTGAAGCTCTTGTCTGCGTAGGCAGTAATCACGACGGGCAATGGCAGACCTGGCTCAACACCTTGGGTCTGCGCATTGAATGCCTTGCAGAACTCCATGATGTTCAAACCACGCTGACCCAGAGCAGGTCCGATGGGGGGGGATGGGTTGGCCTTACCAGCTGGCACTTGCAGCTTGACAAAACCGACGATTTTTTTCGCCATGATTTCTCCTTACGGGTCATAACGCCTGGGCACCGAACCATTCGGACCTGGGCTTCCCGGAATTAACGACTCTCTACTTCTACTGCTCACACCGAGTCGGAAAGTGCGAACTTCAAATTTCGTAATCAGTTGAGAACAGAGCTTGACCGCTCCGCGACCTACGGCCTGTCCCGCAAACCCTCAGGTATTCAGGTCTTCTCGATCTGAGAAAACTCCAACTCAACCGGCGTGGAACGACCGAAGATAGTGACGGACACCCGCACCTTGCTCTTCTCGTAGTTCACATCTTCGACAGAGCCATTGAAGTCGGTGAAAGGACCTTCCTTGACGCGGACAAACTCACCTACCACAAACTCCACCTTATGGCGCGGTTTGTCGGTTCCCTCTTGCATCTGATTGACAATCTTCATCACCTCAGACTCGGAAATGGGCGCTGGACGATTCTTCGCCCCACCTACAAAACCGGTCACCTTGTTGGTGTGCTTGATCAAATGCCAGGTGTCATCGTCCATGACCATTTCCACCAGCACATAGCCAGGGAAAAACTTGCGCTCAGTCGTCTTCTTCTGGCCATTCTTGACCTCAACGACCTCTTCCATAGGGACCAATATGCGCCCAAATTTGGACTGCATGCCGGCACGCGTAATGCGCTCTTGAATGTTACGCTCAACCGCTTTCTCCATACCAGAGTAGGCGTGCACAACGTACCAACGGAGATCTGGATTAACAGGCGAAGGGGCCGATGACTCAGCCACAGTGGTTTCTACGACATCAGTCATTATTTCTTCCACCCCAGAATCAAATCGTAGAACAGCCACTCGAGCGTCTTGTCCGTAAGCCACAAGAACAGCGCCATGATCAACACAAAACCAAACACATATGCCGTGATCTGCACAGCCTCTTTGCGAGCTGGCCAGACGACCTTTTTGACTTCACGCCAGGCGTCTTGTCCAAAAGCAATGAGCTGCCGACCAGTCTCCGACACAAAAAATACACCCGCTGCAGCAATGAGGCCCAGCAACAAGACCCCCCACTGAATCAGCGCGCCCTGCTTCTCCAACAAATAGAATGCAGCCAGCGAAGCCACGACCAAGACCGAGGCTACAGCCAGCTTGGCTTTATCGACCCCAGTGTTAACGGTTTGAATTTGTGACGTGGCCATAGTTTATTTTTTCGCGTTTCTCATTCGACTCAAACCAACCCTACTCAAGACGCCAAAGCCCGCTACTCTGTAGCGGGCTTAAATGCCACCGGTTTTAATGCAGCCGGTTGGCAGGGGCAGTAGGAATCGAACCTACAACCTTCGGTTTTGGAGACCGACGCTCTGCCAATTGAGCTATACCCCTTCGCAATTCCTTAAGCGATGATCTTGGCAACCACACCCGCACCAACGGTACGACCGCCTTCGCGGATCGCGAAACGCAGGCCTTCTTCCATGGCGATGGGGTTGATCAGCTTCACAGTGATCGACACGTTGTCACCAGGCATGACCATTTCCTTGCCTTCTGGCAACTCGATCGCGCCGGTCACGTCCGTTGTACGGAAGTAGAACTGGGGGCGGTAGTTGTTGAAGAAAGGTGTGTGGCGGCCGCCTTCGTCCTTGGACAAGACATAGATCTCGCCGGTGAAGTGGGTGTGTGGCTTGATGGAGCCGGGCTTGCACAGCACTTGGCCGCGCTGCACGTCTTCACGCTTGGTGCCGCGCAACAGGATACCGACGGTGTCGCCAGCCTGGCCTTGGTCCAGCAGCTTGCGGAACATTTCGACGCCAGTGCAGGTTGTCTTTTGGGTGTCAGCAATACCGACGATTTCGATTTCTTCGCCGACTTTGACGATACCGCGCTCAACACGACCTGTCACCACGGTACCACGACCGGAGATGGAGAACACGTCTTCCACAGGCATCAGGAATGCGCCGTCAACCGCACGCTCTGGCAGAGGGATGTAGGTGTCCAGGGCTTCTGCGAGCTTGAAGATGGCTTCTTCGCCCAGAGGACCCTTGACGCCTTCCATGGCAAGCTTGGCACTGCCGTGGATGATGGGGGTTGCGTCACCAGGGAAGTCGTATTTGTCCAGCAGCTCGCGAACTTCCATTTCGACCAGTTCCAACAACTCAGCGTCGTCAACCATGTCGCACTTGTTCAGGAACACGATGATGTAAGGCACGCCAACCTGACGGGCCAACAGGATGTGCTCGCGGGTCTGGGGCATGGGGCCGTCAGCTGCAGAGCAAACCAGAATAGCGCCGTCCATCTGGGCAGCACCAGTGATCATGTTCTTCACATAGTCGGCGTGTCCAGGGCAGTCCACGTGGGCATAGTGGCGGTTTGCGGTTTCGTATTCAACGTGTGCGGTGTTGATGGTGATACCGCGCGCTTTTTCTTCAGGAGCTGCGTCGATCTGGTCATAGGCCTTGGCCTGGCCGCCGAACTTGGCTGCCAGCACGGTAGTGATGGCGGCTGTCAGCGTGGTCTTGCCGTGGTCAACGTGGCCAATGGTGCCCACGTTTACGTGGGGCTTGGTACGTGTGAATTTTTCTTTTCCCATT
>CAUPQG010000020.1:0-96589 GCA_963513355.1 uncultured Rhodoferax sp. | reverse complement strand
GTGCTAACCATCGCGTACTTTGATAACCTGAGACTACCCCGGCTGTCATGACCTCAAACTCTCGAACCGCCCGGTGCGGACCCGCATGCCGGGTGGTGTGGCAGGGGTGCAGCCTAGAATGGCTGTCCCCTATGCCGATTTTGCCATCCAGCCCCCGAAGAATATGGAGACTGCGCTATTACTTTGATAGTGACTGGCTGGGTAGATGGAACGTCAGGTTGCCCCAGAAACTGTCCCAGTCCACACCTTCTTCCTCACCATCCACTGCCGGGGTCATGTGCACTACGCTGACCATCCAGTCCCCAGCGTAAGGCAGATTGAACGTGACCTCGCCCTGGGCCGATGTGGTGGCGCGGATCATTACCAATTGTCCTTTGTGCTTGTGCCAGGCCTTGACCAGTGCGCCAGCCAGAGGCTGGTTGTCGAACGATATGCGGATGGGCAAAGCGTCGCCTGGCTTTAACGCCAGCGGGTTGCGCACGGGCGTGAGCTCCAGGCGCTGACCCGCATGCTGCGCGTAGGTGGGGTCTAGGGCCTGGACGGCATGTGGGACCGGGCCAACCTCGATCAGGGTCTTGATGTGGCGTCGGTAGCGCTCTCGCGCTGGTTCGTGGGCGGTGCCCGCTTTCTCTCTCAGGGTCTTCACAAAATCCAGTCCTTCGTCATGCAGATACGCGTGAAACTTGTCGGCTTCCAGCCTGATATGTTGGGGAGTGCTGTCATAGGCCAGCAGGTGGGTGCCGGGTGTATCCAGCGCCAAGCCAACCTCCGCCTCGGGCGCTTCGGCCGGCAAAAAGGGCTGCAGGTCTTGGGTGGGCTGCCCAGCGCGGTAGTGGCGCAGTGTTCGTGTGCTGGGCACAGACAAACCAGCGGCCTCGCCGGTAAAGAATTCACCCACCTCCAGACGCAGGGTCACCGTTGTGCCCACCGCCTGGGGAGAGGCGATGGGCGCAAACCAGAACTCATGCGCTTGCAGACATTGCGCCGGCCCCCACAGGCAGCCCAGCAGCGCCATGCTGCGCAACATGGATGCGGCCTTAGATGTCGGTCGGCTCAGCTGCATCGTCGGTCGCCAACTTGGCCTCGCCCAGTACCAGTGGGTCACTGGTCTCACTGGTGGCTGCCAGTTGTGTCTTGGCAAAGTCCACCACACCGGTGGCGCTTTGCTCCACTGCAACGGGCACATCGGTGCCCACCACCAGGGATGGGCCGGCGGGTGTTGCGGTGGCACTGCCGGTGCCGCCGCCACAGGCGGCCAGTAGCGCAGCGGCGCCCGCTACCGCCAACCAACGGGTCGTCATCAAAGTCTTGTGCATGGTGCGTTCCTCACGGTGGGGTTCAATTGGCGGCAGAGCCGGCATTGGGGGTGTTGAGGTAGGGGAAGCGGCTCAGGAAGGGCACCGTGGCTTGGTCCACTCCGTCGTGGATATTGGCCGACGTAGCTCCAAGCGGCACGCTGGATGCCTTGCACGCCGAAGTGAGTGAAGGCACTCCTGGCACTCCGTTCAATGCCAGTGAGTTGTTGTCGCCGTTGATGACGCACAGACCACCCAACACCGCCACCAAGGCAATGTCCACCACGTCATCCTTGGGACGACGTCCGTTGGGGAAGCCTGCCAGATCCTTGGCCATGCCCAGGTTGGCTGTACCACCGACCCGCAGCACTTCACCGGCCACGCCCAGGCGGTTCTGGTCGGCAAACTGTACCGGTGCAATCGCGGTGTTCAACCGCAGCACTTCAGAAGGTGTTGCGCTGTTGGGCTTGTTGACACCGGTAATGCCGGTCAGGAAGACGGTGGCCAAGTCAGTGCGGGGCAAGTTGGTGGGCGCCAGCGCGTTTGCACTGCCCGACAACACCACGCCCAACAGTGCGGGCAGTGTGGGGTTGGTCACATAGGTCAGGAACTGGGTGTCGTCCTGTGGCTTGGATGCGTTGAACTTGTCCTTGTCCGGCAGGCCGATGACCAGCTCGTTGACCAAGGGGTTGCCCAGGCGCGAGACCTGCACCCAGGCGCCGCCAGCCTTCTCGCTGGTCTGGTGGCCAGAGCCTGGCTTGCCATTGAGCAGACGGGTCTGGCGCATGCTGGCCGTCGTCCAGCCACCAATGACGGGGTCGCTACCAGCCGTCAGGCAATCCTTGTGCACTTCCAATGCGATGGAGGTCACGTTGTTCTTCTGGATGTAGTGCTTGCCGCCCAAGCCCGCTGCATCTTTGTTGGCAGGGTCCAGCAAAAAGGAGGCGGGTGCATTGACCAGGTCAAACACGGTGCCCAGGTTCACGGCAAAACCTTCCTGGCGCTGACCTACAAATACGTATCCGGTGTCTTTGCCAGCAGGGCAGCCGGGCACCTTGATGGCGTGTACGTGTTTTTGGGCATAGGTCTCGTAAGCGGTGGCGTCGCCCAGTGTCTTGGTGCCGATGTAGTCGACGGGTTTTTCAAAGCTAGAGGCGCCGTTGGTCTTGGCGACGGACTGTGAAGTACCCTTGCGGCGGTCACCACGCACCATGGCCACGGTGTAGGTTTCATTCAGGTTCAGGTTGGCATCGGTCAGGTTACTGACGGCACCGGCCTGTATCAGGGGGATGGCAACGTTGGCGCCGCCGATGGGCAGGGCCACGCTGTTGAGCTTGTTGGTAAAGCGGAACTGGAAGGTGATGTCCTCCTTGGCGTCGCCGTTGTTGTCCAGGTGGATCTCATACAGCGCGTTGGGGTCCATGGAGAAGTAGTTGGGGCCACCATAAGGGCCTTGCAGAGGCTGGTAGTTGGCAATCATGGTGACATAGTCACTGCGCCCACCGGTGCCCGTGGCACTGACGCCCTCGTAGCTGCGGAACATGTAAAAGTCTGTGCCATCGACCTTGGGGCTGGTGGTGATGAAAGGCGCCTCGCGGTGGCTGGACGCCATGGCCGCACTGGCGGTGACCAACAACAAACACGCCTTTGCGACGGTGCCAAATTTGAAATGCATGGATATCTCCTTGAATGACGGGAACAGGAGCGGGAAGGTGCTCTGAGGTGAATACGCACCGATCCGTCAACTGGATTCAAACAAGGAGAAAGTTTTTGTGACCGGCAGCGTTTGCGATCACTGCCAATGGGTTCGCGCTGTCCCTGCAACCAGGCGGCGAACGCATCAGCATATAGAGCAGGTCTGACGCCTGCTCCGAGGGGGACTAACCTTGGATAGCGGCGGACCGTATCACGCTCTCAGCCTTGGGGGCGAGGCGTGGGAAGAACGAGAGGCGAGGCGCAACAAAGGAAGCGGCAAAGAGCTCACCCTTGCGGATGGCAGCCCAGCCTACGCCACCGAACTGCACGCCATCACTCTTGCGTGTAACGGAAAACTCAAGACGAACCCCTTTTTCTCCTGCAAATACGGTGGGCTCAACCTTGTTCACGGTCACGAGTGAACCATCAACTGAATACATCACTTCAAACAGATTGACGAGTTGATCGGGCTGCATGCCGGCCGTAAAGGTTGGCAAACGTGGTGCGGTTTGTCCACTGGGCGTGTTCTGATTTGAAACCACCAGACTTTGACCCGAGGGCAGTGCAGCCCACAGGCGAAGCTGGTCCAAAGACAGACCCTCTTGTGTCCATGTCTCATAGGGCTGCGTGTTGTTGGCCAGTGTGACCTTATTCCAGGCATCCGGCAAACGCACTTTCATGCGACCGTTCACAATCTGGTCACCCTCGACCTTGACAATGGAGGTCCCGCAGCCGGCCAGTATTGCGATCAGCAAGGTGGCGATTATTTTTTTCATAGTACGAGTCCTGATAAATAGGTTTTGATCAAAGTGGCATCGGGTGCATCGGGTGCGACCGAAAGGTATTTTTCGAAGGCTATCGTGGCCGCGGAGGCATCGGCTCTCTGCTTGTGTAATAGACCCAGCGAGCGATGGGCCTGCACCGGCGCGTCGGTCAGGCGAATTGTTTCGTTCAAATCTGCAAGCGCCTTGGGTATGTCGTCAGGTCCAGAGCGCAGGCGATAGACTTCGCCGCGCGCATACAGGGCCTGGGCATCCTGTGGACGCTTGGCCAGCATGCGGTCAAACAACACCAGGCTTTCTTCGTACTGTCCGCGCTTGACTTCGTCTTGCATCCAGTCCAGTCGATGCGCCGAAGTGGCTTGCAGGAATTCACTTTCGCCCAGCTTGCCTGGTGTGTTGCCCGCCAACTGCAGCAGATCGGCTTTGCGGGTTTCAAGTGGCGGGTGGGTAGCCATCATGGGGCTTCGGCTGCCTACCTCGGCACCGCCCGTGATCTTGAGTTCACCCAGCAGGTTGTCCCATACCTGTGCGGCTTGCTGTCCGTCATAACCTGCGCGCTGCATCAGTTGCATGCCCAGCCGGTCAGCTCGCGTTTCATGGTCTCTGGAGAAAGCAAAGGCACCTGCCAATACACCTAGCTGCCCCAATGCGCCCACGGCGCCAAACATACCCATAAATTGTGCGAACGCCATGCGGCTTTTCATGTCGCGCAGGCGTTCAGTGGAGTGGCGCTCCAGATAGTGTCCAATCTCGTGGCCCAAGACCGCAGCGAGCTGCGCTTCGTTTTCCACGCGCAGCAGCAAGCCCGTCCAGACCTGCATCATGCCATTGGGGGCCATGTTGGCATTGAACAGAGGGGTGCGCACCACGTGCACCCGGATGTCGGCACAGTGGTCACCACCGAGTCGGCACGCCAGATCCTGCACATATTGGGACAAGGTCTTGTCGCGCAGCACAAAGGGGCTGCGCCGCAGGCGCGTCTCTTCGCGGTCCATCATGGCCCAGAGACCGCCTTCGTCGGAGTCCAGGCTGGGGCGGGTGAACCGTTCGGACGAGACCGGTGCCAGACTATTGGTTCCGCCGGCAGACTGCGCTTGCACAGTGGATGCACCTAACAGGCCCGCGATACCCAAGCAATGCCCGCAGCCCCAGCGCAGGGCACTGCGGCGGCTCAATCCGGGGGTGTTCACTGCGCAGCTGGAAAACTGTTGAGCAAGGTAGCAACCGTTTCTGTTGCCGAGGCTTCCTCACGCAAATCACCACTCAAGCGCTGCAGGTTGTTGAACCATACCACGCGCCCTGTGTTCAGGTCTATCAACGAGGCATAGCCCACTTGGGCTCCGCCTTGCAGGCCCACGCCAAGTAGAGCCATGGCCACCATGGCGGCCTTGCGCTCTGCACTGGCGTAGCTGTCACGCACCCATATGAACAGCGCATAATCGGCGCCCGTTTTTTCCTTCAGGGGCTTGACGGCGTCTCCCATGGACCAATCCAGTTGTTCGCCCTTGGTAGGCAGTTTGATGAAGCCGGGCAGGTGGTGCAATGACACCGCCTGCGCAACTGCGCCGTGCAGAGCGCTGATTTCAGCTAATTCATCCAGATCGGACTCTTCCAGGCTTTGCGTGGCACTGCCAAACATAGGCTGCATCGTCTTGAGGGATGTGCGGAAGTGTTTGCCAGCGGCCTCGGTCCAGTCGGCGCGCGGCTCGGTTACGCCACCAGCACTGATGGAAAACAGTTCCAGATCAACCGGCACGATCACTAGCTTGGAATTGGCGGGTCGCTTGGTAAAGCCCGGTGCCAGATTCTTGGACGCCGATTGGGCATGGGCCGTCGCCATAGTCAATACAACGGCCAGCAGCGTGCAGGCACGCAAAATGAAACGCGCGTTCAGATTCAAAATGGATTCCCCCCTTAATTTGTGGGGGCTATTGTAGGGACCAGATCCCCCGTTATCACTAGCCGCATATACGGATTTGGCATCGTGGCATAAAAGTGACGCGTGGGTGTTTATCCCTACTGAGAGGACGTGGTGGCCTTCACTTCACTAAGTATCTTTTCTGCCACTCGCCGCGCCGACGCCACCGCACTCTCTAACAGTGGTATGCCTTGCGCTGCGTACGAGCCGCAGAAAAACACGCTGCGCCCGTATTGCGCATGCAGGGCTTCAAGCTCTTGCAAATTGGCCTGTGTGGCCAGGTCCACAATGGGGCGCTGCAGGCTGCAGTCTTGCAACACCAGATCGGTGGTGGGCTCCACCATCGGATTGATCGTTTGAAACAGTGGCCGTGCGTCCTGGTAGGCGGGCAGCAGGCGGTTGACCCAGATACTGACCATGGGACGGTCATGCTGGGGTGAAAGGATGTAGTTGACTGGGCCCCAGTCCTTGCGGTTGGCGGGCATCAGCCGAACGTCGTGGTGCATGACCACGCGCACACCACCATAACGGACGGCTTCCAGCACGGCACGTTCGGATTGACTTGCGTCCCTCAGCATAGCCATCACCTGGTTGGCCTGGGTGGCGAAGATTACGGCATCGAAATTTTCAGTGCTGCCGTCTTCCATAGTGATGATCACTTGGCGCGAAGTACGCTGCACGCTGCGGATCGGCGCGTTGAATCTCAATTGTGCTGCGCGTGCCGACAAAGCCTGCGCGATGGCAGCTGCCCCGCCGACCGCGCGGTAAACGCTGGAGACCATGAATTGGCGGTTGAAATACTGCGCAACCAGCTCGGCCGGGTAGTCGCGCACTTCCTGGCAACTCACCGTGTTGATCCCGGCAAAGGCGGGTACCAAAAAGCGGTCGGTGAATGCGCTGGAATACTTTTGCAGGTCCAGGTAGTCGCCAATCGTGCGGTCGACCAAATGACCCGCGGCCAATGCCTGGGGCACCTCCCAGAGAAACCGTCCCAGGTCCAGAAGAATGCGGCGCGATTCGCCGTGCAGCCAAGTAGATGGTGTAACCCATGGCAGCGTCTTGCCCAGTACGTGCAGGTTGCTGTAACGAAAGTAGCTGGCACCACCCTGATCGCCAAAACCCAATGACGCGTCCAGGGGTTCCACCGGAACACCGGTCTCGGCCAGCAAGGCAAACAGCTCGGGGTAGTAGCCCGGATAGATGACTCGCAAGGGCACATCAACCACGCCGCCCGGCGTCTGCACGCTGTGTGCACCAATGCCCAGACGTGGCTGACGTTCAAACAGGGTGACGCTATGGCGGTTGCCGAGGAACCAAGCAGCAGCCAGGCCCGCCATGCCACTGCCGATGATTGCGATGCGCTGTGCCATGCGGCATGCTAACAGTGGGCGCAGCATGTAGTCCGGTGTGGGGCAGGGGTGTCCGAATGGAGAAGTGGGTTCTGGATACAAGCGGCAATATGGTAAAAGTGGCGTCTAGCCCCCGTAATACCTGTTGGTGGTGCTATTGTTGTTGTAGCGAACCACAAGCTTTGCGTTCGTGGACTTTACTTGTTCTTGAGTGAGGCTTTATGCACTTTATCGTTGTTGGCGCTGGCGCCATTGGCTGTTATGTCGGCGGGCGGCTCTCTGCCAACGGGCAACGGGTCAGCCTGGTAGGCCGACCCGCCATCCTGGGAGAGATAGCCGCCCACGGGTTGACTGTGTCCGACATGGATGGCTACAGCGCCCGTGTGCCTGCTGACAGCTTGCGTTTGGCGGTGTCGGTGGCCGACGTGGACCGTAGCGCCCCATCGGTTGTCTTGCTGTGTGTCAAGGGGGGTGCAACTGCACAGGCCGCGGCCGAGATCGGTGCTGCGTTTGGCGCGGGCACACTGGTCATCTCCTTGCAAAACGGGGTGGACAACGTCCAGCGCATCCGCGGTGCGGCGCCTCATCTGGAAGTGGTGGCCGGCATGGTGCCCTACAACGTGGTCCTGTCCAGCCCGGCCAAGGTGCACCGCGCAACAACCGGGCATCTGCAGATCGGACCGTCTGCGCAGAGTGCGGAGGTCGCGGCTTGTTGCAGCGCCGTCGGCCTGCCCACAGAGGTCATGCCCAATATGCGGGCCGTGCAATGGGGCAAGCTGCTGCTGAATCTGAATAACCCGGTCAATGCACTGTCAGACCTGCCGCTGCGTGACGAGCTGATGGACCGCAACTACCGCATGGTGCTGGCCGCGCTGCAGACAGAGGCCTTGCGCGCCATGGATGCGGCGGGCATCACACCGGCCAAGGTAGCCAGTGCTCCGCCTCGCCTGCTACCCAAAATTCTGCGCCTGCCCGACTTTCTGTTCAAGGTGGTGGCCGCACGCATGTTGCGCATCGACCCGACCGCCCGTTCCTCCATGTGGGACGATGTGCAGAAGAGCCGCACTACCGAAATTGACGACCTGTGCGGCGCCGTGGTGCGGCTGGCGCAACAGCACGGCACGGCAGCTCCCGTTAATGCCCAGTTGTTAACGATGCTGCAAACACACCGCGCGGGGCAGCGGCTCAGTGGTAGTGACCTGCGCCGCAAGTTGTCCGTCTAAATGCGACGGACGCGGTGTACGTCCTTCAGCTTTTGTTCAGCAGCCCGCCCAACATGCCCATCAGGTCGGCGGGCTGACCCAATCCGCCCTCGGGCAGTGCGCCGTTGGGGGTGAGTCTGTCGATAATGCCGGGCAGCATCTGCGCCAACTGGCCAGACACCTGCGCTGGGTCCAGACCCAGCTGGCTGGCCATGTTGCCCAGGGTGCCGCTGCCAAACGCACTGGCAATCTGGTCGGCCGAGATGGGCAGGTTTTGCCCCGTGCCAATCCATGAGCCGACGATGTCTCCCATACCGTTCTGTTGGAACTTGTCCACCAGCCCGCTCAGGCCGCCCAGCTCGGAGTTGTTAGCCAATAGGCCACCCAACACTTCACCCAAGCCACCATTTTGCTGAACGTGCCCACTGACGGCACCCATCACTGCATCGAAAATTCCCATGTTGCTTTCTCCTAGTTAAACGGGGTAAATCTTGACCGGGCGCGTGGCGACCGGAAAGCCTGCCGCACCCAGCGTGTCGGCAATGGCCTTGTTGGTGTCAAAGTACACCTGCCAGTAGTGGTCGGTGTGGCAATAGGGGCGCACGGCCAGCTTGGGGCCAAATTCGTTGAACTCCAGAATCTCTACATCCACCGTGGGAGACTTGGCGATGTTGGCCACCTTGGACACCGACTCTTTCAGCAGTGCAATGGCCTTGTGTGCATCGGCGCTGCCTGCCAGCTGGGCTACCAGCTCCACGCGGCGGTGCGGATTGGCTGAGAAGTTTTTGATATCGCTACCCATGATCTTGCCGTTACCCACAATGGTTTTCACGTTGTCGGGCGTGTTGATGGTGGTGCCAAACAGGCCCAGCTCCAGCACGGTGCCTTCAATACCAGCCACCCCCACGTAGTCGCCCACCTGGTAGGGACGCAGCACCAACAGGAAGATGCCCGATGCAAAGTTGCCCAACAAGCCGCTCCAAGCCGCACCAATGGCCACACCGGCACCGGCCACCAGCGCGGCAAATGACGTGGTCTCTACCCCAAAGTAGCCCAGGATGGCCACAACCAGAATGATGTTCAGCGCCACCGTGATAAAGCTCACCAAGTAGCGCTGCACGGTGGGGTCCAGCTTGTGGCGCGTCATGCCGGCACCCACCAGGCTGGTGGCCACGTTGATGAGCCAACGGCCCACTACAAATACGGCGATGGCTCCCAGTGCCTTAAGCCCAAAGGCGACCAGAATGGGCTGGGCCTGGTCTATCCAGGAGGTGATTTTTCCGGTGTCCATGGAGTGGCTCCGTTCAAGAAAAAGTTGAAAAAGGCAGTTTAGTGGGCCAACTGTGCCGGCCGTGTGACAGGCGATGGCAGTAAGCGCGTCAAGCGTGAAAAAATGCCGCTGTTTCGCAGAAATGTGCACGATGCGTCACTCCCATGGGGTGCGATACTTTGGGCAACCTACCTGCTCCCAGACGAATGACAACACCTACCACCACCCGTCTCTCCACACAATCCCGCCTCATCTACGGCTGCATGGGCCTGGGTGGTGGCTGGAACAACAACCCGCTGCAAGCCGAAGATGTGTCCCAGGCGCACGCCGCAGTGGAGGCCGCGCTGGACATCGGCATCACACTCTTTGACCACGCCAACATCTACACGCTGGGCAAGGCCGAGCAGTGTTTTGGTGAACTGTTCAAGCAGCAACCGGGCCTGCGCCAGCGGATGCAGCTGCAGACCAAGTGCGGCATACGCTTCAAGGACGCGGATGGCCCCAAGCGCTACGACCTGTCAGCCGAGCACATCATTGAATCCGTGCACGCCAGCCTGCGCCGCCTGCAGACCGACTACATCGATGTGCTGATGCTGCACCGGCCCGATCCGCTGATGGAGCCTGATGAGATCAACGACGCTTGGCGTACGTTGTTTGCGGCTGGCAAGGTGCGCCAGCTGGGCGTGTCCAATATGCATGCAGGGCAGTTGCGCCAACTGGTTGCCGCGCTGGAGACACCGCTGGTGGCCAACCAGCTGGAGATGAGTTTGCTCAAAACGGATTGGCTGGATGCTGATACCTGCTTCAACGATGCGCAGGGCCAGCAGTCCCTGATGTGGGGCGATACGCTGCACTACTGCCAGAGCCAGGACATCGCGCTGCAGGCATGGGGCGCGCTGGGCAAGGGTTGGTACAGCGGTGGGGCACCACCGGATGCGGCGCCAGCGACAGTCGCCACCGCGCAGTTGGTGCAACAACTGGCCGACGAACACGGTGTGACCCGCGAGAGCATTGTGCTGGCCTGGCTGCTCAAGCATCCTGCGCGTATCCAGCCTGCCATCGGCACGGCCAACCCTGATCGCATTCGCGCCTGTGCTGACGCAGCTCGCGTGGCGCTGACCCGCGGACAGTGGTATGCCCTGTACCAGAGTGCACGCGGGCGGGAGCTGCCATGACCGCGTTGGATATCTCCCGCATCAAAGCCATTACGCTGGACCTGGATGACACCTTGTGGCCCATTTGGCCCACGATTCAGCGGGCCGAGCTGGTATTGGCGGCCTGGTTGGCTGAGCGTGCTCCGGGTGCCGCCGCCGTGTTCGCCGACAAAGACGCGCGCCTGGCGGTCCGTGCGCATGTGGTGCAAAGCCGCCCTGAGCTGGGCCATGACTTAAGCGCCATCCGCCGCGAGTCCATCCGCACCGCACTGCACCGCGCGCAGGAAGACACCAGCCTGGCCGAACCCGCCTTTGAGGTGTTCTTTGCCGAGCGCATGAGGGTCGAGTTGTTTGACGACGTATTGCCTGCGCTGGCGGCGCTGTCTGCACGCTTTCCCCTGGTGGCGTTGTCCAACGGCAATGCCCATGTGGCCCGTGTGGGGCTGGGGCAGTTTTTTGCGCACAGCCTCAGTGCCAGCGACTTTGGCTTTGCCAAACCCGATGCACGCATCTTCCATGCAGCGGCGGACAAGGCAGGCGTTGGGTCTGCGCACATCTTGCATGTGGGCGACGATGCTGCGCTGGATGTGGTGGGTGCGTTGGGCGCCGGGATGCAGACGGTATGGGTCAACCGTGAAGCGCACGCCTGGAGCCATACGGATCACCGACCCCACCATACCGTTGCAAATCTGACCGAGTTGGCGGCGCTGTTCGCCTGACCCGGCGGCGCCACAACCCTGGTTGAGAGCTGCACCATGCATCCTTCAAAAGGAGTCACGCTGTTGTTGCTGGCCGTGCTCGCGCTAGGCGCGGACGCCTCGCCGCCAGCGTCGGTGCGCGAGCAGGAAATCGCGCAGTGCCTGCCCGGCGAGGTGCAGACCTGGGGTGATGGACGCGACCGCCCGGCGGCCGCTGTGGCTTTGCACTTTGTGCTGGACCCCCAAGGGGCGCCTGCATGGTTTGATGTGGCCACCGTGTTGTTGGCGGTGGAAGCCGCCGCCAAGGCATGGTCGCCCTGCGGGGTGCAGGCGCAGGTTACGCTGGCACCGAACGCCAAGGCACCTGCCAGCACAGAAGGCTTGGTCCGCGTGGTGTGGAGCGAAGCCGGCAGTGCAGGCGCTGCGGGGCTGGCGAACCTGAGCCAGAAGACCCTGTCACTGAACCCTGCCATGTTTGCCTTGCTGCGCAAGGTCAACCCACAGCACGACGCACGGGAAACCCTGCAGATGGTGATCTCGCACGAGATGGGCCATTTCTTTGGTGTGATGGCCCATTCCCGGCGCTGTGTCGATGTCACGTCGTATTACAACGATGGCAAAGGCCAGACCTGCAACATCCGCGGCGGTGGCAAGCTGCCCCTTGGTGTGGAATACCGCGCGACCCTGCCCACCGCGTGCGACATTGCGCGCTGCAGGGCGGCCAATGGCATTGGCCTGCCACCCTGAGGCTGGCACGAAGCCGTTTCTTTGTTGTTCAATCACTATAAAAAGTGTAGTGACATAGCGAATAAATACGGGGGCTAGCGGCCGATTTTTCTTGAAGCGATTGCTCCGAAGAGCAGTTGCTTGTGGTCGAAGGCCAGACCATGCGAGCGGTAGCCCCGTCTAGACCATCGTGTTTTGTAGCCTACTTAATTGCAAAACGCATTTAAGTAGGCTACACTGTAGTCCAGAGAAACAGAATCGAACCGATGCTACTGTCCAGCCAACACCGCAACATCACCAATTGTTTTCAGGAGTGACCGAGATGACCGCCCAGCCTAAAGTGTTCCAGCCCGTCATACGTAGCCTGCTGGAAACGGATCTGTACAAGTTCACGATGCAGCAGCCCATGTTGCACTCAATGCCGACCAACCAGGCCGAATACAGCTTTGTATGCCGCAATACACCGGCTTTCCCGTTGGCGGAATTGGCCGCTGATGTCAATGCCCAGCTGGACGCACTGTGTGCCCTGCGCTTTACCGAAGACGAACTGGCCTACCTGGGTGCGCTGCGCTACCTGTCGTCGGACTACATCGACTTTTTGCGGCTGTTCCAGTTCCAGCGCCGCTTCATCACCGTCAGCACCGAAGGCGATACCCTGCACGTCGTGGCCAAAGGTCCGCAGGTTCACGTGATGGGATTGGAGATCTATGTGCTGGCCATCGTCAATGAGCTCTACTTCCGCCGACTGGCGCAGGGCCTTGCCCATGATGCGGCCTTGGCCGAAGCGCGCATACGCCTGCATGCCAAGATCGACCTGTTGCGGGAGAACATCTGTGAAGGCCCGGTGCGTCGCCATCCCTTCGAGTTTTTCGATTTCGGCGTGCGCAGGCGCTTCTCCGGTGCCTGGCAGGAAGAGGTGACCAGCACGCTGGCGCGCGAGGTGCCGCAGGTGTTCAAGGGAACGTCCAACGTCTACCTAGCCAAGAAGCTGGGCCTGGTGCCCATTGGCACCATGGCGCACGAGTACCTGCAAACTTTCCAGGCTGTGGGTGTGCAGCTCAAGGGCTTTCAAAAGGCGGCGCTGGAATCCTGGGTGCAGGAATACCGCGGTGACCTGGGAGTGGCTCTCACCGATGTGGTGGGCATGGACGCTTTTCTGGCCGACTTCGACCTCTACTTCGCCAAGCTGTTTGACGGCCTGCGCCACGATAGCGGCGACCCGGTGGTCTGGGGTGAAAAGGCCTTGGCCCACTATGCCAAGCTCAAGCTGGATGCCCATTCCAAGCGCCTGGTTTTCTCCGATGGTCTGGACGTGCCCACCGCGATCAAGCTGCACCGCCATTTTGCCGACCGTGTGCAGACCGGATTTGGCATCGGCACCAACCTGAGCAATGACACCGGGCTCAAACCGCTGAACATTGTGATGAAGCTGGTTAACTGCAATGGTCAACCCACGGCCAAGTTATCCGACTCGCCTGGCAAGACGCTGTGTGATGACCAGACTTTTCTGGCCTATTTGCGCCAGGTTTTTCACATGAATGGCTAAGCATCCACGCAACCGCGAGAAAACTTCAACCATGCTGCGCATAACAAGTGCCCAAATCAACCCGACTATCGGAGACATCACCGGAAACATAGCCCGCATGCTGTGGGCCGCACGCCGGGCGCGTGACGATGCTGCAGATATTGTGGTGTTTCCCGAGATGAGTCTGACCGCCTACTACCCCGGTGACTTGCTGGACGACGCCAACTTTCAGGCGCGTGTTGAGGAAGGCTTGGCCCAGCTGCTGTTGGCGACCCGCGAAACGCCCAAGCTCTATTGGGTGGTCGGTGCGCCCATGCGCCGTGCAGGTATTGGCAAGCCGTTCTACAACGCCTTGCTGGTGCTGAAGAATGGCGAGCAGGTGTTGCAATACGCCAAGCAACTGCTACCCACCTACAACATCTTTGACGAACGCCGCCACTTCGAGCCAGGGCCGGATGTGGCGCGTGTGCTGCGCGTGGATGACGTACAGGTCGGGCTGATGATTTGCGAAGACGGTTGGAACGATGGCGGACAAGATTACGTCGTCAACCCGTTTCAGCGCCTGGCGGATGCCGCGCCCGATCTGGTGGTGTCCATCAACGCAAGCCCCAGCAATATTGGCAAACGCGAGCAGCGCCACATGGTGTTTGGTGCGGCATGTGCCCGCCACAAGCTGCCACTGTTGTATGTGAACCAGATTGGCGGGCATGATCAGCTGGTGTATGACGGAGCGTCATTCGCCGTTGATGCGCAAGGCACCGTCGTGTATGAGGCCACGCGCTTCGCCGAAGATGTGACCACTCTGAGTTTCGATCCGTTGCATCGAGCCTTCACGCAGTGTGATGGTGCGGCGTTGCCTGCGGTGCCGCAGGCTGGATTAGCGACTATGGAGTTTTACCGCCAGCAAATCGTGCTGGGGCTGAAGGACTATGCACGGCGCTGCGGGTTTACGCAGGCAGTGGTAGGGTCGTCTGGCGGCATCGATTCCGCGTTGACGCTTGTACTGGCGATTGAGGCACTGGGCGCTGCGAATGTGGTGGGTATCACCATGCCGTCCAAATTCTCCAGCGAAGGCAGCGTGTCGGATTCCGTGGTGTTGTGCCGCAATTTGGGCGTCACGTTGATCGAGCACCCGATCAGGAACATTGTGTCGGCCTTCGAAGAGACCTACGCAGCATCCTTTGGTGAGGCCCTGCAAGGCCTGCCGATGGAAAATTTGCAGGCCCGGGTGCGCGGTACCACGCTGATGGAATACTCCAATCGCTTTGGTCACCTTCTATTGACCACTGGCAACAAGAGCGAAGTATCCGTCGGGTACTGCACGCTGTATGGTGACACCAATGGGGGGCTGGGACTCATTGGTGATCTGTACAAGACCGAGATTTTTGCGCTGTGCCGCCATATCAATGCCACTGCAGGGCGGGAGCTGATTCCGGCGGCCATCATCGAGAAGCCGCCGTCTGCCGAGTTGGCTCCGGGGCAAAAGGACACGGACAGTCTGCCGCCTTATGAGGTGCTGGACGAGATCCTCAAACACCTGATCGAGGGTGACCGGCTTGCGCGCCCCGAGCGCGAACATGCCGATGCGAAGATGATGGAATTGCGCGCCACGCCGGAGGGCGCAGCGCTAATCATCCGCATCCAGAAGATGATCGCCCGCAACGAGTACAAGCGCCGTCAGGCCCCCCCCGTGTTGCGGGTGCGGGGCAAGGCTTTTGGCAGCGGCCGCCAGGTACCCATCGCTGCAGTTCAATACGCGTAGACCGATATAGATAAGGCACAGCACTATGCAATACAACCCAGCCAACGTTCCGCCACCGGGCACTGCCATCGTCGTCGGCCGCTGGCAGCTGTTCCACAAAGGCCACCAGACGCTGCTCAAGGCCGCTCTGGCGGCTGCCCAGCAGGTGATTGTGGTCATAGGCTCGGCATTTCGTTCGCGTGATGTCCGCAACCCGTTCAGTTGGGAGGAGCGCCAGGCCATGATTCTGGCCACATTGCCAGCAGAAGCCATCGACCGGGTGCAGTTTCTGCCCGTACGCGACTATTTTGACGATGATCGCTGGAACGCTGCCGTGCGCGCCGGTGTTCTGCAGCGCACCGGCGGCCAGGGCCCCGTGACTCTGGTTGGGTTCAAGAAGGATCACACCAGCTACTACTTGGACCACTTCCCGACTTGGCAGTGGCAAGCGGTTCAGCAGGAGTTTGATATCGATGCCACGTCTCTGCGCAACGTATTCTTTGAGGGTACAGACCCGGACGCACGCCTGGCGGTGCTGCGGCCCCACGTCAGCGCAGAGGTGCTGGCTTATCTGCAGGCCTGGTCACGTCTGCCGGTGTATGCCGAACGGGTGCTAGAGCACACAACTGTGGTGCAGTACCGCAAGAAGTGGGCGGCTGATGTGTACCTGACCGCAGATGCCGTGTTGGTCGCGAATGGGCATGTTTTGCTGATCCGTCGAGGCGGAGATGTAGGCCATGGGCAATGGGCTTTGCCAGGAGGCTTCGTCGATAAAGGTGAGCGGTTCTATACGGCGGCGCTACGGGAACTGCACGAAGAGACTGGGTTCAAGACGTTGGACTCCACTATGCGTCACGCCCTGAAGGCCAGCCAGGTGTTTGACCATCCGTTGCGCAGCGCGCGCGGACGTCTGATTACCAATGCCTTTTACTTTGACATGGGCACTATCCGTTTGCCTGAGATCAAAGGGGCAGATGACGCGCTGGAGGCTAGCTGGATCCCCCTGGACAGCTTGGCGGGTATGGAGGACCAGCTGTTTGAGGACCATGCGGCCATCCTGGACCACTTTGTGGGGGTATACAGCGCTGACAAGAGAAATTGAACCGCAAAGCGCACCAATACGGTGCGAAATTGCTGCTACTTATGTGTTGCATCGATTTATTTGCAAATTTTTTTAAAAATAGGCCTAAATATCCCTCTAAATCTGCCGTTAAGAAACTTACGTCTACGAAGAGAAGTAAGTGGAGGGGCCCAGAGCCCAAACCAAAATGCAGTTGCCTACCATTGATCGATCACCAAATCTGCGGCCTAGCGGCCCAGATATGGTCTCGTCCGGGGCAAACAGGGTGATACCGGTTGCCCCGGTCAACCCGGCGGTGACTGCACGCCCCAACCTTGAGCCAGTGCCTAGCGTTGTGGATTTGGTGAACCCCGCGCTCAAGGTGAATGAAAATGAGCCGGTATACGCCAGCGTCTCAGACCCTGGCAGACCCGGTTCGGAAGCCGCGACCGCACAAAAGGACTGGACCATACACCGGCCCGCTACTGAAAAGGTAGAGGATCCGCCGCCCAAACCCATGTACCAGCTTTTGATGGATCACATCAAAAACCTGTGGACGGCAAGTGCCAGTGCCGTGCAGCTGGAGCAGGTGAACAACCAGCTGAATCCGCCAGTTCCTGCGTCTCCATCGGATACGCCGGGCAATCTTGCCAAAGAAGTGCTGGTCTACGACCACAACACCATCAAAAAGAACGAGCGCCTCTGACCACCCTGGCGTGGTCGGTTGGTGTGGTGTTTTAACATTGGGCTTATGCACACCAGCGCCCTTGTTCTATTTTCTGGCGGTCAGGACTCCACTACCTGTCTGGCCCATGCCCTGCAACGCTACGAGCGTGTTGAAACCATTGCCTTTGACTACCGCCAGCGCCACAGCGTAGAGCTGGACGCGCGCGTGGTCGTGCTGCGTGAGATTCGCGCGCAGTTTCCGCAGTGGGCCCACAAGCTGGGTGAAGACCATATGCTGGATCTGGCGGTGCTGGGTGCGGTTAGCGAAACGTCTCTCACGCGTGACACGGCCTTCCGCATGGAAAGCACGGGTTTGCCCAACACTTTTGTGCCTGGACGTAACCTGTTGTTCATGACCTTGGCTGCCGCCGTCGCCTACCGGCGCGACTTGCAGGTCATCGTGACCGGCGTGTGTGAAACGGATTTTTCCGGCTACCCGGATTGCCGCGACGACACGATGAAAGCCATGCAGTTGGCCTTGTCACTGGGCATGGACAAACGTTTTCTGATTGAGACGCCCCTGATGTGGATCGACAAGGCGGCCACATGGACCATGGCGCACCAACTGGGCGGCCAAGCTTTGGTGGATCTGATCGTGGAGCACACCCACACCTGCTATTTGGGTGACCGAACCCATCGACACCCCTGGGGCTATGGCTGTGGCGAGTGCCCAGCCTGCTTGTTGCGCGCCAAAGGCTTCGCAGGATACTCCGCCGCGGTGGGGTAAGCGTCCTGCCCGGCCCGTTCGCGCGCTGGGAGTTTACGGGCGTCTAGCTGTTGCGCACGCCGCTGACCACGTGGCCAGAGGGTACGTGCCGCGCCGCGGATTCTATGTGGCCAGTCTGGTCATCAAAAAAGAAATCCGGCTCGAATTCACGCAAGAACTCACCCTTGTCCAGGCCGCCCAGGAACATGGCTTCGTCGACTGCAATGTTCCAGTCCATGAGCGTGCGAATGGCCCGCTCGTGAGCGGGTGCGCTGCGCGCCGTGACAAGTGCAGTGCGAATACGCATTTGCGGTGTGGCGGCTTGTTGTAGCCGGTGCAGGGCCACCAGCAAGGGTTTGAAAGGCCCGTCGGGCAGCGGCAGGGCTACCTTGTCGATTTCGTGCTGTTGGAACGCATTGAGCCCCAGAGACTGGTAGACACGCTCGGCCTCGTCGCTGAAGAGGACCGCATCGCCGTCAAAGGCAATACGCACTTCGGTGGGATGGGCGTCACTGGCGTGGGCCGACAATGGGTAAACCTGGGCCGCAGGTACACCGGCAGACAGAGCTGCCCGCACATCACTGAGGTGGGTGCTCAAAAACAGGTTGGCATGCAAGGGCTTGAGATAACGCCAGGGCGGCTCGCCGCGCGTGAACGCGCAACGGATGATGGGTAAGGCATAGTGCGCAGCGGACTTCATGACGCGCAGGCCACTCACTGGGTCATTGCGCGACAAAATGACAACCTCTACCTTTTGCGACGATGCATCGTTGAAGGCCAGTAGCTTGTTGACCAGTGAAAACGCAACACCGGGCTTGGCTGGAACATCCAATCGTTCCAATTGCAAGTGCATGTAGGCGGTATCGTCTGACTGTTCGAAGACCTGGTTTTCTTCTTCAAAGTTGAACAGGGCGCGGCTCGATATCGCCACCACCAGTTTTCCGTCCAGAGATATTCCCATATCAGCTCTGCAGGAACATGCGGTACACCGGATTGTGGGTCTCTTCCACGTACGGGTAGTCCAGGGTTTGCAGGAATTTGGCAAAGGCCTTGTCATCGGCCTTGGGTACCTGCAGGCCGACCAGAATGCGCCCGTAATCGGCACCTTGGTTGCGGTAGTGGAACAGACTGATGTTCCAGCCCGGGCGCATCAGGCTCAGAAACTTCATCAGCGCACCGGGACGTTCCGGGAATACAAAACGCAAAAGGCGCTCGTCTTCCGCCAAGGCCGAGTGGCCACCCACCATGTGGCGAATGTGCTCTTTGGCAAGGTCGTCATGGGTCAGGTCCAGTGTCTGGAACCCGTGTTTGGTGAAGTTGATCGCCACCTTGCCGGATTCACCCTTGCCCTGGGTGGTCAGACCCACAAATACGTGGGCTTTTGCGGAATCGCTGATGCGGTAGTTGAATTCGGTCACGTTGCGCGGGCCGCCGGGCAGCTCGCCGATGAGCTCGCAAAAGCGTTTGAAGCTGCCGCGCTCTTCGGGAATCGTGACCGCAAAGAGCGCCTCACGTTCTTCTCCCACTTCCGCCCGTTCGGCCACAAAACGCAGGCGGTCGAAATTCATGTTGGCGCCGCACAAAATGGCGGCATAGGTTTCACCCTTGGTCTTGTTCTTGGCGACGTATTGTTTGACGGCCGCGACCGCCATGGCGCCCGAGGGTTCAACGATGCTGCGGGTGTCAATAAAGATATCCTTGATGGCGGCACACACCGCGTCGGTATCCACCACGATGTACTCGTCGACCAAGCCGCTGGCGATGCGGAAGGTTTCTTCGCCGACAAGCTTTACTGCTGTTCCGTCAGCAAACAAGCCGACATCGTTTAACGTGATTCGCTGCTTGGCGTTGATTGACTGCAGCATGGCGTCGGAGTCACTTGTTTGCACGCCAATGACTTTGATGCGTGGGTCCACGGCCTTGATGTAGTTGGCCACGCCGGACACCAGTCCACCGCCCCCAATGGCGACAAAGACTGCGTCCAAGGGTTTACGCAAGGTTTGCACCTGGCGCAGGATCTCCATGGCAATCGTGCCCTGGCCGGCAATCACATCCGGGTCATCAAAGGGGTGGACGAAGGTAAGTCCTTGCTTCTTTTGCAAGGCCAATGAATGGGCATAGGCGTCTGAGTAGCTGTCGCCATGCAGCACCACTTCGCCGCCGAAACCGCGCACCGCGTCTACCTTGACCTGGGGTGTTGTGGTTGGCATCACGATGACGGCCCGCGCGCCAAGCTTGTGCGCGCTGAGCGCCACACCTTGGGCGTGGTTCCCGGCGGAAGCGCAAATCACCCCCTTGGCTAACTGCTCTGCGCTGAGTTGCGCCATCTTGTTATAGGCGCCACGCAGTTTGAAGCTTCGCACCGGCTGCTGGTCTTCGCGTTTGAGTAGTACGGTGTTGTGCAGGCGTTTGCCCAACTGCTTGGCGGGCTCCAGCGCGGACTCAGTGGCTACATCGTAGACACGGGCAGTCAGGATTTTCTTCAGGTAGTCGTCGGGGGTCAGGTGTCGCGGTTGTTGGTTCTTCATGGCATAGGGGCAAGTGTTGACGCATGATAATCGCCAGCTTGCCGCGCATGCGGCGCGCCACGAATGTTAAGGAGCAAGAACATGGAATGCACAGTGAGTTGGACCGGGGGCCTGAGCACACGCTCTGCAATGGGATTTGTAGCCGAAACCGGAAGCGGCCATACGCTGGTCATGGATGGCGCGCCAGACGCGGTCAAGCCCGAGAACGGTGGCCAAAACTTGGCGCCACGTCCTATGGAAACGGTATTGGCTGGCACAGGTGGCTGCACGGCGTATGACGTCGTGTTGATTCTGAAGCGTGGCCGCCATGCGGTGCAGGGCTGTACTGTGAAACTGACTGCAGAGCGCGCACAAACCGAACCCAAGGTGTTTACCAAGATTCACATGCATTTCACGGTGACTGGTAAGGCTATACCGGCCGTTGCGGTGGAACGGGCGATTGCCTTGAGTCACGAAAAGTATTGCTCGGCCAGCATCATGTTGGCGAAGATGGCCGAAATTACGACCAGTTACGAGCTTTTAGAGGCTTAAATGTGGTGGGCGACGGTTGTCATGACCTTTGCCGCGCCACGCATGAGGTCTTTGACGGGTTGCGGCAGTTCCATGGCTCCCGCTTCCTGGGCTGCGCGGGCATGGCGCAATTCATCATCCCGCATTTGAGAGACGATAGCGCGTGAGGCATGGTCACCAGCCGGCAAATCGTCGAGATGACTCTGTAAGTGGGCACCAACTTGAATTTCGGTTTCAACCACAAATCCCAGGCTGACCCTGTCTCCCAGCCGGCCAGCCAAAAGCCCTAAACCAAATGCTCCGGCATACCAGAGTGGATTCAGCAGCGAAGGGCGGGCGTTGAGTTCGTCCAGGCGCTGGGCGGTCCAGGCCAGGTGGTCGGTTTCTTCAATGCAGGCTTGTGTAAAGTGCGCGCGCAGCGCGGGGTTGCGGGTTGTCAGTGCCTGTGCTGTATATAACGCTTGGGCGCACACCTCGCCCACATGGTTAACCCGCATCAGTGCTGCGGCAGAGCGGTTTTCGTTGGCGGCAAGCTCGGTGGGCTGATCCGCCACCGTTGGGCAGGGATGCGCCGCATGTGGCTTCGCAAACAGGGTGCGCAGGGCGGAATCTGCAGCATTTAGCAGCGAATCCATGGCGAAACTCCGTAAAAAGTTCAATGCGCCAGTCTAGCCTGTTTGTGGTGTCGCAAGAGGGAAACAAATTGTTGCACCCCTGCAACGGAAGGCCGGGGATTTCGGGTTTTTCCGTACTTTTTAGGGTCAATGCTTTGCCAAACCGGCATGGGTCTGGTGCAATACATCCAACTTCCTGAACTAGGAGGTTGGCCCGGGGTTCTGATCCCGTAGGACCTGAGCCCGCTGTTTAACCTTTTTGAGAAACCCGAAATGAAAAAAACCCTCATCGCTTTGGCCGTTTTGGCCGCTTCGACCGCCTCTATGGCGCAAGTTACCCTGTACGGCGTTGCTGACCTGTCCCTGTCCGCAACCAACATGTCCGGCGCTCGTAGCGACGCTTCGATGTCCGGCAATGGCACATTGAACGACGGCAACAGCCGTTGGGGCATTCGCGCTGTTGAAGATCTGGGTGGCGGCATGAAGCTGACAGCTCAGTTCGAACAAAACATCAACTACGAAAACGGCGGTACTACTACTGCTGACGGCCGTTACGCTTACATGGCTCTGGACGGCGGATTCGGTCGCCTGAAGGCTGGTCGTACTCTGACTCCATCGTTCTTCGGCGTTGCCACATGGGAACTGACTGGCGCAGCTAACTTCTCCGCAGTTGCTAACCAATTCGCTTTTGCTGGCGGCGGTTCGCGCAACAACAGCGAATTCAGCTACACCACACCTAAGATGGGCGGTTTCTCCGGTACTCTGGGTTATGTGACTGAGTTGGATCTGGCTGTTGCTCCTAAGCAAGACGTCAGCAAGGTTGACGCTAACCTGATCTATGCTGCTGGCCCTCTGGCTGCTGGTCTGTCCTATAACAAGGTTAGCAGCGCTTCTGACGGCAACTACGCTCTGGGCGTGAACTACAACTTCGGCTCGTTCGTTGTTGCAGCTTCCTTCCAAGACGCAGCTGGTCAATCTCAAGGTTGGTCTTTGGGTGCTTCTTTGCCCATGGGCCCATGGAAGTTCACAGTTGACGTCGCACAAGACACCGGTTTTGACGACACCAACTGGCTGGCATACGCTGGCTACAGCCTGAGCAAGCGCACTACTGTGTACGGCGCATTCCACAGCGATGGCAAGTCTGGCACCACTGTCAAGAAGACAGCTGTTGCTTCCGAGACATACGGCGTCGGCATCCGCCACAACTTCTAATCTGACGCTGGCTTAAGCCAGCTTAGGGTTTCTAGTTAAAAACCCCGCTACGGCAACGTAGCGGGGTTTTTGCTTTGTGCGGAATGCTCTATGTGTAGCGCTTGCTACGCAAATTGCTCTTCATGTCGCGCAACAGCGGTTGCAGTGTTGCACCACCAATGCGCAACGCCATGCAGGTGGCCAGAATGTCGATGATCATCAGGTGCAGCAGGCGCGAGACCATGGGGCTGTACTTGTCAAAGCTTTCCGGATGGTCGGCGCTCAGGTGAATGTGTCCGGCGCTTGCCAAAGGTGACCCGCTGGCGGTAATCACAATGGTTGTTGCACCATTCTTGCGTGCGATGTCACAGGCATCCATCAGGTCTCGCGTGCGCCCAGAGTTGCTGATAACGACCACGCAGTCCCCAGGCTCCAGGGCCGATGCACTCATCACCTGCATGTGTCCGTCACTGTAGGACACGGTGTTCACGCCGAGGCGGAAGAACTTGTGGTGCGCGTCCTGCGCCACCACCCCCGAGTTACCCACCCCAAAGAACAAAATGCGGCGCTTGTCCTGATAAGCGGATAACAGCGCAGCGATGGCTTTGTCCAGTGCGACCGTGCTGGCTTCGTTGCGGTACTTCAGAAATGCGGCAACGGTGTTGTCGATCACCTTGACCATCACGTCGGAGGTTTTGTCATCGGTATCCACGCTGCGGTGAATGAAGGGGACGCCTTCATTGACAGTGCCTGCCAGCTTGCGTTTGAAGTCCGCCAGTCCGTCATATCCAACGCTACGGCAGAAGCGCACCACGGTGGGTTTACTGACGTGGGATCGGTCGGCAAGCACGCTGACTGGCAGCTTGGCAAAAGCACGCGGGTCTGCCAGGCAGAGTTTGCCCACACGTTGCTCCGCTGGGGCCAAGGAGGGGAGGGCGGCCTGTATGCGGTCTAACATGGCAGGCCGCTCTGACGTGTGGGGTTCAGGTTCATATGTCGTTAGCTTTCTTCTGACCAGCAATAACCGTCGCGTGCAATCATTGCGCTGGAGGCGCTGGGTCCCCAGCTACCCGCAGCATACATGCGTGGACCCTGGGTATCGTTGACCCAATGGTTCATGATGGGCTCAACCCAGCGCCAGGCTTCTTCCTGCTCGTCGCTGCGTACAAACAGGTTCAGTCGACCGTCGATGACATCGAGCAGCAGTCGCTCATAGGCACCCACGCGCTCGGAACCAAAGCGCTTGTCAAAGTCCAGATCCAACTGCACGGGCACCAGCGCTTGTGCGGCACCGGATTTGGCCTGGCGGTTGTTTTGCCCTTGCGCCAGCAGGTGCAGTTCCAAACCGTCTTTGGGCTGCAGGTTGATAACCAGTCGGTTGGCCACTCCGATTTGCGAGTTAAAGATGGCGTGCGGCGTGGGCCGGAAATTGACCTCGATGTGGGCATCGCGACCTGTCAGGCGTTTGCCGGTGCGGATGTAAAACGGCACACCAGCCCAGCGCCAGTTTGCGATCTCGGTGCGCAGCGCGACGAAGGTCTCGGTATTGCTCTGCGGATTCACGCCCAACTCTTCACGGTAACCCGGCACCTTGGCACCATCGATGCTGCCGCTGGAATACTGTCCGCGCACCACATCTTGTGCCAGGGATTCCTGCGTCCAGGGTTTCAGTGAGCGCAGTACCTTGAGTTTCTCATCGCGAATGGCATCTGCATGGGAGTTGATGGGTGGCTCCATGCCGATGGCACACAGCAGTTGCAGCGCATGGTTTTGCACCATATCGCGCAGGGCACCTGTGGTTTCGTAGAACGCACCGCGCTTCTCCACGCCCAGTTCTTCGGAGATGGTGATCTGAATATTGGCAATGTGCTCGCGGCGCCATAGCGGTTCAAACAACGCGTTGCCAAAACGCAGTGCAAACAGGTTTTGCACGGCAGGTTTGCCCAGGTAGTGGTCGATGCGGAAAACCTGCTTCTCTTCGAAGTAGTGGCGCACGGTATGGTTGATGGCGCGGTTGGATGCCAAGTCGTGGCCCAGCGGTTTCTCCAGCACGATGCGGGTGTGTGCCGTGTTCAGCTTTGCGGCGGCCAATTGCTCGCAGATGGTTGTAAACAAGCTGGGTGCAGTGGCTAGGTACATGACCACGGTATCCGCGTTGCGAGTCTGAAGCGTGTGGGCCAGTTGGGCGTAATCTTCTGGCTTGGAGAGGTCCATGCGGACAAAATCCAGCATGGCCGCGAAGCGTGAAAACTCTTCTGCACTGGGACGCTTGGCCAAATCGACCTTGTCAAACCGGGACTGGATCAGGCTTCTGTACTGCTCCGCACTGAGGTCATCGCGCCCTACGCCTATGATGCGTCCGCCCTCGGGCAAGGATCCATGGCGAAAGGCCTGAAACAGCGCGGGCATGAGTTTGCGCCAGGCCAAATCACCCGTGCCACCGAACAAGACAAGATCAAAGCTCATAGAAAAATTTTGGAGTTACATGAAAGAAGACACGGTAATGTAACTTTGTTTCACGGATAATTCAACACATGAATCAACTCGATGCACTCAAACAATTCACCACCGTTGTCGCGGACACCGGCGACTTCAAGCAACTGGGCGCCTTCCAACCGCAGGACGCCACGACCAATCCTTCCCTCATTCTTAAGGCGGTGCAAAAGCCCGATTACGCGCCTTTGCTGAAGGACACCGTAGCCCAGTTCCGCGATCGCCCGCTCGATGAAACCATGGACCGTTTGCTGGTGCGTTTCGGGTGCGAGATTCTGTCCATCATTCCTGGCCGCGTGTCCACCGAAGTCGACGCCCGTCTGAGCTTTGACACGAATGCCACCGTCGCGCGGGGCGAGCGGCTGATTGAGCTTTACCAGGCACAAAGCATTCCCGTCGACCGCGTGCTGATCAAGGTAGCCGCCACGTGGGAAGGCATTCAGGCAGCCCAGCAACTGGAGCGCAAGGGCATACACACCAACCTGACCTTGCTTTTCTCGTTCTGCCAGGCCGTGGCTTGCGGCCAGGCCAAGGTGAAGCTGATCTCCCCGTTTGTGGGACGTATCTACGATTGGTACAAAAAGTCTGCGGGCGCAGCGTGGGTGGAAGCCGAGCGAGCGAATGCCAATGACCCTGGCGTGCAATCCGTGACCCAAATCTACAACTACTACAAGAAGTTTGGCATTGCCACAGAGGTCATGGGCGCGAGCTTTCGCAATGTCGGTCAGATTACCGCGCTGGCGGGCTGTGACCTGCTGACTATCAGCCCCGAACTGCTGGCCAGCCTGGCGGCCACCGAAGCGCCTTTGGTCCGGGCTCTGGACGCGACCCGCGCGCAACAGTTGGACCTGCCGTCTGTACAGTACGACGAAGCGGGTTTCCGTTTTGCGCTGAACGAAGATGCCATGGCCACTGAAAAACTCGCCGAAGGCATTCGCGCCTTCTGTGTCGATGCCGTCAAGCTCGAACAGCTGATGCTGGCCGCCTGAACCCCTACGACTGCACAGAAGCCTCCCCATGACCCGTGTACGTTGTGACCGCACCGCTGCTTGGGCGGCGCTGCAAGCGCACTTTGCCAATGGTGCCAACCGGTTGGATCTTCGCAAGGCGTTTGCCAGCGACAGCCAACGGTTTGCGCGCCTGAGCCAATCCGCGCCCCATGTCTTTGCGGACCTGTCCAAGAACCTGCTGGATGCGGATACCGAAGCCCTGCTGCTGAACCTGGCGCGCGAATGCGGCGTGCAAGCCCACCGCGACGCGATGTTTGCTGGTGAGGCCATCAACAACACAGAGAACCGTGCCGTCATGCATTGGTTGTTGCGATTTCCGCCTACAGCCCCCGTCGGATATAACGGGTCCGCTATTACAAACGTAGCAAAAGAGCTGGGCCAGGTGCATGCCACGCTCAACGCGATGCTGGCCTACGCGCAAGCGGTGCGGGACGATGCGGCCATCACCGACATCGTCAACATCGGCATTGGTGGCTCTGACTTGGGCCCCCAAATGGCGGTGCTGGCGTTGGATGCGTTTGCGATACCCGGCAAGCGATTCCACTTTGTGTCGAATGTCGACGGCCATGAGCTGGATGCTGTGCTTCAGAAACTCAAGCCTGAGAGTACGCTGTTCCTGATCGCCAGCAAGACCTTCACCACCATAGAGACGATGACCAATGCCCGGTCCGCCAAGGCCTGGTTTACGGCACAGGGTGGTACGGACACGGCGCGGCATTTCGCGGCACTCACCACAAATGTGCAAGCGGCACAGGACTTTGGCATCAGTACCACCTTCGGATTTTGGGACTGGGTGGGCGGGCGTTATTCGCTGTGGTCGGCCATTGGCCTGCCGCTGGCAATAGCGATTGGGCCTGAGGGTTTTCGCTCATTTCTGGCTGGCGCGCACGCGATGGACGAGCACTTCCGCTCCGCGCCGTTGGCCAGCAACCTGCCGGTGCGTCTGGGGCTGCTGGACGTCTGGTACCGCAATTTTCATGGCTTTACCAGTCGCAGCATTGCGCCCTACCATAGCGCGCTCAAACGCTACCCTGCGTACTTGCAGCAGTTGGAGATGGAGAGCAATGGCAAGCGTGTAGACGCGTCGGGCGAGGCGCTGCCATTTGCGACATCGCCAGCGCTGTGGGGAGAGCCCGGTACCAATGGTCAACACGCCTACTTCCAGATGCTGCACCAAGGAACCGATGTGGTGCCTGTGGAGTTCGTCGCAGTCAAGAAGGCGCGCCATGCCCTGGCGGGCCACCAGACACTGCTGCTGGCCAACGTGCTGGCCCAGGCCCAAGCGCTGATGGTCGGCCAGGACGATGCGGGTGGACACAGGCATTTTCCAGGCAATCGACCCAGTACTTTTTTGGTGCTGGATGAGCTGACCCCCGCCTCATTGGGTGCTTTAATCGCCCTTCAGGAGCACCGTGTGTTTGTCAGTGGCTCGGTCTGGGGTATCAATAGTTTTGACCAGTGGGGCGTCGAGCTGGGCAAGGTGCTGGCCAAGGCGATTGAGCCGCGACTGTCCAGTGGCGACGCTGCCGGGCTGGATGGCTCTACGGCTGGTCTGTTGGAGCACTTGCGGACCTGACCATGTCACAGCCTGCCAGACTCGTGGCGGCTCGGTAGTCCTACAACGGCGGCTATGCGCAGGCTTTTCTTGGGACTAAAGCCAGTGATAACCCCGAAGAATCAGTGGTTACTAGAGGCTGATGTGCACCAACCGGTTTCATTTGAGACTATTCGGTCTTCATTAAAACTGTGGAGACTGCATATGGTAACTAGGCGCGACATTTTTGTTGGTGGTGGAGCTGCACTGGCGGCTTACGCTGCCGGATCTTTTATGCCTCTGGGCGCACAGTCTGCTCCAAATTTCGGCTCGCCCAGCGTGGTGCAGGTTGGGTTTCGCAAACAGAAAATTGGCGATATCGAAGTCATCGCGCTCAACGATGGTGTGACACGTCGTCCACTGGCGGCAGAGTTTGTGCGAAACGCCCCGCTGGCCGAGGTGCAGGAACTGTTGCGCGCTCAAAACCTGCCCACGGAATATCTGGATGTGCCCTACACCGCGTTTTTGGTGGTGTCTGGCAACCGCAAGGTCCTGATGGACACAGGCTTCTCCGACAACGGCGGTCCGACCACCGGGCGCTTAATGAGCAATCTGAATGCGGCAGGCTACAAAGCCGAAGACATCGACACCGTCATCCTCAGCCATTTCCACGGTGACCACATACTTGGCGTGCGCAACAAGGCAGGACAGTTGGTCTATCCGAATGCCAAGATCATGGTGCCCTCCGTCGAACACGCGTTTTGGATGGACGATAACCGCATGGCGGCTGCCCCCGATGCCATGAAAGGCGCCTTCCAGACCGTGCGCCGTATGCTCGGCGGTTTGACGGACAGCCAGATGGTCAAGTTTGAAGCAGGTGTCGAGATTGTTCCGGGCATCAAGAGTGTGGCAGCCTACGGTCACACGCCCGGCCATACGCTTTTCATGGTGGAAAGCAAGGGTGAAAAATTCGCCTACGTGGCTGATATCACCAACGTGCCGCAACTGTTTGCCCGTAACCCTGATTGGGCGGTGCAATTTGACATGAACGCCGAGGAAGCGCGCGTGGCGCGCCGCAAGGTGTTTGACATGATCGTGAACGACAAGGTCATGGCAGGTGGCTTCCACTTCCCATTTCCGGCATTCGGTCGCGTGGAAAAATTAGGCAATGGTTTTGAGTTCAAACCCGTAGCCTGACATACGCTACTCTCAGAGAAGGCCCTGCCGCGTTATGCTGGCAGGGCCTTTTTTATCAGTTTGAGACTTTATGAACGTTGTGTTTGATTTTGGCGCGGTGCTTTTTACCTGGCGCCCGGTAGATTTGGTGGCTGAGTATTTTCCAGACCGTGCGCCCACGCCCGCACAAGCTGGCCACCTGGCACACGAAGTGTTCGGGCATCCTGACTGGCAGGGTTTTGACCAGGGTACCGTCACCACGGCAGAGCTCGTCGACCGAACCGTCGGGCGCCTGGGGCTGGACCGGACGGCATTCACCCTGCTAGTACACAGCATTGGTGAACTCCTGGTTCCCATGCCTGATTCGATGGCGCTGCTGCACCGGCTGGACGCGCTGCGTGCCGAACAACAGAAACGAAGGGAAGAGGCTGTGCGCCTCTATTTCTTGTCTAACATGCCAGAACCTTATGCGCGAACGCTCGAACTGCTGCACCCATTCCTGAAGAATTTTGATGGTGGCATTTTTTCGAGCGACGTGCTGCTCATCAAACCCGATCCCGCCATCTACCAACTGCTGCAAAATCGCTACGGGCTTGTTCCGGCCGAAACCACTTTCATCGATGACTTGCTGCCCAATGTCGAGGCCGCACGGAGGCAGGGCTGGCATGGCATCCACTTCAAATACGCCCAACAGGTAACCCAAGAGCTCCAAGACTGGGGTTTAAGAGAAATCGGCCTCTAGCCCCCGAGAAATGGACCTGATTAGCTATTAAATTTATAGCAATCAAACAACAAAAAACCCGCCCAGTTTGCACCCGGCGGGTTTTTTTTTGGTGTTGTCGAGGCGAGCAATAACGCACCTCGACGCAGCATGGTGATCTACAGCTAGGCGTTTGGGCGCTGACAGTACCAGAGGTACGGCAAGCCCAAACAACGACGCTGTAGGTCGCCAGGCAAGGAGCAAATTACATGCCCATGCCGCCCATGCCGCCCATGCCACCCATACCACCCATGTTACCTCCGCCCATGCCGCCAGCCGCTTATTCCTTCGGCGATTCGGCAACCATGCACTCGGTCGTCAACATCAGCGATGCGACAGACGCTGCGTTCTGCAGGGCTGTACGTGTCACCTTGGTGGGGTCCAGGATACCCATTTCGATCATGTCGCCATAGGTGTCGTTGGCAGCGTTGAAGCCGTAGTTGCCCTTGCCGGCCAACACCGCGTTCACCACGACCGACGCTTCGCCGCCCGCGTTGTACACGATCTCGCGCAGGGGCGCTTCGATGGCGCGCAGCACCAGCTTGATACCGGCTTCCTGGTCCGCGTTGTCACCCTTGATGGCGCCAGCAGTTTGCTTGGCGCGCAACAGTGCAACACCGCCACCCGCCACGATGCCTTCTTCCACGGCAGCGCGTGTAGCGTGCAGTGCGTCTTCCACGCGGGCTTTCTTTTCCTTCATTTCGACTTCGGTGGCAGCGCCAACCTTGATCACGGCAACACCGCCAGCCAGCTTGGCCACGCGCTCTTGCAGCTTTTCACGGTCGTAGTCGGAAGTGGCTTCTTCGATCTGCACGCGGATTTGCTTGACGCGGGCTTCGATGTCGGCAGCAGCACCAGCACCGTCGATGATGATCGTGTTTTCCTTGCTGACTTCGATGCGCTTGGCAGAACCCAGGTCAGCCAGAGTCACTTTTTCCAGCGACAGGCCGATTTCTTCAGCGATGACCTTGCCACCGGTCAGGATGGCGATGTCTTCCAGCATGGCCTTGCGACGGTCACCAAAGCCTGGAGCCTTGACAGCCACAACCTTCAGGATGCCGCGCAGTGTGTTCACGACCAAAGTTGCCAGGGCTTCGCCGTCGACATCTTCAGCAATGATCAACAAAGGACGGCCAGCCTTGGCGACTTGTTCCAGGGTAGGCAGCAGGTCACGGATGTTGCTGATCTTCTTGTCGAACAACAGCACAAACGGGTTGTCCAGCAAAGCGGCTTGCTTTTCTGGGTTGTTGATGAAGTAGGGGGACAGGTAGCCGCGGTCGAATTGCATGCCTTCGACGACTTCCAGCTCGGAGTCGAGGGACTTGCCGTCTTCCACAGTGATCACGCCTTCCTTGCCGACTTTGTCCATTGCATCTGCAATGATCTTGCCGATGGTCTCATCGCTGTTGGCGGAGATGGAACCGACTTGCGCGATTTCCTTGGAAGTGGTGGTGGCTTTGGAAGCCTTCTTCAGCTCGGCGACCAGGGCTGTCACAGCCTTGTCGATACCGCGCTTCAGGTCCATGGGGTTCATGCCGGCGGCTACGTACTTCATGCCTTCGCGCACGATGGCTTGTGCCAGCACGGTAGCGGTGGTGGTGCCGTCGCCAGCGATGTCGGATGTCTTGGAAGCAACTTCCTTGACCATCTGTGCACCCATGTTTTGCAGCTTGTCTTTCAGTTCGATTTCCTTGGCCACGGACACACCGTCCTTGGTCACGGTCGGGGCGCCGAACGAGCGCTCCAGAACCACGTTACGGCCCTTGGGGCCCAGGGTCACTTTGACCGCATTGGCCAAAATGTTCACGCCTTCAACCATGCGTGCGCGGGCTTCGCCGCCGAAAATTACGTCTTTTGCTGCCATGATGGACTCCTGATTAGTTAAATAAACCGCTAGCCCCCGTAAACACTACGGGTCTAGCTATAAATTTGATAGTTACTTGGACTCGACAACTGCGAACAGGTCGTCTTCTTTCATGACCAACAGCTCGTCACCGGCGACCTTGACGGTCTGGCCGCTGTACTTGCCGAACAAAACGCGGTCACCGACCTTTACGTTCATGGCAATCAGATCACCCTTGTCGTTCTTCTTGCCTGGGCCCACGGCCAGGACTTCGCCTTGATCAGGCTTTTCTGCGGCGCTGTCAGGGATAACGATGCCGGAAGCAGTCTTGGTTTCGTTTTCGACGCGTTTCACAATCACGCGGTCTGCCAAAGGACGCAGTTTCATGGGGAATCTCCTGGTTTTGAAACAATTACAAACTCAAACGCGCGCCAACTTCGAGAAGTTGGTGCTCATTAACTTGCGGCTACGGGTGGTGTTAGCACTCAATACCGACGAGTGCTAATGATAAGGGTATTTGGCGAAGTTTCAAGGCCGAGGGCGGCTAGAAACCTTAAACCGCCCGGGGCTGTAGACCGGCACCCCGCCGTGCCGCCATCTCGCGTCCCATCGTTTGGGCGTCGTGTAGCGTCAGGATGCGTTCCACGCAGGGGTACACGATCTGCTCTTCAATTCGGATGTGTTCGGCATACCGCGCGCAGAAGGTTTGCACCAGTTGGTCGGTTTGCCATGCCGGGGGCAGGGGGGTGGGCGCGGTTTCGGCCAGCAGGGTCTGTAGTTCGGCGCGCAGTTGCATCCAATCGGCTTCCATGGTCTGGTGTTCCACGCCCAGGCGAATGACGGCCGCTATCGCCCTGGGGTCGCCGCTGCGGTGGGCCGCGGGGAAGATGTGCAACTCTTCGTCCTGGTGGTGCAGGGGGGCGGCCAGGTCAAAGTAACGCATCACGTCCTGCGCCGCCTGGGTGGCCTGGGTGTCTACACCGTGCACCACCACATGGGCCTGCAGCTTGCCCAGCAGGGTGAGCATGCGGTACACCCGCCCGTGACAGGCTCGCAGCATGTCAAAGGGCTGCTCCCAGCTGGCAACGGCCCGGTGTTGGCCTGGTTCAGACGGCACAAACATGGCAGGCCGAGGTGTTCGGTCAGGCCTGCAGCGAAACGGCTGCGCCATCCCGGGTAAAGGCCAGTGTTTGCGCCAACACCTGGTCCATTTGCCCCGCATGAATCAGGCCCAGCAGGCGCTCAAAAGCCTGGTCCACGGTCTTGTCACTGGGTGGCTCGTTCACTGTGCCCGACAGTGCGCCGGCCAATACCACGCGCCAATCGCTGTGCATGCCATCGGCCTCGGTGCAGAGTTGGGCAAATGAGGTCAGGTCGTCTGGCCGTTTGTCCACACACATCAGTGGTACCAATGCGCCGCCCTCGCCAGCGTCGAAGCGGGCGCGTTGTTCGGCGTCGGCGTCGGCGGGCAATTCGGCTCCGGCAAATATCAGCAGCAGGCGCTGGGGCAAGGGCTGGGCCCGTGCGGCCAGCAGCAGGTCGTCAAAGTGGGAAATCATGGTCTCGCCTTTTTGGGGTTGTTTGCAGTCGTTTTGCCCACGGGTGTCACAACTCGTCTGCCGGTACTGAGAATACCTGGCCATCGTGTTCCACATAGGGTTGGTAGGGACCCGTGCCACTGTGGGTCGACTCGGACGCGGGAATGAAACTGCCGCGTTCTACGTCAAAAATATAGATTTCGCCTTCCTCAATTACATAATGCCAGCCATGCAACGTGAGCGCCCCAGCTTCAATACTGCGGCGCACCATGGGATAGGCCATCAGCCGCTCGAGTTGCAGTACAACGGAGCGCTGCTCGGTACGCGCCAGTGCCTCAGTGCTGGGTTGCACGGGTAGCAGTGCCTCTTCGGCCAGTTTGAGCCAAGCTTTTAGGGCAATTGCCTCCTCTGGGGCGCCCTCATAGGCTACGCGGATGGCACCGCAATGGCTATGACCGCACACAATGATGCGCTCCACCTTGAGGCTGAGCACTGCAAACTCGATGGCTGCCATCGTGCCATGCAGTCCATGGGATTGGTCGTAGGGTGGCACAAAGGCGCCAACATTGCGCACAATGAAGAGTTCGCCTGGTCCGGCACCCGTAAGCAGATAAGGCACCAAGCGTGAATCCGAGCAACCAATGAACAGCGTTTTGGGGTGCTGCCCCTGGGTCACCAGGTCTTGGAAACGCTGCTGGTGTAGCGGGAAATAGTCGGAGTGAAAGCGCCGCAACCGCTGCAGGAGTTCGTCCGGCGCAGCGGGAGCTTGTGTCATTGCACCAGGGGCGAATCAGCCCCTTCCATTTCGATGCCCTCAACTTGAGCCTGGCCCACCAGCAAGCGCATGTATTGGTGCAAGGCTTTGGCGCGGGATTGCAGCGTCAGTTGCGCCGAGATGCGCTGGTTGACCTGTTCGAAGGTCTTCTGCTGGCCTTTGCGCCGCCCCAGCACGTCAAGAATGTGAAAGCCAAAACGGGAATGGACAAGGCGCGGGTGCACACCCATGCCCCACTGGGCGTCCTTTTGGTAGAAGAGTTCGTTCGCCAGTTCAGGCGCGCAGTCGTTAGGGCCGATCCAGCCCAAATCGCCACCCTGCGCGCTGGTGGGGCAGTTGGACAACTCACTGGCGAGACGTGCAAATTGGTCCACGGGAACATCTTTTCCCAGCAAGGTGAATAGCGCTTTTTCAGCATGTACAGTGAGCGCGTGTACGTTCACGCCGGGTGTTACGGCAAACAGGATGTGTCGCACATGCACAGCCTGACCCACCACAAACTGGGCCTTGTTGGCTTCAAAGAAGCGCTGGCATTCTTGCGGGGTTGGTACGGGTAGGCGGATGGCAGCATCGACCATCTCCTCGATCACGGCCCGGTCGGACTCCGTGAGTTCTGGGGCGGTTGTACCTGTCGTTGCGGGTAGCAAGCCTGCGGCCACGGCCTCCTGGCGCAGCAACTCGGTGTGAGCCAGTTCCAGCCAGTCGGTGTAGGCTTCTGCGCCGGCAGGGGCTGTCAGGGTGATGCCGTTGATTGTCTTGGACGCAAGGCGTTCGGGCGGCTGAGCGCTCTGCTCCGTGTCCCCCGCGCGCTTTACCTCCGCAGCCGGCGCGCCACATCCGCAGCTACCGCTTCCACAACCACCCTTTGATGTTGTTTGCATGCTGTACTCCTAACGGTTGGCTGTATGTTGGCTTGAAGGAGTGCCGGGCTTGAGGCCGATGCTGCGGCTGCGCACCACCTGGTAAGGGCGCAGCACATAGGCCAGGGTTCCGAAACCACTCCAGACATGCACAAGGCGCGAGAACGGGAACAGCAGGAAGATGGTCATGCCCAGCAGCATGTGTACCTGGAAGTGCCATGCAACGCCCGACACCAAAGCGGTATTGGGTGAGAGCAAAACTATGCCTTGCAAATACTCAGCCAAACGCAGCATGGTTTGTGGGTCCGACACGTGGTGGAATGACGCGGGGATCGTCCCCAGGCCGATGGTCAATTGCACCCACAAAATCAGCAGGATGGCAATGTCTGTGCGGTGGCTGGTCAGGCGAATGCGCGGATCAAAAATCCGGCGGTGCAGAAGCAGCGTCAGGCCGATGAAGCACAGCAACCCGGCTACACCACCGGCAATCACCGCCAGCAATTGCTTTTGCGATGCGGTCACGAAGATTTCATACAGCCAGTGCGGAGTGAGTTGTCCAAACAGGTGCCCGAAGAACAGGAACAGGATGCCGCCGTGGAACAAATTGCTGCCCCACTTGAGCTGCCCCTTGCGCAAGAGCTGCGAAGAGTCGCTTTTCCAGGTGTACTGGTCGCGGTCAAACCGCGCCAAGCTACCCATCAGAAAAACCGAGAGGCAGATGTACGGATAAATACCAAAAAGGAAGTTGTGCAAGGAATTCATACCTGCTCTCCTAAAGACGTTGTTGTGGGCTTTTTCACAAAGTGGATCGGTTGGGGCGCGCCAGGCTTGGCTTGGCCTTCGGTGGAACAACCGCCGAACACTTCAGGCTCAGCCCAGCTTTCGTCCATCTCGGGTTCGGGTGCAATGGCGACCGCCTCGGCCTTTTCACCGGCAAGCTCCAGCACGGCGGCCACCACGCTGGCGTAGGGGCTTGCGCGTTTCAGCAGGGCGCTGAAGATGACCCGCACGATGTGCGCAATCTCTCCCAGAAACTCCCGCGCTTGCGGGGGTGGCTGGGTGGACGCGAATTCCAGCACCACCGGCAGGTAGTCGGGTAACTCACTCGCACCCAGAAACAGTCCCGCCTTTTCGTAGGTCTGGATCAGGTCGATCATGGCCGGGCCACGGTCTCGGGAGTCGCCGTGTACGTGCTCGAACAGGTGCAGTGCCGTGCGGCGGCCCCGGTCAAACAACTCAACATACTCCGCCTCGACATCCATAGTCGACTGCGTTGCCAGGTGCTGCAGCAGCGCTTGCAGCTCCACCAGTCTCGCGGCCGGCAAAGCGGCTTCGCTGCGCAGCGCCTGCTGCATTTCGGGGATATGGCTGCGCAGCTCCGCGTCAGGGTAACGCAGCAGGTGGGCCAACACCCTCAGGGTCAGCCGTGCCTGCACAGGGGGAGAAGTAAAAATGGTCATCTCAGTTCTCCATACGGATTGGGATCGTGCGTTTCTTTTCGCTGCCAAACAGACTGGTTTCGGTCTGCCCTTCAGAGCAACCGTTGCCAAAGCTGAAGCCGCAGCCGCCCTTCACATTGAAGGTGTTTTCTGCGTACTCCCGGTGGGTGGTGGGAATCACAAAGCGGTCTTCGTAGTTGGCAATGGCCATGTAGCGGTACATTTCTTCGACCTCGGCCGCGGTCAGGCCGACCTGCTCCAGCACTTTCTGATTGATCAAGCCGTCCACATGTTTGGTGCGCTGGTAGGAACGCATGGCCAACATGCGCTCCAGGGCGCGTACCACAGGAAAGGTGTCGCCAGCAGTCAGCAAGTTGGCTAGGTACTTGACCGGAATGCGCAGTTGCGACACATCAGGTATCTCGCCGTTCTGGCTCAGCACGCCGGCATTGGCCGACGCGGTAATGGGCGAGAGCGGTGGTACATACCAGACCATGGGCAGTGTGCGGTACTCGGGGTGCAGTGGCAACGCCACTTTCCACTCCACCGCCATCTTGTAGACCGGGCTCTGGCGGGCTGCGGCCATCCAAGCATCAGGGATGCCGTCGAGTCGTGCCTGGGCAATGACCTTGGGGTCATTGGGGTCCAGGAACAGATTGAGCTGCGCCTGGTAGACGTCCATCTCGTTGGGCGTGCTGGCGGCTGCCGCAATACCGTCTGCATCGTACAAAAGAACACCCAGGTAACGAATGCGGCCCACGCAGGTTTCGGAGCACACGGTGGGTTGGCCGGCTTCAATGCGGGGGTAGCAGAAGATGCACTTTTCAGCCTTGCCGCTTTTCCAGTTGTAGTAGATCTTTTTGTACGGGCAACCGCTGACGCACATGCGCCAGCCGCGGCACTTGTCCTGGTCGATCAGCACAATGCCGTCTTCCTCGCGCTTGTAGATCGAGCCCGACGGGCAAGAAGCCACACAGGCAGGGTTCAGGCAGTGCTCGCACAGGCGCGGCAGGTACATCATGAAGGTGTTCTCGAACTGGCCCATCATGTCTTTTTGGGCTTGTTCGAAGCCTGCCAGGTTGGCGTCCATGCTGCGCTTGCTGAATTCGCCGCCCAGGATTTCTTCCCAGTTAGGGCCCCATTCAATCTTCTCCATACGCTTGCCAGTGATCAGCGAGCGGGGGCGCGCCGTGGGGGCGTGCTTCATCTCGGGCGCCGACTGCAGGTGGTCGTAGTCGAAGGTGAAGGGTTCGTAGTAGTCGTCAATCTGCGGCAGGTTGGGGTTGCTGAATATCTTCATCAACAGCGACCATTTGCCACCCTGCTTGGGCACGATGGAGCCATCGGCCTTGCGGACCCAGCCACCCTTCCACTTGTCCTGGTTTTCCCACTCTTTTGGATAGCCAATGCCGGGCTTGGTCTCGACGTTGTTGAACCAGGCGTATTCCACACCGGGGCGGTTGGTCCAGACGTTCTTGCAGGTGACGGAACAGGTGTGGCAACCAATGCACTTGTCCAGGTTCAGCACCATGCCAATTTGCGCACGTATTTTCATGTTTGACTCCGAATAATGGGCAGTGGGCTCAAGGGTTTTCACCTTGGGATTGGTACGCACGCACGAGGTGGTCGTCCGCCGGGGTGTCGAGCCAGTCGACCTTGTCCATTTTGCGCACCACCACAAATTCATCGCGGTTGGTGCCAATGGTTCCGTAGTAGTTGAAGCCGTAGCTCAGTTGGGCGTAGCCGCCAATCATGTGGGTGGGCTTGAGCACAATGCGGGTGACCGAGTTGTGGATGCCTCCGCGCACACCGGTGATCTCGGAGCCTGGCGTGTTGATGATCTTCTCTTGCGAGTGGTACATCATCACCATGCCGTTGTTCACGCGCTGGCTCACGACGGCGCGGGCTGCCACGGCACCGTTGATGTTGAACAGTTCGACCCAGTCGTTATCCACAATGCCGGCGCTCTTGGCGTCGTCTTCGCTTAACCACACCACCGTGCCGCCACGGTTCAGCGTGAGCATCATCAGGTTGTCACTGTAGGTACTGTGAATGCCCCACTTCTGGTGCGGCGTGATGAAGTTCAACTGGATTTCTTTGTTCCCGTTGGGCTTGATGTTGTGAATGCCGGCCGTGGTCTTCAGATCCACAGGTGGGCGGTAGCTGCCGAAGCCTTCACCGAAGGCAATCATCCAGGGGTGATCCTGGTAGAACTGCTGGCGGCCCGTCAGGGTGCGCCACGGTATGTATTCATGCACATTGGTATAGCCCGCGTTGTAACTCACGGTCTCGCTCTCAATACCACTCCAGGTGGGCGAGCTGATGATCTTGCGCGGCTGGGCCTGAATGTCGCGGTAGCGAATCTTTTCGTCTTCGCGGTACAACGCCAAGTGGGTGTGGTCGCGCCCGGTTTGTTTGCCCAGGGCCTCCCAGGCCTTCACGGCCACGTGGCCATTGGTCTCGGGAGCCAGTTGCAAAATCACTTCGCAAGCATCGATGTCTGACACGATGCGTGGCATGCCTTTGGACACACCCTCTTCCAGCGTCGCGCCGTTGAGCTGGCCGAGTTGCTCGACTTCGGTGCCCGTCTTCCAGCCAATGCCTTTGCCACCGTTGCCCATTTTGTCGAGCAAGGGGCCCAGGGCCGTAAAGCGTTTGAAGGTATTGGGGTAGTCCCGCTCCACAATCGTGATCTGCGGTGCAGTTTTTCCGGGGATCAGGTCGCAGTGGCCCTTCTTCCATTCCTTGACCTCAAACGCCTGTGCCATTTCTCCCGGGGTGTCGTGCATGATGGGGGAGAGCACGACTTCTTTCTCGACGCCCAGGTGGCCTACGCACACTTCGCTAAAGCTCTTGGCAAAACCTTTGTAGATTTCCCAATCGCTGCGGCTTTGCCAAACAGGGTCCACCGCTGCGCTCAGCGGGTGAATAAAGGGGTGCATGTCACTGGTGTTGAGGTCGTTTTTCTCGTACCAGCTTGCGGTGGGCAGTACGATGTCGGAGTACAGGCAGGTGGTGCTCATGCGGAAGTCCAGCGTCACCAACAAATCCAGCTTGCCTTTTGGCGCATCTTTGTGCCATTTGACCTCGGCGGGCTTGGCATCGTCCGCACCTAAGTCTTTGCCTTGCACGCCGTTCTCGGTTCCTAGTAAATGTTTGCAAAAGTACTCGTGGCCCTTGCCGCTGGAGCCCAGCAGGTTGGAGCGCCACACAAACATATTGCGTGGCCAGTTTTGCGGCGCATCCGGGTCTTCGCAGCTCATCTCCAGGGTGCCGTCTTTCAACGCTTTGACCACATAGTCTTTGGCGTCCAGCCCGGCGGCCTGCGCGTCGCGTACCACCTGCATCGGGTTGGTCTTAAGCTGGGGTGCGCTGGGCAACCAGCCCATGCGCTCGGAGCGCACGTTGAAGTCAATCATGCTGCCGCTGAAGGCCTTTTTGTCCGCCTCGCTCAGCGTCGGCGACACGATCTCTCCCATGCCCAGCTTCTCGTAGCGCCACTGGTCGGTGTGGGCGTAGAAGAAGCTGGTGCTGTTCATCTGCTTGGGGGGGCGCACCCAGTCGGTGGCAAAGGCCAGGGGCACCCAGCCGGTCTGCGGTCGCAGTTTCTCCTGGCCCACGTAGTGTGCCCAGCCGCCGCCGCTTTGGCCGATGCAGCCGCACATCATCAAGAGGTTGATCACGCCGCGGTAGTTCATGTCGGCGTGGTACCAGTGGTTCATGGCCGCGCCGATGATGATCATGGACTTGCCATGGGTCTTGTCGGCGTTGTCGGCAAACTGGCGCGCCACGGTGATGACTTGGTCACGCGGCACGCCGGTAATGCTTTCCTGCCATGCGGGGGTGTATGCCGCGTTGTCATCAAAGTTCTTGGCGCCACTGCCCAAGCCACGGTCAATGCCGTACTGTGCCACCTGCAAGTCAAACACGGTGGCTACCATCGCGTAGCGCTCTTCGCCGGCTTTGCCCAGGCGCAGGCGCACGGCCGGTACCTTGGCATGGTTGATCTCACCGTTTTGCGCATTGGCGGTGAAGTTCGGTGTGTCCCGCCCTCCGAAGTACGGGAAGCCCACATCCACCACTTGAGTTTCCTGCTCGCCGTCTTCAATGACGGACAGTTTCAGCTTCACGTCGGTGTTGCCACGTGCTTCTTTGGCTTCCAGGTTCCACTTGCCTTCGTCTTCGCGGCCGGGCTCACCCCAGCGGAAACCAATGGAGCCATTGGGCAATACTGCCTTTCCCTCGGTGTCAAAGGCGACCGTCTTCCACTCGGGGTTGCTTTTTTGACCCATCTTGCCGTTGAAGTCGCTGGCGCGCAGGTAGCGGTCGGGCACCATAGTGACGGTGCCGTCCGGCAAGGTGTGTTCTTTGAGCATCACCAGCAGCGGCAGGTCGGTGTAGCGGCGGGCATAGTCGTCAAAGTAGCTGCTGCGTTGCTTACCACCGTCGGGAAAGTAAAACTCCTTGAGCGCCACGTGGCCCATGGCCATGGCCAGAGCCGCATCGGTGCCCTGTTTGGGGTGCAGCCACAGATCAGACAGCTTGGCTACTTCGGAGTAGTCGGGGGTGACCGCCACGGTCTTGGCGCCCTTGTAGCGCACCTCGGTGAAGAAGTGGGCGTCGGGCGTGCGTGTCTGGGGCACGTTGGAGCCCCAGGCGATGATGAAGCTGCTGTTGTACCAATCGGCACTTTCCGGCACGTCCGTCTGCTCGCCCCAGATTTGCGGACTGGCCGGGGGCAGGTCGCAGTACCAGTCATAAAAGCTCATACACACGCCGCCGATGAGCGACAGGTAGCGCGAACCCGCGGCATAACTCACCATGCTCATGGCCGGGATGGGCGAGAAGCCAATCACCCGGTCAGCACCGTGTTGTTTGATGGTGTAGACGTTGGCCGCAGCAATCAGCTGATTCACTTCATCCCAGGTGCTACGCACAAAGCCACCCATGCCGCGCACCTGTTGGTAGTCGCGCCGGGCCTCGGGATTGTTTTGAATCTGGGCCCAGGCATCCACTGGTGTCTTGCACACCGCCAGGGCGGCACGCCAGCGCTCCAGCAAGCGTCCGCGCACCATGGGGTACTTCACGCGGTTGGCGGAATACAAGTACCAGCTGTAGCTCGCGCCGCGCGCGCAACCACGCGGCTCGTGGTTGGGCATGTCCCAGCGGGTGCGGGGGTAGTCGGTCTGCTGGGTTTCCCAGGTGACGATGCCGCCCTTGACGTAAATCTTCCAGGAGCAACTGCCGGTGCAGTTCACGCCGTGGGTACTGCGCACGATCTTGTCGTGTGCCCAGCGGTTGCGGTAGGCGTCTTCCCAGGTGCGGTCTTCACCAGTGGTGACGCCGTGGCCTTCAGAAAACTCTTCCCGGGGGAGAGAGAAGTAGCTCAAACGATCAAGAAAGTGACTCATAGGGAGACCTCTGTGAACAATGTTGTGAAGTAAATTGGGCCTTAGCCCCCGTGAATGCTGATTGGATAGCTATTGTTTTGATAGTATTTTTGGTCATGGATTCTTGATCTCAGCCCCTGCGCGCAGGTAGAACCACCAGTTCAACACCAGGCACACCGCGTAGAAGACCGAGAAGCCGTAGAAGGCGTACTGCGGTGTGCCAGCCTTGATCTGTTGGCCGATCAGCACCGGGGCGATAAATGCACCGTAGGCCGCCACGGCAGACGTCCAGCCCAGCACGGGGCCTGCCTGCTGGCGGTCAAAGATGAAGCCCACGCTGCGGAAGGTGGAGCCATTGCCAATGCCGCTGGCGGCAAACAACACGATGAACAGACCCATGAACATGGGGAAGTGCTGTTCAGGCGTTGCGGAGCCATAGGCCTGCAACATCACGTAGCCCACCGCAGCCGAGGCCACCACCATGATGGCGGAGATGATCTGGGTGACGATGGAGCCGCCCACCTTGTCCGAAATCCAGCCACCGATGGGGCGCACGGCGGCTCCAACAAAGGGACCGATCCAGGCGTAGGTCAATGCAGACGGTGCGTTGGGGTTTTTCAGCGTGTGTTGCAACACACCGGCTGCATCAGGGATGTGTTGAAAGCCAAAGATCACGGTAATGGCCAGCGGCAGCGCCATGGAGAACCCGATGAAGCTGCCAAAGGTCACCACATACAGGGCCGTCATGCTCCAGGTGTGTTTGTTGCTGAAGATGGCGAACTGCTTGGCCACGTTTTCCTTCATGGCGCCAAAGGCGGCCAGGCGCATCACTACCAGCGAGGCCACGATGTCCAGCGGGATGGCCACCCACATATTGAGCATGCCCAGCCCGGTAGGTGCGGGCAGGTACAGGTACAGCATGGCCACCGACGGGATAAAGGCCAGCGAGTACAGGTAGGTGATCTTGGCAAAGGCCACCAGCGGGTTACCCGTGGCGGGCGACACCGTCTTGAGATTGCTCATGCCCCACCAGCACAGGATGGACAGTGGAACCAGTGATAACACCCAGGCAAAACCGGCGTTCTGGATGTAGGTGGGGGTGCCGGCGGCAATCTTGCCGAAGATCCAGCCGCTGTCTTTAACCAGGGCCTTGGCCTCGCCGCCGAAAGCACCAAACAAACCCACGGTCATCACCAGCGGGATCACGATCTGCATGGTGGTCACGCCGAAGTTGCCCAGGCCCGCATTGAGCCCCAGCGCAGTGCCTTGCAGGCGCTTGGGAAAGAAGGTGCTGATGTTGGACATGGAGCTGGCAAAGTTGCCACCGCCCACGCCCGACCACAGCGCCATCAGCTGGAATGCCCACAGCGGCCACTCGGGGTGCTGCAGGGCCACACCGGTGCCGATGGCGGGCGCCAGCAGCATGGCCGTGGTCAGAAAAATGGTGTTGCGGCCGCCGGCCATGCGGATCAGGAAGGAGGCCGGGATGCGCATGGTGGCACCCGAGATGCCGGCGATTGCCGTGAGCGTGAACAGCTCGGCCTGGGTGAAGGGGAAGCCCAGGTTGAGCATCTGCACCGTGATGATGCCCCACATGCCCCAGACCGCAAAGCCGCACAGCAGGGCCGGGATGGAGATCCACAGGTTGCGGTAGGCGATTTTCTTGCCCGTGCCTTCCCAGAAGTTTTCGTCTTCGGGGCGCCAGTCTGCAATGTCGGCGCCGGATTGGTTGTTATGACCCATGGTGTGTATTCCTTAGCTTTGAAGGGAAAAACTCTTGGCGTTGTGGCCCATGAGTTCGGTCTTGCGAACCTCGGTCCAGTACATCCAGATCAAGGACACCCACACCACGCCGTACATCAGCATGAAAGCGCTGGAGCGGATGCCAGTCAGGTCCATCAGGGCACCAAACATGATGGGCAACACGAAGCCGCCCAAGCCACCGGCCAAGCCGACGATGCCGCTGATGGCGCCGATGTTGTGGCTGTAGTCATCGCTGATGTACTTGAATACGCTGGCTTTGCCAAAGGCCCAGGCAATGCCCAGGATGAACATCAGCACTGTGAATACATAAACGTTCAGGCCAATGTGGAAGGTGGTCGGTCCGTTAACCGTCATGATCGTGAAGTCGGTCTGTGGGTAAGACAGCAGGAACAGGCAGATCCAGCTCACCCACAAGACCCACCATGTCACGCTGTGGGCACCGTACTTGTCGGACAACATGCCGCCAAATGCGCGCAGCACACCACCGGGTAGCGAGAAGCAGGCCGCCAGCAAGGCCGCTACGCGGATGTCCAGGCCAAACTCGCCCACGTAGTACTGCACCATCCACAAAGCCAGTGCCACATAGCCGCCAAACACAATGCTGTAGTACTGGCAGTACTTGATGACCTTGGGGTCTTTCAGCGCCTTGAGCTGGTCGCGAAACGACACGTTGTTAGGCACCAGGTGGCTGGCATCGCTGTGGCTGAACATCCAGAACAGCACCAGGGTGCCCAGCATGATGGCGGCGTACACCTGAGGCACCATGGTCCAGCCAAAGGCCACCAGAATCACGGGGGCCACAAACTTGTTCACGGCCGAACCGGAGTTACCAGCGCCGTAGATACCCATGGCGGTGCCCTGTTTGTTCTTGGGGAACCAGCGCGCTACATAGGGTGTGCCCACGGAGAAGGAGCCACCGGCCAGGCCCACAAACAGGCCAATGGTGAGAAAGTGCCAGTACTCCGTGGCGTAACCCATCATCCAGATGGCCGGCACAGTGACCGCCATCAGAATGGCCATGACAATGCGCCCGCCAAAGCGGTCGGTCCAGATACCCAGGGGTACGCGGATCAGCGAACCCGTCAGCACCGGCGTGGCCATCAGCAGGCCGAACTGGGTGGAGTTGAGGTTGAGCATCTTTTTGATCGGGATGCCGATCACGCCAAACATCATCCACACCATGAAACACACCGTGAATGCCAGTGTGCTGACGATCAATACCGACCAGGCTTTTCTTGCGTTGCTTAAATCTGAGGCCATATTCCATCTCCTTGGGGATGGAATGACTGTCGGTCTTTAAGGGCGGATTGAACATCCACCAATGGCACAGGGAGTACCCCTCTGAGGAACTAGGTGGCCTGCTCCCTGCCTAGTTCTAAAGGAGTAGTGGCCACCAAAGTGGCGGTTTGCTTGATCTGGATCAAACCAGCCCGTGGGCCGCTGCGTATACGGCGGCCTGCACCCGCGAGCTCAGTTGCAGCTTGCGCAAGATGCCCTGTACATGCACCTTGACGGTGGTCTCCGCAATGTCAAGCTGGCGGGCGATTACTTTGTTGCTGTCGCCACGGGCTACCAGCAGCAAAATCTCCCGCTCCCGGGCCGACAGGGTCTCATCCAGGCTGGGTGAGGGCACCGTGACCGGGGCCAGGGTTTCAGGGGGTGGAGTCGTCTGCGGCTTGGTGCGGAAGGCGGCCACAAACTTGGTCATCATTTCGGGGCTGATGACCGGTTCGCCCGCCAGCACCCGCACAATGGCCTGGCACAGCTGGTCCGACTCCACGGTTTTCAGCAGATAGCCATCGGCACCCGCTTGCATTGCGGTGGCGAGGTCTTCTTCGTTTTCGCTCACGGTGAGCATGAGGATGCGCGCACTGGCAAAGGCCTGTTTGAGCGAACCAATGCCGTCCACCCCCCGTACACCCGGCAAATGGTTATCCAGCAGGATGAGGTCGGGTTGCACCTGTCCTGCGCAACGCAGGGCCTGACCCAAATCACCCGCTTCACCGACCACGTCGAAACGCCCATCTTGCCTGAGCAGTGCGATCAGGCCGCGGCGAAAGAGGTTGTGGTCGTCGACCACCAGCAATTGGATCAGGCTCATGGGTCTTTCAATTGGGCATTTCAAAGCGCCAGGGCGTTGGGTGTGGTTACCGGGTGCTCTGGCAGCCGCAAATGTACACGGGTACCCTGGCCTGGCTCTGAGGCTACGCGCACCGTGGCGCCAATGGCCTTGGCGCGTTCCTGCATGATGTGCTGGCCCACATGTTGGCTGCCCTGCACTACATGGGGCAAGAAACCGACACCGTTGTCCTGTACCGTAAAGGTCCAGTACTGGCCTTTCTCCACGATGAGTTCAATTGCAGTGGCCTTGGCATGTTTGCGCACGTTTGACAAGGCTTCCTGCACCACATGCAGGACCTGCACCTGAACGTCGGACGGCAATGGCAGGCCGGCCCCAGAGACCTTGAGTTCCGTATGCAGGCCGGTCTGGTGGCGGAACTTCTGCAGGGTTTCCTGCAGTGCTGCCTCAATGTCCTCGGTGTTGGTGCGGGTGCGGAAATGCACCAGCAGTTCGCGGACGTCGCCAATGCTTTCTTTCAAGCCTGCATCCAGCTCGTCCAGTGCCAGTTGCATCTGCGGCCCTTGCGCCTTGTCGGTCGCGGTGCGCAGCAGCTGCACCTGTATTTTCAGAAAGGCCAGCGACTGTGCAATCGAGTCATGCAGCTCACGGGCCAGTAAGGCGCGTTCCTCACTCACTGCGGCTTCGCGCTCCAGGGCCGAGGCACGCAGACCCTCCAGCGCACTGGCCAGGTGGCTGGCCAGTGCATCCAGCAGCACCTCTTCGTCTTTGGAAAGTTCCACTGTCTTGCGGTAGAAAAGGTCTATCTCACCGATCAGGCGGCTTTGCAGGCGTATGGGCACACTCACCAGGCTCTCGTACCCCGCCTTGACACAATGGCGCATGGGCGCGCTTAGCTCGCTGCGAATGGGAATGACCCGGGTGCGCGCTTCTTGCTGCAGGCTGCCGCATGCGCAAGCACCGGCCAACAGGCTGCGCTCTTCCTCCAGCATGTCGTGCGGAAAACAGTCGGATGCCAGCATTAGGTAACGCTGGTTGGCCTCGTCGGACCAGCGCACTGCCACTGCATCGGCGCCCATGACCACCCGCAGGCGCTGGGCGAATCCGCGCGACATCTCTTCGATCGAATTCACTCTGGCCAAAAATGCGCTGAAGTCATACAGTGTTTCTATGCGCGCCCGTTGCGCTTCAATGCGACGGGTCTTGGTGCGTACCTGCTCTTCCAGTCCGTCCACCATGTCCTGCAGGCGCGCAGCCATGCCGTTAAAGCCTTGTGCTACCAGGCCAAATTCATCCTTGCTCTCGACCTCAATGCGCGCCTTGAAATTGCCTTCTTCCACCTGGTGCAGGCCGCGTTGCAATTGCTCCAAAGGGTTGATGACATACAAATAGCCGGTGTAGAGCATGACCACAGCTGCAAAGATGGCCAGCACCATCATCAAAAATTGGAACAGGTTGAGCACGGCGGTCAGCTTGGACAACTCATGCTCGATGGAATTTACCAAGGCATTGATCGCTGCCACGATCTCGTTGGTGGACGCGATTAGCTCTTCCGGCGGAACGGGGGCACCCGACAGCCGGGTCACCTTTTGGGTCGTCCACAGCGTTTTGACGGCCTCAAACCGCTCGCGGACCTGTGCGTTCCACGGGACGAACAGCGGGCGTGTGGGGTCGCCACTTTCCAGCAGTGCCAGTGCGTGGTCGAATTCTTCGATGTGGGAACGCCGCAGATCCAGCGCCACCTGGGCCTGTATTTCGCTGGTCATGCGCCAGGTTTGCATACGCAAGCGCCCCGCCTCATTGACCGAGGCGGCACCGCCTTCCAGCTTCCAGGTGACCCACAGTGTCAATCCGATTGAAAGCAGGGCCAAAGCGAGCAGGAACGCACCAATGCGTACCAGCTTGACGGACAAGGAACCCGAGCGCATGGATGTTTTAAACATGGTGAGGCGGTATCTTGCGCTCAACTACACGGTGGGCCGCTGGCACTGAGCCATCAGTCGCCGATCCTTCCAGTGCTTGAGCCACCACACCCAATGCCCCTGGGCACGTAAACTGCCCCAGCTTCCCATTGCATAACGGCCGCCACCCGATACCAGTTGCAAGGATGTCGCCGATTTGCGCTCTGCTTTGAGTGCGCTGCCCGCCATCGCAGCGTTAAGGTTATGGAGCAATGCGGAACCGCCGTGATGGATGGAGAACACCCGGCTATGGCTAGTGGATCGCTGGTAAACATCGACCGCAGGGAATCCTGCGGCGTCCAAAGCCAGGCCGCTGTTCGCAAGCCACGGTGGCGCCTGCGTTGGATCGACCAGTACCGGAACATCGCAGGCCAGGTCTGCACCGCAGCCCAATTGCACACTGCCAGCGCGCAGTGACAGCGCGCTGTCCTGCAACACTGTCACTTGGCGTTTCTTGAGCAAAGCCAGCAGGCGGCTTTGCACGATGGATGCGTCACCGGACCCTGGCGGTGAAGGGCTTCGCACCAGTGTCACGGCTGCATTGGGCAGTCGGTGCCGGATGGCCAGAGCAAGCTCGGCTGCGGTGGTTCCCGTGCCGATGACGGCCAGGCGCAACGGACGCTCTTGGCCCATGGCGACCACGCGCGGCCACAGCGCTGCAAACGCTTCGGCTGGTCGTGTGAATAGGCCATGTTCTCGGGCCCCGGGTAGTTTTTCTTCGGCGGTGCTGCGGTCCTGCACAGGGCTGGTGTTGACGGACAGCCAGTCGAACGCTAGCGAGCTGCCGTCGTCGAGCTGCAGGACCTGGTTGACCATGTCGACTGCAACCGCGCTGCGCTCCAACCAGCGCACACCGCTGCGCTGCACCAGTGGCTCCAACGGTATGGAGCAGTTCTGCAGTGCGTAATGGCCCGCAACAAAACCAGGCAACATACCGGGTATCAGGAGGCTGGTATGGGGCGAGACCAGGAAGACCTGTGTTTGCAGAAGCGGTTGTGCCGCCAGTTGCGCCAGCAACCGAACGTGTGCGTGCCCGCCACCCAGCAGAACCAAGCGCTGGGTGTCTCTGACAATGTCGTGATGGGGTTGGCTGGTGGAGGCAGTCATGCCCGCTATTGTTCCACGCCCAGCGGTTTAAGGCTGCCAGTGTTCCACTGCAAGTGTCTGTGTCAGTCGGTGCAGACCTTCGGGTGCCAGCGCGATGGCGTCGTGCCCGGCATTGGTCGCCTCCACACACAAAAAGTCTCGCCATGCCGCGTCAGGCACGTCAACCATGGTGCGCGCCTGTTCTTCGCCAGGGTTCCAGACCACCACCGACCGGCTGCCCTGTGTGTGAATGTGTATGCGGCGCCCCATCAGTTTGTCGTGCAAGGTGTAGTTCTGTGATGTGGCGTGGGTGTCGTGTTGGTAGATGCGGTCGCAGGCGGTTTTGAGGCGAAAGACGCCCTCTTGCAGCGAGCCGGTAGTGCCCAACAGCTTGTCCTCGAAACGCAAGTCTTCCAATCCAGCAACCCGCACTTGGGTTGCGTCCTGGACTGCAAAATAGCTGTGCAGTGCCTGTGTAAGGCTGAAGGCTTGAGGTCCGTGGTTGTGTGTTTCCAGGGTTTGCTCCAGCGTATCCCCCAGGTCAATATGCAGTGCTACCCGCAGGTGAGGGGCAAACCGCAGCAGCGGGTCATCGGCCTGCGAAGTGCGGCAGGGCGTCAGGGTGATACTGACCCGCTCGGAACTGTCGGCGTTAACCGTGCTGACCTCCCACGACCGGTTGCGCAGCGGTCCGTGCTGCATGGCTCCGGCTGGCATGCCCTGTTTGCCAAACCAGGGCCAGCAGATGGGGACGCCACCGCGTATGGCTGTTGGGGCGGGGCGGGATAGGCTGGAGAGCCAAAACACCTCAGCATGGTCTTTGGGTACCCACGACAGCAAGTGGGCACCGTGCAGGGCCACGGTAGCGGTGCCGTGCCGCGTCGTGAGTTGCAGGCAGGGATGTCCGGCTTTGGATACGGTTTGTATGTGAGATTGCGCTGTCATGCCCAAGCTTAGCGCAGTCCCTCGGCAAAAGCCCGCGAAAAGGCCAGCGCGTCGTGGTGGTTCAAGCTGCTGCAGGTGGGCGATACAGCAGTGGCTCCACCGGCACAGGGACCATCGCGGTCCAGGGACCAGAAGTGCAGGCCACCCAACCGTTCTTGCCGAACCAGGCGCGCCAGGGCCGTGGCGTCAGCTGGGGTGAAGATGTTCTCTGTTACGTCGTTGATGCCCAGCATGGCCGTGACTTCTATCTGTTCCTTGGGAACGCCGTAACGGTTGTGCAGGTTTTGCACAGCCTGGGCTGCAGAGGCCGCCATGTCGCAACGGCCCGCACGCACGACGCAGTTGGCGGGCTGGGCCGGGCCGTAGTTCATCACCATCAGGTTGATGAAATAGTTGCTGAGCTTGACTTCCCGAATGGCGGCAAGCACCTGCTGGCCTTGGGCATTCAGGCTGGCCTGGCTCGCGTCGCTGGCGGCGTGGGTGGCCACAGTAAAACTCATGCGCAGATGGGGCCTGCGCATCTGTGCCACTTTGATACGCTGGAGCAGGCTGCGGATCATGTCGGGTGTCTGGCCGGCTTCGATGTCAAAGTCGAAACCCCACAGCATGGGGGACTCGTAACGCGCGACGAACGCTTCCATCGCGCCGTCGCTGTTGCAGGTGAAGATGTTGCCCTCACCGCCGGTCGAGATGATGTAGGGCAGGGCGGCACGACTGAGAGCAGCGATATTGGCGTCGGCAACCGCGGTCGCCGTCAGATCACCCCATTTTTCCTGGCCACATTCACCGGATGCAAAAGCGAGGGTGATTGCTGTGGTACCCGGCATCAGCGTTGCCCGGGGTTCGGCTGCCAGTGCCAGGGGTGTGCCCAGCACCTGGGTGGTTGCAACCGGGTTCAGGGGGTTGACCGCCATATTCAGGTGTTTGTAGGGGCCATAGACGAATGGAGGGTTTGTGGACGGTTTCAGCTTTGGTGCAGACACGCAGGCCAACAAACTCCAGCAGCAGACGCCGATGGCTGCGACGCGGAATGAACGGGCGGCAAAGTGGATAAGGGAATGGATGACCATGGTGGAGGACTGTGGCTTGCGTTGTGGTGTTCAAAAAAAGGGGGGCAGGAGAGATTTCTTCTCCTGCCCACCAAACAGACTGCGTTCGCCCCCGATTCAGGCAGCCCCCATCGCTCAGGAAATTAATACCACGTCAACAAAATAAGATGCCACTATGCTACCAATTTGTGAAAATTGCAAGGGAATTTACCCTAGAAGTCGCAGCTGCTGGGCAATGGTGGTGTGGCAGGCGCCACCTGGTCGATGAATGCCGTTTTTTCCTTACGGAACAGCCTGACTTGTGCGTCGACTTCTGCAGGCGTCAGCAACTGGTCTTTGGTATGCAGAACCCAGTCCACATCCTGCTCGTAGGTTCGCGGCACTTTAGATACCGGTAAAAGACCACCTGGCGAAAACCAGAGATTGAAATTGATCGACATGGGCACTACCGGATAGTTTCTGCCGCCATGTTCGGCCATCAATACGCCATCCAGATAGTGGCGGGTCTTGCCGCCCTGGATTTGTAGGACCAGGGTGTGCCAACCGGCCATCGATCGCTTCTCTTGGTGCACCTGGTTATAGGCCTGCCACGGCTCTATGCGTACGGTTTGCCAGGTGATGCCATACAGGCGGGTGGTGGGGTCGCCCCAACCGCCGTTAGGCAGATACTCCCAATCCACCTCGCTGAACTCGGGGTCGAAGTCATGCCGCAATGGGCTGACCGCATAGAAGGTCTGCACCACCACATCACCATCGTCCCCGCTGACCGGCTCGTCCGAAAAACGGACGCGCGCCGCGTAAGTGCCTTCAAGGTATTTGCGGGCGTGGCAGATCTGGGCCTGACGGGTGCCGTCGGGTGTACCGTCGGTGCTGGCGCGCAGGCGCAGAAACTGGTTGCCTGGCAGGTGCTGATCAGGCACCAATGCAATGGTGTCTGGCCCCCAATGGGCACCTGCAATGCCCGGGTGGCCCATGGCGTGGCGTAGCGTCCAGCCCTGGGCAGCCATGGCTTGCACATGCCCCTGGCTGAAGTCGTCAAAAAACAGGCCACCTGCTGGTGCCGCCATGCTGGCCGAGGCAGCCACAAGGCTGGCGGCAACCGCTGCCAGACGCAAACAAGACTTTGGGCGCATAGCAATTCCCTACGCGTTTGGGGTCTCGGGCGCGGGAAACTTGACGAAAAACATCAACACCAGCGCCGGCACACCGCATGCAATGGTCCACAGGAAGAAGTGCTCGTAACCCATGCTGATCTGGATGTCTCCGCTGATGGTCTTGGAGATGATGAAGCCCAGCTGCATCACACCCGAGCCCAGTGCGTAGTGCGCGGTCTGGAAGCGCCCTGGCGCCACGGCCTGCATGATGAACAAAATCATGCCCACAAAGCCGAAACCGTAGCCGAACATTTCAACAGCCACCGCGGCACCGATGTGGAGGTTGTCGCTGGGCAAGACGCAGGACAGGTAATAGAACACCACATTGGGCACGGCCATGGCCACAACCAGGACCGGCATGGCGCGGCGCAGGCTGAGCCAGGAGGTGAAGTAGCCACCCAGGATGCTGCCGACCAAAAACGCAGCTGTGCCCACCGTACCGTAGATGCCACCCACCTGCTCGGTGGTCAGGCCCAGGCCGCCTTTGTCACGGGCTTCCAGCAGGAACAAGGGTCCAATCGTCTGCACCTGGCCTTCGGCAAAACGAAACAGCACGATGAACAGGATGGCCAGCCAGATGCCTGGCTTTTGCAGAAAGTCTTTCACCACCTCCAGCAGCGTGCGCAGCACACTGGCTGCGCTGAGGTCGGCGTGGTCTGTATTCAAGGTGCCGGGCAGGGCCCAGGCGTTGTAGCTGGCCAGTGCGGCCAGCAGGATGGCGAGCAGTACAAAGATGGCAGACCAGGCATTGAATACCCCAAAACGGGTTTCCAGGTGACCGGCCAAAATCAGCAAGCCGCCCAGGGTCAAGAACTTGGACGCATTGAAGAACGCGCCCTGCCATCCGGCATAGGCTGCCTGCTGCTTGTCGTTCAGACTTGCCATGTACAGGCCGTCACAGGCGATATCGTGTGTTGCGGAGGCGTAGGCCAGCACAAAAAACACGGCGATGCTGGCCGCGAAATACATGGGCAATTGAAGTGCCAGCGCCATCAGCGCCAGGCCCGCGGCACCCGTGAATTGCATGGCCACCACAATCAGCTTTTTGCTGCGCGCCATTTCCAGGAACGGGCTCCACAGGGGCTTGAAAGCCCAGGCCAGTCCCAAGAGACCCGTCCAGCGTGCAATCTGGTCGTTGGGCACGCCCATGTTTTTGAACATCAGGCCGGCAATCAGCATGACAACAAAAAATTGCATACCCTGGACAAAGTACAGGCTGGCTACCCATGTGATGGGTGAGCGCGCAGGGGCGGTTGCTGTGGTCATGGGTGGTCCAGTCAATAGGTGGAGGGCAGGTTCAGGCGTGTGTCAGTGCAATGGGGGCACGGCCGGGCGCGGTGGTCTCACCCTTTAGCCAGGCCTTGAGCGCCGCCAGGGCGCCGTCGGCATAGCCCCAGGTCACGATGGCGGGGGCTCGGATGTCCATGACCTGGAAGGGGTTCCAGATGGCCAGGTGCAGGTCCACACCATCGGCGGTGCTGGATTGATGGAACCGCCCCTTGTGGTTGGACACCAGCACATTGCAGCGGCCATCGCGTGGCAGGGTGCTGATATCGAATTCGCGCAGGTTGGCCACGGGCAGGACCTGCACATCGGCAAAGCCCGTAAATAGCGCCTGCACCTGCTCCAGCGGCAGCCCGGCTTCGGACACACCGTCGCTGACCACGGATGCCTGGGCTATCACGCGCAAGGGCTGGGTGCGGCTGGGCGCTATGGGCTTGCCCACGGCGGTCAGTCCGCGTGCCCAGGCGGTATGCATCAGCGCCGAGTCCTGCGCCTGTTGCGCGTCGCCATATGGCATGGTGCGCAGTGGGAAACGTCGGGCCAGAGCGTCCACACTGTCGCGTGCGCTGTGCATGGTTGCCGCGTCCAGATCGCCACTTTCCAGCGCGGCGCCAATAGCGTGCAGCGCTGCAAGTTGTTCGCTGCGCGCGCCTTGCGCCAACACCAGGTCGGCGCCGGCTTGCAGGGTCAGCACCGAGGCGCGTGCATGGCCGTACCGGTCGTACACGGCCTTCATCATCAGTGCGTCGGTTATCACAACGCCGGCGTAGCCAATCGCCTCGCGCAGCACACCCGTCAGCACCTTGCGCGACAAGGTTGCCGGGTGTTCGGGGTCTATCTGGGGGTAGACGATGTGAGCCGTCATCATGGCGGGTGCCGTACCCGCCAGGGCGCGGAACGGGATCAGCTCCAGTTGCTCCAGTTCGGCCAAGGATTTGTCTACGGTGGGCAGTGCGTGGTGCGAGTCGGTATGGGTGTCGCCGTGGCCGGGGAAGTGCTTGATACAGCAGGCCACGCCCTCGGACATGGCGCCTTCCATCCACGCCCCAGCCAGGCGCGCTACGGCCAGCGGGTCGGCGGAGAAGCTGCGTTCGGCAATAACGGGGTTGGCGGGGTTGTTGTTCACGTCTACCACCGGCGCAAAATTCCAGTTTATGCCCAGGCTGCGCAGACCGCGTGAGACGGCGGCGCCTACGTGTTGGGCCTGCTGCAGGTCACCCCAGGCACCCAGCGCCATGGCGGCCGGTGCCTGTGGCAAAAACGTGGCGCGGATGACAGAGCCACCCTCCTGGTCAATGCCGATGAGGGCCAGTGGACCCATGACCTCGCGCAGGTCTGCGGTGAGCTTGCGCACCTCGGCCGCGGTGCCCAGGTTCTTACGGAACAGGCACACCGCACGGATGTGGTTGCGACGCAGGAAGTCGGCCGTATCGGCATCGAGGGACTTACCCTCGATGTCTACCATCACCAGTTGCCCGGGCTGCAGGGGATTGTGTTGCATGGTCGTTGGCTGCCTGGTGCTTAGTGGGTTTTGGTGACTTTGGCCAGAAAACGGGGTTCGTCGGGATTGCGGCCGCGGGCGCGGGCCAGTTGCTCCACCATGGGATAGAAGCTCTGGATCAGCGAGATCGGGTCCAGGTCAATGGAGGCCGTCTCCACAATGGGCAGGTTGGCACCCGGCGTACCGGCGGGTGCGGCCAGCAACACCTTGGCGCCGCGCAGGCGCATCTCTTCGGCCAGGGCCAGCAGGCCGGCCTGTGCGGGACCGCGGGGGGCGAACACCAGCAGGGGATAACCTTCTTCGATCAGGGCCATGGGGCCATGCTTGACTTCGGCGCTGGAGAAGGCTTCGGCCTGGATGCCGCAGGTCTCCTTGAACTTGAGTGCGGCTTCGAGTGCGACAGGCATGCCGGTGCCGCGGCCGATCACAAACAGACGGTCCACGTTGTGCAAAACATCCACCGCAACGGACCAGTCCATGTAGGCCGCACGCGACAAGACGCCGGGCAATGCGGACAGTGCGGACTGCAAGACCAAGTCATCTTGCCACGCCGCGACGATTCGGGCGCCTGCTACCAGCTGGGCGATGTAGCTCTTGGTGGCGGCCACGCTGGCCTCCGTTCCGGCGTGCAAGGGGAAGACCCATTGCGCAGCCTGGGCCAATGGCGAGTCTTCCTTGTTGACAAATGCTGCGGTGATGGCGCCACCTTCGGTAAAGAAGCGCGTGGGTGCCACCAGGTCCGGGCTTTGGCCGGATTGGGAGAAGGCCATGGATACCAAACCCTTGCAGGCAATCTGCGACTGGTACAGCGTGACCAGCGACATCGGCAGCGATGTGACCAGGCGCCCCATGCGTGCCATCACCAAATAAGCCAGAAAGTGTGCGGCATGGTCCGAGCTGCCGCGCGCCACGGTCAGCACGGCGGACGGGTTCTGTGTGCGCAGCAGGGCGCCAAAGTCGCAGTATTCCTTGTCGTTGTGGGCCAGTTGGTGGGCAACAGCCTGGGCGGCTTCACGCGCCTCAGAGAGCATCAGTGTGTTCAATGGAATGTCCTTCTACGTAGATTGATTTCAATTGCAGGTCACAGTCGAGCACGACCACATCGGCCCAGGCGCCAACGGCGAGGCGGCCACGGTCGACAACGCCCAGATAGTCCGCGGCGTGGGTGGAGACGCGCTTGGAGGCATCCAGAATCGACAGGCCCAAGTTGTCCACCAGGTTGCGCAGGGCCTGGTCCAGCGTCAGGGTTGAGCCGGCCAGCGTGCCATCAGCCAGACGCACACCGCCCAGGCACTTGAAGACCTGGTGGCTACCCAGGCGGTACTCGCCATCGGGCATGCCAGTGGCTGCCGTGGAATCTGTCACGCAGTACAGGCAGGGTATGGCACGTAGAGCCACCCGTATCGCACCGGGGTGCACATGGATGAGGTCGGGAATGAATTCGGCGTACTGGGCGTGGGCCAGTGCCGCACCTGCCATGCCGGGCTCGCGGTGGTGCAGGCCCGTCATCGCGTTGAACAAGTGTGTGAAACTGCGCGCGCCCTTGGCAAGGGCCTGCACTCCGTCGTCATAGGTGCCCAGGCTGTGGCCTATCTGCACGCGGTAGCCGGCATCACATAGGGATTCAATCAAATCCATATTGCCCGGCACTTCGGGCGCCATGGTGATGACACGTATGGGGGCCAGCCTGTTGAGCTGTTGCAACTCAGTGGTCTGTACTGGCCGCGCAAAAGCGGGCTGGGCGCCGAGCTTGCCGTCGTTGATGTAAGGACCCTCCAGGTGCACACCCAACACGCGGGCGCCACTGGGTGCGCGCTGCTGGCAAATACCCGTCAGGGCACCCATGGCTGACACGAGGTCTTCCATCGGTGCGGTCATGGTCGTGGCCAGCATGGACGTGGTGCCATGGCGAGCATGGACCTGGCTGATTCGTACCGCTGCGTCGCCACCTTCCATGATGTCGCGGCCACCGGCGCCGTGCACATGCAGGTCAATGAAGCCCGGCAGTACCAGCGGGTCGCCGGACGCACGGGCCGCTTCTTCACTGATGGACTTGCCGTGGATGTGGGCTATGCGTCCCTCGGGGGTGAAGGCGATGGACCCATGTACAAAACCCGCGGGTGTCAGGATGTTGCCATGCACCACAGCGCTCATCGCTCGCGCCTCATTTCGGCAACGAAGTCGTAGTAGTCGCTACGGCAATAGGAATGGGTGAGCTCCACCGCCTGACCCGACTCCAGGTAACCAATACGCGTGATGAACAACACGGCCTGGCGGTCGGGTATGCCCAATTGTTCGGCCAGTCGGGGCTGGGCGTTCAGTGCGCGGATGTGCTGCAGCGCGCGCACTGGCGTGCGCTGCACGCTGTCCAGGTATTCGTAGAGCGAATTGCCGACCAGCATGGGGTCGGCAATGATGCTTTGGGGCAGCACACTGACCTCGTAGGCCATGACCACGTTGTCGGCCAGGCGCAGGCGTTCCAGTCGAACCACTTTTTCTCCGGTGGACAGACCGAGGGACAGTTGCTCGTCGGTCATCGCCACGTCGATCTTGCGCTCCAACCAGCGTGACGACGGTGTGTAGCCTCGGCGCAGCAGCTCTTCGGAGAAGCTGGTCAGCTGGGACAGGGGCTGCTCCAGCATGGGTGCGATGTAGTTGCCAGAACCCCGCTTTCGCACAATCAGGCCTTGCGAAACCAGCTGGTCAATCGCTGAGCGGGCCGTGACGCGCGACACATTCAGCGTCTCGGCCAGCAGGCGCTCGGAGGGCAGTGCCTCGTCGGGCTTGTAGTGGCCTTCGCGGATCAGTTGAGCCAACCTGCGGGCCAGCTGCATGTAAATGGGCGAGCTGTCGCGGGTATCGGGTTCAAAGGTGAGCGTTTCGCCTGGTGTCATGGTGACTTTTCCAATGATTGGTGAACAAGCGTCAGGGCGCCGTAAACGGCGTCTTGGGGTGAAGCGATGCAGCGGGCGCGGGTGGCACCGGCCAGACGCGGCAAGAGTTGGCGGCCCACACTGCCACACACAGCCAGTGGCAGCGCCGACTGAGGGTCCAGCGCGGCGGCCATGCGGTCCAGCGCGGCAGCTGCTTCCACCAGCAGGGCTTCGGCAGCGGGATCCGCCGCAGCAGATGCGAACACGGCGGGCGCCAGCTGGGCATATTCGTTCTGGCCAGCCGTGGCGCACCAAGCCTGCAGCGCATCACGGTGGTTGCCGCACTGCTGGTGGATGTGGGTGGCCAGCGGGCCCGTGGGCAGCCGCCTATCCATGACTTCCTGGGCATGGGACATGGCGCGCAAGCCCAGCCAGGCGCCGCTGCCCTCGTCTCCGACGGGGTAGCCCCAGCCACTGACCTGATGGCGTGTGCCATCGGCATACAAGGCCTCTCCTACGCTTCCAGTGCCTGCCGCCACCATGGAACCAGGTAGGCCCTTGTGGGCGGCCAGCAGCGCAATATAGGCGTCGTTTTCCACGGCGATGCGGGCAAAACCGGGGTTGCTCGCTACAAACGCGTCACACCAGGGTTGGTGGTGTACGCCGGACAGGCCTGCACCCAACGCGCAGAAGGACCAATCCGGGACGGGTAACTCGGCCAGCTGAAAGGCCTGTTGCACGCCACTCACAATGTTGCGCCAGGCCGCGGAAACTCCCTGCCCCAGTGCAGACGGTCCCGCCGCGGCCTGGGCCAAGACCGCGCCACCCCGGGTGGTCAATAGAACGCGGGTACCGGTGCCGCCACCATCTACACCCAACAAATACTTAATCATTGCTATTTTTGGCTTGCTTGGATGCCCCATAGCGGGGAATCAACTGAATGTGGGAATATCTTAACATACCAATTTAATACCAGTATTAGGGTTTTGTCTAACCGGAGGATAAAAGTTTGTGGGTTCTGTCGGTTGGCATAAACCCTTGCTTCTGCTCTATTCCGAGAGTAGTACCGCCCACTGGAGAGGGGTTTTGCACCGGCAAGGGGTGCTGGTATGGTCTTGGTCTGGCAGGTGTTGCCAGTTTAGGCAAAAACAGAACCGCCAGCGTACCGCAGGCAGCAGTAGGGGCGCAAACTACATGCCGGTTGTGGCAATACGGAGTGCGCCGTCCTGCGAGACATGCAAGGGAACCGGCACCAGTGATTCACCGGCGCATTCCCCGCTCTCGCATGTCCCATTGGTCCAGCCGTAGCGTGCGTAGTGCACATTGCAGGTGATGCTGACCAGGGGGGTGAAGATCAGCTGCTCTTGTTTGTTTGCCAGGGGCACTCCAAAGTGCGCGCAGCGGTTCACAAAAGCAGTGACAACCAGACCATTGCGCAGGAGTATCAGCTTGAACGGTTGGCCGACTCCATCATCGTTGACGACCTCCCACAGCGTAGCCTGGCCGTCTGGCAGCGCATCCCGTTGACACAGCAGCGCAGTGCCGGGTGCGGGGGCGTTTGGCAGTGTGGACCAATGGGGTGGGGTGGGCTGGGTGGACATTGGGCTAGAGGGGGTTCCAGGGGGTTGTATGAAAAATAGCTCCCTAGCCCCCGTAAATTATGGCGATGGCGCTATCAAAACTATAGTAAAACGGCTTGCTCAAGCAGCCTGTGCTGCACCTGCATACCCAAGCCCCGCAGCCACGCCACCAAAGCGGTTGCCCTCGACCAGCGTGGCACCGGGCATCGCCGAGCGCAGTGCATCTACCAGTGGGCGTAGCGCGGAGGAGCCGCCCGTCAGGTAAACGGCATCGACGCCAGGCAGGCCAGAACGCTGCACACACAGCGCTGCACACTGCACCACCTGGGTCAGCGACTGCTGTAGCGTATCGGCCATGCCGGGTGCGCTGATGGTGGCACCCAGGTGTTCGCTGGGTCCATGGCCCAGAAAGTCCAGGTCTACCAAAGCGTCCTCACCCGAGATAGAGCAGGCAATTTTTGCAGCCTCCACGCCCGCCAGCATGCGGTGGCCGTGCTGGCCCTCCAGCGCGTCCATCAGGCGGGCATGCAGGCTCTGGTCGGTGTAATCGGTCCACAATTCTTTGGCAAAGTGCATGGCCTTGCGGCTGTACGCCTGGTGGATCAGGTGCCAGGTGGCCAGGTCAAAAAACACGCTATTGGGCACCGGGCGCCCGCCGGTGCCTATATGCCGGTATCCCAGCAAGGGCATCACGGTGGACAAATCCAGCAGGCGGTCAAAGTCGGTGCCCCCGATGTGGACACCGGTTGTGGCCAGGATGTCGGCTGTGCGGTCACGTATCTGGCTGCGGGCAGGGTTCAGACGGATCACCGTGAAGTCGGACGTTCCACCACCGATGTCCACCACCAAAGCCGTGGTCTCGCCCGTCACGCGTTGTTCATAGTCAAGCGCGGCGGCAATCGGCTCGAGCTGAAACGCGATCTCGGTAAAGCCAGCCTCGGATGCGGCTCGGCCCAGGGTTTCCTGCGCCAGCGCGTCCCGGTCTGCGTCGTCGTCGACAAAGTGCACCGGGCGACCCAGCATGACGCGCGTCAGCGGTTGGCCGATCTGTGCCTCGCAGCGGCGCTTGAGCTCCTTGAAGAACAGCACTACGATGTCGAAAAACTGGATACTTTGGCCGTTGACGGCCGTGTATTCGTCCATCAGTCGGCTGCCCAGCAGGCTCTTGAGCGAGCGCAACAACCGCCCCTCGGTCCCGTTCAAGTAGGCCTGCATGGCCTCGGAGCCATACAAAATGGTGTGGGTTTCACTGGCGAAGAACAGGGCGGTTGGCATCTCCGCGCGGTCGCCATCCAGCGTGATGGTGTGCATTTGCCCATCAGGCCCAACCAAGGCCGCTGCCGAGTTGGACGTGCCGAAGTCAATACCCAGTTTCAGTTCGCTCAGCTTACTGGGCACTGGTGGACGCTCCCAGGACCTGTTTCAGGAAAGCGGCGATGTCCACGATTTCACGCGGGTGCACGCTGTGTGGCATCGGGTAGGTGTGCCACTGCACCGGATGGCCCAGGGCAGCCAGCGCGTTGCGGGAGTCTTCGCCGCGGGCCAGCACGACCACGGGGTCTTGCGTGCCATGCGCCATGAAGATGGGCGTGGTGGCGTTGGCTTGCGTGCGTTCACTGGCAAAACGGTCTGCCAGCGGCAGGTAGCCCGACAGGGCCATGATGCCGGCAATGCGGTGCGGGAGGCGCAGCCCGGTGTGCAGCGCCATTGCACAGCCCTGGCTAAAGCCAGCCAGCACAATACGTTCGTACGGGATGCCACGTGCCACTTCGTGCTCCACCAGGGCGGTGATGTCTTTCTCGGACTTCTGGATGCCTGCGCTGTCCTGGCGGTCCACCAAGCCCAGGCCCATGATGTCGTACCAGGCGGGCATCACATACCCGCCATTGAGCGTGACGGGGATGCTGGGCGCATGGGGAAAGACAAAACGGATGGCCGGGCAGCCGCGCAAATCGAGTTGGGGCACCAGGCTGGCGAAGTCATTGCCGTCGGCGCCGAGGCCGTGCATCCAGATGACAGCTGCGGTGGGGTTGGGGGCGGATTCGAGTTCGATGCGGGGCAGTAGCGGAGATACGGGGGCGTTCATGGCAGGGGAGGATTAGGGTGGCAATTGCGAAACCCTTGATTGTCCATGAATGCGACCCCAGTCACCCCGCAGGTGGCTGGGGCGCTGGCTTGCTTAGTAGAAGCAGTCTGGGTAGACCAGCCGTGCCTGGTCCAGCGCACGGTCGCCTAACGCCACCAGGTCTTGCACACTGTGCTCCGCCACATGGGCTTTTGCCAGGCCCGCAATTTCTTCCAGGTGCCGGTTGGCCAACAGCATGTCTTGCAGATCATTCACTGTCATGTCCAGCAGTTCAAACGCCAGCTGTATTGCCATGGCCCGGCTTCCCTGTTGCTCACGCGGCAGCAGGCCGTGCAGGTAGACGGTTCCCAGGCATAGGGCATAAATGCCTTCGTGGGCCATCAGGTAGCGGCCAATGGTGCTTAGCTCACGCGTCTTGGCATCCCGCGTGGAAACCATGGCGTTGGACAGGAACCGCAGGGCTGCGACTTCGTCAAAACGCACCTTTTGCAATTGATGACTCCAAAGCAGGAGCTCGAGCTGGTGCGTCGGTCGTTGGAGTAGGGATGTTGTCATACCACTAAGCCTTTGTAATTGGAGGACTCACCGTATCTATCGGCAGGCCTGTCCAAGACTAAAGGGTGGGTTATGACAAGATTTCGAAGGCCGATAGGTGGTTGGCCAGGTGCATGGCATGGGCGTGTTCGTAGGCGGGCTTGTTCAGCGTGCCATAGGCGAAATGAGGCTGCAGCGGTGTGGTGCGCTTGTGGAATTCACTGATAGCGGTTTGCAACCTGTCCATGGCCATTGGCGCGTCGTTGCTGGTGTCCAGCGGCGCTGCACCGGGAATTGGCTCTGCCAAGTCGTGTTGCATGTGTCCACGCCAGTGGAAGAACTGAAAGGCCATGGCACCCGCCGTGTTCTGGAACAGGGCCGATTTCGATATCGGAAATCCCGTCAATGAATACTCAATGCTTTGCGCGCAGTGGGTCAGTGTTTGCGGCCAGGACCATTGCGTTGCAGACCGCAGGTTCGCAGCCTTGGCCAGCCGGTCGATTTCGCGTTGGGCGTCTTTGAATGATGCAAAAACCAATTGACGATCTGAAGCACTTGCCTTTTGGCAACCCGTGGTGGTGGCCGCCACCAGACCGGCTGCTGCGGTGGTCGCAAGAAAGGTACGGCGGGAGCTTGTGGAGGTGTGCTGATGTGACATGGCGCAACGTTCTTGGCTAGGAAGTATGAGAATGGATGATCCGGGGTGGTTTGGCAAGTGCGTCTACGGCTTGTTGGGCAACCAGCCCAGCCCATGGGCGTGCAGGCTCTGCACGTAAAGCCGGTCGCGGGTTTCGGTGATGGCGGTAGTCTCTGGATAGGCGCCGCTGGGGTCTTGCAGGTCTGCGACGATCTTGCCATCTTCGGTGAATGCCACCACATGTCCGTAGGATCTGGGTACCGGCCAGAAGGCGCGTGGCAGGCGCAGCGTCAGGCGGCGCAGCCAGGGCTTGTCGGCCATGGCGTCGGCAGTGGGGTTGCGCGGTTTGGCGAAACCCATCCAGATCTTGCCGTCCAGTCCACGCATCAGGTTGTCCGGGTAGCCGGGCAGGTTGTCCAGCAGTACAGTCGCTTGAGCGTTTGGTTGGGCGACATTCAAGCCGCTCGCGTTGGTTGCGATTTTCCACAGCCGGAACTTGCCAGTTTCGGTGACAAACAACGACTGTTCGTCAGTGCTGAGCGCCACACCGTTGGCAAAGCTCAGTCCATAGGCCAGCACGCGTGTGGATTGGGTGGTGGGGTCGTATTCCAGCACGCGGCCGGTCGATGCACCTTCGATGATGTCCAGCACACTGGCCTCGAAGGTGCCACCCCAGTCCTTGGGTGCAAAGCGGCTGGATGCGTCACTGAAATACATGCGGCCACTTTTGGCCACGACCACTGCGTCGGCGTAGCGAATGGGGTCGCCGTTGACACTGTCTGTCAACACCGTGATCTTGCGGTCCGGGGCAATGGATAACAGGCCTTTGATTGCGTCTGCGGCGACCAGGTTGCCCTGGGCATCGAAGTCAAAACCCAGCACGCGTCCACCCGTGTTGGCAAACATCTCCTGGGCTGTGCCGTCGGGCTGCATGCGCAGGATGTTGCCGCTGGCTACTGTGGTGTAAAGCTTGCCATCGGGGCCAATCGCGATGTGTTCGGGGCCAATCTCACCTTTGAAGTCGATGAGTTTCAGATCGGCCAATTTGGTGTTGACGGTGTGTGGACCCACGTACCCCGGCGCCTTGGGCAAGTTGAAGGCTGTCGGTTTGATGGGAACGGGCCAAAGCAGCAGGTAGGCCGTGGCCAGCAAGACCAGGACTGCCACGCCGTACAGGATTTTTTTCACAGCGGTTCTCCTTTGTTCTCTTGCAAGGATAGCCGCTGACAACCGCTTTAGCCGAGCAAGGCCTGCGCAAATTCGCGTGCGTTGAAGGTCTCCAGTTCTTCGAGCTTTTCGCCAACACCAATGAAGTAGACCGGGATGGGCCGCTCACGGGCTATGGCAGCAATGACACCACCCTTGGCTGTTCCGTCGAGCTTGGTAATGATCAGGCCAGTCAGCTTCAAGGCATCGTCAAAGGCGCGGACCTGGGTCAGGGCGTTCTGGCCCGTGTTGCCGTCAATAACCAACAGGACCTCGTGCGGAGCCGTGGCGTCGGCCTTCTGGATCACGCGTTTGATTTTTTTGAGCTCTTCCATCAGGTGCAATTGCGTGGGCAGACGCCCGGCCGTGTCGATCAGCACCACATCCTTGCCGCGTGCCTTGCCAGCACTGACAGCATCAAAGCTCACCGCGGCGGGGTCGCCGCCTTCCTGGCTGACGATCTCGACCAGGTTGCGATCAGCCCACACGCTGAGCTGCTCGCGGGCTGCGGCCCGGAAGGTGTCGGCAGCGGCCAGCAGCACACTGGCACCGTGTTCGGACAGATGCCGCGTCAGTTTGCCGATAGAGGTGGTCTTGCCCGCGCCATTGACACCGGCCACCATGATGACGGTGGGCTTGTGCTCACCAATAACCAGCGGCTTTTGCAGCGGCTGGATCAGGTCCGTCAGCAAGGCGACCAGGATGTTTTTCAACGCCACCGGATGGGTCACGCCGCTGTCGTTGACCTTGCGACGCAGTTCGGTCAGCAGGTATTGGGTGGCGGGTACACCGGCATCGGCCATCAGGAGGGCGTCTTCCAGGTTCTCGTAAAGTGTTTCGTCGATCAGCGAGCCGCCGAACACGGTAGAGATACTCCCAGCCGTCTTGCCCAGGCTGGACTTGAGCTTGTCTACCCACTTCTGGCGTTCGGGTGGTGTGGCGCCGGGTTCTGGGATGTCGATGGGTATGACCAGCGCACTGCCGATCAGCGAGCCACCGGTGGCAGGCGCGGCAAAAGACGGGCTAGCCGGGGGCGGAGCAGACGGCTCTTCCAGGGTGGGTAAGGCAGGTACCGGGGGGGCGGGAGGAGGCTTCTTTTTGAAAAAACTGAACATGTGCTGGATTCTTGGAGTGCCTGCATTCTATGAAACGGGCTCGCAGGACCCCATAGGCTGGTCTTTCACTAGGGTAATCCCGCCCGTTTGCGTCGGTATAAGCGGCGTGCCTGGTTGCACAATGTAACAACATGCCTTCCGTGTTATTTTGATGCAATACGCCCTCATCACCAATGCTGCCGTCAGCCTCATCATGGGTTGCGCCTTGGTGATGGTATGGCGGCGGGATCCCGCCCAAGCATTTACCTGCTACATCGGCTGGGCTAATCTGGTCCAATTGCTGGTGCCCATGGTCTATTGGGCCAAAGTGCATGGCGGGGCCAACGGTGAGGTTGTCGGCAATTTTGCGCTGGCAGCCGTGGCGGGGGCCTATTCCACGTTGCTGCTGGTGGGTACGGCGCACCTGGCAAACCGGCCCCTCCCACGTCAATCCGCCTGGCTGATTCTTGTGGTGCTGTGCATCATCGTCGCCACCGCCGTTGGTTTGGGTGGTCCGCGGGTAGGACAAGCCAGCATGGGGACCATCAATACGCTGTTGGGACTGGTGTGCTGCTATTGGTTGTGGAATGCTGGAGCCACCCGCTTCAGCTCGGAAAAGCTGGTCGGGCCGCTGCTGGTTATGCTGGGGCTTATTCAGTTCATTTACGTGGCCTACCAGGACGCGGCTGCCGAACTGTTGGCGACCTTGGGTTCGCTGTTGCGTATCGTCCTCGGATTGGTATTGGTCTACGCCGCGCTGGACCGCGGAGCATTGGTCACACGCAAGTTGCAGATGCGCTTCGAGCGACTGGCCGAGCGTTCCCATCAGGGCATTCTCATCAGCCTGGGCGATAGCAGCATTGTTTACGCCAACCCGGCCTGCCTGGCTATCTATGGTGTACGAAGCCTGACTGAGTTGCGGGTGGTTACCGTGGCGCGCACGATCCCCAAGGCAGAACGTGCCAAGGTCGGGAAAATCCTGGCGGATGTGCAAAACGGCCAGTTACAAGATGCTGGTTACGAAGCCATGCGCCACCGCGCGGACGGCACGCCCCTGTGGCTGAACTTCCACTACTTTCCGACCGAGTGGGACGGGGCACCCGCCGTACAGGTGTTGATTTCGGACGAAACGCGCCGCCATGAGGCCAACCAGGCGCTGATCCACCAGGCGCTGCACGACGAATTAACCGGTTTGCCCAACCGTTCATCGCTGTTGGCCAGCCTGCGCAAGCGCTGCTCGGCGCAGGAGCCTTTGCAGCGCTTTGTGCTGGTGCTGATGAACATCGACCGCTTCAAGTTGTTCAACGAGGCGCACGGTCACTCCATGGGTGACGAGGTCTTGCGTGCCATGGGCTTGGCCCTGAGCGCTGCTATGGACGCCGACTGCGAGGTTATACGTTCCGCGGGCGATGAGTTCGCCCTGGTGTCTGCCCCCAATGGCAGCAGCGACACTGCGGTCGACATGGTGACCCGGGTGCGTCAACTGCTGGCCAAGCCGCTGTTGGTAGCGGGGCAGGAGTTTTTTCTGGATGCATCCCTGGGTATTGCCCTGTTCCCCAGCAGTGCCCGGGATGCTGACTCACTTTTGCGCGCAGCCAATGCCGCCATGCATGTGGCCAAACGCACTCCGGGCACCTCGCACCAACTGGCTGAAAAGGCGTTTGAGCGAGGCGCCAGTAACGCACTGGAGCAGGAGCAAGCGATGCGCGCCGGGATAGACCGCGCGGAATTCCAGCTGATGTACCAGCCCAAGGTTGACGCACGTACGGGCCGCCTGACCAGCCTGGAGGCCCTGGCGCGATGGAATCGGCCTGGTGTGGGACAGGTGAGTCCTGCGGAATTTATTGCTGCCGCGGAACGCACTGGTTTGATAGGTGCTCTGGGCACGGCACTGTTGAAACAGGCCTGTGAGCAAATTGCTGCCTGGCGTGCCCAGTTCAGCCACTGTGTTCCGGTGGCCGTGAATGTGTCGCCGCTGCAGATGCTGGATCCCCGCTTCCCCCAATTGGTTGCCCACACGCTACAAGCCTATGACGTAGCCGCACAGTGGCTGACGCTGGAGATTACGGAAAGTTCTGCTGTGCAAAACCTGGAGCAGACCACGGCCCAGGTAGAGCAGCTGCGCGCCATGGGTGTGCATGTGGCGATGGATGATTTTGGAACCGGGTTTTCGTCACTGAACATGTTGCGCAGCCTGCGCCTGCACACGGTCAAAATTGACCGCGGCCTGATTGATCCGCTGCCATCACCCGATGCGGTGGCCGTTGTGCGTGCCATTTGCCAGTTGGCAGACGCGCTGCATCTGCACGTGGTTGCGGAAGGTGTGGAGACACAGGCCCAGGCTAATGCCGCACGGGAAGCAGGCTGTGGCGAGTTGCAGGGTTACCTGTATTCCAAGCCGCTATTGGCACAGGATGTTGCCATGTGGCTGACGCGCCGGGCTCTGGAGCACCAGATGGACACGGCTGCGATGCCTCTGGAGTCCGTTAAGCTTGGCATATGAAGAAACCCAGCAAGCCCCTTTCCAAAAATGCCAGTAGTGCTGCCAAGGCGCCTGGCAAAAAGCCCGCCCGCACACCCGTTCATAAACGTCCCTCCGGTGAAATACGCCTGATCGGTGGCCACTGGAAACGCATCAAGCTCAAGGTAGCCGACCGCCCTGGCCTGCGACCCACTCCAGATCGCGTGCGCGAAACTCTGTTTAACTGGCTGGGCCAGGACCTTCACAGCCTGCGGTGTGTGGATGCCTTTGCCGGTACCGGCGCGTTGGGCTTTGAGGCCGCCTCGCGCGGTGCGGCAGAAGTTCTGTTGGTGGAACATGACGGCGCATTGGTGGTGCAGTTGCAGCGTGTGCAGGCGCAGTTGACGGCTCTGGAGCTGCCCGAAGCTGCTGCCCCGCAAAAGCTGCACATTCTTCGGGGCGAAGGTGTTGCCACGCTGCGCCAGTTGGCACCGGCCAGCTACCACGTGATATTTCTGGACCCACCCTTTGACGGGGAACTGTATGAACCCGCGCTGGCCGCTGCGGTGCGTGCGCTGGCCGCGAACGGTTCCATATACCTGGAAGCGCCCAGGGCCTGGACCGATGCCATGCTGGAGCCCTTCGGGTTGGTGGTGTACCGCCACCTCAAGGCGGGGGCAGTTCATGCACACGTTTTGCGCACGGCAAGTGCCCCCTCGGATACCGCGGCTGCATAATTGCTGGATTTGCTGGGCCCTGTGGCCCGGGAGTGATTGATGTCCAACTCCGTGATTGCCGTTTACCCTGGCACCTTTGACCCCATCACCCTGGGGCACGAGGATCTGATTCGACGCGCCGCCAGCCTGTTTGGCACCGTCATCGTGGCGGTGGCAGCGGCCCACCACAAGAAGACGATGTTTAGTCTGGAAGAGCGGCTGGAGACGGTGCGTGAAGTCATGCAAGCCTACCCCAACGTGCAAGTTGAGCCGTTTACGGGGCTGGTGCGCGACTTTGCGGTTGGCCATGGCGCAAAAGCCATGTTGCGTGGCGTGCGATCGGTGACAGACTTTGATTTTGAGAGCCAGCTCGCTGGCATGAACCGCGCCTTAGCCCCAGACGTGGAAACGGTGTTTTTCACGCCAGATGCGCGGTACCAGTACATTTCCAGTACGCTTGTCCGTGAAATCGCTACGCTCAAGGGTGATGTGACGCAGTTTGTAGCGCCGACTGTGCATATGCGCCTGATGCAGAAATTAGGAATGCCATGAAAATCTTGCTACCCGTTGACGGCTCGGAGTTGTCGTTGGAGGCTGTGCGCTTTGCCATCCGAATGGTGCTGGCAGGCTTGCGGGCTGATGCCGTGCTGGCCAATGTGCAGGAGCCCGCCAACCTCTACGAGTTATTGGTTGCCCATGATCCCGAAGTGATCAATAAAGTTAGCGAAGAGGCGGGGAGGCACACTTTGCAAGCGGCGCAGGCGTTACTGGATGCCGCAGGTGTGGAGTACGAATGTGAGGTTGCAAAGGGCGACCCGGCCCACACCATCGTGGATATCGCCGAGCGCTTTGCCTGTGACCTGATCGTCATGGGCGCGCGTGGGAACAGTGCACTGCGCAGCGCCATGCTGGGATCGGTTTCCAATGAAGTGTTGCATGCCAGCCCGGTACCGGTGCTGATTGCCAAGCCGGACGAGGTCTGAGTCCACACCATGGCCTTGCTTATTACCGACGAATGCATCAACTGCGACGTCTGCGAACCTGAATGCCCCAATGATGCCATCTATATGGGTGTCGCTATCTATGAGATTGACCCCAAAAAGTGCACGGAATGTGTGGGGCATTTCGAGGAACCGCAGTGTGTGCAGGTGTGTCCCGTTTCATGTATTCCGGTCAACCCGGAGTATGTAGAAGACAAGGAAACCCTGTGGCAGAAATACCGGCGTCTGCAACAGGACGCCGCCTTGGGCGTTAAGGCTTGACCGCCGCACTGTGGGCCAACGGTTGGGCCCGGTGTTTGGCGGTCCAGGCTGCTATCTGGTCTTTTGGCATGGGTTTGCCGTAGTGGTAGCCCTGTGCATGGCTGCAACCCATTGCACTCAATTGCGCGGCAATCTCGGCGTCTTCTATACCTTCGGCAATGTTGCTCATGCCGAAGGAACGTGCCAATTCCAGTGCTGCCTTGATGATGTGCAGGCTCCTTTCTGACTGGGTGACCTGCTGTACAAAAGTCTTGTCAATTTTGAGGCAGGTGAAGGGCAGGGACTGCAGGTAGTCCAGCCCGGCATATCCGGTTCCAAAATCATCCAGTGCTATTCCGACTCCCAATGCACGCAGGCTGTGCAGTGATCGCGCCACGTCTTCCATGTTTTGGATGATGATGGTTTCGGTGAGTTCGATGCGCAACTCATTCGGGGCCACGCCATATTCGCGCAAGCAGGATTGCACTGCGGCCACAATGTCGCCACCACCCAGTTCGGGTGCGGACAGGTTGATGCTCATGAAGGTCTGGTGGCCTGTGTCGGCAGCACAGAATGCGCGCAACTCGATCCAATCGGCCACGGCACGCTGCAAAACCCACAGCCCTATGCGGTGAATCAATCCGGTCTTCTCGGCCAATGGTATGAACTCGGCCGGACTGACTAATCCCAGCGTGGGATGGTGCCAGCGGACCAGTGCCTCAAAACCGACGATCGCCAGTCGGTCAAATGCAATCAGTGGTTGGTAGAACAGCTCCAGCTGCTGGCGGTCAATGGCGTCTGACAGATCTTGTGCCAGTGACAGCGTACGCACTGCGGCCTTGTGCAAATCTACTGCTGCAGGTGCTGCAGGTGCTGCATCTGCAGTGGTGCTGGCAGCGGAATCTGGACGTTGTTGCAGACCGGCAGCATCGTGTGTGCTTCGAAAACGTGCCAGCAACAGTTGCATCAGGTACTGGATGACGGAGTCCGAACGCAGCAGCAGCTCTTCGACATGGCTGCGGTCGATGCGAATCAGGCGGGTAGGGACCAGGGCGCGGACCGACGCGGTACGGGGTTGGCGGTCCAGCAATGCCACCTCTCCAAACATGGCACCTTCGGTCAGGATCGCAATGCGCCTTTGTTCAGTGCCCACCCCCGTCAATACTTCCACACAGCCATCTTCGATGACGTAGGCTGAGTCTCCGGGGTCGCCCCACTGAAAAACCAGCTCCTGGCCTTCGAATACTTCCCGGTCAAATGCGTCTGTCATGGAGGCATCCAGTCATTTAGTTGGCCAGCGTGGGGTACCTCTTTATGGGGTGTTGCGGCCTGATCAAACCACTATAAACCAAGCCTCTCGGCTTGGCTGCTGATAGGGGCTAGTGTTGCTTGCCTGGGCGGGTGCTCGGTTTGGTTTTGTCCGCTGGTGCGCTGGCCGTGAAGACCTCTGGGGTCGGTCTTTTACGTGATTCTGTGCTCTTCTTGCGCTTGCCTTTGGCGGCGGTTGCGTCTGCCGTGTTCGCTGCGCTCGCTGTCTTCTTTGGTTTCGGTGCAGATTGTTTCTTCTCGGCAGCGGTCAGTTTGGCTTGGGCGGTGCGTTGCTGGGCTTCCTGCGCGAGTCGCTCTTTTTCCATGGTTTTGCCGGTTTCGGTGTCCCGGCGTATGTTGGCGTCGGCCTGTACTTTTTGTTCCGCGGTCCTGGTGTCCTGTACGTCGACCAGCACGGCATCGTTGCAGGGTTTCTGGCTGTAGCTGTTACCGCAACGGTATACGCCTGTTTGGCCGATAGCCCCAATGGATATTGAATAAATAGCTATAAAAATGATAGTAAACGCGAGACGTGCGTTCATGGTGTGCCTGGCGCCTGTGTTGCTATGTTGGACGAGTGCGTGGCGGTCGTCATGTCAGATGGGGCGGCGGTGCCCGCGACCGGGGGGCGCGGTGCTGGCGGCGTGTGGGCACGGGGTGGTTTGCTGGTGTGAACCAGCAGGGTGGCCTTACCCATATCGCCCGCCAAGAATGCGGGCAGCGCCTTCAGTGAGCGGTCGATGCATTGGTCGATGGCAATGCGATGGTCCAACGACGGCTTCTTCAGAACCCAGTTGACCACTTCTGCCTTGTCCCCGGGGTGGCCCACGCCCAGGCGCAGGCGCCAGTAGTCCCCGCTGCCCAGTTGCGCGTGGATGTCACGCAGGCCGTTGTGTCCTGCGTGGCTGCCCCCAAATTTGAGTTTGACTTGGCCAGGAACAATATCCAGTTCGTCATGGGCAACCAATATTTCGCTGGGAGCAATCTTGAAGAAGCGCGCCAAGGCACCCACGGATTTTCCCGACAGGTTCATAAAGGTTTGGGGCTGTAGCAGCCACACGGTCTGGCCATGCACGGTGGTTCGTGCGAGCATGCCGTGGTAGCCCTTGTCCATGTTCAGTGAAGTCTTCAGTTCGCGCGCCAAGGCATCTATCCACCAGAATCCGGCGTTGTGGCGGGTGGCTTCGTATTCGGGGCCAGGATTGCCAAGCCCTACAAACAGTTTGATCATGGGATGAAGTAGACGGTGCGATAGCTGCGATGCAGTGGATGGTAGGGCAAATTGCACGCATCCCCAAACGACAACGGCCCACCGAAGTGGGCCGTCAACAGCTCGCGCTGTGGGGAATCAGTGCGTGAGCAGCTGATTATTTTTTGGCTGCAGGTGCTTTGGCAGGAGCCTTGCCAGCTGGAGCGCCTTTGCCACCCTTGCCGGCAGCTGGTGCGTCAGCAGCAGCTTCAGTAGCCACTTCAACCGCAGGCGCCACCACGGACACCAGAACGGGGTTTTCGCGACCCTTGACCACAGCCTTCACGCCATTGGGCAACTTGATGTCGCTCAGGTGGAAGGATGCGCCTTTCTTCAGGCCGGTCAGGTCCACTTCGATGAACTCGGGCAGGTCTGCTGGCAGGCAGGTGATGTTGATTTCATTCAGCACGTGGGTGATCAGGCAGTGGTCGATCTTGAATGCTGCGGACTCTTCCTGACCCTTGAAGTGCAATGGCACCTTCATGTGCATCTTGGTGTTGGCATCGACGCGCTGGAAGTCGATGTGCAGGATCAATTGCTTGTAGGGGTGCATTTGCACGTCACGCAGCAAAACCTTGCTTTCCTTGCCAGCCAATTCCATGTCCAGCACGGACGCGTGGAAGGCTTCCTTCTTGATGGCATGCCACAGTGCGTTGTGGTCCAGTTCGACCAACAGCGGCTCACCAGCTCCACCGTAAACGATGCCAGGGGTGCGACCCGAATTGCGGAGACGGCGGCTCGCACCCGTGCCCTGCTTAGCGCGCTCAAAAGCGACAAATTTCATAACTTACTCCTGAAGGAATCCACCGCGACCAGTGTGACTCCGGTTTAACAAAAGCGCTGATTCGCTGCCCAATGCAGCGGCGCCTGCTTTTTGTCCCGAGCAAAACCCCCGAGGGGCCGTGCAAGAACCTTAGAAAAGATTCTCTTGATCCGAGAACAAACTCATAACCGACTCGCCCTTGGCAATGCGCTGAATCGTTTCTGCGATCAACGGAGCCACGGTGAGCTGGCGTATCTTTTGGCACTGCGAAGCCGCAGCACTCAAAGGAATGGTGTTGGTCACCACAACTTCATCGAGTGCGTTGCCGTTGGCAATACGTTCGATGGCGGGACCCGAAAAAATCGGGTGTGTGCAATAGGCATACACCTTCTTGGCACCGCGCTCCTTGAGCACTTCGGCGGCTTTGACCAGCGTGCCGGCGGTATCGATCATGTCATCCATGATGACGCAGTTGCGTCCATCAATCTCGCCGATGACATGCATCACTTCTGAAACATTGGCCTTGGGGCGGCGCTTGTCAATGATGGCCAGATCGCAGTTCAACTGCTTGGCCAGCGCACGTGCACGCACCACACCACCCACGTCGGGCGAGACCACGATCAGGTCTTCGTAATTTTTCTGGCGCAGGTCACCCAACAAGACGGGTGACGCATAAATATTGTCCACCGGGATATCAAAGAATCCTTGGATCTGGTCGGCATGCAAGTCCATGGTCAACACGCGGGCCACGCCCACGGTCTGCAACATATTGGCCACCACCTTGGCCGTGATGGGCACGCGGCTCGAGCGGGGACGGCGGTCTTGGCGCGCATAACCAAAATACGGGATCACCGCGCTGATGCGCTCGGCAGACGCACGCTTGAGCGCATCGACCATGATCAGCAGTTCCATCAAATTTTCGTTGGTGGGTGCGCAGGTACTTTGCACCACAAACACATCACGTGCACGCACGTTCTGGTTGATCTCGACGGTGACTTCACCATCGGAGAATCGCCCTACGGTGGCCGCTCCCAGCGAGATGCCGAGGTGCTTTGCAATATCGGCAGCCATGCCGGGATTGGCATTGCCGGTGAAGACCATGAAATCTGGGGGTGGTGAGGCCTGCATACGGATTCCAGCGATTAAATTGGGTTTATGCCTGTACGTTGCGCGTGCTGTGTCCGGATCAATACCGGGTAACAGATTTGGCAGGGGAAGAAGGATTCGAACCTTCGCATGCTGGAATCAAAATCCAGTGCCTTAACCAACTTGGCGACTCCCCTACACCGGTTGACAGCCATAAGCTGCCCACCCTTAACCATCATCAAACCTTCTTTAGCCCATCGCTGGCTGCCCATCCCATCAGGGGGTGAACATCCAAGTTGCTGCAGAGTCTGACTTGCAGCGCGGCCGGCGCGCTACCCTCATCAATACCATGCAACAGTTGCGCAAACACCGCGCTTCCAGAGCCTGTCATCCGACCACTTAAACCCTGCGACTCCAGCCATTCTAGGGCTTGATTCACACCAGGACATAGTTTCTGGGCGACGGCTTGCAAGTCATTTTGACCGTATTTGTAGATACGCTCAATGCTGTTTGCAGCGAAGCCTGAAATTATAGCAGTTTCAGAATCACGCTTCAACGTTGGATCCGAAAAAATTAATTGGGTCTGCAATCCAGCGTCCGGTTTGACCACAACAAAGCGCGCAGACGGCAATTCTAAGGGCGTGATTTTTTCGCCGATGCCTTCGACCCAAGCGTGTTTTCCGCACAGGAAAAACGGTACGTCAGCGCCAAGGGTCAAACCAATTGTGGATAGGGTTTCCGTAGATAGACGCAGGTTCCACAAGCGATTCAAGGCCAGTAACGCGGATGCTGCATCGGAAGAGCCCCCACCCAGGCCCGCCTGCGCAGGGACCGATTTGGCGATGCCAATATGAACTCCTGACGTGCAGCCGGTTGCTTTTTGCAGGGCCCTGGCTGCGCGCACCACCAGGTCATCGGGCGGTAGAGCCCAGGTCAAGTCTTCACGGCTGATCTGTCCATCGGCACGGATGTTGAAGTGCAAGGTATCGCACCAGTCGATCAGCATGAATACGGACTGCAACAGGTGGTAGCCATCAGCACGGCGACCCGTGATGTGCAGGAATAGATTGAGCTTGGCGGGGGCGGGGATGTCGTAGAGCGACTGCATGCGGCAATTATCTGGCTATCAGCGCTGAAGAATGATTTTGAGATCGACTGGAACCTCGGGTACCAGGCGCTGGGCTTGGATGCGTCCATTGACCAGTTCACGCAGGTCAACCTGCCAGCCTGGGGTGGGTGGCTCGTTGCCCGTGAGCCAGGCAAACAGGCTATGGATGGGTAAGGTGGCACCAGTCGTGTGAAGCGTCAATGCGTCCAGCGATGCAAAGTCTTGGGGGTCTCCCGTCGTTTGCAACTGGGCACCACCGGCGCTCCACTGCAAGCGTGCAGCGGTGCTCCCCAAAGGCGTGAAAAACGACAGCGTGCCAGCTTCGGCATTACCCTGGAGTTCAAAGTCGGCCGCGAACGCTTGCACGGGCGTACTGTGCACTTTGATCGAAAGACGACCCTGCCAGAAGGATTCACTTTGGTCTTTTTGCCTCAGAGCCCCCGAAGTGCTTGCACAGCCTGCTATAAAAATAATAGTGAATAGGAATAGGGACTTCCATGCTGCCCGCAGACTCCAGCGGACGCAGGCGTTCACGGCGTGCCACCCAGGCGGCGCATGGTTTCACGCAGCGTCTCGTTTTGAGGATTCAGCGCTATGCCCTCTTTCCAGATGGCGCTGGCTTCGTCTTTCTGACCCACACTCCACAACACCTCGCCCAGGTGGGCCGCAATTTCTGCGTCAGGTCGGGCTTTATATGCACCCTGCAAAAGCCGGATGGCCTCTGTGGCGTTGCCCATGCGGTATTCAACCCAGGCCAAGCTGTCCACAATGAAAGGGTCGTCAGGTGCAAATGACAGCGCCTTGGTAATGAGTTGATGCGCCTCCGCCAAGCGGATGTTGCGATCCGCCAGCGAGTAGCCCAGAGCGTTGTAGGCGTGGTGGTAGTCGGGCTTGGATGCAATGACTTCGCGCAGCAGTTGCTCCATTTCATCGAGGTTGCCCAGCTTCTCCGCCATCATCGCCAGGTCGTAGACCAGTTCCATGTCGTCCGGGTATCGAATCCGTGCTTGCAACAAGAGTTCATGCGCTTTGGCGTATTGCTGTGCATCGCGCAGCAGTTGCACTTCAGCATGGACCTTCTCCAGCGCATCCGATGCCTGCAACTCTGGAACATTGCGGATCGCTTCACGGGCTAGATCCAGCTTGCCCTGGCGGACCAGGAGAGCGGCGTATCGCTTTTGCACGCGCAGCGCATCCTTGGGGCTGATGATCTGGTCCAGATAAGCCTTGGCGTCGTCCAACCGCTTATCCTTTTCTGCGGCCTGCGAGAGCAGCAGATAGGCCTGCACCAGGCCTCGGCCCATCGTTGCGGTCTGTCCGGCCGTGTCCTTGGGTGCCGGATTCAGGGCGATATAGGATTTGAGAGAGGCCTCTGCCTGGGGGAGCTTTGCATCCTGCAGCTCCAGCGAACCGCGCAGCAGCCAGGCTTCGGAATAGTCGGGCTTTTCTGCTGTCAGGAGTTGTATTTGCGCGTAAGCCTCGTCGTAGCGTTGGGTATTGATGGCATACCGTGCATAGGCCATGCGCACCTCAGCAGACGGTTTGCCGCCAAGGTACTTGCGCACCAAAGCCTGCGCAGCCGGTGCTTTGGCCTCTATCAGGGACACTGCCAGCAACATGACGTCTTCTGATTCGGGGTCCAGCGCCACGCCTCTCTTCACTGCATCCATTGCGCCGGGAACGTCTTCAGCCTGCAACCGCATAGTTCCGATTGCCGCCCAGGCCGCTGGGCCGGTGGTGCGATTGTTCAGGTCTGCTGCCAGGGCTTTCTCCACGACGTTGGCGGCCAGCTTCTTGTCGGTGGTGCGGGCAAAGTAGCGGGGCACCATGCTGATACCCATGGCCCGCTCAGCGGGGCTCATGCTGGCCAGTTCGCGCTTGAGCGGCTCCTGTGTTTCTGCGACCTTGTTCAGACCCAGCAGAATCTGGAGCTGGTAGCGGTTGGCCTCTTTGGAGGAGGGCTGCGCGCGCGCCCAGGCCTGCGCGGCCTGCAAAGCGGCATCACCGCTGCGTGCGCGGTACGCAATTTCGATGGCGCGTTCGTACAAGCGGGCCGAATTGGACTTTCGGGCTGCATCCAGCATGAGAGCGTAGGCCGAGCCTGGGTCGCCCGCCTGCGCTGTCATCTCGCTGACCAATAGTTCGTAGAACAACTCGCCGTCCAGGTTGGAGTTGTCGGGGCCTTCGGTCTTGGCAGGATTGCCCCATGCTGTACCGCAGATGCTGGCAACAAGCAGGGTCAGGGCGCAGAGTCGGTGGATTCGTGACATCGGACCATAATAATCCAACCCACAGAGCCTTACGCACCATGCCTGAATTGCCCGAAGTTGAAGTCACACGCCTGAGTTTTGCCGACCGCATCACGGGAGCACAGATTCTGGGTCTGCGCATGGGCAAGCCCCTTCGCTGGCCCCTGAACTGCCCGGCCGAAAGCCTGGTCGGCCAGCATGTACTGGCGGTGCGGCGCAGGGGCAAATACCTGTTGCTGGATATGGAATTCGGGTTGTTGCTGGTGCACTTGGGTATGTCCGGCAGCCTGTCATTCATGCTGAGCCCACCCGAGCTGGGAAAGCACGACCACTTCGAGCTGCGTACCTCGCAGGGCGTGCTGCGGCTGAACGACCCGCGTCGCTTCGGTGCCGTGGTGTTTGCGGCCCATGAAGCCGCCCCGGCGGCCCAGAAGCTGTTGGGCAAGCTGGGCATGGAGCCATTGGGCGCAGAGTTCGACCCCGTGTTGTTCCACCAGGGACTGGCCAAACGCAAGTCGCCGATCAAGCAAGTGCTGCTGGCGGGAGAAGTGGTGGTGGGGGTGGGCAATATCTACGCGTCCGAGGTCCTGTTTCTGTCGGGCATTCGGCCCAGCACCCCGGCTTGCCGCTTGAGCCGCCCCCGTGCCGCCCGCCTGCACCAGGCCATACGGGATGTGTTGGCCCGAGCTGTGGAGCGCGGGGGCAGCACACTGCGCGACTTCTCCAACGCCCAAGGCGAGGCCGGTCACTTCCAGCTGGATGCCATGGTCTACGCGCGGGCCGGGCTGGCCTGCAAGGTTTGCACAAACCCCATACGGACCCTGCGGCAGGGCCAGCGCTCCACCTTTTTCTGCGCACAGTGCCAAAAACCCTAAGGCACAGGTCCGGGTGCAGTGCTATATTGAACAGTTAGACGGGGGAACTCTTGACTACTTCATTTAACGATCAATTTGACCAACTGGGCACTTGGCGGCGCGAATTTGCGTTGCGTCTGAAGCTGCTTGGCGAGTGGATGAAGGACAACGAACTGCTGGACGCCGCGGTTGAGGAACGCCTGCGTCGCTTGGGTACCCAGGTGCGCTCTGACAAGGTAATGGTGGCCTTCGTTGCCGAGTTTTCGCGCGGCAAATCCGAGATGATCAATGCGGTGTTTTTTGCCGGTTATGGCCGCCGCATCATGCCTGCCAGCGCCGGTCGCACCACCATGTGTCCTACCGAAATGGGCTACGACGCTGATGTGCCACCCTGTCTGCGCCTCCTCCCTATCGAGACCCGCTTGCAGCCCCAGGCATTGATGGAATGGCGCATGGCCCCTGAAAAGTGGACCCGTATTGACCTGGATGTCAACAATCCGCAACAGTTGGCCGGCGCTCTTGAAAAAGTTGCGGAAACCCGCAAGGTCACCCAGGACGAGGCCCGCGCTCTGGGCTTTTGGCACAACCAGGCACCTGAAGACAACCCCATGGTGGACGCCCAAGGCATGGTTGAAGTGCCCAAATGGCGCCATGCCCTGATCAATATTGCCCACCCCCTGCTCAAGCAAGGGTTGGTCATTTTGGACACCCCCGGCCTTAATGCCATCGGCGCCGAGCCGGAGTTGACGGTCAGCCTGATCCCGCAGGCCCATGCGGTGGTGTTTATCCTGGGCGCCGATACCGGCGTTACCAAGTCGGATCTTTCGATCTGGCGGGAGCACCTGATTGCCGAGTCGGGCGAAACCGATGCGCGGTTGGTAGTGCTGAACAAGATCGACACCCTGTGGGATGACAAGCTGAGTACCCCGGCACAGATCCAGGCTCAGATTGACCGGCAGAAGGCCAGCACCGCAGAAATACTGGGCATACCCAGTGACCGGGTGATCGCCGTATCGGCCCAAAAGGGCCTGGTTGCCAAGGTCACAGAAGACGAAGAGTTGCTGCAACGCAGCTGCCTGCCGGTGCTGGAGGACGCGCTGGGACGCGGCATGATGGGTAAGCGCCAACGCATCCTGGGCGAGGCCATGGCTGCTGGCATTACCGATCTGCGGGCGGAAACAGCCCGCGTCATCAATATCCGCAAGCGCGACATGACCGAGCAGATGATGGAGCTCAAGGGTCTGCAGGGAAAAAATGCTGCCGTCATCAAGCACATGCGCTCGCGCATTTCGCAAGAGCAGGCCGAGTTCGACCTGGGCGGCGCCAAGATTCACGCCGTGCGCTCAGTGCACCTCAAGCTGCTGCGCGAGGTGTTTGGCATTTTGGGCTCCACCGCGCTGAAAAAGGAGATGGCAAATCTCACCTCTACGCTGCTGCAAAAGGGTCTGAAGCTGGGCGTAAAGCGCGCCTATGGCGAAACTTTTGACCGCCTGCGTGCCAATCTGGAAAGAGTGCAGGCCCTGTGCGCAGAAATCCAATCCATGCTGGCAGCCACCTTCCGACAGCTGAACGGTGAGCATGGGTTCTCCTTGCAGGCACCTACCGAGCCCCAGATGGCCCAGTACCTGACCGATCTGAACATGGTGGAACGCAGCCATGTGCAGTACCTCGGTATTGGCAATGCATTCAAACTGGCCCAGCCCGAATTTGCCGACCGTCTGGTCCGTGCGCTGTCCACCCGCCTGCGCGGCATCCATGAGGCAGCGTTGGCTGATGTCGAGCTGTGGAGCAAATCGGCCGCGGCGCAGCTGGATGCCCAGTTGCGCGAACGCAGGCGCAACTTCAGCCGCCGCATCGAAGCCATAGACCGCATCCAGCAGGCCGCGGGTGGCTTGGAAGACCGCATCCAGGATGTGGATCAGCAGGAAGCGGCCCTGAGCCAGATCGAACTCAAGCTGATCGAGTTGACCGACTACCTGATTGCTGCCCACAGGCCCGCCAGTAGCGAAGTCGATATCGCCTTCGCCTGAGCGTGTTGTTAGTGGCTCAAGGCGCCTTTGCCAGGCGGGTAGTGGCATGGCAGGCCACGCATGGCCGCAACGACCTGCCGTGGCAAAACACACAAGACCCTTACCGCGTCTGGCTGTCAGAAATCATGTTGCAGCAGACGCAGGTGGTTACGGTGCGTGACTACTTTGCACGCTTCTTGGCACGGTTTCCGGATGTGGCGTCCCTGGCGCAGGCCAGCCTAGACGATGTGCTGGGCCTGTGGAGTGGCTTGGGCTACTACAGCCGCGCGCGCAATCTGCACCGTTGCGCGCAGCAGGTTATGGACTTGCATGGCGGCGCATTCCCCGACAAGGCAGAGGTGTTGGAAACCCTGCCCGGCATCGGCCGCTCCACGGCCGCGGCGATCGCATCGCTTTGCTTTGGTGAACGGGTTGCGATTTTGGACGCCAACGTCAAACGCGTCGTTACCCGTGTATTGGGTTTTGATGCTGACCTGGCGCAGGGCGCCAGCGTGCGTGCGCTTTGGGACGCGGCCATGCAGTTGCTACCGGTGGGCAAGGATGCCGCGTTGGCCATGCCTCGGTATACCCAGGGCATGATGGACCTGGGTGCCACGGTTTGTCTGCCCAAGAAGCCAGCCTGTCTGGTGTGCCCAGTGCGACAGGACTGTGTGGCAACCGCAGCGGGCGATCCCCAGCGGTACCCGGTGCGCACCCGTACCCTCAAGCGTAGCACCCAGGCCATCTGGTTGCTGTGGGTGCAGAGTACCGACGGGGCGGTATGGCTAGACAAGCGCCCTACACCCGGTGTCTGGGCAGGACTGCATTGTTTGCCGCTGTTTGACAGTGAAGATGCATTGGTCAACCATGTTCCCCTGGACCTCCAGGCCAGCTTGCAGGCCTTGCCGGTCACAACCCATGTATTGACCCACAAGGACCTGTTTTTGCACATCTGGCAGTTGCGTGTATCGGATCGCTCGCAGCAATGGGGCGCAGGTCAATGGATTGGCGCCGACGCATGGCCCGATGTCGGGTTGCCCGCCCCGATTCGCAAGCTCTTGCAGCAGGGCATTGCCACCTGACTGCAGGGTGAACGCTCAAAGAGAGCCGATTTCCCGGTGGCGTATCAGCGTCACCCATTGGGGCGTAAAGCGCTGGCTGAGTTGTTCCACCAGATAAACCGAGCGGTGCTGGCCGCCTGTGCAGCCAATGGCCACCGTGACATAACTGCGATGGTCCCGCGCCAAGGCGTCCAGCCAGCTTTCCAGGAAGTGGGCGATATGGTTGAGCATCAAAGCCACTTCGGCTTGCGCCTGTAAAAACTCAGCGACGGGAGCATCACGGCCCGTCAGGGGACGCAGCGCCGCTTCGTAATGCGGGTTGGGCAACATGCGCACATCAAATACATAGTCGGCATCGGTGGGTACCCCGCGCTTGAATGCAAATGACTCAAAGACCAGCGTCAGCTGCCCGCTGGGCGCCGAGATGAGCGCCTTGACATAACCCTGCAACTGGGCCGCACGGATGATGCTGGAGTCGATCACATGGGCCTGTTCGCGCAAGTTGGCCAGCAGTGTGCGTTCCAGCTCGATTGCTTCTACCAAAGCGCGGCGCGCATCCTGAGCGCGATTGACTGGGTCGGGTTGCGACAGGGGGTGCTTGCGCCGGGTTTCTGAATACCGGCGCACCAAGGTTTCAGTATCGGCATCCAGAAAAAGCGACTTCACATGTACGCCGCGGCTGCGCAAGGTCTCCAACTGGTGTGGCACCAGGGGCAGGGATGTAGCGCTACGCACGTCCATGGCGATGGCGATGCGCCGGGCATGGTGTTTCTGCTCCAGTTCCACAAAAGGCAGCAGCAGTTCGGGCGGAAGATTGTCGACGCAGTAGTAGCCGGCGTCCTCCAGCGCGTGCAGGGCAACGGATTTGCCCGAACCGGACATGCCGGTGATCAGCACCATCTCCATGGGTTGCGCAGCGCCTTGCATGTGATCAGGCTCCCGACTGCAGCATTTCCTTGGCATGCGCCAAAGTGGTGCTGGAGAGTTTTTCGCCGCCTAGCATGCGTGCAATTTCTGCGACACGTTGCTCGCCCAATACCGCAGCCACTGTGCTCAAAGTCACCTTGCCACTCATTTGTTTGGCCACCACCAGATGGTGGTCCGCAGTGGATGCCACTTGGGGCAGATGGGTCACCGCCAGCACCTGCCGGTCGACACCCAACTGGCGCATCAGGCGGCCCACGGTCTCGGCCACTGCACCGCCGACCCCCGAATCCACTTCGTCGAAAATCAGCGTTTGCGCCGTGCCCAGCTGGCTGGTAGTGACAGCGATGGCCAGGGCCATGCGCGACAATTCGCCGCCCGATGCCACCTTGCCCACGGGCCGCGGGGTACTGCCCGCATGGCCCGCAGCCAGAAATGCGACCTCTTCCAGGCCGCTTTGCATGGGTTGCGCGCTCGGTTCCAAAGCCACCTCAAAACGACCACCTTGCATACCCAGGCCCTGCATGGCCTGGGTGATAGATTGCGCCAGCAGGGGCGCTGCTTTGGCACGCGCCTTGGAGAGCTGTTTGGCCTCCGCCAGGTAGGCGGCGTGGGCTTTCTTTTCCGCGCTCTGCAAACCATCCAGATCAGAGGCTGCATCCAGTTGTGCCAGCTCGGACCGCCAGGCCGCCAGCAGTGCCGGCATCTCCTCGGGCGCACGTTTGTAGCGCCGGGCCAGAGATACCCACAGCGAAAGGCGTCCATCCAGTTCGGCCAGGCCTTGCGGATCGAGCTCGGTGTGTCGCAGGTAGCCGCGCAGGGTGCGCACCGTGTCTTCCACCTGAGCCAGGCTGGAGGCCAGTACATCTACCGGATCGGCAAATTGTTTCTCCAGGTGGGCGTGGCTCTGTAACTGTTGCAGGGCATTGTTTAGCAGACGCAGCGCATTGCTGTCATCGTCTTCCAGCAACTGCAGGGCGTTCTGCGCGGCGTCCATCAGGGCCTGGCCATTGGCCAGACGGCTGTGGCTGCTTTGCAGCTCGTCCCATTCGTCGGGCAACGGGTTCAGTTTCTCGACCTCACCAATTTGCCAGGCCAGGCGCTCGCGCTCGCGTTGCAAGGAATCCTGAGCGGCCATAGCCTGGCTCAACGCAGTTTGGGCATGGCGCCAGTCCTGCCATAGGGTCGACAGGGTATTGGTGGAGACCTTGGCATAGGCATCCAGCAAACCACGCACCGCGTCCGGACGGGTCAGGCTTTGCCAGGCGTGCTGGCCGTGGATGTCTAGCAGCTGTTCGCCCACGGTGCGCAGTTGCTGGGCCGTGGCAGGGCTGCCGTTGATCCAGGCGCGGCTCTTGCCCGCAGTGTCTACGGTGCGGCGCAGCAGCAACGTGTCACCATCGCAGTCAAATCCTGCGTCTTGGAGCGTATCGCGCACACCGGTGGCGATGTCGAACTCGGCACTCACATCAGTGCGGCTCGCGCCTTCGCGGATCACTCCAGTGTCGGCACGCGCGCCGGTCACCAGTTGCAGCGCGTCTATCAAAATCGACTTGCCAGCGCCGGTTTCGCCAGTCAGCACCGTGAAGCCACTGTCCAGGTCCAGTTCCAGCTCACTGACGATCACGAAATCGCGCAGGACAATCCGCTTAAGTGCCATCAGGCAACTCCTTCATTCCAATGTAGTTTTTCCCGCAGGGTGTCAAAGTAGGTCCAGTTCTTGGGGTGCAAAAAGCGCACCTGGTACTGGGAACGCGTGACCACAATACGATCTCCATGCATCAGTGTGGCGAGCGACTGCATGTCAAAGTTGGCACTGGCGTCACGCCCCGCAACCAGCTCAATCACCACCTCGGAAACATTGGGCAGCACGATGGGCCGGTTCGACAAGGTGTGCGGCGCAATGGGCACCAGCACCCAACCGGGAATGGACGGGTGTATCAAAGGTCCTCCAGCCGACAGCGCATAGGCGGTGCAGCCCGTGGGCGTGGCGATGATCAGTCCGTCGGCCCGCTGGTTGGCCACAAAACTGCCATCCACCTCCACCCGCAACTCCACCATGCCAGCCGTAGCACCGCGGTTGACCACTACATCGTTCATGGCCAGAGCCGAGAAAACACACTGCCCGCCGCGCATCACTCGCGCCTGCATCAGGCTGCGGTGGTCCTCAACATAGAGGCCCGCCAGCATGGGCTGTAGGGTGGTTTCAAAGTTGTCTAGCGGGATGTCGGTAATGAACCCCAAACGGCCTTGGTTGATGCCGATCAGGGGCACGCCATACTGCGCCATCTTGCGCCCAATGCCCAGCATGGTGCCGTCGCCCCCGACCACTACGCACAGATCACACGACGTGCCTATGCCGGTCACACCCATGGTGGTGTAGTTGTTGAGCCCCATGTTGGCCGCGGTGTCGGCCTCAATCACCACCTCGCAGCCCTGTGCCATCAAAAATTCTGCAATACGCTCCAGCGCCAGCCGCGAGGATGGCCCCGTCGCACCCGACGACATAGCTTGGAATTTGCCAATCAAGGCGACCTGGCGGAATTGGGACTTCATTCGCAAATTACATCATTAAAATGAGTCGATGCTCGATGATCGTTCCAAGTTGTTGCTGAAAGCTCTGGTTGAGCGCTATATAGCCGACGGGCAACCGATTGGCAGCCGCACCTTGTCGCGTGCTTCCGGTCTGGAGTTGTCGCCGGCGACCATTCGCAATGTGATGTCGGATCTGGAAGAGCTGGGTCTGATCGTTAGCCCACACACATCTGCCGGGCGCATTCCAACGGCACGGGGCTACCGCATGTTTGTGGACACCATGCTCACCGTGCAGCCGAGCCAATACGGGTCACACATCCTGGCACCTGACCAGCCGCAAAAGGTGATCTCCAACGCGGCCAACCTGTTGTCCAACTTATCCCAGTTCGTGGGTGTGGTTATTGCTCCGAAACGGACGTCGGTTTTCCGACACATCGAATTCTTGCGTCTGTCGGAGCGGCGTCTGCTGGTCATCATTGTGTCGCCCGACGGCGATGTGCAAAACCGCGTCATCTTCACTGAGCAGGACTATTCCCAGGCGCAACTGGTGGAGGCTGCCAATTTCCTGAATAGCCACTACGTAGGCCTGGACATGGAGCATGTGCGAGAACGCCTGCAAAGTGAGGTGGAATCGCTGCGCACCGAGATTGCCACACTCATGCAGGCAGCCGTTACCGTCAGCACCGAAGCTATCAGCGAGACACAGGACGAGGTCATCATCTCCGGAGAGCGCAACCTGCTTTCGGTGTCCGACTTTTCCAGTGACATGGGTAATCTGCGCCGAGCGTTTGAGCTGTTCGAGCAAAAGGCCCAGCTGATGCGCCTGATGGATGTGGCAGGTCAGGCCGAAGGCGTGCGTATTTTCATCGGCGGCGAGAGCCAGGTTGTGCCGTTTGAAGACCTGTCCATCGTCACCAGCCCCTACGAGGTGGATGGCAAGATCGTCGGCACGCTGGGGGTCATCGGCCCCACCCGCATGGCCTATGACCGCATGATCCAGATCGTGGACATCACGTCCAAGCTGGTCAGCAACGCCTTGAGCTACAACAAGTAGCCTGATTCAGGCCGGGGATGCTGTGCGGGGTGGGGTAGAGCTTGTAAGTGAATTTGGCCTCTAGCCCCGGTGAAATATGCATTATTTGCTATTGATTGCATAGCATGTGGCATTCGTCCCACGGGCGGGCCGGTGGAGCCTATTTGCACCATTACAATCACCGGCTGGTTTGGGGCGTTAGCTCAGTTGGTTAGAGCAGAGGACTCATAAGACAAGTCACAGTGGTCTGTTCCTCCCCCGTAAGCCGAAGAAACTTAACAGTTTTTCTCTGCCCACAGCCCTCCTTTTCCGGTGCTACCGAAGCCGCTTGCGAAGGTTTCCGAGCTGTCCTGTCGGATGGTCATACGTTTTCCACAATGGAATCAACGCAATAGCGATACCGATCACCGATGTATCGAACCGAACCTATGGCGGTCGCGGGGGGTGGGGGCTGGGTGCCGCTTGGTTCAGTGGGTGTCTTGACCGTATGTGACCCAATAAGTACACTCCGCCCATCATCATCGTTACGGCTCATAAGGGTCTGAGAATAGTATTTACACGCATGCAGGGCTCACCTGCTAAGTGAGGTTGGCAGCCTTTACTATTTGTTGTCTGCAATCAGCAGCAAGGTAACGCAAACCGGGAGGTCGGGACAACCCGCCTCGGACCGTATACAGGAAGCCACCTTGGGCTGTCATATGGCAAAACCTTTAATGGATTTGCTATGCCTGTCAGAAACGCAGAAATCAAACAAACTACGCTCGCCGCTCACAAGCAGCTGTCAGTCGAAAAGCTCTTGGCCGCATGGTTCCTTGGTGACGGATGGGAGGTGCTCGTTCCCGCCATAGACCATGGAAAGAAGACTGACCTAGTTGTTGCGGATGACAGCAAGTTCTACCGCATACAGGTAAAAAGCCTTCGAAGTAGCAACGAAGACGTCGTCGTTGAGAACAAATGGGGTGCTGTAAAGATTGACTACGTCATCTACTTTTCTATCGAGGGCGAGTGGGGCTATGTTGCACCGGCGTTTTCGGGCAAACACCGAAAGTTGAAGGCGGCGGGTCACATACGATTTGAAAAAAGCGCTATCGACTTTCTCCAGGCGTTTGAGAAGGTTTAGCATCACTGCTGAGCCGTACTGCCACTAACCTCTTCGGTGCATGGCCTTCGTCGGCTCGAACCAACTCGTAAAACGTCATGAGCAAGCATATGCAACCTGTGTGGATCGCGTTCCCGACAATTCCGTGGGGCAGCATTGGCTGGCGCATGGGTTCAGGCGAAGACTATTGGCACTCATGGATGCCATGGTTCAAGAGCCTGGTGCAGGCGGAGCGTGAGGCATACAAGGCGCAATGGCCTGAGCCGGAGGGCTGGGAAGACTTCTACGCGTTTGTCGAAACGGGAGAATCGCCGGGGTGGATGCGTGAGCGTCAGCAGAAGGTGGCTGAGTCAGCCATTCCACCTGAGCCGGGCGAAGCTGTGATTCACGGGTATCACAGAGTTCTCTGGCTTATCCGCCACCACTTTAAGCGCGTCAGAGTTGATCACAAGGGCGAGGACGAAAGCATCGCGGAGATATACGAAGCACCCGACGGTTCTTCTTGGCGGTTGTCTGGACATGCAACGCGCGGTGGCCTCCATTTCACCAGGATGCCGAGCAGCAACACTTAGACGCTAGGTGCAATTTCATATGCCAACCTTTTTCACTCCAGACCATCCGCCGTTCACGATGCCAGACCTCAAGGAAGTGGTCGAAAACGAAGGCTACAAGATTCACGCGCATACGCTAGGCGAGCTTCTTGTGAGTTTCGAACGGCTTACCGGCTGCCGAGTGATTCCCCATGACCCGCCAAAATATTTTCGGTACCACCGCAAAGGCGAGACTGATTCATTTCTGCTGGTGGACATCCACATCATTAGAGGGGGCTTGGAGGTATGCCCAAAACAAGACCTTGACTTTCAGCTCGAACTGGAAGACATCGTAGAAGCGGGTGTTCTCATTTGCTAAGTTAGTTGCCTCTAGTTCCAGCTCGATCAAGATTTCAAGGTATTTATGGACGAAAGAATTGCACGGACGATTGCCGGTTTGAGTGACTGGAAAGAGCTCCAAGAGTTCAAGAAAAATGCTAACGCCAAGGACCGACTAAGCCCTGAGATTCAGGCGTCGTTGGACCAGCGTGCGATTGAATTGGGTCGAGAGTTGGTCGCGCGAAAGACGGGGCTGGATCTGGCCAGCCTCTCCCCAGCTGAAGAAAAGATCGTACTGGCGGTGAGTCAGTATGTAGCCATCAAGGCGCTTCAGTCGAGCCATGCATCGCGCACGTTTGATCAATTGCGTAATCGCGGATTGATAGGTGCTGCAGAAAGTTCAGTCTGTCGAACTAGGCCAACCGAGGGCTTTCGTACGCTTGCAGAAGCCAACCAAAGCGACATCTCTTACGAGCAGATTGTTGTAGACCATGAGATCGAATTTAGCCAACGCGCCATTTGGTACTCCCGGCGTGCGTTGGGACTGGCCAACACCCTTCCCACTCCTCCCGTGCAGGAGGCTAGCGATACTCAGGCGAAGGCTCGCATGTTCATAGGTTGGCTGAGGAAGGCTGCTGGGAACAATGATGGAATCATCCCGGTGTTCACCAACGAAGAGGCGGCCGCTGCCATCGGAGCTGGGGACATGCAAAAGAATGGCCGCGCCCACGGCAACATGCAGTCCAGGGTTGATTTTGCGTGTTTTAGAGCAGGAGTGCCGCCATTGGGTCTTGCCGCCGAAGAACCCTTCGACCGAGCCTGGTCGCAAGAGAATCGGACATGGGCGTTCCCGATAGAAGGGATGCAACGCGCCGCACAGTTCAGGGAATGGACGGACGAGGACTTTGACAGAATCCTAAGTGAGATCGAACGACTGCCCGGTCAGGCGCACCTGATATGGAAAGACGCGTTAATTCGTGAAGGGGAGGCGATCCGCGCTTGGGCTTTCGCTCTAGCCAAGGAGGAATCCAGTGATACGGCTGTCGAGGAAAAGAAGGCCAAACGCAACGCCATCTGGTCAAGGGATGAGTTGATTTTGGCATTGGATCTTTACATCCAAAGCCGTCAATCATCCTTGGCGAAGGACTCGCCGGAAATCGCAGAACTATCGGAGGTACTGAACCAGCTTGGCACTGTGTTGGGCCAGCGGACGAGTAGCACATACAGAAATGCAAACGGTGTTTACATGAAGTTGATGAACTTCCGACGCTTTGACCCGGAGTACACATCCGACGGAAAGACGGGGCTAACAAGAGGTAATCAAGACGAGGCGAAGGTGTGGGACCAGTTTGCTCTAGATCCGACGCGTTTGGCCGAAGTCGCTCGATTCATCCGGCAAGGTATTGGTGAACACAAGATTGATGTAGACCTTTCTGGACCGGACGAGCCTGGCATTGAAGAAGCCGAAGAAGGGAAAGTTGCCACTCGTATTCACCGCTACAGAGAGCGAGACCGGCGGCTTGTAGCCGAAGCGAAAACGCGGGCTCAAAAACAGTACGGGCGACTCTTCTGCGCTGCATGCGGCTTTGACTTCTTGAAGCAGTATGGGGAAGTCGGCGCGAATCTGATTGACGTACACCACACGAAACCCGTTCATACCTTAGAGCCGGGGGAAAAGACCAAAGTGATAGACCTGGTCCTGCTCTGCTCAAATTGTCACCGAGTTGTTCATTCTCGGCGCAAGTGGCTAACCGTTGAGCAAGTGAAAGCCGCAGTTGCAAGTTCGAGACTATCCATATGATGGAATTGCCCGTAATTGTTTTGAGCTGGTCAAGAGTCAGTCTAGATCACTCTGCAGGTCGCTTACTGGCCCATCGGAGAGCTCTGCGCCGTCGCAATGCCAATAGGCAAGAAAAAAAAGGGCCAAGCAGTCCCAAAGAACTACCTGGCCCCAGATATCGATACAGCTATGCCTGTTTGGGCACCAACACCGATGCAGCGTTTGCCGCATCTTGCAGCCTCTTGGAAGACAGGTGGGCGTATCGCATCGAGACCTTCGGGTCACTGTGACCGAGTATCTGCTGGACCTCGTACAGTGACCTGCCTGCGGACACCAACATGCTGGCAAAGGTGTGCCGCAGGTCATGGATGCGAACCTTGTCGTTTAGCCCCGCTGCCTTACGCAGGCGGTACCAGACCTTGCTGATCGTCGTGTAAGGCTTGCCCGTTTCCTTGTTCAAGAACAGGTATTCGGACTTATCCTTTGTATCCAACTGGCCCAGCACGTACATGGCGCTGTCGTTGAGAGGGACATGCGCGGCCTTCTTGGACTTGCTGTTTGAAGCAGGAATACGCCAGACGCGATTTTCCATATCGACTTCGCACCACTTCGCCTGCAAGGCAGAGGTCTTTCGGGCTCCACAACTTACCAGGAACATCAAAACCAAGGACACGGTGCGGTTCTTGTCAGCCTGCAGGATGCCAACCAAACGCTGCACTGCCGCGTCGTCCAGGTAGTTCTCGACACTGTTGTCTACGTTGAATAGGGCAATACCTTGCAGGGGATTTTTCTCCATGAAATCCCACTGGACGGCAAGGTTCAAGGCCCGTCGAAGCAGTTTGATGCTGTGGTCAGCCGACGCGGGGCTTTGGCCCTTGGTCAATAGGTCGTTGTGGAACACCTGTACCTCACGCTTCGTGATCTTCGTCAAGTGCAGGTGGCCAAAGCGAGGGCCGATATGTATGCGGAACAGTTGCTCATCCTTCTTGGCGCTTCGCTTGTGCAGCTTGGCGTGAGGCATGTAGTGTTCCGACATGAACGCAGACAGGGTGAGCACTTGTGTCTCGACGACGGGCGCTACCGCGTTCCGTAGAGCCAGTTGGTGTTCAGCCCTGGCCTGCTCGGACAGCTTTTTGGCCTGCGACAGGCTGACGTCCTTTAGCGTACCAAGTCGCTTGTATGTGTTGTTGCCGCAAGCCTTCTGCAGGCGCTGGTACCAGGTCCGCTGCGAGTTCACTGATGCCAAGCACTGAAGAAAGAGACCTGTGTACCCCGGGACGCCGAACTCAATCTTCTTCGCAGTTGGAGGGCACACCAGCTCGCCACGCGCCAATGCTCCTTGGAAGTCGTTTATTAGTGGCATGTCAGGCTACCCCGTTAGAGTTCTTACGGGCCGCACGACGCAGGCGTACGATCCGGATAGGTCGTGAATCCACCGATTCGGTGGAAGGGGTCGTGCTATAGAACGCTTTACCTTTACGGCGGTGCCTGAATAGTTTCACTACGTCATTCCTGACCATGTAAGCGAGACACATACCGGCCACGCGCACTTCTGCCATTGTCCAATCCTCCCAGATGTCGGGGTCGAACAGCATCTGAGTCGTGTACTTGGCATCGTCCATCAGATGCGGCAGGATCTGTGTGACGTCTGCAAGCACCTTGCAGAATATTTGCTCCGGTTTGACCTCATGGTCCCGCAGCAAAGTGTTCGCACGACGGCCGGCCGAGGTACAAGTGAAGTCGTCAAAATCATATTTTTTCATGTAATTCCAATCATTTAGAACAAGCCTCCGGCCCACCTGTCCCAATCAAAGGACAAGTCAGTCCAAAGGCAACTATTAATTAAGCTGGGACGCCTTCGAGGTCCTGTTCGTAGGCCGCCCACAAGTTCAGTTCAAAGTCACCGCGCGCGACAATTTCCAAGACTACGAACATCAGAACTGATTGCTCTTGCTCATCTAAGGACGCCAAGAACTCCGCATCAAAAACATCCGCCTCGCTGAGGACACATCCATACTGAAACTGGCGCCCTGCAAGCTGTTCAATGACTCTTTGAATGAATGCCTCTGGCACGAGTCGGTTGTTGATCAAGATGTAACCACAATGCTCAAGCGGGGGTGTCATGTAGCCAATGTTTTCACCATCCTCCGTCATAGCCGCGACCATCGAGGCGTCACAAAGGGTGGAGGGATACAGGTTTGTTGCTAACGTTTTCATGTTGTTTCCTAAAATAATCAAAATATGAAGTCATGCACCAACGGTGCGTAGATGCTGTTGCCACTTGGCTATGGGGTGGGCAGGGTGGGCATGTTTTCTACTTTCTGGTGCTGACCTAAATACAGACGCCGCACTGTCTAGTCACACTCCACAAAATCGAACTTCTGCCTACCGTCCCTACCCCTATCGGTCAGACTTGGTTTCCAGGCCTGGCCAACCGATCTGATTTGATTGACGCAGCGGATTGATCCACTGCCAATCTGCTTCCCATTCGGTACCTCAGTCAATACAAGTGATCGTCGTCCTCGGGTAGCACAGGTGGGGCAGGAGGATGCCGATACTGATCAGGGGCGCGCGCAGACGGTGCCGAAGGGGCTTGGCGGTGCCGCAGAGGGACACGCCAGCAGACCTTTCCATGGATCTTTTTGGACTCGCCGAAGAGTTCCCGCAAGATGCCCGCACACTCTTTGCACTGCGGGTTGGTCGGAAAGTTGATGCCAATTGCTTGCAGTACCTCGATGGCAGTCATGGGCGGCAGGCCGACGCGTGAGGTTTCAGCTATATCAACGGCATTCAGAATGCGTTCACGGACAGCACTGATAACGCGATGGGCATTGTTGTGCTGCTCCAGAATCAATTCTTCCTCCGGTGTCAGCCACCACTGCGCGCCCTTCTCAAAATCAATCGCCAGTTGCGCATACAGCTGTTGCATGTTGATCCCATGCTTGAAGTCAATGCGCTCAACCGGAATGGTCCACCACCTCGAATTCCCGGTCGAATCCACAAGGAAATTGGTGTCATTGACCGTGGCGCAGAACACCGTACGACGCGGATACTCTGAATCCAGGCGGCCGTAGGGACGGCGAACCTTGTCCACATCAGCTGTGATGAAGCCTTTCAAGCGGGCGACGTCCTTCTTGAACGAGCTGTCCAGTTCACCGATTTCGACCAACCAATGAGATGCAGCACGGGTGATCGAGTCCTTGTTGCTTCCATCAAGATGGTGATTTAGCAGTACAACCTGGGCACGGAGTTCGTCGTCTGACACCAACGAAGCTGCCCAGGCCGTCTTTCCCAGACCTTGCGAACCTTGCAATGTGAGGACGCCACGCGCGTGAAATCCGTTCGTCTTAAGTGCGGCGGCGACAGCACTCAATGTCCACCGGTACATCAGCGTCTCTTTCAACGCTTGCGGAAAATCGGCGCTTTGAACCAGGGTCGCGTAGAAAGCTGGCAATCGGTCAGTGCCATCCCATGGCTCGCTATTAATCCAGCCGCTCACTGGATTGAACTGCTTCCGGTCAGCAACTGCCACCATCAAATCGGAAATCTTGCTTGTCGGGAATCCGTTGAGCGCCGCAATGCTGCCGATTTGGGTCAGCAGGACGTTGTCATGGTTGTCAAATGATCCCGTATGTCCGGCGATCGAAATTTCAAGCTTCTTCTTGATTACGTTGTACTGGATCTCAATGTTGTAGGAGTCCAGCAAGTACTGGAAATTGGCTATCGTGGGCAGCATCTGGCTGCTTGGGGTTCGCGGTTGTTGGGGAAATTCCTCGGGACCTATTGCTTTGGCTGCGTCTAACGCAGATGCGGTACGGGTTTGACTATGGGCTGGGCGTTCCCATACTGCAGCTATCGATGTTGGAAGCTGTTTGAATGCGCCGGGCGGCGCGGCTCCACCAGGCAGATCCTGATGGCTCAGATCCTTGGTGAACGGTAGCACCCTATGCTCGGGTGATTTTTCTGGAGACTCCATGTGGCCCTTTCCAAAGGCTGTTGATGAAGTCTCTATTTCCCCATTTTCAACTTAAAGTTAGTGGAAATTTCCAATTCCAAAATGGAAATTATCTTATCGGCAGTTCTTCGTTCCTTGCCTGGAGAGCATCATTGATTCGGTTGACAATTGATTTGCGTTGTTGCCCCGGTAGCAGCTTATTCTTATTGGCCTTCGCAGCAATTTGCTCCAGATGCTCAGCTATAGCCATGGCATTGATGTTCTCTTTGTCTTTTCCTTTGAGAAATTTTTCTCGTTGGGCATCGTCGCCATAAGCCTTGACGTGAACTAAGAATGCCTCAAACAGGAGTGCGAATGTCACCTGCAGACTGACTTCCGATTTGTTCTTCTCCGTGAATTTTGCTTTTCGGCTCGTTGACTTGGCAATGTCTGATTTCAGCTGCTCCAAGCCGACGGGAGCTTCCTCAAGCTGAACCATTGGTTGACCGTCTTCAACTGGGTCGGAGAAGCCATCAAATAAAGTGATGTTGTATTTAGACTTTGCCCAAATACGTAGGCTGCTCAGTGTGACGTAGGGATCAGCAGGGGACTGTGTGGCAATGAAGTCAATCCGCAACTGTGCGTTTTCCTGTTTGGCAAGTTCATCGTCAATGTCGCGGAAGTACTTTGCTGCGAGGTAGATCTGCTTGGTATGGCGCTCCACCGCAGCCGCCGCATCACCCAGCGCTTTTCGAGTCTCATCAGTGCTGAGCGTCTCATCTGCATCGAATGCTTCGTATAGCCGTTGCTGGGCAACCATTCTCAGTTCCACCAACTGCACTTCAATGGGATCATTCAGATCAGGCAGATAGGGCAATTGGTCTTCAGAGATCCCATCTACGTTGACCTGGATGTACTTGCGTCGAATAGGACCTTGCATCCAACCAAGCAGTTTTGCAACGGCGACGTCTCGGGTGCAGCTTGTACTGAAATCGATACTAATCTCGTCGCTGGCTTTGATCATGGTGGGCTAAATGGTCGGATGAATTGCTAAATTGAAGCGCGCGTAGCCTGCGCAGGTACGTGTCGCGCTGGCATCGAAGGACCAAATGGTACCCCGTAGCACATAACAATTCTCACGGGAAGACACTGATCCGTTCCTACTCCTTGTTTCTATCAAAGACGAAGTTGACTATTTGTTGATCTGAATGATTGATCAAGTGCTACGCAGCAACAGGGGGGTAGCAGGGGAGGGAAGTTGGGGGAAATTTGCAGATCAAGGGCTGCTTGGGGGGGGGGGAGGGGGTAGCAGAATTTGGGAAACCTGCAGGGAACGGCATGCAGTTTTGGTGGTAGATGGCTGGAATCGCACCGACCACTGCGCAGCGGCGTGCCCGCTCATTGAAATCTGCCCCCACCTGCTACCCCCGCTGTGAGAGATGGCAATACGACGGTGCTTGGGCATTTGCCCAAAATTGGTGCAATGTAAGTCCCGCTGAGCCGTTGCCAAACTCAGTCGATAGCCGCAAGGATCGCCCTCGCTTCGGCATGTTCAAACATGTACTCCCGTAGCAGATGGTATTGCGACGCGCAGGTTTCAGCGAGGGGACCAGCGCCGAAAGACAAGTGGCAGTAAGCGTACAAGCATGCGGCGATGCCAAAGGCGTCAGTGGAAATGCTGCCTTGAAAGCCGTTCTCGCAGCTGACTGCAACATTGGTGTCGGATTGCAGTGCCATGTAGAACGCTCCGTTGCTGATGGTATAGAACTGCCAGTAGCCTCCGCTGTACTGCGATGACAGCTGCTCAGCAAATCGGAATACGGTAGGCTCAAATTGCAGGACATACTGGTTGCCCAGCAGCCTGGCTACAAAGGCCATCCGTTCCGATTCGGGGACAACCTTGCGCGTGATGGTGGATATGAATGCCATTTGGTGTTTCTTCGTTGGTGTAAAAAATTTCTGGCGTCCCCCCTCCAAACGCACGTATCCACAAAATGCGCACTGAATGGCGCTGTTTGAGAGGACAGTGGTCAGAAGGAGGGAGTGCTTAAGAATGTGCCGACCAGGTGGAGCGGTGACTTGGGGTAGGGAGGGTGGGGAGTCCCGAGTGGTACCCAGGTTGGCCCACGGTGGGCTCGTTCGGCCCGGGGATGGGCGGGGGTACTCAGTTCCAGCCCGCGCAGCCTACGTGGTCACTATCGAGTCCGGCCAGCATGGCAGCTTCGGACACAACAGTGTTGCCCAGTAGGTTGGACGGCACATCGTGATCATTGTCAAAGGCTTTGAGAGCGGCGACGGTAATGCAATCAGAGAAAGACATGGTAATTTCCTTTCAAGGGTTCAGGGGGGGGTTACTTACGGATACGGAAGAAATAGAAGGCAGCGCCAGCACCCAATAGGATGAAGACGATCAGCCAGGGGTGAACGAAGGTCAATATGGCTACGGCCCCGATGGCTAGACTGCGGGTATTGGTGAACCACACCCCCAGAACAGCGGCGGCAATGAGGGCAGCGGTAAAGCTTGCTGCCAATCAGGTCTCCTTGGCTTTGCGACGGGCTGGCTTCGACTCTTCCCCCGCGGACTCGGAGATACGCGCCATGGCGACTTGTTCGAAGGTAGTCAACGGAACGTGCTCGTGCAGCCGGGTGTTTTCGTGATTGGCACGAATGAGGCCGAGGTCTTTCAGAACCGCCAATACAAACCCACCTGTATTGATGGACCGGCCCGGATGCAGTACATGGAATGACTTGGCAGTAAGACCCGCCTCACCCAGAACAACGTCCTGAATGGCATCGGCGGAAGCCCAGTCTTTACAGAACATGCCACCCCCACCATGATTCTTGGCAATGCGCAAATGCAAAGTTGCATCCTGTGCATGGCGCCCGATTTGGTAGACGAGGGTGGAGCGATTGCTGATCGTTGGGCATTCGCCTTGATAGATGGTCTCAATGGGGTCGGTTTCTGGAGGTATTTCGGGGGTGATTTCAGTCATGGCATTTCCTATGTTGGTGAATGGAGGGGTGGGCAGGTGAGGCAGTTGAAGCGGATATCGCGCTTATCAGATAAGGTGGTTGAATTTGCGCAGTTACGTTTGGACAAAAAAAAAGCCACCGCAAGGGTGGCGCTGGCTGCTATTTTTTTGGTTTGACTCAAGGGGCATCGGTGTCATGAGAACTGATGGCGAACATCTGGCACATGTCGGATAGCTCCGGCGGCAAGCCATCTGCCTTGGGTAAGAGCAGCACAGCGCCATCACTGTCGGAAAGCAGGTAGATGACCTCCCAGGAATGACCATGGTCCAGAACACACTCAAAATGGGGTGTGAACTGGGGATCGTCAAACCGTTTGCCCGTCCGCCTGTTGACGGTCGGCACGAAACCAAGCTGACCGGCGAGTGCGTCCAGGGTGTCGCCAGGCTCGACCACCAGAAAGTAGCCAACCTCTGACATGTCGAAGCCTTCAGTGGAGATGCTGTCGATGCGCTGCTCGACAAGCTGGCGTACTTCTGGATTGGATATCGCGGCAGTGGCACTCAGGTCAGCCGCTTTGATCAAGATGCCGCTCCGAACAGGTAAGGCCTCTGTTTAGGTGCAGGCCAGTACCGATCATTGCGCTGGTATGTGTCTCTGGGAAGAAAGGCGCTGGTGATTGTGTGGATGATCATGGGTACTCCTTTGTGAAAGACATAAAAAAACCCGCGACCTCGAAAGGTGGCGGGCGACGATTGACATTAATTAAACGAGTTCAGGTCATGGATTTTTGAAGTGTTTCCAACCGAGCCACCCGGCGAGAAGCAGGGCGACTGCGATGGCTAGCTTCAGGGCAAAGGTGTGGTGGTCTAATTTAAATAGACACAACGATAGGTTATTTCAAACCTAAACGGCAACACAAGTGAACAAGCAAAAATCCCGAAGAGTCTTTGACGCGAGCTTCAAGCTCCAGGTGGCCCAGATGGTCAAAGTCCAAG
>CAUPQG010000019.1:0-105326 GCA_963513355.1 uncultured Rhodoferax sp. | reverse complement strand
TCCATCGGCTCACAATTTATGCTCCACGCTTCCTTCCCACACTCGGTCGCCCGCATGCAGTTGCGCTTCACTTCGCTCACTGTGACCAGCTCGCGGGAGGACTTGCACCTCCAGGAGTGCGCCCATGCTGGGCGCACATGGCAAACACCACGGCCAGCGCGGTGCCCCACAACGCGATTTGCAACGTGATGATCATTTCCTGCAGATAGATGCGCCAGTCGCCAAACTTCGGGGGGAAGAAGTCTGCAGCATAGGTGACCATATTGGCCGAGTCACGCACCAAGTCCAGGGGGCGCATGTCGGCCCCCTTCCAGGAGCCTGCCAGCAGCGCCAGCAAAACACCCCACGCCACCAATGTCCATATGCTGGTGCGGGGCACCTGCGGTACGGGCATGGAAGCCAAGGCGATTGAAGGGGTTTGTGTGTTCACCACGGACTCACTTGGCGGTGCTCAACGCTGCCAGCTGCTTGTCAATGTCGGCCAGCTTGGCTTGTTTTTCCGGCGCGCTCAGGTTGGCGTCGGCCTCAAACTTGTTGCGGGTCTTGAACAGCTCCAACTGGCGAATGGGTGTGAGCTGGGCATTGGTGGATGGTTTGAAACCTGACAGCTTTGACACCTTGTAAAGGTTGTCTTTCTCCTGCTGGCCCCCGTTGCCATAGGTGTAGAAGAAGTCCTTGATTTTGGCCTTGTAGGCTTCCGGCAGATCTTTGCGGATCACCAGCGGATCCAGTGGAATTAGCGGAGAGGTCCAGATGATGCGAATGTCGTTGAACTTATCAGGCATCCGGTCCTTGATCTTGTCCAGGTTTTCGCTGTTGCTTGTAGCCACATCGACTTGTTTGTTGGCAACGGCCAAAGAATTGGTTTCATGGTTGGCGCTTCGCACCAGTTTGAAATGTGTCTTGGGGTCAATCTTGTTCTGCGCAAACACGTAGTAGCTGGGCACCAGGAATCCGGATGTGGAGTTGGGATCGCCGTTGCCAAACGACAGGTTCTTGCCTTGATTGAGCACATCGTCCAGCGACTTCAGTGGGCTGTCTTTGTGCACGATCAGGTGCGAGTAGTAGCCCTGTGTGCCGTCCGCGTTCACCATCTGGGCAAATACTTCACCACTGGCACGGTCTACCGCTTCCATGGCCGATTTGTTGCCAAACCAGGCTGCATGGACTTTGTTGAAGCGCATGCCTTCGATGATGCCGGCGTAGTCAGGGGCAAAAAAAGCATTGACTTTGAGCCCGGTTTTCTTGGACATGTCATCCAGTATGGATTGCCAGTCGGACTTCAGGTTGGTGGTGGACTCGGTGGAGATGATGCCAAAGTTGAATTCCTTCAACTCCTGGGCCGATACCGTGGTGGTGGCAACCAGTGCCGCGAGGGCCATGCCGAAAAATGGGGTCTTGAACATAGAGTGTCCTGGGTTTGAATGTGTTAAAAAATAGGTGACAGTCACGACTTGGCCATGTCCGCCAACTTCCGGTTGATCTCATCTAGCCGGGCCTTTTTGTCATCGCCAGTCTGCGATGCATCGGCTTCTAGTTTTAGTTTTTCCTTGAACAGTTCGAGCTGGCGAACGGGCGTGAGCTGGGCATTGCTGGAGTCCTGAAAACCTCCCAGAGTCAGCTTTTTGAGTTGCGCTTTTTCGCGCGCTGCATCGGCCCCGGTACGGCCATACGTCAGAAAGAAGTCTTTAACCTTGCGCTTGAGCTCTGGGGGCAGGTCTTTGCGCCACACCATGGGGTCAGAGGCGATCAAAGGCGACTTCCATACCTGGCGCAACTGCGCCGCAATGTCGGGCTGGCGTGACGCCACACGCTCCAGCACATCCGAACTGTGGATGCCGGCGTCTATCTGCCGGTTGGCAACGGCCATGATGTTGGACTCGTGGTTGGCGCCGCGCACGGCCTTGAAAGCCGTCTTGTGGTTAACGTTGTTCAACGCAAACAGGTAATAGCTGGGAACCAAGAATCCTGATGTGGAGTTAGGGTCGCCCATGCCAAAGCTGATGTTCTTCGCATGGGCGAGAATCTCACTCAGGTTTTGGTAGGGGCTGTCCTTGTGTACGCTCACAAAGCTGTAGTACCCCATGGAGCCATCGGCATTGATGGTCTGTGCAAACACTTCGCTGTTGGCGCGCTCCACCGCATCCACCGCCGACTTGTTGCCAAGCCAGGCAACGTGCACCTTGTTGAAGCGCAAGCCCTCGATCACACCGGCATAGTCCGGCGCAAAAAAGGCGTTGACCTTGATGCCCAGCCGTCCGCTCATGTCATCGATCACGGGTTGCCAATCCTGCTTAAGGTTTTGTGAGGACTCAGTGGACAGAATGCCGAAGCTGATTTCCTTCAATTCCTGTGCCGTCGCCGTATTGAATACCAGCGAAAGCATGCAGACCACCCGCCCGATGCGTTTTGTGACCATGGCCGGTTCCTTAGCGCGTGTTCAGGCAGCCTGCGCCATGGCGACCACAGGTGCTGGCCATGCCAGGTGTGGCATGGCTGGCTTGTGGTCTTGCAGGCTGGAAATGTGATCACCCAGGGCCAGAATGTCGTCGGCCTCAGCGCCATACAGTTCGCGCAGCAGTGTGGGTGTCAGGGCCACGGACGGTCCGTCGTACACCACCTTACCCTGGTGCAGGGCCACAGTGCGAGCACAGTACTTCATGGCCACATTCACCTGGTGGAGTGACACCACCACCGTGCACTGGTCTTCGCGGTTCACCCGCGCCAGAATGTCCATGACCTTGCGTGACGATTCGGGGTCCAGCGAGGCAATGGGCTCATCGGCCAGGATCACCTTCGCACCCTGCACCAACGCGCGGGCAATGGCCGCGCGTTGCTGCTGGCCACCAGACAGGGTTGAGGCGCGCTGGGGACCACATTCGGCAATGCCTACTCGGCGCAGGGCTTCCATGCCGCGTGCCACTTCGGACGCGGTGAACCAGCGTGTCAGGCTGCGCCACAGCGGCACACGGTGCAAACTACCTGCCAGCACATTCACGATGACCGGCAAGCGGTCCACCAGATTGAACTGCTGAAAAACAAAGCCCACACCCGAGCGGATGCTTCGGATATCGGAGGCCACTTTGCCGTTGCGCTGCACCGTGCTGCCGTGGATCTGCACCAGGCCCTGGCTCGCGCTGTCGCCCGCCATCAGGCCCGCCATGTGGCGCAACAGCGTGGATTTTCCCGAGCCGGATGCGCCGATCAGCGCCACCATTTCACCCGCCTCAATCGTCAAATGGATGTCTTGCAGCGCCTTGCGCCCGCTGCCGAAAGTCTTGTTCAGTCCCGAGATAGTGATCGCTGTAGACATGGTTGGCTCCTGTTCGAAGTCACCAAAGTTACCGAGACAACATGACAAAACCGTGTCAGAGATGGCAGCCAGGTGGGAACGTTGATTGCCCTGCCCGCGCAACAAGACCCGTAGAAACCCCCGCTTCCCCACACAACTGCATGGGGCTATAGTGCCCTGATAAAAGCCGCCCCCAGGATTCGGCAACACCCATGAGGAGACACTGACATGCATCTCTCAGACTTCCGGATGGCCAGCAAGCTGGTCGCGGCCTTTGTGGTGGTCAGTCTGCTCTCAGCAGCACTGGGTGGGTTTGCGATCTACAACATGAAGCAGATCGACGATGCCGACACGTTGTTGTACGAGCGTGAGCTGATTGGCCTGTCGCTCTTTAAGGAAGCCAACGTGGAACGACTCAAGGCCGTGGTGGCCGTGCGCGACGCCATGCTGGCCACGGGGCTGGCAGACCGAACCGCAGCCCTAAAGCGTGTTCAGGAGTCCCGGAACAAGAGCAGCAGCCTGATAGAGCAGGCAACCCCGCTGTTCGATTCGGCTGAAGGCAAACAACAACTCAGCAAGTTGCGCGATGCCGCCTCTCAGGACAAGCAAAAGGTCGAAGCCATGCTGACGAAGATGAAATCGGCAGAGCTACAGGAGCCCAATGACCTTACTGCCTTCCTGAAGGACGAAGTGGCGCCACCCAGTACCCAGCTGGGCAATGCCATGACAGGCCTGACACAACTCAAGGAGCAGGAAGCCAAGGCATTGGCGGATGCCAACACGGCCCTGTACCACCGCAGTCGCAACGTCACAGCAGTCTTGGTGCTGTTCAGCGTAGGCTTGGGGGTGGCTTTGGGTCTGCTTGTCAGCCGCCACGTGACACGCCCCCTGGCAGTGGCAGCCCAGGGTACCCAGCGCATGAGTGAAGGCGACATGACCGTGGCACTGCGCGCCGAGGGAACAGACGAAACTTCGCAACTGTTGATGGGCCTGGAGACCATGCGCGAACACCTCCAGAGCATTGTCTCGGCGGTGCGGGGCAATGCCGAGCAGGTGTCCGCCGCAAGCGCCGAGATTGCGCAGGGCAACCACGATCTGTCAGCACGCACCGAGCACCAGGCCAGCGCACTGGAAGAAACCGCTGCGTCCATGGAAGAGCTCAGCTCCACGGTCAAACAAAACGCCGACAGCGCCCGCCAAGCCAACCAGTTGGCCATGAACGCCTCGACCGTGGCCCAGCAGGGTGGCAAGGTTGTGGGAGAGGTGGTGGAGACCATGAAGGGCATCAACGAATCCAGCCGCAAGATTGCAGACATCATCAGTGTCATCGACGGCATCGCCTTCCAGACCAATATCCTGGCCCTGAATGCGGCGGTGGAAGCCGCGCGCGCCGGTGAGCAGGGCCGTGGTTTTGCCGTGGTGGCCTCCGAGGTACGCAGCCTGGCAGGGCGATCGGCCGATGCCGCCAAGGAAATCAAGAGCCTGATCGGAACCAGCGTGGAGCGCGTCAGCCAAGGCACGGCGCTGGTGGATCAAGCCGGAGAAACCATGGCGGAAGTGGTAACCGCCATCAAGCGGGTCACCGACATCATGGGAGAGATCAGTGCCGCCAGCAACGAACAGGCTGCAGGCGTGGCCCAAATTGGCGAGGCGATCACCCAAATGGACCAGACCACTCAGCAAAACGCTGCGCTGGTAGAGCAAATGGCCGCGGCTGCATCCGGCCTGAAGTCGCAGGCCAGCAATTTGGTGCAAACGGTGGCAGTCTTCAAGCTGGCAGACACACACCATGCGCCATCGACAGCACTACGCCTATCCCGCTAACTTACTATCAATTTTGTAGCTATTAGCTCATATTTCACGGGGGCTAGAAGCCACTTTTGCTTCAAGCCATCTGGACCGGTATGGTGGAGCGTTCTTCCTTGATGCGGTTGTCCGGGTTCACAAAGACCAGCTTGGGTTCAAACCCTTTGACCTGGTCCTCATGCACCTGGGCAAAGGCTGCAATGATGACCAGATCGCCCACGGCGGCACGGCGCGCGGCCGAACCATTGACCGAGATGATGCGGCTGCCGCGCTCGGCGCGTATCGCATAGGTCACAAAACGCTCGCCGTTGTTGATATTCCAGATATGCACCTGTTCGTTCTCGCCCAGATTGGCGGCGTCCAGCAGGTCTTCATCAATGGCACAGGAGCCTTCGTAATTAAGTTCGCAATGGGTCACACTGGCGCGGTGGATCTTGGATTTGAGCAGGGTTCTGAACATGGCTATTGACGGGTAAATAGGAAAACAGGTGGCCAGATGTGTACCATCCAAGGCCACCCTTACAAACGCCGCGTAGTGTATGGCACCTCATGGCGCACTTTTTGACACGATTACCTATGCAAAAGTCATTTGATTTCTCCGCCGCATCCCTGGAAAAGCTGGCCATGGCCGACGTGGCGCGCGCCCTGGCCGAGGATGTAGGCGACGGCGACCTGACCGCCGGCCTGATTGACCCCACCCGCCAGGCCAGAGCCCGCGTGTTGGCACGGGAAAACGCCGTGGTCTGCGGCCAGGCCTGGGTGCAGGCGGCCATCCTGGCGCTGGATCCCCAGGCCCAGATCATCTGGTATGTGCAGGACGGTGGCCGCTGCGAAGCAAACCAGGTCGTTTTCGAGGTACAAGGCAATGCCCAGGCCTTGCTGACAGCCGAGCGCACTGCGCTCAATTTCCTGCAACTGCTCAGCGGCGTGGCGACCAAGACTGCCCGCTACGTAGCCCAGGTTACCGGCACCCGTGCAGCCATTGTGGACACCCGAAAAACCCTGCCCGGCCTGCGTCTGGCGCAAAAGTACGCGGTGCGCTGCGGTGGTGGCACCAACCACCGGGTCGGCCTGTATGACGCGGTGCTGATCAAGGAAAACCACATTGCCGCGGCCGGCGGTATCGCACAAGTGCTGCGGCAGGCAGACCGGGTGGCGGCACAAGCCAGCTTTGTCGAGATCGAGGTGGAGACGCTGGAGCAACTCGCCCAGGCCCTCAACGCGGGCGCACGCATGGTACTGTTGGATAACATGACCCTGCCCACGCTGCTGGAGGCCGTGCGCATGAACCAGTCCAAGGGCACCGACCGCGCCATCCTGGAAATCTCGGGCGGCGTTACGCTAGATGGCCTGCGCGCACTGGCCGAAACCGGTGTGGACCGAATCTCCATCGGAACCCTGACCAAAGACGTGGTGGCCACCGATTACTCCATGCGATTTGACACGTTTGCCGGAGCCCAATGATGCAGGTCACAACCATCGCCGTTGATTACGAACAACCTGACACCGGCACGAGCGGCGTCTGCAGCACACGCCACGCCTGGGCCCGCGTGCCGGTGGAACCCACACCGGTGGTGCGCGCGGCACTGAAAGACAAGGTGCGTCGCCTGCTGAAGGAAAAAAATGCGGTCATGGTGTCGCACTACTACGTGCACCCTGACCTGCAGGACCTGGCCGAAGAGACCGGCGGCATCGTCAGCGATTCGCTGGAGATGGCCCGCTTTGGTCGTGAACATGCGGCGCAGACGCTGGTGGTATCTGGCGTGAAGTTCATGGGTGAAACGGCCAAGATCCTGTCACCCGAGAAGACGGTGCTGATGCCCGACCTAGACGCCACCTGTTCACTGGATCTGGGCTGCCCTGTCGACGAATTTTCGGCATTTTGCGACGCCCACCCGGACCGCACCGTGGTAGTCTATGCCAACACCAGCGCAGCGGTCAAGGCGCGGTCCGACTGGCTGGTCACTTCCAGTTGCGCGCTCGACATCGTGCGCGCCCTCAAGGACAGCGGCCAGAAAATTCTGTGGGCGCCCGACCGTCACCTGGGCGGCTACATCCAGCGCGAAACCGGTGCCGACATGGTGTTCTGGAACGGTGCCTGCATCGTGCACGACGAGTTCAAGGCCTTTGAACTGGAAGCGCTGAAAAAAGAACACCCCAAGGCCAAAGTGCTGGTGCACCCCGAATCGCCCGCCGACGTGGTGGCACTGGCTGACGCCGTGGGCTCCACCAGCGCCATCCTCAAGGCCGCGCGCGCATTGGACGCAACCGAGTTCATCGTCGCCACCGACAACGGCATGATGCACAAACTGCGCACGCTGAACCCCGGCAAGATTTTTTACGAAGCACCCACCGCCGGCAACAGCGCAACCTGCAAGAGCTGCGCACATTGCCCGTGGATGGCGATGAACGGCCTGGCCGGCCTGGCCCATGTGCTGGAACACGGCACCAACGAAATCCAGGTAGACCCGGCGCTGGGCCTGCTGGCGCGCCGCCCGATCGACCGTATGCTGGCTTTTACGGCTGCGTTGAAGGCCGGGCAGCCAGTGGCGGGGCTGGTGCCGCATATGGGCGCGGCCTGACCTTGCTGGGCCAGCTTGCCACTCAACTTGACGACTGCTGGTAACCCGGGAGGGCCAACTGCGGGGGTTTAGCTGATAACGTATGCCACCATGACGACGCCCACCCCGCTAGATGCATTCACCCGCCACACTGCCAGCCAGGTGGTGTACCAAATATTCCCCGAACGGTTTGCCATTGGCGGTGGCCTTGGCAGTGCCGAAAAGCTGGCCAGCCCGGCCTATGACCTGCCGCAGGCCCAGAAGCGTGACTGGCTGGAAAGTACCCTGCACCAGCCCTGGGGGCACCAGTTTTTTGGTGGTGACCTGGATGGCATCACCGACAAGCTGGACTATTTGGCCGACCTGGGCGTAACCGGCGTCTACCTGACGCCCATCTTTGCGTCTCCCAGCAACCACAAGTACGACGCGACCGATTTCTTCCAGATCGACCCCATGTTTGGCGGCGAGGCCGCACTCAAACGCCTGACTGACGCACTGCATGCCCGCAAGATGGGCCTGACGCTGGATGCGGTACTGAACCACGTGTCCGACCAGCATCCCTGGTTTCTTGCGGCACAAGGCGGCGATGCAACCAAGCGCGACTGGTTTACCTGGCAAGCGGACGGCAGCTACCAATGTTGGCAAGACTTCACCAGCATGCCCGAGCTGAACCTGGCCAACCCTGCCGTGCGCGATGTGTTGTACCGCAAACCCGACAGCTTGGTGCAGCATTGGCTGGCCCAGGGCGTTGACAACTGGCGCTTTGACGTAGCCCAGGACGTTGGCATACCGGTGGCGCAAGAGATGCGTGCCGTGGTGGGGGAGCGCTTCCCGAATGCCAGCCTGCTGGGCGAGCTCAATGGTTTCTCAGGCGCCTGGTTCCAGGCAGGTGGTGCTTACCAGGGCATGATGAATTACTGGTACCGCACCGCCACGCTGGCCTGGCTGGCCGGCGATATCGACGCCGTGCAGATGAACCACGCATTGCGCGATGCCCGCGCCGACTACGGCTTGCCTGGCTTGCTGTGCTCATGGAACATGCTGTCCAGCCACGATACGCCACGCCTGATCACCACCGTTGGCAGCGCCGAGAAGGCCCGTCTGGCCATGCTGATGCAGTTCACCATGCCCGGCGTGCCGCTCGTGTATTACGGCGAAGAAATCGGCATGGAGGGCGGAGCCGACCCCGATTGCCGCCGGCCCATGTGCTGGAACGAGGCCACCTGGAACCCCACGCAGCGCAACTGGGTCAAGCGCCTGATTGCCATGCGCCAGAGCAATGCTGCCCTGCAGTACGGTGATGTGAAGGTGCTGGGTGACCGGTTACCCCACAGCAATGCTCTGGTATTTTTGCGCCACACCGAGGTACCCGGCGAGGCTGCACTGGTAGCCATCAACCTGGGGGACAAACCCCTGGACGTACTGCTGCTATTGCCCTACTCGCACTGGTACGACGGCGTACCACTGCACGATGCTTTGGGCACTTCGCCCGACACCAAGGTACAAGCCGCCAGTGTGCGTTTGAACATTGCACCCCACAGCGGCGCGGTCTACCAAGCGGCAGAACCCTACAAGCACTACAACTTTTTCAAGGTACGCAACCGCATTTGACGCCCGCCTGCAAAGTGATTTAATGCTATGGCATCACAGAACTTTGCAGACGGAGCGCAACTTGGCAGAAGACCCTCTTACGATCGCGCGAAGCGACGACCGCCACAGCCATATCGGCATCCGGTTGCAGTACCATGCCCAGGACAAATGGGAGTATTTGGAGGCCCTGGAGTGGAATGCGGTAGGCTTCAACTTCTACCATGCGCTGGCACTGCCAGGCCCTGAACTGGAATTGCGCCGAGGCCTTACCCGTTTTACTGGAACGATTGCCTGGCAGTCACTCAACACCAGCGACGATGTGGTGATGGCCACAGTGGTCAATCGCCTGTTGTACGCGCAGGCCGAAGCCGTGGTGGACAACCCGCAACTGCACATGCGCCTACTCAAACTGCTGCGCGTACCGGGCATGGTGTCTGAAAAACTGCAGGTGCTGACATCGCTGGGGGCTGCGCCCAGTGAGGCCAAAATGGCCGACCTGGTCGCCCAACGCAAACGGGAGCACCCCATGTACCACTATGGCGTTAAGGTGCAGTCTGCAGACTGGGGAGCGATTGTCGAGAGTGCACTGAGCGTGTCTTCAGTACTGGTCTCGCTGGACAAGTGGTCGGGCGCTCTGGGTAAAGCCTAATTCGGCTTGTGGGCAGCATCCTGGATGTAAAAGCTGACACACGGTGCGCTGAAGTCATCAAACGAGGCCCCCAACGCAATCTCGCCATTGCCCGACAGGGTGCACTCCTGGCGGCGCAGTGCGATGATGGAATCGGAGCCTGCAAAACGCACCCAGGTTCCGTAACTGCTCAGGTCTTCCAGAACATAGTTTCCTCCCCTGCGGTCTATGCGCACATGCATGCGTGAAACACGCTGGTCATTCACCGGGAAATGGGAGTCGTTTTCACGCCCCACATAAATGGGGAAATCAGGACCCGTGAACGTGGTTTGCACGTCAAGGCATTGAAGCGTGAGGGTGCTCAGCGCACGGGAGCCGGGGTCCGACAACAAATCGAGCGCGGCGGGCATGGTCAAAAACTCGGATGCCGCGTCGCTATCCCATTCCACACGATGAACCTCCACCGGCTCGGCTTTGCCACGGATATCCATCAGGCCCAGATTGCGGAACCGGGTGGTGCCGCTGTCTGTGAGTGCAGCGGCTACAGGCTGCGAAACGAGAATTTGCTCACCCTGCGCCAGGTCACTCAGGCGGGAGGCAACATTCACCGCATCGCCAAAGCAATCACCCTGTTGTTCCACCACAGGGCCGCGGGCCATGCCCACTTTGATCTTCAGGCGCACACGCTCGGGCCAGGAGCTGATGCGTTCATGGTGCAGGCGCTGCATCTCTGCCATAGCGTGCACCGCCATGGTGTTGTCGGAAAAGGCCATCAGTACGCCATCGCCCAGGTACTTGATGACGCGACCGCCACGCGCTTCGCAAAGCTTGCCGATCCATTGGGTTCCCCGTGTCAGGCTTTCAGCCGCCTTGGTATTGCCCAAGCTTTCATACAGGCCGGTGCTTCCTGTGAAATCGGCAAAAGCAATGGTGGTGTCAGCCATGGCACGCTAGGGGGTGTCGGACAAGCGCCCATTATGGTGCCATCGCACGGGCGGTGCACTGGCACAAACCAAAATCAGTCGGGCGTCAAGGTTGTCGGCACAGCCTTTTCCAACATGTTGGGGTAGTCGCGACTGAAGTGCAGACCGCGACTCTCATGGCGAGAATGCGCCGAGCGCACGATCAGCTCGGCCACCTGCACCAGGTTGCGCAGCTCCAGCAGGTCGCGCGTGACGTGGAAGTGGGCATAAAACTCCTGGATCTCACCCTGCAGCAGCGCAATACGGTGGGAAGCACGCTCCAGGCGTTTGTTGGTGCGCACAATGCCCACATAGTCCCACATGAAGCGACGCAACTCGTCCCAGTTGTGCGAGATGACCACGGCCTCGTCGGCATCGGTCACGCGGCTGTCGTCCCAAGCCGGCAGCGCAGCAGGCGCGGCCAGCGGCGTGGCCAGGATGTGGGTGGCTGCGGCGCGGGCAAACACCATGCATTCCACCAGCGAGTTGCTGGCCAGGCGGTTGGCGCCATGCAGGCCGGTGTAGGCGGTCTCGCCAATGGCGTGCAGGCCGGCGATATCGGTAGCGCCCATCAGGTCGGTGTGGATGCCGCCGCAGGTGTAGTGCGCGGCGGGCACCACCGGGATGGGTTGCTTGGACATGTCGATGCCCAACTCTAGACAGCGTGCGTAGATATTGGGAAAGTGCTCCAGGATGAAGGGCAGACCCTGGTGCGAGATGTCGAGGTAGACGCAGTCAAACCCGCCTTTTTTCATCTCGAAGTCGATGGCGCGGGCCACCACGTCGCGCGGGGCCAGCTCGGCCCGCTCGTCGTGCTGGGGCATGAATCGGGTGCCATCCGGCAGCAGCAAACGGCCACCTTCCCCACGTACGGCCTCGGTGATCAAGAACGACTTGGCATGCGGGTGGTACAGGCAAGTGGGGTGGAACTGGATGAACTCCATGTTCGTCACCCGGCAACCCGCGCGCCACGCAGCGGCAATGCCGTCACCGGTGGCGGTATCGGGGTTGGTGGTGTACAGGTAGACCTTGCCGGCACCGCCGGTGGCCAGGATGGTGTGGGGGGCACTGAAGGTGTGCACCTCGTCTGTGGCTTCGTCCAGTGCATACAGGCCCAGGCATTGGTTGGCCGTGCGCGGGGCATCCACTGCATGCTCAAGCTTGTTGCGCGTGATCAGATCGACCAGGGTGTGGTTCTCAAAAAGCGTGATGTTGGGCGTGCGACGCACAGTGGCTATCAGCGTCTTTTGCACAGCAGCGCCGGTGGCGTCGGTCACGTGCACGATGCGCCGGGCGCTGTGACCGCCTTCGCGGGTCAGGTGCAAATGGCCATCTTCTTCCGAAAACGGCACGCCCAGTTCGCGCAGCCAGGCGATGCTCTCGGGTGAGTGCTCCACGACAAAACGGGTGGCCTCGGGCTCGGACAGGCCTGCACCGGCCACCAGCGTGTCCTGCACGTGGGAGTCAAAGCTGTCACCCTCCGCCAGCACGGCGGCAATGCCACCCTGGGCCCAGTTGCTGGAGCCGTCACTCATGGCGCGTTTGGTCAGCACGGCCACCCTGTGGGTGGGTGCCAGGTGCAAGGCGGCAGATAGACCAGCCAGGCCGCTGCCGACGATCAGCACGTCGAAATGGTGTTGTGTTGCCGAGGAGATGGAAGTCATTAAGATGCTACAAATTGTATAGCTGCAGAAGCAGTGTATTCGGGGGCTAGAGGCCTATTTTCCTTGTATCCATTGCGCCACACGGCTCAGTTAGCCCGCGGGCAGGCTCTGCAACAGGAGGCGCTGCACATTACCCCCCATGATGGCGCGGATGTCATCCGTGCTGAAACCGGCCTTCATGAGGCCTTCAGTAAGTTGGGGTAGGCCTGTCACGTCAAACGGCGTGCGGGTGGCACCATTGAAATCCGAACCCAGGGCTACATGGGCCACACCCACCCGGTCCACGGCATACCGTATGGCTTTGACCACAGCCGGGATACTGGGGTCGCATACCGCACCATCCCAGTAGCCAATGCCCACCACACCGCCGGTGGCGGCAATGCGTTTGAGATGGGCGTCGGTCAGGTTGCGCGGCCCGGGGCAGGTGCCGGCCACCCCGGTGTGTGACACCAGCACCGGCCTCTTGGCCATGGCCAGCACATCGTCGATCAGCGGCTTGGAGGCGTGGGCCAGGTCGATCAACATGCCCTTGGCCTCCAGCTGGGCCACCACCTGGCGGCCAAATGGCGTCAGCCCACCCTTGTCAATACCGTGGGCCGAACCACCCACCTCGTTGTCAAAAAAGTGCGTCAGGCCGGTGATGCGAAACCCCGCGGCATACAGGCGGTCCACATTCTCCAGCTTGCCTTCCAGCGGATGCAGGCCTTCGGTGGCCAGTACGGCCGCCACCCGTTTGGGATCCGTGCCCCAGGCTTGGACAAAGGCCGCCATGTCCTGCTGGTTCTTGACGAGGACCAGGCGCCCCTGGCTGTCCTGCGCTGCCTGGTGCAATTTGTCGCTCTGGTACAGGGCGCGCGCCAGCAGGCTGTTCCAGGTGGAGACCGGCCAGCGCTGGGCCATGACCAACATGGTGATGCTGTCGGAGTCGGCGCTGTTGCGTTCGTAGTTCAGCCCCTTGGGAGACTTGGTAACGGTGGCAAAGACCTGCAAGGCCATGTTGCCATCGAGCAGGCGGGGCAGGTCGGAGTGGCCGCGGTCGTAACGCTGCAACAGGTCACGGTTCCACAACAGGGCGTCGTCATGCAGATCGGCCACAAACAGGGCTTTGTGGGCCGTGGTGGCCTGGGCGCTGGCAGGGTACGGCGCGGGGTGGGTGACCGTGTTCATGCGCCCGTCTACCAGTGTGGGCACCGTGAAGAAAATGGCGAGCGCCACAACCAACAGCAGCAGGCTGCCGATCCAAATCTTGCGCTTCATGCGGTGGCCTTTGTCACTCGACCTTGTGCAGCGACGCCAGATTGATCAGCGCGGACAACACCTCGGATTTGAAGCCAACACGGGCCTGGCCATCCTGGTGGCCGCCGCTCATGATCAGCTTTTGCAGATACTCCACACAGTCGCGGTGGCCCCAGAATTTCTCGATGGCCAGCGCAATCCGCACATGGTGCTGGGCGATGATGGCCATTTCGTTGTCGATACGGGCTTGCAAGGGCCGCTCGTGCAGGGGCATGGGGCGCGTGGGCAGGTCGTCTTCCTCCCACTGCAAAGAGGGGAAACCGGTCTCGTGAAATCGCGAGTCATTGGGATCGTTTGGATCTGGCACCAGAAAAGTTTCCTGCGACGAATTAGAAGGGCTGCCCCTCCCGTATTGTTCCAGAAGAGCCCGTGGCATACCCCCCCAAAAACCCTATTTGCGGCACATTGCGGATAAATAGTTTGCGCTTTTTTGGAAGAGAAGTGCCCAAACCGAGCGACCTGTAGCCGTAGTAATGGCCTTGACACAGACCACGGCACAATAGGCGCATGTCAAATTTACCCCCCTTTATTGCACCTGAACGGTTTACCGATGCGAAAGCGGCCTTGGCCCAGGTCATGCGCATTTATGACGGCAGCATTGCCCATCTGCGCCAGTCCATGCAGCGTTTTGTTGCCGGAGACGACAACATGGGCCGTGTACGGGCCTGCTACCCCTTGGTCCGCATCCACACCTAAACGGTGTCGCGCAACTTTATGCCCGACAGCGCCCGCCTGAGCTATGGCTTTGTCGCAGGCCCCGGCCGTTTTGAAACCACACTAACCCGGCCGGACCTGTATTGCGACTACTACCTGGAGCAGTTCAACCTGCTCTTGCAAAACCATGGCGTGGAACTGGAAGTGGGCACCAGCGCCCAACCCATACCCGTGCATTTCTCTTTTGCCGAAAACGACCACGTGGAAGGCACCTTGACCGCCCAGCGCCGCACGCTGATGCGCGACGTGTTTGACCTGCCCGACCTGGCCGCGATGGATGATGGCATCGCCAACGGCACGTACCAGGCGCGCCCCGGCGAGCCGCAGCCGCTGGCTTTGTTCACCGCGCCGCGGGTGGACTACTCTTTGCACCGTTTGCGGCACTACACCGGTACCGGGCCTGATCACTTCCAGAACTTTGTGTTGTTCACCAACTACCAGTTCTACATCGACGAATTCATCACGCTGGGCCATGCGGCCATGAAGGACCCCAACAGCGAATACATCGCGTTTGTGGAACCCGGCAACATCATCACGCGGCGCGTTGGCCTGCCAGCCGAGGCCGTGGACGCACTGGGCAAGGAGCCGCCCCGCTTGCCCCAGATGCCCGGCTACCACCTGGTGCGGGCCGACCGCGCCGGCATCACCATGGTGAATATTGGTGTGGGCCCTGCCAATGCCAAGAACATCACCGACCACATTGCCGTGCTGCGCCCTCACGCCTGGATCATGCTGGGCCACTGCGCGGGCCTGCGCAACAGCCAGCAGCTGGGTGACTACGTACTGGCACACGCCTATGTGCGCGAAGACCATGTGCTGGACGAAGAGTTGCCACTGTGGGTGCCTATCCCTGCACTCGCCGAGATCCAGGTTGCGCTGGAGCAGGCGGTAGCCGATGTAACCCAAATCAAGGGGGCCTCGCTGAAGAGCATCATGCGCACTGGCACCGTGGCCAGCACCGACAACCGCAACTGGGAACTGTTACCCGACAACCAGCCCCAGCGGCGCTTCAGCCAGACCCGTGCAGTCGCCTTGGATATGGAAAGCGCCACCATCGCCGCCAACGGTTTTCGCTTTCGGGTGCCTTATGGCACGCTCTTGTGCGTCAGCGACAAGCCGTTGCATGGTGAGATCAAGCTGCCCGGCATGGCCAACCATTTCTACCGCGAACGGGTGGACCAGCATTTGCGCATTGGCATGCGGGCGGTGGAACTGTTGCGCGCCCAGGGCTCGGAACAATTGCACAGCCGCAAGTTGCGCAGCTTTCAGGAAGTGGCGTTCCAGTAACCCAGGTCGCGGCAGGCAGCCGCGCGCGGCTCAACTCCCCCCTTGGCCCTTCTTTCTCTGAATCGAACGATGACTGACTCCTTCAACCCTGAGCCCTTTGCCCAACGCCAACTCGACGCCTACAACGACCGGGATCTTGAGCGCTTCATCGCGGAGTACACAGAAAGTGTCGAGGTCTATCGCCTGGGGGAGCGCGAACCTGTGCTGGTAGGAAAGCCCGCGTTGGCCGAACACTACCGGACCAAGCGTTTCAATCTGCCGGATTTGCACGCAGAGCTTGTCAATCGCATGGTCTTCGGCAACAAGGTTATTGATCAGGAGCGGGTGCTGGGGGTGCAGCCCACTCCGATGGAGGTTGCGGCCATTTATGAGGTCACGCCCCAGGGCATCAGCAAGGTATGGTTCGTCAGTTGAATCTGCGGTCTTCTTGAGTCCGTGGCGCGTTGCCGCGGCGTTGCCTCGCATGTCCCTTGAAATCTGTCCACATCAAGACCTGCACCAGCAGGTGATCTGGAATTTGTTCCAGTTCTACTGCTACGACACATCCGTCTATGACGGTTACGACGTAGAAGAAACTGGCTTTTACGCCATGTCGCAGGAGTATTTTGCGCAATATTGGACGCGCCCGAATTGGCGTGCCCACCTTCTGCGGTGGAATGGGGCGATAGCTGGCTTTGCCCTTCTCGAAGACTCCGATGCCGTGTCAGGTGCGATGGAAATTGCTGATTTGTTCGTGATGCGGCGCATGCGTAGGCATGGAATCGCCGCGAAGGTTGTGCGCCATTTCATGGAATCGCGGGAAGTGCCTTGGACTGTCGTTGTATTTGACGACGCGGATGACGCCAAGGCATTTTGGGCTTCGATGTTCCGTTTTCCGGCGTTGGCGCCTTCGTGTCAATTGCCAGACCCAGACGGCAGGGATGCGACGGTTCATGTTTTGGACGCCAACAGGGTGCCCCGAACCGGCAGCTCCTAAGACTACGGCAGCGCTGCTGCCTTGATCATATCGGCCGCTTTCTCGGCAATCATAATCGTTGGGGCGTTCGTATTGCCGCTGACCACCTGGGGCATGATCGAGGCATCCACCACCCGCAGGCCTTGCACGCCATGCACCCGCAGTTCGTGGTCCACCACATCCATTGGTCCATTGCCCATGCGGCAGGTGCCCACCGGGTGGTAGATGGTGTCGGCATAGTCGCGCACAAACTGTTCAATCTGCAAATCGGTAGTGGCTTTAGCCGAATACGCCATCTCCTTGCCGCCCAGACTGGCAAGCGCGGGCTGATTGAGTAGCTCGCGCATGATGCGCACGCCTCGGCTGAGGCGCTCCATATCATCGCGTTCCCCCAGGAAATTGGGGTCTATCACGGGCGCATCAAGATGGTTCTTGCTGGCCAGCGTAAGGCTGCCACGGCTCAAGGGGCGCAACAGGCAGACATGGCAGGAGTAGCCGTGGCCGAACACCGTGGCACGGCCATGGTCCACCAGTTTGCCGATGACAAAGTGCAGCTGCAGATCGGGTGTGCGTTCGCTGGGTTGGCTTTTGATGAAGCCTCCGGCTTCTGCAAAGTTGGTGGTCAGCATTCCGGTGCGGTATTTGCGCCACTCCACCATGCCTTTGAGTACACGTGCCATGCCCGACAAGGACAGCCCAAAGCTGTCCTTCAGCGCGGGCGCCTTCACCACCTGAACAACATCCACATGGTCGTGCAGGTTTTGCCCCACGCCCGGCAGATCGTGCACACAGGCGATGCCTTTCTCGACCAGGTGTTTGCGCGGGCCAATGCCTGACAGCATCAGGATCTGCGGTGACTGCAATGCCCCCGCACATAGCAGCACCTCGCGCGTGGCCCGCAGTTGTTTGGTGTGCCCCTCATGCTCAAACTCCACTCCCACTGCGCGTTGCCTTTCCATCAGGATGCGCGTGGTGTGGGCACCGGTAAACACCCTTAGATTGGGTCGTTTCAAAATGGGCGTGAGATAGGCCTTGGCGGCACTGCAGCGCTCACCATTGCGGTGGGTCACCTGGTACATGCCCACGCCCTCCTGGCGTGAGCCATTGAAGTCAGGGTTGTGGGTATGACCCGCCTGCTTTGCTGCTTCGAGAAACGCCTCCCCCAAGGGGTTGGGGCTGGTCAGGTCCATCACGTGTAGCGGCCCTTCGATGCCATGGAAGTCGTCGGCGCCCCGCTGGTTATCCTCGGCACGTTTGAAATAGGGCAACACATCCACAAAGGACCAGCCCGGGTTCCCCTGCGCCGCCCAGTTGTCGTAGTCTTGACGTTGCCCTCGGACGTAAATCATGGCGTTGACGGAGCTGGACCCACCCAGTACCTTTCCGCGGGGCTGGTAACCACGCCGGCCGTTGAGGCCCGGCTGCAACGTGGTCTCGAATTTCCAGTTTGCGCTGCCCGTCTTGGCCAATAGCGCCAACCCAGCCGGGCAATGGATCAGCACACTCTTGTCCATTGGCCCCGCCTCCAACAGGGCAACGTTGACCGCCAGGTTCTCGGTCAGGCGGGCGGCGAGCACACAGCCCGCAGAACCTCCGCCAATGATGATGTAGTCAAAACCCGCTTCCGCCATGGAGTGCTTTCTGTCTAAGTGTGGCCCGCAGTACGCTCGCGGACCCATAAGGCACGATAGCGGAGCCCTACCCACCTGCCAAGCCCAGATTTACCCGCAAGTGCATCCCATCGGATATATCAATTGCACACAATTCAATTGCTCGCTATAATTCAACCATGTCTTCCAAGCCTGTCACGACCAACTCCAACCCGGCGCAGTTGCTGGACAACCAGCTCTGCTTTGCGCTGTACTCGGCATCGTTGGCCATGACCAAGCTGTACAAGCCCATGCTGGACAGCCTGGGCCTGACCTACCCGCAATACCTGGTGATGCTGGTGTTATGGGAGGCCGATGGCCCCAGCGTCTCCAGCCTGGGAGAACGCCTGAACCTGGATTCCGGCACATTGACTCCCTTGCTCAAGCGCATGGAAGCCGCAGGCTGGCTGGTTCGCCAGCGTTCCAGCGAAGACGAGCGCCGTGTCCACGTTTGGCTCAGCCCCACCGGACAGCAGTTGCAGGCTCAAGCCGCATTCATCCCCGAGTGTGTGGTTGGCCAAAGTGGCATGCCCCTGGCCGAAGTGATGTCGCTGAACCGAAAGGTCCAGCAGCTGCGCGACGCGATGCAAGCCGCACCCAAATCCTGATTACCCACCCGCTCCACAACGGAGCACTTACTTAGAAAGCACCACGACCATGGCAACCAAAGTTGAAAAAGTCATTTACCAAGCCCACGCCACATCGACCGGCGGACGCGACGGCACAACCCGTACATCCGACGGCCTGCTGGACCTGAAGCTGGCCGTGCCCAAAGAAATGGGTGGCCCTGGCAATGGCGTCAACCCCGAGCAGCTGTTTGCCTCCGGCTACAGCGCCTGCTTCATCGGCGCCATGAAGTTTGTTGCCGGCACACAAAAGATTGCTTTGCCAGCCGACACCAGCATCGCCGCCACCGTGGGCATTGGCCAGATCCCCGCTGGTTTTGGTATTGAAGTGCAATTGGCTGTCAGCATCCCCGGCATGGAGCGCGCTGCCGCCCAGGCCCTGGTGGACAAGGCGCACGCCGTGTGCCCCTACTCCAACGCCACCCGCGGCAATATCGAAGTAACCATTACGGTCGTCTAAACGCAGCGCCGCACCTGCGGCATTGCGTTCACCCATAGCCCGGTTTAGCGCATCCATGACCCACCGGGTCGGGTTGCGCACAACCGGGCATTGCTTTTTGCAGTGGCAGGTTTAGTATTCCCCCAGACAGGCTCGACCAGGAGAATGCGATGAGAAACTGCCTTGCCAGGGCGTTCGTGGCATGGGTTGCCTTAAACATCATGGGTGGACCAACCTTCGCCCAAAAAGTGGCCGTGGTGACCGAGGAGATGGCTCCCTACAACTTTGTCGACGAAAAAGACGAGAGCATCACAGGGCTTTCCACCGAGCTGGTGCAGGAAATCTTTAGGCGGGCGAACGTGGAGCACCAGATCAAGGTGTATCCCTGGGCCCGTGCCTACCGCCTGGCCCAGGAAGCCCCGAATGTCGCCATCTACTCCATCGGCCGCAATGAGGAGAGGGAAAAGTTATTCAAGTGGGTGGGCGTGATCGTCAACCGTGAAGTCTTCGTATACAAGCTCAAGGGTCGCCCTGAGATCAAGGCCAACAGTCTGGAAGACCTCAAGCCTTACAAGCTCGGTGGCATTCGGGATGGCGCCCGCACCATGTACCTGCGCAAGGAAGGGCTGACGATGGAGGAGGCCACCGACGACGCCAGCAACATCAAGAAACTGCAATCCCGGCGCATCGACGCGTTTCCCATCGACGAACCCAACCTGGTCTACCTGTCCCAAAAGAATGGCGTTGATTTCGACACCATGGAACGCCTGATCAAACTCGAAAAAATGTCAGGTGGCCTTTACCTGGCGTTTAGCCTGAACACGGCAGACGACACGGTGGAAAAGTGCCGCGCGGCTCTGGATGCCATGGTCAAAGACGGCACATTCAACAAAATCACTGCGAGGTGGCTGGCCAGAAAAAAGTAGGCCACCAGGGCAACTTAAAGACTGGTCGTACCCGGGGCTCGGGGAATCGCACTGCCCAGGCGCTGGGCGGCTTTGGACAGCGATTGGTCCATCGCGTCCATCATGCTGGCGGAGAGTTCGGTACCCGATTTGGACGACAGAAACCGGACGTATTGCTCCAAAACCTTGTCGTTGGCCGGCAAGTAGGTCAGGGCCGACATAGTCAGCGCTACGCCCCGGTTGGCAGCCACCATCTGCGGCCGATTGGCTTCCAGCCCTTTGCGCAAGTCCCCCGTGGAGCGTTTACCGGGGCCTGGCATAGCATTGGCCAAGCCCTGCATGACACCCACGGTGATATTGATTTCCATGCTGGCCATCGCCTCTGCAGCGCGCGAAGCCTTGACGGTCTGGCTCAGCAGGGACTGGCGTTTGGCAGAAGCCTTGGCCAAAGCCTTGTTGCCATCCGCCATCACGCGGTTGAGGTCGTCAAAGCTGCTGGAGAAAGCCTCTTCCATGGCGGTTATCTGCTTGCCGGCCGGGCTGTCGTACCACTGCAGCGCATCTGCACTTTGGGTCGCCGTGACCTCGCGTGCCAAGGCCTGCAAGACACTGTCCCGCAGGCGGGACGCGGCAAAGGCGTCATCGGCAATACGTTCCAGCCGCTGGACTTCTTCACGTGGCAGGCTGCCGTCTTGTGACGACTGCGCCAGCCCCGCTTTCACCTGCGCTGCCACATCGCCCAATTGCGACCAGATACCCGATTTGCGCATCAGCGCCTCGGCAGTTGCCAGGGGCACCTCTGCCAGCGCAAAGACATGCACGCCAAACAGGACAAGCCCGATGAATACACGGCGAAAGTTTGGTTTCATAGGGGTGTGTCCTTGCAGAAAACCGCCATCATAGGCCCGAATGCAGGCCTGTCGTGCGCCTGCGGCCTACCAGAAACAAGGCAACTCCAGCCAGCACAGCGGGTAACCAGATCCATAACAGCTCCGACTGCATCACCGCCAAGCCTTTGGCACTGAATACGCGACGCAGGCTCAACGGAGAAACCTCAATCACCTGCCAGGGTGCGAACACACGTGCTTCGGAAAACGGCCACCACAGCGCGGCACCCAGGCCGCCATTGGTGAACGTGTCCAACACCCCATGCGAGGCAGCGCATACCGCGGTAAACCAAAAGGCGGTGATGGGGCTGGCCTTCAAGTTTCTGGCCATTGCAAAGACCATCAGAGCCAGGCATAGGGCAAACACCACTGAATGGCTGGCACCCCGGTGGCCCAAAGCATCGGCGTAGGCAATGTGGAAACGAAACGCCAGCACATCCAGGTCGGGCAGCATCGATGCAATAACCCCCACCACGAGCAGCCGGGTCGGTATGCGCTGTGCGCCCAGCCCCAAACCAAGGGCGAGCGGGACGGCGGCGTGGGAGAGTATGGTGGGCATGGTAAGGGTACTCAGACGTGGTGATCCAAAGCAGCAGAAGAACTGAAGCCGCGCATGAAACGTATTACCGCTTGTGCTGCCGCTTCTGGACAGGCCTGCAACAGCAGGTGTGGCCCTTCCAGAGACACAAAAGTGGTGGATGGCAAACAGCTCGCGATCTCGGCGGCGGCGCTCTCAGGTACCAGGCGGTCTTGATTGGCCTGCAAATACAGAACCGGTACCCGTGCTGCTGCTAGGCTAGCCCGAGCGTCAACCTGTAGCACCGACCGCAGCCGCGCCCTTATCGTGTCCGGCGTGGCCTGCTGCAATGCCCCGGCGAGTGCGCGGACCATCGCAGAGGTCGCATGTTTGCCCAGCAGGGCCGGCACCATGGCGGCCACTGGAACCCCCTTCACGGGCAGCTTCCCCAACAAACCACGGAAGACTGCCAATTGGGGGCGCGGGTTGCGCACAAAGGTGCAACACAACACCACGCCCACCATTCCGGGAGGCGGTGAGGCGGACAGGGCAGCCGCAATCGGGCCGGAAAACGACTCTCCCAGTACGACATAAGACGCGCCTTGCGGCAACCGCGCACGCACCAACGCCTCCAGCTGGGCATACCCCAAAGCGGCGTCGCCGGGGTAACGCACACACAATGCCTTGCACTCCGATCCCAGCGCAGCAACAAAGGGCGCAAACATCTCTCCGGTTCCGTCCATCCCGGGTAGCAAGACCAGGTTCGGCAGAGTCATGTGACTTCAGGTTTGTGCTGCCAGCAAAGGATGTTGCAAAGTCTTGTCGCCATAGGTGCGCATCACCTGTGAGATCACCACCTGGTAGCCGCTGAGCCATTCGCTGTAACGCTGCTTGGCCTCAATGTGTTTGGGGTGGGCAATCAGTTGCTTGAGGCCGTTCTCGCTGCTCCAGTAATAGACATTGGAGATGCGACCGGTCTTGGGGTCTTCCCAGGACTCCTCGCCCAGGTAACCCTCGGTCTCCTTGGCGGCAGCGGCGATCAGTGCATCCAGACGGTGAAAATCGTCGTCAAACTGCTTGGTATCAAAAATAAAGTTCGCACTGAACATGGCCCTAGCCCCGATCAAATAACACGCACAAGCTATGAATACCATAGCAACCATCAGCCGAGCGCACCATCGACTGGGGCGTATTGTGCATGCATACTGCGAGCGGGCGACACCGATACGCACGGGTTGCCCGCCTGCACCGCGCTGTCCGTCCATTCCCCGGATTCTGCATTCCATCTCTTGGCGCTGGCCCCAAGCACGGGGAGGTCGTATTCTCACTCCCATCACTCGCAACCGACCCCAACACCATGTTCAAAGCAATTGGCAACCTGATCCACAAAACGCCTTGGTGGGCTTTGATAATGGGTGGCATCTCCACACTCACCCTGCTGGTGCTATTCACCCTGCCCGTGCAGGTGATCCACTTGGTGGACAGTGGCGATACGCCTGCCGAGCGCCATGCCATCCAGCGCGAGGTCGGTCTGGCCGTCGGGAGCAAGGCCCTCAACCTAGCCCAAGGGGTGGTCAGCACTATTCGGGACCGCACCACCGACCCTGAGCGACTGCGCGAACTGGAACGTGCGCTGGCCGAGATTGAACGTGCCCGCAGTGAGCTGGTATTGGCGCAAAACGGTGTCGAAGAATCGGTTGCCGACAGTGCCCGCGAGGCAGCAGAAGCTGCCCTGGAAACAGCAACCACCGCGGCCGAAGACGCGCTGGAGGCAGCCATAGAAGCGCGCCAGGCCATTGAGGAAACCAAGCAAGACGCCCTAGAGCGGTTGCGCGACAAGGGTGTCGACATTTCGGGTGCACTGCGGTCCTTCGAACAGTTGCTTGCCTCGGCACGCGATAACGAACACTCCGCCCGCGAGTCACTGGCTGCACTGCGCGCGCTTCCACACGAGCCCCACGGCGCCGACACACCGAAGATCATGAGCCGCCCCCAAATGGAGCTGTCGCCAGAGGTCAAAGACACCATCCGTGCCAAGGTGGGTGGAGATGTATGGCGCGTGGCCGTTGGTTCGGCACTGATTTTGGTGTTCATCCCACTGTTCCTCATGACCATCATTGCCAAGTTTTTCATCAGCCGCTCCCGCAATGCACTGGCCTTGGCCGAACGCAAGACGCGCGAGGCTGAGTTGAGTGATGTGAGCCGCCAGGTGACCGAGGCGCGACTGCAGACCCTGCAGGCCCAGGTGGAACCGCACTTTTTGTACAACACGCTGGCCAATGTGCAGGCCCTAAACGAGGTAGACCCGCCCGCCGCCAACCAGATGGTGGGCCACCTGATCCAGTACCTGCGCTCCAGCCTGCCCAAGATGCGTGAGAGCACGTCAACCGTGGGGCAGGAACTGGAACTGGTGCGTGCCTACCTCAACATTCTGCAGATGCGCATGGGCAGTCGACTGGAGTTTTCCATCAATGCTCCCGATGATCTGCTGCCATTCGCCTTCCCGCCCATGATGCTGCCATCGCTGGTGGAAAACGCCATCAAGCACGGGCTGGAGCCCCTGCGAGAAGGTGGCCGCATCGACATCGTGGCCCAACGGGTGCAAGAGGGTGCAAGCCAGTGCCTGCGCATATCGGTTGCAGATACCGGCAAAGGTTTGTCGGATGCCGGTCCACAAGCCGGTGGCGGCTTGGGCCTGTCCAACCTGCGGGAACGCCTGGCCGCGCTGTATGGCAGCCTTGGGCGGTTCACCATCGTGGCCAATACGCCCAAGGGCGTGGTTGCAGCGATCGAGGTCCCCTTGCAGTCGGCCGCGGCTTTTCAGGCGTCCCAGCCCGAAGCCATGGCCGGCGTTCACGCGGCTACCGCGCTGGAAAGAACCTCAAACGCCGCCGCAGTGCAGCCCAGGGGTTGGGGTCGTGTGTGGAACGCCACCAGCAAGACCCACAGCCTGTGGGCACGCTTGTTGGCACGCACCTTTGTGGTCCTGATGGTGGTACTGGGCGCTGTGTTGCTGGCCAGCTTTGTCGCACTGCTCACCGGCTGGTTGCCCGTACAAGTGGGAGGTTTGCAGCTGGACGGCATAGAGAGCCTGGCCATTGGCTCGGTCGGTTTGCTCATCGGTTTTGGCGCTGCCGCCATGGCTGTGGCGATTGCGTTGACGGTGGTTTACGGACTGGGGTTTCTCTTTGCTGCGCTGGTCATCTTTATTCCCGCTGCGATTCTGGTTGGCCTATTCCCGGTTCTGGCACCATTTGTTTTGATGGGCCTGGGTCTTTGGTGGTTGTTGACCCGGCGCAGCAACCGTAAGGCCTGAACCCAAGGCCTGAAAATGCGCACAACCCCCAACTGACCCTCCACCATGCAACCCATCACCGCCGTCATTGCTGAAGACGAACCCATTTTGCGGGCCCAACTCAAGGCCAAGCTGGCCCGCATGTGGCCCGAACTCACCGTTGTGGCAGACGTGGGTGATGGAGAGGCCGCGCTGGAGGCCATAGACCAACACCGCCCGCAACTGGCGTTTCTGGACATCCAGATGCCGGAGATGACCGGCGTGGAGGTAGCCCGTAGCCTGGCCGCCAACCGCGATCTGCGTTGCCACGTGGTGTTTGTGACCGCTTTCGATCAGTACGCGGTGGAAGCTTTTGAAGCCAATGCGGTGGACTATGTGTTGAAGCCGTTTACCGATGAGCGCCTGCAAACCGCGGTGACCCGGCTCATGGAACGCCTGGCCTTGCAGCCCGCCCCTGCGCAGAACCTGGAAGCACTGGTGGCCCAGTTGTCGGCCCAGCTCAACCCCCAACCACAGCGCCTGAGCTGGATCAAGGCGTCGGTAGGCAACCAGCTGCGCCTGATACCAGTGGACGATGTGCTGTTCTTCCAGTCTGACGAGAAGTACACGCTGGTAGCGACCCGCGAGCTGGACGCGCTGATTCGCACCCCCATTCGCGACCTGCTGGAAGGGCTGGACGCAGACGCCTTCTGGCAGATCCACCGCTCGGTTATTGTCAATGCACGGGCCATCGAGTCGGTGTCGCGGGACTTTCGGGGTCAGGCCAGTGTGAAAATCAAGGGTCGGCCCGAAAACCTGGCTGTGAGCCGTCCGTTCTCACACTTGTTCAAGCAGATGTAGCCCGCCTTGTTCCCTTGGTGACGCCAGCGGCTTGTTGTAGCAACGGCTTTGCATTAAGGTGCGGGCATGAACACCTCTGACAACACCACCGTTACCGAATTCTTGGTCCGCAAGGACCAGCTGGGCACCACCACCGTGCGCAGCCACCCTGCACCCGCCTTGGCCGAAGGTCAGGTGCGCGTAGGCATTGCGCGCTTTGCGCTGACCTCCAACAACATCACTTACGCCGCCATGGGGGACGCCATGCAGTACTGGCAGTTCTACCCTGTTGAAGCCGATGCCGATGGCACGCCCTGGGGGCGCATTCCGGTTTGGGGCTTTGGCACGGTGCTGGAATCACGCCACGCTGATGTAGCCGTGGGTGAGCGACTGTACGGTTACTTTCCCATGTCCAGCACGGTGGACCTGGCACCCGGCAAGGTGTCTGCCACGTCGTTCATGGACACCGCACCCCACCGCGCCCAGCTGCATGCGGTCTACAACCAGTACATGCGCTGCGCCACCGACCCGTTTTACACGGCGGACACTGAAGACGTGCAGGCCCTGCTGCGCCCACTGTTCATTACCTCCTGGCTGATCGACGACTTTCTGGCCGACAACGATTTCTTTGGCGCTACGGCCAACCCGGCACAGCCCGTATTGCTGCTGCTGTCCAGTGCCTCCAGCAAGACGGCCTACGGCACAGCGTTTCAAATGACGCAGCGCGCAGGGGTTGAAGTGATGGGGCTCACATCGCCGGGCAACGTGGCGTTTTGCGAAAGCCTGGGTTGTTACCACCGGGTCTTGACCTATGACCAACTGGACCAGATTGCAGCGGACGCGCCCAGCATCTATGTGGACTTTGCCGGCAGCGCGACCTTTCGCAAGGCCTTGCACACACACTGCAAGGGGCTGAGATACAGCTGCTCGATTGGTGCAACCCACGTGTCCGACATGGGTGGCGCAAAAGATGTGCCCGGCCCCAAAGCCACGCTGTTTTTTGCTCCCGCGCAAATCAAGAAACGCAGCATGGACTGGGGTCCACAAGGCCTGGGCCAGCGCCTCGTGCAGTCCTGGCAAGCCTTTGTGGCGCAGGCCACCCAGCCTGCCGGCCCTTGGCTACGTGTGGAGCAGCACAGAGGGTCGGCTGCGGTACAGGCCGCCTACCAGCAGGTGCTGGGCGGGCGAGGCGACCCGCGGATGGGTCACATGCTGTCGCTGGAAATGCAAACTTAGCGTCAGCAGATTCAGGCATGATCGCGCGTGAGCTCCTGCCATTGGGAGCAAACGCAAACAGGAAAACCCGTGCGACTTGCCTTGTTGTCTGATGTCCATGCCAATATCCAGGCACTTGAGGCTTGCGTAGCGCATGCACGCGCGCAGCAGGCGCAGCGCTTTGTGTTCCTGGGCGATATGGTGGGTTATGGGGCTGACCCCGGCGCCGTGGTGGACCGGATCATGCAACTCACCGAAGAGGGCGCCCTGGCCATTCAGGGCAACCACGACGCCATGGCCGTCACGCCGCCCGTTGAAGTCAAAACCGTGGGAGACAGCACAGCCACCTGGACCCACCGCGAGCTGTTGCCTGACCAGCGCGACTGGATCAGCCGCCTGCCCCTGACGGTGCAACATGAGAGCGCACTTTTTGTGCACGCCAGTGCCAATGACCCCCACCTGTGGCGCTACGTGTATGACGCACGCGCCGCCAGAGACAGCCTGGACGGCGCCGCCGCCTGGCCCGGCGTGCAATACGTTTTTGGTGGGCATGTACACCTGCAGACACTGTATTACCAAGGAGCAGGTGGCAACCTGATGCCTTTTGCGCCCCAGCCAGGTATCGGCATTCCGGTTCCCAAGCACCGCAAGTGGCTAGCCACCGTGGGCTCTGCCGGGCAGCCGCGCGACGGCAACACACACGCCATGTACGCCCTGTTCGACATGGGCCGCGCACAGCTTACCTTTCACCGCGTGCCCTACGACCATTTGGCAGCGGCGGCTGCCATTCGCCGCGTGGGCCTGCATGAGTTTTTTGCCGACCGCCTGGAGAAGGGACGATGAAGCTGTTGGAGACTGGCAGTGTGGTGGATGGCTTCACCATAGCGGACTGCATCCATGCCGGTGGCATGGCCCACATCTACCGTGTGCACTACGCCGACGGCCAACCCGACCCCGGCTTTGCGATGGCCATGAAGGTGCCACGCATGACGGCCGGTGACGGCGCTGAGAACATCGTCAGCTTCGAGATCGAATGCCAGATTTTGCAGGTGCTGCAGGGCAAACATGTGCCACGGTTTGTTGCCGCCGGTGACCTGACCCGCTTGCCCTACCTGGTGATGGAATATGTCAGTGGGCAAACACTGGAACAGCGCATGGCGGTCGAACCCACCCCAGACGTGGAACACATCGCCCAGCTCGGTGCTGCCATGGCGCGCGCTGCACACGCCCTGCACCAACAAAACACCGTGCACCTGGACCTGAAACCCGCCAACGTGCTGCTGCGTGAAGACGGTAGTGTTGTGTTGCTGGATTTTGGGCTCTCCTGCCACGCCCACTACCCTGACCTGCTGGCTGAGCAGTTGCGCAAGGCGGTGGGCTCTCCTGCCTGGATTGCGCCTGAACAGGTGGTGGGTGTTCGCGGAGACCCGCGCAGCGACATTTTTGCCATCGGCGTCATGCTCTACCAGTTGTGCACCGGCGAGCTGCCATTTGGTGAACCCCAAACTGCCGGCGGGCTGCGCCAGCGCCTGTGGATGGACCCGGTGCCACCCCGCAAAATCCGCTCCCTGTTGCCCGAATGGCTGCAAGAAGTGGTGCTGCGCTGCCTGGAACCCGAGGCCGCGCGGCGCTACCCGTCAGCAGCACACCTTGCGTTTGATCTGACCCACCCCACACAGGTGACCATCACAGCACGGGGGCGCAATACCAGTGGCACCCGTTTTTCCACCCACTTCAAGCGCTGGATCAAGGCTGCCGGCATGCAGTACAAGCCCAGCCCCATCGCTGCGCAACAGGTGGAAGAAGTACCCATCGTCATGGTGGCCGTGCCGCACCAGGATGTGACGGACGCCACGCTGTACTCCCTGCGTGTAGCGGTCGCGCGCGCCTTGGGCAACCGCCCCGGTGCGCGCCTGGCGTGCGTCACCGTCATCTCGCACAGCCAGACCAGCACCACCGATGACGCCAGCAGTGAAACCAAAGTGCAGCGCCACCACCTGAACCGCCTGCGCCAATGGGCACAACCGTTGGAACACCCGGGCCACCAGACCTCCTTCCACGCGCTCGAATCAGGCGATGTGGCACAGACCCTGCTGGAGTACGCACGGGGCAACAACGTCAGCGTCATCGTCATGGGCGCCGCCACCCATGGCCTCAAGACCCAGCGCTTTATCGCAACAGTGCCCATCAAGGTCGCCATGGATTCACCCTGCACTGTCATCCTGGTCAAGCAGGCCCTGCCCTTTGGGCTGCTGGGTTCGGGCGAGACAGGCGCCAGACCCTCCACACCCAGTTACTCCGACGCAGGCAGCGACGGTGCGGCTGTCTATGGCGACGATCTGGGACCGTTAGGTTAGCCACGCTCCGGGCTGGACCAAACCTTGCGACAATGCCTCTTCCATATTTGCGAAGAGAAGGGATTCCCCATGCGCGGTAATGTTGCAGCCATCACACTGGTTCTGTTCGGCGTTTTTTTTCTGCTCAAGAACCTGGGCCTGATCAACTTCAGCCTGGCTGAGCTGTTCTCAACCTGGTGGCCCGTGATCCTGATCGCCGTAGGCCTGTCCATGTTCATGATGCCCCGCGATGGCAAGAAGGACTGAATGCGCCATCCCTTTGAGGCACTGACACCAGACGTGGTGCTGGACGCGCTGGACAGCGTGGGCCTGCGCGGCGATGGTCGCCTGACCGCCCTGTCTTCGTACGAGAACCGTGTCTACCAGGTACAGCTGGAAGACGGCAGCGCCGTCGTGGCCAAGTTTTACCGGCCCGACCGTTGGAGCGACGCACAGATACAGGAAGAGCATGACTTTGCCGCCGAACTGATGGCGGCAGAGGTGCCGGTCATTGGGCCGCTGAAGCTCTTGGGTGAAACACTGCACCACTTCGGCGGTTTCAGCTTCAGCGCCAGCCCCCGGCGCGGTGGTCGCCCGCCCGAACTGGACGACGGCGAAGTGCTGGAGTGGATTGGCCGCTTCTTGGCCCGCATCCACACCGTGGGTGCCGCCAAGCCCTTCGCCAGCCGCCCGCGCCTGGACGTGCAAAGTTTTGGCGTGGAACCCATGCAGTGGCTGCTGGAGCACGACAAGGTGCCGCTGGATGTGCAGTCTGCCTGGACCAAGGTTTGCCAAGATGCTATAGATGTAATAGCACAACATTCAATATTAACCGGGGCTACAGACCAAAAAGGCTTAGATGACCCCGGAATTGCCCTGCTACGCCTGCACGGCGACTGCCACCCCGGCAATGTGCTGTGGACCCCGACCAGTGCTGCCGCTGCAGCAGGCCCTGGCCCACATTTTGTGGACCTGGACGATGCCCGCACCGGCCCGGCCGTGCAAGACTTCTGGATGCTGCTCAGCGGCGACCGCAGCCAACGCACCCGCCAGTTGGGCGCGCTGGTGGACGGCTACGAGCAGTTCCGCGACTTCAACCGAGACGAACTGGTGCTGATAGAACCCCTGCGCACGCTGCGCCTCATCCACTACAGCGCCTGGCTCGCCCGCCGCTGGGACGACCCAACCTTCCCCGTCAACTTCCCGTGGTTTGGCTCCAGCGACTACTGGCAGGGCCAAGTGCAAATGCTGGAGGAGCAATTGGAAGCGATGCAGGAAGAGCCGCTTGTGGTGTGATCGCCCGGAGGTGCCCGCGCAATGACGGCGCGCAATGCACCGCAACTAATCAGCTTCTGACTTGCCTTCTTGTGCGAGGAAAACGACCAGCACGATCCAGCCTATAACGGGCACTAGCGCGATCAGCTGCCACCAACCGCTGCGATTCGTGTCGTGCAGCCTGCGTGTTGCAGCGGCAATAGACGGAATGAACGTTGCCAAGGAAAACAACGCGCTGACGGTGTTGCTGACGAGTGAAGTCGCGACGCTCACCAGGACGATAAACAGAAAAAACCACCAATACTCGGATCGAACCGCGCGGCCGTTGAAATCCGCGTATTTGGAAAAGCACACTTGAATGGATTCTTGAAATGTCATGGGTGTTCCTTTGGGGTGGGCTGCAGCGGATTCGGACGCGGTAACTTAGTCATTCAAAGTCGCCTCTACCCGCGGTTATAGCAGTGAAATCTGTCTTTGCTGCCGCATCGCCAGTTAAAATAGGCCCCCACGGCCCGCTGCTCCGGCGTGCCTTGCACTTTTCTGCTTTTCGGAGCCATGTAGAGGACTACCATGTACAAAAACCTCGTATCCCCACGCTGTGGTGGGGTGCACTGCCATGCGGGAGCCACCGCATGAGCTACCAGGTCAAAGAGATTTTTTACACACTGCAGGGCGAAGGCTCCAACGCCGGCCGGCCTGCGGTGTTTTGCCGTTTTGCCGGCTGCAATCTGTGGACCGGCCGCGAGCAAGACCGCGCAACTGCCGTTTGCAAGTTTTGCGACACCGATTTTGTCGGCACCGACGGCACGCTGGGCGGCAAATTTGCCACCGCGCAAGACTTGGCCGCGCGTATTGCCGCGCAATGGCCCAGTGCCGACACGCCCCACCGCTTCGTGGTGATGACCGGTGGCGAGCCACTGCTGCAAGTAGATGCCGAACTGATTGACGCGTTGCACGCCCTGGGCTTTCACATCGCCGTGGAGACCAATGGCACCATCGTCGCGCCCCCTGGTATCGACTGGATTTGCGTCAGTCCCAAGGCCGGCTCCACCTGGGTGCAGCGATCGGGCCATGAGCTGAAGTTGGTATGGCCGCAGCCCGGCATCACACTCGATGAGTGCGAGGCGGCGGACTTCAGCCACCGCTACCTGCAACCCATGGACAACCCGCAGCGCCGCAACAACACCGAGGCCTGTATTGCGCAATGCCTGCAGCGTCCGGCTTGGCGCCTGTCTTTGCAAACCCACAAGATCACGGGCATACGATGAGCTACCCCCACAGCCGCTGCGAGATCAGCCAGAAATTTTTCTTCGACGCCGCCCACACGCTGCGCCGCGAGATCGAAGCCGAGGGCAGCCGGCGCATCCACGGCCACACCTACCATGTGGAGGTCAGCATCGCAGGGGAAATCGACCCGGCCACTGGCATGGTGATGGACCTGGGTCTGGTGCGTGCCGCCATTGAACAGCTGCGCCCCCGGCTGGACCACCACCTATTGGACGAAGTCGAAGGCCTGGGCCCAGCGACGCTGGAGAACTTGGCTATTTACATTTGGCGCGCCATCGCGGCAAGCCTGCCCGGCCTGGTGCAGGTGCGCATCTGGCGCGACGGCGTGGGCGACAGTTGCACGCTGCGTTGAGCAACCCAACTGTGCCACTCGCCAACACCCTGCCCACCTTGAACCTGGTTGGTGCTGGCCGGGTGGCCCAGACACTGGCCAGCCTGTGGCGAGCACAAAACACGTTTGCCATCCAGGATGTACTCACAACGTCCTTGCGCAGCGCGCAGGCCGCCGTTGGTGTGATTGGCGCTGGCCAGGCCGTGGCACAGATGCAGGCCCTGCGGGATGCCGATGTGTGGATGCTGGCCGTGCCGGACGCCCAGCTGGCGGCCTGTGCCCAGGCGCTGGCGGCGGCCCGCGCAGACCGCGCCATAGCAGCGTCGGGTGCACCCATCGTCTTCCACGGCAGCGGCGCGCAAGGCGCAAGCACCTTGGCGCCCCTGGCTGCGCTGGGCTGGCAGGTCGCCAGCGCGCATTGCATTTTGAGCTTTGCCTCGGTACCCGGCGCCATTCAACAGTTTCCCGGCACACCCTGTGCCTTGGAGGGGGATGCAGCTGCGTGTGACCAGCTGCGCCCCGCTTTCACCGCTATTGGCGCCCAGTGTTTTGATGTCGCCAGCGACGACAAACTGCTGTACCACGCGGCCGCCGTATTTGCTACCAACTTTTTACCGGTGTTGCAGGCCACGGCCGAAGACCTGTGGCAGGCCACCGGAATGCCTGCGGCGTTGATTCCTGCACTGCGGGCTTCACTATTGCGCAATGCGGTTACCAATATCACGACGATGGGCCCACAAGCAGCCTTGACAGGTCCGGCAGCCCGGGGCGACACGGCTGCCATAACACGCCAAGGCGCAGCAGTCGCCGCATGGGACGCGCCCACCGGCACAGCCTACACAGCACTGAGCACACTGGCTTTAAAACTGGCACAGCGCAAAGCGGGCTGATCGGTCAACCGATTCAATGGCGCCTCCGTTATAGGCAGACCTCTCTATCCTGTGAGGTCATTTGTCAGTCAACCGTTTCAACTCCCTGGAGACAACCCATGAACAAGTTACTTTCTTCGTTAGTGGCTGTAGCATTTGCATGCGCATCCGTTGGTTCGTTCGCCGCAGCCCATGGTGGTGCCATGAGCGACAAGGACAAGGCAGAAAAAATGGCCGCCTGCAAGAAGATGGACGCCAAAGCAGACGACAAGATGAAAGCAGAATGCAAGAAGATGATGGAAGAACCTAAGAAGTAAGTTCTTCCCTCACCGGAATCCAAAGCGGGCCTTGTGTCCGCTTTTTCTTTGGATGCGATCCAGAGTTGGCGACAATAGAGGCATGCCATCCGACTCCCTTTTGACCCTCAACCTGCCCGAGGGCTATTCTTTTGCCGACCTGAAGCTGCGCCGTTGCGATGACGACGCCATTGATCTGGACATGGATCTGGTCAAAAAAGTCTGCAGCCTCAATGGGCTGGATTTCCAGAAAGTGCTGCAAAACCCGGGACCGGTCGTGACCACCATATTGACCGTTTGGTACAAAGCCCACATGGCGGATGGCGGTCAACCCGATCCGCTGATGGAAGAGCTCAAAACCCAGGGGCAGCGGCTCAACTAAGCACCGCTTCGCATCTGGCGGCCACTCCCCGCCGCGCTGGCACGCTCCAATGCAGCCCGGGCACCGGCCAAAGACTGCAAGCGTTCGCGCAGATAGTCCGCCAGTCTGGGCTGTTGGCTGAAGGCCACATTGAAACGGATGTGGGCATCGGTGGGGTTGTCGGCACTGAACGTGGCGCCGCGCACCAGCAAGATCTTATTGCGATAGGCGTCCTGCACCAGAAGGTTCAGGTCCACCGCTTCGGGCACAGAGGCCCACAGGAACAATCCCCCTTCGCCCGGATGGTCCAGTACCAGCCCTGCAGAAGTCAGTTGGCGCGCACTGACCTGCCGGGCCGCCAGCAGCTTGGCATTCAGGCGGTCCAAGTGCTTGCGCCAGCGCCCCGCTGCCAGAATCTCCAGCATCACGTTTTCGTTCAGGGCCGGCGTGGTCAGCACCGAATAAATCTTCTCCCGCATCAAGGCTTTGAGCAGCGGAGGGTCGGCCGCCATGTACCCAATCCGCAGTGCGGGGCTCAGGGCCTTGCAGAAGCTGGAGTAATAAATGACACGCTCCAGCCCCGACAGGCTGGCCAGCCGGGGCGCATGGCCGGGGTGGAAGTGCCCGTGTACATCGTCTTCGGCAATCAAAAATCCGTACTGCTGGGCCAGCACCAACACTTTATGCAGGTTGGCCGCCGTGCTGCTCCAGCCGGTGGGGTTGTGCAACACCGTCTGAATGAAGAGCAGGCGCGGCCGGTGCTCGCGGCAGGCGGCTTCCAGTTGCTCCAGGTCCAGCCCGTCCGGGCGGCGTGCGACGGAGACAATGCGCACGCCATCTTTTCGCAGCCGGTCAAACATCAAAAAGTAGCCCGGGTCCTCCACCAGTACGGTGTCGCCTGGCTGCAGAAAAGCGCGGCAGATGAGGTCGATGGCATGGGTACCGCCATACGTCGTCAATATGCGACCGGCATCCACCGCAATGCCCAGGCCGCGTATCACCATGGCAATGCGTTCGCGCAATTCCGGCAGACCCTGGGGTGGGCAGCGCGAGGCCATTCCAGCGTTGGCCCGGGCCAGGCCGCGCTGCACGACGGCAGCAGGGACGGCGTCTTCCAGCCACGCCGGAGGCAGGGCACCACTGCTGGCCAGCAGAACACCGGCGCGCTGGTCATTGGCCTGCTGGGCCAGCCAAACGCCTTCTTGCTCTTCGCCCGCCTCCAGCGCTGCAGCGTCTGGCACGGTGGAGCGCCGGGTTTCGCATACAAAGTAACCGGCCGTGCCGCGTGACTCGATCAGGCCCAGCGCCATCAGCCGGTCATAGGCGGTGACAACCGTGTTGGGGCTGACCGCCAGTTGTGCGGCCAGTTGGCGAATGGACGGCAACCGCGCCGCAGCGGGCAGTTGACCACTCGCGATCAACTCGCGCAGGCGCAGCTCAATCTGGTCAGCCAGCGCTGTGGGGGCGTTGCGGTCAAGGGAGAACACGGGGCAAGGTTACAGCAGAAAGCTAACCGCCAGCGCCACCAGCATCGCGCCCATGCTCAGGTTGAACACACGCCGCTTCAGCGGGTCATTGAGCAGGCGACGGATGGCCACACCAAACAGGGCCCACATGGAGGCCGTGGGGAAGCCGATAACCAGCCCCACGACTGCCACCAGCAGCGCGCCGACCGGCGCACTCAAGCCCACCGGCATGAATACGGAGGCCAGCGTGATGGACTTGACCCAGCTCTTGGGGTTGACCGCTTGGAACAGCGCGGCTTGGGCAAAACTCAAGGGTTTGGTCTCGCGCGCCTCGCCCAGCGCGCTGGCACTCAGCTTCCATGCCAGAAACACCAGGTACAGGGCACCGGTCACCCGCAGGATCTGGTGCAGCACCGGAAAGGCAACAAAGAGGCTGCCCAGACCCAGGCAGGTGATGAAGGTCTGCACCGCGACGCCACTGTTGGTACCAAAGATCTGGGGCAGCGCGCGGCGGTAACCGAACAACGCGCCAGAGGTGGCCAGCATCACGTTGTTGGGCCCCGGTGTACTGGACATCACAAAACAATAGGTCATCAGCGGCAGTAAATCGGTCCACATGTGCAGGCTCCAAAGTCAGAGCCCTGACTGTAGGAGCCGGCACCAGATCCGCCAAGGCACAGTCCAGGGTCTGCGCACTTGCGCTGTATCAGTCAGGGCAGCCCTACAGTTGCGCAGCAGTGGCGCCAGACCGGGACGCTCAATTGCTATTAATTAAATAGCGTTTGAACCATGATTTTCGGGGGCCAGAGGCCAATTCGGCCAATAGGACTTCTACAGGCCGGGCTGTAGAACCACGCTGCGGTGCAAGCGCCGGTTGCTCTCGGGCCCACCACGGCGGTGGTAGCCGCGGTTGCCACCCAAATCGAGCGCGGCACGCCTGCGCTGACGGCGTCGGTCAGGGGACTGCTGGCGGATGGCGACGCAAAAATCGCCATTGGCGCCGGCCAGCATCAACCGGGTCATGGTGCCAAAAACAGCAATCCAGGCCTGCTTGAGCGGCTCGGTCAAGGTGTCACCCAGGATCTGACCCAGCGTTTGAATCAGGGCAACTTCAAAATAGGGGTAGTGGTGGGACTGCACGCCGCAGGCAGCGTTGACGCGGCCAATCTGCATCAGCAGTGTGGCGTGGGTATCCAGCATGTGCATGCCCATCACAGCGCGCCCGAAGGTGTGCATGACCATGGCGTCGCGCGCATCCACATACCCGGTATAGGGCGCGACGAGCCAGGGCCGACTGTTCAGCAGGTTGCAGTGGAATAGCGCGGCAGCGGCGGGGCCTGCCTTCTCGACCTGTGCCCAGGATTCCTGTACGAGTTTGACAGCGTTGGGGTGCATTTTTGTTGTTGGTCCGTCTGTTGGATGTGTATCCATCTTATTCAAAATGGCACGCTGCGGGCAGGCCGTGTGTCTGGAAATTTCAACCTTTTGGCGGCGATGTCCCGGCCTGGATTGCCAACCAATTCTGCCTGAGAAAGGCGAAAAGAGAGGCCGACACCACCACCGCCAACAGGTATTGCAGCGGCTGGTTTTCGTCGAAATCCTGGGTTTCGACCAGCATAGCCACTGCAGTAGCAGCCAGCAGGCCCGCCACCAGGCGCAGGCTCCATGCGGTTGGCAGGAGGTGTTTGTTGTCCATGCGGGCTAGCAGGCGGGTGCCCAGCATGCCGGCCAGCAAGCCCAAACTGGCACCCACGGCCACATCACCTGGCCAGTGGGCGCCCACGGCAATCCGCGACAGACCGGCCCCTGCCGCCAGCACAAACAGCCACAAATGCTTGCGCCTGCCCGGTTGCGGCAACGCAAAATAGATGGCCGAGGCCACGGCGAACGCGGTCAATGTGTGACCAGACGGCATGGACACGTTGTGCAGGAATTCCCCCACCACGCGCATCTGGGTGTTGTCCACCACGGCGGCCGGGCGCGGGCTCTCAATCAGCGCCTTCCCCCCACGGGCAAACAGGATGGCAAAAGGCGCGGCACACAACCAAGCCCACATCAACCGGGGTGCGTGCACCAACAGCGGCGAGGTGACGGCTAGCACGCCCCAGGTGTTGCCCAGCATGGACAAGCCCGCCCAGAATTGTGCGGACACGGGTGCACACAGCGTGTTGATGTACATAAACATGGAGGGCTCGAAGCGGTGCAGCCACAGCGGAGCGCTAAGCAATATCAGCACGGGTGGCAGCAGCCACAAGGTGGGGGGAACAGGTGGAACGTGCATTACGGTGAGCCTAGCAGCCGGGGTTGCGGGTGACCCGACCAGTTACGGCAGGCGTAGAAACGGAAACTGGCAAGGGGCTTGCCCAGGCGCTGCACATCCTGGGTATCAAGCAGTGTGCAATTGACAAAACCCTTCGGCCCCAACGGCAGGGCATACCCCAGTTGGGACCAGTCCACCAATAGGGTGTCTGCACCTGCTGGCAGGTCACCCGCCCACAGGTCAAACTGGTCGAAGCGATCCTCCAGCACATGCACCGGTAGCGGTCGGGCATACCAGCCCAGGCGGCTGGCCAGCGTCCAGTTTTGCACGGCGACGCTGCGCAGGCCATGCTGGGTAGCCAAGGCGCGGGCATGGGCGCCTGCGAGATCCCATCCGTGTACATCGGCAAACGGGTTGGAAGGCTGGGCGCTATTGCCCTGGCCGGTGGTGTTGGTGATGAAGGGTTGGCCGCCAGTCAGCATCAGCCCCAGCACCGCGGCGCACAAAAGTCCCTGCGCTGCAACCAGACACCCGATAACCCAACGGCGCCCCTGGCGCACAGCGCGGGCCAGACTGATGCCCGCAAACGGCACCAGCCCCACCCAAGCCGGCGCCGTCCAGTGGGGCAGGCTGGTACCGCCACCCGACAGCACCGCCAACACAACAAAGGGCACCACAAAAAACAGCAGCAGGCTTCGGGTAGAGCGCGCCACGCCGTGGCGCCATCCGGACCAGCCCCACAGCAACAAGGGGCCATACACCAGCAACTGCAGCAGCAGAAACCGCAATACATGCCCGGCCTGCCAGCCACCGCCCGCACCATGGTTGGCTTGGTAGGTGAACGATATCCAGCCGTTGGCGTAGTTCCAGTAGGCAACGGGCACCACCAAAACCACGGCGATGGCCAACGCCATCCAGGTCCAACCATTGCGCAACAGCGCTGCACCGTGCGCCAGAAGCAGGCAGCCGGCCACTGCCAGGGCTGCGAAGATGGCCGTGTATTTGCTCAGACCCGCCAATCCCAACAACACGCCCAGCCGCAACCACGGCACAGGACGGCTTGCTACGGTGGCGTCCATCAGATCCAAGGTAGTCCACATCAGCAGTGCTGTGAAAAACATGAGCAGGGTATCGGGCAGCAGGCCAATGCCCAGCACGTGCAACAACGGGGCCAGCGACAAAGCCAGTACGGCCCATAGCCCCGCTTGACCATCGGCCACGGAAACCGGCGCCTGCGCGGCACCACGATGGTCCGCCACGCCCCGGTTCAGACGTTCAGCCAGCTGGTAGACCACCATCGCCGTACCCAGCCACACCAATTCCGGCACCAACCGCAACGCCCAGGTGGGTGCGCCCAGTGCAACCAAAGGCCATTGCGCCCAGCCTACCAGTGGGGGATGGTCAAAATAACTCCAGTCTGGATGGGTGGCATACAGCGCATAGTGCGCCTCGTCCACTGACAGGCCCAACACGGCGCCCAAGCCAAAGTGCAATGCACACATCAAGACCAAAAGCAGGCGGGCCTTATGGGAAAGGATGGCAAAAGTTGGAGCGGGAGGCACGTGTTGTATTCGGACAATCGGAACCCCACAGTCTAAACTGCGGGGTCTACGCAAAAGCCGCCATGCCCGAAATTCCCGCACCCCTCACGCTCGACACCAGCCAGTGCCCTTTGTGCGGCCAAAACAATGCATGCGCCAACGAGGCAGAGCGGGCCACCGGTGTACCGCAGGGCCCCTGTTGGTGCACCACGGCGGTTTTTACGCCAGAGCTCCTGGCACGTGTACCGGCCGCGGCACAGCGACTGGCCTGTATCTGCGCACGCTGCGCGGCCGCAGCCGCTGGCGGCACACACAACTAGAAGCCACTACGATCATCAACTCAACCCACTTAAGGACTACCTACCATGCCTACCTATCACGTCGAAATGCTCGAAGGCCGCACACTGGCGCAAAAGAAGAAACTGGTCGAGGAAATCACCCGCGTCAGTGTTGAGGTCCTGGGTGGTTCGCCCGAGTCCGTCGACATCTTGATCGTCGACGTTAAGCGTGAAAACTGGGCCACCGGTGGAAAGCTGTGGACGGAGCCGCGCGAGTAACGGCGGGTTACTCCTGCTTCACATACTTTTACACAAAACAAGGCCTGCGCAGTAGGCCGCCAGCACAGCGGGCCGCGTTGTAGGTCGATGGATGCGTTCCATAAACAAAACGACCTACACACACCGGAGTTCCACATGCAAATCAAGACACTCATTGGCGCTGTATCCATGGCCTTGGCCAGCCTCGCCATTGCGCAGCCATCCACACCCAATCTGGACAAACGTGAAGCCAACCAGCAGCAGCGCATTGACCAGGGCGTGGCATCCGGCCAACTCAACGCCCAAGAAACCAATCGTCTGGAAAACCGCGAAGCCAAACTGGCAGCCGACGAAGCTGCCGCCAAGGCCGATGGAAAGGTTACCCGTGCCGAGCGCCTGAAGCTGCAAAGGGAAGCCCACCGCAACAGCCGCGCCATTCACCGTCAAAAACACGATGGACAGACTGCGGCAACGGCAGCCGCCAACGGCAAGTAAAACCTGGTCACTCTAAGTAGGGGCTGACTCCAAACTCACAGCCGGCTCCTCACTCACTTGGGCGACCATTGCGGCCACCTGGGCATTCATGTTGCGTGGCCGCAGCTGCACCTTAGGGTGCTGCCGCGCAAACACGCGGAACAGTTCATCGGCAAAGCCCTGGCCTATCGCGTCCACGCCGTCAAAATCCAGGTCCACCGAATCAAAAGCCTCCAGCCGGTTGGCGATCCGTTTTGCTTGTGCACGGGATTCCAGTGCCTCACCGGCTGCGTGGGCCAGGCGCATGGCGACCTCGGTCCGGGAAAAGCTCAAGTCGTTCGCACCCTTGGAGTGGGCACCGAAAACGTCTTCCAAGGTGCGCGTGGAGTTCAATGACAGGGACATAAAAATCGCCGTGCCGTTGCTTCCCAGTGGATTCGCCTTCAACCACTCCTTTCGCTGCCAATGGTTGTGCTGGTAGGTCAGCTGGTTGGCATACAAATCAAACACATCGAACAACCTCGATGTGAAGAATAGACCACGCCCGGTGTGAAACTCGGGCTGTGTGGTGAGCTTGCCCTTGCTCAGCTCCAACAACGCCAGTTGCGGACTGGCAATATGAAAGGCGTCCTGTATGCGGTCAAAAACGCCGCAGCCATCGTCCTTGATCAGCAGGTGCAAGTGCGTGGGGTTTTGCCGCATCGAAATGGATACTTTGGTGCCACCGCTATGGTCCACCGCATTGTTCAGCAGCTCGGTAAAGGCATGGTGGGCCAACCGCGCCACATTGGGTGGCAGCTCAAAGCAAGGCGCAAAATCCCGTTCCCACGGGGTTTGTTCATCCAGGCCCACCAAGGTATAGCTGCGGTTCACCTGGCGCAGCACACTGGGCTTGTACACCGGGTGCGAACGGCTGCCCTGGCGGGTAATCCAACCCTCGTCAATCAGTGCACGCAGCCACTTGCCCATGGTGGACCGACTGACACCAAACTGGGCAGCCAACTCGGCACACAGGTGGGTAGGGTTGGCCACGGCTTTGGCCGTGATGACGCTCTTGAGTTCCTTCAACTGCGCTACTGACATGAGCACTCCACAGGACGGGGGAATTACGGGACAACCGCCAGTGTGCCATCGCCGCCGCCGCCGCGCCAGCCTATTCGCCCAATTGCTGCAAGAGGTACAGGCGTTGGTAGACGCCCTGCTCGATGGCCATCAGCGCGTCATGCGTTCCCTGCTCGTGGATTCGACCATGGTTCAGCACCACAATGCAGTCGGCCGCCCGTATCGTAGACAGGCGGTGCGCAATGGCCACCACGGTCACCCGGCCCTTCAGCTCGGACAGAGCCACCTGCACAATCTGCTCGGTCTCCGAATCGATATGGGCCGTGGCTTCGTCCAGAAACAGAATGCGCGGCTGCCCGGCCAACGCGCGGGCAATGGCGATGAGCTGCTTTTGGCCCACCGACAGGCGCGCGCCACCTTCGCCCAGCATCGTGTCGTAACCCTGCTCCAGCTGCAGGATGAAGTCGTGGCAATGCGCGGCGCGGGCAGCGGTCTCCAGCTCGGCCTGGCTAAGCTTGCGGCCCATGGCGATGTTGTCGCGCACGCTGCTGGCCAGCAAAAACGGGTCTTGCGGCACCAGCCCCACATCGGCACGGAACTGTTCATCGCTGAAGCGAGACAGCGCAATGCCATCGAGCGTGATGCGACCCGACTGCGGTTGGTAGAAGCGCAGCAGCAGGCTCAACAGCGTGGACTTGCCACTGCCGGTGTGGCCCACCAGCCCATAAAAGCCACCAGCGGGAATGTCCAGCGACAACTCGTGCAGCACCACGTTCGCGGGGTCATACCCAAAACGCAGTTGCGAGATATGGATAGCACCCTGACTGATGCGTTCGGGACCTGTCTTGGCCGTCGGGCGGCGCTCTTGCAGCAGCGCATCCACCCGGGCGGCGGCCACGACGGCCTGCTGCAACTGGCCAAACTGCAGCGTGATTTGGATCAACGGGTCCACGACCCGGCCGATGTAGCTGACAAATGCATACAGAATGCCGATCTCCAGCGCGCCCAGACTGCGCTGGCCAAAGGTGTAAATCACCACGGCCAGCAACAGCACATTGATGAAGTCCAACATGGGTCGCAACAGCCAGGCGTTGACCCGCATCTCGGCCATACGTGCGCCCAGGTGCTGGTTGTTGGTCTTGTCGAAACGGTCTTTGAAACGCTGCTGTGCATTGCTGGCCTGCAACACGGCCATGCCGGCGATGGACTCCGACATCTGGGCATTGATGTCGCTGCGCTTTTGCCGCGCACGGGCTACGGCCGGCGCACTCCAGCGCTGGTAAAACCAAACGATGACCACAACGACCGGTATGAGCGTCAGCACAATCAGCATCAGGCGCCAGTCCAGCCAGGCCATGGCACCCAATGCGCCCAGCACCACGATGCTGCTGTCCAGGATGACAAACAGTACCTGAACATACAGGCTTTTGACCTGTTCGGTGTCATTGGTCACACGGCTCACCAGTTGCCCTGTGATGGCCTTGTCAAAGAAGGCCATGGGCAGGCGCAGCACATGGCCATACACCTCTTCTCGCAGGCGGCGCACCGAGCGCATGGCCACGCCAGACAGTCGTGTCAACTGCGCGTAACGGATCACACTGGCCACACAACCAGCCAACACTATGCCCGCCAGCAACCAACCCATGTCCCACAGTACCAACTTGCGGGGCAACAGGTATTGGTCGATGAAGTACTTGCCCAGCAAGGGACCCAGGGCTTCGAGAAGCGCGGCGGCCACCAGCCAGACCGTACCCACGATCACATGGCGCCGCTCGGGGGCGGCGGCGTGCAGCAACAGCGCCACGGCGCGGCGCGTATTGTGGGGCGGCGTCTTTGGCGGTGTGGCGCCCAAAGTCTGCACGGATTCAGGCTGCATTCAGGCTCGCCTCCAATTGTTGGTAGCGCCACTGGGCAGCGTACCAGCCATTCAACTCCAGCAGGCTGGTGTGGTTGCCCTGCTCCACCACTCTGCCCTGCTTCAGCACCAAAATGTGGTCGGCATCCACCACCGCACTCAGGCGGTGGCTGACGATGACCGCGGTGCGCCCTGCGCGTGCGCTGCGCAGGTGCTGCAGGATGTCGGTCTCGGTTTGGGTGTCCACCGCCGACAACGCGTCGTCCAGCAAGAGCAGGGGTGCGTCGGTCAGCAGGGCGCGTGCAATGGCCACGCGCTGGCGCTGGCCGCCCGACAGTGCAATGCCTTTCTCGCCCACCGGCGTGTCATAACCCTGGGGCATACGCACGATGTCGTCGTGTATGGATGCCAGCCGGGCCGCCTGCTCCACTTCGGCACGGTTGGCGCCGGCCTTGGCCAAGGCTATGTTTTCGGCAATCGACGCGGAGAACAGAAAAGGCTCCTGTGGCACCCAGCTGATGGCGCGGTTCAGTGCGTCCAGGGTGTAGTCGGACAGCAGTTGGCCACCCCACATGATGTTCCCGGATTGGGCCGCGTACTGACGCAGTATCAGTCGCAATACGCTGGACTTGCCCGAACCTGTGGCCCCCACCAGACCCAAGGTTTGCCCCGCTGGCAAGTTAAGACGCAGACCTGACAAGGCAACGGCTTGATGCCCTGGGTAGGAGAAGTTCACACTGTCAAACGTCAGCGCACCCGGCACCACCTGGTCGCGTACGCCATGGTCGTCTATGGACAAAGGCGCGTCCAGCGCTGGTTGCAAGCGGCCCCAGGCAGCGCGGCCGCGCTCCAGCAAGGCCAGCACCCAGCCTGCGGCAAACATGGGCCAAATGAGCTGACCAAGGTACATGCTGAACGCTGTCAGTGCGCCAATGGTCAACTCACCGTGCCAGACCAGATAACCGCCCAGCCCCAAGGTCAAGGCCGTGGCGCTGACCAGGGTGATGCCAACGGCCGGCTCAAAGGCCGCTTCCCAACGCTGCGCGCGCAGGCTGGCCGCCGCCGCCGCCTCGGCCAGCTCGGCAAAACGCGCCGCACTGCGGTCCTCCAACCCCAATGCGCGCAAGGTGCGCACGCCGGTCAGAGTCTCTTGCACATGGTCGTTGAGCTTGCCAAATGCATCCAGCGAATCTTTGGAAGCCTGGTGGATGTGGTTCGATATACGCCAGAACGCAATGGCCATGAGCGGAAACGGCAGCAAGGCCGCAGCGGCCAGCCGGCCGTCTACACCCAGACTCATCATCGCCACCACCATGACCAGGGTCAGCGTGCCGTCGAAGCCAGCCAGCATGGCCTCGCCCGAGGCCATCTCCACCGAGTCGATGTCGTTGGTGGCCAGCGCCATCAGGTCTCCGGTGCGCTTTTGCTGGAAGAAGTGTGGCCCCTGCACACACAGGCGCGCATACAGCCGCTGGCGAAGCTGTGCACCTAGCCTATAGCTGGCCGCAAACAGCTGCAGGCGCCAACCCACGCGCAGAAAGTAGATGGCCGCACCGGCCAGTACCAGCCAACCCAGTTGGCGCAGCAGCGCGTCACCACCCAGCGTGCCCGCAACCAAGGCGTCCACCACATGGCCGACCTGGCGCGGAATGTAAACCGTGAGCGCACTCACCGATGCCAGCATCGCAGCCGACAACAGGTAGGGGCGCCAGTTCTGGCGAATGTAGTGGCCAATCAGGCCGGTCAAACTCATGCGTGAAATCTCGGCGCTAACTGCGACGCCGCTCCAACTTGGCCTCTTCATAGAAGCGCATCTTGTCCTTGAACATGGCCTGATCTGCGGCATGCAAAGCGGCCTCGACCTGCACTGCAGACGCACAGGACGCGCTACCCATGGCCATACTCAGGCTCTGCCCCGGGTAGAACTGGTTGTTCAGCTCAATCATGGACTGGATACGCTCTTGCAGGCCGGCGGCCACCCGCTCGTCACACCCTGGCAGCAAAGCGATAAATTCATCACCCCCGATGCGTGCCACGCAATAAGGATAACCTGCCGTCGCACTGGTCAACACTTCGCCCGCCCGGCGCAATACCGCATCGCCCGCCGCATGGCCGTGTTCGTCGTTGATGCGTTTGAGACCATTGAGATCCATGGCCATCACGGTCAACGGCCAAGGCCCTTTGCGACTGATACGGTTGAGTTCGTCCACGTAGAAGGCACGGTTGCGCAATTTGGTCAGCGCATCGTGCTTGCCCAGATACTCCAGATAGGCCTCGGCCTTCTTTCGGGCCGTGATGTCGATCAGCGACAACAGCACCAGGCTCCAGTCAGTCTGGTGGGTTGGCAACACTGCAAACTGCATGTGGATATTGATCAGTTCCCCGCTGAGCGAGTAATTGACCACCTCGCGCAGTTGCACGGTTTTTCCGTCCCATAAGTCGATCAGCTGCTCGGCGAACGAGTCGTGCATTTCGTCACGGAACACGAGCCCCAGCTTGCCAAGCAGTTCTTCCTGGCTTTGGGCCGCGAACATGTTCAGGGTCTGACGATTGACGTTGATGACGCGGATTTCTTCCGCACACTGGCCTACAAACTCGGGGTGCACGCTCAGGAAAACGCGAAAGTCGCGTATGCCCTGAGCCCTAACCTCATCCAACAGGCGTTTGACGCCACTGAAATCCTCCACCCACAGCGACACCGGCGAATAGTCAAACAGATCACGCGCATATTGTTCGCTGACCGCCAGCATCTGCTGGGCCTGTGTGGCCTGGGTCGTGTCTTCCAAGGAGACCATGACCCTGTCCCACGTGTCCTCATGGCCTTGCAGCACGCGCACATGGATGCGCACATCAATGCGGCGGCCATCCAGTGCGTAGTTCACGGTCTGGTTGGAGAACTCCAGCGAACCGTTCCACAGAAAATTCATCTCGGTGAGCATTTGGCCCAGGGTGTCGTCGCGGAACACCTCTCCCAGTCGCGACACCAGCTCCTGCTGACTGGAAGCGGCGAATACGGTGAGCGTTTGCCGGTTTACCTTGAGCACCTTGAGGCATGCCGCGCACTGCTGCAGCAGACCCGGTGTTTGCGCCATGTGGGCAGACAGATCTGTCACACCCTGCGCGCGCCAGCCGTCAAACAACACCTTGAGTGCGCTGTAGTCTTCCAGCCACAGGGAAATAGGGGCCGACTCAAACATCAGCTCATAGTCTGTCTCAGGGTTCAACTGCGCCATACCAGCACCTCCAGAAAGCCATTGTCTACCAGACACCCACACTACTTCACCCATACTTTACGCCGGGCCTACTGGCAGGCGGGTAAACTGTTTACCATGTGCCAACTCCTTGGAATGAACAGCCTGCTGCCCGCCAGCCTGACTCTCAGCTTTACCGGGTTTTCACAGCGCGGCGGTTGCACCGACCACCATTCGGATGGCTGGGGCATCGCCTTCTTTGAGAGCGACGGCCAAAAGCCCGGCAAGGCGGCCCGCTACTTTGTGGACAAGGAAAGTGCCTCCACCTCCCCCATTGCACAGATGCTGCGCACCTACCCCATCAAAAGCCACAACGTAGTCGCCCACGTGCGCAAGGCCACGGTGGGCAAAGTCACGCTGGAAAACTGCCATCCCTTCGTGCGTGAATTGTGGGGCCGCTACTGGGTGTTTGCCCACAACGGGGACCTCAAAGACTTTAATCCGCCACTGCACGGCTCTTTCAAACCCGTGGGCGACACCGACAGCGAGCTCGCCTTTTGCTGGCTGCTGCAAGAGTTGAACAAGTCACACTTTGGCGTACCCAGTGTGGAGGAGCTGACCCACACCCTGCGGGAGCTGGTACCCCGCATTGCCAAACACGGAACATTCAATTTCCTGCTGAGCAACGGGCAGGCTCTGTGGACACATGCCAGTACCAAGCTGCACTATGTGCTGCGCCAGCACCCGTTCACCCAGGTGCAACTCAAAGACGAGGACGTGAATGTGGACCTGGCCGAACTCAATAGCCCCGAGGACCGGCTGGTCATCGTGGTAACCGAACCGCTAACCACCAATGAAGACTGGGTGGCGATGCAGCCGGGCGAGTTCAAGGTCTTTGTGGATGGATCCGTTTTGGCATGATTAAACGGATGCCTCCAGCGCATCCACAAACATCGCCGCGACGTCAAAACCCGTCTGGTCGGTAATTTCCTGGAAACAGGTCGGGCTGGTCACATTGATTTCGGTCAGGCTATCGCCAATCACATCGAGCCCCACCAACAGCAACCCCCGCGCTGCCAATATGGGTCCCAAGGCATTGGCAATCGCCCAGTCGGAGTCGCTCAACGCCTGTGCCACGCCCTTGCCACCCACGGCCAGGTTGCCCCGCACCTCTCCACCTTGTGGAATGCGTGCCAGACAAAACGGCACGGGCTTGCCGCCGATGACCAACACGCGTTTGTCACCCTCTTGAATAGCGGGCAGAAATTTTTGCACCATGACGGTCTCGGCGCCGTCCTTGTTCAGCGTTTCGATGATGCCACCCAGGTTGAGTCCGTCTTCCTTGACGCGGAAGATGCCCATGCCGCCCATGCCGTCCAGCGGCTTCAGGATGATGTCTTTGTGTTCTGCGTGGAAGCGTTTGATGGCATCGGCTTCGCGGGTCACCAGCGTGGGGCCAATGAGTTGCGGAAATTCCAGAATCGCCAATTTCTCGGGATGGTCGCGCAGTGCGCGCGGCTTGTTGAAAACCTTGGCGCCCTCGCGCTCGGCCTGCTCCAGCAAGTGGGTGGTGTAGAAAAACTCGCTGTCAAAGGGCGGGTCCTTGCGCATGACCACGGCGCCAAAATCCTTAATGGCACGCACACTGGGCGCGGTTTCCGTAAACCAGTTCTTGGGTTCACCGGTCAGCGTAATGGCGCGCACCTGGGCCTGCACCACCCCACCGCGCAGCCACAACAGCTGCTGCGGCTCGCAAGCCACGATGGTATGACCGCGACGCTGGGCCTCGCGCATCATGGCAAAGGTGGTGTCTTTATAAATCTTGAACGATTCGAGGGGGTCGCTGACGAAGAGAATTTCCATGGCGTTTTACCGGCAGATTGGACAAAAGTGAACAGTTACGACTCTACAGGGCCGGCCCCAACCTGTGTTTTACGGGGACAAGCCCAAACCATTAGGCATTGGGCGGGCGGGTCATGGGTTTGCGGCCAACATGTTGAACCATTAAGGCCAACGCCCCTGCCACCACGCCCCAGAAAGCAGACCCCACACCCGCCACCACCACACCACTGAGCGTCACCAGAAAGGTGATGGTGGCCGCCTCGCGGTGCGCCTCCTCGCGCAGTGCGGCTGCCAGGGCGGCGCCAATGGTGCCCAGCAATGCCAGGCCGGCAATGGCCGCCACCAGTTCCTTGGGGAATGCAGTCAGCACGCCGGTGATCGCCGCACCAAACAAGCCAATCACGATGTAAATGGCGCCGCAGGACACAGCGGCGGTGTAGCGCCGCTCTGGCTGGCTGTGCGCCTCCGGCCCCATGCATATGGCGGCGGTGATCGCACTCAGGTTCAGCGCAAACGCACCAAAGGGGGCCAACACCAGCGTGGCCAGACCCGTCAGCGTGATGACCTTGGAGATGGGGATGCCAGCGTCCCCTCCGTGGGCACGCTGGTCCCCAAACCCGCTGGCCTGGATGGCAGCAACACCCGGCAGGTTTTGCGAAGCCATGGTCACGATAAACAGTGGCAGCGCCAGGCTGACAAAAGCGGCGAAAGTGAAGCTTGGGGCCACAAACACCGGAGGGGTTAAGCCAAATACGATCCCAGCCCCGGTGAAACCTGATGTTGTAGCTACAAATGCGATAGCGGACAACAGCGTAGCCGGCACCGCATAGCGAGGCCACAGACGCTTGCCCAGCAGATAACTGAACAGCATGACCACCACCAGCGGCAGGGCCGTCTGTGCGGCGGTAAAACCCGACAGGCCAAACCGGGCCAGCACGCCGGCCAACAACGCGGAGGCAATGGCCAACGGGATGCGGTTCATGACCCGCGCAAACCAACCGGTCACCCCCGCCAGAGTGATCAGCACGGCGCAGGCCATAAAGGCACCTATGGCCTCCTGCATCGTGAAGCCCCCGACAGCGCCAGCGCTGGCCAGCACCGCCGCGCCCGGCGTGCTCCAGGCCACCATGACCGGCTTCTTCAGCCACAACGACGGCACCAGCGAACACAGACCCATGCCGATACCCAGCGCCCACATCCAAGAGGCCACCATCTCGGGCGTGGCATTAAACGCCTGCGCGGCCTGAAAAACAATGGCCACCGAACTCGTGAAACCTACCAGCACGGCCACAAAACCGGCGGTGAATGCTGAGAGGCTAAGGTCTTTGAAAAATTGCATGCGGGCCATTGTGACATTGCCCCCAACATCCAAACCTGTCGGCTTAGTCTTTGGGATTCACCAGCGCATTGAGCACGTGGTCTTGCCAGTGGCCATTGATCTTCAGATAGGCGCGGGCATACCCCTCCCGCTCAAAACCCAATCGGCGCAGCAACTGTTCGCTGCGCACATTGGCCGGCATATGGTTGGCCATAATGCGGTGCAACCCCTGGGTGCCAAACATGTAGGCAATGCCAGCCTGCGCCACCTCAAACATCAGCCCCTTGCCTTGCCAGGCCTGATCCACGGAGTAGCCCAGATGGCAGGCCTGGAAAACGCCACGCACGATGTTGGTGAAGTTGCAGCCAGCCAACATGGCACCGGTCTCTCGGTCCGTGGCAATGAAGGTCACCGCTACGTCATCGGCAAAAGCCTGGGCCGATTTGGCAGCGACCCGATGGCAGGCCTGTTCGAGTGTCCCGTCACCCTGAATTGGGGATGGTTCCCAGGGTGCAACGTGGGCCAGGTTGCGCTCGCGATAGGCCAAGAACAGGTTGGCGTTGCCCGGTTGCAGCAGGGTCAGGCGGCAGCGCGCAGTTTGCAGGTTGGGGGGCTCAAATCTCAATCTTGGAACCCAGCTCCACGACTGCGTTATTAGGCAAATTCAGGAAATCGGCCGCACCACTGGCGTTATGGTGCATTTGCGCAAACAGCTTCTCCCGCCATTGCGCCATGCCAGTGCCCAAAGTGGGCACCACGGTGTCGCGCGACAGGAAATAGCTGGTGGTCATCGCCTGCATCTCGCAGCCCCGACCCTTGATCTGCTCCAGCGCCTTGGGTACGTCCGGGTCGTTCTTGAACCCGTAGTGAATAACGACTTGCCAGCAGTCATGGCCCAGCGAATCAATCTCAAGGCGCTTGTTCAAACCGATCCATGGCACTTCGTGGTTTTTCACAGTGACAAAGAGGTTGTTCTGATGCAGAACCTTGTTGTGCTTGAGGTTGTGCAGCAGGGCATTGGGCACCGTACCGACCTCTGCCGTCAAGAAAACGGCCGTGCCTTCGACCCGCGCCGGCGGGCTGACAAACACCGCCTCCAGGAAGCTGGGCAAATCAATGGCATCGGCGCGCAACTTCTCGTTCAGCAAACGCCGGCCATCCTTCCAGGTCAACATCAGCGTAAATATGGCTCCACCAATCAGCAGCGGGAACCAGCCACCGTCCAGAAGTTTCATCAGGTTTGAAGCCCAAAATGCGAAGTCCACCACGAAGAAGAAACCGGTTGCCGCAAGACACAGCACCAGAGGGTACTTCCAGTGGTAGCGGATGACGTAGAAGGTCAAGATGGTGGTGATCAGCATGTCGGTACAAACCGCGATGCCATAGGCTGCTGCTAGGTTGCTGGAGGACTTGAACATCACCACCGCCACCACAATCAGCGCAAACAGACCCCAGTTCACAAACGGTAGATAGATCTGCCCGGTGTCTTTGACACTGGTGTGGTGGATCTGCAGCCGCGGCAAATAGCCCAGCTGAATGACCTGTTTGGTCACGGAAAACGCGCCCGAAATCAACGCCTGCGAGGCAATCACGGCAGCCATGGCGGCCAGCGCCACCAGGGGAATCAGGGCCCATGCGGGCGCCATCAGGAAAAATGGGTTCTTGACTGCGGCAGGGTTTTGCAACAACAAAGCGCCCTGGCCAAAATAGTTGAGGACCAGCGCCGGCATGGCAACCAGGAACCAGGCTACGCGGATCGGCCTCTTGCCAAAGTGGCCCATGTCGGCGTACAACGCCTCAGCCCCCGTCACACACAAGACCACCGCACCCAGGATGATGAAGGTAGTGCCCGGGTTGTGCCACATGAAGCCCAGGGCATAGTGTGGACTGACGGCCACCAGGATGTGGGGGTCGGCGGCGATGTTGACGATACCTAGAACCGCGAGCACGGCGAACCACACCACCATGATGGGGCCAAAGAACCGCCCCATGCTGGCGGTGCCGCGTTTTTGCACCATGAAAAGCGCCAGCAAGATGAGCAACGTAAGCGGAATGACAAACTTCTTGAAGGTGGGAGAAACCACCTCCAGACCCTCCACGGCACCCAGCACCGAGATGGCCGGCGTTATGACCCCATCACCATAAAACAGGCAGGTGCCGAAGATGCCAACAATCAACAGGACACGCCGCAGTTGGGGCTTGTCTTTGACCGCTTGCGAGGCCAGGGCCAGCATCGCCACCAGGCCACCTTCGCCATGGTTGTCTGCACGCAATACCAAGACGACGTACTTGATGGAAACAATGACGGTCAGCGTCCAGAAAAAGATGGACAGGATTCCGTAGACATTCTCTGGGGTAAAGGGAACATGCCCCGAACCAAAGACTTCCTTCATGGCGTACAGGACACTGGTCCCGATATCGCCGTAAACAACACCGATAGCGCCGAGCGTTAGCGCCGAAAGAGACGATTTGGATGCTGACACAGATTCACCCGGCTTCTGTAGGGCGCGGGTTCCATTCCATTGGGGAACGCCATTTTGCGCCAGCCATCCATGCTTGCAAGTGCTTGACGGGTCATTTCACGCGAAATTGCAAACTTGTTGCAGCGCAGCAACTTTGGGCTGGCACACGGCCCCAGCAAGCCCTATAGGGGCACCGGCATCAGTCGTAGTGCTCAGCCTGGGGGTCGGTGGCTTCCATTTCGTAGCTCGCTGCGAGCATGGCGAGTCGGGCAATCACGCCATACATGTAAAAGCGATTGGGTGCACTGGCCCCAGGCTTCATTCCCGGCTGAGGTAAGTGCGTACTCTCGGCGAATGCCAGTGGCACAAAGCTGGACCCCGGCGCATTCAGGTTCTCGTCCACCTTGCGCTGCGGGTGCACGCGGTAGAAGCCTCCAACTACGTAACGGTCCATCATGTAAACCACGGGCTCGGCCACCGCATCATTGACGCGCTCACTCGTGAGCACGCCCTCTTGCAACAAAACCTCGAATGTGGATGCGCCTTTGCCACCTGCTGCTTCGGCTGCGCCGCTGTACAGCGCTTGTGTCCGCAAGGTTTCAATCTCTTTGGCATCACGTACGGTCAATGGCGCCATGCGGGGATCACCGTTGTCGGGCTTTAGCACTACAAAGGGTTTTTCCTTGATGCCGTATTCCTTGTGCTTCTTGCGGATACGTCCCAGCAGGGCTTCGGTCTTGGCCATCAGGCCTTGCACGCCCTCTGCAGTGGAGAAGTCCACATTGGGACATTTTTCGAACAGGGGGTTGACCAGCCAGTGGTCCACACCAATCAGTTTGCCAAAACGCTTGGAGACCTCCTCAAACGCCTTGGAATGCGCGCTCTTGCGACGGTTGGTCCAGCCTGCGTGCAGGGGTGGCAACAGATACTGCTCGTGCAAGTCTTCCAAAATGCCGGGCACGCCCGCACGCAGGTCATTGTTCAGCAAGATGGTGCAGGGGTCAAAGTCTTTGACACCGATGCGCCCCTTGGTACGAACCACAGGCTCCAGCGTGATGCTCTCGCCGTGGGGTAGGTCCATGGTGACGGTTTTGGTGATGTCTGGACTGATAGAGCCTATGCGTACATTGAGCCCCGCCATCTGGAAGACCCTGCGCAGCTGCGCCAGGTTGCTCAGATAAAACGTGTTGTGGGTGAGGTTTTCGGGAACGATCAACAGGTTGCGCGCTTCCGGGCAAATCTTTTCGATGGCGGCCTGGGCCGCCTGTACCGCGAGCGGCAGCATGGCTGGCGTCAGAATGTTCCAGCCGTTGGGAAACAGGCTGGTATCCACCGGGGCCAGCTTGAAACCGGCATTGCGAACGTCCACAGACGTATAAAACGGGGGGGTATGCTCCATCCACTCCAGGCGGAACCATCGTTCGATGGCGGGCATGGAGTCCAGCACACGCTGCTCCAGTTCATTGATGGGGCCAGTCAGGGCAGTAACGAGATGGGGAACCATGCGGGCCTCTAAGGGTGTATTGAATTGCGCAGAACGCTTGGTCGGATTCTAGGAGCTATGGGCAAGTTCCCCGTTTGCAAGCCTTAAGATGCAGGGCTATGGAAGAAGCATTTGCGATACGCATGCCCCCCGACATTCGGTCTGTGACCATTGGGGAACACCAGGCCATCATCATGGACGACTTTCTGGTCGATCCCCACCGTATGCTGGAGATAGCGGCCAGCAACGTCTACACCCCATACCCCAATCTGGAGAGCCGCAAAGGCTACCCCGGTATCCGCTGCGAGGCACCTGCAGAATATTCGCAAACCATTGCTGAACTGCTGGTACCGCTCATACAGACCAACTTCGGCGTACCAGACGAATTGCCCATGCGCAAGAGCATGTGTGCGTTCTCCCTGACCACCCTGCCTCCGTCCGAACTTGGGCCGCTGCAGCGCACGCCGCACTTTGACGCCAGCACGCCCCACCACATGGCCATACTCCTTTACCTGTGTGACGGACGCCACGGTGGAACCGGCTTTTACCGCCACAACGCGACCGGCCTGCAGCAGATCACTGAGGCCACGCGCGAAGCCTATCTGGACACGTATTACGAAGAGATCAACGCCCGGCGACCGGCACAGCGGTATTTCGACAACTCCGACGCCCAGTTCACGCTCTTGGGGCTGATCCCCGCCAAATTCAACCGGATGGTGGTCTACCGCGGCAGCCTGTTGCACTCGGCGTGCGTCAACCCGGCGATCAGCCTCAATCCCGATCCGCGTGCCGGGCGTTTGACCGTCAACTCCTTCTACGATTTCTAGCACATACGGACAAAAAAACCCGGCAGATGCCGGGTTTTTTTTGATTGCGTCTCAGTATCAGAACTTGGCGCTGACGCTCAGCTTGTAAGTTGTCTCACCCATGAAGGACCATGCGGGATAACCTACCTTGAGTGGGTCTTTCACGGTCGTGTTGGCGGCGGCTGCGCCATATTGCACGTCGTCGGCCTTCAACAGGTTGGTGGCTTCAAAGGCAATGCGTACCTTGTCGTTCACGTTCCATCCCAGGCTCAGGTCCAACGTACCGTAGGCATCGTGCATGCGGTTGCCGTACCAGCCGGTCTCACGGATCATGTACTCCGAGCGCCAGTTGTAGGCCAGACGTGCCGAGTACACCTTGTTTTCCCAGTAAGCCACCAGATTGGCGTTTTGCTTGGAGGACAGTGTGAACAGGTTCAACTGGTCCTGGTAGCTGGCGCCGGGTGCCTTGGCATCGGCAAAGGTGAAGTTGGCAGCGACACCAAAGCCGTTGTCGAAGGCATGGTTAGCCTGCAACTCGATACCGTCGATCGTGCCACCACCGGCGTTGACATACTGGTTGACCGTCCAGCTGTCTTTGTTGCTGTCGGGGCTGACCACACCGATCTGCTGGTTGATCTTGGTGTTGGTGGTGATGAAGTTGTCAATGTCCTTGTGGAAGAAGGTCACGGCAACCAGATTGCCCTTGCCATAGTAATACTCCAGACCGATGTCAAACTGGGTCGACTTCATGGGCTTGAGTGCTGCGCTGCCAAAGGTCATGGCTTCGTTGCCGGCCGAGTTGTCCTTCCAGCCCACCTGAGTGGCCAGGAACATGTTGTCGAAGTTCGGACGGGTGATGGCCTGCGCCGCTGCGAAACGGAGCATGGTGTTCTTGTTCACGTCGTACGACAGGTTCAGGCTGGGCAGCACATCGTTGTAGGTTGCGCCTTGGGATGTCTTGGACTTGCTCCAGCCCGCGTTCTGGTCAATGTCGCCTGCCGCCAAGGGCGTGCCGTCGAACTTGTAGCCTTCGGCGGACACATCGGTACTGATGTAGCGCAGACCCACGTTGCCGCGCAATGCATCCTTCTCGAAGTTCAACATGCCGTACACGGCGGTGTTCTTCTCATCCAGCACCCCGTATCCACCGCGCTCGGTCACCCAGTTGGTGACGTTCTGATTGGTGTTGGCCATCATGGCATCCACATTGGGCTTGGGCGAATCCCAGCCCAGCGTGCCCATGGCGATCGTGCCGCTGTACAGGCTGCCAGTAGGGGCTTCCACCGCGGTCGCCCGGAACACCGAGCGGTCGACCTGCTTGGAGAAAGTGTGTTTGGACGAGCGCACGCCGGTCTTGAACGACGTAACGGGGCCCCAATCCAAGTCCAATGTCAAATCGGCCTGGGCGAAATCTTCCTTGTCGGAGTTGGGTCCGCGTGTCGTCGCCCAGGAACCGCCAGGACCGGTGGATCCGGGAAAGTGGGACACGTTGACCGACTGGTTGGATGCCGGAGTGATGGAGATGACCTTGCCGGTAGCATCAATATTGCCAGTCCACTTGGGCAGGTTGGCACCAGCGGTCCACCAACCATACGAGTAGTTGGTCGTCATCGAAGTGCCGCCCTCGGCCTTGGTCGTGCCAGCTACACCATCCACACGGAAGCCATCGCCCTTGTAGGTCGCATTAAAAGCCGCGCTGTCCGAAGTCATCTTGCCCTGGCGTGCCCAGGTCTGGATGAAGGCATCGCTGGCATTGGCTGCGGTGGTTGTGCTGGTCAGGCAGACGCCCTTGGGGTTGAAACTTGAAGTGACCGCGGTATTGCGCTTGGTGCAGTTGGCATCGTGGAAGATGTAGTGGCTGGTGTTGGAGTTGTCAGCACCCAGCTCCAGCTTCATGAAGTTTGCACCCAGTTCCAATTGGCTGGTCGGCTTGGCCTGCAAGCTGACATTCAGCGCCTTGCGCTTGCGATCCTGCACAAAAGTGGTGGGGGCCACGTCGGCCGACCAGCGGCTGTCGGACTCCACGCCGCGGCGGATGTATTCGCCGTTCTCGATGGCACCGGCAACCAGCACACCAAAGGTCTTTTCGTCATTCTTCCAGCTGTACAAGCCGGACACGTCCTTGGTCAGCTCGGTGCTGACCGTACCCTTACCCAGCTTGCCACTCAGGAACGCCGTACCAGCAGCCATGTCCAGCGGCTTGCGGGTCTTCACAATCACGGTGCCACCAATACCACCTTCGGTCAGGTCCGCCTGGGACGACTTGTAAACCTCCATGCCACCGATCAGCTCGGAGGGCAGCAAGGAATAGTTGAACGAGCGGTCCATGGACTGCTGGTCGTACCAACCCGTGGACGCAACGGTCTGGCCGTTGAGTGTGGTGTAGGTCATTTGGGGATCGGTACCGCGCACGGAAACCGATGCACCCTGGCCAAAGGCACGGCCAACCGACACGCCCGGAATACGGCCCAGCGACTCACCCACATCGGTATCGGGCAACTTGCCCACGTCTTCCGCCGATACCGCATCCACGATGGAGCTGGCGTTGCGTTTGACATTGACGGCCGATTGCAGCGACGCACGGATGCCCGTCACGGTGACTGCGTTCATTTCTGCTGGGGCTGCGATCTGCTGGGCGTGGCTGGAGGCCATGACACCCATGAGAACAACTGCGACCGCCGAGGCTATGGGGGTACGAGTTAGCTTCATGTTTTCCTTTAGGGTGGTTGGGTTCAATCGTTTATCTGGAGATACCAATTAACCGGCGGCATTGACTCATTCACATACCAATTAACTAATATGAATGCCACTATGCTACCAATTTTACCAAATGTCTACGGTGTTTACCCGGTTGTTGCTTTTTTGTAGCCAGAAATGGACCGAAACGCCAGAAGATCCCATACCAGTGGCCTAGATTTTCCCACTCTTAAGGTAAAAAAGCCATGCAGAACCCGCTTCAGCGCCGCCATGTAGGGCGATTTTCTAAAGGAAAAGGGGAAATGGACGCGAACGAACACCGCCCATGCAGCGGAGGGTTGCAGTCAAATTAAATACCAATAAAAGACCGGTGGCCGGTCTGCGCAGTGGTTTGCTACGCTTTTAGGTGCGGTACAGGCAAGCCATGCGGGGGTTGCAGCCCGTTCAGGCAGTGGCCTGCGCGTTAGGCGCGGACTTCGCCGTCGCCCAAGACCACGTACTTCAGCGAGGTTAGCCCCTCGATGCCCACCGGGCCGCGGGCGTGGAACTTGTCGGTGCTGATGCCGATTTCTGCGCCCAGCCCATATTCAAAGCCATCGGCAAACCGCGTACTGGTATTGACCATGACACTGGCCGAGTCCACCTCGCGCAGGAAACGCTGGGCGTGCATGTGGTCACGGGTCAGGATGGCATCGGTGTGGTGGCTGCTGTACTGGTTGATGTGGGCAATAGCCTCGTCCAATCCATCCACGATCTTGATGCTGATGATCGGGGCCAGGTACTCCTCAAACCAGTCCTGCTCGGTCGCCAGCGTCAGCTTGACGGGCTCGGCCTGACCGGCAATTACTCCTGATTTGATAGCGCTTTGTGCGTATTCCACGGGGGCTAGAGGCAGATTGGACTGCAAGATCTGCAACGCCTGGGCATCACAGCGCATTTCCACACCCTTGGCCGCAAATACGACACCAATGCGCGGCAGGAACACCTTCGCCACGCCACGCGCCACGAGCAGGCCCTCGGCCGCGTTGCAGGGGCTGTATTTGTTGGTCTTGGCGTTGTCCACCACCTTGACCGCCATGTCGATGTCGCAGGGGTCGTCCACATACACGTGGCAATTGCCGTCCAGGTGCTTGATAACCGGCACCTTGGCGTCGCGGCTGATGCGCTCGATCAGGCCTTTGCCACCACGTGGAATGATGACGTCCACATACTGCGGCATGGCGATCAGCTGACCCACCACCTCGCGGTCCGTGGTCTGCACCAGTTGCACGGCATCGGCTGGCAAACCACTCTCCACCAGCGCCTGTTGCACCAGTTTGGCCAGCGCCTTGTTGGACTCAATCGCCTCGGAGCCGCCACGCAAAATGCAGGCGTTGCCACTCTTAATGGACAGGCTGGCCGCCTCGATCGTCACATTGGGCCGGCTCTCAAAAATCATCCCAAACACACCAATGGGTACGCGCATCTGGCCCACGCGGATGCCGCTGGGTTGTTGCTTCATGCCGATGATCTCGCCAATGACATCGGCCATGGACGCCAATTGCTCACAACCCTGGGCACAGGTCTCCAGCACCTTGGGGGTCAGCTTGAGGCGGTCCACCATCGGGGCCGACAGGCCATTGGCGACCGCCCGCTCAATGTCCTTGGCGTTATCCACCTGCAGCGCAGCGGTGTTCTCGCGCAACAACGTGGCCAATTTACGCAGCGCTATATTTTTGGTAGCTGTAGATGCAGCCGCCATGCGGGCTGATGCCACTTTTGCCTGAGAGCCCAGCGCGTGGGTGTATTCGGTGGTGTTGAGCGCGTTCATGGAGGGATTTTCGCAGAGTTTGGCGCCCCGCTCGCCTAACTGTGCCCCAGCCTCGTGTCACAGAGACCAACGACCCTTTGCGCGAATCAGCCTGCCCCTGAACTGAAATCGCGTGCTTTGGCCCGTTCAATTACCTGCGCAACCTTCAAGCCGGCGGCACGGCTGTCTTCGGAATCGAGTGTGCACTGGTAGTCGTTCAAGGCGAGAGCGGTCTCTTCGAGCGCGTTGCGCAGATCGACCAGACGCTGGACCAAACAGGCCAGGTCTGGGTGCATGGGTTTTGGCGATTGCGGTTCCTGTTCCATGCTCCCATCTCCCTGGCTACTTGGTTGGTTTACATACCCAAGGACTTCAGCAGCTCGTCCTGGTCCGTGTTGGATTCGGGTGTTGCGGCAGGGCTTGCAGCGCCGGCCGCGCTTGCCTGTGCCAGCACTTCGTCTGGGTTGAGAGCTTCGTTGACTTCAAAGTCGTGCAGCTTGATGAATTCGGTGCGATCAATCGCCAGTTCCAAATAAAAGATGTTGTTTTTGCCGGTATAGAAGGTCACGCGCCGAGATTCGGGTTTGTCCAACTGGGTGTCCACACTCAGCACAACCTGTTTGTTCAGCACGAGCATCTTGGGCTGGTTCTGGGTGATATTGGTTTGTAGCTCGCGGCGCACCTTGCCGGTGAAATCACCCACGATCTGGTTCATCAACTCGCCCATGATGTTGCCGACTTCATCCGACGTGTGGGCGCTGGCCAGCTCGCTTTTGGGCATACCCATGTTGAGCATGTAGTTCTCGTAGAGCTCCATGGCCGTTGCTGCTGAAAAGTTGAGCACCACCAGCCCCGAGAAGCCGCCGTCAAACAGCACAAAACAACCAATGTCGGGCTTAAGGCACGTCTTGCTGATGCGCTGCACCATGCCGGAGTAGTGGATCTCGGACGTGGTGGCAACCGTCAACACCCGGGTCACCGAATTGCACAAGCTGGTAAGGATGTCCTCTGTGCCATACACCACAGCTGATTCCCGCCAAGTTCCATTGTCCATAAGATGCCTCAGTAGCCTAAAAGCCAAATGTACAACGGGTATGGCCCTTGGGCCAGAAAAAAAACATAGCGATACCGTCAGGTGGACTGCCCCAACAGGAAGTCCACAAACGCCCGCACCTTGGCGGACAAATGGCGGTTGTGTGGATAGAGGATGGAGAAAGGCCGCGAGCGCCCTGCATACGACTGCAAGACCTCCACCAAGCTACCGCTCTGGACATGGCAACGCGCGACAAAGTGATAGGCCTGCAACAGGCCGCCGCCGCCCACCGCATAAGAAAGACAACCCAGCAAGTCACCCTGAAGGCTGACGCGGCTCGGTACGGCCATGTCGATATCCTGCCCCGCGTGACAAAACAGCCAGGGCAGGCCACGGCCCGTGCTGGGCATCACAAACTCAATGCAGTCGTGGTCCTGCAACTGCTCTGGGGTTTGCGGAGTGCCACGGCGCGCCAGGTACTGAGGCGCAGCAAAGATACCAAAGCCCGCGTCTTCCAGCTTGCGTGCGACCAGACGGGAGTCGCTGGGCACACCCCCGCGTATCGCCAGGTCGTAGCCGTCTTCAACAAAGTCGATATTGCGGTTGCTCAGATCCAACTCGACCTTGACTTTGGGGTACTGGGCCATGAACCGAGGCAACGCGGGCAACACGCGGTAGTGCCCATACGTGGTGGGCATGGAGACGCGCAACAGGCCCGCCGGCTCGGCCTGGCTGCCATTGATGGCACGCTCTGCGTTTTCGATCTGCGCCAGCGCCTGGCGGCATTGCTCGAAATACGCGCGGCCCTCCTCGGTCAGGCGCATCAACCGTGTGGTGCGGGTGAAAAGCTTGGCCCCCAGGCGCTCCTCCAGGCGCCCCACCGAACGGCTAACCGCAGCGGCGGTTACTCCCAGGGCTTGGGCCGCGGCGGTAAAGCCCTGCAACTCGGCTGCTTTGCAGAACATCTCGATACTGCCCAATTGCACCGGGTCAAAACTGCGGCTCATAGTTACACCATGTAATTAGTAAATGTATTTACTGGCAGTTTATCTACTGGAAATACAGCAATACAGTTCCTGCCTATCCGCAAACACAACTTCTTGATTGGAAACACGTATGAACACCCCCAAACGCATTTTGATGATCGCTACCTCCAACACCGTCATGGGCGCCAGCGGCAAGCCCACGGGCATCTGGGCCGATGAACTGGCCGTGCCCTATTACCAGCTCATGGATGCTGGTGTCGAGGTGGTTTTGGCCTCACCACTGGGTGGCCCCATCACGCTGGACCCGGGGAGTCTGAAACCTGCAGGCGAAAACGACCCGCTGGTAGACCGCTTCTTGGTCGATCCCGTGGCGCAGGCCAGCGCCAAGACCACCCGCGTGGCGGCAGACATGGACGCCAGTGCGTTTGATGCCGTTTTCTTCCCCGGCGGCCACGGCACCATGTGGGATCTGCCCACAGACGCTGGTGTGACCCGCGCCGTGGAAACAGCATTTGCCGCCGGCAAGTTGATCGCCTCGGTCTGCCATGGTGCAGCGGGCCTGGTAACTGCACGCCGTCCAGACGGCGAATCGGTTGTCAAAGGCAAACGCATCAACTCTTTTACCGATGCTGAAGAAGAGGCAGTTGGCTTGACTGCGATCGTTCCCTTTGCACTGGAGTCGCGCCTGCGCGCTCTGGGTGCCCACTTTGAAGGAGCCGACAACTGGGCCGCGTTCGCCATACGGGATGGTCAGTTCATTACCGGGCAAAACCCGCAGTCATCGGCGCTCGTTGCGCAGCATGTGCTGCAGGCCTTGGGGCTGACCGCAACCCCAGTGGCTGCCTAGGCCATAGAAGGAATGCCCCTTATGCCTGTGCACGGGCCCTTGCAGGGCCTTGCACGGCGGGGGTGGCTGCACACAGGGCGCACAACTGCAAAGCCAAACGGTGCAACGCCTGCCAACCGGATGCGGGCCAATCCGGCTGCTTGAGTCCTTTGACAATGCCATCCACCACATGGGCGCTTTGCAGCAATTGGGATAGTGCAGCATCACTCAGGCGTGGCAACACGCGCTCAAACAAGCGCTCCTTGGCGCCCCAGACACGTTGCTCGCGCAACGCCATCGGCAATGGCCGGCCTTGGCCCATCGCATCCTTGACACGTTTGAGGGCCCGGATGTCTTCACTCAACGTGTAGTGCACCAGTACCTCGGCCTCGCCTTCGGCCTGCAACCCGTCCAGCATGCGCTGCACGCGCAGGGCGTTGCCGCCGAGCACAGCCTCACTGAGTTTGAACACGTCATAACGGGCAACATTCATGACGGCGCTTTCCACCTGGTCATACGTCAGCACGCCGCCGGCGGGGCCATCTGCCGGGAACAGCAGGCCCAGCTTCTGAATTTCCTGGTGGGCAGCCAGCAAATTGCCCTCCACCCGGTCGGCAAAAAATTGCAGCGTGCGCTGACCTTCTTCACCCGCAGCCACGCGCTGACCCTGGGCACCCAAACGCTGGGCAATCCACTGCGGCAGCGCGGCCCGCTCCACCGGCTCCACCTGCAACGTGATGCCATAACTCTCCAACGCGGCAAACCAGGCTCCAGACTTCGTCATTTTGTCCAGCTTGGGTAGCAAAACAATGGTGAGCGTGGAATCATTGCCCTGGGAAATTTCAGCCAATTGCTGCAAGGCGGAACTGCCGTCCTTGCCCGGCTTTCCCGAGGGAATGCGGATTTCAACGATTTGCTTGTCGGCAAACAGGCTCAGTGAGCCACCGGCGGCAAGCACCTCGCTCCAGTCAAAATGGGCACCGGCCACCGTGTGGGACGTGCGCTCGGTAAAGCCCTGTTGCCGCGCCACGGCGCGAATGACATCCAGCGCTTCCTGCTGCAGCAACGGCTCGTCACCGTGAAGCGTGTACAGACTTTTAAGCCCGCGCTGCAGGTGGTTGCTGAGTTGGTTGGCGGCGAGTTGCATGGCGGCAGTTTAGCGTGACAGGCTACTCCCACAAAGGCTCCGGGCTGTGGTACTGTCTGTGCCACTTTTGCGGGAAAGTGGACGATATGCGGCTCAGCCTGGTTCGCGGTTTGGTATACCTGCTTTTGCTGTGCAGTGCGTCTGCCATGGCAGGCGAGCGCCTACGCATCGGCGCCGAAGACGACTGGAGCCCTTATTCCTCCGCCGTAAAGGGCAAGCCCGACGGGTTTGCCGTAGACCTGGTCCGCGCTGCGTGGGCCGCCGCTGGCGTAGAGGTTGAGCTGGTGCTCCTGCCGTACGCACGGTGCATGAAAGAGGTGGACCGGGGCGACCTGGCGGGTTGCTTCAACACACTGCGCGATCCGGTACTGGAGCCACGATACCGCTGGCACCAGCAAGCACTGTTCCAGGCCCGCATCGGCATCTATGGCAAAGTCATCCCAGATACGGTGCCTAAAACGGTGGCGTTGGAGAATTTGCGCGGCAAGCGTGTCGGCACCACGCACGGCTATGACTACGGTGCGGCCTTTGACGGCGACCCGAGCATGCTGCGCGATGAAGCACCGTCCGATCTGTCGTCGCTGCGTAAGCTGGTCGCGGGTCGGGTTGACTATGCGCTGGTGTTTGACCGGGTGGCCAACGCCATCGCAAAAACACATCCAGATCTTGGGAGTGGTTACTCGCTCCAAGGCGTTTTGGTAGAACCTTTTTTATACCTGTCGTTCTCACCAAAGTACCCCAACGTCGAGCGGCTGGTTGCGCTCTTTGACCAGGGCCTGGCCAAGGTCCGCAAATCGGGGGAATATGCACGCATAGAGGCCAAGTGGCGCTGAACGCCACCATCTGATCCGCGCACTGGTCAGCCGGTGCTCCGCCCTCGTGCACCAGGCCCAAGGCCAGTCTGAAGCTCTTTGCGACGCTGCGGATGAGACTGTGGCTCGGGTTCTAAGGTGAATCCCGAAAAGGGTTTGTCTTATATTTTTCATATGTACTAATCTTGCAAAAATCAATACATTGGTGCGGTGCAAATCCACCGCGCCGCTCTTTTCTATGCGGTTGAACGGCAGCGCCAGCCGGTTTCCACAGGGTGATTTCACCCGGTTTCAGCAACCTCAATGGAAGGATAAAGATGAAAGTGAAATGGAAGCACATGCTGGCGGTGTCCCTCGCCAGTTGCCTATGGGCAGGCAGTGCGGCAGCGGCATGCCTCACCACCGAAGCGGAGTCCAACAATACCGACGCCACAGCCAACGTGGGCCTGTGCAGCGGGACACCCATCAGCGGCTCCATGTCCAGCAGTTCGGACCTGGACTGGTACAAGGTGGTGATCACAACGCCGGGGACCATCAACATCAGCCTGTCGCACGCCAGTGGTGTGGACTTTGACTGGTTCTTCTACGGCCTGACCGGCGCACCGCTGACCTACAAGTCCACTTCCAACAACCCCGAGACCGGTTCCTACACCGTGGCCTCTGCGGGCACCTATTTCATACGCGTCAAAAGCTACCAGGGCTCTGGCAGGTACACGCTCAAGGTCACCCTACCCGGCACACCACCCGTGGAGCCTCCCAACACCAGCGTGGTGACCGGAAAAGTCTGGCTCAACGGCGGCCTGGTGCTGCAGGAGAACACAGGCATTTTTGTGAATGGTCTGCGCCAGGCTACCGGCAAAAACACCAACACGCCCAACATCAACAGCGTGACCAATTGCGATACCAACTGGAACACCACAACCTGCCCGCGGGTAGCGATCATCACCGCGGCTGCGGTCAACCAGGCCAACGGCGTTGAAAAATACCCCAATGACACGGCCAGTGGCGCCTGGTCGTACTACAACCTGTTCCAGCGCCACGGCTTTGCACCCAAACACATCCTGAGCCACCACGACACCTACGCCAGCAACTCGGGCAACACCAGCACCACAGGGCAGGCCAACATCGCCATCATCAACCAGGCCGATTTGGTCTATGTGATTGGTGGCGACCAGTCTCGCCTGGCGCGCACCTTCCTCAACGACGATGGCTCTGACCGCCCCTTGATGGCGGCCCTGCGCGCCCGCTATGCGGCAGGCAACTTCATCTACGCAGGCGACTCTGCGGGTACGGCCATTGCGCCCAGCACGTCCTATGGCGAGGGCATCAGCATTGGCTACCTGAACCAGAACACGCTGCGCGCCATCACCCCGGCCAATTGCCCCTATGTGGCGCCCGCGTCTGACGGTACACCGGCACCCAGTTGCCTGACCCACCCCAGCAACATCGACTTCGGCACCAAGATCAAGGGCTTTGGTTTTGTGCCCAATGCCAACATCGACACGCACTTTGACAACCGTGCCAGCCGATCGGGCCGGTTGGGTCGCCTACTGGCAGCGCTGAAAAACATTGGCCCCAACGTGGCCTATGGCATAGACCAGGACACAGCGCTGTACCTGAACGGTGACGTGGGCACGGTGTACGGCACGGGTGGGGTGTTTGTGGCGGAGGCTACTGCCAGCAACTTTGGCAGCGGCTCGCGTTTCAACGCCAACAGCGTGCGTTTGTCCTACCTGACGGCGGGCGACCGTTTCAAGTTCAGTGACCGCTCCATCACAACCTCCAAGACCAAGCTGATAGGGTCCAGCACGGGTGCGTACCAGTTCAGTAGTGCCCTGAACGCCAGCGACATCTTTGCAGTGGACGCCAACGGCGTGGGCAGCAGCAGCGCCACGTTCAAACACATGATTGACCAAACGCCAAGCTCCAGCACGGGCACCGCACCGTCCGACGCCTACAACCCGCTGGGTTTTGTGCTGACATTCCGGCGCGATGCAATGACGCAGGGCTTCAAGAACGCGACCGGCAGCTACTCCGGTCCCTACACCATCGTCAAAGCCCTGGTGGATGTGAACTAAGCACGGGGGCCCAAGAGCGGCCCCAAAGTCGGCAGCGAGTTTGTGCAGCCGTATCCGTTACGGACTTGCAGCCTCTTCCACGGAAAACATCACTTTGCCGCGTCGGCCTCGCCAGTCACCAAGGAATAGCAGTATGGGTGTAGCCACGAAAACCGACGACAAGGCCGCAATGACGACGCCAGGGAAAGTCAACCCTACCAAGTCCCGCGATCTAGGGGCTCCCTAACGCCACATGGCAACACCTTCGCGCCGGGAGCAGCACGGCGACCTACCCAAATTGACCCTACCGGAACACATCTTTTGGTGAGGCCGTGCAAAGGCGATGTCATCGGGATGGCCGATACTGACCTTGAAATGGGTGTGATGCCTGTCTGTGAATATGTCTAACTTTGAAAGCGGGCCATGGAAGTGACTCTACTGTGGGTGTTGTGTGTCGCCTTGATTGCGTTGGGACTGGCGGGTACCGTGCTGCCCGTGCTTCCAGGTACTGTGCTGGTATGGGCTGGCATTTTCCTAGGTGCCTGGGTTGACAACTTTACACGCGTAAGCGTCACCACGGTAGTGGTCATCAGCGTGCTGGGGGTATTGGCCTGGGGCTTGGACTATGTCGCAGGGCTTCTGGGCGCACAGAAGGCTGGGGCTAGCAAACAAGCCCTGCTGGGCGCTGCTGTAGGCACGGTGCTGGGACTTTTCATGGGCTTGGTGGGCGTGCTGTTCATGCCCTTGGTGGGTGCTGCTGTGGGTGAGTACGTGGCGCGCAAAGACCAAACCCGCGCCGTCAAGGTTGGCCTAGCCACTTGGTTTGGCATCATGCTGGGGCTGATCGCCAAGGTGGTGCTTGCCTTCATCATGGTGGGCGTGTTTGTCGCCGCCTTGCTGATATGACCAGCCTCACATCAATGTTTGACCGCCTGGCCACTTGGATTCCCGGCCAGTGGGAAAAAGTCATCATCACGGCCTTGCTCATGGGCACGGCCCTGCTAGCTTCACAGCTGTGGGCGCGCTATCTTTCGCGTGGCGAGATCTCGGCGCAAAAGCGCCGCCTTCACCTTGTCTGGGCGCGCAATATCATCTGGTTTTCAGCCCTTTTGATCATTGTGTCGGTCTGGGCATCCACCATTGCAGGTTTCGCTTTGTCGGTAGCAGCGGTAGCTGGCGCGATCCTGATTGTCAGCAAAGAACTGGTGATGTGCCTACACGGTTACTTGTATTTGACCCTGGTGCAGCCCTACAAGATTGGTGACGTGATCGAGTTCAATCAATTGCACGGCAGGGTGGTCGATATCGACATGTTTGCCACCACGCTGGTGGAGCTTGACAAGGCAGGCCAACGCACCGGCAAAGTGGCCGAATTTCCCAACGGCCTGTTGCTGACACACCCGCTGATCAATTCGTCGCCCAACGGATCCTATGCACTGCACGCCATCCAGATTCCCATTCCCGAAAGCGTGACGCATGACCTGGACCGGATCGAAGCCGCCGCTTTGGCCGCAGCCGAGCAAGTCACAGCCGAATGGCAAGAAGAAGCCATGGCCCACTTCCGCAAAGCGTCTGAAGAAAGTTTCATCGACCTGCCTTCTGGAAAGACCAAGGTGTCGTGGGACTTCTCAAACCCCGAACATCTGGTGCTGGTGGTCCGGGTAGCCTGCCCGATTGGAAAGCGCGCCAAAGTGGAGCAAGCGGTGTTTCGAGGAACCTGGCGCGCGGTTTCAACCGCACCGCAAGCTGTGGTGGCAAACAACTTGGCAAGATGACGTTGCGTCGGCATGAATTCAGAGGGAATGGAGTAACTCGCCCAAGAGATTGGGAGAGTCAACGGCCCCCCTTATCGGGCGGCCGCAACGCACCCGCTGGTGCCAGGCGAAAGGGTGAAGGCTCGCAGCAATCGGGTTACTATGAAAATAGTAGCAACCTACTCAGTTATCACGGGGGCTAGCGACAGATTTTACTTAAAGACTTACCGCAACCCGACGCCCAGACCAAGGCCGCGTCTCTCAGGCCGCCAGGGCCAGTACAGGTTCGCCCGAAGCTAGCGCCGCACACACCAGCTGTTTGGCGGCCTCTGCCGTGTGACCGCCGAAATCGCGCAGCGGGTTGTATTCGGCCAGCTCCATGGCCACAAAGCTTGGGTCTGTGCTGCACTGTGCCAACACCGGCAAGGCGTCGGCCAGGCGGATGCCGGTTTCTACCGGTGTACCGGTTCCGGGTGCATCCAGCGGGTCCAGCCCATCCAGGTCCAGGGTCAGACCCCAGCCTACGGTGTCGCGCGTGACCTGGTTGCGGGCCTCGTTGAAGCACACCGCAAAGCTGCGGTCCAACACTTCTTCCATGGTCATCACCCGCACATTGAGCGCAGCGAGCAGTTCGGCCTCGGCCGGCTCGTAGCTGCGTGCACCAATGACCACCACGTTGTGTGGCAACAGTTTTCCGCGCCAACCGTACAACGCGGCCATGCCATCGGACCCGTGGCCCAGCAGCGCGGCCAGCGGCATGCCGTGCGGCGCCTGGCTGTCCGATGTCTGCGGTGTGTGGGCGTCCATGTGGGCGTCTATCCAAATCAGGCCCAAACGCCCAACCGGGCGCAAAAACTGGGCCACGCCGCTCCAAGTGCCGGCTGCGCTGGAGTGGTCACCACCGAGCACCAGGGGCTGCTTGCCTTCTCGCAGGGTTCTTTCAACCGAGGCGGCCAAGCGCAAAGAGAAGTGTTCAATCGCATCCAGGCGGTTGCTCGCCCGCAGTGGCTGGGCGGTCACCGGATCACCCCAGGTCACCACCCGCCCGGTAGCCGAAAGTGCCAGCTGTATGCCGCGTTCGCGCAGGGCTGCTGCGCCCCATTTACAACCACCATCGCTGGCGCCCTCGCCGACCTCGGCACCTATCAGTTGCAGTACACGTGTATTCATGCGGCTTGGCGCAGCGCGGGGCGCGCGGCGGTGGCAAAGGCAAACAAATTCTTGGCATCCAACAGTGCAGGTACCAGGTTGGCCGTGCTGCCGATTCCCAGTTTTTGCGACAAGGCTTGGATGTACCGCAAGGCAGCCGAGTCTGCCAGCGCACAACCGACTGAATCAAACAGCGTGACCTGGCGAGGGTTGTCCCGGCCCGGCTGCTGGCGTGCCAGCACCTTCCACAGGTCATGTCCTTCAAAGTCCTGTGGCATCTGCTGCAGTTCACCGTTCAAGCGTGCCTGCGGTGCATATTCCACAAACACCTTGGAGCGCAGCAGGATGCTGGGCTGCAGCTCGGTCTTGCCAGGGGCGTCGCCCCCCACTGCGTTGAGATGCATGCCGGGCTCAATCAGGTCATCGGTCAGTATGGTGGCGTTGGCCTTGTCGGCCGTGAGTGTGGTCACGATATCGGCGCCACGCACAGCTTCGCGGATAGAGGCCGCACGCAGAATGCGCACCGCACCCTGTTGGACATAGGGCACCAGGCTGCCGACCAGTTTGTCTGTCGCCTGGCGGTCTACATCGAACACCCGCAATTCGGTGATGCCGAGTTGGGTCATGAAGGCAACCGCCTGGAACTCACTCAATGCCCCGTTACCTACCAAGGCCATGCTGCGGCTATTGCGCCGCGCCAAGACCCGGGCTACCAGTGCCGAGGTGGCAGCTGTTCGCAAAGCCGTGGTGATTGCCAACTCGCTGACCAGTGTGGGATGTCCTGTGGCCTGATCGGCCAATACTCCACACGCTTGGGAGGCGCGTGGAATCTGGCCACAACCACCCCAGCGCACAAAGTCCGCGCGGATGCAGGCAGCCATTTCAGCCATCATGCGCGCAACACCATGGTGCAACACCAGTTGCTGCATGTCGGCCACGTCTACGTAGCGGGTCATGGGTGAGTCTCCTCGGTGTGTATCTACTTCAGGCTGTTGGACAAAAAGGCCCGCAGGCGTTCGCTGCGCGGACGCGACAACACCTCGGCCGGGTCCCCTTGCTCTTCGATCTGGCCCTTGTGCAGGAACACCAACTGGTTGCTGACCTCGCGGGCAAAGCCCATTTCGTGCGTCACCACCACCATGGTCCGCCCCTCTTCGGCCACCGATCGCATCACGCGCAAAACCTCACCCACCAGTTCGGGGTCCAGCGCCGATGTAGGCTCATCAAACAGCATGACCTTGGGCTCCATGGCCAAAGCCCGGGCGATGGCAACCCGCTGTTGCTCACCGCCCGAAAGATGGGCCGGGAAGGCGTCCTTGCGGTGGTACACGCCTACCCGTTGCAGGTAGGCGTGGGCACGCTCGGTGGCCTCGGCCTTGGATAGACCCAAGGCGTGGATGGGCGCTTCGATCACGTTTTCCAGCGCTGTCATGTGGGCCCACAGGTTGAAATGCTGGAACACCATGGAGACTTGGGCACGCAGCTGCTGCAATTGGGCCTGGCTACTGACCTTGAGTGCGCCCTGCTTGTCGGGCACCATTTTCAGCTCTTCGCCGTCCAGCACGATGCGCCCGGCGTTGGGTTGCTCCAGCAGATTGAGGCAGCGCAGGAACGTGCTTTTGCCGGAGCCGCTGGAGCCGATCATGGAGATCACGTCGCCCTTGTTGGCGGTGACACTGACGCCCTTGAGCACCTCGTTGCTGCCAAAGCGTTTGCAGATGTCCAGTCCTTGCAGGATGGTGTGGGAGGCCATGGGAATCTCTCTCAAAGTGATGTGAATTGGGCTTGGGCCTGAGGGCCTACGGGCTAAGCAACTTGCCTGTGCGGGCCAGCGAGGTGCCGGCAATCTTGGCCAGGCGTTTGCCGGGCACCGCCCAACGCGAGCCGCAGCGGGCATAGAGCAGACCGTCGGATTTGCAACGCAGCTGGGTCACATTGCCGGTCAGCGCGTCCACCACATCGGCAATCACATCGCCCGCTACAACCCGTTCCCCCGGGGTGCGGTGGAACACCACAACCCCCGCATGCGGCGCGGTGATGGGCTCGGAGCCCGACAGCGGCGTGGGCGCACACTGTGGGCTACGCTGCGACTCGGCCATGCCGGTCAGCACACCACGCTGCGCCAGAAAGGCACACAGGCCCTGGGCGTCCTGCTCGGCAAGCAGGTGGCTGGTATCCGCCTCGCCCCGCAGCTCCACAGTGGCACCAAAGCAGGCCAGATCAATGGGGAACTCGGGCAGCAGTTTCTGCAGCTCAAACCAGGGCCGGGTACAGGCTTCATCGAATGGCGAGTCACCCGACTCGGTGGCCAACAGCAAAGCGCGGGCGCCCAACGCCGCACCCAGTTGCTCGGCAATGGCTGCCTGGGGCGTCAGCGCGTAGACATGCATCACCGCATCCGTGTCGCAGTGCAGGTCCAGCACGATGTCGGCATCCACGGCCAAGCCCAATAGCTGTATTTTGAGATCCTGCGTGGGATTGACAGCGGTCAGCTCTGCCACGGCCTGCACCAGGGCCTTGCGGATATTCAGGGTGTTGTGCGCCGCATCCTGTGTCAATACGGGGGCGACACGGTCTGCCACCTTGGCAGCCAGTTCGGCATAACCCCGGTTGAAATTGCCGCCATCGCGCAGGTCAAAACGACCCTGGTGCTGGCCGAACAGGGTCTGCCCCAGGCCTATCGGGTTGGCGAATGGCACCAGCACAATTTCACCGGCGAGTCGACCTTCCAACTCGGCCTGCGCCAGCAGCGGCACCAAATGCTGGGCCACCAGGATGGCGGGCACTTCGTCCGCATGCAGCGCGCTTTGGATGTAGACCTTGGGGCGGGCGCCGGGCGTACCAAAGCGCAGGACTTGCAAGGACTGGCGGATGCCGGGCGATCCGCTTTGGAGTTCAATGGTTTGGGTTTGCATGGGTAGTGAACGGTCTAAGAAATCTTGGCAGCGGGCCGCGACGCGGGTGATACTGCGGCCACGGCCGTTGCTGCTTTACCGGGGCGGTTTTGTTGTGGCTGCAGGTGGCGCAGAAAGCGACGTTCCAGCAACTTGAAGATACCGACCAGGCTGAAGGTCAGCACAAAGTAAATGACTGCTGCCACACCAAAGGACTCTGTCACCAGCAAGGTGTTGGCATACACATCGCGCGCCACCCGGGTGATGTCCACCAGCGTGACGGTGCTGGCTATCGCAGTGGCGTGCATCAGGCCCACCACCTCGTTGCTGTACTGCGGCAGCGCACGGCGCAGCGCACTGGGCAACAAGATGCGGCGGTACAGGGTGAAGCCGCTGAGGCCATAACTGCGTGCCGCTTCGATCTCGCCGTTATTGGTGGCTTTGAGCGCGCCCGCAAAAATCTCGGTGGTGTAGGCGGTGGAGTTCAGCGTAAAGGCCAACCAGGCGCAAAACCAGGCATTGCGCAGCAACACCCAGGCTGCACTCTCGCGCACGGCTTCAAACTGGGCCAGCCCGTGGTACAGGATGAAGAGCTGCACCAGTAGTGGTGTGCCACGCAGGACATAGGTGTAGAACCACACCGGTTTGGACAACCAGGGTTTGGCCGATACCCGCGCGACCGCTAGCGGCACGGCCAGCGCAAACGAACTCATCAGGCTGATGACCAGCAGTACCAGTGTGGTGCGGATGCCTTCCACATACAGCGGCAGGCTTTCAAATATGGTTTGCCACTGCATGTCAGAACTGCACTTTCTTCACGCCCAGGCTGAAACGCGCTTCTACACGCGACAGGGCAAAGATGGAGACACTGGTCAGCGTCAGATAGATGAGGGCCACGGCCACATAGAAGGTAAAAGGCGCACGGGTGGATGCTGCAGCCAGACCGGCGCGGTGCACCATGTCATCCAGCCCGATGATGGACACCAGTGCCGAGGCCTTGATCATGATCAGCCAGTTATTGGCAAAGCCCGGAATGGCGTGACGCACCATCTGCGGAAGAACGATGCGCCACCACACCATGTTGCGTGACATGGCAAATGCCAGGCCAGCTTCTGCCTGACCCTTGGGTACCGCCAGGATGGCGCCCCGGAAGGTCTCTGTCAGGTAGGCACCGAAGATGAAACCGATGGTCAGCACACCCGCCGTAAAGGGTGGAATGTCAATGTAGTCCCAGCCTTGGGACTCGGCCAGCTTGTTGATGCCGATCTGACCACCGTAGAAGATCAGCAGCATCAGCACCAGCTCGGGCATGCCGCGTATCAAGGTGGTGTAGACCTCAGCGCTCCAGCGGGCCGCGCGAGAGCCCGACAACTTGGCGGCAGCGCCTATCAGGCCGAAGACACAGGCAATGGCGAGTGACAGGGCCGAGACGCGCAGCGTCAGGCCCAGCCCCCCCAGAATGGCTGGCAGATAACCGTAGAGCACAGTAGTTCCCGATTGCTATTGAATGAGGAGCAGGTAGCGTCCATTCGATGGGGGCTACCTGCCGATTTGGCCAACCATGGTTTGGTTGGCAGGTGCGTTTGGCTTACCGGAACGCGTAGTTCAGGCTGACAAAGGCACTGCGACCACGGGGGTCCGTGTAGGTGGGGTCGTAGCCCGCCAGGAAGTAGTAAGCCTGGTTGGAGAACGGGGGCGCAGTGTTCAACAGGTTGAGCACACCGGCACGCACCTTGAACGCCTTGCTGACCGTGTAGCTGCCGGTCAGGTCCCACAGCGAATAAGCCTCTACGTCACGGGCGGCCAGCAGCTTGTTGCTGGTCGGGTCGTAGGTGGTGTTCTGATCGCGGTAGCCCTGCGAGTACTGGTTGGCCAGTGTCAGGCTGAAGGGGCCCTGGTCCCAGCCGAAGCTGATGCGGTGGCGCCACTTCTGGATCACCTGGTCATTCAGGAACACGCCCAGGTTGCTGCGCATGGGTTCCAGGGGGCCGAACTGGCGGTCGTAGTTGAGCACCAGCGTTCCGCTGAAGTTGGCACTGAAGCGGCCCACGCTGGTGGAAGCACCACGGTAGTCGACGCCAAAGTCCAGCCCCGATGTTTCCAGGCTGCCCTGGTTTTCTTTCTTCAGGATGATGTTGGTGATGTCGCCAAAGCTGTTGCGCTGAATGTAGGCGCCGTTGTATTTGGCGGCGTTGTCCACAATCACCTGCTCACCCAGGGTGCTGATCACGTCGGTCTTGCGGATGTTCCAGTAGTCCACGCTGAAGTTCAGCTCTTTGCTGGCATCGAGCACAAAGCCCAGCGAGGCCTGCTGAGACTTTTCAGGCTTCAGGTTGGGGTTGGAACGGCGCTCCACCGGCCACTGGTTGGTACAAAAGTCGATATCGCCCCCTTGTGCTGCCAGGCAGGTGGGGTCGGTCAGGAAGCTCGATGTGGTGCCGTAGGTGATGGGCCGGTTCAGATCATCCAGAGATGGCGCGCGAAAGCCCGTGCCGGCGGATGCCCGCACCAGGAAGTTCTGCTGGGGCTTCCAGCGCACGCCAAACTTGGGGTTGGTGCTGGAGCCAGCGTCGTTGTAACGGTCGTGGCGCAGGGCGAACTGCAGTTCCAGCGTTTTGCTGACGGGTGCATTCACCTCCGCAAAGACCGAAGAAACCTCGCGGCTGTTGTCCGTCGCCTTGATGTCGGTGGCTGATCCAGCCAGTGCGCCGGAGTCGCGGTCACCGGCGATATTGTTGGACAGCAGCAGGGCTGAAGGTGTGAAGGTGGCGTTTTCACGGCGCAGTTCACCACCGAGTGCAACTGCCAGGTCTCCACCGCCGAGCGGCATCAGGGCCTTGGAAATCTTGCCATCAATGCTGGTGGACACACCCTTGGAGCTGCGCGCTGTGTCGTTGATCTTGATGCTGTTGATCAGGTCCAGACCCGCTGCGCTGGAGGGGCCAAACGGGTTGATGGTGCCATTGCGCACACCGGCGTCGAATTTGTCGAACAGGACATAACCATTCACATAAGTGTCTGTGGCTTTGTTCTCCGCACGGGCCACACCGATGTCGTAGTCCCAGCCCGCGATCAGGCCACTGGCGCCCAATACCACGCGCTCGGCCTTGCTGTTGACTTCATTGGTGCGATTGCCGGCTTCAGTCATGCGGTAACGAATGCCACTGACGGTGCCTGTTCCCAACGCAGTGCGATAGGCAGACGGCAATACGCTGACCGGCAGATTGCGGATACGGATGGGGTTGGGGCTCAGTACATAGCGAGACTTGGCGTCCGACTCCACCAGCTCTGCAAAGACCTGGTGATCGTCATTGATCTTGAAGGTGGCACGACCAATGAAACCCACCTTGCTGGCTTCAGGGTAGATCTCGGTGTCTTGCATGTAGTCATAGCTGCATGCCAGGGGACCACCGGGGCCGCTGGCAGCAAACACGGTGGCGGGGCCGTTGCAAGTGGGTGAGCTGGGGTTGATGCGGTTTCGTGTGGAGCCTGCGGGCAACAGTCCCTTGGCAATCAGCGTATTGCGCTGCGCAGTGGAGATGTCGATGTTGGCAGGGTATGTGTTGCTGGACATCAGGGCCGGCAGCGTAGTGGCCAGCGGACGCTCCTGGATGAAGTCACGCTGGATGGAGCGCAGTGGGTCCAACCGTTGCACATCCAGCACACCAAACACGTTGTAGCCATCTTTGTTCAGGTCGCCGGAACCAGCGCTGATGCTTGCCGTGCGTTTGCCAGCTCCGCCTTGCTGGGTGTTGGCGACCGAGGCATTCAAATCGACGCCCTGGTAGTCCTTGCGGGTGATGAAGTTGATCACACCACCAATGGCGTCGGTACCGTAGATGGCGGAGGCCCCGTCCTTGAGCACTTCAACCCGCTGGATGGCACCGGCCGGAATATTGTTCAAGTCCACGCCCGCGTTGTCACCGGGCGATGCAAAGTTGGCCAGACGGCGGCCATTGAGCAGCACCAGTGTGGACGAGACACCCAAGCCGCGCAAATTGGCGCCATTGAAACCCCGCTGGCCCGACGTGCCGTCGGTAATGCTGGCTCCGTCCGACAGGGGTGCGGTATTGGCGGTGATGTTTTTCAGGATTTCGGCCGCAGTGGTGACACCACTTTTGTCGATGTCTTCACGCTTGATGACTTGCACGGGCAAGGCGGTTTCGGCATCAACGCGTTTGATGGAGCTGCCGGTGATTTCAACGCGGTCGAGCTTTCCGCTCTCGGCCTGGGCCAGCGCGGCCTGGCTGGCGAGCAACGTGACGGCCAGCGCGGCGGCGTGGGCGCAGGGACGCAGCGCAAATGCGGCGCGTACAGACATGGGCGAAGTGGTGGAGGTCATGGGGATGGAGTCCGGTTGGGTAGGTCAGGAAGAAGGCTGTCGAAAAGAGGTTCTGTTGTTATTCGCCGCGGATATTCACGTCAAAGTATTTGTCGTTGATGGTTTTGTAGACACCATTGGCGGTGATGGTCTTGAGCGCGGCATTGACCTTGGTGCGCAGGCTTTCCTCGCCCTTGCGCATGGCTATGCCTGTACCGCCCGCCTTGTTGCCGCTGGGATTGATGGGGGGGCCGACCTTGCTGAAGTTCTTGCCCTCGGGCGACTTCAGGAAGGCGGTGGTAGCCGCCAGCGAGGAGCTAAATCCGATATCGCCGCGACCGGCTGACAGTTCCATCGTCACATCGGCTTCTTTTGCCACCTGCAGTACCTGGCTGTCTTTGTAGTTCTCTGCGAGGTACTTGGCACGCGGTGTATTGCGTGTGACGATGATGGTTTTGCCCTTGAGGCTGGCAGGGCTGACATCTTTGAAGACACCCGTCTTGGCGATAAAGGTGGACGGGATGTCGTAGTACGAATCACTGAAGTCGGCCACCTTGAGGCGCTCTTCCGAAATCGTCATGGAGGCGACGATCATGTCGAACTTGCGGGCGTTGAGGGCGGGCATCATGCCATCCCACTCCTGGGATACCAGGGTGCACTCGGCCTTCATGGTGGTGCACAGGGCGTTCGCAATGTCGATGTCAAAACCTGAGAACTTGCCATCGGTACCCATTTGGGAGAATGGTGGATAGTTGGCCTCCACACCGATGCGGATTTTGGCCCAGCCTGGGGCTTGGGCATGTGCGCCCGCAGCCAGGCCGAGGGCGGCGATAGCGGCGAACGCGAAAGGCAGTTTGCGGGACATGGGAGCTCCTGAAAGAGGATGAAATGAGAAACCGTTCCGAACTAGGAAACCGTAATGTACAGTTATTTTCATAATTGATCTATATGAAAATATAAGGACAAACCCTGACGAAATTCGCAGCCGCGCGCGTGAAATTCCGCTGATTTGCGCCGAGAATCGTCAAAAACGTTTTCAAACACGCTGTTGTTGAAAATTTGCGGTCGCTCTAATTTCTTGCTCAGGGTCTGTCCTATGCCTAAAAAATCTCCCTATCGCCCACTACGCCAAGGCATTCCCCGCGCCATAGCGGCGGGCTGCCTGGTGGTCGGCGGTCATGCTGCCTGGGCCGATTCGCTGCCACCCATCGCCAACGTGGTTATTGGTGGCGCAGAACGACGCTGCTCGAGCTTTTCAGGGGATCGCCAGGGCGGTGAATGCCTGGCGGACTGGAACACCATCCTGGCGCAGGATCCGGCGTTCAAGGGCATGACACGGGAAGACATCAGTTTCGACGCTGAAGTCTTCACTCCCACGTTTACCTACAGCCTGACGCAGACCCGGGTGGATGGGTTGCGCCATGTGCCGGCACGCCTGTTCGATGCACGCCGCAAATCCTTGCTACTGGCGCGGCTGACGCAGGCCCTGCAGGCCAGCGGGCCACGCGAGCATCTTGCCTGGCCCGCATTTGAGGGTCTGCTCCCGCAGCCAACAGACGGTCACCAGGAGCGACTGACTTTGGCAGAGGGCGCCATACTGCGCTCGGTCTTTGTGGACCCCATGCCGCAGTACCGGCGCAAGTTGCAGGGTCGCTCCACTTTGTTTTCATCCAATCCGCACAGCGTAGCCATCACCACTGCAGTTGTTGCCGCCGCTCAGGCGATCAATCAAGGTAAAAAACCCCTGATCGGCGTGGTCACGGCGTCGGCTGGCTTGCATCCGTTCGCTGACCGCGATCTCAATGTGTTCATGCTGCAATCGGCAGGCGCAGACGTGGTGTACCTGCCACTGAATGGTGGCTCTCGCCAGGCCCTGGATGCTGACGATTGCGCCAATCTGCGCTACTACTACGACAGCTACACCAATACCAAACCGGAAAGGGTGGTCTACCACGCCGACCTGTTGTTCCCCGACCTGGCACAACAGCAGGAGGCCCTGTGTGCCAACCAAGGCCAGGCGCTGAACGCTCTGCTGGGTCGCCTCAACGGCATTTATTTTTCGGGCGGCAACCAGGCCCGCCACCTGGAAAGCCTGGTCACCCAAAACGCTGCGGGCGACTACAGCTTGCCAAGTGCGCAGCTTGCGATCCTGCAGCGCCGCCATGCGCAAGGTCAGTTGGTTGTGGCAGGCACCAGCGCTGGCAACCATATCCAGGGTGGCGGCCTTTGGCAGGGCAAACCCGTGCCCATGGTGGGCGGGGGCAGCAGCTACGATGCGCTGAAGAACGGCTTCACGCAAGGGCATGGTGTAGCGGGTGACACCACAGAGCCGGGCCAGACCGAACACAACACCAATTTCCCGCCCGTGATCTACCCACTGGGCGGCTTGGGCGTTTTCCGCTTTGGTGTGCTGGATTCACACTTCTCGCGGCGCGCGCGTGAGGGCCGTCTGGTGCGCGCCACGTTTGACAGCGGCATGCACTACGGCTTTGGCGTGGATGAGAACACCGCACTGCTGGTCAGCCAGGCTGATGCCCATGGCACCACCCATTTTGCGGTCATCGGTGCGGGAGGTGTATTCATAGCCGATGTGCGCCACGCCAAGTCCCTAAGCGATTCCCAGAGGCAATTCAGCATCAACGGCGTGCGCGCCCACTACCTGCTGCCAGGAGACACCGCCCGCATAGACACCAAGGGGGACTTGTTGGTCACGCTATCGGACAGCAGGCCGGTACTGCCCGCGGCACCGGCACAAGCCACAGTCGTGCAAGACCGCTTGATGGACCCCGGCGCCTACAATTTTCTGAACCTGGCCACCACCATGGGGCGCACCGGCGCTACGCAGGGGTTTGGCAGCACGCATAACAGCGCCGATGCGCACACCCCACAAAACAAACCCTATTACAGCGCCACGCTCGCCAGAGACGCACACACCGTGTTCCGTGCCGCGACCGCTTTGGACACCAACACACCAGCGGCTGTGGCCTATACCGGTCTATTGGTGCAATTCGCGCCCTGTGCCGATGGCTGCCAACCACCAAAGCACCTGCAGGCGCAGTAAGCTGCGGTGCGACACCGGATAATCCCGACAACATGCCCAAAAACATCCCCGACGCCCCCGCACCTTCGACCTTCTCCAGCCCTTCGGTCGACACCGCATTTGCGCAGTCTGAACTGGGCTTCAAGCTGCGTGCGGTACTGGCCGAGGGGCGCGGGACCAATGTGGCAATCGCCGACTTTTTGCTGCGCAACCCGGTACGTGCCACGGCCTGGGGCATCGAGGAACTGGCAGCAAATGCACAAACATCGACCGCCACGCTCAGCCGCTTTGCACGTGCTCTGGGCTTTAGCGGTTTTGGCGCGCTACGCAGCGGAATGGCGGACGCGCTGCAAACCGCGCTGCAACCGGTGTTCCAGCCGGTCGACAAGTTGCGCAATGTATTGCAACGCAAGGACGAGGACGGCAGCAGTGGCAAACCCATCATTACCGAAAGCCTGGAGGCCAGTGTCAGCAACTTCCAGGCTGCTGCAGCCGGCCTGAACCCGGCCATACTGATCGCCACGGCGCACAAGATCTTGGCGGCGGAGACGGTGTACACCCTGGGCTTTGGTATCAGCGCCCACCTGTCTGCCATGCTGGCGCTGGACCTGCAACCCTTTTGCCGCCAGGCCATCAACGTCGTGGAGTTTGGCGGCACCGAAGTCGCGGCCGGGCGCTTGATGAATATCGGCCCCAAGGATTTGCTGATATCCATTTCGTTCCCCCGCTACGCCAGTGACGCGGTCATGCTGACCCGCTACGCGCGGGACCGCTGTGCGCATGTGATTGCGCTGACCGATTCCATGGCCTCGCCACTAGCCAATTGGTCGCACGATGTGCTGGTGGCACCGGCCACCCACCCGGTTTTGTCGAGCAGCTATACGGCTGCGTTGTTGGTGATAGAAGCACTGGTGACCAGCCTGATGGTCAGTGGCGACAACCAGGTGACCCAAGCCGAGAAACTGACAGACGCTATTTCAGCCTACCTGTACACCGACAAACCGGGCAATGACAGTGGCGTGGACCGCCCAGCGAAACGCATCGTACGAAAAGGGTAGCGCTAGAGCGCCTTCAGATCCGCGCCCCGCAGGCCGACCAGCAAGGCCCTGCCGTTTTTGCCAACACGGAACTCACCATACTTGGCTTGGGCCCAGCGGTCAGCCTCGCCCTCCTTGAAAAACCAGGCGTCGGTGACCAGCACCCAATCACCGTTCTTGGGGGACAGTTCAACGCGCAGTTCGTCGTCCGCCAGCGGGTTGCCAAGATCCGGGCGCATCGCGGTTGCAATGCCACGGGCATCACGTTTGGCCACCACGTAAGGGCGTTGGCCTGCGGCCAGAGCGGTATCAGCCACCCGCACACCATCGGAAAAGGCAAAACGAAGCGCCATGTAGTCACCCTGCATCAGCGATCGGGGGTCAACCGGCGCCAAGGGCACAAACAACGGCTGGCCCTGTGCAATCAGGTTTTCTTTCTGCCAGATGGCGCTGTTGGCAACCAGCAAAACCAGCAGTGCTGCAAAAGCCAGGCCTGCCTGGGACTTGCGCAAAGCCGTCGTATCCGCAGCACCGGTAACCTGCGGCGCGTGGAATGCCTGGGTGGTACGTGCCGCCCACCAGGCAAGGGCACCCAAAGCGGCGCCGGCACCTGCCAGCAACAAGGCCTTGTCTGCCAGAGGCCAGGCTAACTGGTAGTAGAACGCACCCATGATCCAAGCTGCGGCCACCCCCGCCGCGCAGGCCACAAGCCAACGGCCTGCAGTCACACAATAGGCCAGTACCAGGAACACTGCGCCAAGAGACGGCATGAACCCTGCCAATGCCACCAGCACCAGGGCTACAGCAGCACACCATGTGTTGCGTACGCGAGGCCATGCGTGGGCCAGCCAGGCAGCGCCCGCCAGGCCCAGCGCCACGGACGCCAGACGCAATGCCTGCATGCTCTCCAATACAGCGGCCTGTTTGGGCGCTATCTCACGTGCAATCTCACCAGCAACAAAGCCACCACCACCCAGACTGGCACCGACCAGAAAAGTCATGCCAGCCCAAAAGGCGAGACCTGCCAACGTGACCAGCAACCATCCCACGGACAGAGATTCCCAGGCGGCTGCTATCCGTGCAGTCGGGCCGTCGTTGAGTACCGACCGTTGCACCCACGCACCCGCCAATGCCACGGCCACCAATACGTGCAGCGCCAGCCATACACCGGGCCACTCGGATCGGCCAAAAAAGTTCAGGCTGATGGGCGCCACAGCCAAGCCCACCAGTCCCGCTGCACCCGCACCCAGCAAGACCCGCAGCCAGGGTTTGGGCACCGCCCACACCACCGCACCCACCAGCGCTGCGGACACCGCCGCGGCACCGCGGTTGGGCATATCGCGGAACAATGCATAACCCAACAAAGCACCGCCCACCATCAACGCCGGCACCGCCAGTTGTTCCAAAAACAAGGGCAGCGAGCGCCCGCGCAACAAGGACACAGCGCCGGCCAAAACCACAGCACCCACAACATAAGTCCCTGTACCACGCAGTGCCGCTTCACCCACCATCAAACCAACGACGATCAGCAGGGGCACGGCGGCAAGCCAGGCACCCAGGGCCGTCAGCAACACCACGGGCCACGGTCGGTGGTCCTGATCGGGGCGATGTGCTTCGGCAGGCAAAACACCGGCAGCCCTCGCAGCGCGCAGAACATGGTCCAAACGGTCGCTACTCATACGCCGCCACCTTGCGCGGCATCGCGACGGGACAACCGAAGCAACACCCCCACAGTGCCAGCCAACAGGCCTGCGGCCGCCAAGCCCAAAAGCAGCATGGCTGCGATCCAGTGGTCGCCACGCGAGTCTTGGAACAACAGTTTGCCCAGACCAAAAGTCAACAACACGTTGAGCGCCAGGCCCACCGCACTCAGACAAAAAATGTCGAATAGCCTACGGCTGGCCAGCGCATAGGCGGCGCTCCCCAGCAGGCCCAAGCCCAGGCCGTACAACAGCACCATCTGGTTCGCAAACAGAGCGCCCAGTGACGTCGTAGTGACCATGAGGGTGGCCAAGGTAACCGCCGTACGCATCGCCCAGAGACCACTGCCGCTCCAGCGCTTGAAAACCGGGCTCAGGGCCAGTGTCAGTCCCAGCGCAGCACTCCAAGCCATGGCATAGATGTGCAGGTCCTGCGGCTCCACGCGCCAGTCGTGGGCGGTATGCGCGTGCACCCACAGCGAGATACCGGTGGAGACGATGAGCGACCAGGGAGTCCACAACACATCGCTGCGCACACTCAAAGTCAGCGGCAAGGACAGAACCGCCCACACGGCAAACAGCTGCCAAGGGTCGGCACCGGTCTGGTAAGTCTGTCCAAAATAGGCAAACAGCCCGCCAATAGTGAGCAAGGCCATCAAGCCCAATGGCACGCGTGCACTGGGCTTGACCAGGGCGCCGACACACATCACCAGGAACACGGCTTGCAGCAGCGCAAAACGACCGAAGCGACCCAGAGTGTCCCAGTTGGCGGCAATCCACAGGATGACGCCAAAGCCCCCAAGGACCGCCGCTAGCACGGCCACGCCGCGAGGCAGCCAATGTGCCAGTTGCGCAGGCTCCCGCTCGAGTCCGGCTATCTGGGCCAGCTTTTGCGAGCCTGCAGCGTTCAGTTTGTGGCGGGCCGCAAGTTCATACAGAGCGAGGCGAAGATCCATCAGGGCGCATCCAGCGACTTGATCGCCGCCAGACGCCGCAGCAATTGCTGCAGGATGTCGTTTTGCATGTCGCGGAACAGCAGCACCTCTTCGGCCTCTTTGGCCAGCACCGCGGACTCGTTGAAGCTGATGTCGCGCTGTTGCGAGATTTCGGTTGGCCCAATGAGCTCGCGCCCGTCGGGCAAGCGCACGCGGAACAGCAGGCGCAGCCGCAACTGGAACTCACGCACCTGACCGGAGGCGTTAACCCCGACCACGTTTTTGTCGCGCACTTCCTGCAGGATGTCCACGATAACCTGGGGCGGTTCGGTGCCGCGCACCGGCACCAGGGGCACGATGGCCTTGCCAAAGTAACGTATCAGGTCAGCCGCCACGAGCCCGTTGCGCTCCGGCGTCACAGCCACTGTCTGGAACGCAAAAGTCTGGCTGCTGCGCAGCTTGAAGCCGCAGCCTGCCAGAGCGACCGTGGCCAGGACAGCGACGGCGAAGCGGCGGCTTAGCATGGGCTGCGGTTTAGAGGACCACATTGACCAGGCGCCCCGGCACAATGATCACGCGCTTGATCGGTGCACCCGCAGCAAAGTTGACAAACGTCTCATTGGCCAATGTCAGCGCTTCGATCTCGTCCTTGGACGCGCCAGAGGGCACCATCACCGAGCCGCGCAGCTTGCCGTTGACCTGCAGCACCAGTTCAATCTCGTCCTGCACCAGCGCGGCGGGGTCCACCTGCGGCCAGGGTGCGTCCAGCAGGTCGCCACTGCCCTTGGCATAACCGAGCTCGCTCCACAGGGCGTGGGCGATGTGGGGGGTGGCCGGGTAGAGGACACGCAGCAACAGCGAGAAACCTTCGAGCACTGCCGTCAGCCCACCTTCGGACTCCACGGCCTTGAAGTCTTCCAGGGCATTGATCATCTTCATGGCGCCTGAGACCACGGTGTTGTACTGCATGCGCTGGTAGTCGTAGTCCACCTGCTTGAGCACCGTGTGCATTTCGCGCCGCAGAACCTTGGCTTCCTTGCTGAAGCTTAAGCTATTTATGCCGTTAGCCCCCGCCAATCGGACTTGGGTAGCTTCAATATTCATAGCAGACAGCTTGACACCGAAATTCCACACCCTGCGCAGGAAGCGGTAGCTGCCCTCCACCGCCGCGTCGTTCCACTCCAGCGTGGCCTCAGGCGGCGCGGTGAACATGGTGTAGATGCGGGCGGTGTCGGCGCCGTATTTCTCGATCAGGTCTTGCGGATCGACTCCGTTGTTCTTGGACTTGGACATGGTGCCCACGCCTTCGTAGTCGATGGACGTGCCCACCGGCAGCAGGCCGTCCGCGCTGTCCACGGCCTTGATCAACTTGGCTCCGTTGATCTTGCCCGCATCGTCGAATACATGCTCCACGTCCTGCGGCCAGAAATACTCTTTGCCACCCTTTTCGGTGCGGCGGGAGTAGATGTGGTTCAGCACCATACCCTGGCACAGCAGTTTGGTAAACGGCTCATCCACGGTTACCAGGCCCAAGTCACGCATGACCTTGGTCCAGAAGCGCGCGTACAGCAGGTGCAGGATGGCATGTTCGATGCCACCGATGTACTGGTCCATGCCACTGCCACCCTTGGCGAGTTGCTGGTCACGCATCCAATAGGCGGCACCGCCACTCACCATGGCGTCGATGTTTTGCGGGTCGCAGTAACGCATGTAGTACCACGAGCTATCGACAAAGGTGTCCATGGTGTCGGTCTCGCGCCGCGCGGCCTTGCCACATACCGGGCACACCACGCCGGCGTGGAAGCCTTCGTGTTTGTGCAGCGGGTTGCCGGAGCCATCGGGCACGCAGTCCTGCGGCAGCACGACCGGCAGGTCTTTCTCGGGCACCGGCACCGCGCCGTGTTCCGGGCAGTGGATGATGGGAATGGGTGTACCCCAGTAGCGCTGACGGCTGACACCCCAGTCGCGCAGGCGCCAGGTGGTTTTCTTTTCACCCAGGCCTTTGGCCTGCAAGGCAGCAGCCACCGCATCCACGGCGTCGGCATAGGACATGCCACTGAAGACATCCGAGTTGACGGTCACACCCCGTTGCTTGTCGCCGTACCAATCTTGCCAATGGTCGTGGTCGTAGGTAAGTCCATCGATATGGACCACGTCATCGATGCGGAAGTTGTACTTTTTGGCAAATGCGAAGTCGCGCTCATCATGGGCGGGCACACCCATCACGGCGCCGTCGCCATACCCCATCAGTACATAGTTGCCAACCCACACGTCGATAGCTTCACCTGTGAGCGGGTGGGTAACTTGCAGCCCCGTGGGCATACCCAGTTTCTCCTTGACTGCCAGTTCAGCCTCGGTGGTACCGCCCGCCTTGCACTCTTCGATAAAAGCTGCCAGGCGCAGGTTTGCCTTGGCGGCATGTTGGGCCAGCGGATGCTCAGGCGCCACCGCACAGAAGGTGACCCCCATGATGGTATCTGCGCGGGTGGTGAAGACATACATGCGGCCATCACCGATCAAGGCTCCGTCGTCACCCTTGATGTCGTGGGTGAACGCAAACCGCACGCCGCTGGACTTGCCAATCCAGTTCTCCTGCATCAGCTTGACGCGATCCGGCCAGCCTGGCAGCCCGGTCTGCACCTGCTCCAACAACTCCTGTGCGTAGTCAGTGATCTTCAGGTAATAGCCTGGAATCTCACGCTTCTCCACCGTGGCACCGGTGCGCCAGCCCTTGCCATCTATGACCTGCTCGTTGGCCAGCACGGTTTGGTCCACGGGGTCCCAGTTGACGACCTGCGTCTTGCGGTAGGCAATGCCTTTTTCCAGCATCTTCAGGAAAAGCCACTGGTTCCACTTGTAGTACGACGGGTCACAGGTTGCAACCTCGCGGCTCCAGTCAATGGCCAAGCCCATGGCCTGCATCTGGCCCTTCATGTAAGCGATGTTGTCGTAAGTCCACTTCGCGGGCGGCACCTTGTTCTTCAGAGCAGCGTTTTCGGCGGGCAGGCCAAAGGCGTCCCACCCCATGGGCATCAACACGTTGTGGCCGTTCATGCGCAGGTAACGCGCCAGCATGTCGTTGATCGTGTAGTTGCGTACGTGGCCCATGTGCAGCTTGCCACTGGGGTAGGGCAACATGGAGCAAGCGTAGAACTTCTTCTTCAAATTGCCCTGCGCATCACGTGCGTCTTCAGTCACACGGTAGGCGTTTTGCCCGTTCCACAGGGGTTGTGCCCAGTGTGCGTGCGCCGCTTTTTCGATGTCCAGGTGTTGGTATTTGTCTTGCATGGGTGAAGGAGCGACCTAGCGTCGCCAGATGGAATGCCTGAAGGGATTTTAGGCCCACTGGCTATTGCCCCCGCAGGGGCGGACCCTAACGCCTTGCGGTGGCGGTGTCGGTCACGAAACCGATGCGGTGCAGACCGGCCTGATGGGCCTGACCCATCAGTTCGACAACGCGACCATACGGTACCGCAGTGTCGGCCCGCAGCCGCACTTCGGTATCAGGATTGCGTTCGCCAGCCTGGCGCAGCGCGGTGGCCACGGCACGGGGATCCAAGGGCTTGTCGTCTACAAAGACCTGTCCGGTCTTGTCCACCGTCAGCGCAATGAACTTGGGCGCCTCCAGCGTGGCGGCGCCGGCAGACTTGGGCAGGTCCACCTTGACTGCACTGACCAGCAGCGGGGCAGTGATGATGAAAATGACCACCAGCACCAGCATCACGTCCACCAGCGGCGTCATGTTGATTTCGCTCATGGGCTGGGGAGCGGTGGTGCGCTCAAGTCGACCGAAGCTCATAAAGTCTTCTGTGTAATCAACAACTCGCGCAGGTCGCGGGCAAAACCTTCCAGATCGGCCTCAATGCGGCCAATATAACGGCCCAAAATGTTGAACCCTAGCACGGCGGGAATAGCAACGGCAAGGCCAGCCGCGGTCATGATCAAGGCCTCGCCCACCGGGCCTGATATCTTGTCTATGGTGACCTGGCCCGCCCCCGAGAGACCCATCAGTGCGTGGTAGATACCCCAAACTGTCCCCAGGAGCCCCACAAAGGGCGCGGTGGAGCCAACGGTAGCCAGCAGTATTTGACCGGCCTGCAACTTGAGCAACACCATATGCAGGGCATCACGTAAAAGCCGTGTGAGTTGCTGGGACCTATCGCCCGCACCGGCCAGCGTACCGAATGTTTGTACCTGGCTCGCTTCCACCAGCGGCGCAACCAGCACTTCACGGTCAAACAACCGAACCGAGCGAAGCCCCTCTTCCAACGAGGGGGCCTGCCAAAAGGCGGCAGTGCTGCGTGCCACGTCACGATGGGCGCGTAACAGCAGCCAGGCTTTCCACAAAATCACGACCCAACTGCCTACGGACATGACCAGCAGTGCCAGGGCCACGCCCTGGCTGACCGCGTCACCCTGGCGCAGCAGGTCCAATGCGTTCACCGCAGACCTAGCACGTCAAACATGTCAAACAGCCCACGCTTCTTGCCCGCCAGAAAACGCACAGAGCGCAGACTGCCCTGGGCATAAGTGGACCGGCTGGAGGATTTGTGACTGATCTCGATGCGCTCGCCAATGCCGGCAAACAACACCGTGTGGTCGCCCACAATGTCGCCGCCACGGATGGTGGCAAAACCGATGGAGGACGGATCGCGCTCGCCGGTCACGCCTTCGCGGGCGTAAACAGCGCAGTCTTTCAGATCGCGACCCAGCGCATCGGCAATGACCTCACCCATCTTCAGGGCCGTGCCTGAGGGTGCGTCTACCTTGTGGCGGTGGTGGGCTTCAACAATCTCGATGTCGTAGCCGGTGGACAGCGCCTTGGCGGCCATTTCCAGCAGCTTGAGGGTGACGTTCACCCCCACGCTCATATTGGGCGCCATGACGATGGCAATGTCCTGAGCGATGGTGGCGATCTCTGCCTTTTGTGCTTCTGTGAAGCCGGTAGTGCCAATGACGGCGGCCACACCCAGCTCACGGCAGACCTTGAGATGCGCCAACGTGCCTTCGGGCCGGGTGAAATCGATCAATACATCACTGTGCTGCAGACCCGTGTGCAAGTCAGAAGTGATCTGCACGCCCACTGGTTTACCGGACAGGGCTCCAGCATCCTGACCCACCGATGGGTTGCCCACCATGTCAAGGGCGCCGGTCAGGTTGCAATCATCTGCGGCACGGATGGCATCGATCAGCATCTGACCCATACGGCCTGATGCGCCAGCCACGGCAATCTTGTGGGTCATGTCAGGAAATCCTTCTGCTGCAAAACTAGGGACGCGCAGCCTCAAGTGGAGGGTAATCTGTGGGCGCGGTCACGATGGGCTGCACTACGGCAGCTGGCCGACTGGGTGGGGGGTACTTGCTCAGACTCTCTTCCGAGGCCTGAAGACTCGGCGCAGCGCTGGGCAGGGAAGGAGACTTGAGTGTGGCGACGAACTCGGCCTCGCTGGGCAGCGGGTCGGCCTCGGTACGCTCAACCAGATCATTCTTGAAAAACACGGTGAGATTGCGCGCCTGGGGTGCCACGCCCTGCTGCTTGAGGGTGAACACATAATCCCAACGATCAGCATGAAAGACGCTGACCAACAGCGCTGTTCCCAGGATGTCGCGCACTTGGGCGCGCTGCATACCGGGCTTGACCAATGCCAATTGCTCGCGGGTGACCACGTTGCCCTGCACAATATTCATCTTGTAGGGCGAGATGATTCCGGCAACGCGTGCGCTGGCGCCGTTGAGGCTGCTGCAGCCCGCAAGGCCCGCAAACACCAGAGCGACCAAGGTCAGATTGAGGCTACGGCAAGGGGTATCGGACATGGTTGGTTACGCGAGATATGATCGCAGGATTGTAGCGGTTGAGCGCCGCCGCCCCCTCGCACACACCCGGCGGAGAGATGCCCATGACCAATATTGACGAACTAAAGAATACCGGCCTAAAGGCCACCGTACCCCGCCTGAAGATACTGGAAGTATTCCAGCGCAGCTCGGAGCGCCACCTCACAGCGGAGGATGTTTTTCGTGTCCTGCTGCAGGATCGATCCGACGTGGGCTTGGCCACGGTCTACCGGGTGCTTACCCAGTTTGAACAGGCCAGTATCCTGAGTCGCAGCCACTTCGAGAGTGGCAAGGCAGTGTATGAGTTGAACGAAGGCCAACACCACGACCACCTGGTGTGTCTGGACTGTGGCAAGGTCGAGGAGTTTTACGACGCTGAAATCGAGAAACGCCAGCACGCGGTGGCCGAGGCCAAGGGCTTTGCAATTTCGGACCACGCGCTGAGTCTGTACGCAACCTGCACCAAGGACAAATGTCCCAACCGCAGCGACAGGGAAAAGCAGCGCAGCGGTAACAGCGGAGCTGCCTAATCGCCCTGTGCCATCGCCTTGCGATGGCGCTCGACGAATTCCTGATAGGTGTCTATTCCGCGCAATTGCAAGATCGTGTTACGCACAGCGGCCTCCACCAACACGGCGATATTGCGGCCCGCCACCACCTGGATCACCACCTTGCGCACGGGGATACCCAGAATATCCTGGGTCAGCGGCTCGTAGGGGATGCGTTCATACTCGCGCTCGAGGGTTTCCCGACGCACCAAGTGCACGATCAGTTTGAGCCTCATTTTCCGGCGCACGGCAGTCTCGCCAAAGATGCCGCGAATGTCTAGCAGACCAATTCCGCGCACTTCGAGCAAATTCTGTAGCAGCTCCGGGCACCGTCCTTCAATCGTGGTCTGGTTGATGCGAAAGAGGTCCACCGCATCATCGGCCACCAGGCCATTACCGCGTGAAATCAACTCCAAGCCCAACTCACTCTTGCCCAACCCGGATTCACCGGTAATCAGCACGCCAAGGCCCAGAATGTCCATGAACACTCCGTGCATGGAGGATCGGTCGGCAAAATGCTTGGAGAGGTAGGCACGCAGTACGTCAATGACAAAAGCTGACGACTCCTCGGTGGCAAACATCGGTATCTGCGCCCGTTCGCACATCGACAGCAAGGCCTGCGGCGCTGTTTGCCCATCCGCCAACACCAGCACGGGGGGCTCCAGTGTCACGATGCGGGAGATGCGGCGGGCGCAATCCTCGGGCGTGGCATTGGTGATGTAAGCGATTTCACGCTCACCCAGAATTTGCACGCGGTAAGGGTGGATGTAATTCAGGTAGCCCACCAGATCCGCGCCGGAACGGGCAGCCCTAACGGCCACTTCATCAAAGCGCCGCTCGGAGGCACCCAGACCAGCAACCCACTCCCAGTGCAGGCGGCCGCGAAACTCTTCAAAGAGTACGTCAGCGCTGACTACGGTGGGTTTCACGGGGAAATATAGGAGAGTACGGGGCCACAGCCCAGGATTCAGGCCACTTGGGCCGACTGCCACCCGGCAATCATGGCATGCAGTTGCGCGGCATCGGGACTGGCCAACATGCGCTCACGCAAATCGGCGTCGCTCAGCAACTCAGCGATTTCGGACAGAATTTCCAGGTGCTTCTGTGTCGCTGCCTCTGGCACCAACAAGAAGATCAGCAGGCCGACCACCACATCATCAGGTGCGTCAAAGCCAATGGGATTCGCCAACTGGAACACGGCAGCCATCGGCGCCTTCAATCCCTTAATACGACCATGGGGAATAGCCACCCCATGCCCCAAGCCCGTGGAACCCAGGCGCTCTCGCGAAAACAGGCTGTCGGTTACCAAGGCACGGCTGAGACCATGCAGATTTTCAAACAACAAGCCAGCTTCTTCAAAAGCGCGCTTTTTGCTGGTCACTTCAACGTGCGCGAGCACTTGCTCAGGTGACAGGATGCTGGCTAGTCGGTTCATAGTGTGGGCCGATTATGCACAAAAAAGCCGCCCCATGGAGGGCGGCGGCTCTAGTACGCAATACCTGAGGCGGGATTACATCAAACGCTTGGGAGCCTGATGATGGTGGTCCTGCAAACGGTCTTTATGGCGTACGACCTGGCGATCCAGTTTGTCGACCAAGTCATCCACTGCAGCATACAGGTCCTCGTGCGAGCTTTCGGCAAACATGTCGTTGCCTTTGACGTGGATATTGCACTCGGCACGCTGCCGTCGTTCCTTTTCCTTTTGCTTCTCAACGGTTAGAAGTACCTTGACATCGACCACCTGGTCAAAATGTCGCATGATTCGATCTAGCTTGGTCGTGACGTAACTGCGCAGTGCCGGGGTAACTTCAAGATGGTGACCGCTGATCGTCAAATTCATAAATAGCCTCCAGTTGCTCTCAGGTTGAAAACCTTGCCATATTGCGCGGCAAGTACAGAAACCAAAATGATCTAAATTGATTGCCGTCAAATCACTATGCGCCCGAACCGGGGGAAATGCAATGTCTTTTTTTGTATCGCACTGCAACAAAATGACCCCGCACAAACTCTGTCTTTTGTCTGCTTGGTGCCCGCTAGCGCGGTGCGATAATTTGTGCATTGGCACTTTTGGAGAGCATTCCTTGGAAAACTACCCTTGTCGGTAGCTTTCGCGCTGAATTGGGGTCAGAATCCAATTGCGCGAAAGCAGCAGCGACACGCCATTGTTCACTGTGGACACTGGGAATCTGACCCCGATTGAATCGCCATGCTTAATATTTTCACGCTCGCCAACGGACGACTCTTTCAGGAAGAGATCGAGTCGCTGGAAGAACTCTCGCAGTTCCAGCCCATCTGGGTGGACCTTGAATCCCCCACCGTAGAAGAAAAGCGCTGGGTCAAACAGTACTACGGCCTCTCCATTCCCGAAGACGCAATGGATGAGGATATCGAGGAGTCTGCTCGTTTTTACGAAGAAGACAATGGTGAACTGCACATCCGCAGTGACTTCTTGATCGCCGATGACGATGAGCCGCGCACCGTACGCGTAGCTTTCATCCTGAACCAGGTTAACGACGAGCTCAAAAGCAAGGGTGTCCTCTTCTCTATCCACGATGAAGATGTGCCGGTGTTCCGCCTGTTGCGCATGCGCGCCCGCCGCGCGCCAGGGTTGATTGAGGATGCCAAAGAGGTTTTGCTCAAACTGTTCGATGCGGATGCCGAGTACTCCGCCGATACGCTGGAAGGCATTTACGACGAGCTTGAAAAAGTCAGCACCAAGGTGTTGTCCGGTGACGTGACCGATGCGCTTGCCGGCGAAGTGCTGGGCGCTATTGCCCGCCACGAAGACATGAACGGCCGCATCCGCCGCAATGTGATGGACACACGCCGCGCTGTCAGTTTCATGATGCGCAGCAAGATGCTCAACGGCGAACAGTTTGAAGAAGCACGCCAGATTCTGCGCGATATCGACTCGCTGGACTCGCACACGGCATTCCTGTTCGACAAGATCAACTTCTTGATGGACGCCACGGTTGGTTTCATCAACATCAACCAGAACAAGATCATCAAGATCTTCTCGGTAGCCAGTGTGGCGCTGTTGCCACCGACGCTGATTGCCAGCCTGTACGGCATGAATTTCAAGTTCATGCCCGAGCTGGATTGGGCCTTGGGCTACCCTTACGCATTGGGCCTGATGGTAGCCAGTGCACTGGTGCCCATGTGGTACTTCCGCAAGCGCGGCTGGCTCAAGTAGTTATCCGCAATAAACAAAGCGGCCCACAGGCCGCTTTGTTGTGTTGCATCGCACAGTGGCTTACTTGTCGCGCAACTCGCGGCGCAGGATTTTGCCGACCGGTGTTTTAGGCAACTCGCCACGGAACTCCACCAGCTTGGGCTGTTTGTAGCCGGTCAAGTTTTCTTTGCAAAATGCACGCACATCGGCTTCGGTGATGTTGGGGTCTTTCTTCACAATCACCAGCTTGACCGCTTCGCCGGACTTCGCATCAGGTACACCCACACAGGCACACTCCATGATACCTGGCATCTGCGCCACCACGTCTTCCAGCTCGGTAGGGAACACATTGAAACCACTGACCAGGATCATGTCTTTCTTGCGGTCCACAATCTTGAAGAAGCCACGCGCATCCACCACACCCACGTCACCGGTCTTGAAGTAACCATCGGGAGTCCTGACCTTGGCGGTTTCGTCTGGCCGCTGCCAATAACCAGCCATCACCTGTGGCCCCTTAATGGCGATTTCGCCCGGTTGGCCAGCCGCCGCTTCGTTTCCATCGTCGTCCAGCAGCTTCATGTAGGTATTGGGCAATGGCACGCCGATCGTACCGGTGTACTCCTTGGCGGTCACCACGTTGCAGCTCGCCGATGGGGAGGTCTCGCTCAGACCATAACCCTCACAAATGGGGCACCCCGTTTTCTCAAACCACAGCTTCGCCACGCCACTCTGCACTGCCGTACCGCCACCCACGGATACCTTAAGGTTGCTCCAGTCCACTGTATTGAAATCAGGATGGTTGGCTAGCCCATTGAAAAGGGTGTTGACGGCCGGAAAGGTGTGGATTACGTGATTGCGCAGCTCTTTGATCACTGCCGGAATGTCACGCGGATTGGGGATGAGGATCAACTTGCCACCCTGGCGCATCGACAACATCATGCCCACCGTGAAGGCGAAGATATGGTACAGCGGCAATGCGCACACGCCCGTAGGCTGCTGACCAGCGGGTATGGTGTTCATCGCCGGACTGTTCCAGATCTCGGACTGCAAGACGTTTGCAATCACGTTGCGGTGCAGGAGTACTGCGCCCTTGGATACGCCAGTGGTGCCGCCCGTGTATTGCAGCACTGCCACATCATCGGCCTTGATATCTGGCTTTTTGAACGAGGCCTTGTTGCCCTGCGCGATGGCTGCATTGAAACGAACAGCACCCGGCAGACTAAAAGCGGGCACCATCTTCTTGACGTTGCGCACCACATAATTGACCAAGGCACCTTTGAGCAGGCCCAGCTGATCGCCCATGGCGCACAACACAACATGTTTGACAGGTGTGGCGGAGATGCATTTTTCCAGCGTGGTGGCAAAGTTCTCGATGATGACGATGGCTTTGGCACCCGAGTCCTTCAACTGGTGTTGCAATTCACGCGGGGTGTACAAGGGATTGACGTTCACCACCACATACCCAGCGCGCAAAATACCCGCCACGGCAACCGGGTACTGGGGCACATTGGGCATCATGATGGCAACCCGGTCACCCTTGCTCAGGCCGAGAGACTGCAAATAGGCCGCAAACGCTTGGCTGAATCGATCGGTCTGGCCATAGGTGACGTCCTTGCCCATAAAGCTGTAGGCCGCGCGATCAGCATATTTCTGGAAGCTTTCATCCATCAATGCAACCAGCGAGGTGTAAGCCTCGACGTTGATATCGGCGGGCACGCCCTGGGGGTAACTACTAAGCCAAATGCGGTCTGTCATGCTTGCGGTCCCAACTGAGTTGTAGCCAGATATTTTGCCTGCGAATGCCTGGAGTCCCCCGTTGGGATCCCCTTGGTGTTTTCCCTAGAGCCTCGTTATGGATCAAGCCCGCAAAGCTGTCAACACTTCATCCAGCATCTTCTTGGCATCGCCAAACAACATCCGGTTGTTGTCTTTGTAGAACAAAGGGTTGTCCACCCCAGCGTAACCCGACGCCATGCTGCGCTTCATGACGATAGAGGTCTTTGCCTTCCAGACTTCAAGCACCGGCATACCAGCAATCGGGCTGGTCGGATCGTCCTGCGCGGCGGGGTTGACGATGTCGTTGGCACCAATGACCATGGTCACGTCGGTGTTGGGGAAGTCGTCGTTCAACTCGTCCATCTCGAACACGATGTCGTAAGGCACCTTGGCCTCGGCCAAAAGCACATTCATGTGGCCGGGCATACGACCTGCCACGGGGTGGATGCCAAAGCGCACATTGACACCTTTTTCACGCAGAAACTTGGTGATTTCAAACACTGTGTGCTGCGCCTGCGCAACCGCCATGCCATAACCGGGCACGATGATGACGTTCTTGGCTTCGCGCAACAGCTCTGCAGTTTCGGTGGCATTCACAGGGGTAACTTCGCCGGCCGGTTGCGCCGCATCGCCGGTGGGCTTGGGCGCAGCTGCGGTAGTACCAAAGCCGCCGGCAATCACGCTGATGAAGCTTCGGTTCATGGCGTTGCACATGATGTAGGACAGGATGGCACCGCTGGAACCCACCAATGCACCGATCACGATCAGCAAGTCGTTGGACAACATGAAGCCGGTGGCCGCTGCGGCCCAACCGGAATAACTATTGAGCATGGACACCACCACCGGCATGTCCGCACCACCAATAGCCATCACCATGTGGATGCCAAACAGCAGTGCCACCACCGTCATCACGATGATGGGCACCATGGCTTCTTCGATGGAGTGGGCATTCAGGAAGGCACGGGCGAACCAGATCACAACCAGCAAGCCAACCAGGTTCAACCAGTGGCGCCCGGGCAGCAACAGGGGACTGCCGCCGATACGGCCCGACAATTTGCCAAACGCAATGATGGAGCCCGAGAACGTAACCGCGCCAATAAAAATACCGATGTAGATTTCCATCTCATGGATGGCCTTGGCCGCACCCGTGAACCCCGCGGAGGCCTGTGGGTCAATGAACGTGGCATACCCCACCAGCATGGCAGCCAGGCCAACCATGCTGTGCATCAGCGCCACCAACTCGGGCATCTGTGTCATCTGCACGGTGCGAGCAGCGTACAGGCCAATAGCTCCGCCAACCACCATGGCACCAATGATCCAGGCATATCCCGCGCTGGTGACCTGCGGGCCAAAGACCGTGGCGAGCACGGCGATGGCCATGCCGATCATGCCGTAGAGGTTTCCGCGGCGGGCGGTTTCCTGGTTGGACAAACCGCCCAGACTCAGAATGAAAAGAATGGTGGCGCCGATATAGGCGACCGTGGCCAGACTGGTAGACATGGGTGTACTTCCTTCTTCTTGTTGTGTTTATTTGCGGAACATGGCCAGCATGCGCTGGGTCACGGCAAAGCCACCAAACATATTGATGGCCGTGAGCACAATACCAACGACGGCCAAGCCACGGATCCAGTCCTCGGGGCGGTTGGCGACCTCGACAACCGTTGGCGCCAGGGGTGGCGCAATCTGCACCAGGGCGCCAATGGCAATGATGCTGCTAATGGCGTTGGTCACACTCATCAGCGGGGTGTGCAACGCGGGCTTCACGTTCCAGACCACCATGTAGCCTACAAAGCAGGCCAGCACAAACACCGTGAAGTGCCCCAGGAAGGCCGCCGGTGCGTTGGCACCCACAAACCAGAACAGCGCGGCCGACACACCAAACATGATGGCCAGCTTGTTGCCCGCCATGGGTTCGCTCGGAGCGCCATGGCCATGTGCTTTCTTGGCAGCGGTCGTAGCTGCGGGTTTGGCAACCACCGCAGGGGCTGCCGGCAATTTAGGCGCGGGCGCGGGCCAGGTGATGCTACCGTCCTTGACCACAGTCAGGCCGCGGATGGCATCATCTTCCATGTTGACGTGGATGATGCCGTCCTTCGTCTTGCACAACTCTTCCGACAAGCGGAACAGGTTGGAGGCATACAGTGTGGACGATTGTTTGGCCAGGCGCGAAACCAGGTCGGTATAACCCACGATGGTCACACCGTGTTTGACCACCGCTTGACCGGGTTCGGTCAGCTCGCAGTTGCCACCCTGCTCGGCCGCCATGTCCACAATCACGCTGCCGGGCTTCATGCTCTTCACCATTTCGGCGGTGATCAGTTTGGGCGCGGGTTTGCCCGGGATCAGCGCGGTGGTGATGATGATGTCGACCTCGCGGGCTTGCTTGGCGTACATCTCGCGCTGCGCCTGCTGGAAGCCTTCACTCATGACCTTGGCATACCCGCCTCCGCCACCGCCTTCTTCCGCGTAGTCCACCTTGACGAATTCACCTCCCAAAGAGGTGACCTGGTCGGCCACTTCGGCACGGGTGTCGTTGGCACGCACGATGGCACCCAGGCCTGCTGCAGTGCCAATGGCCGCCAAGCCGGCCACACCGGCACCTGCAATGAAAACCTTGGCGGGTGGAACTTTGCCCGCGGCGGTGATCTGTCCATTGAAGAAGCGACCGAAGGCGTTGGCCGCCTCAATCACCGCGCGGTAGCCGGCCACGCCGGCTTGGGAGGTCAGCGCATCCATCTTCTGGGCGCGGCTGAGCATACGGGGCAGAGCGTCGATAGCCAGAACCGTGACCTGTTTGGCCGCCAGTTGCTGCATCAGCTCGGGGTTTTGTGCGGGCCAGATAAAGCTGATCAGCGTACTGCCGGGGCGCATCAGCGCCACTTCGTCGGTGCTGGGGCCGCGGACCTTGAACACAATGTCGGACGCGGCCCACAAGGCGGCCGCCCCGTCCACAATCTGCGCACCGGCTGCGCGGTAGCTGTCGTCGCTGCAGTTGGCAAGGTCACCGGCGCCGGATTCAACCGATACCGCAAAGCCCAGCTTGATGAGCTTTTCCACCACCTCGGGCACGGTGGCCACGCGTTTTTCACCCGGAAAAACTTCGCGCGGTACGCCTATGCGCTGTGCCGTCCCTGTAGATACACCAGTTTGCATGCAGCAACTCCTCAGCTAAATATTTGCAACAGTCCAACAACAGCGCCCGGCCAAACACCCGGCATACGGTCGGCGCCGTGCAGCTTAACTGAATTTCCCCCGCAATCCGCAAGGTAATACCCGTTTTGGGGCAAACGGGCTTTGGCTCTGCTGGTGCCCCGGGTTTCCCCTTTGATTTCCCTTCGATAATCGGGTATGGACACACGCTGGAAACCCAATGTCACTGTCGCCGCCGTGATAGAGCGGGATGGCCTTTTCTTGCTGGTGGAAGAAGAAACCACCGACGGACTGCGCCTGAACAACCCCGCTGGCCACCTGGATTGCGGTGAAACGCCCGAACAAGCTTGTATCCGTGAAACATTAGAGGAGACCGCCTACTCCTTCAAACCCGACGCACTGGTGGGCCTTTACCTGTCGCGCCAGACCACACCAGGCGGTAGTGACACAACTTACCTGCGCTTTGCGTTCTGTGGCGCGCTGGGGGATTGCGATCCCCACCGCGTGCTGGACACCGGCATCGTACGCACGCTGTGGATGACGGCCGACGAAATCCGCGCCAGCCGCGCCCGCCACCGCAGCCCACTACTGGTTCAGTGTATGGAGGACTACTTGCTTGGCACCCGCTACCCACTGGCACTGGTGCAGGCGGATGCGAGCGTGACGGCAGCCCCGAGACGCTATTAATAACATAGCATCCCAACGAATAAGCACCGGGGCTCGAACGCTCTTTTGCTTGAAGCCTCGCTGCAGTCCTGCACGCGCAATCAAGCACAGGTCCAACTACGGCCAGTACGCACTGTCGCAAGCCAAGCGATCGGCGTGTGCATACGCTTCCTTGGTATTGGGTGGTCTGGCGCACGGAGGGAAACCGCGCAACGCGGTACCGTGCAGCTGACCTTCACCTTTCTTCCCATCAAGGACACACCATGAAAATCACACTGCTATTGGCCACCGTATTCACTATCGCTGGTTTGGCTGCCTGTAATCCAGCCAGCACACCCGCCCCTGTGGTGATCAGCACCCCGGGTCCTGCGGGCGCAACCGGCGCGACAGGCGCAACGGGCGCCACCGGAACCAATACTGCGGTACCCGGCGCGACCGGGGCAACAGGGGCCACGGGTGCGACAGGTAGCGACGGTGGAACCGGTGCGACCGGCTCAACTGGCGCGACCGGCTACGACGGTGCCAAAGGCGATACAGGCCGCACCGGCAAAACGGGCGACACCATTGTGGTGGTTCCCGTACCCGCGCAAAAGTAGCATCTCTTTTGCTACGCTATGTGTAGCAATATATCCTTGTATCGCGGGGGTTATAGGCGTATTTCTCTAACAAAGCGCTAAAGGGGCTGCGCCCGGTAAAATCACCCCATGAGCAGCAAGCAAAGAGTGGTGGTGGGTTTGAGCGGTGGCGTGGATTCTGCGGTCACCGCATACCTGCTCAAGCAGCAGGGCCACGAGGTCATCGGCATCTTCATGAAGAATTGGGAAGATGACGACCGTGCGCCTGACGCTGGCGCCGACGATCCGGGTTATTGCACATCCAATATTGATTTTGTTGACGCAGCCGCCGTTGCGGACGTTCTGGGCATCGAGATCGAACACGTCAACTTTGCAGCCGAGTACAAGGACCGCGTGTTTGCAGAGTTTCTGCGGGAGTACCAAGCCGGGCGCACGCCAAACCCCGACATCCTGTGCAACGCGGAGATCAAGTTCAAGTCTTTCCTGGACCATGCCATGCGCCTGGGCGCAGAAAAGATCGCAACGGGCCACTATGCAAGGGTTCGGCATAACCCGCAATCAGGGCTGCATGAGTTACTCAAGGGCCTGGACCCATCCAAGGACCAAAGCTATTTTCTGCACCGCCTGAACCAGGCCCAGTTGTCCAAGACCCTGTTCCCGATAGGCGAACTGCACAAAACCCAGGTGCGCCAGATAGCCGAAGACATCGGCTTGCCCAATGCCAAGAAGAAAGACTCCACCGGCATTTGTTTCATTGGCGAACGCCCTTTCCGCGAGTTTTTGAACCGCTATATCGCCAAGGAGCCCGGTGCGATACGCGATGCGCGGGGTCGCCAGATCGGTGAACACCAGGGCCTGAGCTTTTATACGTTGGGCCAACGCCAAGGTCTGGGCATAGGCGGCATCAAGGCAAAAGGTGCACAAAAGGGTGGTGGCGAACATGACCCCTGGTTTGTAGCCCGCAAAGACATGCAGACCAATACCCTGTGGGTGGTGCAAGGACATGACCACCCCTGGCTGCAGTCCCATACCCTGCAGGCACAGGATGTGAGTTGGACCGCTGGCCATGCACCCGCACAGACGGATGTTTCCGCAAAAACCCGCTACCGCCAAAGTGATGCGCCTTGCGCGTTGGAAGGCGCGAGTCTGCGGGATTTCGCGCTGCGGTTTGCTCAAGCGCAGTGGGCGGTGACGCCAGGTCAGTCGGCCGTACTGTATGACGGTGATGTCTGCCTGGGTGGCGGTGTGATCGCTTCGGCCCAGGACAACGCCTAAGGGCAAACGCCAGTACAGGGTTCGTGCACACGGCAGGAACCCGGTGCTAATATCCACAGCACAGGCGTATGCCACGTTGGGCTTGGCACTCTTTATCTCCCGAGCAATAACCCTATGTTCCATGTACTCAAGAATTCCGATGGCACGATTCAATCGGTATCCCGGCAGCAACTGCCAGGCAGTGAACCCATGGAAGAGAACGCCCCGGAGATCCTGCAGTTTTTCAAAATGCCTGCCAGTGAGCCCGCCTTCGACGCGGTGGACGCTGGTTTTGTGCGGGTGCTGGAAGATCTGATCGACACCCTGATCCTGAAGAACGTGATCCACCAAACGGATTTACCAGCCGCGGCACAGAAAAAGCTGATGGTCCGCAAGGGTCTGCGCAGCCGCATTCACGGCGCCTTAAACCTGCTGGGCAACGACGACCGCATTCTGTAACGTCACTGCAAGCAGCGCGCACAACCCATTCATTGCACAGACCACCAGCCCATGTCAGACCCCTTGCCAAGCAACAATGAGTCAGCAAGCAACCCGAGCGCCAGACGGATAGGCGAGCACAGCCTGCGCTTCGACCCGCTGCTGGACAGCATCATTGCCATTGCCAAGATTTACGGCATAACCACCACGCTGGAAGCCCTGTCTGCCGGACTGCCACTGGAAGGCAACCGCATCACGCCAGACCTGCTGCCACGCGCGGCAGGCCGTGCAGGCCTTACAGCCAAACTGGCACGCCGGTCTCTCGATGCCTTACGCCCCGGATTGCTTCCGGTGGTACTGCTACTGAAGGGCAACCAGGCCTGCCTGTTGTTGGAGTGGATGCCGGAAGGAACCGCCAGGGTCCGCTTTCCGGAGAACGGAGAGTCGTCTGACATCCTGACCCGCGAGGAACTGGACAACCTGTTTGCCGGCATCGTCTGTTTTCTGCGCCCGGTCTACAAGTTCGACCCGCGCACGCCGGGCAGCGGTGCGCTGAAGTCCCAGCACTGGTTCTGGAGCGTGGTCATGCAGAACTGGCGGCTGTACCGCGACAGCCTGCTGGCGGCGCTGCTGATCAATATATTTGCGCTGGTGATGCCCCTGTTCTCCATGACGGTGTATGACCGCGTGGTGCCCAACCGAGCCGAGGAGACCCTTTGGGTATTGTCCATTGGTGTGTTCCTGATGATGCTGTTCGACACCCTGTTGCGGGTGTTGCGTTCTTACATACTGGATACGGCGGGCAAACGTATCGATGTCACCCTTTCGGCACGAATCATGGAGCGCGTACTGGGGCTGGGCATGGCAGACCGCCCCGCATCCGTCGGCTCCTTCGCAGCCAACTTGCGGGCGTTTGAGGCGGTGCGGGAGTTTGTGGCCTCCGCAACCATCACCACGCTAGTCGACATTCCTTTTGTGCTGGTGTTTTTTGTGGTGATTGCCTGGATATCACCCTGGTTGATATTGCCGCCACTGTTTTGCATCGTGGTCTTGATCGTGGCCTCCATGGTGGTGCAGCAGAAAATGCAGGAACTGGTTGAGGTGACCCAACGGGCAACCTCGCAGCGCAATGCCACCCTGGTTGAGAGCTTGGTCGGCATTGAAACCGTAAAGTTCATGGTGGCGGAGAGCGCTTTTCAGCGCAAATGGGAGCAGACCACGGTATTTCTGGCGCAGACCGGCACCAAGTTGAAGCTGCTGTCCTCCTCCATCATGAGCATGGTGCAGTTCTTGCAGCAATTTGTGACCGTGGTGGTCGTGATCGTGGGTGTGTACCTGCTGATTGACAACCAGCTCAGCATGGGCGGCATTATTGCCGCCTCCATGCTTGCCGGCCGAGCCATGGCGCCGTTTGGCCAGGTGGCAGGTTTGTTGATGCAGTACCACAATGCCAAGAGTGGGCTGGCGTCGGTCGAGCAGCACATGAAAACCCAGCCCGAGCGTGCCGATGCCTCGATGTTCCTGCACAGAAACGGTTTCCAGGGCTCCATCGAATTCAAGAACGTCAGCTTTTCATATCCCGGTCAGCAGCAAGCGGTTTTGCGCAATGTGTCGTTCAAGATCCAGGCGGGGGAAAAAATCGCCTTTATAGGCCGGGTGGGTTCTGGCAAGTCCACCATCCAGCGCTTGGTACTGGGGCTGTATCAGCCTACCGAAGGCGCAATTCTGATCGACGGCATCGACCTGCGGCAGATTGACCCAGCTGAGCTGCGCCGTGCGGCGGGCTTTGTGTCGCAGGACGTCAGCCTGTTCTTTGGTACCCTGAAAGAGAACATCGCTCTGGGCGCACCTTTTGCCGATGACCAGGACGTGATCGCCGCTGCGGAAGTAGCCGGTGTCACCGAATTTGCCAACCGCCACCCGCGCGGCTTTGACATGCTGATTGGCGAGCGGGGTGAGTCCTTGTCGGGTGGGCAGAGGCAGGCCGTAGGCATCGCGCGCGCGGTGTTGAATGATTCGCCAATTTTGTTGCTAGACGAGCCCAGCAGTGCCATGGACCACCAGAGTGAAGACCTGCTCAAGGCCAGGCTGCAGCGGTTCACCCGGGGCAAAACCGTAATTCTGGTCACACACCGCACTTCGTTGCTGGAACTCGTGGACCGACTAATCGTGTTGGACAACGGGAAGATCATGGCCGACGGCCCCAAAGCACAGGTCGTTGAAGCGCTGCAAAGCGGCAGAGTAGGCAGGGCCGCCTGATGACGATTGAAACTGAAACACCGGTAACAGCTCCCGCAGGCGCAGCGACGCCGACAAAGCCTAAATGGGCCGTGGCATGGGATCGCTTCTACCAGCGATGCTCCCGCGGTCTGGATTGGGCGATGCAGGCGCTGGCTGGCAAACACAATGAACTGGACACCGAGTTCGACGCCAATGCGGATTGGGCCATTGCCGAGCAGACCCCCAGGGGCGCACGTGTGCTGGTTTGGATCAGTGTTGCTGCGGTGTTGATCTTGCTCCTCTGGGCAAACTTTGCCGTACTTGATGAAGTCACGCGCGGCGAGGGCAAGGTCATCCCTTCGCGGCAGGTGCAAATCTTGCAAAGCCTGGACGGCGGCATTGTGTCGGAAATCCTGGTCAAGGAAGGCCAGACCGTCAAGATTGGCGATTTGATGCTGAAAGTAGACCCCACACGCATGGTGTCTTCTTTGCGCGAAAACAGATCTCAATACCTGTCTTTGCTGGCCAAGGCTACCCGATTGAAGGCTTTGGCCGAAGGATCGCGTTTTATGCCGCCAGACGAAGTGGTCTCCGAGGCACCTGAAATTGTGGAGCAGGAGCGTGCCTTATACGAGTCGCGACGGGCCGAGCTGGATGCCACCATCGGCGTATCGCGCCAACAGGCTTCTCAGCGGTCACAAGAGCTGATTTCTGTACGTGCCAAGCGGGAGCAGGCCAGCCAGAGCTACAACCTGACGGCACGTGAGTTGGAGATGACACGCCCGCTGGCCAAGTCGGGCGCTATCTCAGATGTGGAGCTGTTACGTCTGGAACGCGACGTTGCCCGTTACCGCGGAGAGCGCGACAGCGCCAATTCCGACATACCCCGACTAGAGTCAGCGGTGGCGGAGGCCAATCGCAAAATCCAGGAAATAGAACTTACATTCCGCAATATTGCCCGCTCCGAACTCAGCGAAACCAACGCCAAGCTCAACGCCTTACAGGAAGGCAGCTCGGCGCTGGAAGACCGGGTCAAACAAACGGAAATTCGCTCACCGGTCAACGGCACCATCAAACAGCTGAAGGTCAATACCGTGGGCGGCGTGGTGCAGCCTGGCAAAGATCTGGTGGAAGTTGTACCCTCAGACGACGCGTTGCTGCTGGAGGCTCGGGTCCTGCCGCGGGACATTGCCTTCTTGCACCCTGGACAAAAAGCACTGGTTAAATTCACAGCCTACGATTTCGCCACCTACGGGGGTCTGGAGGCAACCCTGGAGCACATCAGCGCAGATACTGTGGTGGACGAAAAAGGCAATGCCTTCTTTTTGGTGCGGGTACGCACCCTTTCTACTAGTATTGGTAGCCAGAAATTCCCTATCATCCCGGGCATGGTGGCCGAGGTTGACATCCTGACCGGCAAGAAGTCAGTGCTCGCATACTTGATGAAACCCATATTGAGAGCCAAAGCAAAGGCGATGACGGAACGATGAAGCGATACCCGGCGACGATACTGGTGACCAAAGACAAAGGTTTGCTTGCGCATTGGCAAAAAGCCTTTGGGACCACCAAACAGACCGTGGCTTCCAGTATTGAGGATTTTTTGAAACTGCCGCCAGCCGGTGCATCCATCGCTTGGATCGATCTGTCACTAGCCAACCACACCGCGTGGACAGACGCCGTATGGCAGGGTGTTCTGAAGAGCGTGCACTTGCGTGTAGTCGCCGCCAGCTCCAACCCGCATGACGAAGAGGCCATGTTGGCACTGGATGCGGGTTGTGCAGCCTATTGCCATGCCTTTTCCGACTCCGCGACGCTGAAACAAGTAAGAGAAGTGGTCGACACAGGGCATGTGTGGATCGGCAAATCCTTGATGCAGCGGCTGCTCCATGGTGTTAACCGCATGGTCCCTCCGCCACCGGTTCAGAACAGCAGTTGGCGCGATGCATTGACCCAGCGGGAGATCGAGGTTGCCGTTCTGGCCGCCAATGGCGCCTCCAACAATGCCATCGCCACTCAATGCCGGATTTCGGAAAGAACTGTCAAAGCCCATTTGAGCGCGGTTTTTACCAAACTCAACATCACGGACCGCCTGCAACTGGCGCTTCGGGTGCACGGGATTCACTGACCCTGGCCGGATAGGCCTACCTGTACCCAAGGACAATAGACTGGGGGCCTGGGTTTAACTAGAGTACAGCAATCTAGTGTTGCTGTATTCAAAGGATTCCCCATGGCTACCAATCAAGTTTCTGCTCAGGCGCGCGGCATTGTTGTTATTTTGGAAGGCAAGGCCTGGGTGGTCGACTCCAGCGGCAACCGCAGAGCCCTGAAAGTGGGTGATGAGGTACAGGAAGGTCAGCAAGTAGTTACCGAAGATGGCACACGCCTGGAACTGGCTTTGCCCAACGGGCAACCTTTGATTGTGACGGCCGGGCGCGAATTGCTGATTGATGCCAATCTTTTGGGCACCGCCAGCACCGACAAGTCGGAAGCATCTCTTGTCGACTTGAACAGCGGCGCGGCGGAAGTGGCGCGCATCATCGCGTCGGGCGGAGATCTTTCGACCCAATTGGAATCCACTGCTGCCGGACTAGGTGGTGGCGACGGAAGTGACTCTCACAGCTTTGTGCGCCTGATGCGGATTCAGGAAAGCGTTGCGCCGTTGTCACTTGACCGAGATGGAGAAGTACCTAGCGAACAACAGGATGTCAGCTTCGCAGCAGCACAGATCCAAAGCTCTCCCGCTCCAACACCAGAAGAGGAAGTGCCGCTAACACCTCCTCCTGTTCCCGCGCCTGCGCCTCCACAGTCAGCTACGCCAGAACCTGTGCCGGCTCCACCTCCCGCGCCAACTCCAACTCCGACACCACCATCAACTATTCCTGTCAATGGCTTGCCGGTTGCCGTTAACGACGTGGCGTCCGTTGTAGAAGATGCATCACCCAATACCGTCAGTGGCTCTGTACTTGCTAACGACTCGGTTGGTACCGACGCCAATGCAGCACCAGTAACTGCCGCCAATGTGACACTAACCTATGGTTCACTCGCCTTGAATAGCGATGGCACTTATGTTTACACACTGAACAACAGCCTGCCATCGGTTAACGCGCTCAAGAACGGTCAAACCCTCAGCGACAGCTTCACCTATACCCTGACTGATGGTAATGGTGATGCGACGACGGCAACGCTCACGATTACGATTAATGGACGCACCGATGGCGTACCCACCATCGTCCCCGTGGACGGCAATGGCGGCGCCACCGGCCAGGCAACAGTCAATGAGCTGGGCCTGCTCACCGTGGGCAACACCAGCGAGACCACCACAGGCTCCATCACTGTCACAGCTCCCAACGGTCTGGCCAG